>CBDFKB010000008.1:0-1896781 GCA_965248715.1 Rhizobiaceae bacterium
CCATGTCGTATTCCTCCATCGTCGAAGAAATACACCTTAACAGGCTGTCCGATTTTCTAGGACCAGCTCAGAGCATGGAACAATCTCATCGCCCAACCTGAAACAATCACCAGCATCGGAATGAGACAATGGGCGCACATAGGTTAATCTCAAATGCGATTGGTATGAATGAAACGGGCAAAGGAAAATGGCGTTAGGTTTGGGCGAAAGCCAAAAATGTCCGAAAGCAATATTTTTAAATTGAAGTCTGCATTCAAGAATTGAGAAAGCCGAGACAATTTAATGACTCGTTATGGTATTTCCAGGACGCCATTTTATAGGCTTTGCTGAGGAATCAATCATCCCGATTAAATGCCGCACGATAGATTAGAGAACAGCAAATTGTCCAAAATAATTTGACTCTGACCAAATAAGCACTACATTGTAATACATCTTACCTACTAACCAATTCGAGTATGAATATGGCAACATCAGATGCAACGATTTCAATGAGGATGCCCTCAGAGGTGAAAAAACGCTTGGAAAAAGCGGCTCGACGTACGCATCGTTCACGTTCCTATCTGACGATCGCAGCTCTCAGAAAATACCTGCCTGAAATCGAACAGGAAGAATTACAAACAGCACCCAAAAACAAATTGGAGATTGCGCTATCTTTTAAGGGGGCTGGAAAACGCGCAGGTGTAAAACCGAGAACCGTTGAAGATATTGATGCTTCTGTCCGTGAATTTAGAGGCGATGAGTAAAACTTTAGCGGACATCAAAAACCTCTATCTTGATTCCAACATTTTGATCTACCTCATTGAGGGGAATAAAAATGTCGCTGGTTCAGTGATATCTGCATTCAATGAGATTGACGAATTCGGAATAAATCTTGTCACCAGCGAAATCACTTTGACGGAATGTTTCCATGGACCATTTCGCGATGACAATGAGCAACTGGCTGAAGAATATGGACGACTGTTTTCTCAGGAAAACTTCATTCAACAAATACCAGCTAACCGAGACATTCTTATTGAAGCTGCGAGGATTGCCGGACTAACCAAATTGAAAACCGTTGATGCGGTACATTTTGCTACTGCAGAACATTTCGGGTGTGATGGCTTTCTCACAAATGACAGAGCGTTTCGTTCATCCGGACAGGTAAAAGTTATCCAATTATCAGAATTCAAGACGTAAGCCATCAGATAACTGCGCTTTTATTAAGGTAGCCCATTGTCTCATTCCGATGCTGGTGATTGTTTCAGGTTGGGCGATGAGATTGTTCCATGCTCTGCAACCTGCATCAATGATGGCTTCGTAGGTTTCGAAGACGCTGTTTGAAAGCCAGTTTTCACCCATGCACTGCCAGATGTTCTCAACCGGGTTCAGTTCCAGCGATCGCGATGGTAGCAAAATGATAGTGAGATTATCTGGCACGATGAGCTTGCCTGTCGTGTGCCAGCCAGCCCGGACCATAAGAACAACGCCGTGAGCGTTTGCGGCGACGGTTTTGCTGATCTCATTGAGGTGCAACTGCATGGCTTCGGTATGGGCCCACGGCAGCATCAGCGCAGCCCCGGTGCCACGCTTTGGGCAGATGGCGCCAAACAGATAGGCGTTTTGATAGCGCTGATCAGCCGGCAAGCGAGGACGGGTGCCTTTCTTTGCCCAGATACGGCACCGCCCATTTTTCTGGCCGATCCTTGCTTCATCCTGCCACCAGATTTCTATTGATGTGCCTTTCGGCAAATCGGCTATGTGCGCTGCAAGCGTGTTGGCAAAGTTTTTTTGAAAGCCTTGATACCAAGGGAACTTAATATTGACCTATTTGATGGAGGCAAACCGGTTGATCCGGCGAGAGCGCGTCACCCAAAAGTGGGTACCGGTTTTGGGAAAAATGACACGCATAAACAATGAGATAGCGCGACGAAGCTATCCCAACGCTTCGTGACAAGCGCTAGGCGCAAAACGCGGCGCGATGCCAGGGTATTGGGCCAAGGTATTGGGCCAGGGTATCGGGCAAGTTTCGCAACGATGTTGGAAACGTATGGGCAAAAACCAGCACCGTGGTTTTGCGATAATCACCGGTTTAAAACCCAAGCACAGGGCGCTTTTCGGTGCCCGAAATCGGGCGGAAAAGCGCCTTTAGTGGGCCGGTTTGCTCCACCACGAGATGTTGCATCGGGTTGAAAAATCGGCGCTATTTGGCCGCACGATTTTGTTCGCTGACGTCGTTAGAGCCGCTTGTGGTGGGTCCGCACCACGGCACGGTTTCCGCCTAGTCAGCAAACAAAATCGCGGCGGTCAAATGGGTCAATATTAAATTTCCTTGGTATCACACAGGACCTGACGATCCATGCCGCCGATCCGTGCCGCCTCTGACCGGTTCATACCGTCATAAACGGCTGCAACCGACAATAAGCGACGGCTTTGTTTGGCATCCCTACACCGCTTAGCAAGCAAGCGAAGATACCGCGCATCAAAATCAACTCGAAGTTCAACAACTGCAGGCATGGCAAATCTCCTTTGCCATCTCGAATCAGAAAGAAACTGATTTGCATGCCCATACTGAGCCAAACTCAAATGCGATTGGTATTAGAGGTACTCACCTTGCACGCGGCGGCCGGCAACCAGCCGTCGTGCCCGGTCATGCCCGGTCAAACCGTATGCGGTGAATATCTCGGCCAGGCATTTAAAGGCGAAGTTTTGGGGGTGATCAATTTGCCTACCACCGGCCGGTTTCGTGTCACCATCATGTTTAATGAACCGATGGACGTGGTTACCTTTGATAGTTTTTCCAACTTGCGGCAACGAGTGTCGGGCAACATCGACCACGACGGAAAAACTTTTGAGAAAATATCGAATGGAAAGCCGCAGATGAAATTGCAGCTGTAGGCATTGTGAATACAAAAAGCCCGCCGATCCAATCGGCTGTTTTCGATCCATTCAGACCCTAATATCAACGGTGATTGCTATTGTTTGGATCCTAACCCTAAATCGGTCCCTGCCCAGCGATGAAACCGGGCAGGGGCCAAATTGTTAGGACGCCATTTGAACGTTGGTCGCCTGTTTGCCACGGCCGCGCGGATCATCTTCGATCTCAAACGTTACCGCATCGCCATCATTTAATGCCGGCAGGCCGGAGCGTTCAACGGCAGTAGCATGAACGAATACGTCCTTGCCGCCATCTTCCGGCGAAATGAAGCCGAAGCCACGGGTGTGATTGAAGAATTTTACAGTTCCGTTAACTCGCATTTGGGGGTCCTTTCCCGATTTAGTTTGCAAGTGTTGCTTGGAGTTTGAATCCACGTCGGCGCCTTTATTGGCGAGGTGTGGGTCACAGATCGTCGGGAAGGGGCGGCAAAATGCAAACGGTGGACGTAGCGGCCAGGTTCCAGTATCATTTTCGCTAGAACGCGGCTCTAATGCTGGCAGATGGGGGTTTTCTTGGTATCTGGCGTAAACGGCACTGTCGGTTCTCGCAACGCTATTTTGCAACTGAAAAACATCCACAAGCACTTTGGTAGTCTGGAGGTGCTTAAGGGCATCGATATTCACGCTAAACGCGGCGATGTAATTTCGATGATCGGGTCATCGGGTTCGGGCAAAAGTACCTTGTTGCGCTGCGCCAATCTGCTGGAAATTCCTACCGAAGGCGACATCTTATTTCACGAGGAACCGGTGCGCTGGCGCGATACCGGTGCAGGCCGCCAACCGGCCGATGCCAGCCAGGTGCGTCGGCTAAGAACCAACCTTTCGATGGTATTTCAGCAGTTCAATTTGTGGGCGCACATGAGCGTTTTACAAAATGTAATTGAGGCGCCGGTCACGGTGTTGGGATTAAATCCGCAGGCTGCCGAAGAAATCGGCCGGGCGCTGTTGGCCAAGGTCGGCATTGGCGATAAGGCCGATGCATATCCAGCGCAGCTATCGGGCGGGCAACAGCAGCGCGCGGCGATCGCGCGGGCATTGGCAATGGAGCCTGATGCCATGTTGTTCGACGAACCGACCAGCGCGCTTGACCCCGAACTTGAGGCCGAAGTGGTTAAAGTCATCAAAGCGCTGGCCGAAGAAGGCCGCACGATGATCATCGTTACCCACGATATGCGCCTGGCGCGCGATGTTGCAAATCACGTGATTTTTCTTCATCAAGGCGTTATTGAAGAGGAAGGGGATCCTGAAGAAGTGTTCGAGGGACCTAAATCAGCGCGGTTAAGGCAATTTTTAAGTGCCACCGCACCGAACTAAAATGACAATAAAATAAACATCAGGGAGTAACTCGATGAAAAGATTTATTATTGGCGCCATCGTCGTCGCATTCG
This sequence comes from Rhizobiaceae bacterium, assembly GCA_965248715.1. GTDB lineage: Bacteria > Pseudomonadota > Alphaproteobacteria > Rhizobiales > Rhizobiaceae > CBDFKB01. The sequence goes on from CBDFKB010000008.1 coordinate 4,302, forward strand.
CCGCTGGCAGCGCTTATGCTGGCAGTCACCAGACCAAGGTGCGCATGGGCACCGAGGGCGCCTACCCACCATATAATTTCATCAATGACAGCGGTGAAGTTGACGGGTATGAGCGTGAAGTTGGCGACAAATTGTGCGAAATCGCCGAATTGGACTGCGTTTGGGTCACCAATGAATGGGATTCGATCATCCCCAATTTGGTATCCGGCAACTATGACACCATCATTGCCGGCATGAGCATTACCGACGAGCGTGACGAGGTTATCGATTTCACCCAGGAATATTTCCCGGCCGATCCGAGCGGCTATGTCGGGCTGGCCAGCGCCGGCGCGGATGCCACCAAGGGTGTTGTTGCGGCCCAGGTCAACACCATTCAATCAAGCTATGTAGCGTCCTCCGGCGCCACCTTGGTTGAGTTCGCCACCCCAGATGAAACCATTGCAGCGGTGCGATCCGGTGAAGCCGATGCGGTGCTTGCCGACCACGCATTCCTTAATGACATCGTCAAGGAAAGCGGCGGCGAACTGGTTTTTGTCGGCGAGCGGGTACTGATTGGCGGCGGCGTCGGCATCGGCGTGCGTGAATCCGACAATGAACTCAGAGACAAGTTCAACGCGGCCATCGACCAGATGAAAGCCGACGGCAGCCTCAACGCATTGCTTACCAAATGGTTCGATGCATCAAAGGCGATCTACTGATCAGCAATTGGAACGGGGCCCGCGATTGCGGGCCCTGGACCGTTTCTCATCCATCCAACCATGTGTGATGACCCGCAGGGCCTAGCGAATTTTACCTGGTGGATCTGCTATTTGACCACCGGCAAGCATCTTGGATTCTATTTCAGCTTTTTGGTCGTCTTGACCTTGTTGGCGGTTGTCGCGCCACTGGTATTGCTGCTCGGCTTTGCCGGCGCCATGGCCAGGCGGGCCAATTTCGCGCCCCTTAGATGGATCGGCCTTATTTATACCAACATGGTGCGTGGGGTTCCCGACATCATCTTCTTCTTGTTCGTGCCGATCGCCATGGACCAGATGATCGAATATTGGCGCCACCGGATTTTGTGTCCGGAAGCCACCGGCCCGGTCTATCAGGGCAGTGATTTCGTTGTTTGTACCGCCGCTAAAATGCCGCTGACGGTTGCCGCGCAATGGGTCCATGAGACCTATAATTTCGGACTTGCGGCGGTTGCCTTTGCGATCGTGTTCGGTGCCTTTGCTGCCAATACGCTTTACGGCGCGCTAAGCGCGGTGCCGCACAATCAATTGCAGACGGCGCAAGCTTATGGCATGACGCCGGGTCAGGTGTTTCGGCGGGTCCACCTGCCGCAAATGTGGGTCTATGCACTGCCGGGACTTTCCAATCTTTGGATGATTTTAATCAAAGCGACGCCGTTATTGTTCCTGCTTGGTGTCGAAGACATTGTTTACTGGGCCCGTGAACTGGGTGGTGCCAAAACCAGCCGGTTCGCCTATCCGCACCCTGACTGGCGGGTATATTATTTCCTGGCATTGTTGGTATTTTATTTGTTGATGACCTGGGTTAGCGAAAAAGTCTTCGCCAAACTGACGCGCCGGGTTTCCCACGGACAGGCAACAATCGGCGAGGCGGCAATATGAGTTGCACCCAGACCATTTTCGACTATAGCCTGCGTTCGATCGGCATCGGCGCCCGGCTGTTGCCAAAAGCCGACATCAGCTTGTGCGAGCAAGTCGTACTGATCGGCAGCGGCATGATCTGGAACATTTATTTCGGCTTGTTGGCTACCGGGTTTGGCTTTTGTTTCGCCACCTTGGTGGCAATTGCCAAAAACAGCGCCAACCCGCTGCTTAGCACTCCGGCAAAGGCGTTCATCTTTATCTTTCGCGGCTCGCCGCTGTTTATCCAGTTCTTCCTCGCCTATGAGGCGTTTATCCTGATCCCCAAGCTTGGCTTCGATATCGAGCTGGGATTCATGACGCTCACTGCCGAAACCCGCTGGTTAACCAAGGCCTGGCTCGGCGCGTTGCTGGTATTGTTTCTCAACACCTCGGCCTATAGCGCGGAAATCTTTTTTGGTGCCCTTAGGGCGGTACCGCGCGGTGATGTGGAAGCAGCCAACGCCTATGGGATGAGCGGATTTTCCCGGTTTCGCCGCATCATCTGGCCGGTAATGCTGCGCCTCGCCTGGCCGTCCTATACCAATGAAGCGATCTTCATGTTTCATGCCACGACCCTGGTGTTCTTTTCCGGTTTCCCGGCCTGGCGGCAAAGTGGTGACGCGCTTTATTACGCCGGCTATTTCGCAGACAAGACGTTTAACCCGTTCGTGCCCTATCCGATAATTGCCGGTTATTTCGTCACTTTCACGATATTATTGATTGTCTTGTTCGGCATGGTCAACCGGCGACTGAACCGCCATCTGGCGCCCGAAGCCAGGCCGCGGCTGAAGCTTAACATGCAATTCCTGCGCTGATACTGGCTCGGTTTTGCAATAACCGCCGCTTATACATTGAGCAGCAAATACTCGCGCTCCCACGGCGAAATCACCTTCATGAAGGCGTCATGCTCGGTCAGCTTGACCGAAATGAAGGCGGAAACGAAATCATCGCCAAGTATTTTCCGCATCTCCAACGAACCTCGCAAAATCTCCACCGCTTCGAGCAATGCGTATGGCAGGTCGCGGCCACGTTCATAAGAATTGCCGGAAAATCGCGGTCGCGGCTCCACCTTGTTGCGGATGCCGGCAAGCCCGCAGGCCAAACAGGCAGCAATCGCCAGATAGGGATTAGCGTCGGCGCCGACCACCCGGTTTTCCAATCGCCTGGCCCCAGGTTCACAATAAGGCGCGCGCAGCCCGGTTGAACGATTGTCCATGCCCCATTCCAAATTGATCGGCGCTGACAAGTCCGGCACCAGCCGGCGGTAGGAATTTACATAAGGCGCCAGCAAGCACATGACCTCACCGATATATTTCTGTTGGCCGCCGATGAACTGCATAAAGATGTCGGTTTCCTTGCCGTCGGTGCCGGAAAAGACATTTTCGCCGGTAGCCAGATCCACCAGGCTTTGGTGGATATGCATGGCGCTGCCAGGCTGCTGCTCCATCGGTTTGGCCATGAAGGTCGCATAACAACCGCACCTGAGCGCCGCCTCGCGGATCAACCGCTTGAACAGGAAAACCTGGTCGGCCAACGCCATCGCGTCGCCGTGCAGCAGGTTGACCTCCAATTGGGCAGCGCCCGATTCTTGAATAATGGTGTCGATTTCCAATCCTTGCGCGTCGGCATAATCATAAATGTGCTCGATCACCCGGTCATGTTCGTCAACCGCCGACAGGGAATAGGCTTGGTTGCCGAGGCTTTGCCGCCCCGAGCGACCTTCTGGCGGCTCCAGCGGATAGTCAGCATCGGTATTCGGCTTGGTCAGATAAAATTCCAGTTCCGGTGCGACAATCGGTTTCCAGCCCAGTTCTGCATATTGATTGATCACCCGGCGCAACACTTCGCGCGGCGCATAGGGCACCGGAGAGCCGTCACGATAGTTGACATCGTGGATCACTTGCAACGAGCGATCGCTGGCCCAGGGCACCGCACGTGCGGTGGCCAGATCGGGCACCAGATACAGATCGGAATCCGCATCCAAATCATGTTCACTTTCCCACACATATTCACCGGTTATGGTAGCAAAAAACGTCGAGGTCGGCAGGCGTACCTGGTTGCCGCGTACGAATTTCGAGGCCGGCATGACCTTGCCGCGAGCGATCCCCGCCATGTCTGGCATCACACATTCGATCTCTTCGATCTGGTGTTCGCGGGCCCAGCCGACCAACGCCTCAGCGGTGTCGCATTCCGGACCAGGCGATCTGTCCAGGCTTATTTTTGGTTTTAGGGGCATCTCGGTTAAGGACACATTGGCCTCTTGTGGTGGCTTGATATTCTAATTTATCTAACACTGACGGGCCCGCTCGCGCCAGTTGAAAGCGGGAAGAGGGTATCGGCGATGTATATTTGTACCGAAAATAGCAAATGGAACGGAGACGGATCATGGGGCCATTGGCCGGCATCAAGGTAATTGAACTCGAAGGGTTAGGTCCGGCGCCGTTGGCTGGACAAATACTGGCCGATCTTGGTGCCGATCTAGTATTGATCGGGCGCACATCATCGGACCACATTGCACACGATCCCAGCAAACGGGGCAAGAAGTCGATCGCACTTAATCTCAAGAAGCCGTCGGCGATTGCCGCCGTTAAGCGGCTGGTTGCAATCTCTGACGTACTGATCGAGGGATTTCGCCCAGGCGTGATGGAACGGCTGGGTCTTGGACCAGACATTTGCGAAGCGGAAAATCCCGGTCTTGTGTATGCCCGCATGACCGGATGGGGCCAAACCGGGCCACTGGCGCCCCATGCCGGCCACGACATCAATTATCTGGCGCTGACCGGGGCGCTTAACGCCATGGGCAAACGCGGCCAACCGCCGGTGCCGCCACTTAATCTGGTGGCCGATTTCGGCGGCGGCACCATGTTTTTGCTGCTCGGCATTTTGGCCGCCCTGATTGAGCGACAAAAGTCGGGCAAGGGTCAGGTGATCGATTGTGCGATGACCGATGGTGTACCAGTATTGATGAGCATGCTGTATGGCCGCCATTTCGCCGGGGTCTGGAACCTGGAGCGCGAAAACAATATTCTCGACGGCGCTGCTCCATTCTACCGCTGCTATGAGACCAGCGATGCCAAATTTGTCTCAATAGGCTGCCTGGAACCACAATTTTATGCCGAGTTCCTGCGCCTGACCGGGGTCGGTGATCCGGTATTTGACGAGCAATACAACCGCGATCTGTGGCCCGAACAAACACAAAAGCTAACTGCATTGTTTAAGACCCGCACCCGTGATCAATGGAGCGAGTTGTTACAGGCAAGCGACGCCTGTTTCGCGCCAGTGCTCGATTATATGGAGGCGGTCAATCATCCCCATTATCGCGCCCGGCAAACCCATGTGGAGGCCGACGGCATGGTGCAGCCGGCGCCGGCGCCAAAATTTTCCCGCACCGCGCCCGATACCGGCCAAACCATCCGCCCGGCCGGTGTTGATAGTGTTGATGTGCTGCAAGGCGCCGGCCTCACCAGTGCCGAGATCGCGGCGATGCGGGCTGACGGCGCGCTGACCTGATCGCGTAAGTTGCATTTCTGAGCGCCGATTCACTTTCCCGAAACCGAGTTTCGCTAGATTGCTGGCTTGTATTGGAAAATACCAATAAGCACGGGGAGTTCGCCATGGCCGACCAAACACCCGCCCTCAGGGTTACCGACCTATGCAAGGCATTCGACACCCCGGCAGTAGCAGATCTCGATTTGCAGGTTCGGCGGGGCGAGTTTTATGCCCTGCTTGGCCCCAACGGCGCCGGTAAAACCACCAGTTTGCGCATGGTTGCCGGCCTGCTGCCACCAGACCAAGGTACAATCGAAATTTTTGGCATCAATGCGCTGACCGATCCGGTTGGCGCCAAGAAGGTGCTGGCATGGGTATCGGACGAGCCGATGATCTATGAAAAGCTTACGCCGCTGGAATATCTCGAATTCGTCGCCGGATTGTGGAGCATTGAGCGCGGCGAAGCGCTGAAACGTGCCGATGAGCTGCTCGATTGGCTGCGCCTTGCCGACAATGCCGGCGAACGATGCGGCGGTTTTTCAAAAGGCATGCGCCAAAAAGTGGCATTGGCGGGAGCGCTGATCCACGACCCCAAATTAATCATTCTCGATGAGCCATTGACCGGGCTTGATGCCGGCTCGGCCCGCCTGGTCAAGGATGTTTTGGCGGCACGGGTCGCCGGCGGGGCCACGGTGATCATGACCACCCATATCCTTGAGGTCGCCGAACGGATGGCCGGGCGCATCGGCGTCATCGCCTCGGGCAGGTTGATTGCCGAAGGCACGTTGGACGAATTGCGCGGCACCACCGACCGGCATGGTCACAGCCTTGAGGACATTTTTCTCGATCTTGTTGCCGGCCAGGCACAAGCGGCATGAATGTGAGCGCCTACGCCCCAACTTCCGTCGCTTGGTTCGTGCACCACGAATTCACCCTGTTTTGGCGCGACTGGCTGTCGATGATGACCGCCGGCAAGCCCCATCGCCGGGTCCTGCTGTTCATTGTATTGGCGGTAGTTGGCGCGGCCATGCATGGTATCGCCGCCATCATCATCTTGTCCTGGGTCGAAGCCGGAATTCGTGCTGATAAGGCCACTTTAGTGCTGCTTAGCGGGTGCGGATTGTTGGCTACATCGCTGATGTTGGCGCAAGCGCTTGAATCGGTCACCCGGGCATACTATACCCGCGCCGATCTCGATTTGGTATTGTCGTCACCGGCCTCCAGCCATCGCCTGTTTGCCGTGCGCACACTATCTATTGCTGCATTAACTGGCGTGATGGCCTGCTTGCTGGCCGGTTCCTTCATCAATGTGTTGGCAATCTGGCACCACCCGGCCTGGCTTTGCGCTTATCTGGTATTGTTGGCGATCGGCGCGATTGCCACTGCGCTTGCCGTGCTCACCACCTTGGCGATGTTTCGCTTCGCCGGGCCGCGCCGAACCAGATTGATCGCGCAGATAATCGCCGCCATTGTCGGGGCCGGGTTCATCATCGGTATCCAGGCGATGGCAATCCTTTGGTTAGGCAATCTGTCTCGGTTTGAAATCCTCCGCTCCACCTGGCTGGTTGAACGGGCGCCGAACGTGCACCATTGGGCATGGCTGCCGGCCCGCGCGGCGATGGGACAATGGTCGGCTCTTGTGTTGTTTTGCGCTTTGGCGATTGCTCTGCTCGCAGCGGTTACGGTCCATGCCTCCCCTGGATTTGGCCGGATAGCACTAACCGCTTGCGCAACCGGCAAACCGAAAACCTACCGTAGCACGCGCCCGGTTCGGTTTAGGAACCGTAACCCGCATGCCGCACTGATGCGCAAGGAATTGACCTTGCTGGTACGCGATCCGTGGCTGATTTCGCAATCGCTGATGCAGATATTGTATCTGGCGCCGCCGGCAATGATGTTGTGGCTGTTTTACGGCCAGAGCGCCGATACGGTGACGATCGTCGTGCCGGTTATCGTCATGGCGTCCGGACAATTGGCCGGTGGATTGGCCTGGCTGGCGATTTCCGGCGAGGACGCGCCCGACCTGGTCAATTCCGCACCGGTCACCAGCAGTGCGCTATTGACGGCCAAGGTCAAGGCGGTGCTATGCGGGCTTGGCCTGGTGTTGTGTCCGTTATTGGCGTTCCTTGCCATGACTTCATTGTGGCTCGCCGCCGTTGCTGCGCTCGGCATCACCGCATCAGCACTGTCGGCGACATTGATACAAATTTGGTTCCGCGGACAGATGGAGCGCAGCATGTTTCGTCGCCGCCAGGTCTCTTCGCGGGCCGCGACAATATGCGAAGCGTTCGCCTCGATCATGTGGGCCGGAGCCGCTGGACTGATGGCTTATGGTTCGGCCATGGCGGTGATAGCGGCGCTGATAGCATTGCTGGTGCTCGGCTGCGCGCGATTACTCAGCCCAACGCGCGATTAAGGTGTGTCATGCCTTAATCGATTTCATTTGCCGTCAATACCAACTATACCCAAAAAACCGCCGCCTAGGCAAACCGTAGGCGGGCAATCGAAAGTTAATCCCGAGGATTTCCTGGACCATGGAACGCTTGAAATTACTGGCCTTGGATGGCGAGGACCTTGCGATCATATCCGCCCATTGCCAGGACGCGGTGATCCGCGCCGATGCGCTAAGCTTTTCGCCTGGGGACAAAAAGTTTTCCTGCGCCATGAACCGGTTCGTGTGGGAACGGGTCGATAGAGCCAAGGGTCAGTTCGAGCGCCGAGGATCGGTGTTGCATTTTGACCGTGTCGAGCGAGCGCAAATGTCCGGCATCGATCATACAAACGCTGATCAGGTTCTTTCGCTTTTGTCGGTGACGTTTAGCGCCGACAAGGCACCGGGAGGCACGGTTGAGTTCGTCTTTTCAGGCGGTGGCGGCGTTCGCCTGCAGGTTGAATGTGTCGAAGCACAACTGAGCGACCTGCCGGCAGCGTGGGCGGCGGCCAGTCTGCCAAGCCACGACGCTCCCTAACCATGATTGTCAACCTGTCCTAAACAACGGAACACCAGATTCATGCCCGTTTACCTCGACAATCAGGATGCCGGATTTCAGGCCGATTTCGCAGCCTTCCTTGGTGCCCGGCGGCAGGCTGGGCAAGATGTAGCGCCGGCGGTTGCCGCCATCGTTGCCGAAATCCGCGCACGCGGCGACGAAGCGCTGATTGAGTACACCGCGAAATTCGACCGGCTGGAATTGAGTGCCGCGACCATGCGGATCAGCGCCGACGAGATAAGTGCTGCGGTAACCAAGGTTGACCGCGATACCCTAGATGCGCTGGCCTTTGCCCACCGCCGCATCCATGATCACCATAAGCGCCAGATCCCGCGCGATGAACGATATAGCGATGCTGGCGGGGTAGAACTTGGCCATTGTTGGCACCCAATCGATGCCGCCGGCCTTTACGTACCAGGCGGTTTGGCAAGCTATCCAAGCTCGGTGTTGATGAATTCTGTTCCGGCCATAGTAGCCGGGGTGAAGCGCCTGGTGATGATGGTGCCGGCACCCGATGGCGTGCTTGATCCGCTGGTGCTAGCGAGTGCCAATCTAGCCGGAGTTGACGAAATCTATCGGGTTGGCGGCGCCCAGGCGATCGCTGCACTTGCTTATGGTACCCAAACTATCGCGGCAGTTGACAAGATTGTCGGGCCGGGCAACGCCTATGTGGCCGAAGCCAAACGGTTGGTGTTCGGTACCGTCGGTATCGACATGATTGCCGGCCCCTCAGAAGTGCTGGTGATCGCCGATGGCGCCAACAACCCGGACTGGATTGCCTCTGATCTCCTGGCCCAGGCCGAGCATGACCGCAGCGCCCAGTCGATCCTGATTACCGACGATCGCGACTTTGCCGGACAGATTGATCAAGCGGTGAAACGGCAATTAACAACCCTGCCCCGGGCCGATATCGCGGCAGCAAGCTGGCGCAACCATGGCGCGGTCATTGTGGTTGCTTCGCTCGACCAGGCGGTGGAACTTGCCAACAAGATTGCACCGGAACATTTGGAACTGGCCTGCGATGTCGCCGAACAATTGCTGACCGCCGTGCGCAACGCCGGGGCAGTGTTTTTGGGCCGCTATACCCCGGAAGCGATCGGTGATTATGTTGGCGGCACCAATCACGTGTTGCCAACCGCCGGTTCGGCGCGGTTTTCGTCAGGCCTTTCGGTACTTGATTTCATGAAGCGGACTTCCATCTTGAAATGCGGCGTGGAACAATTGCAGGCGCTGGCACCGGCGGCCGAACTGATCGCTGGCGCCGAAGGGCTGGACGCCCATAGGCGTTCGGTTTCGATAAGGTTGAATTGACGGATTTATAACGTGAACAATACCGAAAGCCAGACCAGGCTGATCGACATCACCCTCGACGACAAATCGATCGGGCGGGCGACACCTGATGTGGAACACGAGCGCGCGGTGGCGATCTTCGACCTGATCGAGGAAAACAGTTTCGCGCCGCACGGCCATCAATCCGGCCCCTACCGGCTCAAGCTGTCGGTGGTCGAAAAGCGGCTGGTATTCGAAATCGCCAGCGAGGACGGTGCGGTGATTGCCACCCATATTTTGTCGCTGTCGCCATTTAGGAGGGTGGTAAAAGACTATTTTATGATCTGCGAAAGCTATTTCGAAGCAATCAAGACCGCATCGCCTAGTCAGATCGAAGCGATCGACATGGGTCGCCGTGGCCTACACAATGAGGGTTCCGAACTTCTCAAAACACGCCTCAACGGCAAGGTTGATATCGACACAGATACCGCCCGGCGCTTGTTTACGCTGGTGTGCGTGCTGCACTGGAGAGGGTGATTGGCGGCTGTTTTGTCCGCAACCACCCAACAGACCTTAACGAGGCAAAATGATCGCCTGCCGGGGGCAGTGTTGTTTTTGTGCGGCATGAACGCAATCCGCTCGCCGATGGCCGAGGCATTGGCGCGCCGTCATTTCGGCACCCGGATATTCGTCCAATCGGCCGGCATACGCCGCGGCCAGGCGGATCAGTTCGCGATTGCGGTGATGGACGAATACGGCATCGACATGAGCAAGCATGAGCCAAGAATGATCGGCGATCTCGACGACGACTATTACGACCTGATGGTAACCTTGGCGCCGGAAGCTCACCACCAGGCGTTGGAGATGACCCGCGACCAGTCAGTCGAGGTTGAGTATTGGCCGACTATGGATCCATCCACCGTTGCGGGCACCCGCAACCAGATCATGGAAGCCTATCGTCAACTGCGAAACGGACTCGATCTGCATGTCCGCAAGCGGTTTGGCAATTGAATTGGCGCCGGAAAGTGCAAAGCGAGTTCACAAAGGGTGGTCTTTGCGCTAGGGTCCGTTGACAATTATGGTTGTGGCGCCGGCGTGGCCGATTTGGTCGCTGGCAAGGCGCGAAAGGCGCGGTAGTGTTGGCCACTTCAAGCCTTTCGCAACGTAGTCCAGGGGCCAAATTGGCTGCGTCCTCGGGGGATTTGATCAAATTGGCCCGCTTTCGCACCGCTCGTCGTCGAATATGCCCAACATGTCCTTCCTTCTCACACCACGAAACTGGACCAATTTGATCAAACCGACACTACAACCATAATTGTCAACGGACCCTAGGACCCGTTAACCAACTAGTTTTGGATCACTTGCCGAAATGAAACAAATTTGACGAGGAATAATGGCGAAAGAAGAAATACTCGAGTTTCCAGGCACGGTCGTGGAATTGTTGCCGAACGCAACTTTCAAAGTGCGCCTGGAGAACGATCACGAGATTATTGCCCACACTGCCGGGCGGATGCGTAAGAACAGGATCCGCGTGCTGGCCGGAGATAAAGTGTTGGTGGAAATGACACCCTATGATCTGACCAAGGGCCGGATCACCTATCGGTTCAAATAGCTTTCAATCATGATCGCCGCCTCCCATCGCTGGTTCGCGCCGCCGCTGCAACAATGTGGACACCGGCGCTACCGGCGAAATAGCGGTAACTGGCGGCTATTTTGATGACCGGGTTCGGTAACAGGATTTCTATGTGGGATGGCGCTGATGGCATCAGGTCCTAACGCCAAACTGGTTTTGGCATCGGGTTCGCCACGCCGCCTGGCTCTGCTGGAGCAGGCTGGCGTTGTGCCGGACCATGTGGCGCCGGTATCGCTCGATGAAACGCCGCTTAAAAGCGAAAACCCGCGCAGCCTAGCCAAGCGGCTGGCGCGGCAAAAGGCGGAGGTGGCAGCCGGGTCGGTGAAAGATGACCCCGCGCTTAGCGACAGCTATATTTTGGCCGCCGACACGGTAGTGAGCGTTGGCCGGCGCATCTTGCCGAAAGCGGAAATGTTGGACGAAGCGTCCGGTTGTCTAAGGCTATTGTCGGGCCGCAACCACCGGGTCTACACAGGGATTTGTGTGATCACACCATTAGGTGCGGTGCGCCAACGGCTGGTGGAAACCAGGGTCCGCTTCAAACGGCTGTCGCGCGAGGAAATGGAAGCCTATCTCGGCTCTGGAGAATGGCGCGGCAAGGCCGGCGGCTATGCGATCCAGGGCCTGGCCGGCAGCTTTGTCGTCAAACTGGTCGGCTCGTATAGTTCGGTGGTTGGTCTGCCGCTTAACGAGACCGTGCAGATGTTGACCGGCGAAGGTTATCCGGTGCATTTCCGCTGGCTGCACGTTAAATAGAACCTGCGGCCGATTAAGGTCTTTAGAATAATACCAAACGTCCCAAATATTGGCCACCGTTGGTATAACCAAGTCAGGCTCTAGTGGAATGAATTTGACATTTGGTGCCCATTTGCGGCTTCGTCGTTTGTCAAATGTCAAATGTCAAATTTAAAAATTCCACTAGATTCAATATCTTGCTAGTGGTTCTTTTGTTGCCAACATTTGCAAACCTAAGTGTTGCAACGGGACGCAAATGTTGGAATCGAACCACTAGTGATCCCTCATAGGTTGATGTTATTCTGCAGCTTGGGAGTTTGGCAGATCATCAACGCTAAGACCTATACGCTTTGCGATACCGATACCGTATTGAGGATCACATTGATAAAAGAGCGCCAACTGCCTTCGAATAATTTCCACCGACACTCCTTGCATTGCGTCCGCAATGTTATCCATCAAGCGATTCTGTTGATTCGGTGACATCATCCGAAACAGGTTTCCGGGTTGGGTGAAATCATCAATCTGTTGACCAGCACCACCCTTGTGTGCGTAACGATCCGCATCACCTGAAATGCGCAAGGGAGGTTCGCGGCGAGAAGCCTGCTCTGTGGGTCCATCAAATGAGTTCGGCTCGTAGTAGACGTCGGGATTGCCGGTGCGAGAGCCGTTGGCATTCATGACGCCGTCCTTGTGGTAGTGATGTACTGGGCATTTTGGCTGGTTAATCGGAAGGCTTTCGTAGTGAGTTCCAAGTCTGTAGCGATGTGCATCTGCATACGAAAAGATGCGTGCCTGCAATACTTTATCCGGCGAAAATCCAATCCCGGGTACAATGTTAGATGGGCTGTAGGCAGCGTTTTCAACTTCGGCGAAATAGTTTTCGGGATTGCGGTTCAACTCCATCACCCCCACATCGACTAACGGATAGTCCGCATGCGGCCAGACTTTGGTCAAATCGAACGGGTTGTACGGTGTTTTTTCAGCATCCATTTCAGGCATGACCTGAATTTTCAAATCCCATTTAGGAAAATCACCCGCTTCAATCGCACCGAACAAGGCTTCTTGATATCCCTCCCGCGTCTGGCCAATTTTCTCAACAGATTCTGCATTGGTGTAAAACTCATGACCTTGCTGTGTCTTGAAGTGAAACTTCACCCAGAAGCGCTCATCATCTGCATTGATGAAGCTGAAGGTGTGCGAGCCGTACCCATTCATGTTCATCGGAGTTTTTGGACAACCTCGATCTGACATCAAAATTGTGACTTGGTGCAGGGATTCAGGCGAAAGAGACCAGTAATCCCACATGGCAGTGGCGCTGCGAAGGTTAGTCTTGGGGTGGCGTTTTTGGGTATGGATAAAATCCGGAAACTTGTAAGGATCACGAATAAAAAACACCGGTGTGTTGTTGCCAACCAGGTCCCAGTTTCCATCTTCTGTGTAGAACTTCATCGAAAAGCCGCGCACATCACGCTCATTGTCTGCCGCTCCAGCTTCGCCCGCAACGGTAGAAAACCTTGTGATGAGCGGGGTAACTTTTCCAACTTTAGAAAAAATGTTCGCCTTGGTGTATTTGCTGATGTCTTGGGTGACGGTCAGTGTTCCATGTGCGCCCCAGCCCTTTGCATGCACAACGCGCTCGGGAATGCGCTCGCGATTTTGATGAGCCAGTTTTTCAATCAATTGATAGTCTTGCAGAAGGATGGGACCCCGCTCGCCAGCAGTCATTGAATTCTGGTTGTCAGAAACCGGTGCTCCGGCTGTTGTAGTTAAGACTGGGCATTTGGACATGTTTTTCTCCCGCGAAGATTGTGAGTTCCATCAAAAGCTAGAAGCCTATTGATACAAAAACAAATTGTATTATCTTGGTATATTGAAAAGAAAAACTGATGATGAGAACTCGGTGAAAATGGTTTCGATTAAGCAGCTTCGCTACTTTGATGCGGTGGTCCGTATTGGGCATTTCGGTCGCGCATCTGAGTACTGCGCGGTCTCCCAACCAGCGCTTTCCATGCAGGTGAAGAATTTGGAAAACGAACTGGGAGTGCAACTGCTCGAGCGTCAGCCCCAAGGCGTGAAACCAACAAAAGTCGGTCTTGAGATTGCGCAACGGGGTATGAAAATACTGTCGGATGCGCGCGATCTACGTGATTTTGCCCATCATCGTCAGAATGTTTTGTCCGGCGAGTTGCATCTGGGGGTCATACCGTCGATTGCGCCTTATGCCTTGCCACCATTGTTACCATTGCTGCGAGAAAAATACCCCGACGCAAATCTGCACATAAGAGAATCGCAGACCGAGGGTTTGCTTCGTGAATTGCAGGACGGCACGCTTGATGTGTTGCTGGCAGCACTTCCAATCGAGCAACCCAATATGGAGACTATTCGGTTGTTCGAAGATCCATTTGTTTTGGCAGCACCCGCTGATTATGACGCCAAAGGGCGCGTCACGGTCACACCGGATTTGCTTAAAGATCAAAGGCTGCTTCTGTTGGAAGAGGGACATTGCCTACGAGATCAGGCGCTATCTTTTTGCCAGTTGCAGCAGATCGGCAACATAAATACTTACGGCGCTTCCACGCTTTCCACAATCGTGCAAATGGTTGCCAATGGCATGGGCATGACCTTGCTGCCAAAGATGAGCTTGGCGCTGGAATCGCGCAACCAGAATGTTCGATTGCTGCGATTCAGCGATCCTGAGCCCAGCCGCACAGTCGGATTGATATGGCGCTCCACCTCGCCACGGAAACGAGACTTTGTTGAGTTTGGAAAACTGGTTGTGGAAGCGATGAGGTAGGGCTCACTGCTGTTACCTGCCTGAACTGGTTGGTCTGGTTTTAATGTCAGCTCATGATTGGACGGTGATTTTAATGTCGATATGTCCGCCTTGGGTCTTGGGTGTGTGGAAACTCGGGCGTAGCTTTCTCACGATCCGGTTCAGCGTTGGTTTTATCGAATTTGAGGATGGTGGGCGTGCGTTCGATTTTGCTGCGACGGGTGATGGCGTTGCGTTGATTTCCGACCTTCCAATGGCGCATTGGTGATTGTTAACCCGCTTACACTTAATCTTAATGGACATTATCTCGCATTAGCGGGACACGTCAGAGCGGGCAGACCGGACGCTTACGTCCAAACCATGTTTGGTCAGATTGCTTTGGCGTTTTGGTTCATCCCATACGATCATTTATTAAAAGTACACGAAAAATAGATCGGTAGATCAATATTAAAAGTGTACAAAAAATAACAAAATGGGAAGGTTCTATCCTTTGGCAAAGACAACCAAACCCACCAAACGGGCAGCGCACCGTAATTACTCACCCCCTTGCCAACTTGGCTAAGTTCTGAATCCATGTGGGTATGGAACGCAGTGATTTGGAAAAGCTAAGTAAGCATGCGCTTGTGGATATGGTTTTGCGGTTGCAACAGCCGGTCAAGACGTCCCGCACGTCGTCCAAGCCACCTTCAACGGATAAGAAGGCGCGTCGTGAGCATTCCAAACCAGGCGGCGCGAAGCCCGGTCACAAGGGCCATTTCCGTTCTTTGCATGAGAACCCGGATGAAGTTTTCGACCACCGAGCAAAGGTCTGCCCATACTGCGACGGTTCTCTTGATAGCGATTTGCCAGGGGATATTATTGGTGAATATGATGCGATTGAAGTTCCACCGATTGCTCCTCATATCACCCGTCACCGTCGGATTTGTGTAAACTGCCCGCACTGTTCAACATCGGTGAAAGGTCCTGTTCCAGCTTCAGCCCATGGTTCGCCGTTCGGTCCCCGGCTGCATGGATTGGTGCTTTATCTAAAGACGTATCACGCAGTATCCTTTACCCGGTTGGAAGGGATGCTGGCCGACTTATTTGGCGCCAAAGTCAGCCAAGGCGCACTGGCTAACATGTTGAAGCGCTCTCATGTGCCGTTTGCAACCCGCAAGAAGGATATCATCAAAGACCTGCGCCAAGCCGAAGCCGTGGCATCCGATGAAACAGGGATACGCATCGAAGGCTTGAACGGTTATCACTGGATATTCATGAGCGGAACGGCGATTGTGCACGAAGCTCAACTGAGCCGCGCGGCGCAAGTGGTGCGCGATGTGATGGGCGACCATCAACCTAAACTTTGGTTATCGGATGGATATTCGGCCCAGCAGGGCCATGGCCAATTCCATCAGACCTGCCTTGCCCATCTGGCGCGGGATATTGCTTACGCGGTGGAGGCCAGCGACGACATGGTGCCGGTACGGCTGAAACTGTGGCTGGACAAGGTGTTTGTATTGGCCCGTTTCCTGCAAGGCTTCGCGGCCAGCACGGTGAAAACCAAGAAGCGGCGATTGGAAAACACTCTGGCGGATATTCTCGCCGATACCCCAAGCTGTGAAATTGCCCATACAATCAGCAGAAAAATGGCCAAATGGCGTAAATTGGGCCAGCCCACGGTTACTGACGTTTCTCGACTATCCCGGTGAAATCGACGTGACAAACAACGGATGCGAAAGAGGTCTGCGACCTGCAGTCATCCAACGCAAAGTAACCAACGGCTTCCGTTCCATGTGGGCAGCAAAGGGCGATTGTGCAGTACGAACAGTCGTTGACACCTCGAAGCTGAGCGGACATCCCCCATTCCATACAATCCTATCAACGCTGGCCTGAAACCGAACTCCAAATGACGGCAACGTGGGGGTGAGTAATTACAGATGGTTGTCGGGAAACATTGATAACAAGCGTGTCCATCGCCCGGGTTAGGGGAATCATTGCCAATTGTGCAGCATAAGCAGTAGAAAGTTCTTCTTTTCTGTCAAATAAACCGCCAATGTCTTGAGGTGAGGCCAGACATTGCTTGAATTTATACTCATAGAAGTCATCAAAAGCGTGCTTGATGACTGTTCAGCTTTCCAGCCCTCGGCATGAGTCATACTGGACAATGCGCAATGCATCCCGATCTGTCGGATATATTCCCTAACATCGACGGCGGATGCATCCCAGACCATTCCGCCATTCTGGCGGATCGTTCTACCAGGGACAGAGTACGTTCCACCTCCATTGGAGCAAACCAGTGATGAGGGAACACAGGCCAAAAGGTCAATGGGATAGTTGCCGAGTTCGGCAGCTTCGGCGCAAACTTGATCATAGATCGTAGTTTGTGCAGCCAAGTCACCTTCAACAATAATCACTCTGCCGCCATTTGCATCCGGATTCGGCTCCAAGTCCCAATTCTGAAGACCCAGCGTATCAGCGCAATCCGCTACGAAGTGCGCAAGATTGGCCTTCATCCGTAGACACCGCCTCAAACGGCGAGGTCGTAGCTGGTCCTGTGCAATGCCGGATGACCAGTCAGCAACGAAAGAGCGTACATACTGGTCCACTCCATCTGCAACGACAATATGTTCAGGCTTGTAAATAGAACGCGGGATTTCGATTTCATTGGACGGCCAATCCTGCCCTTCATCGACAAACACTACATCCCAAAGAAACTCGTCAGGATTGTTGTTGATCAAATCATCAATGTCGCCCCGCGAGACGGTCTTGCTACGGATACAATCGAGGAGCGTGTCTTTGTGTGTCTCGTAGGATTCCAAAAAATTGTCGTAATTTTCGATAATACCAAGCTTGTGCATCAAACGCCCTACAAAAGCGTGGACAGTATCAATACTGATACCGCCTTTTTCAATCCGGCTTTGACACCTTTTTTGGCGAAGTGTTAAATTGTGAATCCCAAATTTTTAAGCGATTGATTTCATTCACATGGAAAAGTCCGGGTGCTGGCTTAAATCGGAGCTGGAGAGCCAACGATCGCGGAAAAAAGATAACATTATTGCCAATAGCGTTAAATAGCGCATACACCAATGTCGGCAACGCGGGACTTAGCGCCATTTTGTCACTCGCCTGATAGCCAAGCTCGATCAGGGGGAACTGTATCAAAGACTTTAGCATCTTCTGGGAATATGAACCAAGGCTGAGCGCTTCGGGAAAAGACGTGGTGTGTTGGTCTCAACCATCCAGTATGATCTAACGTTCCCGGTTTGAGGCTAAGATGATCACTAGCTTTACTGGCACAGTGGTGAATGCGCGTACCACAACTCGGACAGAATGAATTTGTGAAAACCTGTCCGCTATCGGCTTGTCTTGTAAAACTTTTTAGTTGCCCAGAAATTATTTGAAAATCTTTAGCATGAATACGCATGGCTAATCCAAATGCACTACCAGACTGCTTTTGGCAGATCGTGCAATGACATGCATAAATTACAATAGGTTCGCTGTTTATCGCGTATCTGGTGCCGTCACACTCACAGCCGCCATAGTAGGGATAGGTCATTTTGTTTCGCTCTTTGCTTCGATTTCGCGATCTTCTTACAGCAAATCTCAACGTGTCACTATGGGCTCGAAGCAGCCATTAACACTATTACCAATAGTGTTAAATTCGACTTTTCACTAAACGGTGTTTAGGGGTTAATTGGGGGGTAAACGCTTGAAGGCACACCCTCATGCGGGGCAATAATCTGGCTTCATGTTGGCGCAAGGTGTTCTTTTGAGCATAGATAATGCCAGAACATGAGCACTCGAACCAGTACAAGCGTTAGCACAATGCGGCCAACGAAAAGCACCCAAAAATCACCACCTATTGCCACCATGAGCGCAACATCCTCAATCAACCCATGAAAAAGGGATAGCCAGCACAGGGCGTAGTATTTTGCTCTGCGTGATATTGTCGGATCACTGCCTTGTGCAATGATCAGTCCACCACCATAGGCAAGCCATCGGGATGAGCCGTGCGCTACTCCTCCCAAAGCAAAGCCAGCGTTACGCTCTTGCGCCGCAACTCACCATGAACATAGGCCCAGTCCGGTTGGGGAATGGTGCAGTCTTTGTTGCCAGCCCGGCGTGGGAACGCCAGCCGTTCCAGGTCGCTATCACAAAGACCATCAGGGAGCGGCCAGCTCCGTCCAGCAGCGCGAGCCCGGTCCAGTTATTCTCGTAAGGTGGTACGTCCAACCGCAAGGCTGGACGCAATCTGGCGTGTCGACAAACCACTCGCTGCAAGCCGTAAAGTTTCGTGTATCTTGCGCATCGGTAATCTCGTCATAAGGCTCTCTTCCGTTCAAAAAACGGAACAATAGCCAGCCAAAAATCACCTCAAAGCAGCTCTTCACAGGGTGGGCGGATTAAATCGGAAGCACCGGGCGGATCATCCCAGAATATGCATACACCCATTTCTGCTCTGACCATTGAAAGCATTATCAATAAAACAGATACATGGCGTCTATAAATAGAATTTTTCAAACGACCGCCAGGCGGATATTATTAGGCTTTTAGCCCCTTGGCTTCTAGCTAGCGCTGAATCCGATCAATAAAACAACTATCTGTCGGCCCATGAACGAACAACAAACTAACAAATTTATCTTAGCCAATAGCCTAGACGAAGCCATATCTTCGCTGAATCATTTGGATGGAAAAGCCATTCCTGTTGCTGGAGCAACATGGGTCATGCGCGCTCCTATTCGCAGGGAAACAATCGATTACACGTTTGTTTCCCTATCCGGCATTGAAGAACTTAAACAAATTGAAATCACCGACCGTGATGTTTCGATTGGCTGCATGGCAACGCATGTAATGCTTGCACAGGCAATCAAGCGTTTTCCCGCCCTAAAGGGTCTGTGGAAAGCTGCTAGTTGGTGTGCAAACCCTGCAATTCGATCGGTGGCGACAGTTGGTGGCAACATCTGCGCAACTGGATTTTTTTCACCCGATATCGTGCCATCCTTAGTTTCACTTGAGGCCAGTGTCGAAGTTGTAAATCCAAAAGGCCGAGAGCAACTGCGCCTTGTCGACTACATCAAAACGCGCGCAAGTCGGGACCACGCCGAGCTAGTCTGCAAGATATTGGTTCCCATTTCTAACCGTGTAAGCACCCATGTCCGGCTTACGTTTCGCAAAGCCGGAGATTACCCGATCGCAAACTTGAGCGCAGCGGTGGAACTGAATCAAGACCACACGATAAAGTCCGTGACAATTGCTGTAGGTTCGGTCGAGAATTCCGTAGTGCGATGGCTCAATCTAGAATCCGCTCTCGTCGGGAAAAAACTCGATGCCACGGAAATAAAGTCTTTAGCCGCTGACAATTTAGATGATTTTGAGCCGCGAGATGGCACTGATGCACCAGGTTGGTACCGCTTGCGCGTGTTGCCGTATTTGGCTGGGCAGGCGTTCGAGGACCTCAAATCACAATTCAAACGAGGGCTATAGATGTCTGTTAAACTCATGGTCAATGGCCATCCGCGGACCTTTTTTGGCGATCCCAGAACCCCGTTATTGGATGTTGTTCGCGATGACTTCCGACTGACAGGTTCTAAAGCGGTTTGCAGAGAAGGCTTTTGTGGCTGCTGCACCGTTTATGTAAACGGAGCTCCCACCGCGTCCTGCTTACAACCTATTGGGGGGCTTGATGGAACCGAAATCACGACGATTGAAGGCGTTGGGTCGGTTGAGAAGTTGAATTTTGTTCAGCAGGCGTTCGAAGATTTTGATGTGGTTCAATGCGGAATGTGCTTTCCGGGTCTGGTGATGACGCTAACAAAATTCCTGGAAAGAAATCCGACGCCAAGTCGCGTTGAAGTGAAATATGCCATGACCGGCAACATTTGCCGGTGCACTGGGTATGAGCGCATTGTCGATGCTGTGATGTCTCTACAAAGTCGGGGGGAGGCAAGCCTATGAGTAAGCACATTGATCCCAACGACGCGGTTATGGATCTGCCTCGGCGTGACGCTAGAGATAAGTTATTGGGGCGCACCAAATACACAATTGATGTCGGTGGCTCGGAAGTCATACACGCGGTCCTTCGACGTGCTGAGATATCAGCGGCTCGCATCACGAAACTCGATTTTGGAAATGCTCTCAAAATGCCCGGTGTCAAAGGCATCGTGAGTTATGATGATGCGCCGGGGTTTCATGGCATTGGAATTGCTGATCACCCGATCTTTGCTCAAGAAGTTGTTCGATATCATGGCGAGCCACTGGCTGCAGTAGCTGCTGAAACTTTGGCACAAGCGCATGCTGCTGCTGCAGCAATCGAATTTGAATACGAGTCCCTTACTCCTGTTCATACGATGGCGGAAGCTCTCGAAAGCGATGCCCCGCTTGTTCATCCGGATTGGCAAGACTACGAAATTTTATTTGAGGGTGCCGCGCGCGGCGGAAATGTCGCTTGGGAGGCAACCGTCGAACGTGGCGATACCGATGAGGCATTTGCTCGTGATGATGTTAATATTGTTGAAGGAGTTTATCGGGTCGGTCGTCAAAATCATGTTCCGTTCGAACCTCGTGCAGTTGTCGCATCATTTGAAGATGGCAGGTTTCACGTTCAGACTTCTACGCAAGTTCCGTGGACGGTTAGAAGCGTAACCGCCAAGGTTTTGGGTGTGCCGGATTCCCATGTCAGGGTCACTGTACCAGCTGTTGGTGGTGGTTTTGGATTGAAATTCGATTGTTCGCTTGAACCCTATGCAGCCAGCCTTGCAAAGAAAACTGGCCGCAGCGTTTCTTTGATCAATTCACGCCGCGAAGAAATGATGACCTGTCTGTGTCGTGAAAACGCAGACATACGTATTCGTTCTGCCGTCACAGCTGACGGCGAAATTGTCGGTCGCGAAGCAACAGTCCTTATGGATTGTGGCGCTTATGGTGGTGAGCAGGTCTTCCTGAGCACGATGACTGCCCACACGCTTGGTGGCAATTACAAACTTGGTTCGATCAAGCTCTCAAGCCTTGCTGTCTATACTAATACCCCGCCAAACGGCGCGTTCAGAGCGTGTAATGGCGTCTACAACACCTTTGCACTTGAGCGTCATACAGATGAGATTTGTGATGCAATAGGCATGGATCGCATGGAATTCAGACGCAAGAATGTTGTCGGTGATCAGGATATTGGTGCGACTGGACAGGTTTTCGAAGGCCACGTTTTGGGTCCTATGTTGGACCGCATGGAAGAAATTTGTGCCAAAGAGCCAAGCAAGGAAGCTCTTGTAGACGGTCGACTTTATGGTCGGGCGACAACAGTTGGCACTTGGTTCATATTTGTTGGGCCTTCTGCAGCGACGGTAAATCTGAACGCAGATGGCAGTGCAACACTTGTGACTTCTGGGGTTGAGATTGGTTCTGGAACCATGATGCAGTCCCTGCCGCAAATAGTTGCTGCCAGCCTTGGTATTCATCCCAGGGAAGTGATCGTAAAAACCGCAGATACGGATGCGTCTGGACGAGACCTTGGTGTTGGAGGCGGCCGAACAACGGTATCGCTCGGTGCAGCCAGTTCAGCTGCTTGTGACGAAGTGCGTGACAAACTACTCAGTGTTGCAAGCCAAATGCTCCAGACAAAGACAGAGCACTTAGTGCTTACTAACGGACGAATTGAAATCAAAGGGCGCCCAGGAACAGGAACCACAATTCAAAAAGTCATCGCACAAGCTGAAGCTGTGAATGGACCTGTTTCAGGCAGTGGCGCATTCACTGCTCCTGGCATTCCGGCAATGCCCGGTTGTGCTGCGGGTCACTTTATTGACGCTATCGATATTCCTGTATTTGCAGTGCATGATTGTGAATTAGCGGTTGATCCAGAGACTGGGCAGATTGAAATCCTTTCATATCACGTTGTTCAAGACGTGGGACGCGCCTTGAACCGGCGCGCAATCCACAGCCAAATTCAAGGTGGAGTGGTGCAAGGTATTGGTTATGCTCTTCAAGAAGAAATGACGATCAACTCTGAAGGTGCAATTGAACAATCTGGTTTTGAAACATATCGATTGCCAATGGCTCAAGATGTGCTGCCGATTGAGTTCGATCTCTTCGAAGGTGCCCCATCTTGCGGACCATTGGGAACAAAGGGGGCTGGCGAGGTTCCGATTTTGAACGTTGCTGCATCAATTGGTTGCGCCGTGGCCAATGCGACAGGCAAGCAGGTGAGCCAAATACCACTTACTCCGCCACATGTTTTAGCACTTTTAAA
Organism: Rhizobiaceae bacterium; assembly: GCA_965248715.1. Lineage (GTDB taxonomy): Bacteria > Pseudomonadota > Alphaproteobacteria > Rhizobiales > Rhizobiaceae > CBDFKB01. Next base: position 27,049 of record CBDFKB010000008.1, read on the forward strand.
CGATATGAAACCCAACCTTGCATTGGATCATATCAATTCTGACTGGGAAAAAAACACAGTCGCGTTTCGATGACTGACAGAAACGACCCAATCTGAGCTGATCTTGGAAAGTCGGACAAAGGTGGCTCTGCTTTTCTGAACAGGTTTTGCCTGTTTTATAAGTGGATTTCGACCTTTGTTATGCTCCGCCGGGATTGGCGGCAAGCGGTTGAAGTAAGCCTGATCGGGGGTTTGTCCGTCAAGCGATGAATGGGGTCGTTTGGTGTTGTAGAAGGTCAGATACTTGCCGATTTCGGCTCTGGCTTGCGGCACATTTTCGTAAGCCTTCAGATAAACCCCGTCATATTTGATGCTGCGCCACAGGCGTTCGATAAAGACGTTGTCACGCCACGCGCCCTTGCCATCCATCAAGATGAGGAATGCAAAAACAAAAAATCACACCCAGCCCAACAAAATCGAAGGTTTTTGGCAGGTGCTCAACTTGAGCTGGTCCTAGAAAATCGGACAGCCTGTTAAGGTGTATTTCTTCGACGATGGAGGAATACGACATGGCGAAACGACGCCGGTTTACAGACGAATTTAAGGCCCGAGTAGCGCTGGAAGCGTTGCGGGGTGACAGGACGGTGCAGGAGATCGCATCGAAGCACAAGGTGCATCCCAACCAGGTCTCGGCGTGGAAGCGCCAGGCAATCGATGGTCTTGCGGATGTATTTTCCAAGGGCTCTGGAAAAGATGGTGCCGAGCATGATGCACAAGTTCATGATCTTCACGCCAAGATCGGTCAGTTGACAGTGGAACGGGATTTTTTGGCAAAAGGGCTCAAGCAATGAGCAGGGCGGAACGCAAGGCGATGGTTGCCCGCGATCACCCTGAACTCAGCTTGAGCCGTCAATGCCAGCTTGTCCAGGTCAGCCGCTCATCGTTCTATCACAAGCCAAAGGGAGAAAGCGCAGAGACATTGGCGCTGATGCGGCAGATCGATGAGCTTTTCATGAAATACCCCTTCTTTGGCAGTCGCCAGATACGGCATCACTTGCGCCGGAGCGGCGTGAAGATTGGCCGTCACCGTGTTCGCAGATTGATGCGGTTGATGGGGTTGTGTGCGATCTATCAGGCTCCCAACACGTCCAAACCGCACCCGGAGCATCGGATTTATCCATATCTGCTGCGGCGTATGGTGATTGACAGGCCCAATCAGGTCTGGTGCAGCGACATCACATATATTCCGATGAGGCGGGGGTTTCTGTACCTGGTGGCAATCATGGGCTGGGCAACGAGAAAAGTGCTGAGCTGGCGGTTGTCAAATACGATGGATGCCAGTTTCTGTGTAGAGGCTCTGGAAGAAGCCATTTCCCGATACGGCAAACCGGAGATATTCAACACGGATCAGGGCAGTCAGTTTACAAGTTCCGCCTTTACCGGCGTGTTGCTGGATGCAAAGATCAAAATCTCCATGGATGGACGTGGCCGCTTTCTGGACAACATCTTCATTGAAAGGCTGTGGAGGTCATTGAAATACGAATGCGTTTACCTGCACGAAATGACCGATGGCTTTGTGGCCAAACGCCATATTAAAAATTGGCTTGCCTTCTACAACGAAGAACGTCCACACTCGACATTCAACGGTGCAACGCCCGACGAAATCTACGGGTTGAAAAAAGAGAAACAAGACGAGAAACTGGCAGCATGATCAGACAACAAAATACACCTTAACAAAGCTGCTAACCTGTCCAACAATCCGGGACCACCTCAACTGACCGGCGGCGAAGCCTCTGACAACACCCAATTTGAAGCATTGATTGAGGTCGGACTAGATGCCAAACCCGGACTATCGTTGCCGACAAGGGCTATGATAGCGATGCCAATCGACACATGGCCCGCGAGCTGGGGGCGGTTCCGGTGATCCCGTATCGCTCGAACCGCAAGCATATCCCAAAACAGTTTGCCAAGGCGCTTTACCGTGGCCGTGCGCGTATCGAACAGATGATCGGAAAACTCAAGCGCTTCAAGCCGGTAGCACTTCGCTACGAGAAAACCGCAAGAAACTATCTATCAAGAAACTATCGATCAATTGTAGCAATCGCCGCGACATTCATCTTGATCAAATCCGTCCACACCGCCTAGCGATTGTTATTTGTCGCGCTGATTGGTATTGGGTACCGTTCGCTTATTATCAAGGATTAGCCGCAATGTCTGCCATGCACATGCCGGTCGGCGATGCTCGCGTGCTTTGCAAACGCGACCAGATCGTGGTTGATCTCAAGAAATTGGTTCCAGGCGAGGGGGTGGTTGACGATGCAGTCTCGATGCGACCGTTTGAAAGCGACGGGCTGACCGCCTATCGGCAATTGCCGCTGGTGGTGGTGTTGCCGGAAACCGTCGAACAAGTTTCCCAGGTTCTACAATATTGCAACCAGCACAGCATCAAGGTGGTGCCACGCGGGTCTGGCACGTCACTTTCCGGCGGTGCTTTGCCATTGGAAGACGGTGTTTTACTGGTGCTGAGCCGCTTTAACCGCATCCTGGAGGTCGACTATGCAAACCGTTGCGCGGTGGTCGAACCAGGTGTGACCAATCTTGCGGTCACCAAAGCGGTAGAAGAAGAAGGCTTTTATTACGCACCCGATCCATCTTCGCAAATTGCCTGTTCAATCGGCGGCAATGTGGCTGAAAATGCCGGCGGCGTTCACTGCCTCAAATACGGCCTGACCGCCAACAATGTGCTTGGTCTGGAGATCGTGCTGATCGATGGAGAAATACTCACCATCGGTGGCAAGCATCTGGAGGCCGAGGGCTACGATCTGCTCGGTCTAATGACTGGATCAGAAGGTCTGCTCGGGGTAGTCACTAAAGTCACGGTGCGGATATTGCAATCGCCCGAGACCGCCCGGGCGCTGTTGATCGGTTTTCCATCGAGCGAAGATGGTGGCCAGTGTGTCGCCGACATCATCGCTGCTGGCATCATACCCGGCGGTATGGAGATGATGGACCGGTTGGCGATCCACGCAGCCGACGATTTCGTTGATGCCGGATATCCGCGCGACGTCGAAGCACTGCTGTTGGTTGAACTCGACGGCCCTGATGCCGAAATTGCTCATCTTATCGGCCGGGTTGAGGAAATTGCCAACAATAATAACGCGACCGTGGTCCGCGCCTCGAAAGATGAAGAGGAACGCGAAAAATTCTGGGCCGGCCGCAAGGCGGCGTTTCCAGCGGTTGGCCGGATCTCGCCTGACTATTATTGCATGGACGGAACCATCCCGCGCCGGCAATTGCCCAAGGTGTTGGCCAGGATGCGCAAATTGTCGAAACATTATGACCTGCGGGTCGCCAATGTGTTCCATGCCGGTGACGGCAATCTGCATCCGTTGATCTTATATGACGCCAATATTGCCGGCGAATTGGAGCGGGCCGAAGCGTTTGGTGCCGACATTTTGAAACTGTGCGTCGAGGTTGGCGGCGTCTTGACCGGCGAACATGGGGTCGGGGTGGAAAAACGCGATTTAATGCCGGAAATGTTTTCTGAAGCCGATCTAAAGCAGCAGCAACGGGTCAAATGCGCATTTGATCCAAACCATCTGCTCAATCCCGGCAAGGTGTTTCCGGTGCTACATCGCTGCGCCGAACTTGGCCGTATGCATGTCCATCACGGCCAATTGCCGTTTCCCGATCTGCCACGGTTTTGACCGGCGATGGAAGAGGCAAAGCCGAACAGCCAACAGGCGGTCTGCGACATTGTCGATTGGGCGATGAGCGGCAATAAGTCACTGTTGGTGCACGGGCTAAATTCAAAACCCAGTTTTGGTCATGCAGTCGCTGCCGACGCGGCGATGGATATGACTGGTTTAAACGGCATTACCCTTTACGAGCCAGAAGAGTTGGTATTGACGGCTAAGGCCGGCACGCCGCTGGCGACAATCGAAAAACTGGTTCATGCCAGCAACCAGCAGCTAGAGTTTGAACCGCCCGATCTGTCCGCCATCTTTCACCGCAATGCCGGCAAGGGGACGATCGGCGGTGTTTTGAACACTGGTCTGGCCGGGCCGCGACGGCTACGCTCAGGTTCGGTGCGTGACCATGTGCTTGGCATCAAGGCGGTATCGGGCAGGGCTCAGACCTTTGTTTCCGGCGGCCGGGTGGTTAAGAACGTTACCGGGTACGATCTGTCGAAGGGGTTGACCGGGTCATTCGGCACCTTGGCGGTGCTGACCGAAGTGACTTTTAAAGTCATGCCGCGGCCGGAGACCTCCGCCAGCCTGATCTTGTCCGGGCTCGACACGGCTGGCGCGGTAGCCGCAATGACCAAGGCAATGGGTACAAGTTGTGAGGTGTCTTCGGCTGCCCATCTGCCGCAGGGTGGGATCGAGGGCTTACCAGGTCATGGCGCCACAGTCTTGCGGCTTGAAGGCTTTGTACCGTCGGTCAAAGCCCGCCTTGATCGGCTGGCTGGCGAACTTCATGATTTCGGCCCTGTGGAACGTCTTGAGCAAGCGCAAAGCGAGAGTGTGTGGCGGGCAGTGCGCGATCTGGCGCCGTTTGCGTCGGCCGCCGACGAGCGGCCATTGTGGCGCATTTCCGTTGCGCCGAGCGCCGGGGTGACGATCGCCAGCGCTGCCGAAGCGCTCGGCGCCGCTTGGTTCATGGATTGGTCTGGTGGATTGGTGTGGGTGGAAATGCCGCCTGGCGATGAAGCCGACATGGCCGGTGCCGTCAGCGATGCCGGAGCATCCGTGCTGCGCGATGCGGTTCTGCGGGCCGGTGGCGGCCACGCTACATTGCTGCGTGCTGATCAGGCAATTAGGGCCAAGGTATCGGTATTTCAGCCGCAGCCGGCGCCGCTCGCCGCGCTTTCCAAGCGCCTCAAGGCCGGGTTTGATCCGCTCGGAATTCTCAATCCCGGACGCATGGTGGCGATCTAAGCGATGCAGACCAATTTCACGCCGCAACAATTGGCCGATCCGGCGCTGGCAATGTCCGAAAAGATCCTGCGCAAATGCGTGCATTGCGGATTTTGCACGGCCACCTGTCCCACCTATGTGACCCTTGGCAATGAACTCGATAGCCCGCGCGGCCGCATCTATTTGATCAAGGAGATGCTGGAAAACAACCAGCCGGCCGACCGTGAAACCGTGCTGCATATTGACCGCTGTCTTTCTTGTCTGTCCTGCGTGACCACTTGTCCGTCCGGCGTCGACTATATGCATCTGGTCGGCCACGCCAGAACCCACATCCAGCAAACCTATCGCCGGCCGCTGGCCGATCGGGCGATCCGTTGGGTCCTGTCGCAAGTGCTGCCGCATCCGGCAAGATTTCGCCTGGCCTTGCGCGCCGCACGTCTTGGACGACCGTTTGCTGGCCTGCTCGATACTGTTCCAGGCCTTAAACCATTATCTGCTATGCTGCGGCTCGCGCCCGAAAAATTGCCAACCGATCCAGGCCCGCCAAAAAATGTACCGGCAAATTTTTCCGCAACCCCGATCAAAAGGGTGGCTGTCCTCAGGGGCTGTGCGCAAAGCGTGCTCGATCCAACCATCAATGCCGCCACGATGGCGCTGTTGCGGCGAATGGGTGTGGACGCCTTTGAAGCCGAAGGCGCGGGTTGCTGCGGTGCGCTTGACCACCACATGGGGCACGAGGAAGGCGCGCTGGGGTTTGCGCGCAAAAATGTCGATGCCTGGACCCGGGAAATCGATGGCAAGGGCCTTGATGCGATTGTGTTGACCACATCTGGATGCGGCACAACGATCAAGGATTACGGCCACATGCTGCGCCATGACCGCAATTATGGCGACAAAGCGGCCCGCGTTTCAGCCCTGACCAAGGATGTGAGCGAACTGCTGACCGACATCAATTTGCCCCGACCGGTGCAATTGCCCAAATTATCAGTTGCCTATCACGCCGCATGTTCGCTGCAACATGGGTTGCAGGTAAAAACCGCTCCGCGTCAATTGCTGGAAAGTGCCGGATTTGTGGTCGTTGGCATCCGTGAGGCCCATTTGTGCTGCGGGTCGGCCGGGACCTACAATATTCTGCAATCGGATATCGCCACCCAATTGCGCGACCGCAAGGTGGTGCATATCGAAGCGACCGGCGCCGACGTGATCGCTGCCGGCAATCTAGGCTGCATTACCCAAATTGGTGCGGCAACAACGATCCCGATCGTGCATACGGTGGCACTGCTGAATTGGGCCTACGGTGGCGATCGACCGGCCGGGCTCTAGAGCGTATTCCCGAAAAGTGTGTAGCGGTTTTCGGATAAGAATACGCGCCAAAACAAACAGATAGCGCGACGAAGCGAATTCAACGCTTGGTGACACACTCTAGATTTTCCGCTTGCGAACGCAACCCACCCTGCACCGCCGGACCATACAAAAAGACCCGCCGATTGGCGGGCCTTTTGTACGCAAATTTGTTTCGATCAGCTGGAAAACAACGCATCGAAGAAACTGGTTGGGGTCGTGAATACCCTTTTGGCATCCTTGCCAGGTCCAACCACCACCACTTTGGTGCCAATTTTGGCCTTATCGTAGAGATGTTCCACGTCCTTGTTCATCATCCGGATACAACCAGACGACATATTCAAGCCGATGGTCCATGGCTGGTTGGTGCCATGAATGCGGTACATAGTATCGTTACCACCCTTGTAGAGATAAAGCGCACGGGCACCCAACGGATTATTGATGCCACCGGGCATATGTGATGGCAGTTTGACACCTTTGGCCCGTTCCCGGCGCACCATTTCCGGTGGTGGGGTCCAGCCCGGCCACTCTGCCTTGCGGCGAACCTTTACTGTGCCGTTCCAACCAAATCCCTCGCGACCAACACCGATACCATAGCGGATCGCACGGCCCTTGCCGGTGATGTAGTAGAGAAACTTCTGGTCGGTGTGGATGATGATCGTACCAGCCTTTTCGCGGGTCGAGATCACCACATTGCGACGATTAAACTTCGCGCTCGGTCCGCGCGTGCGGCTACGCCTTGCCGCATCTTCGGCGGTTTCCCAGCGTTCCTCAACATAATTATATACCCGCTCCGCATTGGCAGCATTTGGCAATGCAAGCGTTGCAGTTGCACCGGCGGCTATCGCTGCCACAGTCAATATGATCGATCTTAATCCCATGGTTTCCATCCGGATTGTAATTAGGTGGTTGATTCCACAACTGTATCAACCCCGTTACACCATTTCAGCCGCAAATTCCATCGCGACAGCTAGGTAGATTGCATGCCCGGACACAAAAAGTTGTGATGTATTGCCCAATTGTGACACCCGGCTTGCTAATGTCATCGCCAGCCGGGTGCCCAAATATCATCTTTGCAAGGGCGCGAGAGCCGCCATTGAGGCAAATACTTAAATAACGATGACCCTGGTTCCGACCGGAACCCGTTCATAGAGGTCGATAACATCGGCATTGCGCATGCGGATGCAGCCAGACGACACTGCGCGACCGATTGACCAGGGCTGGTTCGAGCCGTGAATCCGGTACAGGGTCGAACCGAGATAGAGCGCGCGCGCGCCGAGCGGATTGTTGGGCCCGCCCGGCATATGGGCCGGTAGGGTTTTGCCACGCTTCTTTTCGCGCTCGATCATTTCCGCCGGCGGGGTCCAGCCCGGCCATTCGGATTTACGGGTTACTTGGTGGGTGCCGGACCATTCAAAGCCCGGCTTGCCAACCCCAACCCCATAGCGTTTCGCTTTGCCATCGCCGAGCACCAGAAACAGATGCCGCGAAACCGTATCGATAACGATCGTGCCAGGCTTGTCGTCGCTGGGATAGTCGATGATTGCCGGCATAAACTGGACATCGAGATCGCCGGCGGGATCGGGTTTTTTCGGAGTTGGCTGCGCTGCCGTGGTCAGCACCTGTCGGGTGGTAACATCGCGGTTGGAGCGCAGAGAAGCCAAAATGCCCTGCCTGGCGGATGAGGGTTGGCGGGCCGCGGCAAGGGCGTGGGCCATGGCTAATGGGGTACGGGTGCCGGTTTGCCTGCTCTTGACCCGGGTATTGGATCGCACGGCGGTGACCGGGCGATCGTTTGGCGGCACCGCGAGTGCTACCGCGTAGCGCCCGTTATGGGTCGGCTTGCGGCTAAGCTGCAGCAGCCATGGCGCGGTAAGATCGTTGGCGTAATTAGCGTGGCGCGGGGTTTGCACAGACTGGGCGGTCGCGCCTGTGGTTAAACTGGCAAACACACTGCCGGCCAAAGCAGCAATGTACATTGTTTTTCGCATGGGACGCACTCACTACATATCGTCGATTGCAAACGGTTACCCGTCCATTTGTTTAAAGTTTACGCCGCACAGGTCAGAATTAGTTAAACATGGCGCCTCCGGCGAGTGAGGAATGTGATCGTGGTAAATGGTCGGTTGCTGGGTGTGGTTAACAATTGGTGGAAACATGTCTTACCAAAGGATTTTGCTATAATATCAACAGTTGCCGATATTGACCCATAGGAGTGAACATCCAAACGGCAATAGATCGGCAAGCCAAGGCAATGATATCAGGCAGGATTTACCATGAGTGGATATGTGGGTGCGCAGCACGAATTTCACGACGCGGAGTTCGTGCGCGGCTGGGCCGACCGTTTCGTGCCGACCGAGCCGAGGTTGCGGTTGTTCGATCTGGTCAGTGAGGAGATCGAAAAATTGAGCAAACGCGATGCCCATGTGGTCGAATTGGGGGTTGGCCCTGGATACATGGCGCGGCACATTTTGCAGCGCAACGTAAATGTCAGCTATGAGGCGCTAGATTTTTCCATCGAATTTTTGGAAATCGCCCGTGAGACCATTGGCGATTTGGCGCACCGTGTTTTGTTCACCAATGCGGATTTGATGGATCAATGCTGGCCTGATAAGTTGAGCGGAAAACCGGATGCCATTGTCTCGACCTGGGCCTTGCACGATTTGGGCAGTCAGACGGCGGTTGCCGATGTCTATCGGCGGTGTTTTGAAACCCTGCCCGTGGGCGGGGTGTTGGTGAACGGGGATTTCATAAAGCCCGCCGGCACCGGTTGGGATTATGAACCCGGCCGTTTCGAGATCGAGCGGCACCTGGAATTTCTGCACCAGGCGGGATTTGCCAATGCCCGTTCGTTGGCCCATTTGGAACCTAATATTGACAGCCCGACCGCGGCACAAAATTATGCCTGTCTGGTGGCGTGGCGATAGCTGCACGGCACGCAATCAATGCTCCAGCGAGAAAACCGTGAACATGAAATTTGATAATACCTATCCAAAACAGGCCTGAGCGATGGCCAAGGCCGATATCTGCGCATTGCGCAACTGACAATCGCGATGCTGCGCGCTGTGCCCGAAATGCCGGTTGCCTGCACCGGCTATTTGACCCGGCGCCTTACGTCTTCCAGCACCAGCGGCAATAAATCCTGCACGCTGGCTCGCGATTTCCCGACCCGGATGCGCGGGTCGTACAACATGTTGAGAATGATGCGATCGAAGCGGGTGAAACTGGTATGGCGCGAACGATCGTTGAACACGCTGGCGCTCAAGGAGTGGTGTTCGTTGAGCGGGCCGAGGCCCTGTAAAATTTCTTCAACCTTGCAACGCTGAAACAGCGCTTCGCCTTCGTCCGACACAATCACCGCATCAGAGCGGATGATGCCAAACCGGCTGAACACCGACCGCACCAGACATTTTCCCGGCACCTCTTTGCGCGAATTGCGATAGACCTCTTCGCGCACGGTTTTAGTATAGTCTTCGCGGTCGACCACGTAGATGTGAAAATTCGCCTTAGACGGGTTGGAAACCACCGTCGTTTGCAATCCACTGATCTGTTTGCTTAAGCTGAGCGCGAACCCGCGCACCGCCGCCTCGCGGTCCCGCGACGAACGGGCGTGAATGTAAAACCGCACTTGCGAACGGTATTTGCGCACATAGCCGCTTTGATATCCAAACGGAGCATATTCGGCGCCAAATACGGTGCGGTTAAACCCATCGATGATCGAGTGGTTCGAATAGGTTGAGGCTGCGGTGGAACCGGTGACCATGGCCAGCATCAGCGTGAAAATCGCAACAACCAGCCTAGTACCCGCGCTCTCCAGAAATTGCAGCATGGAGTTGATCTCGCTTTGCCCTATCTTGTGTCGCAGGTTATGCACGCAACTGTACATACAAAACAAGCGCAATTGAACGGTTCATGGGACGGTGTGCGGATTGGGCAGGCCATTACCTTGGCTGAATAGAGCGGGGATAAGATGACACAAGGGTTGATCGACAAAGGCGACGGCAAGACGCGATGTTTTTGGCCAGGCGGTCAGGACGATTATCTGCGTTATCACGACGAAGAGTGGGGCCGGCCGGTCGTGGGCGATACCGCCTTGTTTGAAAAAATATGCCTGGAGGGCTTCCAGTCCGGGCTTTCCTGGCTGACCATCCTCAGAAAGCGTGAGAATTTTCGTGAGGCGTTTTCCAGGTTCGACTATCATCAGATCGCCGCTTATGGTGACGAAGAAGTGGCGCGTTTGTTGAGCGATGCCGGGATCGTGCGCCATGGTGGCAAGATCCGCTCCACCATCAACAACGCCAAACGCGCCATTGACATGGAGCGCTCGGAGGGTTCGCTAGCCAGCTATTTCTGGTCTTTTGAAGCAAATGATTGCCAGCGCCCAGACCGGGTCACCCATCAATGGCTGAGCGCCAATCCGGTTTCCGACCAATCAAAGGCGTTGGCGAAGGATCTAAAAAAGCGCGGCTGGAGTTTCGTCGGTCCGACCACGGTTTATGCCTTCATGCAGGCGATGGGCATGGTCAACGACCATATCGAGGGGTGTTTTTGCCGCCAACAGGTCGAAGCGGCGCGCAACGCACTGACCAGGCCATGAGCGCACTGGTCACCCCAGGTTTTGCCACTATCGAAATTCGCCGATGGTATGAAAGCCATCCCGCCACATTGCGCGACCGCTTGGTGAAACTGCGCGCCCTGATTTTTCACACTGCGGAAACCATTGCGGCGGTCGGCGCGCTTTCGGAAAGCCTGAAATGGGGGGAACCGAGCTATACCCCTTCGACGAAGAACATCGCCTTCGCGCTGGCGCTGGTCGCCTCAGTGGCGGCGGTATTCATGGGGTAGGGCGTGGCGCACTATCAGTATGTAGGTCTGGCTACATCAAGCAATGTGCCTTGCCGCGCCACCGTGAATTGGCTAGGAACCCCGGGCTTGCCGACTAAAGCCGACCAAAGCGGAAATGAGCGCGAATGTCCGAGAAAAAGAAGAAAAAGCCGATGCGCTCGAAGGCGCGGTTGCCGCGCGGTTTTGTTGATCGCTCGCCGGCCGATATCCGCGCCACCGACCGCATCCTTAGCGCCATCCGCCAGGTGTTCGAGAACTATGGGTTCGATCCGATCGAAACCCCGATGTTTGAGTATACCGACGCACTCGGCAAGTTCTTGCCCGACCAGGATAGGCCCAATGAGGGCGTGTTTTCGTTGACCGACGAGGACGAGCAATGGATGAGTTTGCGCTATGATTTGACCGCGCCATTGGCACGCCATGTGGCCGAGCACATTCACGATATTCAATTGCCCTACCGCACCTACCGCAATGGTTGGGTGTTTAGGAACGAAAAGCCGGGGCCGGGCCGGTTCCGCCAGTTCATGCAGTTCGATGCCGATAGCGTCGGTGCACCGCCGGTCACCGCGGATGCTGAAATGTGCATGATGATGGCCGATACCATGGAGGCGCTCGGCATTGCCCGTGGCGATTATGTGGTCAGGGTCAACAACCGCAAGGTGCTCGACGGGGTAATGGCGGCGATCGGCATCGGCGGCGATGAACATGCCGGTACCCGTCTTGCGGTATTGCGCGCAATCGACAAACTCGACCGCCTCGGCATTGATGGTGTGCGTGAATTATTAGGCGCTGGCCGCAAGGACAAAAGCGGTGATTTCACCAAGGGCGCGGGGTTGGATGAGGGGCAGATTGATACGGTTATTGCCATAATTTCTATGAATGTAAGTGCACAACCAGGCCCTTACCTACTAAAGCTTGAGCTTGGTGATTTTACTCTGAACATAATAGATTCGCCGGATGAAATCAGCTTGGAAATCCCGAACGCTGAGCCTAGATTTGCCCGTGTCTTGCAGAATCCGAGTGTTCGCAAAGCACTAAGAGATTTGGCAGTGCTGAGAGTATTGGTTGTCTCGTCCGATTACGACTCCGATCGCATCAGGATCGATTTATCCTGTGTCCGCGGCCTGGAATATTACACTGGCCCGGTCTATGAGTGCGAACTAACCTTTCCGGTCACCAATGAAAAGGGCGAGGAAGTAGTGTTCGGCTCGGTTGCCGGTGGCGGGCGTTATGACGGCCTGGTCAAGCGTTTTACCGGCCAAGACGTACCGGCGACCGGCTTTTCGATCGGTGTGTCGCGCCTGGTCACGGCGCTGAAAAACCTCGGCAAGCTGGATGATGAAAATGTGGTCGCACCAGTGATCGTGTGCGTGATGGACACCTACGCTGGGGCGCTCGCGCGTTATCAAAATTTCACCCAGCAATTGCGCAATGCCGGCATCCGCGCCGAAATGTTCCAGGGCAACCCGAAGCAATTCGGCAAACAGTTGCAATATGCTGACCGGCGCGGCGCCGCCATTGCCATCATCCAAGGCTCCAACGAACGCGAAAACGGCGTGGTCCAGATCAAGGACATGATCGAGGGTCGCCGCCAGGCTAAATCGATTGCCTCCAATGAAGAATGGCGCGAGGCTAGGCCCGGCCAGTTCGAAATCGCTGAAGCCGATTTGGTGGCCGAGGTGCAAAAGCTGCTGGCCGCGCAAGCGGAGGGCTAAAGCGTGTCACCCAAAAGTGGGCACCGGTTTTGGGAGAAATGACACGCATAAACAAAGAGCGTATTCCCGAAAAGTGTGAAGCGGTTTTCGGATAAGAATACGCGTGAACAAACAGATAGCGCGACGAAGCTATTCCAACGCTTGGTAACAAGCGCTTGAGCGTGTCACCCAAAAGTGGGCACCGGTTTTGGGAGAAATGACACGCATAAACAAAGAGCGTATTCCCGAAAAGTGTGAAGCGGTTTTCGGATAAGAATACGCGTGAACAAACAGATAGCGCGACGAAGCTATTCCAACGCTTCGTAACAAGCGCTAGCGTGTCACCCAAAAGTGGGCACCGGTTTTGGGAGAAATGACACGCATAAACAAAGAGCGTATTCCCGAAAAGTGGGTAGCGGTTTTCGGACAAGAATACGCGACAAACAAACAGCTGCGCGACGAAGCTATTCCAACGCTTGGTGACAAGCGCTAAGGCCTGTTGAGGATCATGATTGTGGTGCCGGTTTGATCCCATTGGCCCAGTTTCGTGGTGCGAGGAGGAAGGACATGTTGGGCATATTCGACGACGAGCGGCGCGAAACTGGGCCAATGGGATCAAATCCCCCAGGACGCGGCCGATTTGGCCCCTGGACTATGTTGCGAAAGGCTTGAAGTGGCCAACACTACTGCGCCTTTCGCGCCTTGCCAGCGACCAAATCGGCCACGCCGGCGCCATAATCATGATACTCAACAGACCCTAGTGTGGTGGATTTGAAATTCGTTTCATTATTGCTGCACGCGATCCAGCAATTTGACTTCACGGTCTTCAAGCCATGATTGCATCGCGTAATCGCACTGCACCGTTGCGCAAGATATCCAGTTTTTCCTTGGCCGCAGCGATCGACAAACGCTGGGTCGGGCCGTGGAATGCTAGCGCACCGATATAGCGGTCGGCCGGATCCAAGACCGGTACGGCAATAGCCACCATGCCTTGCATAAATTCCTCGTCGTCGACGGCAAATCCGTCCTTGGCGGCACGCGCTAACTCACCCATCAAATTATCGGGTTGGTCATGGGTCTTGGGCGTGAGTTTTTCCAAGGTAAGGCTTTCGACCATAGCTTGACGCAATTTCGGTTGAAGGCTCGCCAAATAGGTCTTACCGCTGGCTGTACAATGAAACGGCACGTGGGAACCGATCGGCAATTGAATTCTAAGCGGCCATCTTGTTTCCACCCGGTCGCGATAAGTCATGCCAAGCTTTTCGGCGACAACAAAATTGACCGTTTCCCCGATCTGATCGGCCAATTCCAATAATATTTGATGGCGCGAAATGTGCACCGGCGCATTGTTTAAGATGCCTGATGCCATCATCTTGAGCCGGCGGCTCGGCCTTAGGCGCTTGCCACTGGCTTCGTTAACCAAAAAACCTTCGCGCAACAATCGCATGCACAACCGATGAATGGTTTGCTTGGGCAGGCCCAATGAGCGGTTTATCTCGGTGGCGGTCATCGCCTGGTTTGAATTGCTCAGGACTTCCAAGACTAACAATGGGCGCAGATTGGGCGCGATACCTAGGCCATTCGCAATGTCCATCTTTGCAATCTCCCTATTTTGTACGGATTGTGCCGGGCAAGGGGCTGAGAGCATCTTGTGCAAAATCGCGATCAATGGTTATATACTGGATATAAATGGGAAAAAAAGTCTCATTTTTTACATTTTTACGGAGGTTTGCTCTTTGGAGTTTGATTTTGTTGTCATCGGTGCTGGATCGGCCGGCTGTGTGCTGGCCAATCGATTGTCGACAAATCCGAATGTTACGGTGGCGTTGATTGAGGCTGGCGGACCGGACAGTTCGCCGTGGATCCATATTCCAGTCGGTTATTTCAAGACCCTGGGCAACCCAAAGATCGACTGGTGCTATCGAACTGAACCGGATCCGGGGCTCAATGGCCGTTCGATCATGTGGCCGCGCGGCAAGGTGCTGGGTGGCTCCAGTTCGATTAACGGATTGTTGTATGTGCGCGGTCAGCCGCAGGATTTTGATCATTGGCGCAAGCTCGGCAATACGGGCTGGGCTTGGGAAGATTTGCGGCCATTATTTAAACGCTCTGAATCCTGGGAAATGGGAGGCAATGATCTACGCGGCGATGCGGGGCCGCTATCCGTGTCGCGTTCCCGATTAAGGCGCGAAATCATCGATGCTTGGATCAAGGCAGCCGAGGCGGCCGGTTACCCACGCAACCGGGACTACAATGGCGCAAACCAGGAAGGGGTCGGTTATTATCAATTAACCGCCCGGGCTGGGCGTCGCTGTAGCGCTGCTGTTGCTTATCTGCGACCGGTGATGGCGCGCGCAAACCTCAAAGTGTTCACCAATACCGCAGTAGCTAGTCTGGTTTTCGACCAGGACAGGGTCACCGGAGTTCGTGCCAGGACCGGTGACCAGGAAATCACCTATTCGGCACGCCGTGAAGTCATCTTATGCGCCGGCTCGATCGCTTCGCCGCAATTGCTGATGGTTTCCGGCATTGGCTCGCCGGAAGAATTAACCCGACACGGCATTGCGGTTAGAAAAGCCTTGCCCGGGGTAGGTGGCAATTTGCAGGATCATCTACAAGCGCGCCCGATCTTCAAATGCACGGTGCCAACCATCAACACAGAAATCAGCAATTTGTTCAAACGAGCGATGATCGGCGCCCGCTATCTGGCAACCCGCACCGGGCCAATGACCATGGCGGCCAGCCTTGGCTTTGGTTTCCTAAAGACCCGGCCGGAATTGGAAACGCCCGATATCCAGTTTCACGTTCAGCCTTTCAGTGCCGACAATCCGGTCGACGGCCCACATTCTTTTTCGGCCTTCACCGCGTCCGTGTTGCAGTTGCGCCCGGAAAGCGTCGGTCATATTTCGCTGAAATCCGCTGACATGCGGGACCAACCGGCAATCCATCCCAATTATCTTGCCACTTGCACCGATTGCGACACTCTGGTCGAGGGCATTCGGCTGGCGCGCAAGATTGCAGAGTTTCAACCGGTAAAGGCGCTAATTACTGCGGAACATGCACCTGGCGAAGGTGTCACGGATGACGATTATGATGCCATTCTTAATTGGGCACGAAACACCGCTACGACGATCTATCACCCGACCGGAACCTGCAAGATGGGATCCGATCCGATGGCCGTGGTCGATAACCGGCTCAAGGTGCGTGGAATTGACGGATTGCGTATTGCCGATGCCTCGATCATGCCGACGATAACCTCGGGCAATTCGAATGCACCGGTGATCATGATCGGCGAAAAGGCATCCGATCTGGTTCTGGAGGACGCTCAATGAGCGGTTCGTATGTGTTCGATGTCCTACAAATCGTATTTGCCGACATCATTTTGTCCGGCGACAACGCGCTGGTTATCGGCATGGCTGCGGTCGGCCTGTCCCCGCAAGTACGACGCAAGGCAATTATGCTCGGCATGGCGTTGGCGGCGTTTTTGCGGATCCTGTTTGCTGCCATCGCGTCTTATCTGATCGCCATCCCGGGTATTTTGTTTTTCGGTGGGTTGTTGCTCGCCTGGGTGTGCTGGCGATTTTATCGCGAAATCACCGAGCATGTCCCCGAGCACGCGGAAATAGCGCTAAGCGCCAAGGGTTATCGCGGCCCGCCGCGTCGCTAGCTTCACCAGGCGCTGACCACAATCGCCATCGCTGATGTTTCAATGTTGATCGATAATATAGTCGCAGTAGCGGCGATCACACGCGACAACACCTTGCTTTTAATATTCGGGCTGGCACTGGCGATCTTGTTTATGGCGCTTTTTGCAACCATGATTATGTATGTCATGATGGCCAACCCTTGGCTTTCCTATGTTGGATTGGCATTTTTGGTCTATTTGGCCGTGGCGATGCTGTTTGACGGTTGGCCACCGGTGTCACAGATGCTGGGACTATAGGGCGCTACTACATGATGTGTGGACTGTTTTTGTATTCAGTTCAGCTAACTGCCTTGAAAGGGAGCGTGATCATCTGTCAACCCTGTCTCTTGTGAACTCATGGCCAAGCCGGCCAGCCTTTGCTGGCTTTGCTGGGAGACAGACCATTGGAAGGCAAACGTGAAAAGGGAGGATCATAGTGTCCATTCTCAATAAACTAATGAAAGGCGTCTTTGTGTCGTCGCTGGCGTTGACGGCTTTCGCACTGCCGCCGCAAATCGTGGATGCGGCGGAAGTAAGAATAAGGGTGCAGTCGGTTATTCCGTCCAAAGCCGATGAAGTCCACATGCTCAACGACTTCGCCAAGGACGTTAGCGACCTGACCAATGGCGAAGTAAAGATTGAAGTGTTGCCGGCTGGCGCGGTGGTTGGCGTCAAGGAAACCCTAGATGCGGTTGACAAGGGGCTGATCGAAGGTGGTTTTGCCTGGACCCATTACTGGTCTGGCAAGCACCCGGCCGCCATGCTGTTCGGCTCTCCGGTTGCCGGCGCTGGTGTCGGCATCGACAATATCGCGTTCCTGTCCTGGTTCCAATATGGCGGTGGTCGCGAATTGTACGACGAGCTGTGGACCGAGATGGGGGTCAACATCAAGGGCTTCATGTTGCAGCCGGTCGGACCGGAAGCGCTTGGTTGGTTCAAAGAGCCGATCAACTCGATGGATGATTTCCGCAAATACCGTTTCCGAACCCCTCCCGGTATTCCGGGCCAGACCTACAAGGACATCGGCGTTGCTTCAGTGGCGATGGGTGGCGGCGACATTTTGCCGGCGTTGGAAAAAGGCACGATCGACGCCGCCGAATGGTGCTGCCCGAAACCAGATTCCGTGTTCGGTTTCCAAAAAGTCCTGAAACATTACTATCTGCAGGGCCTGCACCAGGTAGTGGTCAATGCCGACCTCTACATCAATGGTGACGTCTACAATTCCATGACGCCGCTACAGCAAAAGGCGATTGAAGTTGCCGCGAACGCATCCCTGTCGAAATCGATGAGCTATCGCATCTACGAAAACGGCAAAGCGCTGAAGGACTTGGTGGAAAATCACGGGGTCATCTTGCACGATACTCCAGCAGACTATTTCCCGGCCTATATGAATGCGGCCCGGGCTTCGCTGGAGAAAAATGCTAAAGACAATGCGTTCTTCGCCAAGGTATGGCAGAGCCAAAAGGATTTCGCGGCAATCGCGGTTCCGTTTTGGGCTGGCGCGCAAACTTCAAACGCTAGCCTTGGCAGGGCCTTTGCCGACAGCATAAAATAAATGACTAGTGCGTGTCACCCAAAAGTGGGCACCGGTTTTGGGAAAAATGACACGCACAAACAAAAAGATAGCGCGACGAAGCGAATCCAACGCTTCGTGACAAGCGCTAGCGTGTCACCCAAAAGTGGGCACCGGTTTTGGGAAAAATGACACGCACAAACAAAAAGATAGCGCGACGAAGCGAATCCAACGCTTCGTGACAAGCGCTAGCGTGTCGCCCAAAAGTGGGCACCGGTTTTGGGAAAAATGACACGCACAAACAAAAAGATAGCGCGACGAAGCGAATCCAACCCTTCGTGACAAGCGCTAGCAACCAATGCTACTTGGCGGGCACCTTTGGAGCCCGCCACATATTTCTTGCAGTTTGGAATAAGCATATTTGGCGACAGCAGTTGGAAATTACGCCCGGGGGAGATCAACGCCATGGCTGAAGATGTCCACGCCGATGAGCTTGATATCACCGATGAGCTGATCGCCGAGCGCCGCTCTGGGGAACCGGGGCAAACTCCAAACGACATGACGCAATGGATGCGTCCGATCGTGGCCTTTATCGACGTGGGGAACCTTTGGGTTGGCCGGGCGACCTGCATATTGCTGCTGCCGGTGATATTCGCGATGATCTACGAGGTTGTCGCCCGTAAGCTGTTTATCGCGCCTACCGATTGGGCCTACGACACCAGCCGCATGTTTGCCGGTGCGATGTTCATGCTCGGCGCCGGATATGCGTTGATGCGTGGAGTGCATATTCGCGCCGATTTCCTGTACCGCACCTGGCGCGAGGAAAATCAAGCGACTTTGGACGCGCTTTTGTACCTGGCATTCTATTTTCCGGCGATGTTGTTCTTTTTCTGGGTCTCGCTCGAATACACCATCGATGCGTGGATGAAATGGGAACGCTCGATGGACACCACCTTGATGGCGCCGCTGGCACCGGCGCGCACCGCGATGCCGGCCGGCGCGTTCTTCTTGTTGGTGCAAGGCATTGCCGAATTATTTCGCTGTTTTTACACCATGGGCAAGGCCCGCGAGCGGGTGTTCCTAAGATTTATGCCGGCCTATTTGATTGTACTCGCATTGGTTTTTATCAGCGCCTTTTATCCCGACCTTATGCCGATTGGCGGTTGGTGGTCGGCTCTTGTCGGCGTCACCGGCCTTAGCGGCACAGCGCCCGAATTGATCGGTGCCATCATGATCGCAGTGATGCTGTTTGCTATCTTTGTCGGGTTCCCGATTTCGTTCACCCTGATATTTCTAGGCTTCGTATTTGGTGCCTGGGGCTTTGGTGGCCGGCTGGTGTTTTACCTCCAAACTTTGCAGTTTAATAATGTCATGCTCGAGCAAACACTGGCTGCGGTGCCACTGTTTGTCTTCATGGGCATTTTGATGGAACAGGCCGGGCTGATGGAGCGCCTGTTTACCGCCGTGCAATTGATGCTGTCGCGCACAAGAGGTGCACTCTATTTGGCGGTTTTGTTCGTCTCCACCATCTTTGCCGCAGCAACCGGTATCGTCGGCGCCTCGGTTACCATTCTCGGTATCATGGCGGCCAAAACCATGAACCGGTCCGGCTATAATGTGCGCATCGCCGCCGGCACAATTACCGCCGGCGGCACCCTTGGCATCCTGATCCCGCCATCAATCATGCTGGTAGTGATGGGGCCGGTGCTCGAAGTACCGGTCACCGATCTGTTCGCGGCCGCGATCATACCTGGGATTATGCTGGCAACTCTTTATGCGGCATATGCCATGGTGCGCTGTTGGCTGGACGCTGATCTTGGCCCGATCCTGGCGCCCGAGGATCAACCCGTAACCTCGCCCTATTATTGGCTCGAAGCAACTTTGGTGATCACCTCGATCCTTGTATTTTTCACGGTAATGGTCATGGCGCTGTCGGGCAGTTTCGCGTGGATTTACACGCCGCTGGTCGATGCCATGCCTTGGTTGCTGAAGCCGGTGGTGCGCATGGCCGGCGCCATGCTGGTGCCAGCGATTTGGGCGGCGATTATGCTAGGTGCTGCGCGTTGGGTTGAGACCAACAAACCCAAGGGCTTTTATTTTTCCGATCTTTGGTACGAATTCTTCATGGGATTGGTGCCGCCGTCGGCGTTGGTGGCATTTGCCCTTGGTTCGATCTTGTTCGGCTGGGCGACGCCGACCGAAGGTGCCGGCTGCGGCGCATTCGGCGCGATGTTGTTGACGCTTGCCTACGGTAAGTTCGACCGCAACCGTCTGTTTGAAGCTTTGATCAAGACCCTGGAAATATCAGTGCTGATCATGTTCCTGGTAGCTGCATCCAACTTCTTTGGCGCGGTATTTTCCAGGCTCGGCACTCCATTTATGATGACCGAAATGTTGCTTTCGTGGGACCTGTCGCAAACTATGGTGTTGGTCATCATCATGGCGCTAATCTTCTTGCTGGGCTGGCCACTGGAATGGGTGCCAATCGTACTGATCATCGTGCCGATCCTGATCCCGGTTTTGGTAAAAATGGACATCAATTTGACCTGGTTTGGCATTTTGGTGGCAGTTAATCTGCAAACCGCCTGGCTATCGCCACCGGTGGCGCTATCGGCTTATTTCCTAAAAGGCGTAGTGCCGGAATGGGACCTTAAGGACATCTATATCGGCATGATGCAGTTCATGGTGATCCAGCTGATCGGCCTGATCTTGATCTTCACTTTCCCGCAAATTGCCCTTTGGCTGCCGGTGGTCATGTACGGAAACTAATTTGGCGTAGAAAGGTACCAGATATTGATGCCGCTTGAGCCGATGTTCTCGATCACGGGCAGGACCGCGCTGATCACCGGCGGCGGCAGCGGCATCGGTCGGGCAATCGCCCATGGCTTGTCGGACGCGGGCGCAGCAATCGTCTTAGTCGGGCGTCGCCAGGCAGTCTTGCAAGAAGCGCTACAACAGCGCGCCGGAGCGATATTTGCCGCCGATCTTATCGACACCGAGGCGCCGGCATCAATCGCGCGCTTTTGTAGTCGTGAGGGGCTAAGCCCCGACATTTTGGTCAATGCCGCCGGCATCAATCCGCGCCAGTCGGCCGACCATGTTAGCCCTCAAACTTGGCAGTCGACCCTGCAACTTAATTTGACCGCGCCGTTTTTCCTGGCCCAACACCTGGTGCCGGCAATGGCTGATCGGGGTTGGGGCCGGATCATCAATATCGCCTCGCTGCAATCAGCGCGCGCCTTTGCCGATGGCATTGCTTATGGCGCATCCAAGGGCGGCATTGTGCAAGTAACCAGGGCGATGGCGGAAGCCTGGTCCAGCCGCGGCATCAATGCCAACGCGATCGCGCCGGGATTTTTCCCGACCGAATTGACCGCACCGGTGTTTGACGATCCGCACGCCGTCAAACAACAAGCCGCAAGAACCGCTATCGGCCGCAATGGCGAATTGGCCGACCTGGTTGGTCCGGCGCTGTTTTTCGCTTCCAACGCCAGCAACTATGTAACCGGCCAGACCTTGTTTGTGGATGGAGGCTACACGGCAAAATGAAGGCGCTTGTTTATACCGGACCGCAAAATATGGTGCTGCGCGACGAACCGGAGCCTGGACAAGGCGGCAATGAAGCGGTGGTGCAAGTTGAAGCGGTCGGCATTTGCGGTTCCGACTTGCATGCCTATCTTGGCCATGATGAGCGCCGGCCGCCGCCCTTGATCCTTGGCCACGAGGCGGCAGGCACAGTGCTCGAAGGGCCAATGGCCGGCAAGCGGGTGGCGATCAATCCGCTGGTGACCTGTGGCAAATGCCGCGACTGCCTCGGCGGGCGTGCCAATTTATGCGGCGCCCGGCAGATCATTTCCATGCCGCCGCGCCAAGGCGCGTTTGCCGAATTTGTTTCGGTCCCGGAGCGCAATCTGCTCGAAGTGCCCGATGACATGGATATAGCAGTCGCCGCCCTAAGCGAACCGGTGGCGACCAGCCTGCACGCGGTTGGATTGGCGCAAAAGTTCAGTCATCGGCCACTTAGCGAAGCCCGGTCGTTGGTGATCGGCGGTGGTGCGATCGGTGTGGCGGCGGCATTGGTCCTATCGAGCCAGGGTTGCCGGAAAATATTTTTGTCGGACACCAATCTACGCCGGCGTCGTACCGCGATGGCGAGCGGGGTGTGCGAAACCTTCGATCCTGTAAATGGCGGCGGCCCGGATGCCGGCACAATGGACGTGGTCATCGACGCGGTCGGCGCCAAGGCAAGCCGGATTGCGGCAATTAAGGCGGCGCGGCCGGGATCGGTAATCGTTCATGTCGGGTTGTTGGATGGCGCCGAAGGTGTGGATGCGCGCCGCTTGACTCTGCAGGAAATTGCCTTGGTTGGCTCTTATACCTATTCGATGGTCGATTTTCATGCCGCTTTATCAGCACTGCATGTAGGCGCGCTCGGGTCAACCAAATGGTTCGAGGAGCGCGAACTGGCCGCCGGTCCTGCCGCGTTCAGCGATTTAAGCACCGGCCAAGTCGACGCGGCAAAGATTATCCTTCGCCTGTGACCTGTGGCCGACTTGGTCACACGACAAGAATTTCAACTTCGGCATCGATGAGCCGTTCGGTTACCGCAGCCGGTGGTTCCGCATCGGTAACCAAAATGTCGACCGGGTCGGGGTCGCAAATCTTGACCATGCCCTGACGGGTAAACTTCGACTGGTCAACGGCAACAATAATGTTCTCGGCCCGCTCGATAACGGCGCGGGTGAACTCGGCCTCCGCCGGGTCGTACACCATCAAGCTGCCGTCAGGCCCGACCGCGCCCAATGACAAGATTGCGTGGCGCACGCGAAACTGGCGCACATAATTTATCGCCGACGTGCCAAGCGAAGCGGTATCATCTGAGCGCAATTCGCCGCCGGCCATGAATACCCGGTTCGAGGTTTTCGTCGCCAATGTGCGGGCGATCTCAGCCGAATTGGTAACCACCACAAGTTCCAAGCGCCGTCTGAGTGCCCTGGCGACGAAGGCGGTGGTAGAACCGCAATCGAGGATGATGGTATCGCCGTCCGATACCAGGTCCGCTACCCGTTCAGCAATTCGTTGCTTGGCCGTCGCGTTTTCCTGCAGGCGTTTTTGAAACGGTGCCTCATGCAGCGGGTCCGGCATGGTGATACCGCCGTGCACCCGGCGCACCAGGCCCTGCAGGACTAGCGGTTTGACGTTGCGGCGTATGGTTTCGTCCGACACTTCAAGGTCGCGCGCAAGCTGCCCGATGGTAGTCGAACCTTTAAGTTCGACCGCGCGCAGGATTTCCGATTGTCGGCGGGTAGGGTACATTTCACTGACCATATCCACATCCTGCCCGTAATTCCCACATTTTTCCATCAAAATGACGACAAATAGTGTGGATTCGCTTGACTCTTGATCATCATGCGCATGATCATTGGCAATGCTGCCATTCCATTGAATGGCGGGCAAGAGCGATTTGGTTCCAACATGGGAGGAGCACGAACATGAGAATTGCAAACCGCATCCTAGGCGGAATTTCCGGCCTGGCGGCCGGTGCGATTATGGCGATCGGCGTGGCCAATGCGGACAGCATGGACCCGATCAAGATCACCCTGCATGACTGGACCGGGCAATATCTGACCACCAAGATCATGGGCAGTGTGCTGATGAAAGCAGGACACAATGTGGAATATGTTCAGGCCGACTATCTGGCCCAGTTCGCGGGTTTAGAAACCGGTGATCTGCACATCGCCATGGAAATGTGGGAAACCACCGGTAAGGATGCCCTGGAGGCCTCACTTGCGACCGGCAATACACTCGATCTCGGCGAGACCGGCATGGATGCTAAGGAAGAGTGGTGGTATCCGACGTATATGAAACAACGGTGCCCGGGATTGCCGGACTGGAAAGCGCTTAATGCTTGCGCCGAGGCTTTCGCGACGCCGGAAACCAGCCCGAAGGGCCGCTATCTTGGCGGACCAGTGACTTGGGGTGGCTATGATGATGAGCGTATCGAGGCGCTTAGTCTCGACTTTGAAGTGGTACATGCCGGGACCGACGCGGCGCTGTTTGCTGAATTGGAATCTGCCTACCAGCGCCAGGCGCCGGTACTGTTATGGGTTTATGCGCCCCATTGGGCAGTGGCGAAATTTGACGGCGAGTGGGTGGAATTCCCCACCTATGCCGACGAATGCTACAGCGACCCGAGTTGGGGCATCAACCCAGACATGGCCTATGATTGCGGCAAGCCGTTCGGCTGGATCAAGAAGGTCGGCTGGAAAGGCGGCGAGGAAAAGTGGCCCGACGCCTATAAGGCGGTGCGTAATTTCCACATCGAAAATGATGCGATGAGCCAAATGATCGTCGAGGTCGATCTTGAAGGCAAAAGCGTTGACGACGTGGTTGCTAACTGGATCGCCAGCAATGAGGCGGTTTGGAAAAATTGGCTCCAATAGTCGTCACGCGATAACCGGACACGGACCGGCACTTGGCAATCAATGCGAATTGCCGGTCCGCACTTTCTTCCTGTAAACACAACCTGTAGCGTCGCCTGATTATCAGACGACAAGGAGTGCGAGCGGCTATGCCCTCCGAACGGGTTTCGTCCGTGAAAACGGCAACCAGCAATACTGTGAAACTGGCCTGCAAGTCGGTGTGGAAAGTTTTCGGCGCCGGCGCCGATGCGCTATTTGCCTGCGGCCGTGTACCGAGCGATGACGAACTTGCCAACGGTGGCTACATCGGTGCTGTGCGCGATGCGTCGATTGAGGTTCACGACGGCGAGATTTTCATCATTATGGGGCTTTCCGGTTCCGGCAAATCAACCCTGGTTCGCTGCATGACCCGCTTGATTGAGCCGACCGCCGGCGCGGTGCTGTTCGACGGCGAAGACCTGCTGGAGGCTTCCTCGGCGGAACTGACCGCGTTGCGTCGCCATAAGATGGGCATGGTGTTCCAGCATTTCGCCTTGCTGCCGCACCGCACCGTGCTCGGCAATGTGGCTTTTCCGCTCGAGGTACAGGGTATTGGCAAGAAGGAGCATGAAAAGCGCGCGCTTGAAGCGATCGAACTGGTTGGGCTTGATGGTCGCGAGGCCTATTATCCGCGCGAATTGTCCGGTGGCCAGCAACAGCGGGTCGGCATCGCCCGTTCGTTGGTAATCGAACCGGACATCTGGTTTCTCGATGAGCCGTTTTCCGCCCTTGATCCACTAATCCGCCGCGAGATGCAGAACGAGTTTTTGCGCCTGCAAAGCGTACTACGCAAAACCATCGTATTCATCACCCATGATTTCGACGAGGCGATCCGCCTGGCTGACCGTATCGCTATTATGAAGGATGGCGCCATCATACAGATCGGCACCCCGGAAGAATTGGTGATGCGGCCGGCGACCGACTATGTGGAAGAGTTTACCCGTGGCATTCCGCGCGCCAAGGTTTTGAGCACTGCTGCCATCGCCGAACCACCGGGCAAGGGGCCTTATTGCGGCGTGGTGCCAGCGGCAGCAAAGGTCGAAACCGTGGTCGGCCAGATTCTCGAAGCCGAACCAGGCGCCTTGTTTCGTGTCGAAGATGATGAAGGCAATATAGTTGGTCAGATAGGCCAGCGGGCTGTAGTCGCGGTCCTTAGCGCTAGCGGAGAAGATAGTTGAGTTCGTCGGCGCTCACCGCCGGGGCGGTGCCGCGTCAGGTAAACCTGTGGCCTGTCGCCTGGACAGTATTGCTGCTCGCCACCTTGGTGTTGTTGGCCTTTAAGGATGATTTTGGCTGGGCGTTTAAATACCCGCGTGCATGGATCCTGCCGCTGAAATTTTGGATCAGCGGTTTTATGAAATGGCTGATGAATGATTTGTCGTTCGGCATCTTTACCTTCAAGCAATTTACCCGGGTCATCGCCTGGTTGATCCAACAGCCCTATTGGCTGGCAAAAAACTTGCTTGCCACCGGGTTCGTCAAAGGCTTCGGCCAGGATGCCACGATCATATTCCCGCGACTGCCGTGGATTGGGCTGACCGGGTTGGTGATGGTTATGGGCTACCATGCCAAAGATTGGAAACTGGGTTTGCTGACTGGTATCTGTTTCGCCTATTTGGCGGTGTTCGGCCAGTGGGACAGCGCCATGGTGACCTTAAGCTCGATCGTCATCGCGGTGCCGTTCGGGGTCGCTGGCGGGGTGTTGCTGGGCATTGCCGGTCATCGCTCGCGGCGGGTTGAGATGGCGCTGACGCCGATCCTCGATCTCATGCAAACCGTGCCGGTGTTTGCCTATCTGGTACCGGTGCTGATTTTATTCGGCTTCGGTCCGGTTTCAGCAATGATCGCCACCATCATCTATGCCATGCCGCCAATGGTGCGGGTTACCATGCTGGCGCTTCGTCAAGTGCCGAGCGAGGTGGTAGAATACGGACACATGGCCGGGTGCAACGAACGCCAATTGTTGTGGAAGGTACAGATCCCATCGGTCAAACATTCGTTGATGGTCGGGGTCAACCAGGTAGTGATGCTGTCGCTCAACATGGTGATCATCGCCTCGATGATCGGCGCCGGCGGGCTTGGCTTCGATGTGCTCAATGCGCTCAAGCGGCTGAAAATAGGCGAGGGGATCGAGGCTGGCCTCGCCATCACTCTTTTAGCGATCGCACTTGACCGCTTGAGCCAGGCCTATGCCAGGATGCCGCCGCCGGCCCATGACGAGGGCGTCAAACCATTGTTGCAACGCCATCCGGCGCTGATTGCCGGCTTCGCGGTAATTGCACTTAGTTGGATGTTGGGTTCGGTGTTGCCGTTCGTCGCCGATTATCCGCAGCAATTGCAGGTGACCATGGGCTCGTTTTGGAGCGATATCGTTAGGTGGATCAACATCAATTATTTCGACCAGCTGGACGCACTAAAAAACTTTCTGCTGTTGAACCTGATGATCCCGTTCAAGCGCTTCCTGCTGGCGTTACCATGGATAACCGTCGTCGCCATGGTAGCGCTGGCGGGTCTTCGGCTCGGCGGTTGGCGTCTTGGGCTGTTGAGCGGCCTGTTGGCGCTGTTTCCGGCAACGGTCGGGTTATGGGCCAAGGCCATGGTCACGGTCTATCTATGCGGACTGTCGGTACTGATCGCCTGTATAATCGGCGTGCCGATCGGCATTATAGCGGCCGGTAACGAGCGCCTGCACCGCATCGTCCAAGCGGTGATAGACACCCTGCAGACCCTGCCGAGCTTCGTCTATTTGATCCCGGTGGTGATGCTGTTTCGGGTCGGTGATTTTTCCGCCATGCTCGCCGTCATCGCCTACGCAGTGGTGCCGGCAATCCGTTATACCGATCACGGTATTCGCAACGTACCGCCGCATTTGCTGGAAGCAGCGACCCAGGCCGGCTGCACTAGGTGGCAGAAATTGTGGAAGGTGCAACTGCCACTGGCGCTGCCCGAGATCATGCTCGGCGTCAATCAGACCATCATGATGGCTTTGTCGATGCTGGTGATCACAGCGTTGGTTGGCACCCGCGAACTTGGCCAAGAAGTCTATATCGCGCTGACCAAGGCTGACACCGGTCGCGGCATTGTTGCTGGAATTTGCGTCGCTTTCATTGCCATTATTGCTGACCGGTTGATCGGCTCCTGGGCCCGGCGCCGCAAAGCGGAACTTGGTATGGAATAGAAAGGAAATTGATGCCAGAGCCCGAACAAATCGCCGCCAATTTGCCGTGTTGGAGCGGCCCGGTCGAACCAGTTCGCATTACCGGCGGCATATCGAATGACAATTTTTTGGTCAACGACGCCGGCCGTAAATTCGTCGTCAGGGTCAATGGCGACGTACCCGAACACGGGGTGCTCAGGATCAACGACTATAATTGCAACCGTGCAGCTGCTGCCGTTGGGGTTGCGCCGCCGGTCCATTATTTCGAGCCGGGCGCGATTGTCGCCACCTTCATCGATAGCCGCACCTATGGTGAAAACGACGTTCGTGAACAGGTAAATTTGCAGCGCATTGTCCCCCTGTTGAAGACCACCCACTATGATGGCTTTCGCAACATTCGCGGCCCGGTGTGCGCTTTCTGGCCGTTTCGCGTGTGCCGTGATTACGGGTTCTTTCTCGAAGAAAATAATAGCCGCATGGTGCCCGAGCTGCCGCGATTGCGCGAGGTAAACCAGGTCCTGGAGGCGATCATCGGCCCGATCACCCCGGTATTAGGCCACAATGATCTGCTGGCCGCCAATTTCCTCGACGACGGCGAACGGATTTGGCTGATCGACTGGGAGCATGGCGGTTTCTCCAGCCCTTTGTTCGACCTCGCCAACCTTGCCTCCAATAATGGGCTTAGCGAAAGCCAGGAGGCTTGGTTGTTGGAAACCTATTTCGAGCGACCGGTCGATGAAGAATTACAGCGCAAATTCCAGGCGATGAAATGCGCTTCGGCGCTGCGTGAGGCGATGTGGAGCATGGTTTCCGAAATCACTTCCGATCTCGACTTCGATTATGTCGCCTACACCAGCGAATATCTCGACCGCTTCCATAAAGAATATGCGCGACTGTAAATGAACGAAAATCCCAAATTGCCCACCCAAGCCCGAGTGGTGATTATCGGCGGCGGCATTGTCGGTTGTTCGACCGCCTATCATTTGGCCCGCGAAGGGTGGTCGGATGTGGTTTTGCTGGAGCAGTCGAAATTAACCAGCGGATCGACTTTTCATGCCGCCGGCCTGGTCGGGCAATTGCGTTCCAACGCCAATGTGACCAGGCTGCTGACCCAATCGGTTGAGCTGTACAATCGCCTGGAAGCCGAGAGCGGGCAGGCCACCGGGTGGAAAATGTCCGGCTGTTTGCGACTTGCCTGCAACGATGAGCGCATGACCGACTATAAGCGCCAGGCGACAACGGCGCGTAGCTTCGGTCTCGAGATGGAAATTCTGTCGGCCGAAGCGTGCCGTAAAATGTGGCCAATCATGGATGGTTCCGATCTGGTCGGCGGTTGTTTCATGGCCTCGGATGGCCAGGCCAACCCGTCCGACATTACCCAGGCCCTGGTGAAAATGGCCCGCGCCGGCGGTGTGCGCATTATTGAAGATTGCGGAGTTACCGCGATCAATGTCAGGGACCGACGGATCACCGGGGTTGTCACCGCCCAAGGTGAGATCGGGTGTGAAGTGGTGGTCAATTGTGCCGGCCAATGGGCGCGTGAAGTAGGCAAGCTGGCCGGGGTCAACGTACCGCTAGTTTCGGTCGAGCACCAATATATGATCACCGAAACCATCGACGGCGTAACCACGAACATGCCGACCATACGTGACCCGGACCGGCGGATCTATTTCAAGGAAGAAGTCGGGGGGCTGGTCGCCGGGGTGTACGAGCCGAACCCGAAACCGTGGGCACTCGACGGTATTCCCAACGGTTTTCACTTTACCCTGCTCGACAGCGATTGGGAGCATTTCGAGCCGGCGATTGAACAATGTATCGCCAGGGTGCCGGCGCTTGGCGAAACTGGCATCAAGGATTTGGTAAACGGCCCGGAATCGTTCACCCCCGATGGCAATTTCATTCTTGGCGAGGCGCCGGAAGTAAGAAACTTCTATGTTGGTGCCGGTTTTAACGCATTTGGCATCGCTTCAGGGGGTGGCGCCGGCAAGGCGTTGGCGGAATGGATTGTTGCCGGCGAGCCGCCGATGGATTTGTGGACCGTTGATATCCGCCGCTTCGGCCAGCATCACCATGACATTAATTGGGTGCGGGCGCGCACGCTGGAACTCTACGGCAAACACTACACCATGCCCTGGCCGTTCGAGGAACATCTTTGCGGCCGGCCGCAGGTGACTTCGAAACTCTATGATCGCCTGGCCAAGGCTGGCGCTTGTTTTGGCGAGAAACTGGGCTGGGAGCGGCCAAATTGGTTCGCCCCAAAGGGTGTGGCACCGGCAGATGAATATTCCTTTGGTCGCCAGAACTGGTTTCGCCATGTTGGCGAGGAACACCGTGCGGTACGCGAGCGTGCAGGTCTGTTCGACCAATCCTCGTTCGCTAAATTCGAGATGCGTGGGCGGGATGCCGAGCAAGCGCTGTCGTGGATCTGCGCCGGCGATATCAGCAAACCGCCCGGGCGGTTGACCTATACCCAGATGTTAAACACCAAAGGTGGCATCGAGTGCGACCTGACGATTGCCCGGCTGGCGCAAGACCGGTTTTACATCGTCACCGGCACCGGGTTTCGTACCCATGATTTTTCCTGGATCGAGCGCAATATATCTGGCGAATGCGATGTCGATTTCGACGATGTAACCGAAAGCGGTTTTACCTTGTCGCTGATGGGACCGGCGTCACGGGAAATTTTGCAGGCGGTAACTGACGTTGATATGTCGAACGCGGCTTTCGCATTTGCCACCTGCCAGGAAATTACCATCGCTGGCGCCAAAGTGACAGCGCTGCGCATCACCTATATGGGCGAACTGGGCTGGGAACTGCATGGCGGGTATAAAGACGCCACGACCGTTTACGATGCCCTAACCGAAGCCGGCCAAGCGCATGGTCTGGCCAATTGCGGCTATCGCGCTATTGATTCGCTCAGGCTGGAGAAAGGTTACCGCGCCTGGGGCACCGATATCGGCCCCGACTACACCCCGCACGAAGCCGGCCTTGGCTGGGCGGTGAAGATGAAAGCCAATACCGCGTTCATCGGCCGCGAGGCTTTGGTGGCGGCGCTGCAAAGACCGCTGACCAAACGATTGGCCTGTTTTAGCGTCGATGACCCTGAAATCGTTTTGCTCGGCCGCGAGACGATCTACCGCGATGGCGAACGGGTCGGTTGGCTTTCCAGCGCCGGGTGGGGCTACACGGTGGAAAAAAACATCGGCTACGGCTATGTGCGCAACGGGGCAGGCGTCGATGCCGACTATTTAGCAGCAGGTCATTACCAACTAGAAGTTGCGACCGAGCGGGTTAATTGCCGCTACCACGCCGCACCGCTTTATGACCCGACTAACCAAAGAGTAAAATCCTGACCGCACACACGGTGAGTGGTAGGTTTCAGCGGGCAATTATCGAAAATCGTTTTTCCGGGCTGTGACCGATGCCTGGCGGCCATAACTCGCAAGGCGCGCTATTGGGGTCGCATCCGGTAGGAAGCGGAAAGGATGCTGACAGGGGCAGATTCCGATTTTGTCCGAAAGAGGGACGCCCATCGTTCAGTTAGAGCAACATCCGAAAATAGTAAAAATCGACAGCTCAGGCGCATCAAACACCCGGTACGATGAAATTCTCAGAAAAGGTGCCACGATCGCACACCGGCCATTCGCCGCGACATGCTCCAATGACGGCAGTGCGGACAAAGCACCAATTCGCTGCGCATGCCCTAATGGCGGCTGAGCGCAACATTGCGGACCTTTCTGTCGTTGCGTGAAAAGAGAGTTCCACCTGAGACGGGACATGCTGCTGATCCAAGGTTTTCAAATCGCGACGTCACCCAAAAACGCGTCGGACAGCCGTTTCCATCGCACGGATTGGCGGGCTGTCAGCATCTGCTCTTCGTTCCAGCACCAGGTTTGAAACCGGCATTTCGCCGAACCCGTTGTCTGTTCCAAGCTGCTGCAGATCGGCGGTCATACTGGTTTCGCCCATCAAACCGATTGCTATACCAGCCTCGATTGCAGCAGCTACGCCTGTCACGCTCTGACTGGAATACGTGATCCGAAACGGACGTCCCATTGCGCGCAAGTCCTCAAGCGCGGCGTCTCGCCACCAGCAGTCACGATCAAACAGGGCAACCGGGATCTGATCACGTGATAGAAGATCATGATGGCGTGACATCATCCAGCAGGTCCGTTCCTGCCTCAATATCTCAAGCCCCGGCTGCGGATGCGCCACCTCATAGATGGCAAGGTCCAACGCACCGGACGTCAGCGCATCCGGAAACCCGGCACTCAACGTACACGTTACTTCAAGTTCGACAAGCGGATGGGATTGCGCGAACTCCCCCACAATCCTCGCCAGAATAGCCTTATTCTGGTCGTCGGGAATGCCAATGCGCAGTTTGCCGTGCAGGTCATCCGAAGTCAGCTCGCGCAAGGTCGCGTCCAAAGTGCGGGCGACGTTTCGCGCCGCTGGCAACAACCGCTCGCCCGCCTCTGTCAGAATAACGCCGCGTCCGTGCCTGTCAAAGACCGGTTGGCCGAGTAGGTCTTCAAGTTTTTTGATCTGGAGGCTGGCGGCTGATTGCGATCTAAAAATACGCGCGGCTCCTTTTGTGACGCTCCCGGTCTCGGCGACCGCCAGAAATGTGCGCAGCAGTTCGCTGTTTAAGTGATTCATTGAAAAATCTCATACCTGAATTACCAATTACCCGTTTCACATATATCTTGTTTACTTCTATTTTCCAAGATGCAGCAAGAAGGGTGTGTCCATGTCCGATCAAATTCAAAGCAATAATCGCCCCGGTTTCATGTCAATCCTTCTTCTCACAGCGGTTGGGTTGGCCATTGCAGGATCACTGGTCTGGCCGCATCAAGCCTGGGCGATGGGCCAGTCCGTGGCAATGAGCCTTGTCTCTGTGACGCCGCTCGTTGTTCCGGGAATTTTGCTTGCTGCATGGATTATGGCCAGCGGCGCAGATGCCCAAATTGCCCGTGTCTTTGAAGGGCGGGTCTTGTACGCGATCGTCGCAGCCTCGGCGATTGGGGCGATTACGCCTGTCTGCGGTGTCACCGTCCTTCCGCTAATGGTGGGATTGCTGGCCGCAGGCATTCCTCTGGCTCCGGTTATGGCTTTCTGGCTGTCCTCTCCGGTTACCGATCCGGCGATGCTGGCAACGACGGCAGCGACCCTCGGTTTCAGTTTTGCTGTTGGTAAAACAATTGCCGCCTTTGGTCTCGGCATCTGGGGCGGTGTTGTCACATCGGTTTTTGCGAGACAAAGCTGGGCCACCGCACCTCTGCGACAAAACCGGATCGTCGGCAACTTGTCAGATTGTGGGTGTGGTGCGCCTTTGTCCTTTGATGCGCGGATTTGGAAAGACCCCGACCGTCGAGACATTTTTCGTCAGAAATTTGCCACGACGACACGGTTGATCCTGATTTGTCTTATTCCGGCCTTCGCAGCAGAATACGCGCTTAACTCAGTCCTCCAGCCTGAAGCGCTGTCGGTCTATGTGGGCGACGATGTCTGGTGGGC
Source organism: Rhizobiaceae bacterium (assembly GCA_965248715.1). GTDB lineage: Bacteria > Pseudomonadota > Alphaproteobacteria > Rhizobiales > Rhizobiaceae > CBDFKB01. The sequence continues at coordinate 60,160 of CBDFKB010000008.1, forward strand.
AATTCCCTTTGCAGTTTTTGTCGGAGCGCCGGCATATCTGGATGGATACGCAGCGTTGCCTCTGACGCGCGGCTTGATGGATCACGGCATGTCGCCAGGCGCTGCGATGGCTTTTCTGGTTTCGGGGGGTGTTGTCAGTGTCTGGGGAGCAATGGCAATCTTCCCAGTTCTCAGGCTGAATCCGTTCCTTCTATACCTTGCCCTGGCAGTCTCTGGATCATTGATCGCAGGGTATGTCTTCGATTGGGTTGCGTGAAGGCGACGTCGAATGGCTGCTCTAAACCGGATGTTCGGACATTCGTCGCAGCGCAGCAATTTGCACTATGGACTCCAACCAGCCTTTCGCTGCAAATTCAACGAATGTCTGGTTTCGTTAAATGTAGGATTCTGCTCTACGCCGGAATTGACCCCTACTGCCGGCCTTCTTGCACCGCGTGACAGGCAACTTCGGTGCCGTTTTCCTGCGGTTTTAGTACCGGCACTTCGCGTTTGCAGCGCTCATTGGCCAACGCACAGCGCTCATGAAATACGCAGCCCGGCGGCAGATTGACCGGCGATGGCACCTCGCCTGGCACCCGCACATGTTCAAAGGCGCGGCCGTCCATACTCGGGATCGCCGACAATAACAGCTGGGTGTAGGGATGTTTTGGCCCGGCAAAAAGTTTCGCGGTTTCGGCCAATTCACAAACCGTTCCCAGATACATGACCGCGACCCTGGTACCGATATGTTCGACCACCGAAAGATCATGGGTGATGAACAAATAGGTCAGATCGTGGGTGGTGCGGGCTTCCATCAACACGTTCAGTACCTGGGCCTGGATCGACACATCAAGCGCCGAAATCGGTTCATCGGCGACAATAAATTCCGGGCTGACCATCAGCGCCCTGGCGATCGATATGCGCTGGCGCTGGCCGCCGGAAAATTCGTGCGGATAGCGTGATCCCCATGCCGGATCATTGCCGACCGAGCGCATGATTTCCTCGACAGTGTTGCGAATTTCCTCGTGGTTAAGATCGGGCCGGTGGTAGCGCAACGGTTCCTGCAGAATTTGCTGAACCGTCATGCGCGGATTGAGTGACGCATATGGATTTTGGAAAATCATTTGCATGCGCTGGCGAAAGGGTTTGCGCGCCCTGTCATCCAGATTGTCGATCCTGCTGCCGTCGAAAGAAATCGAACCCATGGTCGGCTTGAGCAGGCCGATGATGGCACGGCCAAGCGTAGTTTTACCGCAACCGGATTCGCCGACAACACAAAACGCTTCCCCCTTGTTGATATCGATCGTCACCCCGTTGAGTGCGTGCACCTTGGGCCGTTCACGCGACAAAAACCCGCTCGGCAATGGAAAATGCTGATGCAAAGCCTCGACCTTTACCAACGGTTGTATCGAGTTGGCGGGGGGTGGGCTCTTGTCGCTCAAGGCTTTGCACCTTTGGTCGGTGATAGCCGTTCGGCATGATGACAGGCCACCGCGCGGTACTTGATCTCCCGCAATTTGGGGATGTCGGTGCGGCATTTTTCATCAGCGTGGGCACAGCGGGTGGAAAAGGCGCATCCAGGCGGGATCGCGTCGAGCGAAGGCATGGTGCCGGGTATCTGGTTGAGCGGACTACCGGGTACGTTGAGTTCCGGCAGCGCGGCGATCAGGCCCATGGTGTAGGGGTGACGCGGGCTATCGATGATCTCTCTGGTTGGTCCGGATTCGACCACATTGCCGGCATACATGACCAGCACCTGCTTGGTTACCGAACTTACCACCGCCAGATCGTGGGTAATCAAAATCAAAGCGGTGCCGTGCTCGCGGCATAATTCCAGCAGCAATGCCAGGATTTCCGCTTGTATGGTCACATCAAGCGCTGTTGTCGGTTCATCGGCCACCATCAGCGCCGGGTCGCTCAACAAGGCGATTGCGATCACCACCCGTTGCCTGAGACCGCCAGACAATTCGTGCGGGTAACCGTCCAACCGGGCTTCCGGGGAGGGAACCCGCACCTCGCGCAGTTTTTTCAGCGCCATTGCGCGCGCGTCTTCATAGGAGATATCGCGATGGGCCTGCAGGGTTTCGACCATCTGAGTGCCGATCGTCAGCACCGGATTGAGCGTCATCATCGGGTCTTGGAAGATCATCGAAATACGGTCACCACGAATGGCGCGCATTTCTTCACCGGAAATTTTCGCCAGATCGCGGCCTTCAAACAAAATGCGTCCGTTGGCGATCCGACCGGGCTCGCTGATCAGGTTCAATATGGAAAAAGCGACCATCGATTTGCCGGCCCCGCTCTCGCCCACAATACCGATACGGTCTTCGGCTTCGATCGAGAAATTGACCCCGCGCAACGCCGTCAAGACCCCGTGGCGGTTCGGAAATTCGACCTCCAAATCCTGCACTTCCAATAGGGGCGGGACACTGGCCATCATAAATTCTTATAAAGTCGCGGGTTAAGCGCATCGCGCAGCCAATCGCCGAGCAGATTAAGTGAAAAAATCAAAATGATCAGCACCAAGCTCGGGATCATGGTGATCCACCAGGTGCCGGAAAAGATGAATTCAAAGCCGGAGCGGATCAACGATCCAAGCGATGGCTGGGTTACCGGCATGCCAAGGCCGAGAAAACTCAAGGAGGCTTCGGTAATGATCGCCTCGGCGATCTGGACGGTTGAGATTACCAGCACCGGCGACAAGGTGTTGGGCAAAACGTGGCGGAACATAATATGGCCTCGCGGCAGGCCGATCACCCGTGCTGCGTCGACATATTCCTTGCTGCGTTCGGCCAGAACCGACGCCCGGACCGTCCTGGCATATTGTGGCCACTCGGCAATGCCAATGACCAAGATCAGCATGACGATTGCCAAATCGTCATATAGCTTGCTGCCAAATGCGGTTTGAAAAACCGCCAGCGCTATGATCGCCAGCATCAGGGTCGATACCGATAATTGGATGTCCGCCAAGCGCATGAAAAACGCATCGACCCGGCCGCCAATATAGCCCGATACCAGGCCGATGGAGATGCCGAGAACCGCCTGCAGCATAACCGCAAAAACGCCAATCAGCAGGGAAATGCCAGTGCCGTATAGGATTGTTGAAAACATATCTCGGCCCTGGTGGTCGGTGCCGAGCAGAAAACGCGGATCGCCGCCTTGTTGCCAGGCCGGCGGCATTTCGGAATTCATAATATCGAGTTGGGTCAGATCATAGGGATTTTGCGGGGCGATCAACGGCGCAAGGATCGCCAACGCCACCATTGTGAACACGACGATTGCGCTCCCCAGCGCCACCGGGTTCCTTTTGAAGCGGTAAAACAAATCCGACTTGAGGAATTGCCTGATCGCGCTCATCGCTCGCCTCCGACAATTTTGATGGTCGGATTGATCAGCGCGTAGGTGAGATCGACCAGGGTGTTGGAAACAACAAATATCAGCCCAACGATGATGATGTAGGCAATAATCAACGGGGTATCGACACGGTTGACGGCTTCGAGGAACAAGAAACCCATTCCCGGCCACTGAAATACGGTCTCGGTGAGAATGGTGTAGGCGATCAGTGTGCCGATCTTCACGCCGCCAAGACTGACCACCGGAATGAGCGTGTTTCTTAGCGCATGCACGAACCAAATGCGTCTTGGCGACAAACCCTTGGCCCAGGCATAACGCACATATTCGCTTTGCAGTACTTCCAACATTTCAGCGCGGATCAAACGGATAAATAGCGGCAGCATGATTGCCGATAGGGCGAGCGAGGGCAGGACAATGTGTTTCAGTCCATCGGCGGTCAAAAGTCCGGTTTGCCAACCCCAGGGCATCGCCACGGTATCGCCGCGACCAAACGACGGCATCCAGCCAAGAATGACGGAAAACAGGTAGATCGAGAAAATCGCGGTCAAAAATACCGGCACCGAGATGCCGATAATGCTGATACCCATGATGATCCGGGTGATCCAGCTATCACGGTTGATGGCGGTGTAAACACCTAGCGGCACCGAAAAGCCGATAATAATACAGGTCGCGACCAGTACCAATTCGAAGGTTGCCGGAAATTTTTTGAAGATCACTTCAAGCGCCGGGCGTTTGAAAAAGTACGATGTGCCGAGATCGCCCTGGACCGCATTGGTGATGAAACGACGGTACTGAACCAAGAACGGATCGTTTAGGCCCATTTGCTCGCGAAGCGCCTGGCGTTCGGCTTCCGAAACCGATTGGCCGACCAGCTCGCGTAAGGGATCGCCGAGATTATCCTGGATCGAAAACCCAATCAGACTGATCACGAACATGACCAGCACAGCCTGTACGGATCTGCGAAAAAGGAACGCCGCGAGGTCCGGAGCCTTCATGGGATCGGTGCCTGAATTTTGGGAATTTGCGGCGGCGCCAGATAGTCCGGCCCCGCCGCAATTAGAGTGATTACTCGATCACAAGGTCACCGAGATAGGGGAAGTTCATGACGTTGACCACTGGGTCGATATTGACACCAGAACGTGCCGCCCATGCCAGATCCTGCCAATGCAGCGGTACGAAAGCCGCTTCATCATGCAGGGTCTTTTCAATGCCCTGGAGCACCGCGGCGCGCGCCGTGTCATCGGTCATTTTCAGGGTTTTCTCGGTATTTGCGTCGACCGTTGCGTTCGAATACGCGCCTGAATTATATTGACCGCGGCCGGTATCGGCGTTCGGCGTCATGGCCAGGAACTCGTAGAAGTTTGCTGAGTCCTCGGTGTCCGAGTGCCAACCGATCATCATGATGTCGGCAGCCCGCTCGTCGAATTTCGGCCAGTATTGCGCTTTCGGCATTGTCGTCAGATCGACGGTAATGCCGATTTTCGAAAGCATCGCTGCCGATGCTTCGCAGATCTTGGCGTCGTTCACATAACGGTTGTTCGGGCACATCATCGATATCGACAAACCGTCGCCATAACCGGCTTCGGCCATCAATGCATTGGCTTTGTCCACATCGAAACGCGGTTTCAAGCTGTCATTGTAGCCAATATAGCCTTTCGGGCTCATCTGGGCTGCGGCGGTACCGAACCCACGCATGATCTTGTCGACGATGCCTTCATTGTTGATGGCATGCACGATTGCCAAGCGCACCCGTGCGTCTTTGAACGCTTCCACCCGGTTTTGGTTTAGCTGCAGGGTGATGATCCGGGTACCCGACTGAGTGATCAGATCAGTGCCTTCGTTAGCGGCAACCCGGTCGAGATCGGTCGGCGGTACCGGGGCGATGAAATCCACGTCACCCGACAACAAAGCTGCAACCCTAGTAGGAGATTCCTTGATCGGCGTGAACACGATTTTGTCCACGTTACCCGGAGAGGCAGCGTCCCAATAGTCTGGGTTGCGGGCAAATTCGACCTTTACTCCCTGCTCACGGCTGGAAATCGTATACGGACCGGTACACGAGATGTTGGTCGAAGCAAAGCTGTTGCCATGTTTGACAATTTCATCTTTGCCCTCATAGAATTTCGCATCGAGGGGGAAGATGTAGGTGGCATTGTGCAGCACCAGCGGGAAAGGACCGTCGGTGACGATTTCAACCTGATGGTCGCCAACCTTGTTCATCGCCAGGAACGGCTCGAAAATGCCCTTGAAGTCCGGGCTGCTTTTTAACCGGTTGAAGGTCCAGATTACGTCGTCTGCAGTCATCACGCGGCCGGAATGAAACTTCACGCCCTGGCGCAGGTCAAAGCGAACGGTGGTTTCGTTGACCCGCTCCCAGCTTTGCGCCAGCCGTGGTTCGAAGCTCAAATCCTTTGCCCAACGCACCAGCGGATCACACACCATATGCGACAGCTGTAAGGTGCCACCAGACAATTGCTCGTGAATGTCCAGGGAAACCGGGTCGGCGTCATACGCCATTTTCAGGGTTTTGGCTTCGGCGGTGCCGGACAAAGCGGCGGCACACAAACCTGCCAAAAACATATACTTAATATTCATATCACTCTTCCTGTTTTTGTCTGATCGCAGGAGATCAAGAAGGTCAGCATATTGACCGGGGGTTGTTTTTACAAGCTGGCTCGGCACCGTTCGTGGGAATTGAAGCGGGAAAATTTCAGTCATTTGCGGTATTTGGCACCACACTTGCCGCCATCGTGTAATTTCGCTCTCAAAACCCTGCCAATTGTCGAAGAGATCGTGTCACAGCTTCTTCGAAACAAATTATCCGCAATTTGCGAAAAGGCGCTATCTGCGCAACACGCCGCCGGTTGATTTTTCGACACTGCTGATCACTGCGGAGCTGATGGCCTCGATCTCTTCGTCGGTCAAAGTCTTGTCGAGCGGTTGGATCGTGACCTCGAGCGCTACCGATTTGCGGTCGGCGCCAAGGGCAGCGCCCTCGAACACGTCAAACACCGACACATCGCGAATGCGCTTCTTGTCAGCACCGCGTGCCGCGCGCAGCAATGTGGCCGCGTCGACCTCGCGGCCGACCACAAAGGCGAAGTCGCGGTGCACTGCTTGTAATGGCGACAACATCAAAGGCTGCCTGGTGCGGGCCGCTTTGCTCCGTGGTTCGGGAATTGTATCAAGAAATATTTCGAAGCCGGTCGCAGGCCCTGCTACATTGATTTGTTCCAGGGTCAGAGGATGCAGTTCGCCGAAATGACCGAGCACCAGCTTCGGCCCGAGATTGATCGTGCCCGAGCGTCCCGGGTGATACCAATCGGGCGCCTGTTGGTTGATTTGCAGTTTGGAGATGTCGACGCCACAGGCTTCCAGCACCGTTAGCGCATCTGCCTTTGCATCATACACATCAACCACGGTGGCATTGGCGCGCCAATGCCGGCCGCCGCCATTTGGTCCGCAAGTCGCCTGACGGATGCCGCCGGCGACACGGCGCTGATCGCCCGGTTCATCGCCAGCAAATGTCGGTGCGACCTCAAACAACGCCACATCCACATTGGCCTGGTCGGCGTTGCGTTGTGCGGCCGCTAACAAACCCGGCAGTAGGCTCGGCCGCATGTCCGACATGTCGCTGGAAATTGGATTGTCGAGTTCCAATACCCGCGCGCCACCACCAAACGCTTTCGCCTGATGTTTGGCGATAAAGGTCCAGGTAACCGCTTCCAACATGCCGCGAGTTGCCAACGCCCGCCTTGCCGCGCGATCGCGCACTTGGCCGGTGGTCAATACCTTGGCGCCGACCGCACCAGCCGCCGGCAGCGGTTCCGAGACAATATTGTTGACACCGTAAATGCGCATTACTTCTTCGACCAGATCAGCTTTGCCGTGCACGTCCGGTCGCCAGGTCGGCACCACTACGTCGACCGTACCGGTAGTGCCCGTGACCGTGAAACCGAGCCGTTGCAATATCGACACTGCCTCATGGTCGGGTATGGAAATCCCGGTCAGGCGGGCGATTTCCGAGATTGGGAAATTAATCGCCAGTTTTGGCACCGGCACACTGCCGGCAATGACCGGTTTGGATATTTCACCACCGCATAATTTCACCACCAAATTTGCCGCGTGGTCGAGGCCAGGCGCCATGAAGGCTGGATCGACGCCGCGCTCGAAGCGGTAGCGGGCATCGCTGAGGATGCCGAGATCGCGGCCGGTGCGGGCGATATTGAGCGGTTCCCATAGGGCTGATTCGACCAGCACATTGACGGTATCGTCGGAGCAACCTGACACTTCGCCACCCATGATGCCGGCAAGGGATTCAACCCCATTATCGTCGGCGATTACGCACATTTGCGGGGTTAGCTCATATGTTTTGCCATCGAGTGCCAGCACTTTTTCGCCGTCTGCGGCTCGCCGCACCGCCAAATTGCCGGCCACCTTGTCGGCGTCGAACACATGCAGCGGTCGGCCAAGATCAAAAGTTACGTAATTGGTGATGTCGACCAGCGCCGAAATAGGTCTAAGCCCGATCGCGCGCAGCCGCTGTTGCATCCATTTCGGCGACTGGCAATTGGTGACCCCGCGCACATAACGCAGGCCAAATGCCGAGCACAAAGGCTCGGTATCGCCGAATTCAAGCCGTACATCGAGCGGTGAGGCAAAGGTGTCATTCGGCTTGGCGATCATGACCGGCTTGACCTTGCCGAGGCCGGCTGCGGCCAGATCGCGGGCGATGCCGGCAACCCCAAGCGCGTCCGGTCGGTTCGGTGTGATGCCGATTTGCAATACTGGGTCGGCGAGCCCGGTATATTCCGCGAAATTGCCACCGACCGGCGCATCGTCGGCTAAATCGATAATGCCGTCATGCTCTTGCGACATTTCGAGTTCACGCTCCGAACACATCATGCCGCAGCTTTCGACGCCGCGTATCGCGGTGACCGCAAGCGTGACATTGATGCCGGGCACATAGGTTCCCGGTGCCGCGAAGGCGCCGATAAGTCCGGCCCGTGCGTTCGGTGCACCGCATACCACCTGCACCGGCTTGCCGTCGCCCGGATCGACTGACAACACTTTGAGCCTGTCGGCATTGGGATGGGGCTCTGCCGACAACACCTTGGCGATGACGAAGGGCGAGAACTCAGCGCGATCGTCAACCGCCTCGACTTCGAGGCCGATCATGGTCAGCATCTCGACAATCTCGTCCAGGGTGGCGCTGGTTTCCAGATGATCTTTGAGCCAAGACAGGGTGAATTTCATTTTGCTTTTCCGGGATTGGGTCTGATCACCAGTGTTTCGCGGTGCCGGGGCAACCGATCGGCCAGATGCAACCACGGCAATTGCTCACCCGCGTAGCTATGCGCCTTAGGCGGATAACGCTCTGGAGCATCCATGGCTGCGGTGTAGAAAAAGATGCGTTCCGGCATGCGAGTGTCGCGATAGCCGAATGGCGCGCCACACTTGGCGCAAAACAGTCGCTGCGCTGCACCATTGGCGTAGTTTTCACCTTTGCCGGTTTGCCAATTCACATCTTGTGAGCAAAACCCGACAAAAGCGACCACCGGCGCCCCGGTCGCCCGTCGACAGTCGTCGCAATGGCAATAGACTGAAAAATTCGGTGCTGCAGATACACTGAACCGCACGGCTCCACAACGGCACCCGCCTGAATGGACATTCGCCACGGTTTTAATCCTTATTGCGATTGGTCTTGCAAGTTAGAGCACCACAAAACCGCATCGCCCAGCCATATATTACGCTTCGGCGTCGGTGCCTTTTTCACGCTCGTCCTTGCGTTTCTTCAATTCGTCGAAAATCACGAACCCGACATCGAAATCATCTTCATCATCGTCTTGATCAAGTGGCGCGCGCAGAAAGGTTAAAGCCAAGCCTTCAACATGAACCGCAACCGACACTGGTTGGCCGTCGCCGACCAAAACCCCGTCCAGGCGCACCACGTCGCCCTGGCTCGGCATGATGTTCATCACCCGCATTGGCCCGGCGGCGGAAAACGCCATCACATCCATGCGCTCCTTGGTCGGATCTACCGATTGGCGGAAAGCCATGATGTGGCGGGCAACTTCGGCGGTCACGGCCTCGGCCTGGTTTTCGCAACTGGCCTGGTTCCAATCGACCTTTTTCGCGGCGTCAACCTCGCCTTGGCGCAATTGGGCGGCCAGATGGGCATATTTGCCCTTCAACAGCGCCGCGTCTCCGAAACGGCTCATGAACTCAACCCTCCAAATAGTGTCGGCATATCGAGCGGGCGAAACCCGTAATGGGTCAGCCAACGCGCATCGGCGTCGAAAAACGCTCTTAGATCCGGCATACCATATTTCAGCATGGCAATACGGTCGATGCCGATGCCCCAAGCAAAGCCTTGATAAATATCCGGATCGAGCCCGCCAGAGCGCAGCACATTGGGGTGCACCATGCCGCAGCCGAGGATTTCCATCCACTCCTCGCCCTCGCCGAAACGTATCTCGGCACCGCTACGCTCGCACTGAATGTCGACTTCAAGCGAAGGCTCGGTGAATGGAAAGAACGACGGGCGGAACCGCATCTTAACCGCGTCGACTTCGAAAAACGCTTTGCAGAATTCTTCGAGCACCCATTTCAAATTGGCAACATTGGCGCTGGTGTCGACCACCAGCCCCTCGAGTTGATGGAACATCGGCGAATGGGTGGCGTCCGAATCACAGCGATAGGTCTTGCCGGGAATGACGATGCGGATCGGCGGTTTTTGCTGCTCCATGGTGCGGATCTGCACCGGAGAAGTGTGGGTGCGCAGCACTTTGCGGCTGCCGTCTTCTTGCCGATGAAAGAAGAATGTGTCGTGCATCTCGCGGGCCGGATGGCCTTCGGGAAAATTCAACGCGGTGAAATTGTAATAATCGGTTTCGATATCAGGCCCTTCGGCGATCGAGAAATCCATATCGGCGAAAATCGCGGTGATCTCGTCGATCACCTGGCTGATCGGATGGATGCGGCCGCGGGTCACGGCGGCTGGGCGCACCGGCAAGGTAACATCGGCCCGTTCGGTGGCCAGGCGTTCGGCGATTGCCTGTCGACGCAGCATTTGCCGGCGATCGGCGATTGCAACCGTTACTTGTTCCTTCAACCCGTTGAGTGCCGGGCCCATTATCTGGCGCTCTTCGGCGCTCATGGCGCCGAGGGTCTTCATTTTAGCGCTCAAGGAACCCTTCTTGCCGAGCACGCCAACCCGCACCGCCTCAAGCCCCGCCTCGTCACTGGCGTCGGCGATATGCGAAAGGGTGTCCTCGCTAAGGCGTTGCAGTTCGCTGGTAACGGTCATCGTCAGGGCCCGGTTTGTGGTTCGGTGCCGCTTCGCGCCCTTGATGCCAGTTGACAATGAAAATCAGGCGGCAGGTCGCGCGACACTTCAATGGTGTTAGCGAACGGCTGCCTCAAAAGCACCCTCGGTGGTATCTTTTAGATATTCAAGCGCGGTGCGGGCTTCGCCGACCAGCGCGGCAAAAGCCTGCGGCTCATGAATGGCCAGATCCGACAGCACCTTGCGGTCGACCTCGATGCCGGCCTTATTGAGGCCATCGATGAAGCGACCATAGGTCAGGCCGTGCTCGCGCACGGCGGCGTTGATCCGCTGCACCCACAAAGCACGGAAATTGCGCTTGCGCACCTTGCGATCGCGGTAGGCATATTGCTGGGCTTTTTCGACCGCCTGTTTGGCAACCCGAATAGTATTTTTACGGCGGCCATAATAGCCACTGGCTTTCTTGAGTACTTTTTTATGCTTGGCATGGGCGGTAACGCCCCGTTTAACGCGGGCCATGATCGGGTCTCCTGGAAATGGTTCGGACGGTTAGTCGGGTTCAGCCGTACGGCATCATCTTTTTGATGATGCGAGCATCGGCATCCGACAGCACGGTAGTGCCGCGCGCCTTGCGAATAAATTTGTTCGACCGCTTGATCATGTTATGGCGCTTGCCCGCCTGTGCCACCTTAATCTTGCCGGTGGCAGTAATTTTGAAGCGCTTCTTGCAGCTCGCTTTGGTCTTCATCTTGGGCATTTCGCGTATCCTTTTGTTCCAACTGGAATACCGACACGCTGTAATAGCGGCGCCCATTCCTGCCTGGGATTGTACATTGTTGAAAAAGCGCCGCCGACCAAAGCGAGCCTTCGCAATCACGAACCGTTGTCGCTTCCGCTCGAATTGGAGTTGAAACGGTTCTCGCCCGCCATGGCATGCCCTGCCAGGCGACCGGCGCAAGGCTTATAGGCGAGGGGCGCCGGCGATGCAAGCGTCCAATGCGCCAATAGTGGGTCCCAACATCCTTCGCATTTTTTTACGCAACACACCAATTGCACGATGGTTATTTTGGTGCCAGCACCATGGTCATCTGCCGCCCTTCCAGGCGAGGCAGGGATTCCACCTTGGCGTTTTCGTCGGTTTCATCCCTGACCTTCATCAGCACCTGCATACCCAGTTCCTGGTGCGCCATTTCCCGGCCACGGAACCGCATGGTTACCTTGACCTTATCGCCCTCTTCGAGGAACCGATAGACCGAGCGCATCTTGACCTCATAATCGTGGATGTCGATGTTCGGACGCATCTTGATTTCTTTGACGTCCTGGGTCTTTTGCTTCTTGCGTGCCTCGGCAGCTTTCTTTTGCGCCTGGTATTTATATTTGCCGAAATCCAGTATCTTGCAGATCGGCGGTTTGCTGTTTGGCGATATCTCGACGAGATCAAGGCCGGCTTCGCGGGCAGCTTGCAGCGCTTCAGCGGTTGCAATCACCCCCTGGTTGTTGCCCTCGGCATCGATCAGCTGGATCTCGTGGATGGTGATTTCATCATTGGCCCTGGGCCCATCTTTTTGTGGCGCTTGCGCCCTGTGTGGTCTGCGAATGGTCGTAGGCTCCCAATTTGTTTGCGTGATATTAAGAAACTGCTATGGGCGGTTCTTTATCATGTTTCAAGGAAAAATACATGCACAAGCAGGTGGAAATCCGGAAATGAGCGATGCGGCACCAATCGAACCTCCTATACTGCCGTGCCAAACCATAATTGTCGGGGATGGCGACAACGCACGAACCATCGCAGTCCAATACCTCGCCGGCCAAAATCCTGGCCTAGTATGGCTCGGCGGTTATCGCTCTGACATGGCAGGCACCAAGGCGTTGGCGCTCGAAAAATGGTGCGCAGAGCGCGGTTTGTGCTGTTGCCGTCACGACTATTCCGGCCATGGCCAGTCCGGCGGAGCCTTCCTCGACGGCACGATTTCACGCTGGCTCGAGGAAAGCATCACCGTTTTTGAGCATTTTACCACCGGGCCGCAGGTGTTGGTGGGTTCATCAATGGGGGCGTGGGTCGCGCTGCGTATGGTGGCCGAACTCAAAGCCCGTGGCGATGGCGACCGGCTGCATGGATTGTTGCTGATCGCGCCGGCCCCGGATTTCACCGAGGAATTAATGTGGCCCAACCTGTCTAAGGCGCAAAAACGAATGATCGCGGAGAACGGTTTCCTGGAGGAACCTTCGCAATATTCCAACCAGCCCAACATTTTTACCGAAGCGCTTTTTGCCGACGGGCGAAATAACCTGGTGATGACCGGCACCATCATCACCAATTGCCCGGTGCATATCATCCAGGGGATGAAAGATCGCGATGTGCCGCACAACCACGCCGCCAGGCTGGCCGCCATGATGCCGGCCGATCAGGTGACGATGACTTATGTAAAGGATGGCGACCATAGATTGTCGCGTGACGCCGACATCGCCTTAGTCCTGCGCGCGGCGGAGCGATTGATCGGCGACCATTAGCGCTTGTCACGAAGCGTTGGATTTACTTCCTCGCGCTATCTGAGCACCTCTAAAAACCCTTCTTTTGGGTCCTGGGAGCAATTTCTCGTTTTTGCGTTCCTCAAATATTTCAACATATTATCCGGTACTCGAAACTTCAAAACCACTCCCAGCCCAACAAAATCGAGGGTTTTTAGAGGTACTCATCTCTTTGTTTATGCGTGTCATTTTTCCGAAAACCGGTTTCCACTTTTCGGGAATACGCTCTAGATCGGCGCCACATCAACACTACATGTTGCGCCAATCAGTCCGGGTCTGCCGCGCCGGCAGTGGGTTTGTGGATTTGGGCGATGAACGGAATGAGCATCGGCACGAATAAACACGCGGCGGCAATCAGCAAGATTGCCAGGGTTAGCGGGCGTTCCCAAATAAACGACCAGGAATCATTGTTGATCAACAGCGCCCGGCGCAGATTTTCCTCCATCATGCCGCCGAGAATAAAGCCCAAAATCATCGGTGCCATGGGAAAAGACAGCAAGCGCAGAACCGTGGCGGCCAGGCCGAATAGCACCATCAGCTGGATGTCGAAGGTATTAAACGACACGAAATAGACGCCGATTAGCGAGAAAAACAAGATCAGCGGCAACAGGAACCGTGCCGGTATTGCCAGCACCCGGGCGATATAGGGGATAAGCGGTAGGTTCAACACCAGCAAGATGATGTTGCCGAGCCACATCGACACGATCACCGACCAAAATACCGCTGGTTGATCAATATAAAGCCTGGGCCCAGGCTGGATGCCATATCCAATTAGTGCGCCGAGCATGATGGCGGTTGTCCCCGAGCCTGGGATGCCAAGGGTCAACAGCGGCACGAATGAACCGGTGGCAGCGGCGTTATTGGCGGTTTCCGGCGCCGCTAAACCGCGCACCGATCCCTTGCCGAACAATTTGCCCTTGGTTGGCCCGGCAATGCGCTGCTCGGTGCCATAGGCAAGAAAGCTGGCTATGGTAGCGCCGGCGCCGGGCAGTACGCCGATCAGAAAACCCAAGACCGACGAACGCCCGATCACCGGCACCATTTCTTTGACCTCTTCCCTGGTCAACGCCATTGAGCCCAGTTCGGAAGCCGCCTTTTGCTCTTCGGCGCGCTTGGCTTCGTCTATTTTCTTGATGATCGCCATCAGCGCCTCGGAAAGCGCGAATGTTGCCATTACCAGCAGCAGGAACGAGATGCCGTCGACCAGGTCAAGCATGCCGAGTGTGAAGCGTGGCACGCCGACAGTTTGATCGGTTCCGACCGTCGACAACATCAAGCCAATAACGGTCATGAGCAATGCCTTGAGCACCTCGCCCTTGCCGGCAAAGGCCGCGACCGCGGAAAGGCCGAGCACCATGAGTGCGAAATAGTCAGTAGATTGAAACGACAGTGATACCGATGCCAAATAGGGCGCCGAAACCATCAGCAGAAGCGCCGCGATCACCCCGCCTGAAAACGAGGAATAGGCGGCAATGGCCAGTGCTTTGCCGGCCTTGCCCGCCTTTGCCATCGGATAACCGTCAAATGAGGTAGCGACCGTGGACGCGACCCCCGGCGCGTTGATCAAGATCGATGATGTTGAGCCGCCGAATATCGCTCCGTAATAGACCGCAGCCATGAGGATGATCCCGGCCGACGGATCGAGGCTGGCCGCGATCGGAATCATCAGCGCGATCGCCGACATCGGACCGAGCCCCGGAAGCATGCCGATAAAAGTGCCAACCAGGCAGCCCAGCAGCACAAACGCCATGTTTTTCAAGGTAAAAGCCGTGGCCAGGCCGATGAGAATGCCGTCAATCATACGCTTAGCGCCTTTCATATTTAAATGGAGGCGATTTGATGGGCAGGGTTTTTCGTTTCAGCGAGGAAAAACCCTCGCCTGAAGTTGCCATCGCGCTGGGGTATTTTTCTCGCTGGCTCGAAAAATCTCTTCCATCAAACCGCTCTAATTTGACCGAAAAGGGCTCTACCCCCGTAAGAATGCCGGTAGCGGTTCAATAAAAACGCTAAGCCCGTAATTCATCATCGCCCAGAACGCGATCACTATCGGTACCGCGACCAATACCAGACGCCAGATTTTGCGTTCGCCGAGCATCGCGAAACCGATCATCAGGAACAAAGAAGTGGCCAACAAAAACCCAGCCGGGCGAACCGCCAGCCCGTAGGTGGACATTAGCACCAGGAACCCGGCACCCAAGGGCCAATTCAGATTTCGAAACTGCGCCGCCTCCTTGGTAGGAAAAACGATTACCAGCAGCGAAAGGCTCACCCCCAGCACCGCGAGTATCTCTGGCATGGTTCTGGCGTGAAAGGCCGAATTTATCTGAAAAGGCAACAGGCGGATCGACTGGCTCAAATAGGCGTATGTTAAGCAAAATGCCAATAAAAGAATGCCGCCCAACCGGTCTTTATTCATGGTCAATTTGTTTGCTCCGGCAATGGAGGAAGACGCCGGGTTGGCCGATAAACATCAGACCAGCAGCCTTAGCGGTAATTCAAACTGGTGCCTAAAGAAAGCCAAGTTCCCGCATCAGGTTGCCGATCTGCTCTTCCTGGCTTTCCAGGAAGTTCACGAAATCAGCGTCTGCGTTGAAAATGTCGACCCAGCCATTGCGGTCGCGCACAGCCTGCCATTCCGGTGTGTCATACATTTTTTCCAGTGCCTGGATATAAGCGGCCTTTTTGTCGGCTGGCAGGCCAGGGGCGGCGAAAAATCCACGCCAATTGACAAAGCTGGTTCCAATTGATCCGGCCTCGTTGCAGGTCGGCGTGTGGTTGGCGGCGGCAACCCGGGCCTCAGACGTGACGCAAAGGATGGTTACCTCGCCCTGACGGGCTAATGCGATCGCTTCACCGAAGCCGGTCGCAAGCGCCATAATCTCACCGGACAACAGGCCGGCCATCGCTTTGCCGCCGGCGTCATAAGGGATGTATTTAACCGTGGTCGCTTCCGCTCCGGCGTTTTTCATAACCAGCGCCGCTATCAAATGATCCATTCCGCCGGCCACCGAACCGCCGCCGATCGCCACTTTCGTTGGGTCGGCTTTATAAGCGTCGACCAGACCGGCCAGATCGGCAACATCGGAATTTTTGCCAACGACAATTGCGCCGTAATCACCAATGGTTCCGGCGATCGGTGTGAGGTCGCGGAAGGATTGCGGAAACACCTTGGTCAATGACCGAATGACGATCGGCGTGGAATTGACCATCAACGTGCCATGGTCTGCGGTCTCGATGATATGGGCGATCGCTTTGCCGCCGCCGCCGCCGGACATGTTTTCATATGCCGCAGCGCCAACCAATCCAGATTTGGTCAAGGCTTCTCCGGTACCACGGGCAGTACCGTCCCAGCCGCCGCCAGCGCCTCCGGGAATCAAAAACTTGACCGAATCCAAGACCTGATGGCTATCTGCGTGCGCAATTGACTGCGCACCGGCCGTCATTGCACTTGCGGCAAGAGCCGCCATCAATATTTTTTTCATGATT
The DNA here is from genome assembly GCA_965248715.1 of Rhizobiaceae bacterium. GTDB lineage: Bacteria > Pseudomonadota > Alphaproteobacteria > Rhizobiales > Rhizobiaceae > CBDFKB01. The sequence goes on from CBDFKB010000008.1 coordinate 76,796, forward strand.
TCCTCCCAGCAGAACTCGGTTCAAGCGAGGTTGCTGAACCTAATTGTTGGGAGCAAATTAGGGTCTGTGGACATTCAGGATTCCCAAAAGCGTTGATTTCTGATTCAAGCTTCCAAAAGGGAGTTTGTAATGGACGAAAAGCGATTTGTTTTGAATGACCGGGTCTGGGAACGCCTTGCGCCTTTGCTCCCCGGCAAGGCAACAGACAGTGGCCGGACAGGCGGCGACAACCGGTTGTTTTTGGAAGCGGTGTTCTGGCGGGTGCGCACGGGGTCTCCCTGGCGCGATCTGCCGACGAAATTTGGCAACTGGAACAGCCAGTTTCGCCGGTTCCGACGATGGGCCGAGCAGGGTGTTTTCGAGAGTCTTTTCAAAGCCATGAGCAATGACCCAGACCTCGAATACGCCATGATTGATGGCACCATTGTTTCGGTTCACCAAAAGGCAACCGGCGCAAAAGGGGGACTCAAAATCAGGCCATCGGGCGCTCGCGCGGTGGGTTGACCACCAAGATCGTGGCGCTGGTGGACGCGCTTGGTAATCTTGTGCGTTTCATGCTGCTACCGGGACAGGCGCATGACATGAGGGGCGTGGCACCGCTGATCAAGGGCGTGTCATTCGCCGCTTTGCTGGCGGATAAAGCGTTTGACGCAAACTGGCTTCTGGAGGAGCTGGAAGACCGGGGCGCAACCGCCGTTATCCCGCCCAAATCAAATCGGATTGTGCAGCGAGAATACGATGAAGAGGCCTATTGTTGGCGGCATTTGGTTGAAAACTACTTCGCCAAGATCAAGGAATTTCGTGGCATCGCAACGCGTTACGATAAAACCGATAACAGCTACGCTGCCAACTGGAACCTTGTCGCGGCGCTTATCGCATCAAGGTGAATGTCCACAGACCCTAGTGGAATGAATTTGACATTTGGCGCCCATTTGCAGCTTCGCCGTTTGTCAAATGTCAAATTTAAAAATTCCGCTAGATTCAATATCTTGCTAATGGCTCTTTTGTTGCCAAGATTTGCTAACCTAAGTGTTGCAACGGGACGCAAATGTTGGAATCGAACCACTAGGGCTGATTTGCAGGATCGAGTGTAGTTACAATTTCGCCTGGAATTCCGGCAGCGCCACGAACAGATCGGCAACCAGACCGTAGTCGGCGACCTGGAAGATCGGTGCTTCGTCGTCCTTGTTGATGGCGACGATGACCTTGGAATCTTTCATGCCGGCCAGGTGCTGGATGGCACCGGAAATGCCGCAGGCGATATAGAGATCAGGTGCCACTACTTTGCCGGTCTGGCCGACCTGCCAATCGTTCGGCGCATAACCGGCATCGACGGCTGCGCGTGACGCACCAACCGCGGCGCCCAGTTTTTCGGCAATCGGAATGATCACTTCCTCGAATTTCTCCGCCGAGCCGAGCGCCCGGCCGCCGGAAATAATGATCTTGGCCGAAGTCAGTTCCGGACGATCGTTTTCTGATAGCGCTTCACCTTTGAACGTGGATAATTTAGACGCCCCCGGCGCGGCTATTTCGGTTATTTCGGCCGAGCCGCCATCCGGCGTGGCGTCAAACGAGGCCGTGCGCACCGTCACCACCCTTGTCCCATCGCGCGACTGCACGGTCTGAATGGCGTTACCCGCATAAATCGGCCGCTCGAAAGTGTCGGCGGAGTTGACCGCAGTGATATCCGAAATTTGCATCACGTCGAGCAGCGCCGCGACCCGCGGCATAATGTTTTTGCCAGACGCGGTGGCCGGCGCAACCAAACCGTCATAGTCGCCGGCCAGGCCGACGATCAAGTCGGCCATCGGTTCGGCGAGATGGTTTTCGACCGCTTCTGATTGGGCCAGCAGCACCTTGCCGACGCCGTTCAGTTTGGCCGCTTCAGCGGCAACCCCGGAGCAATTGTTTCCAGCCACCAGCACGTGCACGTCGCCGCCCATCTGCGCTGCAGCGGTCAGGGATTTAGCGGTTTGATCGCTGAGATTGGTATTGTCGTGTTCGGCAACAAGCAGGATCGTCATCGTTAAGCTCCATCGACAGTGTTACAGCACGCCGGCTTCGTTTTTGAGTTTGTCGACCAATTCGTCGACCGATTGCACGATGACCCCGGATTTGCGCGCCGGTGGTTCGACCGTTTCGACCACATTTAAACGCGGCGATACGTCTACGCCGTAATCTTCCGGTGTTTTTTCATCGAGCGGCTTCTTCTTTGCCTTCATGATGTTAGGCAGGGACGCGTAACGCGGCTCGTTTAACCGCAGGTCGGAAGTCACCACAGCCGGCATTTTCAGTTCCACGGTCTGCAAACCGCTATCGACCTCACGCACCACTTTGGCGGTATCGCCGTCGATTTCGATTTTGGAGGCAAAGGTGCCTTGGCTCCAGCCGAGCAGCGCGGCCAGCATCTGGCCGGTCTGGTTGCAATCATCATCGATCGCTTGTTTGCCGACGATCACCAGTCCGGGCTGTTCTTGATCAACAATGGCTTTGAGAATCTTCGCGACCGCCAACGGTTCGATCAATGGGTCGGTCTTGACCAAAATGCCCCGATCAGCGCCCATCGCCAACGCGGTGCGGATGGTCTCTTGCGACTGTTGCATGCCGACCGATACTGCGATTACTTCTTGCGCCACCCCGGCTTCGCGCAGGCGCAGCGCCTGTTCGATCGAAATCTCGTCGAACGGGTTCATTGACATCTTCACATTAGCAAGATCGACGCCCGAACCGTCCGCTTTCACCCGTATCTTGACATTATAGTCAACGACCCGCTTGACCGGCACCAATATCTTCATGGTCTTCCTCTCACACAGCATCACCTGACGCCGTGTTCAGCGTTAAATTTGCTCTTACGTAGGCCTGAGAAAACCCGGCCGCTAGCCGAGATCCGACAACCGGTTTTCCAAATCATCCGCCGACAGGTAATTGCGCGCGAAAGTTTGCAATACCGCAGACGGAATGCGCCATTTGACCATCGCCTCCGTCCGGCCGACCATGCCTACCGGCGAAAGCCGAACGCGTCAATAATTGTGCGCAATTGCCGCACCGTGATCACCCTGAAATTCTCGGCAATGCCCAATTGCTTGTTGGCCATTATCGGCCCCAGCGCGGCGCCGGATCGACCTTTTTAGAGATCGGCGCCACAGCACGGTCGAACAAGGGTATATCGCGATGCTTGAGAACCAGCACCAATAATGCGCCGGCAACAATGCCGCCGACATGGGCCGCCCAACTCACATCGTCGCCAACACTGAACAGGAACATGAAAATCTGGTAGGCGATCCAGGCGCCAATCGCCCAATAGGCTGGAATGCGCAACGGGATGCGGCCAAACGCCAACACCCAAAGTTTTACTCTTGGGTGCAGCATCAAATAGGCGGCGACAATGCCGGCTGCAGCACCGGATGCGCCGACCAGCGGCCCGTTCGATTGTGGGAACGCAAAACCGTGCAGCAGCGCTGCGGCAGCCGCACAGGCCACGTAAAACAGCAAATATTTCATGTGCCCCATTGCGTCTTCCACATTGTCACCAAATACCCAGATGAATAACATGTTGCCGGCCAGGTGCATGAAATCGGTATGCAGAAATGCGTAGCTGACATAGGAAAGTTCAGCTGGAATGCGCAACAGGTCCACGGGCAGTTCGGCACCGTAATTGGCAACCGTCGGAATGAAACCATAGGAAATCATTACCGCCTGCGCCCCATCTGGTCCAATTACCGCCGGGGTTACCATCATCAGCCAGATAATGATGTTGGCGGCAATGATCGCCAAAGTCACATAATGCAGTCTAATGCGCTCTAGGCTGTTGGCATCATGGATCGGAATAAACAATTCGCTGCCCTTTCATTCAATCCTGCATCGCGGTCGCCTTTAGAGCAAATCACCGCTTGCTTGAAACAGCACCGCACTCTCTAGCGGTTTGCCTTGACCCATTTCCATATCCTCTTGATAAAGCCATCAAAAGGAAAAAGGCTTTGGCTACCGGTTTTCGCCTGGAACCCAAAGCCGGTCGGTTTGCCCGTGGTCATTGACCCAGCGCGCGGCGACAAACAAAAAGTCAGATGCCCGATTGGCATATCGCAATGCCTGATCGCTGACGATTTCGTCCTTGCTGGCAGCCAGTGCGACCATATGGCGTTCGGCCCGCCGTGTCACCGTGCGCGCCACGTGCAGTGCTGCCGCAGCCGTACTGCCGCCGGGCAAAACAAAGGTTCTAAGTGGCGACAGATCGGCGTTAAAGCGATCAATATCCCTTTCCAAGCGTATCACTTGGGCTTCGCTGATCCGCAGCGGTTCATATTCAAAATCTTTTGTGCCCGCAGGTGTCGCCAAATCGGCACCGAGATCGAACAAATCGTTTTGGATCCGCGCCAATGAAGCGCTTAGTTTGCCGTCTTCAATATGAACAATTGCGACGCCGATTGCTGCATTGGCCTCGTCGACCGTACCGTAGGCTGCGACCCTAAGGTCGTTTTTTTGCCGCCGCTCACCAGTGCCAAGCGCTGTGCTGCCATCGTCGCCGGTCCGGGTATAAATCTTGTTGAGCACCACCATGTTTAAGCACCGCCGGTCTTTTTATCGGGAGAAAATCAACACGCCAGCGACAATCGCCAGCACTGCCAGGAACTGTGCTACCACCCTTAGCCGCATCAGGTTTTGCGACCGGCTGGCGCTGCCACCTCTGGCCATGTTGATCAGGCCGAGCAACAATATGATAGCAACCAGGATCAGCAAAGCCGGTATCACATAGGTCATCAATGAAGTCACATTCATCCCCGTTTCTGCAGCAGACGATAAAACACCGACGACGGCAGGAAGCGTTTCAGCGCCATTAATATATGGGTCGGAGCGCAAACATAATAGTGCGGCCGCGGATGGTTCGCGTTCAGCGCCTGCACCAATTTGGTATGAACCGCGCGCGGCTGCAATTTGAACCGGCTCTTGGTCCCGCCGCCCTTTAAGCGCTTGAGCTGGACGCTATAGGCGTCGCGATGCGAACTGCTTTCGGCGTCAATGTTGGCGGTGAAATGCGGCAGGGCATTTTCGGCAAACCGGGTCGCGATCGCGCCGGGCTCGATCAGGCTGACATGGACACCGGAACCGGCAAGTTCCATGCGCATCGCCATTGCCAGTCCCTCAAGTGCGTATTTGGAGGCGCAATAAGGCCCGCGGAACCGCATCGGCAACAAACCCAGGACCGAGGAACAAAACACAATACGCCCGGCGCCATTGGCCCGCATTGCCGGCACCAGCCGTTTGGTCAAATGGTGCGGGCCGAAGAAATTGGCATCAAACTGCCGGCGCAACGCGTCGGTGCCGATGTCCTCGACCGCGCCGAGCTGGCCGTAGGCGCCATTGTTGAAAAGCGCAAATAGCTTGCCGTCGGTGGCCGCTAGTACCTGGTCTGCCACCGCATCAATGGTTTTGGGCAGCCCATAGTCGAGGGTGTGGGCGATAAAACCCAGGTCAGCCAACCGCTCAATGTCGCGCTTCTTGCGTGCGGTGGCGTGGACCTGCCACCCGTCCGCCTTGAGCTGCTCGGCGCAGTAGGCGCCAATGCCTGACGAACATCCGGTAATCAGGATCGATTTCATGGTTGATGTGCCTAGCGCTTGTCACGAAGCGTTGGATTCGCTTCGTCGCGCTATCCCTTTGTTTACGCGCGTCATTTTTCCCAAAGCCGGCGACCACTTTTGGGTGACACGCTATAGATTTTACGTCCGCCCCGTACGACCTTTTAGATGGTGGCGAATTGATTGTCGAAGCCGGCATATAGCTATGCCGCGCAAATAGATTCAACCGGCGGGTTGAAACGGTTCAAGATTGCCCAGCGCCAGCGCCGCACAATTTTCAGCCTCGGCATAGGCGGTGGCAATGACCTGGCTAGCGGTCATGCCCGCCTCACGCAACTGCCTGATACCAACATCTAAGTGCGACTTGGATAATTTGCGCCCGTCAGCGTCCAATATCAGCGCGTGGTGGTGGTAATTAGGTGTGGTAAATCCGAGCAATTTCTGTAGCAGGCATTGCACCACCGTTGCGCCATAAAGATCACGCCCGCGCACCACATGGGTTATATTCTGCATTTGGTCATCCACGGTTGCCGCCAGATGGTAGCTGACCGGCGCATCGCGGCGGGTAAGCGCGATATCGCCCCAAATCGCCGGATCGCCGGTTAACCAATTTTCCTGAAATCCAGCCGGGAACCCGTCTTCGCGCCATCTTAAATTCTCACCAATATGTTCTTTCGCGGCCGCGATTGCCAGCCGCCAGACCGGATGGGTACCGTCAGCGATCATGTGCTCGCCATCACTAGCCGGCAGTTCGCGTTCGGTGGATGGGTAATGCGGGGCGCCGTCTGGATCACGCGGCCATGGGACGCCTTGGGTCTCAAATTTTGCCACCCAACGGCCAATTGCGCCACGGCTAAGAAAACCCGGATAGGCAAGGCCTTGCTCGCGCAACCGCTCTACAAAGGGTAGATATTCAGCAAAGCGTTCGGATTGGCGCCAGGGCTTTTCGTCCCATTCAAAGCCGATCCAGGTAAGGTCGTGGATCATTGCCGCCTCAAGCTGAGGACTGCATCGGGTTTGATCAATGTCCTCGATCCGTAACAGTAATTTGCCGCCGGCGGCCCGGGCCAGGCGCTGAACCTCCAGCGCCGAATATGCGTGACCGAGATGCAACGCTCCGTTCGGACTTGGGGCAAATCGAAACACCGGTTGCGCGGGACCGGGTTTCGCCGCCATAATTTGCCCTTGAGCAGGATCGGAATCAGGATCGCACATGAGTCAACTAATTGTCACAAAAATCCGCGATGAGAAAGACATCCGCCGAGGCTTGCTGGCATTGTCTAAACTTGATGTACGCTTGGCGAGGTTGGCGCAGATAGCCGGTCCGGTGCCGTTGCGGGCAGCGGAGCCAGGTTTCGCCGGCTTGGCCGGGATCATCGTGTCACAACAGGTTTCGCGTGCCAGCGCGACGGCAATTCATCAACGCTTGCTACAGCATGTTGATCCGCTCAGCCCGCAATCCGTGCTTGCCAGTTCCGATGAAGTTTTTCGCGCCGTTGGCTTGTCGCGACCGAAACAGGCGACGTTGCGCGCCTGCGCCCGCGCCGTGGTCGACGATGGACTTGATCTCGAACAATTGTGCCATCTCGCCCCTGGCGATGCCCGCGACCGTTTGATCGCCATCCACGGCATCGGTCCATGGACGGCCGAGGTCTATTTGATGTTTTGCGCTGGTCACAGCGATATTTTTCCGGCCGGCGATGTGGCACTACAAGAAGCGGCCCGCGCTGGGCTCGATCTCAAAGTAAGACCGGGAGCGCGCGAACTGGAAGCAATTGCACAACAATGGCGCCCGTGGCGTTCGGTGGCGGCGCGTCTATTGTGGGCATATTATCGCACCTTGAAAGGCGGCCGCGACGCAATGGCTGCCCCGATCGGACCGGCGCCAAAGGAATGATGTCAACGGTGGCTGATCTTGGCCCAGAACCGGAAACCGGTTCCAATTATCTTTGAACAATCCTAAACTAGCGAAATAGCCCGCCAGCACTTTTGGCGGGCCTGGAGGAAACATTTGACCGTCCCGCTTTCGCCCGACGCCCATCCGGCCCTGGTGCTTAATGCCGACTACCGGCCGCTGAGCTATTATCCGCTGTCGCTTTGGTGCTGGCAGGATTCGATCAAGGCGGTGTTTCTCGACCGGGTCAACATCGTCGCCGAATATGAAACCTGCGTGCACAGTCCGTCTTTCAAGATGGCGCTGCCGAGCGTGGTCTCGCTGAAGAATTATGTGCGGCCAAACCGTCATCCGGCCTTTACCCGGTTCAACGTGTTCCTTCGCGATCGCTTTACCTGCCAATATTGCGGTTCGGGCGACGAACTGACCTTCGACCATCTGGTACCCCGTTCCAAGGGCGGGCTGACCACGTGGAACAATGTGATCGCTGCTTGTTCGCCGTGCAACCTGCGCAAGGGCAATAAGCTGCCCAAAGAAGCCAAGATGTGGCCTGGCCACATGCCCTATGTGCCGAGCGTGGAAGATCTGCACCGCAACGGCCGCGGCTTCCCGCCTAACTATCTGCACGAAAGTTGGATGGATTTTCTTTATTGGGACAGCGAACTGGAGCCGTGATCGCTGCTTGCGGGGGCGATGGGCCAGGCTTTAAGGCTGATCAAGATTACCGCCAACAGGCCAAGGCTGGTGACCATGTTCCAGCCGGCAAAGGAAAGGCCGAGAAATCTTCCTGCCGCCTGATCGCATGAGGGCGGTTTTTGCCGGTTGAGGGCGCTTAGTAAATTGTCCGTCGAAGTGGCAAGACCACCGCCACCGCCACAGGTTTCCGGTCCGGGCCAAAAACCCCATTCGACGCCTGAATGATAGACCGCCAAATAGAGCGACCAGGCCATCAATGCCATCAAAGCCGCCATGGCAAGCCGCGCCAAATAGTCGGGCCATCTCGATGTTGCGGCAACCGCTGCAAACAACGCCACCGGGATGCCAAGATAATAGGGAATGCGCTCTTTTAGGCATAACGCGCAGGGAACATAACCGCCGATATGTTCGAACCCAAGCGCGCTACCAACCACGATTGCCATGGCCAGCGCCAGCAAAATTGCCGCCAAAGGCAAGCGGGTAATCCGATCTAGTATCATTGCTTCGTTGGTTCCGAATTTTCCAGATTGTAATTATTCACAGCAAATATCGAACCGCAAAATAGAGCACAATAATGGCCGCAGCGCCCAGTGTGGCGATTAAACCGAGCCGGCCCTCGATGAACTCCTTGATCGGCTCGCCATAGGCATTCAACAACCAGGCCAAAAAATAAAACCGCGCGCCGCGCGCGACTATCGCCGAGACGATGAACAGCCAGATATTGATCCCCATAGCGCCGGACAGGATGGTCACCACCTTGATTGGCGGCAAATGGGCAAGGCCAGACGTGATCAGCAGCAGCAAAATGGTACTGGCATCGGCGGAGCCGCGGATCTCCTCAAAGGCATCGAGCTTGCCATAAAACTCCAATACCGGACGGCCAACCGCATCATAGGCGTAAGAACCAAGAAACCAGCCGGCGATGCCGCCAAGAACCGAAAACAAAGTTGCAATCGCCGCATAGCGATAAACCCTATTTGGGCGGGCCAGTCCCATCGGCACGAATAACACGTCGGCAGGGATCAAAAACACCGAGCTTTCGATAAAGGCAATAAAGCCGAGCCACCAGCTGGCCATCGGCCGGGCGGCGAGCGAAAGCGTCCAGTCATAAAGCTTACGAAGCATGGCGGGCCTTTATAGCAAGAAAAATTAACATGGAAGCATTTGCCTACAGCGATTTGGTTGGCAGGCGAAAGCCCTTTTTGATGAATTCGAAGTCAATCGTGCCCCCCAGTGGGAAACATCCCGGTCTGCGGCGATGAGCAATTTTACGCCATTATTGCTGCCATGCCCGGCTTGCCGGGCGGAACATCCAATGGGCCTTCCGTGCGCCAACCCCGCGATGGGTCTGGCCTATCGTTGCTTGATATTGCCGCAAAATCGCGCCATCACATTGGCTGCCAATTCATCAAAATGGTTCCATCAACCTCAGGGAGCAAAATCGCGGTGCCAAAACCATAATGCGATTTAATTGGTGGGTAAACCGTATCGGATTATCTTGGCGATGATCAAACAAATGGTTGACCGGGTAGGCGCTTGGGCGCTATCCCGGCTGCGGGCCCCTGTGGCGGAACTGGTAGACGCGGCAGACTCAAAATCTGTTTCCGGTAACGGAGTGGGAGTTCGAGTCTCCCTGGGGGCACCAAATCGGACTTTCCGGCACGAACACTCTCTAACACCTTGAAAGGTATGGAGGTTTTTGGTGTTCGATAACCCTCATTTCGGCAGTAGGCTATGGGCTCAGAAAAGGCCAGTCTGAGCACCAGTCTTTTCATGTGATAGTGGCCGCAAGCCCATAGATTCCAGGGGTTTGCGAGAAATTGCAGGGAGTGTTCGATAAATTCATCGAACCGGTTACTAGGGCGTGCCACCCAAAAGTGGGTACCGGTTTTGGGAAAAATGACACGCATAAACCAAGAGATAGCGCGACGAAGCTATTCCAAAGCTTGGTGACAAGCGCTAGGAACCATGCTGTTTTGCAGTTTGTCGGCGATGATGCGGTTTTGATGCTCCAAGGTTTCAATCTTGCCTTCATAGGCAGCGATAACCGTTGCATTGGAGGCCGATAGAATGGGTTCCAACAGTTCTTCAATCCGTTTCTCGTTTGTCCTGGCTTCCTGGCTGAGCGTCGTAATACGTGCCTCAGCTTGTGCGGTGCGCTGGCTCCATGCTTGTTTGAACATGGTCCTTGCCAATTCAATCAAGTCTCTGGCTGGTTGCAAAGAACGCACTATATCGGCAAACTCGCCCTCGATTACCTCGCGGCGGATTGACTTGCGATAGCTGTCGCAGCCCCTGGTGTCGCACAGATAATGCGCGTTTCACATAAAACTAAATTGCTCAACGCGCTCTATCTGGTTGTTTGGGCGCGTATTCTTGCCCGAAAACCGCACCACACTTTTCGGGAATACGCTGTCGTATGGATACTGTTTTCGGTTGCCCTTCGACCAGCAAGAGGTAAGCGGATTTTGGCTATTGCAGAGCCAACGCTTGGTGACAAGCGCTGCCAGCCCTTGCGGCGTTCCTGTACCAATTCAATCAAGTCTCTGGCTGGTTGCAGACCCGCTGTTGGAGAACGCACGATATCGGCCTGACTTTCCAACCGGCCACAGGCGTATCCCTCAAATGCCTCTGTTACGATTGATGCCAAAGGTTCGTCGGTCACGAGTTCCTTGCCGCCGCCATTTGCATCGGTGTACTTATACCCCTTGGGCGCGCGAAACACCCAAAAGCCTTGTTCAACACGCGCCTTCATCTTTTGAAGCACCTGCCGTCCATTTTGTTCACGCTCCAGTTCGCCTAGTGGAATGAATTTGACATTTGAGCCCCATTTGCGGCCTTATCCTTTGTCAAATGTCAAATTCAAATAATTCCACTAGATTCAATATCTTGCTAGTGGTTCTTTAGATTCAAACATTTGCAAATTCGCCTGCTGCAACGGGACGCAAATGTTGGAACTGAACCACTATGCTGCGATGATGGTTTCGATGAATTTACCTTCCGGCGTATCTTCGATTTTGAAGTTAAGACAATCAACCAAGGCGCCACGCTGTTTTAGTAACCGGCGCAGTTTGCGGTAAAACTCCACATCGCGGGCAAAACGCTTGAGATCATCGAAGATCACCACATAGGTTTTTTTTGCGGGTTTTCTCAGTCTGGGCCTCAAGATAAGCGAGAAGCGCCACCATACCAGGCCGCTTCATGAAGTCGCCTTCCCCGGTGATGGTATCAGGGAATATCGCTTCGACATCACAACCAAGTTGCAGCGCTCTTTCGCGGCAGCGGTGTTCCTGACTATCAATACCCGAGCCCTCGTCTTCCTGTTTCTTGCTGGATACACGACAGTAAATCAGCGCCGCATCTGAGCACCTATAAAAACCCTTCTTTTGGGTCCTGGGAGCAATTTTTTGTTTTTGCGTTCCGCAAATATTTCAACATATTATCCGGTACTCGAAACTTCAAAATCACACCCAGCCCAACAAAATCGAGGGTTTTTAGAGGTACTCATCCGGTTTTGAAAATGTCTCTTTTTCCTGTTTCATGATTGACTCCCTCCCTGCGACGGGCCGGATGACCTATTGCTCATTGCTCATTGCTCATTGCTCTGGCTCATTGCTGGTTGCTGGTTGCTGGTTGTGACTTGGATTTGTCATTGAAGTCTAACACATCGGGTGTTGTCGCGGCGATAAACTCGCCAACTTCTGGATTCTGCCCACAGGCGCCATCGTTCTGGATGAAGTTCTGGTTTGGGTCACGGTTGGCGTCTACTGCCTGCTGGACGGGGTGCAACCCAAGTCCTAGATCGACCCACGCGACTTGTATGCTCCAAAGCGTTCTAACAAATTCGATTTTTTGGTCATAGGAGAGATCACTATTCTCCAGGTAACCAAGGTATAGCTCCCAATCGATGGTCAGCGCCGGACGGGCCGAAGCGGCAATCTCGGTATCCGTGGTTAAGCCGAACCCGTTCATGGCCAGGCGCATGTATCGTCATGCGGCGTTATATTTCCGTGACGAGGATGCCCAATTTGAGCTTGGCCGCATGCTGTTTCAAGAGGGCGATGGCTTCCAAAACCGATTTGAGGCCGCCCGCATGTTCCAGCTTTCGGCCCATAAGGGCCATGTCGGATCCCAGGCCTGGCTCGGCCATATACTGTTTACTGGCATTAGCGACGGCGAACAGGATGTCTATCACAACCCGGTCGATGGTCTTGCCCGCATGACGATCGCGGCCGATCGCGCTAAGGGCGATGGTTTTGCGTGGATTGCCCGTATGCAGGAAGACGCTTATTCGCTCGCTAGTGAAGAAGTGCGACGGGCTGCAATGTCGCTGGTTGAAGTACATAATTCAACCATGACCGCCGACTAGCAGCGTGTCACCCAAAAGTGGGTACCGGTTTTGGGCGACACGTTCTAGGCAACCAAGAGCCAATAGCTGCTCAATTTTCAGCCTTTGGAGAGCCGATCGAGTATGGCAGCTTTGTCGACCACGGCTATACTTTGGTTAAGCCCCGTATCGGGGGTGATCAAATTAGCAATCGGACACCCGTCGCTTAGGAACCGCCAGCTAGGATTGTTCAACACCCGCTCGCAGCGGGCAAGACGCTCGCCGGAAGCGGTCTTGATACAGGCCATCTGGCCTTCCTCAATGTTTTGACCGTTGGCGCGGCAGGTACAGTTTTTCCCGGCCATCGCGCTGTTAATGCCAAATAGGCTGGATGATCCCACAGTCATAACCGTAAGAACCAGCAATGATCGGCCTAGTTTTTGTATTGACATGATGTTGCATGATACCATGTATCGCGCTGGCTCGTCAAACTGTGGCCTTTGGCTGGTGAAATAGCATTACTACGCCGGCACTAATTTACGCAGCACTGGGGTGATTTTTGGATTTATTGCACTATCAGTTAATATCGCTGGAGTGCAATGGGTAGAGGGATAGACAGATGCGTTGCCTAATGATGATGATTTCAGGTGCCATTTTACTCCTGGTAATGCCATTGGCGGCGGTTGCCGGGATCATTGCTGTCGGCGCTGGACCGGATGCCCAGGAGCGCTTGCAGGAAGCCTTGATTACGGCTGAGCCTGGCGACACGGTGATGCTGGGCACCGGCACCTATACCCTCACAGACGGTCTGACATTGGATGTCGCAGGGGTGACGATCCGCGGCACCGGGTCCGATGCGAGCATTCTCGATTTCACCAATCAGGTAAGTTCCGGCGAGGGGCTGCTGGTGACTTCAAGCCAGGTGGTTTTGGAAGATTTCGCAGTCATCAATGCCAAGGGTGACGGGGTCAAAGCCAAGGGCGCCGACCAGTTCACCGTGCGGCGCATTCGCGTCGAGTGGACCGGCGGGCCGAATGAGAAAAACGGTGCTTATGGCATTTATCCGGTTGAATCAAAATATGTTTTGATCGCCGACTGCGTGGTCAAAGGCGCTGCCGACGCCGGCATATATGTTGGCCAGTCGGAACAAATTGTCGTGCGTGACAATCTGGTCGAATACAATGTCGCTGGTATAGAGATCGAAAACAGCTATTTTGCCGACGTGTACGGCAATATGGCAACCCACAATACCGGCGGCATCTTGGTGTTTGATCTACCGAATTTGAAACAATCCGGTGGCCATTCGATCCGAGTGTTCGGCAATGAAATCGTCGACAATGACACCGACAATTTCGCTCCGGCCGGCAACATTGTCGGCATTGTGCCCCGCGGTACCGGTATGTTGATTATGGCCAACCGCAATGTTCACGTGTTCGAAAATCACTTTTCCGGCAGCGCCATGGTGCACATTGCCGTGGTCTCCTATTTCGAAGATTATGAAGACGATACCTATTATCCCCATCCGCGTGCGATCATGATCCGTGACAATAAATATGCCAATGGCGGATTTGACCCCAATGGCGAGGTCGGAAAAGTATTCGCCGAGGTTTCCGGCACACCAGTGCCTGACGTTATCTGGGACGGAGTAACGCCGCTTACCGAATGGCTGACGTGGACCGCTGATGGCGAGGGTATATATGTCAACGAATCAGACAACGTGACATTCGCCAATTTGAAAATGATCTCGAATACGATTTTTCCGTGGGGCATGGCACCGGACCGCGATCCAGCAAACCATGCCGGCAGTCTGGCAGAGCCGGAAGCGATTTTTCTGCCTCAGGATGCGGGCAATTAGGCAAACAAAGGCATGCGCACATGGTCGGCGCAAGGATGAAATTGGCGAAGGTCTTGGAACTGGGGTTATTCGCGTTCCTTGGTATTTTATTCGCTGTTGCCAGTGCGGGCGCGGTCAACCAAGAAGCTTTGATGGCGCCAAAACCGGCGAAGTTTCTGTCCGAATACGGCTTGTTTGACGATTTGCGCGGCCAAAAACCGGCGGCGGGCGTCGTTGCTTACGATTTGATCGCGCCGCTTTTTTCCGATTATGCCGCCAAACGGCGGTATATATTTGTGCCGCAAGGCAAGACTATCACGCCGGCGGATGACCGGGTGCTCGGCTTTCCGGTCGGCACCGTGTTGGTCAAAACATTCCTGTTTCCGGCCAGTTTGGCGTCGCCCAAAAGCGATCTGCGACAGTTGGAAACCCGGTTGCTGATCCATCGCGATGACGGATGGGTAGGCTTTGCCTATCTGTGGGATGACGCCAAAGGTGACGGCGTACTAAAGATCGCCGGCAAGCGCATACCGGTTGATTTTATTGATAAATCAGGCGCAGCGAAAACCATTAGCTACAAGGTGCCTAACGTCAATGAATGCAAAGGCTGCCATACGCTTGCCGGCAAGTTGACGCCGATCGGACCCAAGGCGCGCAACCTCAACCGCCCCTTTGCCTACCAAGGTGGCACCCGCAACCAGCTTGATCACTGGGGTCAAATCAGCTGGTTTGCGATGCAGCCGGTGCCCGAGAACATTGCACCCTTGGCTGCCCTTGAAGATGAGACCGCATCGCTGGAGCAACGCGCGCGCAGCTATCTCGACGTGAATTGTGCCCACTGCCACCAAGCGCAGGGTTCGGCAAGCAATTCAGGCTTGTTTCTCGAATATGAACAGGAGAACCGGGTCGCATGGGGCTATCGCAAGCGCCCAGTGGCGGCCGGCCGCGGTTCTGGCGGACATTTACTCGACATCGATCCCGGCAACCCGCAGCAATCTATCCTGATCTTTCGCATGGAAAGCCTTGAGCCCGGTGTGATGATGCCGGAAATCGGTCGCAACCTGGTGCACGACGAAGCGGTTGCCGTGCTCAAGGCATGGATTTCCCAGATGCGCTAAACTGTTGGACCGTGAACATAAATTGGCCTTAACCGATTGTTAGCAAAATGTTGAAATTTTAAGGCATCCGGAATCCGGCCGCTGTGGCCGCAAGGAAAGAGTACAATGAAAAAGCTGATGACCGCAGCGCTTTGCCTGACCATGGGTACGGCGCTAGTTGCATGTAATACGGTCGATCCGCTGACCGGGCGCACGCAAGTTTCCAAAACTGCTGTCGGCGCCGGTCTTGGCGCTGCTGTTGGTGCGCTGGGCGGATTGTTGATCGCCAAAAACAAAAGCGGCAGTGACAAACGCAAGGCGGTGTTGATCGGCGCTGGCATTGGCGCGCTGACCGGCGGCGGCATCGGCGCCTATATGGATCGCCAGGAACAGGAACTGCGTCAGCAATTGATCAATTCCGGTGTCGGGGTATCGCGGGTCGGCAATGCGATCGTGCTCAACATGCCGAGCAATGTAACATTTGCCACTGGCCAAGACACGGTCAATCCGCAATTCATCGGCGTGCTGAATTCGGTCGCGATCATTTTGCGAAAATACGACCAAACCCTTCTTGATGTCGACGGTCATACCGATGATCGCGGAGCGGCGGATTACAACCAAGGGCTTTCTGAGCGTCGGGCGGTAAATGTCGCGCAATATCTCGCCGCCCAGGGCATCGACGGGCGCCGGTTGCTGGTGGTAGGCTTTGGTGAGACCCGGCCGGTCGCCGCCAATACTACCGAGGCCGGCCGTGCTACAAACCGCCGGGTCGAAATTCGCATCTCGCCGCTAACCCAGGCTTGATTTTACCTGCTGGGTGTTGATAGGCCTGATCGCATCGAAACAATGCGATCGCCTTGGCCTTTTGATGTTTGAAAGCAATCGGCGGTCTGCTGGAAAATGTGGATATGCCCGTGGTTGTGGTAACCAAACAACAAATCGAAGCTTATGACCGGGATGGCGCGGTGATTTTGCCGGGCCTGTTTGCCGACTGGATTGATGTGATCGCCGCCGGCATTGAACGCAACATGACCCAACCAGGCGAATATGCGGCAGAAAACACCAAGTCGGGCGATCGAGGCCGATTTTTCGATGATTATTGCAACTGGCAACGCATCCCGGAATTCGCCGATGTGATCCAACACTCGCCGGGGGCCGAGGCGGCGGCGGCGTTGATGGGCTCGAAGACCGCACAGATTTTCCATGACCATGTGCTGGTCAAAGAGCCTGGCACCTCCAAGGAAACACCGTGGCACCAGGATGCACCGTATTATTTTGTTGATGGTATGCAAAATGTCAGCCTCTGGATCCCGGTCGATCCGGTCAAAGAGGCGTCGTTGCGCATGATCGCCGGTTCACACCACTGGGATAAGCTGGTGCTGCCGGTGCGGTGGCTGAACGAAGATGCATTTTACGAAGGCGAAGATGATTATCTGCCGGTGCCGGAACCGGATGCCGAGCCCGGACGCTACCGATTATTGGAATGGCCGATGCAGCCCGGTGACGCGGTGGCGTTTCATTTTCGCACCGTGCATGGCGCACGCGGCAATCTTTCCACCGACCGTCGTCGGGCTTTGTCACTGAGATTTGTTGGCGACGACGCTCGCTACATATCGCGTCCGGCCCGCACCTCGCCGCCATTTCCCGGCCACGGCATGGGCGATGGCGACAGGTTGCGCGAAGATTGGTTTCCGACCATCGTTGGGTGACACGTGCTAGCGCTTGTCACCCAAAAGTGGGTACCGGTTTTGGGAAAAATGACACGCATAAATAAAGAGATAGCGCGACGAAGCTATTCCAACGCTTCGTGACACGCTTTAGTTTGCCAGCCGATGGGCAAATAGCGCCAGCGCCTTTTGGTAAACGCCGGCCTTATTCCATTGTTTCAGCACCGCAAAATTGGCCTGGCCGCGCTGATAGCCTGCGCCGCGACGCCAGCCATAGGCTTTCAAATAATTGGCGGTGGAGGCCAACGCATCGGCCTTTGAACGAATCAGATCGCGGCGGCCGTTGCGGTCAAAATCAACCGCAAAACGGATGTAGTTCGAGGCTAGAAACTGGGTCTGACCGACTTCGCCGGCCCATGCACCCTTCATTTGCGACGGGCTCATGTCGCCACGCTGCAAGATCTTTAACGCGGCAAGGAACTCATTGGTGAAAAATGCCGAACGCCGGCAATCATAAGCCAATGTCGCCAGTGAGCGGATAATGCTCATATTGCCAACATTGGAGCCAAATCCGGTTTCCATGCCCCAGATCGCGATCAGTACTTCCGGTTGCACCCCGTATTTGCGTTGGATACTCGCCAGCAATTTGCCGTTCGCCCGCATGATCCGTTTGCCTTTACTTACGAAGGAAGCCGGTGCGCGCCGGGCCATGAATTGGTCGAGTGAGAGTTTGAAACTCTTTTGATTGCGGTCCAGGCTGATCACGCGGGAATGATAACTCACCCCGGCCATTGCCGCATCGAAGGTAGCGCCGCGAATGCCGTTGGCGAGCGCAGCGCCGCGCACTTCGCGAACCCAACGGTTAAAACCCCCAGCCCCATTGCCGCAGGTGGCCGCGTCGGCAGCCGAGGTCGCGAAAATTAGCCAAACAGTGGCAAGCAGTAAGGTTAGGCCAGGCATTCGTGACGGCATGGAATTTTCTTTCGGAGTTGATTGCATCGCGGCGGCCCGGACCAATACGGTTGCCAATAAATCAAGGACGGGCAAAGTATATTCGGCATAACTGATAATTCAAAACTTAGTAAGATGCTTTGCGTAATATATTACGTTCGACGAGGACAATATTGAATTTCTTTGGTATTTGAGCAAGTTTCGACCATATGGTAACGCTTGATCGATTTTCCGCGTCTGCTGGCAAGGCGGGATTTATGCCAAAGGAATTTGATATTGACCTATTTGATGGCGGCAAACCCATGCTCATAGCAACGGTGGTTAATATGCTACCATTGCGCGAGGCGGCTTGGCGCGCATGTTTCCGACCTAGGTTAACGTCGAGATGCCATATTTCTGGTATGGATAGGTTTGCATGGCGCGAAATCTGACTTCTACATCGGCCGGCTTGGCGATTTGCCCGGCACGTGGACCTCTTTTGGCGGCGGGCGCTGTTGTTGCCGGCCTATTCGGCTATCGCTTGGCCAATGGCTGGTCATCAACGGATCGCAATAGACGCGACATGAAGGCACAATGTCTCTAGCCGCAAAAACAATGCCGGACTTGGGAGGGCCGGACTTGGGAGGATTGGCAATTACCGCCGATGCGCAAGACGGCAAGGTTCGTCTTTTGCCAACCGGCGATTTGACTATTCGCGCCGTCCAACGCGCAGCTCTGCAACTCAATGCTATTGTCGATGATGGCGATGCTGCAGCTGGGCGCGCGGCCAATCTGATCGTCGATATGCAACATATCGACAAACTCGATATGTCAGGAGCTTGGATCTTACTGCGGTTGCGCAGCCAAAGACAGGCGCTGGGGGCGAACGTGGAGTTTGCCAACGTTGCATCGCGCCACAAAAACCTGCTGGAAGCACTGTCAGGCGGCATACCTGAACCACCGGCAAAACCCGCGTTACCCGGATTGATATACCGCGCACTGCACTCGCTCGGCCGCACCATGGTGCAATTGCGCGTCGACGCGGTGATGAGCCTGAACGTGATCGGCGCGGCGGTTCGCGGTTCGCAGATGAAATTTGGTCACTCCGGCAGTTTCCGGCCGATTTCGATTATTCATCATATCGACCGAATGGGGGTCGGTGCGGTACCGATCATGATTTTGATGTCGTTCCTGATTGGCGCCATCATTGCCCAACAAAGCGCATTCCAACTGACCCGCTTCGGCGCCGAAGTCTTAGTTGTCGATCTGACCGCGATCTTGGTGGTGCGTGAAATCTCCGTATTGCTAACTGCGATTATGGTGGCCGGACGCACCGGCAGCGCCATGACCGCAGAAATCGGCGCTATGCGCATGCGTGACGAAATCGATGCGTTGACCGTGATCGGGCTCAATCCGATTGGCATATTGGTATTTCCACGCATGGTCGCTTTGATCATCGCACTGCCGGCGCTGTCGGTGCTTTCCAACATTTCCGGCCTGGTCGGCGCCGGCATGGTGCTAAATTTCTACTCTGGCATGGATCCGGAAATATTCATCCTCAAACTGCGCGATGCGGTGGAATTGTCGACGGTGTTCGCCGGATTGATCAAGGCGCCGTTCATGGCGGTGATCATTGCGGTGATGGCGGCAATCGAAGGCATGAAAGTTGAGGGCAGTACCGAAAGTCTTGGCCAACACGTGACTGCGGCGGTAGTGAAGTCGATTTTCTTCGTCATTCTGGTCGATGGATTTTTTGCGATATTTTACGCGCAAATCAACTACGGATAGGCACGTTAATTCCCATGAACGTCAAGCCGCAGCAAACTTCGACTTTTGAACCTGAAACCGGGTCGCGCGATCCCTCGGCGATTATCAAGATCCGCGACCTGCAGGTCAGGTTTGACGATGTTAACATTCTCGATAACTTGAGCCTTGATGTCTATGGCGGCGAAATCCTTGGCATTGTCGGCGCTTCCGGCTCGGGAAAATCGGTGCTGATGCGCACCATATTGGGTCTGATTAAACGCAACCACGGACTGATTGAATTGTTTGGTGTTGACTATGACAATGCTGATGAAGCCAGCCGGATCGCAATCGACATCCGCATGGGGGTCTTGTTTCAGCACGGTGCACTGTTTTCCTCGCTGAACGTTTTGGAAAACATCAAGGTTCCAATGCGCGAATATCTAGAACTTGACCACGAACTGATGGACGAATTGGCGCGTTTGAAACTGGAACTGGTGGGCTTGCCAGCGGTAGCTGGATATCAGATGCCGTCGGAGATTTCCGGCGGCATGACCAAACGCGCGGCGCTGGCTCGGGCGCTGGCGCTTGATCCAGATATTGTGTTCCTCGACGAGCCGACCTCCGGCCTTGATCCGGTCAGTGCGGCGGAATTTGATGAGTTGATCGCCACACTTAGGGCCACTTTGGGTCTAACCGTGGTAATGGTGACCCATGATCTCGACAGTCTTTATGCGGTGTGCGACCGGATTGCGGTGCTCAGTGATAGGAAGGTTCTCATGCAGGGTAACCTGGAGGCACTGCTTGCATCGAACAACGAATGGGTACAATCCTATTTTCGCGGAAAACGAGGTCGGTTGCGCGAAAACGGAGGTCATCATAATCAACCTGCCAACTAGAGCCCTTTTAATGAATTCGGAGCCATTGTGATGGAGCGATTTTGCGTCATGATCAAGCAGCAACGCCCATGGCCATACCCTGCGGTGCGCTCAAGCGGCGATGCGCAGATATTGGCGCAAAAGTGCCCATCCTTTCCAGTTTCTGATTGGCGGGCATCCGCCGCCGAGCCGGGTTTGCCCGATGCAACGCAATCGCGCTGCACACGTTTCAGGCGCGCTCTATCTCGCAAATCAAGAAACACAATTGCTGCGGAATTCATTAAAAGAGCTCTAGCGGATCAAGGTGTGGCCAATATGAATGTCAACAGGCACTGATAAATGGAAATCCGCGCGAACTATGTTGCCGTTGGGTTGTTTACGCTGATCGTGTTGGCGGTGGCGTTTATATTTGTTTATTGGGTATCGAGACACGGTGAATCGCAAGACTTTGTGCCACTGGACGTGCGCATTCACGGTTCGGTCTCGGGGTTGGGACCAGGCAGCGATGTGCTGTTTAACGGTATTCGGATTGGCCGCGTCACCGGAGTAACTTTCGATACCAATGACCCGCGTATCGTTATCGCCCACACCGCGGTCGATCGCAGAACACCGATCCGCGAGGATACCAATGCAACGTTGACGCCTCAGGGGTTGACCGGTGGGGTGGCGGTGGAGTTACGCGGCGGCACCCCGGACGCGCAAAGAGTGCTGATGGCGGGCGAACCTTCCGATGGAACACCGCTGATCGAGGCCGATCCCTCAGCGGTGGCTGATATTTTGGAGACCGCGCGCACTTTAGCAACGCGAGCGGACCGTGTGTTGAGCGATCTCGAAGGCTTTGTCGGCGACAACCGGGCGCCGCTGACCGAGGCGGTAGCCAATCTGGAGGTTTTTTCCAAATCGCTGGCCGACAATTCGCCAGGGGTCGAAAAATTCCTCTCAAGCATCAGCTCGGTTTCCCAAACCGTCGAGGATTTTTCCAAAGGCTTGGATGAAACGGTCACGGCGCTGGAAAAAATTGTCAAATCGGTCGATCCTGGCAAAGTCGCGGCGGCAGTGGAAAATGTGGAAAAATTCACCGCTGAACTTTCCAGCGTCACTGACGATGTGCGCAATATTGTCGGTTCGGTCGAAGAGGCAGCAGCGGACATCAAACAGTTTTCGGCTGGGATCAATGATACCCTTGCCGGTGCCGATAAAATACTCACCGCCATCGATCCCAACAAGGTTCGCACCAGTTTGGACGACATTGCCGAAATGACCAAGGGCGCCAGACAGGTGGTCGCCGAGGCGCAAAAGGTTTCTAGTACCGTGGCCGCTCGGAGCGAAGACATTGACGCGATTATTAGCAATGCGCAGCAGGTTTCTGAGCGTCTGGCTACCGCTTTTGATCGGGTCGATGGTATCGTTGCCAAGCTGGACGGACTACTAGGGTCGTCTGACACGGCAGGTCTGGTAGCGGAAGCTGGAAGCGCGCTTAAGGAAATTAGGAAACTGGCAGCCACTTTGGGTTCCCGCGTCGACCAGGTTGCCAATGGTATAAACAATTTTTCAAACAGAGGTTTAAGTGAACTGCAATCACTGGTAAATCAGTCGCGCCGTTCACTCTCGAAGATTGATCGAGTGGTATCGGAGTTGGAACGGGATCCTAAAAGCTTCCTGTTGGGCGGCGGCGATCAGGTTCGCGAACGCAGCGTACGTAAACGGCGTTAGAACGTTTGAGACGGGTCCATTGTAAATGTGTCTGGTTCGTTGAGTACATTGGCAAGGCGGTATGCCCCAAGCGCATTTCGGCTTATTGCGGCGATTGCGGCAATTCAACTCGCCGCGTGCGCATCGCTGCTGGCACCGACCGCACCACCGCCGGAAACTTATGAGTTGACCGCGCCAGCGTCATTTCCTGGTCTCAGCGGATCGACTAGGGCGCATTTGCTGATTACCGAACCGTCTGCACTAAAATCGCTCGACAGTGAAAAAATTGTCATCAAACCATCGCCATCAACAATCGAATATCTTTCCAAGGCACGTTGGAGCGATCGGCTTCCCAAAGTGATCCAGGCCAAGCTGGTCGAAACCTTTGAAAATACCGGGCGTGCCAAGGCGGTTGGCAAGCCCGGTGACGGCCTGTTGATCGACTATCAGATCGTGTCCGATCTGAGGGCGTTCGAACTCGACCTTGTAACCGACACCGCCAAGGTAGCGCTATCGGTGAAGCTGATTTCAGATAAGTCTGGGCGCATCAACCGGGCACGAATATTTACTGCCACAATCACCGCCTTCGGCAACAGCAACCAGGAGATCATCGATAGTCTGGATGCTGCGTTTGACGCGGTGGCGGTCGAATTAGTGGCCTGGGTGCTGAAGGCAGTTTGATCACGCAATTTTGCATGTTGCGCATACGAAAACGGCCCCGCTTGGACAAAGCAGGGCCGTTTCTTTAGAAATTAGCGGGTTGGTCAGTTGGCCCGGTATTCTTCCGGCAGGAAGAACAGATGGGCAGAATCCGCCGCGCCCTCGTGGCAATCGTGGCAAAATGTCATCGCCGCTGAATTGGCTTCTCCGGTGACACCGACGGTACTACCTCCCGGCATCACCATCGCATAACGCCAATCGGCAGTGTCGGCATTAAAGCCATTGGTCATCTTTTCCATGATGAACAATGGGCCAATAGATGCCTGGCCTTTCGCACTGACCACAAAGCTCGGTTTGGCAGTGGTCATGCCCACTGGCGCGGCGCCAATTTCGTCATATTTGACGTATGCGTCGGCACCGATGTCGTTCACATAGTTGAGAACAAATCGATTGCCATGGGTGGCGCTTGGATAGGCCTGGGTCGCGACATTGGTCCAACCCTGCCAATCATTGACCGCCCAGTGCCCGCCACCCTTGTATTGGGCGGAAATCTGCGGCGACAAGCAATCGTAAAGCGCGGTCAACTCATCAGCCGTGAGTTCCAGGTCGTCTGGATCGGCTGCCGCAGCACTGGCCGCACATGGGTTACACGGGTTGCATGCGCCGCATGCAGATGCCGCGCACGGGTTGCAGGGATTTTTGGCAGCGCATGGGTTGCAAGGATTGCAAGCTCCGCACGCGGATGCAGCGCACGGATTGCATGGGTTGCACGGATTGCAGGGGTTTTTAGCTGCGCAAGGGTTGCAGGCTGAGGCCCCAATCCTTGGTACGTAGCATTCGGTGGCTGCAAGACCAGCGTTAGCGCCGCACGGATTACATGGATTGCAGGCGCCGCAAGCTGCTGCCGCACACGGGTTGCAAGGATTACACGGATTTTTCGCCGCGCACGGATTACACGGATTGCAGGCACCACAGGCGGCAGCCGCACACGGGTTGCAAGCGCCGCAGGCTGCTGCTGCACACGGATTACAAGGATTACAGGCGGCAGCTGCACACGGATTACAAGGATTGCAGGCACCGCAGGCCGATGCTGCACACGGATTACAAGGATTGCAGGCACCACAGGCTGCTGCTGCACACGGATTACAAGGATTGCAGGCACCGCAGGCCGATGCTGCACATGGATTACACGGGTTGCAGGCACCACAGGCTGCTGCTGCACACGGATTACAAGGATTGCAGGCACCGCAGGCCGATGCTGCACACGGATTACACGGGTTGCAGGCACCACAGGCTGCTGCTGCACACGGATTACAAGGATTGCACGGATTTGTTGCGGCGCACGGGTTAGCGCTACACGAAGCGTGTGACGGTGTTGACAACCCAGCGGAGGTAACCAACGCAGTGCCGCCGATCGCAAGCGCCAGCGGCACTGCAGCAGCAGATGTCAACAGTTTTAGTTTCAAGGATGCCATTCATTCCTCCACGAGTTTAGTCGTAATTCCAATGCCAACCATAAACATTCGCTCCACCTTGTCGGATCACGAGTTGGGTCGGATCAATCACTTCAAAGTGAAAAAGTTAGTTGCCATTCCACTAGGGTCTGTTGAAATTCATGATTATGGCGCCGGCGTTATGTTATGTCGCAGGCCGCTCGCACCAGGCGAATTCCACATCGGGTTCCGGGTTGCGAGGTACCAGCAACGATAGCAATAGGGATACCATCGCCATTGCCGCGCCGGCCAGGAATACCGCTGCCGGGCTAACCAGCCACAACAGTCCGAACAATACCGGAATGAACACGGCCGCAATATGGTTGATGGTGAATGCAACTCCGGTAGTGGGCGCGATGTCGCCCGGGTCGGCGATCTTTTGGAAATAGGTTTTCATGGCGATTGCGAACGCGAAGAATACGTGGTCGAGAATGTAAAGTCCGACGGCGATCCAGGCGACGCTGACGAATGCGTAGCTGGTGAAGATCGCGATCAACCCGATATATTCAAACATCAATGCTTTGCGCTCGCCAAAGCGCACGATCGCATCGCCGATATAGGGCGCGATCAGCAGGGTCAGCAAACCGTTGACAAAAAACAGCACCGTGATTTCATGGACCTTAAGCCCGAACCGCTCGACCATCATGAAGGCGGCAAACACCACAAATATCTGCCGCCTGGCGCCGGACATGAATGTTAGCGCGTAATAGAGCCAGTAACGCCGGCGCAGCACCAGGCCCTTGGTTTGCACGCGGCCTTCGGGAAAAACCGGAAACAATAGCCACATCGCCGCCACCATGGCGATTGTGATAACCCCGGTGATCATGAATGTGGCGACATAGTCGAAACCGAGCCAGGCCGAGCAGGTGAACACGATCGCATAGGCGGCCAGTTGCGCCATCGCCGCTGCTGCCACGATCCGACCCATGGTGCTAGGCGCGGTGCGCTTGGGCAGCCATTGCAGGGTCAGCGATTGATGCATGGTTTCGTAGTAGTGGAAACCGACCGAGGAAATAAATGTGGTGATGAGAAATCCGGTGAAGGTAGGAAACCAACCGGTGGCGGCGACAAACCCACCGAGCACTAGCAAGGAAATATAAGCCAAGCGCTGTTCACGGATCCACAACAGCAAGAACACCGCCGCAAACGACAGGAACCCTGGAATTTCGCGCACCGATTGCTGGATGCCGATATCGCGGCCGGTGAAACCGAGTTCCTCGACCGCGAAATTGTTCATCAGGCTGGTCCAGCCGGCAAAAGCGATCTGCATCGCCGCCGCCATCACCATCAGCAACAGCGCCGGCGTGCGCCAGTCGCCAGGTGCAACCGCGCTAACGGCGGGATGTTCTTCAGCGGTCAAAATGGCCATCTTTGTGCCGTATCAGCGGGCCGAGGCGGCGGCAAGGGGTGTTAACCAGCCCCAGAGCCCTTTTCGTTCCAATTGGAGCAGTTTGATGGATGAGATTGTTTGTATCAACGAGGAAAATACCGCAGAACGATATTATTATCGTGCGAGGAACTTGACGAATTTGATGCAAAGAAGATCACCAAGCATGAACCGCTTAACCTATTGAGAAAACAAGCTAAAATAAATCATATGAACTTGATCTTTTGCGCCCTGGACGCCGTCATGAGAAAGCTTATGGTGCTTGCACCACTTCGCCTCTCACTCCTTGCCAGAACACAAAATTCCTGCGTTCAAACGAACCAATTTGAGCGAAAAAGGACCCTAGATTTGAAAACCAGCATTGAGTAGACCGGTGCCTTCCGGCGCCAATCCAGACCCGCAGGTGATACATGAACCATAGCACCGGCAATTTCGATCCATTTGCGCCATTTTTGTGGCGGCTGGCCCATGGGCGAATGCTTGAACTTGGCCCCGCTGCCCGCATTATGGCAATCGTCAATGTAACCCCGGATTCGTTTTCCGATGGCGGGCGTTATTGCGATGTCGATAATGCGGTTGAGCGGGCGCGGACCCTGTTCGGCGAGGGCGCTGATATTGTCGACATTGGCGGCGAATCCACTCGCCCCGGCGCCGAACCGATTACTGCGGCTATAGAGCAAGCGCGGGTCCTGCCGGTGATCGAGCAATTGGCAAAAGATGGAAATGGCCTCATTTCCATCGATACCTATCGCGCTATGACCGCAAAAAAGGCGCTTGAGGCAGGTGCCCATATCGTCAATGATGTATGGGCGCTGCAAAAGGACCCCGGTATGGCCGGCTTAGTCGCCGGATCGGGAGCTGGCATTTGTATGATGCACACCGGCCGCGAGCGTATTGTTTTGCCCGATCCGGTCGACGATCAGATTGCTTTCCTGTCGCAATCGCTTGATATCGCCAAGAGAGCTGGAATCAGCCAGGATGCCATCATCGTCGATCCCGGTTTTGGATTTGCCAAGGACGGTTCGCACAATGTGGAACTGTTGGCGCGTCTTGGCGAATTGCACCGATTGGGCCAGCCGCTGATGACCGGAACCTCACGTAAGCGATTTCTTGGCCAGATTACTGGTGCCGAAGCCGATGATCGCGATGTCGCAACTGCTGCAACAAGTGTCATTGCCAGATATGCGGGCAGTGCCATTTTCCGGGTACATGATGTAACTACCAATCGTCAGGCGCTGGCGGTGGCAGACCGGATATTGGCGGCAAATAGAGTGGCGCAATGACCGCTGCTGGAGGGTAATTATGAGCGACTATCTGATTACTTTGAAAAACTGCGCCTTCTTTGCCCGCCACGGGGTGTTCAACGAGGAGGAAACCTTAGGCCAGCGCTTCTTTGTCGACGCGGTGCTAACCGTCAATGCCGGTACCGCGTTGGAGCGTGACGAGATTGAGGGCACGGTAAACTATGGCGAGGCGTTTAAAGTGATCGAGGAGATTGTCACCGGCAAACGGCGTTATTTGATCGAGGCCCTGGCACTGGAAGTAGCCAAGGCGCTGCTAAATCGGTTCGAACCAGTGAAATTTGCACAGATCACGATCCGCAAACCAAACGCCCCGGTGCCAGGAGTGTTGGACCATGTGGAGGTAAAAGTAGTGTGGCCGGCTGATTGACATGAACGGGAAACCGGCCTGGCTCGGCTTGGGCAGCAATCTTGGTGACCGCGAACAATATTTGGCCAATGCGTTGGACCGGCTGGATAACAGCGCCGGCATCAAGGTTGAAAAAGTTTCCGCGCTCTATCAAACACCGCCCTGGGGACCGGTGCCGCAAGGTGATTTCCTCAATGCCTGCACCGAACTCCGCACCTCCCTCGATCCCGCCGGGTTGTTGGCGCGTTGCAAGGAGCTGGAGCAATTGTCAGGCCGCACCGACACGGTTCGTTGGGGTCCAAGAACACTCGACATCGACGTTTTGGCGATGGAGGAGATTGAACTGTCAGCAGCCGATATCGAATTGCCCCATCCGCGCATTGTAGAACGCTGCTTCGTCCTGACACCGCTTAACGACATCGCCGCCGAACTGGTTATCAAAGGAAATACGGTGGCAAATTGGCTTGCCGCCGCCGATTGCAGCGAAATTGAATGCTACAAGGCGCCGAATTGGTGGCCCGCAACCTCCAGCTAATGCGTGTCACCCAAAAGTGGGTACCGGTTTTGGAAAAATTAAACAAAGAGCGGTTCCCGAAAAGTGTGTACGAATAAGAATACGCGACAAAACAAAGAGATAGCGCGACGAAGCAAATCCTACGCTTGATGACAAGCGCTAGAGCGTATTCCCGAAAAGTGTGTAGCGGTTTTCGGATAAGAATACGCGACAAAACAAACAGATAGCGCGACGAAGCAAATCCTACGCTTGATGACAAGCGCTAGACGCGTATTCACCGAAAAGTGGGTACCGGTTTTCGGATAAGAATACGCGACATAAACAAAGAGCGTATTCCCGAAAAGTGTGTAGCGGTTTTCGGATAAGAATACGCGACAAAACAAAGCGATAGCGCGACGAAGCAAATCCTACGCTTGGTGACAAGCGCTAACCCGCCGGCGCTATTGCAGCGAGGTAGTCTTGGTGCTGCCAGATGTGCGCTTGAGGGTCATGCCGATTACCGGAATATAGCGCTGCTGCACTTTTACCGAAATCGTCACCCCAAGCTCATCACTGCCATTCAGCGTGGCCACCATTACGCCGACCAATTGCTTGCGCTTGATGTTGACGATCAGTTTGTTGCGCCGGTAGCGGCCAGAGACCACGTCCATGCCTTCGCCTTTGGCACCGTCCAGGAATTTACCGGAATAACGCCCGGAGGCGTGACGAACCACCGCGTTCATCTTCTGCGAGAACATGCCGACACGGCAGGAACCGTCAATATCCATGCCGGCAAGCTTGGCCGCAGTCAGCCCATCAAAACGACAGCGAAACCGCGTGCCCTTATATTTGCCGGCAACGATTTCGCCGTTACCGCGCCATTTGCCTTCAATTTGTTCGAAGAATGCCTGCTGCCCAGCTACCGCAGGCGATGTGATCGCGATGCCAGCCGCAGCGACGGCCAATAAAACCCAACCATAAATACGCATTACACAACCCTAACTGGAACGAAACGCAGATGTTTATCCACCGGCCACATGGTTACCGAAAATGGTTAACCAAGGGTTCCTTAAACTGTTAAAAATGCTTGTTTTTCCCGGTATTAGCCCGCATTTGCGAGTTGGAAGAACGATGCTTTGGCTTTCTGCGTTACCCATTACTTACGTCCTTGTCTTCGGTCTTGTTAAACCGCAACAATTCGTAAAAGTAACCGCTGATGCCTGGCCGCGCAAGCGCCTGGAACGGCATCGGCCGGCACAGATCCATAGCTGAGATGCCGACCCTGGCTGTGAGAAGGCCGTTTACGATGCCTTCGCCGAGGCGCGCCGACAGCTTTGCCGCCAGCCCGTGGCCGATAAATTGCTGCAATAAACTCTCGCCAGCGGCGATCGTGCCGGTTACCGCCAAATGGCCAACCACGCGGCCGCTCAGGCGGGTCAGACCGATGGTTCCCGGCCGGCCGCCATAATGTCCCGATATCCTTTTGATCAACCGCAAATTTTCGATCAACACATAAGCGATGTCGATCAGCGCACGTGGGCTAACCGCAGTAACAATGGACACCCGTTTTGCTGCGTCCATGATCATTTTCTGCGCCGCCGCATCCAGCGGCGCCATTAGCTCACGCTCGGTCAGATCGATCAGGTCTTCGGGGTCGATGATATCGCTATCGTGCCCGCTCAAGCGTTCCAGTGGCCGCATCAAATCGTTTCGGCCGCCATAAAGGCTTCGCACCAGGCGCGCGACCCGGCGTGCCTTGTCGATCCCACCACCGTCACGCGCCTTTTGCACCGCATCGCGAAGGCGGTTGATTTCACCATTGCGAAACAGCGCACGCGCTTCGCGAACCACCAGCCCCAAAATCCCCAGTGCCAGCAAACCAGTAAGGCCGAGCGCGACCCAGCCGAGCCAATCGTTGCGTGCAAATAGATTGCGCAAGAACTGGTCAAACGCGATTGCCGCAGCCAGCGATATTAACGCCGCCAACGATCCGGCTATGAGCGCCATCCAGGAAAAGCCCCTGGCTTTGCCGGCGGTTAACGCAGGTGGCGTCTCCAACAACCCGTTGGCCGCCTCGTCAGGCACCAGCACCAATTCCACGGATTTGCCTTTGCTTGCGGTTTCAATAATACGCGGTTTGCGCGCCGGCCTGGCTTTGGCGCTGCTTTTGGTGCCGCCATTGTTGGTGTTTTTGTCGGGCTTGATGGTATCGCCAAGATCAATGGCCTGCGGTTTGCGTCCCTTTTCCATTTCAAGTCTCCAAAACCCTATGCAAATTTGTCACCGAGCAGAAATTGCATTGCCCGGTCGAGCCGGATGTGGGGTAGGGCGACATTTGCTTGCTTTTTTGTCAAAAGTGGCGGACGAAAGCGTACAAATTGCAACATTGGGCCGGCATTGGCGTCTTTGTTGACGTCAGCAGCGATCAATGTTTCCGGGTTCTCGGGCAGATCACCTGGAAAGATCGCGGTTTCCCGTCCGCCGTCAAAACGCTTGCCGTCGATCATCTCGCCCTCGATTGGCGTGCCGATGATGACCGGCAGAGTATCGGCGCCTGATTTAGCTTCTGCTTCGCGGGTCGCGCGCAACGATGCGAGCGCGGCAACCTTTACTGCGGCGCCGGCAAATTGTGCTGCGCGCATACGTTCTTCCACCATGGCTTGCAGCAAATTTTCAAGCCGGTCGTGATTGCCATGGTGCAGGTGATCGGCCTTGGTTGCGGCAAAGAGGATGCGGTCGATCCGGCGGGTGAAAATCGATGACAGCCAATTTGCATCGCCGGGCCGGAAACAGCTGAGAATATCGCTCAACGCATTGCCGAGATCGCCCAGCGCATCGCGCCCGCCATTGGCCGATTGCAGCACGTCTACCAATACGATCTGCCGGTCGAGGCGGGCGAAATGATCGCGAAAGAACGGTTTGACCACCACTCGTTTGTAACCCTCGTAACGCTCGGCCATCAGCGCATGTAGCGAATTTGCTTCTGGTTTTTGCCAGCGTTCTACCGGCAATGGGCAAAAGGTCAGCGCGGCTGATCCCTCTAGATCCCCCGGCATCAAAAATCGCCCCGGCGGCACGGTGGCCAGCGCATTGGCGTCTTGGCGGCAGGCGTGCAGATATTGGGTAAATGCGCCCGCAAGTTGGCGCGCGTTGGCCTCCTGGCGTTCCGCCTTAGGATCAAAACCGGTCAGCATTTGGTGCCACATTGCCGCCGCCGATTGTCTTGTTTTATCGTGCGACAGTTTCAGCGCCTCTTGCGACCATTCTTCGTAGGATTTGTTCAACAATGGCAGGTCGAGCAGCCATTCTCCTGGATAGTCGACAATGTCGATATTCAGGCGCGCCGGCTTGAATATGCGGCTCAAAAACCCTTCGGGCTCAAAGGCGCAGGTCAACCGTAACTCGGATATCTGCCGGGTCGATTGCGGCCACATCCTATCTTCGAGGATCATTTTGAGATGGGCCTCATACTCAAAACGCGGAACATCCATTGACGGTTGTGGTTCCAGTCGCACCCGCGCTAGGCGGCCTTGTGCCGCCGGCAGGAACATCGGTAGGTTGCCGCCGTTGAGCAGCGCGTGGACCATCGAAGTGATGAAAACGGTCTTGCCGGCTCGGGCCAGACCGGTGACCCCAAGGCGAACTGTCGGCGAAACTATGCCGCCGGCGAAATCCGACAAATTGCTGAGCGCCAGATAGGCATCATCGGCAAGACTGGTGCTGTTCACCAATGGTTTCCTCAATGCTCTTTTTGTTGGCTCTGGGCGCAATATACTTCACTAACGGTGCTGACCCCAGCCGTCGCGCCGCATTTTATGGCGCGTCGCGCGGCGTGTAGAAATCTGCCAGAATTGCGCCGCCCGGCTGCAATTGAGCCCAATTGTCGCCGGCCAGCTCAAACATTGCCACCGCTCCGGCCGGGAATTTTTCATGCAGCTTTCGTATCGATGCCTCATCGCCGCCGCCACACAGAGAAATGGCAAACATCGAACACATCGGATTATGACCGACGATCATGGCGTCATGGCCACCGGTCAGTGCCCGTATAACATCGAAATATTGACGCTCGGCACCATTGTACAATTCCTCGTTGAAATCGATGTTGGGTTCGGTTGACAAAAATCCGAGCAGTCCGTCCAAGGTTTGGCGGGTGCGGGCAGCCGTCGAGCAAACGATATGGGCTGGAGCGAATTTGGAGCGGCTGAGATATTCGCCGATCTTGGGCAAACTATCACGCCCGCGTTGGTTGAGTGAGCGCTCGAAATCGCTTAATCCAACTGCGGCCCATGACGATTTGGCGTGCCGTACCACTGCCAGCCTAGTCATCATTCATGTTCCCGATACCCGATATTGCAAAAGACCAACCGGCCCGGTTGTCAGACCCTCTAACATAAGCATCGTATCGGTTTCGCAATATATGTCTCCATATTCTAAAGCGGTGATCATGGGTTGACCGGGTCACCTAGGCGCCACGATGAGGCATAACCGGATCGTGGCGGTGGCACAATTGGATTTCAAGGGATGTGGTGTTTTTGATACCCGTATCTTTCATACCCACAACCCATGTCAACGGTCGGATTTGACCGCTAAGCGCTGCCGAACATAGCCCAGGAATTGCCTGGCCGCGTTACAAATATCACTAAAATCAATCGGTTATTTTCCGCTAAATGTTTTTTCGCTGCTAATGCACTCACGCCTTGCTGCAAAACCGCGCGCCGGGTATACAGCGCCCAACGTTCGCTGGTTACAGGTAGTGATCAATGATAGCAGACACGATGGATAGTTATACACCGAGCGATGACGAGCCGTTTATGAGTGAGCACCAGCGGGAATATTTCCGCCATAAGCTCGTTGAGTGGCGCAACAACATCCTTGCTGAAGCGAAAACAACCCTCGATACTTTGCAGGATAATTCGCACACATTGCCGGATATTGCCGACCGGGCTTCCTCGGAAACCGACCGCTCGATCGAACTGCGGGCGCGCGACCGGCAGCGGAAATTGATATCCAAGATCGATTCCGCGATAAGTCGGATTGACGAGGGCACCTATGGCTATTGCGAAGAGACCGGCGAGCCGATCAGTGTGATGCGGCTCGACGCCCGCCCGATCGCAACTTTCTCGATCGAGGCCCAGGAACGCCACGAGCGGCGTGAAAAAATCTATCGCGACGATTAGGCGTCTTCGCGGGTCAGTTGTTCCAACAGCCGTTCCATTTCGTCTTCGACATTGGCGTCGGCCTTAACCGGCTGTAATTTTTCGGAGCCCGATGGTTTCGGTGCTTCATTAGCGGGTTCAGCGGCGGATTCGCCGAAATCGGCGAGTTCCATTTCGAGCGCGTTTTCGATGTCCGCTTCGATGCTGTCATCCAAGCTCGGTGCCACGCTTTCGCGAACTTCCATACTGGCCGGCTCGGCGGCAAGCGGTGGTGCGGTGCCAGCAGCGGTCGCGGTAATCGCGGTGAATGCAGCTCTGGTGGTGCGGTTTGGCTGCTGGCCGGTATTTGGCGTTGCTGTGGCCGGTTTTACCGCAGGCGGTTCGCTTCTGCCCTGGGAAACCGGGGCAGGGGCTTTTTCGCCATGGCGTGCTACCGGCGGCGTAGCCGTAACGCCGGCGGCTGCGGGCGGCTTTGCGGACGGTGCATCAGTGCTATCCAAAGTTCTTGAACGCGGTGCAGAATCCAGCGTCTCGCTAGGGTGTGATACCTGGGCGTGGGGGACTGGCGCACGGGTCACTGCCGATTGTGCAAGGGTAATATTTTGTTCGATCACCACGTCAGTGACGCCGCCAATCATTACCAAATGCTCGACATTGTCGCGTCGCACCAGCACAATTCGACGTTTCGAATCGACGATTGCCGCATCGCTAACCGCAAGGCGCGGCACACGGCCGCGGCGTGGACGAATGGTTGGATTGTACAGGATCGAGCGGACTATCCAAAATGCCGCGATTATCAACGCGATCAAAATTAGGGTGGTGACTAAAAGCGCGATGCCAGGATTTTCCCCAAATACCGGTTTCAGGAACTCCATTTACAATTCTCCCAGGCTACTGCCTTTACTCGACTACAGGTTTGTTTGCATTCTATCTATTTGCCAGCGATCCGCTAACGACCGGTTAACCCAAAACATTCGGCGTCACGAAAATTACTGCGGTAGATTTTTCTCGAATCCGACAATATGAAATCTGGCCCAGCGCAACCCGAAACCTGGCACCGGCCAAAACCGGGACTTGCGGGCTCCTTGCCCGTATCTACAATATCACACTTCAGCGGTGGCAATAAGGCAATAAAATGGCAACGACAGGTGGTGGCTTTCCGGCCATGAACTTTGTGGTTGTAACCGTTAGCAATGGTGGCACTTTGGGGTTGCCACGGGTAAAAGAATATGATTCGCCGCCGGTAATCGCTGCAGATAATTTGGCGGATTGAGTTGAAAGGGAAATTGGCGCGGGAACATATGGTTTGATGAGCGACCAATCCGACACTACAGTGCCGAAAAATGCGGCGATCGACAATACCGCGCCGGCGGCCAATTTTGGTCGCCTTTTTCTGTTGGGCATCGTATTAGTAGCGACTGCGGTTTTCTTTGCTTTATTTAAGGACGAACAGGCCGAGCCCTATTTGCGGGCCTTGCTTGGCGTCTTGTCGATGACCGGTGTGTTTTTCATCTTTTCGATGGTGCTTGGTTTTATCCGCATGACATCTGGCCAAAAGCAGGCGGATTTCTCCCGGCAATTGATTGATGGAATGGATGCGGGGGTTTTGGTGACCGACGGGCAGGGCCGCATCGTCTACGCCAATGCGACTTATGGCACTGTCACCTCCGCGATCGACAATAGTGGCATCAACACGGTTGAACATCTGTTCTCGCAGCGACCCGAATCCAGTGAGGCGATCTACCGGCTGGCCAAGGGTGCGCGCGAAGGCAAGGTGATGTCGGAGGAGTTTCGCCTGGCGCCCGGTGCTCGCGGCGACGGCGCTGAGCCGCGTTGGTATCGAGTACGTGCGCGCCAATTGAACAGCGAAATTAGGGACAAGCCACTGACGGTTTGGCAGATTTCCGACATTACCGCCGGTCGTGAAAAGCAGGAAAGCACTTTCCAGGAACTGCAAAATGCGATCAATTACCTCGACCATGCGCCGGTCGGATTTTTCTCCGGCGAACCGGACGGATCCCTGGTCTACCTGAACGCCACCCTTGCCGACTGGCTGGGCATTGATCTGACCGAATTCAGGTCGGGCAGCATGAGCATACGTGACCTTGTGGTGGGAGATGGGATGGCGCTTTTGGAAGCGGTGAAGGCAGAGCCAGGCGGCATTCAGACCGCCGTGGTTGATCTCGATCTCGCCAAATCGAACGGCCAACGACTGCCGGTCCGGCTGTATCACCGGGTGCCGTTCGCCAAAGACGGAACTCCTGGTTCGGCCCGGACCATGGTCATCAACCGCGCGATCTCGGAGCCGAGCGAAGATGCGTTACGGTCAGCTGAAATTCGCTTTACTCGGTTTTTCGACAGCACGCCGATTGCGATCGCTGCGGTTTCCGCCAAGGGCAAAATTGCCCGCACCAATGCACCGTTCATGAAGCTGTTTGCCGACATTGTCAGCGAACGCGGTAACGTGGAAGGGTTGGCATTTTCCGCCTTAGTTACCAAAAATGACAGCGGCGCGTTGCAAACCGCACTCGAAGAGGCGCTTAGCGGCAAGGCCAACATCAAGCCGGTGGATTCGACCCTGCCGAGTGACGAAAACCGGTCGGTGCGGTTTTTTATATCACCGGTCGCTGATCATGACGACGACCAATCCAAGACCAAAGCCGATGATGACGATGATGATAAAAACGGCTCGCTGGACCGCGAAGAAGCGATTGTCTACGCCATGGAGACCACCGAACAAAGGGTGCTGGAGGAACAATTCAACCAGAGCCAGAAAATGCAGGCGGTTGGTCAGCTTGCCGGCGGAATAGCTCATGATTTCAATAATGTGCTGACCGCGATAATCGGTTTTTCAGACTTGTTGTTGACCAATCACCGACCCAGCGATCCGTCGTTTCAGGACATCATGAACATTAAGCAAAACGCAAACCGGGCAGCCAGCCTGGTACGGCAATTGCTTGCGTTCTCGCGCCGCCAAACCTTGCATCCGCAAATTTTATCGCTTGGTGATGCGCTGTCGGATTTGCGTATGCTGCTAGACCGGTTGCTGGGTGAAAAGGTCCAGTTAGAGGTGGTGCACGGGCGCGATTTATGGCCGGTCAAGGTGGATATCAGTCAGTTTGAACAAGTCGTGATCAATTTGGCGGTCAATGCCCGCGACGCCATGCCGAACGGCGGCAAAGTGGTGATCACCACCGCCAATCTTACCACCGAACAATGCGCCGAACGTTTTTCCTACAAAGGCATGCCGGCGGCTGACTATGTGCTGATGGAGGTCGAGGACAACGGTACTGGCATGAGCGCCGCAGTAATGGAAAAGATTTTCGAGCCGTTCTATTCCACAAAGGAAGTAGGCAAGGGCACCGGTTTGGGGCTGTCGACCGTCTATGGCATCATCAAGCAGACTGAGGGTTTTATCTATCCAGACAGCGAGGAAGGCAAGGGAACCCTTTTCCGGGTATTTCTACCACGCCAGGAGCCGGAAGTGGAAGCCGTACCCAACGATGCCGCCGCTGAGGCGCGCGACAAGCCAAAGGATCTTTCTGGCAGTGCCACAATCTTGTTGGTTGAAGACGAAGACGCGGTGCGCGCGTTTGCCGGCCGTGCGCTGGTATCGCGGGGATATCAAGTCCACGAGGCGACCAGCGGCGTAGAGGCGTTGGAGGTCATGCAGGAACATGGCGATGAAATCGATTTGATCGTTTCCGATGTGGTAATGCCGGAAATGGACGGCCCGACTTTGCTGAACAAGATACGTGAAACCAGGCCGGATCTGAAATTCATATTCATTTCTGGCTATGCGGAAGGCGCGTTCTCGAAAAACCTTCCGGAAGGCGATCACGGGGAATTTGGCTTCCTGCCAAAGCCATTTTCCCTCAAGCAGTTGGCGACGACAGTCAAGGAAATTCTTGATAACTAGACCGGACAAGCTGCTCAACCAAGCTGATGGGCTGATCTGGCTCACCTTCGAACCGCTAGCCGAATGCGGTGGCAGGACCGTAGTGCGATGATCGATGGGTCTCCGGTTGCCAACGCAGCTGT
The DNA here is from genome assembly GCA_965248715.1 of Rhizobiaceae bacterium. Classification (GTDB taxonomy): domain Bacteria; phylum Pseudomonadota; class Alphaproteobacteria; order Rhizobiales; family Rhizobiaceae; genus CBDFKB01. The sequence continues at coordinate 114,010 of CBDFKB010000008.1, forward strand.
GATGCATTGCGATCGAATTTGATCTGGTCGAACACAATTTTGGGCTATATATGAATGGCTCGATATCGAGTGGGGAGAATTTGATGCGCATTCCTAAGTGGCAACAGAATTTGGTGGCGGCAGGGCTCTTAGCCTCGACGGTTTTTGTAGGTGCACCGGCATTTGCCGAGGGCGATGCCGAGGCCGGGAAAAAGGTTTTCAAAAAGTGCTTAGCCTGCCATCGCATTGGCGAGGAAGCCAAAAATAAGACCGGCCCGGTTCTCAACAATGTCATTGGCCGCACCGCGGGCACGTTTGAAGGCTTTAAATATGGCAAGAGCATCAAGGCCGCTGGCGAGGCGGGTCTGGTGTGGAACCCTGAATTGATTTTCGACTATTTGGCAGGTCCCAAGAAATTTCTGCGCGCTTATCTCGATGATCCCAAGGCGAAATCGAAAATGACCTTCAAATTGGGCAAGGAACAGCAGCGCCTGGACGTGATTGCCTATGTCAGCCAGTTTTCCGAACCGCCTGCGGCCGAGGCCGAAGAAGCGACAGAAAGCACCGAAGAAGGCGAATCCACGACTTCAAGCGACTAACACCTATTGACTGCTTACATCAAAATCGCTCCAACGCTTCGTGACAAGCGCTAGGCACCTGGGCAGCAATCGATCCGTCATTAATAATGCGGCAACCTTGTGGGGACTGCCGGCGCATTTGCGCAAACCCTGCCCGTGCGCACAAAAACGAGCCGGTGAGATTGGTATCGACCACCGCCCGCCAGGTTTCCACGGGGGTTTCGTCGATGGTCGCTGCCGGTGTGCTGATGCCGGAACCGGCGCAGGTAACGATTGCGACCTTTTCATTTTGCTGCATCAACCCAGCCAGACCTGCCGCGATCCTAAGTCAGTCTTCCGGCTGCGTGGGCGAGCATGGTATAAACCTTGCCCGTATCCGAGGTTAGATAGGTCTGGCTCATAATATTGTCGCGGTCATTGCGTGACACATCGGCCAAAAGACGCTCGAAATCGTTGATATAGCGGTCAACTGCGGAACCGAACTCGGCGTCACGGCGATATTTGTCGCGGATTTCATCGAACGTTTGTTGCCCTTTGAGCGTATAGAGCCGTCGGGTGAAAACGTTGCGCTCTCCGCGCTGATAGCGATCCCACAACTCGACCGAAGCCTCATGGTCGATGGCACTGGCAATGTCCATCGAAAGCGAGTTGAGGGTTTCCATCATGTGCAATGGCGGGCGTTCAGGCCGGGTTTGTTCGGTCGCTGGACGATACATTTCCGAGGCCGGATTACCACGCTGGTTGGCTGGAGGCGCCTGGGGTGGTACCGGTTCGTTGCTTGATGCGCGGCGCAACAGGTCGCTGACCCAGCCCTGGGAACCCTGGCGTTGATCGGATCGCGGTGCCGGTTGTGCACGCACTTCGGTGTCGACCTGGCGCGCCTGTGGCGCGGTGCGGTCTGCACCGGATTGCCACTCCGGCATCGCTGCCCCGGCGTTGCGGTCGGTTGCAGCTCGGTTTGCTTCTGCGGACTGGCGCGAAAACTCGCTCTGATAGTCGCCACGCGAAGCGTAGGGGTCAACGCCACCAAAGCTTGGATCAGGGATAGGATCGCTCCTATAGCGCACCGGTGCCGGTGGCACTGCGGTCGGGGTATCGTATCGCGGACGCGGCGGCGCCGGGCGCCTGGGTGCAGCTTCGCCACTAGCGCTGGCAAATGCACGCGGCTGGGCCGAGGCTTGGGAAGCATCCAGCGTCTTGCCGGACCGTGCAACGATCTCCGACAGGTCTTTCAGCGCTTGGATTTGGTCGACAACCACGCGGCGCATTGCGTCGGCGCTCTCGCGGGTTTCTTCCGGCAACTCTAACACGCCGCGCCGCACTTCGAGGCGGGTTTCTTCCAGTGCACGCTGAACCTCTGCTGAGGCGGCACGCATGGAATCTGTAGTCTGCATGAACCTGGCCGTGGCATCGTTGATCGCGCGGGTGAGATCATCACCAATGCGACCACCGATTTCGTGCGAGCGGGCTTGCGCATCGCTCAGCGTCGCGTTCATCAGTTCGGTGAACTGCTGCATATGGGTTTCGATTTCTTCGGTCCGTTTGACCAAGCCGGAGGCGAGTGCGTCGATCGTGCCTTGGCGGCTTTCTAAGGTGGCGGAGAAATTCGATTCAGCACCATCGATTAGCCTGCTCGCTTCCGACAGGGTGTCGGCATGTTTGTCGAAGCGATCGGCAATCGCCTGGAAATTCGCGACCGTATGACCGGCGGTCTCCGAGAAACGCGATTCGCTCTTGCTCATCAAATTGGTTGAGATATCCAAATTCTCTTTGGCCTTGATCACCGATTCGCCAATCGTCTTGGCATCGTGGGCCAAGCTCGACTGCAACCCGCCCAGATCGCGGCGACCGGTATTTAGCAGATCGGCGAGCACATTGTTTGCCTCGCCAAGCCGCCCCAGCAGATCGGTAACATCGTTGGTGACAATGGTGGAAGTTTCCGACAGGCGGGCGGTGACTTCTTGGCCGGCGGATTTGACCTTGTCGGCAAGTGGCTTTGCCTGGGTTTCCAGTACATGGGCCAATTCGGCGCTGCGCTCGGCCAGCATGGTATTAAACTCGACCGACTTTTCCTCAAGTTTGCGCTGAGTGTCGACCAGGCCGCTGCCGAGGGTGGAATTGATCACATTGACCCGTTCCGAAAGCAGGGTGGAAAGCTTTTGCGCCTTATCATCCAAGGTGGCGCCCGCTTGTTCAATGCGCGAACCAAGCTGATTGTCGAGGGTCTTTTGACCTTCCTGCATAGTTTCTGTCAAACGCGATTGAGCCGTCTCGAACATGCTGGCGATATCACCGGATTGGCCTTCCATCGCGTTCTTGATTTCGTCCGCACGCGACTTGATTTCGTCCTGGCGTTCGGAAATTCGGCTGATCAGGCTCTCTTCGCCGGCAATGAAAGCGCCAGCGATTTCTCCGGTTTGCTCGACCAGGGTCTGGCGAATGCGATCGGTGCGCTCAGTTAGTTCGTCGCGGCGTGCTTCAACCGATTTGACAAATTTCATTTCGCCATCGGCCAGCACATGAGCAACCTCTGCGGTCTGTGCCGACAGGATTTCGCCGATCTGCTCGACGCGTGTGTGAATTTCCGTCTGACGCTCGTTAATTACCTGCTCGATACGCTCTTCGCCAGCGATAAACGCGTCCGCCACGTCCTTGGTATTGGCTGTCAAAGTTTCGCGAATTTGCTCGGTGCGGGAACGGATTTCCGCCTGGCGTTCCATGACCACATTGGCAATCTGTTCTTCGCCGGCAACAAAGGCGGCGGCAACATCGCGGGTCTGGTCGGCCAGGGTTTCCTGCATTTTGGCGGTTCGCGCTTGCACTTCGTCGGTGCGCTCACGGATTACTTCTGCAACCCGCTCTGCACCTTCGACGAACACCGAACCAACCTGTTCGCTTTGCCCGATCAATTCCTGTTTGAGTTGGTCGGTGCGAACCCTGAACTCGCTCTTGTGGATTTCGATGCCGGTGATGATTTTGTCTTCGCCTTGTACGAAAACGTCGGCGACTTCCTTGGCCTGCCGGGTCAATGCCAATTTTAGGCTTTCCGCATCCTCGTTGATCTGCCCACGGCCGGCGGCAAGCGCATCGGAAACCACATCGCGCCCGGTATTGAATGTGTCAGCCAGTTCCTTGGTCTGCGCGATCAACGTGTCTTTGATCAGGTCAGTGCGGTTTTTGATTGCCAGATCGATGCGTTCTGAATTTTGCTCCAGATCAGCACTTCGTTCTTGCAGATTGTTGACGATTTCGTCGACCTTGGCGTTAAGCGAGGTCGAAAAGCCTGACAAACGGTGGCCGATCGTAGCGCCGATGGCGTTGGTGCCATCTGCTAGCACTTTATCGAGCGCTTCTGTGCGCATGCCAAGCGATTCAACCAACGTACTGCCCGTAGTCTCCAGCGCACCTTGCATGTTGCCGAGGTGGCTGCTCAATCCATCATTAATGGCGGTAAATTGGGTGTCGAGATGGGTCTTGAGACCATCACTGGTTTCCTGGATCGTGGTAAGTAGACCGGTTGCGGTGCCCTGCACGGTTTCCTCAAAACGATTGACCACGTCATTGCCTTGACGCTCCAATTCCGCGGTGCGGTTTTCCAGGAGTTGGGTGATGGTTTGGCCGGTTGTTTCGATCAGTGCGGCGCTTTCATTGGCCCGGTTATTGATCACGTCATCAAGCGCCTGGCCGCTGGCCGCTAGGCGTTCCACCGCCTGCTCGCTGGTCGAATTTACCAACAAGGCCATCTGGTCGCCTGACGCGGCCAGTCGGTTGGCGATTGCGTCGTTGGCTTCGGTTAGCCGGGCGTGCACTTCATCGCGGCGAATTTCCAAAGTATTGCTGAGATTGGCGGTCGCATTGTCCACCGCCTCGGCGATGCGGCCGTCAACCGCGTTGAGTTCCACGCGGATGTTTTCTTCGGCACCGGTCAGTGTTGCGCGCACCCGCTCGGCATGGTTGACGATCAGTTCGCGTTCGCCGGTCATGTCGGCGACCAGAGTGCGGATACGAATTTCATTGTCAGTATAGGAGCGTTCCAGGTTCATAACCTCGTTGTGCACCAGCACTTCGAGTTCACCGGCCCGCGCCAGCGCCCGTTCGACACCTTCGCCCATTGCCGCAACTTCGCGGCGCACGGCTCGGCCAATATTGTTGACGCTATCTTGGGCAACGGACTCCGGCCTCAAAAGACGGATTGCTGCTTCGCCCATGGAACGCGCCGCCAGGCGCAGTTCCTGGGCCCGCCGCGCCATCACCGCGAACGCCCAGATGAACAATAACGGCACCAGGAACAAGCCGGCAAACAGCATCGCTTCCGGTAACCGCTCATCGGAACCCAGTTCCGAAAGCGCTGGAAATTGGCTGCCAAACCGGGAATAGGCGAAATAGCCGACAACGCCGACCCACAAGGTGGCGATCAGGAACGCAAACCAATAGATGCTACGCGATGGTCGCTTGTCGAGCCGGTAGACCAAATCGGAAATGTTGGAGAGTTGGTCATCATTGGCGGGCGCTGAAGAAGGGGCCAGCGGCGGATTGGGATCTATGGCCGACGGTTTTTCGGCGCCAGACGATCCGGTGGCTGTGAAATCGTCAGACGCGAAATCGTCGCTTGGCAATTCGACCTGGTCCAATAAATCATCGGCCAAAATGCCATGATCGGTGGAACCCGTGTCCTTGGAACCGGCAGGTTTGTCGGCACCGCTATTATCATCGGCACCAAAATCGATCCGCAACGCTTCTTCGACTGCGTTTAGCGCATCGTCTGCCGTGACATCTTTATCGCGCTTTACCGCCATTTGTTACGCCTCGTACTACTCGCACCTGTAGTTGTCGCGGCAATCGGTTGCCGCTCGCCATAGGGTGCCTTATCGCGGCCCCATATTCGGGAGAAAAATGGCGACATGCCGCCTGCGATGATTGCCGCCATCGGGCGTCCCCGCCCCAAGCATTGAGCGTCCCCGCTCCAAGGCCGCGCTGCCGGCCATATGGCCTCCTCGAATTCATGTGCTTCAACATCGCTACAATCGAATGCTGATACACAAGCCGCCAATATAGCGTAATGGCACAATCGGGCGGTTTCGACAAGGAATCGGAGGTTTCGGAACCGTAATTGTTAATGTTTGGTTAACGGCCATTTTTGCTAGTTTCCCCCTATACCAGGTGGGGGTTAGCCAATTGCTTACTAAGAACATAAAAGGCCATGCATCGAACGATAACACGCATCCCCATAAATCACTGTAATTTTAACCGGATGTTTTGTTTGCGCTGCTAACGTTTGGTTCTCTCAATTGGGTGAGGGCGAAACGATGGCAAATATGGCCGAAAAAGCAAATACCGACAATATTCCAGACCCGATCGACCTGGTGCATTTGGCGCGACAGACCATGGGCGACCGAGATTTGGAACGCGAAGTGCTGCAATTATTTGTCGGCCAGGCCGAACGGCTGGCTGGCGCGCTTGAGGCGGCCGGCGATACGATGGCTAAAAAGCGCATTTTGCACACCATGAAGGGTGCAGCGCGTGGAGTAGGGGCCTGGGAAGTGGCCGATACCGCCAGCGCTTTGGAAGAAACCGCCACCGCCGAACTCGGTGTTGAAGCACTGCATCAAGCCATTGCCCGTGCGACCGCCTTTATTGCGACGATTGAGCCAACCTGCTGAATGCCACACCATTAAATATAAGCGCCTAATGGTGCCCTGTTGGTTGCGTAGGACCCGATCTTGGCGCCGATCGCGCCAAATTGCGCCTTGACAACCAGGGTGCATCCCTTAAATCCGGCGAACTGTCCGGGTTGCGACGGTCGGCAAGACTTCGGTCGCCCGCATCCGGTACAGCCCCACCTCGAGCCGGAATTTCCGACCATGGCTACAATCACCTTCATCGCCTTTGATGGCACAAAATACGTCGTGGAGGCGCAAAACGGCTCGACCGTCATGGAAAACGCCATTCGCAATTCAGTTCCAGGCATCGAAGCGGAATGTGGCGGCGCCTGCGCCTGCGCGACCTGCCACGTCTATGTTGACGATGAGTGGTGCGCAACCGTTGGTGGGCCGCTAGTCATGGAAGAGGACATGCTGGATTTTGCCTATGAGGTGCAACCCGGTTCACGGCTTTCGTGTCAGATCAAAGTGAGCGATGCCCTTGACGGCCTTGTGGTCAGGGTGCCGGAACGCCAAGGTTAACGCTAACAAGACCAGACCGGATAGCCCATGAGCGACGCACGTGCCCGATGGAACCAGCAATATGACGAAGGCCGCTGGGCCTTTCTAAGCGATCCAAGCGAGCATCTGCGCTTAAACGTGGTTGCCGGGATGATCGCCGGCGATCCGAAAATCGATATCATCGATCTGGGAAGCGGACCTGGCCATTTGCTGGCATCGCTTACTGGGGCCGTGTTCGATACCTATGTCGCGGTCGATATTTCCGACGTGGCGCTTGCGCAGATCGACGGGCGCGGGCGCGCGGTTGAAACCGTCCGCAGTTCGCTTGGCGAATTTTCGATCAAGCCCGGGCGGCGCTGTGTCGTGATCGCCAACGAGGTGCTTTATTATGAAGATGACAATGTTGAGCACTTAGCGCGCATCGTTGGCGAATGTCGCCTGGTAGAGCGGGTAATCGTTTCAGCTGTCGGTCCCCATGCAGACAAACCCAATTGGACTAAAGCCAGCCGCGCGGTGTGGAGCCGGGTCGAGGCGATTGGCTGGCGGCGCACCCGTTCGGTTATCGTGCGTGATGAAGATCGCGACCGGCACTGGGATATTGTTGAATTTGACCCGCGCTCGCAATAACCGATTGTTTACGTACGAACAAACGGACGCAACAATGGAAGAAATCGATGCCAAAAAACGTTGATACCGATGTCGTAATTATCGGCGCGGGGCCGGTCGGCTTGTTTGCGGTATTCGAGCTTGGCCTGTTTGACCTGAAATGCCATTTGATCGATATTCTCGACCGTGCCGGCGGTCAATGCACAGAATTATATCCCGAAAAGCCGATTTACGACATTCCCGGTTGGCCGGTGATCGAGGGTCAGGAGCTGACCGATCGTTTGATGGAACAAATCGCGCCGTTTAGCCCGCAGTTTCACCTGTCACGCATGGTCACCGGCCTTGAACCACTGGCCGATGGTGGCTTTGCGATTACCACCGATGAAAATGATGTGTTCCGCGCCAAAGTGGTGGTCATCGCCGCCGGTGGCGGTTCGTTTCAACCCAAGCGGCCACCGATCCCAGGCGTTGAAGAATATGAAGAAAAGTCGGTGTTTTATGCGGTTCGGCGCAAGGAAACATTCCGCGACAAAGATTTGGTGATCGTCGGCGGTGGCGATTCCGCACTCGATTGGGTGCTCAATCTTGAACCGGTGGCGAAATCGGTGGCGCTGGTGCATCGCCGACCGCAATTTCGCGCCGCGCCAGATAGTGTGGCGAAGATGGAAAAGCTGCGTGACGAGGGGCGGATCGCCTTTCACCTTGGTCAGGTGAGTAAATTGGGTGGCGACGACGGGCAGTTAGCTGCTGTGCAGGTGAAGGGGGCAGACGGCGAGGTCGCCGAACTTACGGTTGACTATATGCTGCCGTTTTTCGGTCTGACCATGAAGCTTGGCCCGGTTGCTGATTGGGGGTTGAACCTGCACGAGAATTTGATCCCGGTCGACACTGAGAAATTCGAGACTTCTGAGCCCGGGATCTTCGCGATCGGTGATATCAACACCTATCCGGGCAAGCTCAAGCTTATATTGTGCGGCTTCCACGAAGCCGCCTTAATGACCCAGGCGGCCAAGCGCATCGTCCACCCGGACGAAAAAGTGGTGTTTCAATACACCACTTCGTCGACCAGCTTGCAAAAGAAGCTAGGGGTAAAATAGCCGGTCATCTGACCATATCGGCATATTTATCAAGCGGGATTGAAGCCTGTGTTTTTGGGACCTTCGGTCACGTAAATTGGTGGACACGGCAATCACCACCTTCGCAATTATCTTCGATATTATTGCGTATTCCCGAAAAGCCTATCCTCGGTTAGAGCACTTTTCGCGATTTGTGAATCGCAAAAAGTGTTCTATCTATTTGTTTCGGCGCACAATTTTTCTGAAAACCGGCCACCACTTTTCAGATTGTGCTCTAGATCGGTGATCAGAAGCGGTTTTCAAAATGAGAACAGTACCAACGCTATTGGCACCAAGGCGGTGGGTTTTCAGCTTTCCCTTACTCTTTGACATTCCACCGCGCCGCCATTGGCGGTGACCGTCAGGCTGGCATCATATTGGCTGGCGGCGCCGGAAAGCATGACCGTGCCAAGGATTTTAGTCTGGCCCGGTTCGATAACAAATCCGCCGCCCTGGCGGATGTTGGTGCCGGGGCCGGTGACGGCGAAGCGATAGCTGCCTGTGAAATTGGCGCTGGTTTCGGCCCTGACCCGGCTTGTCAATACGGTCATGGCTCCAGTTGAGCTTTGCTCAATGGCGCACGTAAACGGGCCGTCCCGGTTAACAGCACCAGCGGTGTTGAGCGCGGCGGCGGCGCCAAGCGTCAGGGTAAGTGCGGTGGTGGCGAAGGCGGTCCGGGTCATGGTGTTTGTCCTTGTTGGTTCGCCTAAACAGGCTACGGGTGTTGTCGAATTTGAAGCCGTTCGCCCGGCCGCTTTACTAGCGGCAGCCGGGCAGGCCTTAGCGCTTGTTACGGAGCGTTAGATTCGCTTCGTCGCGCTATCTCTTTGTTTATGCGTGTCATGTTTCCCAAAACCGGTGCCCACTTTTGGGTGACACGCACTAGAGGGGAAAAGCGACTATGGGCAGGTCTGAACGAAGGCCGCCACATTACCGCTGCCGGCTTGGGTGACGTCGGCGCTGCAATTGTTGCCGACCTGTACTCCAGCGACAATGTTGCCATTGCCGTCTTGGGTCATGATCGCGGTGTGGTTGGCGCCAAACTGACCAACGCCGGCGGCATTGCCATTGCCGTTCTGCCATGTGTCGGCGGTATTGTTGAAGCCTTCCTGACCGGTTGCTGCGACATTGCCATTGCCATGCTGCTCACTGACCATTTCGTTAAACTGGCCGTTTTGGTAGACGCCGATCTGATTAAAAAAGCCGGTCTGGGCGCCGCCTGCGGCGTTGCCGAAGCCAAACTGCTGAATGTTGACGCCATTGGCCATGGCGGGGGCCGAAGCAAGGCCGATGACTAGGCTGGTCGCGGTGGCGAGGATCAGTTTGCGGGTCATTATTGGTTTCTCCTAAAGGTGTGGGTAGGCTGGGTTTGCTGATGACACCAACAGGAATAGATCGGGCCGACAGAACCTACGGTGAACCGGACGTTCAGTTTGGGTTCACAGGTGACAATATTAACCGCCATTGGTATAAATCGGCTGCCATAAACGGCCACCGTTGATATAAAACCCTAGCCAAAACAAACGGTTGATGCCGCGCCAAGAAATCGGCGAACCCTCGGGAAAATTGTGAAATATGACACCAAGCCTGGCGAAATTTTGGCCGAAATGGATCGATCTTGCTCAATACGGGATCAAGCAAGTGAGCAAAAAATCGTGCTATTAGACGGCGGAATATTGCCAGCGGTCAATTGAGCCACGCCAGCGCCACAACCATAATTGTCCACAGGCTCTAGAATGGGCCACCGGCGAAATTAATGCAGCCTGGCATTTTGGCATCCCATGCGCCGCGCGCCGCTTGTTTGGCTTGCCATACCAGCCCGTCGATTTTCAGCGTTCACTGGAAGCGCTGGCAACAGCATTGGCCAATAGGTGCCCATTCGATCAGAATTTTACGCCGCGCGTGAGATTGCCTTGTGCGCGGCGTTTACCGCCGCGATTTGGCGTTCGATATTGATGTCGATGATTGAAGTGATTTCCAAATTACGGTCTTCATAGACGTCGACGCCAGGGTGGGTGCGCCGCCAGTCATCGATTTTTTGGTCGCGCGCGAAAAGCAACGCCTCGATTTGCGGGCGAAATAAGGCCAAAAGGCTACTTAGCACCCGGTTGGTGGCGAGACATGGATAGGACAGTTCGATATCGAACCGGTCCAGAATGCGCATCACGTCACAAGCGCGATAAAATGTTTCGTCGGTTACCCAGCGATTGGTGGTGAAAAGCCCAGTTGGATATCCCGGTCCGTCCATCGAGACTGCAACAAAATGGGTAATCGCATCCTTGCCTGTAGGCCGTTTGGCCTTGCCCTTATAAGGCGCCGGATGGCAGTTGTGTGGCATGCCGGCGGCGCGCAGGAAAGTATGGAAGTGCCCATGCTCGCCGCTTTCTGGCCTATGGGCATGATAATAATATTGCGCGTGGGAATGGGAATCGTAGATGTCGCCTTTGGGGTAATGATTGTTTTCGAAAAACTTGCCCTGGTTCGCCAGGCAATTCCCAACTATGTTTTGCCCGCTCTTTTTGAGGATCCGTAGATTGTCGGTGACAATTTTGCCGGCATGGGTCAATTTTTCCAGCCGCTCGTGGTCATATTGGGCCAGTGCGGCCTCATTATTGAATAATGTAGGGTTTACTTTCTCAGACATGTTGTTCTCGCGTGCTATTCTACGTTGCGTTGATATCATCGCCACTGATGATATTGAAACCACTCGGTCAAAATGGCTTCACAATTATGAATCTCAACAGACCCTAGCGCTTGTCACGAAGCGTTGGATTCGCTTCGTTGCGCTATCTCTTTGTTTATGCGTGTCATTTTTTCCAAAACCGGTATCCACTTTTGGGTGACACGCGCTAGGTTCACAGGGCAAATTGTCCCTCACATTTCGCAGGTATCGCTGACCAAGCGAAACCCAACCAATATGTGCTTGATCCGGTCCGGACGGCCGTGCCGTGCGGCCGCTCGGCACACGCCGCAGCCCTTGTCGTCCCACGAGCCGCCCCGCACCAGGTGCCTACCCTTGCCGGCCGGTTCTGAGGTCCATTCAAAAACCTGACCGGCCCCGTCCAGCACCCCAAACGGGCTGGCGCCTTGCGGAAAACTGCCGACCGGGACCGTATCAAACGGACCGGCGTCATGGCTGTTAAGGTGGTCTGGTTCATAAATATTGCCCCACGGAAACCAGCCGCCTGTGGTGCCACGCATGGCCTTTTCCCATTGGTGGCCGCTCGGCAACCGCAATGAACGCCCGGTAATTTCGCTCAGCCATTGCGCGTAGGCGGTCGCATCGTCGTGAGATACCATTACCACCGGGTGGCGTTCGCGGCCATCGGCAAAGTCTCCATCCTTCCAGGCGTGGCGCAGGGTGCGCTGAAAAGGATGGATCAACTTATAACCGCGCCATTCCTCGCGGGTGACCATTGGCGGGCTGTGGCCGGTCAAGGTGACAAAGCGGCGGTAGTCGCGATTGCTTACCGGCACTTTCATGATGCAGTAAGCATCGAGCGTAACTGTGGTTTGCGCCGGCTCGCGGTCGTACCAACCCCATTGCCGGGTCTTGGAATGGCCATAGGCTGCCTCGTCGAGCTTATAGGCCGCCTCGCGCTCTTGCGCCGAAGAACCAGCAAGAAACGGCCCGGCAGCTATTTCGACCATTTCTGGCGCTGCTTTGACCGAAGGTCCCATGGCGGCCGCAAAATTTGTGGCCGACAATAAGGTGAATGCGGAAATTGCCGCCAATAAACGCCAAAGGGGGAGCCTGATCATCGGCTAAGATTTGGCCAGTTACGATTGGCCTTGACGATATAGCTGGTGATATCGTTTTCCCAACGCCTTTGAATGCCGGCGTTGAGGTTCAGATATAGTTTGCCTTTGACGATGCGGAACTTGTCGATCTCGACCGGTGCCTTGGCGCCGACGGCCACCCCATAGGCGCAATAACCGCCATAAGCGGGCATATACTTATCCGGATTGGCGTCGAACAGCGCCTTGTGTTCGGTCGATGAAAACCGGTAAACCGCGCCGTTATGCTCTGAAATAAGATCCGGCTGCCCCCTGGTCGGGGCTCCCAAGGTGAAATAGGCAACAGGATCATATCCCTGCAGCGCCAATCCGTTCTTGTCGATATTGATCGCCGCACCGAACGCTGCGGACGTCGTCAGCAGAATTGACAAAGCAAAACCGACCACGGCGGACAACAAAGCTCTCAGCAACATCATTTAACCTCCAAATCGGTGATGATTGCAATTATATCGTTCAGTTGTTGCCAATTCCAATTCACGGATCTTCGCCCTGGTTCACACTCGCGTCATTTGCGACTGGCATCCAAAGTTTTGCTGGCAATGACCGAAAAATCAGAAATCAGTATGCCAGGGCGGTTGCGGCAGCGTGCAAGTGCTTGAATTCAAATATTAGCGTCCCATCGCAGCACTTTGATTTGCAAATCATGGAATTAAAAATCTACTAGCAAAATATTGAATCCAATGAAGTTTCCGGGTTTGACTTTTGACAAGGGATGAAGCCGAAAGTGGGGCTCAAATGTCAAATTCACTTTACTGGCGAGCGCTAACGGTTGCCGGTGCCGGTGGTTGGCAAGACAAGGTGATTGCAGTTGGCCAAGCAAAGTGCTAGGCCGCGCGACGGATTGACCGGTTGCAGGCGCTAATAAAGATTGACGGACCGTTTGCGCCTTGCGGTCAAGCAATTTCCTTGATGGGAACCTTCGATCTCCCCATACCCGCCAACCGGGTAGCGCCGCGCCATCGCCAACCGCGCGGCAGGACCTTGAGGGTTCGAAACGACATGCCAACGGGCAGGACCACGGACCAGAAAACCATGCAGGTAACCGAAGCGGTAAACCAAGGCCTAAAACGCGAACTGAAAATTGTTGTGACGGCCGAAGATATGGGCGAGCGGCTCAACAAGCGCCTGGACGAACTCAAGGGCCAGATGCGGCTCAACGGTTTTCGGCCCGGTAAAGTGCCGAAATCGCATATCAAAAAAGTGTATGGCAAATCGGTAATGGCCGAGATTGTCAACGACATCATCTCCAACTCCACCAAGGACGTATTGCAGGAGCGCGAAGAGACGCCGGCCATGCAGCCAGAAGTTTCGATGACTGAGGACAAGGCCGAGGCCGAGAAGGTTTTGGTCGGCATCGCAGATTTTGAATTTTCGCTGACCTATGAAGTGATGCCGGAAATCAGCCTGCCGGACCTCGATAAACTCAAGATCGAACGGCCGGTGGTCGAGGTCGAAGATGCTGAAGTTGAGGAGCAGGTTGCCACGATCGCCGAAAGCGCCAGAACTTACACCGCGAAAAAAGGCAAGGCAAAAGACGGCGACCAATTGACGATCGCCTATGCCGGCAAGGTCGACGGCGAGGTATTTGAGGGCGGAGCTGATGACGACACTCGCCTGGTACTTGGCTCAAACACCTTCATCCCTGGCTTCGAGGGTCAGTTGGTTGGCAAAAAAGCCGACGACAAGACCGTAGTCAAAGTCACCTTTCCTAAGGATTATGGCGCTGAACATCTGGCTGGCAAGGAGGCCGAGTTCGATGTCACAGTCAAAGAAGTCGGTTCGCCTGATGCGATTAAGATCGATGATGATCTGGCCAAGAAACTAGGCCTGGAGTCAGCTGAGAAGCTGCGCGAAGCGGTGCTCGGCCAGATCGAAAGCCGTTACGGCTCGTTTACCCGGGCAAAAATCAAACGCCAAATCCTCGACCAACTCGACGAGCAGACCAATATGGAGTTGCCGGAAAAAATGGTCGAACAGGAATTTGACAATATCTGGAACCAGATGACCCAGGAACTGGAGCGCACCGAAAAAACCTTCGCTGATGAAGATACCACCGAGGAAGCAGCGCGCGAGGAGTACAAATCGCTGGCGGAACGGCGGGTTCGGCTGGGCCTGACAATGGCGAAAATCGGTGAAAGCGCTTCGGTGACGGTTACTGAAGAAGAAATGCAGCGCGCATTGTATGATCAAATGCGCCAACATCCAGGCCAGGAACAAATGGTGATGGACTATTTCCGCAATAATCCGGATGCCATGGCTGGAATTCGTGCGCCACTCTATGAAGAAAAGGTCGTCGACCATATTGTCGAAATGGCCGAGGTAACCGACAAAACGGTAACCGCCGAAGAGCTGATGAAGGAAGACGAGGGCTGATACAAAAGGAACTGGATATTGGCCGAATTATACCACTTGTCCAGGTTGCTGTAGGCTGAGATTGCTGCGTAAAGCGGCCACCCGATTTTACCATTTGACTTTGTTGGGGGCCGCTTGTGGTGGCCTGGCACCATGGCGCTTTATCCTGGTCGCCAGCAGACAAAATAGCCGTGCTCAATTGGGTCCATGTACAGTTCCTTTGGTATGACCAGTTCCCAGCTAACCCACATACCTGTCACCACCTTGGCTATTTTGCGATCTGTCAGCAAAGATTGTGGCGATCACCGGCGCTTAACCAAATCAAATCACGCCGGGTTAACTGCATCTTTAATGCGCGGTCGCAATACCCTATCTTTGCGAGCACTCAGGGATTCGCTATCTATTGGCGGATCTCGCCAAATATAACCAAACCTGCCCTCGTGTCGGCAATACCGACATTCTCCTCCAATTCGGAACCTGTTTGATGAAAGATCCTGTCGATACCTACATGAACCTCGTGCCGATGGTGGTCGAACAGACCAATCGCGGCGAACGCGCTTACGACATATTTTCCCGCCTGCTGAAGGAGCGGATCATCTTCATTACCGGAGGGATCGAGGATACTTTAGCGTCGCTGGTGTGCGCGCAATTATTGTATCTGGAGGCCGAGAACCCGAAAAAAGAAATCAATATCTATATCAACTCGCCCGGCGGCATCGTCACTTCGGGCATGGCGATTTACGATACCATGCAGTTCATCCGGCCAACGGTGTCGACGCTTTGCATCGGCCAAGCGGCGTCGATGGGCTCGTTGCTATTGTGTGCTGGCGCTGCCGATATGCGTTTTGCGGTGCCCAACGCACGCATCATGGTTCATCAGCCTTCCGGCGGTTTCCAGGGCCAGGCCTCGGATATTCAGCGCCATGCCGAGGATATCATGAAGATGAAGCGCCGGCTCAATGACATTTATGTCAAGCATACCGGCAAGGATTACGACACGATTGAAGAAACCCTCGACCGGGATTTCTTCATGGACGCGCAAGAAGCGCGCGAATTCGGCATCATCGACCAGGTGATTGAAAAACGCGAAGCGGACACCAAATAATCACGGTTCGCGTAGTGTTGCCGCCGCTGGATTACGGTGAAAACCCGACAATTTTGCCATGGTGGAGAAAAATCATGCGCTGGCGCAGCGTTTGTGGCGTTAAGCTAATGTTGATTTTCCGCAGGCTACAATGTCAATTCGAACGGATTCGTCTTGATATTGGCTGGCAAGGGTGTTTGTATTTTTGTCAACCGCGACGGGTTGCTTTTGATGCGCTCGATGGCAAAACGGACCGTCAAGCTGGCGCCGGTCGGCGCTCACTGTAACAAGATGCCTGTACGAAGTAGCAAGAGGCCGACAAGGACTATTCAATGAGCAAGATTACCAACAGCGGTGATTCCAAGAATACGCTCTACTGTTCGTTTTGCGGCAAGAGTCAGCACGAAGTCCGCAAGCTGATTGCTGGGCCGACCGTTTTTATCTGCGACGAGTGTGTGGAACTGTGCATGGACATTATCCGCGAGGAAAACAAATCCTCGATGGTAAAGTCGGAAGATGGCACGCCGACCCCGCAGGAAATCATCGGTGTGCTCGACGATTACGTGATCGGTCAGCCGTACGCCAAACGGGTACTTTCGGTCGCTGTGCACAACCATTACAAACGGCTGAACCACGCCGCCAAGAACGGCGATACCGAACTGCAAAAATCCAACATCATGCTGATTGGCCCGACCGGTTGCGGGAAAACCTTGCTTGCGCAAACCTTAGCTCGGATATTGGACGTGCCGTTCACCATGGCCGACGCGACCACGCTGACCGAAGCTGGTTATGTCGGGGAAGATGTGGAAAACATCATTCTAAAATTACTGCAATCGGCCGATTACAATGTGGAACGCGCGCAACGCGGCATCGTCTATATTGATGAGGTGGATAAAATTTCGCGCAAAGCCGACAATCCCTCGATCACCCGCGATGTGTCGGGCGAGGGGGTGCAGCAGGCGCTGTTGAAAATTATGGAAGGCACGGTCGCAAGCGTGCCACCACAAGGTGGTCGTAAACATCCGCAGCAGGAATTCCTGCAAGTCGATACCACCAATATCCTGTTTATTTGCGGTGGTGCGTTCGCCGGCCTCGACAAGATTATTTCCGATCGTGGCCGCAGCACCTCGATCGGCTTCGGTGCTGATGTGGCCTCTCCCGAAGACCGCGATAGCGGTGAATTGTTCCGCATGCTGGAACCCGAAGATCTGCTCAAATTCGGACTAATCCCAGAATTTGTCGGCCGGGTGCCGGTATTGGCGACCTTGGAAGATCTCGACGAAGACGCGCTGATCCAAATCCTTTCCGAGCCAAAAAATGCGCTTGTCAAACAGTATCAACAGTTGTTTGAGATGGAAAATGTCGAACTGGCCTTTCATGAGGATGCGTTAAGGGCGATTGCACGTCGCGCGATTGGCCGCAAAACCGGTGCGCGCGGACTGCGCTCGATCATGGAATCGATTTTGCTCGACACCATGTTCGACCTGCCGATTCTCGAGGGGGTCCAGGAAGTGGTAATTTCCGAGGATGTGGTCAGCGGTAGCGCCCGCCCATTGTACATCTATTCGGACCGCGAATCCGGCGAAGCGACGGCCTAAACCTATGTTTTGGTAGCCTTTTTTGGATTAGAATACGGGCACTCGGGCCCAATTCGACAAGAATTGCGGCGGGTTTGCAATAATCTGTTTGCGGGGGGTGTGTTTTGCCGCTTGAAGCATCGCCGGACCGGTCCCAAATAGGGTACAGTGAAAATCAGCGATTCTTGCGGCCCGCACGCCCGATCAGGCAGCAACAGGTTATTAGCGAATACATTCAAGTGGTTGCGCGCTCGGCTGCGATGCTAACCTAATTGTGCCAAAATCATCACCGGTCAGCGTGCCGCAGTACCGACAAAGGATACCCCATGAGCACAAAAGACACCGAAATCGATCTTGCTGTCGGCGAACCTTATCCGCTGCTGCCGCTGCGTGATATCGTCGTCTTCCCGCACATGATAGTGCCGCTGTTCGTCGGACGTGAAAGATCAATCAAGGCGCTTGAAGAAGTCATGAGCTCCGACCGGCAAATCCTGCTGTTTGCACAAAAGAATGCCGGCGATGATGATCCAGCTCCCGAGGCGCTTTACGAAATGGGCACCTTGGCTTCGGTGTTGCAATTGCTCAAATTGCCAGACGGTACTGTCAAGGTGCTGGTGGAAGGCAATTCACGGGCCAAGGTGCAGCGCTTTACCGATCGCGAGGAATTTCACGAAGCCTATGCCGAAGCCATAGAAGATGGCGAGGGCGACCCGGTCGAGGTCGAGGCGCTTGCGCGTTCGGTTGTCGCCGAGTTTGAAAACTACGTCAAACTTAACAAGAAGGTCTCTCCGGAAGTGGTAAGCGCGGCTACCCAGATCGAGGACTATTCCAAGCTTGCCGACACTGTTGCCTCGCATTTGGCGATCAAGATCGCTGAGAAGCAGGAAATTTTGGCGATCGTCAGCATCAAGCAGCGCCTTGAGCATGTGCTGAGCCAGATGGAGAGCGAAATATCGGTATTGCAGGTGGAAAAACGCATCCGCAGCCGGGTCAAGCGGCAGATGGAGAAAACCCAGCGCGAATATTATCTCAACGAGCAGATGAAGGCGATTCAGAAGGAACTCGGCGATGCCGAAGATGGGCGCGATGAACTCTCGGAGCTCGAAGAACGGATCGACAAGACCCGGCTTTCCAAGGAAGCCAAGGAAAAGGCCCAGGGCGAACTGAAAAAGCTGCGCCAGATGAGCCCGATGTCGGCCGAGGCGACAGTGGTGCGCAACTATCTCGATTGGCTGCTGGGCATTCCCTGGGGCAAGCGCTCGACCAAGCGTATTGACCTCGACGTTGCCGAGAAAATTCTTGATGACGACCATTACGGGCTGGAAAAGGTCAAAGAGCGGATCATTGAATATCTGGCCGTGCAGACCCGTTCGCGCAAGCTCAAGGGGCCGATTTTATGCCTGGTAGGCCCTCCAGGCGTCGGCAAGACATCGCTTGGCCAGTCAATTGCGCGGGCAACCGGCAGGGAATTCGTGCGCATGGCTCTTGGTGGTGTGCGCGACGAGGCGGAAATTCGCGGCCACCGCAGGACCTATATTGGTTCGATGCCCGGCAAAGTGATCCAGTCGATGAAAAAGGCCAAGAAGTCGAACCCGCTGTTTCTCCTTGATGAAGTCGACAAGATGGGCATGGACTTTAGGGGCGACCCGTCATCGGCATTGCTGGAGGTGCTTGATCCCGAGCAGAACTCTCATTTCAATGATCACTATTTGGAGGTCGACTATGATTTGTCGAGCGTAATGTTCGTGACAACGGCCAATACGCTCAACATTCCGAGCCCGTTGATGGATCGCATGGAAATCATCCGCATCGCCGGCTATACCGAAGTCGAAAAACTGGAAATCGCTAAACGCCATCTGATGCCCAAGGCGGTCCGCGAACATGCGCTGAAGGAAAAGGAGTTCCAGGTCGAGGACGAAGCAATTTTGCGCATCATTCAGCTCTTTACCCGCGAAGCTGGGGTCAGAAACCTTGAGCGCGAACTGTTTAAGCTGGCCCGCAAGGCGGTGACCGAAATCCTCAGATCGGACAAGAAATCGGTCAGCATTACCGCCGAAAACCTCGACGATTATCTCGGTGTGCCGCGGTTCCGCTTCGGCGAAACCGAGACCGACGACCAAGTTGGCGTGGCCACCGGGCTGGCGTGGACCGAAGTGGGCGGCGAACTGCTGACCATTGAAGGTGTGATGATGCCGGGTAAGGGAAAAATGACCGTAACCGGCAATTTGCGGGAAGTGATGAAGGAATCGATTTCGGCCGCCGCATCTTATGTACGGTCGCGGTCGGTTGATTTCGGCATCAAACCGCCTCTGTTCGAAACCAGCGATATCCACGTTCATGTGCCGGAAGGCGCGACGCCTAAGGACGGACCGTCAGCAGGTGTGGCCATGGCAACGGCGATTGTGTCGACAATGACCGGTATCGCGGTTAAGCGCGACGTGGCGATGACTGGTGAAATCACCTTGCGCGGACGGGTGCTGCCGATTGGTGGCTTGAAAGAAAAATTGCTGGCTGCGTTGCGTGGCGGTGTCACTAAAGTATTGATTCCCGAGGAGAACGCCAAGGATTTGGCCGATATCCCCGATAATGTCAAAAATGGACTTGAAATCATCCCGGTGGCGCGGATGGATGAAGTATTGCGGCACGCGCTGGTGCGGGTTCCAGAAGCCACCGAGTGGAGCGAAGAGGAGGAGAATGCGAGAACCAAGTCAATGGTCCTGCAGGACAAAGACGGCAATGTTCAAGTAGCCCATTGATCGGAAATTTATAACTACAAGCCATCAAGGATGGCATTTGGCGACCTTAATCGCGCGTATTGAGTCTGGGGATTGTGGGACATCACTTTGCGATCTATGGTTGCATTTCGGCTGCCCGGCACTAACTATTTCCCGTTAGGGGCATGATTCGCCTAAGCAAAAAGGAAAAACAATGAATAAGAACGAACTGGTTGCAGCAGTCGCGGATAAAAGTGGTCTCACTAAATCCCAAGCCAGTGATGCTGTTGAGGCAACAATCGAATGCATTTGTGACGCGCTGTCCAAGGGCGATGAGGTGCGCTTGGTTGGGTTTGGCAACTTTATGGTCACCAATCGCGCAGCGAGCACCGGTCGTAATCCAAAAACCGGTGTGGCAATACAAATTCCAGCATCAAAATCGCCCAAGTTCAAAGCCGGCAAGGCTCTGAAAGAGGCAGTCAATGCGTAACCCATTCTGTATTGTGTAGACTGATTCATCTTGGCTATTTATCGGGGATGGGTTGGAAATTATCATTCGCCCGGTCGGCACTTCGCCGAACCGGGCGTTTTGCTGCACCAGCTTGGGTTCGGCATCATTCGCTGGATAGCACTGTTGTGGCCAAAGGAACCCGATACTGGCCTATTTGTCACCACCAAGTAGCCCGGTATCGGGTTCGGTTGGTACTATTCCTGCGGGGCGACGACCCGGTTGATGATTTCGCTCAACACCTGCGGCGGTTGGGCACCGCTTACTGAATATTTCTGATCGAAAATGAAAAACGGTACCCCGGCGACTCCCATTTGTTGAGCCGTGCCGATTTCATTTTCAACCGCGGTTTGGTCTTCATCGCTGGCCAATAGATCAAGCACAGTCGCGCGATCCATGCCGGCCGCGGCCGCCGCATCGGCCAGCACCTCATGGTCGCCGATATTTTTACCTTCGAGAAAATAATTGCGGAACAATTGTTCGACCACGTGGTCTTGCGCCGTATCGCTGATACCGGCCGCCCAGCGGGTCACCCGGTGTGCGTCAAGTGTATTGGGCGCCACCAAGATATCGGCGAATTTGAACTTGATGCCAGCCACCTGGCCGGCTTCCTCGACCCGCTGATAAACGGTTTTGGCCTGTTCGGCACCACCGAACTTGTTTTCGAGATATTGTCGCCGATCACGGCCTTCCGGCGGCAAAGTCGGGTCGAGTTGATAGGGTCGCCAGTGGATTTCAAATTTGACATCATCGAATATTTCAATCGCTTGTTCCAAATTGCGTTTGCCAATATAGCACCATGGGCACATGACATCGGACACGATGTCAACTCTGATTTTGGGTGTCATTTTATGCCTCTTGTCGGTTATTCTCGCTGTAAATTTGGCTATTGGCCGGTCTTGCGCCACCAAGTTGGTAGTCTTGTACCATAAAGTGGAACCGTTTCAGGCACACCAAGCCGAGAACGGTAGGCCAGCCATTGGTCGCTACGATGAAACAACGGCACCACATAGTGGCCTGACATTAATACCCGGTCGAATGCTCTGACCGCAGAAATGAACCCTTTGCGGCTACGTGCAGCCAGCAGCGCATTGATTGTCGCGTCGATCGCCGGATCGGCGGTACCGACGAAATTGTACGTGCCTTCCACATCGCGGGTGGCGGTGCCCCAACGCCCGGTCTGTTCGGCGCCAGGCGACAAAGAAGCGCTATAGGTGTTGAGGATCATGTCATAGTCGAACGTCTGTTTGCGTCTTTGATATTGCGCGGTGTCGACCATGCGTACATTCGCCTCGATACCAAGCGGCGCCAGGAAACCGCGATAGGCCAGGGCTAGGCGTTCTTGGCTGCGGGAAGAAACCAGGATTTCAAACGACACCGGCTCGCCTTCGTCATCCACCAGTTTGCGGTCTTTGAGCATAAACCCCCTCTTGCGCAACGCCACAAATGCCTCGCGCATTATTTCGCGGTCTTCACCGGAGCCGTCACTGATAGTCGGCGCATAGCTGCCGTCGAGAAATTCCGCGCTGATTTCACTGATATAGGGTTCAAGGATTTCGCGCTCGCGCGGATCAGCTTCGAGACCGAACGATGATAATTCCGAGCCGTGCCAAAAACTGGCGCTCCGGGTGTAGGTGCCGGAGAACAAATTGGCGTTAACCCACTCGAAATCAAATAATTTGGACAAGGCGGAGCGTACGTCGTGGTCGCGGAACAGCAAATTACGGGTGTTGAAGACGAAGCAATACATGTGAGCTGGAGTTCGCCGCGCAATTGAGCGGCGTGTAATGTCGCCAAGTCTAACCCCATCAATGTCGTAGCCGGTGTTCCAACGAGTGGAATCGTTTTCGAAAAAGACGTCAAACAATCCCTTCTTGAACGCTTCGAACCGGGTGCTTTCGTTGCGAAAATATTCAACCTTGATCTCGTCAAAATTGTCGAGGCCGCGTTTGACCGGCAAGTCGGCACCCCAATAATTCGGATCGCGTTTGTAACTGATCAGCCGGCCAGGTTCGACGCGGTCGACGATGTAGGGTCCACTGCCAATCGGTGGCTTCAAAGTGGATTTGTCAAAATTTTCCGCGTCAGTGGCGTGTTTGGGAAATACCGGCATCATGCCGAGCAACAGCGGCAATTCGCGGTCGCCACGGTCATTGAAAACCAGCCGAATGCCGTTTTCTCCGACCGGTTCGATGCGGTCGACCTTTTTCATGCGTTGCCGATAAAGCGGCCGTCCTTTTTCGCCGAGCAATTGATAGGAAAAAATCACGTCGTCGCGGGTGACCGGTTGACCGTCGGAAAACCGCGCCTGCGGCCGAATGTGAAACT
Organism: Rhizobiaceae bacterium; assembly: GCA_965248715.1. Lineage (GTDB taxonomy): Bacteria > Pseudomonadota > Alphaproteobacteria > Rhizobiales > Rhizobiaceae > CBDFKB01. The sequence goes on from CBDFKB010000008.1 coordinate 136,810, forward strand.
CCACCCAGGTGCGATCCGCGTTGGTCTCGACAGTTTCCGCGATCAAGCCATACAGCGAGAAAGGCTCGTCGCGGGAGCGGTGCAGCAGAGGCTCAAACACATTGAGGCCAAACAATGGGTCCCAGATACCACGGGCAGATGTGGTCAGGCTTTTGACGATATACGGGTTCAAGCTGTCGAAGGTGCCGGTAACCCCGTAACGGATGCTGCCACCCTTGGGCGCTGTAGGATTAGCGTAAGGGAGATGGTGGAAGCCTGGATTGAGCTGCGGTTTGCCATGCATGGCAATGCCGTGGGCGGGTTCGGCGCTGGCCCTTGGAATTGGCAAGACAGACAATTGGGCAAACAGAAACAGCGGCAATAACCAAATGTGTGGTGCAATAGGTCTAATCACGGTTCGGGTCCTTGTGGTGCTGGCTATCTCAACACGATTTGCAGAACATAGTCCGATTCCCCTTGATGGAAGAATGCGAAGAAATTACAGCAGGCCGCGCATTAATGCCCGCTGTTGATCATGCACCATGTCGGGCAGCGCGCGCTGGCATTTGTGACAAACTGTGTGTATTGGATTGCCCTAGCGGTCATGGTACCGCCGTAATCGGCATCAACAGACAGGACTAGAGCTTTATTGATGGGCTCGAAGCCATTTTTGTGGAGCGATTTTGCCTCCACCACGCAACACAATTGGCCTCGAATTTACTATACGGTCTCCAGCTCCTTTGGGTAAATGGTGGTTTCGCCGACAGATTCGCACGTACAAACGGGTATCAAATTCATGAACAGGAAATTTCGCATCAATTGTCTTGCCGGCGCTGCGGCAATGGCTGCCGCTGGCATTTCGGCTGGTTATGCGCAGGCGCAAACCGGCCCCGGCGGCTGGTACAAAGTTTGTTCCAAACAGGCAGACAATGATTTCTGCAACGTACAGTTTCAGGCGGTCGCCAATACCGGCCAGGTACTCACATCGGTCAATCTTGCCACTGTATCGGGCAAAATCAATCGCCGCATCTTCCAGATAACGGTGCCGACCAGACGGCTGATCCCGGCTGGAATTTCGATCACGATTGACGAAAACAAACCGGTCAAGATCCCTTATGTATTTTGCTTCGAAGATCGCTGCATGGCCGAAGTGCCATTGGATGACAATATGGTTAAGGCGTTTAAGGCCGGCGGCAAGATTACGGTTTCATCGACCAATTTCCAGAACAAGCCGAACCCGATCGAAGTAACCCTGAGCGGCTTTACTGCAGCTTTCGACGGACCGGCGCTGAAACCGGATGAATTGCAATCGCGTCAAGAGCAATTGCAAAATGAACTCAAGGGAAAGGCCGAAGAACTTCGCAAGAAGCTGCAGGATGAACAAGACAACACGCCAAGTCCGACGGCGGCTAAAGCGTGTCACCCAAAAGTGGGTACCGGTTTTGGGAAAATGACACGCATAAACAAAGAGATAGCGCGACGAGGCGAATCCTACGCTTGGTGGCAAGCGCTAGGCCGTGTCACCCAAAAGTGGGTACCGGTTTTGGATAAGAATACGCGACAAAACAAAGAGATAGCGCGACGAGGCGAATTTCAAATCCCAAAACCACACTAGAATCATTGACTTGCTAGTGCCCCTTTGAATCGGAAGTTCGTTCTGAGGTTGCAGAATAATGCAACGAACTTCAGATTCTGGGCACTAATGGCTAATTGAATCGCGGAATATATAATTGCCGTCAGTGCCGCGTTTAAACACTTCATCGACCTGGGGATGCCGCACCGGTTCACCGCTGTCGTCTTCCAGCAGGTTCTGCTCCGAGACATAAGCGACATATTCGGTCTCGTCGTTTTCCGCGAATAGGTGATAATATGGCTGGTCACGCGACGGGCGAATGTCGGCGGGAATCGATTCGTACCATTCTTCGGTATTGGCAAATTCCGGGTCGACATCAAAAATCACGCCGCGAAAAGACAACAGCCGGTGCCGCACAATCTGACCGATTGCGAATTTTGCGGTGCGTATTTCTAGGCTGGGATCAAGCGATGTCATGGCCAAAACTACCGGATTTCGAGTGCGCCTGCCAAGCAGATAATACCTAAACCATCCAGATTTGATAACCGGCAGGCAATATTAGCCACCGTTGGGGTAAATTGGTTTCAGACATGGCTGGCTGGTCGATGGCCAAACCCTAACCCTAACCCCTGGCGCATGGCAAAACGTCGCAGGGATGGAAAAGCCGACAATGCATGCAAACCTGAGCTGCGAATGAGGTCGAGTGGCAAGAACCCGGCCAAAAGCGACCGGTTGACCAGGTCTACCGCGCCGATACGGCCTGTAATATCGCCGAAACGTTGGCGGTGATAACGCTCCGCTTCGCCGTTGCCGGGATTTGCCACATGGGCTAATACATCGCCGAGCGCAATGGCATCACGTATGCTCAAATTTAGCCCTTGGGCGCCAATCGGCGGGAATTGGTGCGCTGCTTCACCGATCAGATAAACCGGTCCTTCGGCGAATTTTTGGGCGATCAATCCAGATAAGGGATATGTTTGTAGGCCATTGATATGAGACACTTTTCCGAGCATCGAACCCATCCTGCGTTCCACTTGGTGGGTGATTTCTACCTCACTCAGGTTGAGTACATGCTCAGCTTCTGCGGGCCTCAATACCCACACCAAACTTGAGCGATTGCCGAGCAACGGAACCTGGGTGAACGGCCCCGATCTGGTGTGAAATTCGGTGCTTTGGCCGCCGTGCGGCAATTCATGTTCAAACGTCAAAACTACCGCGACTTGCGGATATTGCCAGCGCCTGACCTTAATCCCGGCCCAGTTTCGCACCGGAGATCGGGCACCGTCGGCGCCCACCAATGTGGTTGCCTTGGTTAGGGTGCCGTTGCTCAAGGTCAAACCGATGCCGGCGTCGGATTGTGCAATCTCCTTGAGCGAGGTTTCATGCCGCACGATATCACCATTGGCAACTACAGCATGCTCAAGCGTGGTCAATAAGTCAGTATTTTCAACATTATACCCAAATTCGCTCAACCCAATTTCCGCCGTTCGAAATGCCACTTCCGGTGCGCGGAACAGCCGGTTGGTATCATCAACAATGCGCATGGTGGTAAGCGGTTGGGCATTGCCGGCAACCTGGCGCCAAACGCCAAGGCGCTCAAGATGCCCGATCGAGCCGCCAAGCAGTGCGGTGGTGCGGCGGTCATCGGTCACGGGTCGCGACGGACCGATAAGCGCGATCCGTTTATTGGCGCCGGCCAGCGATAGCGCGGCAATCAGGCCTGCTAGGCCGGCGCCGATGATTGCAACGTCATATGATGCGGTCACGATCGATACCGTTTCCCTTATTTCAGCAATCGGTTTGCCAGATACCTTATACCAAAAGAACTGGATATTGGCCTGTTTAATCGTCGCAATTTGCCCCTGACCGTGTTGGGTCAGGTTTGTGGTGGATTGCTGCCACTGCTTGCAGCCCGCCTAGCCAAAAGCCAAATCGAATTCGCTCAAATGGTTCAATATTAACCACCGTTGGAATGAGCCCATATCGAGTTGCTTGGGTAGGAGGGTTTTCAAATACCGGTGAAATCGCTTACCGTGTTTAAGTCAAGCGGGTGAAGTATCCCGGTAACTAACAATGCCCGGTTGGGCGAACGTGGAACGGTTCTGTGTTTGGTATTTCAAAAAACGCCCTTTGGGCATTTTCGATCCACATTTTTACTGCTTCCGGAGCATTTTTTGCATTCCTGTCTTTGGTTGCCTGCGCCGAATCTGACTTTACTACCATGTTTTGGTGGCTTGGCGTCGCCTTACTGGTTGACGGTATTGATGGTCCATTGGCCAGAAAACTCGAGGTTAAGAAGTGGTGGCCGACCTGGTCGGGCGATCTGTTGGATTCGATTATCGACTACGTCACTTATGCTATGATCCCGGCATTTGCGCTCTATCAAAGCGGTTTTCTGGGATTTGGCCTGTCGTTCTTCGCGGCAGCGATTATCGTCGTGACCAGTGCCATCTACTACGCCGATACCGGCATGAAGACCGAAGGCTATGGCTTCAAGGGTTTCCCGGTCTGCTGGAATTTCATCGTTTTCGCACTGTTCGTGATCTTTTACCGGTTCGATGATGCCGGTGCGTTCGACATTGCGTTCGGCATCAAATTCGGGCAGCGCGAGGGGGTATCGATGGCGATTGTGCTGGCCTCGGCGATTTTGACATTCGCACCGATCATTTTCGTCCACCCGACCCGGGTGGTGCCGTTGCGGCCGCTGACTTTGGCGATGTTCGCAATCTGGACCCTTTGTGGATTTGCCGCTCTGCTCTCCGATTTCCACACCCCATTTTGGGCCGTCGCCGGCGTTTTGGTGACTAGCGTTTATCTGTATTGCATCGGTTTCGTGCTGCAAGCGACCGGCCGACTGCGTTGACGCCGGTTTTGCCCCGCCGGCAAGGGTTTATGGCGTTTGCATTTGTGTTTGGCGGGGGAAAACCCAAGAATTTGCCCGCAGACCATTCAAACCACTGGTATTTCGCGATTAGACGGGAAATGATGGCTCCATGAACGATGAATGCAATAGCAAAGTTCTTTTGGCGGTCGACGGCATCACCAAGATATTTGGCGAATTGAAAGCCAATGACGATGTAAGCCTTTTGGTCGACAAGGGCGAAATCCATGCACTGTTGGGAGAAAACGGTGCCGGCAAGTCGACCTTGGTTAAAATGCTGTTCGGCTCGCTGCAACCGACCGCCGGCCGCATCATCTGGAAGGGCGAAGAAGTACTGATTCCCAATCCCAACCGCGCCCGCGCGCTTGGTATCGGCATGGTATTTCAGCATTTTTCGCTGTTCGAGGCTTTGAGCGTGGCCGAAAACATCATGCTTTCGCTCGGCGAAACCGGCAGCATGGCCGAACTATCAAAACGGGCCGGCGAGGTATCGCAGCAATATGGATTGCCGCTGGATCCGGCCTCGATTGTTGGCGATCTATCGGTCGGTGAGCGCCAGCGGGTGGAGATCATCCGCTGTTTGCTGCAAGACCCAGACCTGATCGTGCTCGACGAACCCACATCGGTGCTGACCCCGCAAGAGGCCGACCGGCTGTTTGAAACCTTGATGCGCCTGAAGGACGAGGGCCGCTCGATCCTTTATATTTCCCACCGCCTGGAAGAGGTGCAGCGTATCTGTGACCGGGCAACCATATTGCGCCACGGCAAGGTTGTCGGTGAGTGCAAACCGGCCAAGGAAACCACCGCCTCGCTTGCCAGCAAGATGGTTGGTGCCGAAATTGCCATCGTAAGCCGCGAGCGCGCTCAAGACACGCCCGGCGATGAGCTGTTGGAAATCGAGGGCCTATCGCTTCCTGCGCCGACGCCATTTGCTATCGCGCTTGAGGAAATTGATTTGACCGTCAGGGGCGGTGAAGTAATCAGCATCGCCGGGGTTGCAGGCAACGGCCAGGGCGAGTTGTTCGCAGCGATCTCCGGCGAAAGCAGTGCACCTGATATCCACATGGTCCGCATCCGCGGCCAATCATGCGGCCAGCGCTCGATCACCGCCCGGCGTCGGCTTGGCGCGGCATTTGTTCCCGAAGAGCGCATGGGTCACGGCGCGGTCGGTGATTTGTCGCTGAGCGAAAATGTGCTGTTGGCGCGGCACGGGTCCGACAGTACAGCGTTCCTTGCCGGCGGTCCGTTGCGGGTGGTACGCAAAGGGCGGGTAAAAAACGCCACCGCGCGAATTGTCGAGGCGATGGACGTGCGTAAAAGCGGGGATGATCCCGATGCATCGTCGTTGTCCGGCGGCAATTTGCAGAAACTGATCATGGGCCGGGAGCTCGACCGCGAGCCGATGGTGCTGGTGGTCAATCAGCCAAGCTGGGGGGTCGACGCGGGTGCCGCGGCCCGTATCCGCCAGGCATTGGTCGATCTCGCCAGATCGGGTTCGGCGGTATTGGTGATCTCCCAGGATCTGGACGAGATATTCGAAATTTCCGACCGTGTTTGCGTCATCTGCGACGGCCGGTTATCGGCGCCGGAACCGTCAGAAAGCTTTAGCCGCGAACGCATCGGCCTGCTGATGGCCGGCATGGGCATGGAAAAGCCAGCAGATGGGGGAGGCGCCCGTGCGAATTGAGTTAGAGCGCCGGCCGCAACATTCGGTCTTTTTTGCGGCGTTGTCGCCGTTCATCGCCCTTGGCATGACGCTTTTGGCAGGCGGCATCTTGTTTTACGTGTTGGGGTATAACCCGTTCACCGCGCTCTACTATTTCTTTATCGAGCCGCTGACCGAGACCTGGTCGATCCACGAATTGCTTATCAAGGCAACGCCCTTGATCCTGATAGCGGTCGGCCTGAGCGTGTGTTTTCGCTCTGGTAATTGGAACATCGGTGCCGAGGGCCAGTTTATTGTCGGCGCGATCGCCGGGTCGATGTTGCCAGTTCTGGTGCCTGGCATGTCCGGGCCATTTACCATTTTTCTAATGATCGTGTTTGGCATGATTGGTGGCGCCCTATGGGGGTTTATCCCGGCAATTTTGAAAACCCGGTTCGGAACCAACGAAATCCTGACCAGCTTGATGCTGGTCTACGTGGCGCAATTGCTTCTCGACTGGCTAGTGCGCGGCCCTTGGCGCAACCCGCAAGGATTTAATTTTCCGGAAACCAGAACCTTTTCCAGCGGCCAGATCCTACCGGAAATGCTCGATTCGGGCCGCGCGCATTACGGTGCCATTTTCGCGGTCGTCGCCGTAATTATATTGTGGTTTGTGTTTTCGCGCATGCTCAAGGGGTTTGAAATCAATCTACTTGGCCAGGCGCCAAGGGCAGGGCAGTTTGCCGGTTTCGATACCGGCCGCATGACCCTGTTTGCATTTATGTTGTGCGGTGCGTTGGCCGGTCTCGCCGGTATCAGCGAAGTTGCCGGCACGATCCACCAGCTTCGCCCGATAATATCGCCTGGTTATGGGTTCACCGCAATTATCGTGGCGTTCCTCGGCCGGCTAAATCCGGCCGGTATTTTTGCCGCCGGCCTGGTGTTGGCGCTAACTTATCTTGGCAGCGAGGCGGCGCAGATCACACTGGGTATTTCCGACAAGATCGGTCGCGGCTTCCAGGGATTGCTGCTATTTTTCGTGCTCGCGTGCGACACACTGATCCATTATCGGATCCGGATTGCCTGGCGGCTCGGGCCGGCAAAGCCGGATGGGAGCTGAGCCATGGGGATGACCGAGGCAATCATCTTGACGATTATGACCGCGGCGACCCCATTGCTGATCGCCGCCTTGGGTGAATTGGTGACCGAGCGCTCGGGAGTGCTCAATCTCGGCGTCGAGGGCATGATGATCATGGGTGCGGTGGCTGGCTTCGCGTTCGCGCAAATGAGCGGTTCGCCGTATATTGGTATGCTCGGCGGCATCGTCTGCGGGGCACTGTTTTCGCTGCTGTTCGCATTCTTGACATTGACCTTGGTGGCCAACCAGGTTGCGACTGGGTTGGCGTTGACGATCCTCGGTCTAGGGCTGTCGGGGCTATGGGGCGAAGCCTATATCGGCCTGCCGGGCATCAAAATGGAAGCGATCACCATTCCGTTTTTGTCCGACATCCCGTTTTTCGGAAATCTGCTGTTTAAACAGGACCTGATCTTTTACCTGTCGATCGTACTGTTGGTCGGGGTCACCTGGTTCCTGTTTCGGAGCCGTGCCGGCCTGGTGTTGCGGGCGATTGGCGACAATCACAAATCCGCCCACGCACTCGGATTGTCGGTGATCGGCGTGCGTTATCTGGCGGTGATGTTCGGCGGCGCCTGCAGCCGGGCTTGCCGGTGCCCATTTGTCGCTGGTCTATACGCCGCAATGGGTTGAGAACATGTCGGCAGGTCGAGGCTGGATCGCGCTTGCCCTGGTGGTGTTTGCCTCTTGGCGGCCGATGCGCGCACTGGTCGGGGCCTATCTGTTTGGTGCGGTTACCATCGCCCAACTACACATCCAGGCCCTCGACCCTTCGGACTTCGGTGACATTCCGAGAATTTTCGTTTGGATGTTCGAACAAATCAAAACGATGCCAACACAATTCCTTTCGGCGATGCCTTATCTTGCGACAATCATCGTTTTGGTCATAATCTCGCGCGACCGGCGTTTGACATTGATCAATACCCCAGCCTCGCTGGGTCAGGGCTTTGTGCCGGATCGCTAATCATGAAAGCGGAACCATGATTTAACCGGTTGCGCTAAAGGGAGGACGAAAATGAAAAAACTATTCTCCGCACTTGCCGTGCTTGGCTTAGGCCTGGCGGCGGCGTCGGCTGCGGTCACTGATGGGCATGCGAAAACCAAGGCTTGCTTCATCTATGTAGGCCCTATCGGCGATTTCGGCTGGAGCTACCAGCATGACCAGGGCCGCCTGGCGGTCGATGCGGCACTGGGAGATGCGGTTGAAACCGCGTATCTGGAAAGCGTTCCCGAAGGTGCTGACGCCGAGCGCGCGGTCGAACGATTTGCACGATCTGGATGCAACATCATTTTCACCACGTCGTTCGGCTATATGGATGCGACCAACAAGGTGGCGGCAAAATTCCCGGATGTGAAATTCGAGCATGCAACCGGATACAAGCGCGACCATGCCAATGTTGCGACCTATAATTCGCGGTTCCACGAAGGCCGTTATGTAATCGGCCAGATCGCGGCAAAAGTGTCGAAAACCGGAGTTGCCGGCTACATCGCATCCTTTCCAATCCCTGAAGTGGTGATGGGTATCAACGCGTTCATTTTGGGCGCGCAAACGGTCAATCCGGATTTCAAACTGAAAGTGGTGTGGGTCAACACTTGGTTCGATCCTGGCAAGGAATCCGATGCTGCCAAGGCATTAATTGACCAGGGCGCCGATATCATTACCCAGCACACCGATTCTACCGCGCCGATGCAGGTGGCCGCAGCTCGCGGCGTTCATGCCTTCGGCCAGGCCTCCGACATGATTAATTTCGGCAAGGAAACCCAATTGACGGCGATAATTGACGATTGGGGTCCGTACTACATACGTCGGGTACAGGCGGTTATTGACGGCACCTGGGAACAGGTTGACGTTTGGGAAGGCATGCATCACGGCCATGTGGTCATGGCGCCGTTTACCAATATGTCCGACGACGTGAAGGCAAATGCCGAATCGACCGTATCCATGATTGTCAATGACGGGTTTGATCCGTTTACCGGCCCAGTCATGAAGCAGGATGGCAGCCAGTGGCTGAGTGACGGCCAGGTAGCTGATCCAGGCGAAGTGCTCGGCATGAACTTCTACGTCGAGGGCGTTGACGGCCAATTGCCGTAATAGCTGGTAGCGCCACGAATTTCGAAACCCCGTCGGCGTGCCGGCGGGGTTTTTCTTTGCCGAATTTTACTGAATTCATCAAAAGGGCTCTAGCAACCGGCCTACGCAGTCGCGAACCCCGTCGCGCCAATTCGGCAGGGTGACTTGCAAATGTTCCTCAGCCTTGGTGCAGTCAAGAACCGAATTGGCAGGCCGACGCGCTGGCGTCGGATAGTCGGCAGTGCTAACCGGATCGACGATTGCCGACGGGCCGGAAAGCTTACGGCTAGCCGAAAAGATTTCCCCAGCAAATTCATACCACGTGCACAATCCGCGATTGGTCAAATGGTAGGTGCCCCAAGCCACCGATTGACCGGTTTCGATGCGGGTCGCGATTGTTAGCAGCGCCGCCGCCAGATGGACCGCGTAGGTCGGCGATCCGAATTGGTCGTTGACCACGCCCAAGCGTTCGCGTTCGCCAGCAAGCCGCAACATGGTTTTGGTGAAATTGTGTCCAAACGGGCTGTGTACCCATGCGGTGCGGAAGATCAAATGCTGTTCGGCGGCCTCGGCGACGGCTATTTCGCCGGCAAGTTTGCTCGCGCCATAGGCGGTTTGCGGCCCGGTCTCATCGCTCTCCAGCATCGGTTCGCCGCGCTCGCCGGAAAATACATAATCGGTGGATAAGTGGATGATCGGAACGCTAAGTTCAGTCGCACTTGCCGCTACCGCGCGGGCGCCATCGCGGTTAATCGCCATCGCCAGATCGAATTCACTTTCCGCCTGGTCGACTGCCGTATAGGCGGCGGCATTGATGATCAGATGTGGCTTGGTGTGGTTAAGCGCGGATGCCACCGTGGCCGGATCTTGCAAATCAAGCAGCGGGCGCCCAACCAGCACCACTTGGTGCCCAGCCTGGCCGGCGCATTCCGCCAAGCTGCGGGCCAATTGGCCGGATACACCGGTGACCGTGATCCGCACTTTAAACTGCTTGGCGGTCAGGGGCGGTTGATGGCGCCGGCTCGCTAGCCAACCCGAGACGATCGCCATGATAGCGGCCCTGGCGGATCGGCTCCCACCATTGCCGGTTATTCAAATACCATTGCACCGTGTCGCGGATGCCGGTCTCGAAGTCATATTGCGGACGCCAGTCCAGTTCGTCGCTAATGCGTCCGGCGTCAATCGCATAGCGCAAATCATGGCCGGGCCGGTCGGCCACATAGGTCACCAGGTCAAGGTGCGGTTTTGCGCCCTTGCGCGGATGCAGTTCATCCATGCATTGACAGATCGTCTCGACCACCGCCAGATTGCTGCGTTCCTCGTTGCCGCCGACATTGTAGGAACGGCCAGCTAGACCACCAGTTGCAATCGCGGCCAGCGCGCGCGCGTGGTCGTCCACATGCAGCCAATCGCGGACATTTTGCCCGCTGCCGTAGACCGGCAACGGTTTTTCGTCGTGCGCATTGAGGATCATCAGCGGGATAAGCTTTTCTGGGAACTGGCACGGCCCGTAATTGTTTGAGCAATTCGACAGCACCACATCGAGACCAAATGTGTGGTGCCATGCCATCGCCAGATGGTCGGACCCGGCCTTGGATGCGGCATAGGGCGAAGACGGTGCATAGGCGGTTTCTTCGGTAAATACCCCGCTATCGAGCGGCAGACTGCCATAGACCTCGTCGGTCGAAACATGGTGGTAGCGGATGTTGCGGCTGGTTTCGGCAACCAAATCGCGTATCGCCTCCAGCACCGTGAAGGTACCGACAATATTGGTGGTGATGAATTCGGCCGGGCCATCGATCGAGCGGTCGACGTGACTTTCTGCCGCCAGGTGGAGCACGATATCGGGCTCGACGCGGCGTATGGTTTCACGCAATTTTTCCGCATCGCACACATCACCGATCACCAATTCGAACCCGGCCACATCGGCAATCGGCGCCAAGGATGCGGTATTGGCGGCATACGTCAGTTTGTCATAGGCGATTACTTGCTGGCCCATTTCGCCGGCCAGCAGGCGGCATACGGCAGAACCGATAAATCCGGCGGCGCCGGTAACCAGATATACGCTCATCGGATTTCCGCCGTTTCCAGTTGATCCGCGCGGTAGACGAACCCGGTGTCGATTTCAGCCAAACGCGGCGCTGCCGCATCCTTGCCTGATATCACCGGTTTCAATTCTTTAGCCGGCCAATCAATGCCAATGTCCGGGTCGTCATAACGAATAATCCGATCACATTGCGGCGAGTAGTGAGCCGTGACCTTGTATATCACCTCGGTGTCCGGCTCCAACGTCAGCAGGCCGTGGGCAAAACCTTTCGGGATCAACACCTGGTTCCATTTCCCGGCACTGATGATCACCGAAACCCATTTGCCAAACGTTGGCGAACCGTGCCGGATATCGACAATAACGTCGAAGATGGAGCCACGGCCAACCCGCACCAGCTTGTCTTGCGCCGCCGGTTCGCATTGGTAATGCAGGCCGCGCAACACCCCGGCCGGGGCGGAATGGGAAAAGTTATCCTGGCACCAATCGAGATCGATGCCGGCGGTGGCAAAGGTCTCACGATTGTATATTTCGCAAAAGAAACCACGCTCGTCGCCAAATTTATCCGGCACGATTTCCACCACGCCATCGAATTGCAGGGAACGTACGTTAATTGCCATGGGAACTCCGTCGAGTGGTCGCACCGGGACCGCCGCCGCAAATAACCGACGCTTAAACAATATGTCAATGATAGTTTATCGTCGAAGCCGCATGATCAAAGAAGGTATTTACTACCAGAGCGATTTGTCGGTGAATTAAGATATGATGTATTGGCATGGTTTTGCCTAAAACGGGCTATCACGGACCTGCAATGGCATGGTGATCGAGCGGGCCAATCAGGTCTGGTGCACCGACATCACTTTCACCTTGCGGTATCAGTCGCCCTCGCCGGGCTGATCGGAGAAATATTTCTCGAACTTTGCTTTTTCGCCGTCAAATTTTTCACCGTCGGCCGGCGCCTCGCCCTTGGCGGTAATATTGGGCCATTTTTCCGCATACAGGGTATTGAGTTCGAGCCATTTCTCAAGCCCGGGTTCGGTATCCGGCTTGATCGCCTCTGCCGGGCATTCCGGCTCGCACACGCCGCAATCGATACATTCGTCAGGATGGATGACCAGCATATTCTCACCCTCATAAAAACAATCAACGGGGCAGACTTCGATGCAGTCCATATATTTGCATTTGATGCAGTTCTCAACGACGATGTACGTCATGGCTGTCCCGTTTGGTAGGTGCTGGAAAACCGGGTTTGCCTATCGTCTTTACCGCACCAAGACAAGTGAACTTTTGCAGTGATCGGCAGAGCAATGCCGATCACTCGCGCCCCATCAGGCGGTCTAGTTCACGGCGTTCACGCTTGGTTGGTCGCCCGGTTCCGGGCAAGCGCTCCGATGCCTGCGATGTGCGGGCGCCTCTTGCGCGCGGCCGGTCGATTTGTTCGATCATTTCGCAGAGCAATTGCGCTTCCGGCGCTGGGCCGCGCCTGGTGCCGGCGGCACAAACCCGCACCACCCGAACGCCGGCCGGCAGCGAAATCGTCAACACATCGCCCAGCTTAATCGCATTACTGGCAGCTTTCACCCGCGCCCCGTTTACCCGCACATTGCCACCGGTGACCAGTTTGGCGGCCAAGGTGCGTGACTTCACGAACCGGGCATACCACAGCCATTTGTCGATCCGTATCGAACTATTTGCCATCACCGGTTTTCAAGCTCTCTTTGAGCGCCGCCAGTTTGGCGAACGGTGAATCCGGATCGACCGGCCGCTCCGGTTTTGCCGGTTTGCGGCGAACCTTGTTGCCGGTGCCGGCAGTAGAATTGGCTTGGCCGCGCCTGTTGCCTTTCGCCTTTTGCGGTCTGGTTTCCGTCGATTTTCCCTTTGCGCTACTGCCTGGTTTGCGCGGACCCCGATTGCCAGCCGGGCGGCGCTCGCTGCGCGCTGGACGCCAAAGCATCACGGTCTTGGGCGCCTCATCGGCGACGCAAGCCACCGTCGCGTCACCGGCTGCGACCTCGGCCTCTTGACTATCTTGTGGTGCGACAGCCGCCAAAACAATTTCGGCGGCATCCTTGAGCCGATCTGCTTGGGCGATGGCATCGGGTTTGTCATCCGGCTCACCGGCAGCAACAGATGCGGGTTCCGGCGCTTTAGCCGCAACTGTGGCTTCGGCATCTGGTGCGGCAGGTTTTGGCGTTGCCGATTGCATGACGAACTCGCTCAGTTGATCGGCCGGCCGCGGCTCGCCACGATAGCCCAGGGCCTTGAGGATTACTGACATATCCTCGTGAGTGGCACCGAGAATGGACAACATTGCGGGGGTTGCGACGAACCCGTATCCGTCGACTGCGCCATCGGGACGCGGCGCGCCGGATGCCGGACGCCACGCCAGCGCCGGGCGCACCAGATCGGCCAACCGCTCCAAGATATCGACCCGCACCGCCTTGTCGCCGAGAATGCGGAAACCGCATAGCCGATAAATCTCGCGGTGATGGGCCGGATCAACCGCCATCGAGGTGCGCCCGGCGGCAAGCACTTTTGGGATCTCGTCGATGCCAGCAGCCTCACCATCCGGGTTCTGCAAGCGCCAAAGCTGGCACAGCAATTCGGCAGCAGCTGGTTTCAACAATGCCGGTGTGTACACATGATAAGCGCCGAAGCGGATGCCGTGCTTACGCAAATGCCGCCTGGTATCTTGGTCGAGTTCGCGCAATTCGGCAGCGATGTCACGACGCTCTACCACACCAAGGTTTTCGACGATACGAAACGCCACCCCGCGCGCAACACCTGTCAGTTCCTTGTCATCGTTCAAATCGATCAGCGATTTAGCAATTTCACCGATCCTATTGCGCAGCCAGCGCGTGAGCCGCGCTTCGACTTTATCGAGCGGCGCGCCGGTCAATTGTTCGCCGGCCATCAGCACCAAGCGCGGTGTGATCGCGGTTTCGCCGGCGGCAAGTTGGGCGACCGGCTCACCCAGCCAACGCACCATGCCGGAAAAATCGATGGCAAAATCCTTATCGGCACCAGCTGCCAGACGCGCCGCTCGGCGTTCCATTTCCGCAGCAAGCGCTTTCATCGCCGCGGCATTGGCCGCTTTCGCCTCGGGCCCGCGGGCGGCCGCATCCGGGGTGAAGCGGAACCCGACCAAGCGGCCGACCACATGTTCCTCGACTATTACGTCCCCTGTGGCTGAGATTTCAGCTTCGAGCATGGCGTTTTCTCTCAATCGCCGCATCAAAACGCTTGTCCTGCGGTCAACAAACCGTTTCGTCAAGCGTTCATGCAGCGCATCGGACAATCGATCCTCGATTTTAGCGATGCGTGACTGCCATTCGAGCGGATTATCGAACCATTGTCCACGGTTCGATAAATAGGTCCAGGTACGCACATGGGCGATGCGACTGGAAAGCGCATCAATGTCGCCATCGTAACGATCGACCCGGCCAATCTGCTCTTCAAACCAGCTTTGCGACACACGGCCATGTTCAGCGATTTGCAAAAATACATTTTCCACCAGCCCGGCATGTTCGGCTGGCGCAATCTTGCGATAGTCCGGCAATTGGCAGCATTCCCACAACAGGGTGGTTTCAAGTTTGCCACCACAAGCGGCGCGAACCTGCTCTTTGCCGGCAAGCATGCCTAACGCTCGCTGATCACTGGCCGGCGGCGTGCGTGACAATAGCCGGTGGTCAGAGGGCTGGTCGAGGGAACGGCTCAGCGCGGCAATCGAACTGCGGTCAAGATTGCGGTTGCGCCAGCTCAACACTTTAATCGGATCGAAATTATGGGTTTCCAGCGCGCGAACCAAAATATCGTCAAGCGGCCCGACGCCCGCGGTAATACCGAACGTGCCGTCGGCGGTGTGGCGTCCGGCCCGACCAGCGATCTGACCGAATTCCGCTGCGGTTAGGGTGCGGGTCTGGAAACCGTCGAATTTGCGTTCCTGGGCGAACGCAACATGGTCGATTGCCAAATTAAGACCCATGCCGATCGCATCGGTGGCGACAATGAAATCCACGTCGCCGGACAGAAATAATTCGACCTGAGCATTTCGGGTGCGCGGACTGAGCGAACCCAGCACCACCGCCGCGCCACCACGCTGGCGGCGGATCAGTTCAGCGATTGCGTAGACCTCGTCGGCATTAAAAGCAACGATGGCGCTGCGGCGAGGCAGGCGGGTGATTTTCTTGGACCCGGTATAGGTCAACATCGACATGCGCGGCCGAGTGACCACATTGAGGCCGGGCAACAAGGCCTGGAGCACTGGTTTGGCGGTTTCGGCGCCAAGCAGCATGGTTTCCTGGGTGCCGCGCAGATTCAACAAACGATCGGTAAACACATGGCCGCGTTCGAGATCGGCAGCCAGTTGCACCTCGTCGATGGCGACAAAAGCGGCATCACAACTAATCGGCATCGCTTCGACAGTGCACACCTGAAACCGGGCGTTGGCCGGCTCGATGCGCTCCTCGCCGGTTATCAGCGCCACCTGGTCGACACCGGCCTTGGTGCACATGCGTTGATAGACTTCGCGGGCCAGCAGACGCAATGGCAGGCCGATGACACCGCTTTGGTGCGCAGCCATGCGCTCAATCGCCAAATGGGTCTTGCCGGTATTGGTGGGCCCCAACACGGCAATAACGCCTCTGCCGCCGGCGATTGCGGATTTTTTGCCATGCAGGCTCATTGCAGTACCAAGAAAACCAAATATCGACCCACATGATCGTTGGGATAACCCACCGGTGCTAATTCCCTACATAACCGATGGCGCTGCGGTTCGCCAATACCACCTTTTATTTGGTAGTGATTGTTTTTAATCATGTATTGGCAGTGGCGGATAAATCTTCGCATTACGTGGTGAAATTAACCTGTGGAACAATTCTGGAACAAAGCAAGTCCGAATCAGCGATTCGAGCCTGATTCCTGATTTGTTCACGCCACATATGGTGGCTAGTAGCGGCTTACAACACTAGTTTTTCACTATGCCCGAGATAAATCGCAACCAGCCCCATGCGCCTGTTAACCATTGTGTATCAAAATCCGCCATTATAAATATTTGCCATGGCAAACAGATGATTACCACATTTTACCGGAGAGGTACTTGGCGCGTAAGGATTGGACCGAAACCGGAACATTAGGGGAGCGAATCAGCGTTTCCAACCAGTTTCCGGTCTGTTCACGGCCACATATAGCGTCAGCCCAAGTAAGCGCACCCTATATATGCCAATGCGATCTACGCGGTATAATTCGCGCGACCATTTCCGTTAACCATATTGTACCGATACGGGACGCTCGAGCGGCACTGGCCCTTGGTTTTGACTATTTTGGTTCAGTGATGAAATAGTCTGCCTTGGCGACCGCGGTGCCGAGCCAGGTTCCGACTTTAAATCGGATCGGTGTGTAAATATTGCCCTTGCCGATCCGCGCCAGCCAAATTTCGAGATTGCGGTTATTGCGCATATATTCGATGTTTCGGCGGTTCTTGCGATGACCGGCAATCGGGCGGTAGCGCACCCGGCAAACAAAAGCGTTGCCGGCAAAGCCCTTGATGGCAACCCGTTCCGTTCGCGCATAGCGCAGCGCCAAATCGTAGCGGTGTTCGCCATCGAAAATCGGGAAGGTACGATTGCAAACCGTTTCGCCATGTTCGGCACGGGCGACCGGTACTACCAGGGTGCTGGCCGGATCAATCACCGCGCGCTGATGGTTCTCGCCAAGCGGTATCTTGTTTGAGCGCGGCTTGGGTTCGGGATCAATCTGGATTGATTGTACCTGGTCGTTGGAAAACTCCAGTTTCACGCGGCCGGTCTTGTCATCGTCCTGATAGTCGAGCGCCGCCATCTTGACCAAGACCCGGCCACCATCGTAGCGCCCCTTGGAGACCAGATCGCCCTTGCCCTTTGAGATCAATTCGGTGATGCCCGAGGTCTTGGCCGAGCCCTCCAGGACATATTCGCCGTTTTTCAGGCTGATCGTCACATAGGCTTTGCCGATCGGTATGCCCAGCAACCGCACGTAATAGCGCACCCGGTGCACCACTGTGCCCTCCAACTGCGAAACTTCGGATGCCGCCAATGCAGGTGTGCCGGTTCCAGCTAAGATGACGAGCCCAGCCGCGATGTGCTTGTAATTCATGCCCCGATCCCGGATCAATTTGCTGTTGCCGAACTGTTTGAATGCCTGGGACAAACGGCGAAAATGGGGCGAAGCGGGCAACATTCGATGCAATCAAAATTACCATCTCGCTATAAGTGTTGCGACCAAATACGGTGCGGCGGGCTTGACGAACGCAACTGGGAAACCTATAGACGGCGCGCTTTCCCCGGCAAGGAAATCCAAGCTCGTTTTACGTTGCTTTTCGGCGACAGGATCGGCCGGTATTGCCAGCGGGAACCCGAATTTCGACAAGGATGCAAGTATGTCCAGGCGCTGTGAACTGACCGGAAAAGCTGTGTTGAGCGGCAATAATGTTAGCCATGCCAATAACAAGTCTCGTCGGCGTTTCCGGCCCAATCTGTGCAAGGTGACACTGATGAGCGATGCGCTCAATCAACGGGTCCGGCTGAGGGTCAGCGCGAACGCGCTGCGTACCGTCGAACATCGTGGCGGCCTTGATGAATTCTTATTGCGCTCGCGCGAGAAAGATTTGTCGCCGAAGGCACGTGTGCTGCGCACCAATGTGCGCAAGAAACTGGCTGACGCTACCGCTTGACGATTTCCACTCTCGGCTAATTTCAACAAGACTATTCTTGGATGCGAAACTGCAGCAGCAAAGTGCGCTGCAGCAGGGAATGATTGTCGTCTGAAATAAGGGAAAGAATTGTGGCGCCGTCGGCGGCGTGCGAAACCGCTAGGCCTTCCATATTGTCGATCTGGCGCCGGTCATCGGTTTTCAGCAAAACCTCGCCGGCCAGGATCGCGCCCGGTTTGATGTCGGTGGCGGCGAAGCGGCGGATGCGCATAGCTACCCCACTAGCTAGTTCATAGCGCCGCTCAAGCAGCAACAAATCTCCGCCGGGCAGAAAATCGGCCCCAGTGATATCGAAATCCTCGATCCGCTCAATCGCGAATTCACCGGCCAACGGACCGGAGACGATAAAGGCACGCATATTGCCATTTTGATCAAGCGAACGTTCGGAAAATGCCAATACTCCCCCGGCAAGCGGCCCATTTTCACTGGCCACAGCCAGCGCCTCCAACCCTTTATTGGAACGCAAGCTTTTAGGATCGAATGCCAATTCGACCATTTGCGCCGGCCCGACGCTGCCATCGGCTGCAAGCCGGTAGCGATTGATGCGGTTGATGCGTTCAAAAGCCACGAAAATGTCGCCGGCGACCGCGATGCCCTCGGCGTCGGACTGCCATTTGCCGGCCAACTCGGCACCGTTTGCGCCGCGCATCGCCGTCATTGCAGCGGCCTTAAGCGCGACAATGCGGCCATCAGCTTGCCGGCGTGGGGTCGCGATGAGCCAGAAGCCGGTGTCGGAGGTCATGATCACCCGGCGCCCGTCATCGAAAAATCCAAGGGATGATAACCCCCCGAAATCATCTCGTTGGCTGGTCAGTTCGAGGCCGCCGATAAATTCCAGCTCCCCAAAACGGGTTTGTTCCCCATTGGAAGGATCGAAGGAGGTAATTGATCTGGCTTCGATCGTTAGTGGTTCAGCAGCTGACAAGGAATAGCCGGCAAGAATTACCGCCGCGGCGACAAACCACATGTGGTCACTACGCGACACGGCGCCGCCTGTCGGTTCTGGGGCCACGGGCCGTTGCATCGTCTTCAAACAGGCTGGCCAATTGTTCGGTCATCGCACCGGCCAGTTCCTCGGCGTCGATGATCGTCACCGCCCGGCGATAGTAGCGGGTGACATCATGGCCAATTCCGATGGCGATCAGTTCCACCGGCGAACGATCCTCGATTTCCTCGATGATGTGGCGCAGATGACGCTCAAGATAATTGCCGGGATTGACTGAAAGGGTGGAATCGTCGACCGGCGCGCCATCGGAAATCATCATCAAGATACGGCGTTGCTCGGTACGGGCCAATAGCCGATTGTGAGCCCATTGCAGCGCCTCGCCGTCGATATTTTCCTTCAACAGGCCCTCACGCATCATCAATCCGAGATTGCGCCTGGAGCGCCGCCACGGCGTATCGGCGGATTTGTAGATGATGTGGCGCAAATCATTGAGACGGCCTGGCGTTACCGGCTTGCCGGCACGCAACCATTCCTCGCGCGATTGCCCGCCTTTCCAAGCCTTGGTGGTAAACCCGAGGATCTCTACTTTAACGCCGCAACGTTCCAGGGTGCGGGCCAAAATGTCGGCACAGGTGGCGGCAACGGTTATCGGTCGACCGCGCATCGAGCCTGAATTGTCGAGCAAAAGGGTGACCACGGTGTCGCGAAATATGGTTTCGCGTTCCATTTTAAACGAAAGCGGCGCTGTCGGATCGATTACCACCCGGGTCAAGCGGGCATTGTCGAGATAGCCTTCCTCAAGATCAAAATCCCAGCCGCGGTTTTGCTGCGCCATCAGCCGACGTTGCAACCGATTGGCTAAGCGGCCGACCACCCCCTGCAGGTTGGCCAATTGTTTGTCGAGAAATCCGCGCAGGCGTTCCAGTTCGGCCTCATCGCATAAATCTTCGGCGGCGATCTGCTCATCGAAGCGGCGGGTATAGACCTTGTAGTCGATCTGTGGCGGCTGGTTGGTAAACGGCAAATCCGGCCGGTTGGTTTCGCCCGGCGCGTCGGCATCCGCATCGTCATCGTCGAGAAAATCATCGGCGGTCGCGTCCGCCGGGTCCATTTCGCCGGCTTGCTGTTCATCGCTGCTCGATTCAGTGTCGTCGGTTTCCGCCTGTTCGGAACCCGACGCTTCTTCGTTCTCGCGCTGTTGTTCGGAATCCGGCTCGTCTTGGGGATTGTCCTCGTCCTGGTTATTGTCATCGCCGCGATCGTCACCAAGCTCGTCGGCCATGTCCATGGCGGCGATCAGGTCGCGCATGGCTACTGCGAATTCCTTTTGGTTTTCCAAATTATCGGCCAAGGCTTCGAATTTTTTGCCGGCCTTGTCTTCGACCCAATCGCGCCAAATATCGACTGTTTTTTGCGCACTCTTGGGCGGCGCGGCGCCGGTCAATTTCTCCCGCACGATCATCGCCACCGCGTCTTCGAGCGGCGCATCTTCGCGACTATTAACGCCGCTCAGTCCGGCTTTGGAGAACCGCTCCTCAAGCATGTGGCCGAGGTTTTGCGCCATGCCGGCCATGCGCCGCGATCCAATCGCCTCAACCCGGGCCTGTTCGAGCGCATCGTAGACCGCGCGCGCGTTTTCGCCCTGGGGCATGAAACGATTGTGTACGCCGGTATCGTGGCACGCCAGCCTGAGTGCCATCGCGTCACCCTTGCCGCGGATGATCGAAAGATCGCGGGCGACCGAATTCTGTGCCAGATCCGGTAAGCGCACTTTGCCGCCCGACATACCTGTGCGGTCCGAGGTAAACACTACCTCCAACTCCCGGTTGCCAGCCACCGCACGCACACAATCCGACAACGCCCGCTTTAGCGGATCGAAATCCTTTTTTGGCGCGCTTGGGCGCTTTTGATCAACGTTCGCAGCCATTACGATTAGACATTATCAGGAAAGAACCATGTTTGCGGCAGATTCGGGCAGTTCCTTGCCGAAAGCGCGTTGGTAGAACTCGGCCACAGCCGGTCGTTCCAATTCATCACATTTGTTGAGGAAGGTCAGTTGGAAACCGAAGCCGATATCATGGAAGATTTCGGCATTTTCGGCCCAGGTGATGACGGTTCGCGGGCTCATGACCGTCGAGATGTCACCATTGATAAACGCCGAGCGGGTCATGTCGGCGACCCGGACCATTTTCGAAACAATATCCGCGCCCGCTTCATCGCGATAAGGTTTAACCTTGGCACGCACAATATCGACTTCGTTGTCGTGCGGCAGATAGTTTAGCGTGGTTACAATCGACCACCGGTCCATCTGACCCTGATTGATCTGCTGGGTGCCGTGATAAAGGCCGGACGTGTCACCGAGACCGACCGTGTTGGCGGTCGCAAACAGACGAAAGCACGGATGCGGCCTAATCACTTTGTTTTGATCGAGCAAGGTCAAGCGACCGGAGACTTCCAGCACCCGCTGGATGACAAACATCACATCCGGTCGGCCAGCATCATATTCGTCAAACACCAGCGCCACATTGTTTTTCAGCGCCCACGGCAAAATCCCGTCCTTGAATTCGGTAATCTGCTGGCCGTCGCGCACCACGATTGCGTCCTTGCCGACAAGGTCGATTCTGGAAATGTGACTATCGAGATTTACCCGGACGCACGGCCAGTTGAGGCGGGCCGCAACCTGTTCAATATGGGTCGATTTTCCGGTACCATGGTAGCCGGTAACGATCACCCGGCGGTTGTGGGCAAAGCCAGCCAAGATCGCCAATGTTGTTGGCCGGTCGAACAAATAGTCCGGATCCATGTCGGGCACATGTTCGCTTTTGGTTGAAAACGCAGGCACCTCCCAATCGGAATCAATGCTGAATAGGTCCCTGACAGAAACCTTGATGTCAGGCAGTTCTTCACTCATCGCGCAATTCCTCTACAGTTCGCAACGGCGCACATACAGTGTGATACCAAAGGAACCCGATTTGTAGTTGGTACTTTAATCTGGTCAGGAAGCGGTTCAGACGTTGTCATGGCCAAGATGGCATGCCGCGCCGGCAACAACGTCCGACTTCGGAGGATGGCATCGCATGAATTTGGGTGCGCTGCCAAGTCCCTTTGCAGCAACCGCGCGATCACAACATCCCCCAGCCAATACCGGCAATATCATAAAACCGGCGTCAATGACTATCCGCAAAACCCGGATTGTTTAAGTATTTTATAGGATTGGATGATCTGGCTTAGCCGATCTTCGGTGCTGCGATCGCCGCCGTTCGAGTCTGGATGATGGCGTTTGACTAAATCTTTGTAGCGGGCGGTGATTTCGCCGGCTTCGGTGGTTGCCGCGATACCGAGCACGCCAAAGGATTTCTTCTCAAGCGGTTTCAGCTTCCGGTTGCGCGGATCATTGGTTGCAGCCGGTCCGTCGCCGGCCGCCAGATAAGCGTTGCGGTGACCCCGCGCCTGGGCGCGTGCCGCCGAATGGACATCGCGCTGGCGTTCCTCGGTCGCTTCTTGACCCTCGCGGTCGACGCCCATTTTCCAAGTCGGACGGTGCCCGGTCTGAGCGTCCTTGTGAAAGCGTTGCACCGCATCGTCGTCTAGGCCGGAGAAATAGTTGTAGGTCCGGTTATATTCGCGCACATGCTCCAGGCAAAAACGTATATATTGCCCCTCGTGCTGGCGGCCGAGCGGCGCGCGGTGCGGCCCCGGTTTGACGCAACTTTCCCATTGGCACTGTTGAACCATAGGCTCTTCGCGCTTTTTGCCGCCGCGCGGCTTGATGCGGATTTTGTCAAAATATTTTGATTCGAGTTTCATATCATCGATGATCGGGTTAGAGGTTCGCGTTGTCACTGCCTGGCGTGACAATAGTAACGGCAGGCATGGGCAGGCGGAACCGGAGCGCGTAGTATCCAGATTTTCCGGCGCCGGGCAAGGTGGAGAAGACAAATGAATATGTGCCTAAACCTTGAAGATAAGCTGAAAGCAGCGTTTTCGCCAGTTTCTCTTGAGGTAATAAACGAAAGTCATCTGCATGCCGGGCACCAGCCAGGCTTCGACGGTACCGGCTCCTCGCACCTTCGTGTTCGCATCGTTTCCGACCACTTTACTGGCAAAAGCCGGTTGCAGCGGCACCGCGCCGTTAACGAAGTAGCGACCGAGGCGTTCGCCGCCGGTTTGCACGCGCTTGCAGTGGAAGCAAAGACCCCAAAAGAGCCATAGCCGGCGCCTGTCGAAGGCGCGCCAAAGCACTTATCCCTTCAGGCCGCGAATGCGAATTTGCGTCAAGCGGTTCTTCTCGCGCTGAACGATCAAGAACCGCTTGTTGTAGAAGGTAAATGATTGTTTTTCCTCAGGAATCATCTGTGCTTCATGGATCACGAGGCCAGCTATGGTAGTTGCCTCATCGTCCGGTAGTTCCCATTCTAGCGCCCGGTTGACATCGCGTATCGGTACCGAACCTTCGACCAGAACCGAGCCGTCGGCTTGGCTGACCACCCCCGGCAGATCAATGTCATGCTCATCGGCAATATCGCCGACGATTTCTTCCAGAATATCCTCGAGAGTGACCAGGCCTTCCACTTCGCCATACTCATCAACTACCAGCGCGATATGGGCCTTGCGGCGCAGGAACGCGTTTAGCTGCGACTTCAAATTGGTCGATTCGGGCACGAACCAGGGCGCGGTGACAATCCGCATAATATCGAGCTTGCCGACATCGTGGCCGATCGTGGCAAGTTGCCGCAACAAGTCCTTAGAATGCACGATGCCGATAATGTTTTCGTTTTCTTGTTTCCACACTGGCAAACGGGTGTAGGGGCTTTCGAGGATTTTGTTGACCAATTCTTCCGGCGGGTCGTCGGCGTTGACACTATACATCTTGGTGCGATGCACCATCACGTCGGACACATCCATTTCGCCAAGGTCCAGCAATCCACCAAGCCGATCCTTGTCAACTTTGATCACCGATCCTTCCTGATGCAGCACTTCTACGGCGCCGCGAATTTCCTCGTGGGCGGATAACAAATATTGACCAGCCTCGGTGTTAACGCCTATCAGCCGCAAAATGCCACGCACGATCGCGGTCACCGCCAGCGTCGGCAACAGCAATATGGTCACCACCACTTGTACGAACGGTACCACCACCATAGCAAACCGGTCGGCACTGGCGATCGCCCAGGATTTCGGCAGCACCTCGGCAAAGATTACCACCAAGGTGGTCATGACCAAGGTGGCGATTGCGATACCCGGCTCGCCGAACCATCTAAGAAACAGGCTGGTTGCTATCGCTGAAGCGAGAATGTTGACTAAATTGTTGCCGATCAACAGCGCCCCGATCAGCCGGTCGCGGCGGTCTATCAACCGGTTGACCAGTGCCGCACGGCTGTTGCCGGCTTTTTCCAGCGAATGCATGCGTGCCCGCGAAACCGCTGTCAGCGCGGTCTCCGATCCGGACAGGAATGCGGACAGCACGATCAGCAGCGCGATCAGGGCGATTAGCAACCACACGGAAGCTGTCATCATCGGTCAAGTTTTTCCATCAGGAACGATTGAACCTCGGCCGGCTGCACATCACGGGCGATATGCGCCTTACCGATACCATGGGTGAGGATGAAGGTCAGCCGTCCGGCGCTGACTTTCTTATCCTGGGCGATATGCTTCATCAATTGGCTGACCGGCGGCAATTTACCGGGGATCTGATCGATCGAGACCGGCAGTCCGACCTCTTGAATATGGCGGCGTACCCGCTCGACGCTGTCAGCGTCGCACAAATTGAGCCGGTTGGAGAATTCATGGGCCAGCACCATGCCGATCGCCACCCCCTCGCCATGGACTAATCGTTTCGGATCGTACTTGCAGGCCGCCTCCAGCGCATGGCCGAAGGTGTGGCCAAGATTGAGCAATGCCCGCGCGCCGTGCTCATATTCATCGGCAGCAACCACCCGGGCCTTGGCGCGACAGGAATGGGCGATCGCCTCGGACAATTCCACTTCAGCGGCAAAGATCGCCTGGTGGTGTTGTGTCAGCCATTCGAAGAATTGCGGATCGTCGATCAGCCCGTATTTGACAATCTCCGCATATCCGGCGGCAAATTCGCGCTGTGGCAAGGTCTTCAGCATGCCGGTGTCGGCTATAACCAGAGCGGGTTGGTGGAAGGCGCCGATCAGGTTTTTGCCGTGGCCGCTATTGATGCCGGTCTTGCCGCCAACCGACGAATCTACTTGAGCCAGCAAGCTAGTCGGCAATTGTACGAACCGCATGCCGCGGCGCACGATGGCAGCGGCAAATCCGGCAAGATCGCCAATTACTCCGCCACCGAACGCGAGCACCAGGTCGGACCGCTCCAACCGGCATTTAAGAAGTTGGTCGACCACGGTTTCCAGGCCCGCAAACGATTTCGATCCCTCACCGGCGGCAACGTCGATCACATGGTACTCGATTTTTGCCTTTTCGAGCCCTTCGCGCAGGGTGACCAGGTGATGGCGCGCGGCGTTTTCGTCGGCGACGATCGCGCAACGTGCGCCCGGCGCCAATTCGGCAACCCGTGCACCGGCTTGGCCGAGCACGCCATCACCGATAATAATGTCGTAAGATCGCTCGCCAAGATCAACGCGAACTGGTTTTAGCCCGCCGGCCATTTTCGTTACCCGTTTCCGTTTTGCTGATCGCCATCGCTCAGATAACGCTGTAGGCGCTCGATTACCAGGCACGCGGTCGACGCTATACTGTCGCCTTTCGAGCGCACATGTACCGGTGCCTGACGATAGAACGGTTTGCGCTCCTCGACCAGGTGCCGCAATTTGGTTTCCACATTACCTCCGGCCAGCAATGGGCGGGTGGCGGGACGCCGTCTAACCCGTTCGCCAAGAATTTCCAGGCTGGCGTGGATCCATACACAAACCGTACGCCGCTGCACCAGTTCGCGCGTGTCATCGTTTAAGAACGCGCCGCCGCCGAGCGCGATCACTGCTTGTTCGCCGCTGATCAGGCGGTCGATCACCCGTTCTTCACCGCTGCGGAAATAAGCCTCGCCAAACTCGGCAAATATTTCCGGTATCGTTCGTCCGGCCGCCAGTTCAATCTCGTCATCGGAATCGAAAAATGGTAACTTTAACAAATTAGCGGTTTCCCGGCCGATCGCGGTTTTGCCACTACCCATCATGCCGACAAATACCACCGAGCGCCCCGCCAACCCCTGGTGGACTTCCGCTACGGGATCGTGGCCATTGGCCTTAGTTGGTTCTATGGAGGAATTCAAACCAATAACCCGCCAGGGATAGGCTGTAGGAATGCTGAAAAATAAGTCACCGTTGTCGCCATAGCACGGACTGGCCGGTTCGTCATCGCGCAACCGGGTTTGAATAGTGCGAATTGCGGTGACCGAATTTGTAATACCAACGCCCTCTAAAACTTGAGCAACGATGCGGGCCATCATCTCTACTGCAAGGTGGGGTTGATATTTATCCCTTGCTTGCCCATAACCGCGTAGGTGGTGTAATCGGCTCGCCAATAACGCTACACGGCAGCGCGGCGAACCGGCAAGATGTCTCAAACCTAGATCGACAACATGCCCAGTCTTTTCCGGTTTCTGGTTGTGTGCGGCGTTCTCGCCGGTATCGCCTATGGCGGCATGGTCGCGCTGGTGATGTTGGTTGAACCGCAGCCGCGCGAATTAACCGTCAAGATCCCGGCCAACAAGGTCAATCCATAAGCCCGAAACCCGAAATTGGAACCCGTTTGCGGCCACAGTTTATGGCCCACTACATGCGCACTTCGTGCTGAAAGGCTATCTTGCGCTTTGAAGTCGAAACATTCCTGGAAATGATGTCGGCCGAACGAGGCGCGGCGCCAAATACGATTGCGGCCTATGGCCGGGATCTAAGCGCCTACGGCGCCCACCTTAGTGCCGACGGCACCGATTGCTTGTCGTGCAGCGCCGACCAAGTTGCGGACTACATCGCCTCTTTGGCTCGGAACGGATTGTCCGCCTCGAGCCAGGCCCGGCGGCTTTCGGCCATTCGCCAGTTTCACAAATTTCTCTATCTGGAACAGATGCGCGCAGACGATCCGGCAACCAATATAGACACCCCGCGCAAGGCGGCCGCATTGCCGAAAATCATCAGCGTCGACGAAGTAGCCGCATTGATCGAAACCGCTGAGCGCAAAGCGGGAGAACCTGGTGCAAGCCCTGCTGGTAAATTACGCGCTAACCGGCTCTATACCATGATCGAACTGATTTACGCCACCGGCATGCGGGTCTCGGAACTGGTCGCTATGCCGGCCGGCGCCGGTTCACGCCATCAAGGATTTTTGACCGTCACCGGCAAGGGCAATCGTGAGCGGTTGGTGCCGCTGAGCCGGCCGGCAGCGCGGGCGATTACCGACTATTCAGCGTTGGTGGCGGCAAGCGGGGGATTTGCCGATACCAAATGGCTGTTTCCATCGTCGGGCAAAAGCGGGCATTTTACCCGCCAAGCCTTTGCTCGCGATCTAAAGGAATTGGCGGTCGCTGCCGGCATCGTACCAAGCCGAATTTCACCCCATGTGATGCGCCACGCCTTTGCCAGCCATCTGCTGCAAAACGGCGCCAATTTGCGCGCAGTGCAGCAATTGCTTGGCCACAGCGATATTTCGACCACGCAGATTTATACCCATGTGCTTGACGAGCGGCTCAAGCAATTGGTTGAAGCGCACCATCCGCTGGCAATGGCGGTTCGCCAGGGTTGAAATTAGCCACCATTGGTATTCGGGCGCGATTGGAAGCGGAAAATTCGCCACCATAGACCCTCGCGAACACAACCAGGCTCATACCAAAGGAACCCGATATCGACCGGTGTCATTACAAACATTGGTCAGTGCCGGGTGGCTGCACTGTGCCCGATTGCACAGCGAATTCGCTGGCGGACAGCCATGTCGGTTGGGTCGCGGCGGAAAAGGTTGCAGTCCCCATTAACGCTAGCCTTGCTGCGTGACAAAGCGTCGAAAACGCTGAGTTCCTGGTGTGCCGCTTGTGCCCCAACTGGCACCAGGGGACGAAGCCGCGTTCTCCTCAGCAGGGCGCGGCTTCTCGGTTTTTTGGATCCAGACCCAAGGATGACGGACGAAGGGATGATAAGTCGAGCATGATCCAGTGCTCAGATTGCCTATTCCCATTCGATCGTACCAGGATGGTTTCGAGGTTACGTCATAGACCACCCGGTTGATGCCATGCACCTCATTGATGATGCGGGTGGCGGCACGGCCTAAGAACTCCATGTCGAACGGATAAAAATCGGCCGTCATGCCATCAACCGAAGTAACCGCACGCAGCGCACACACGAATTCATAGGTGCGTGCGTCGCCCATAACGCCGACGGTTTGCACCGGCAGCAATACTGCGAATGCCTGCCAGATCGCGTCGTACAGGCCGGCCTTGGCGATCTCGTCGAGATAAATCGCATCCGCCGCGCGCAAAATATCGAGCTTTTCGCGCGTTACACCACCGGGGCAGCGGATCGCCAGGCCGGGACCTGGAAATGGATGGCGGCCGACAAAGTGCTCTGGCAGGCCAAGTTCGGCGCCAAGCACGCGCACCTCGTCTTTAAACAGTTCACGCAAAGGTTCGACCAGCGCCAAATTCATCCGTTCCGGCAATCCGCCCACATTGTGGTGGCTCTTGATCGTCACCGACGGCCCACCGGTAAACGACACGCTTTCGATCACGTCCGGGTACAGGGTGCCCTGGGCCAGGAATTCGGCGCCACCGATCTTGCGCGCTTCTTCCTCGAATATTTCGATAAACAGCCGGCCGATGGTTTTGCGTTTTTTCTCCGGATCGGCTTCATCGGCCAGCGCTGACAAGAAACGGTCGGCTGCATCCACCACCACCAGCGGTATATCGTAGTGCTGTTGGAACATGGCAGCAACTTCCGCCGCCTCGTTTTGCCGCATCAGGCCGTGGTCAACCAAAATGCAGTTCAATTGATCGCCGACCGCTTCGTGAATCAGCACCGCGGCGACGGACGAATCCACTCCGCCAGACAGCCCGCAAATCACCCGGCCATTGCCGATTTGTTGGCGAATTGCCGCTACCGCCTGGTCACGATAGGCGGCCATGGTCCAATTGCCGGCAAGCCCGCACACTTTGTGCACGAAATTGGCCAGCAATTTCGCCCCGTCTGGCGTGTGCACCACTTCCGGGTGGAACATTACGCCGTAGAACCGTCGTACTTCGTCAGCAATTGCGGCAAACGGCGCGCCGTTAGATGTACCGACCACCGAAAAGCCAGGCGGCGGCGCGATCACCCGGTCGCCATGGCTCATCCATACCTGGTGGCGGCTGCCGGTTTGCCAAATCCCGTCGAACAGGGGTGATGTTGCGTGGATATCGAGAAAGGCACGGCCGAATTCGCGATGTTTGGCATTTTCGATTTTGCCGCCGAGTTGTTCGACCAACGTCATCTGACCATAACAGATACCGAGTACGGGTACGTTTGCAGCAAACACCGTCTCCGGCGCCCTTGGGCTGTCGATATCGGTGGTCGAAGCTGGCCCACCGGACAGGATGACGCCGGCCGGGTTCAGCGCATTAAACGCCGCTGCGGCGTTTTGGAACGGGGCAATTTCGCAATAGACCCCGGCTTCGCGCAGGCGTCGGGCGATCAGTTGGGTGACCTGGCTGCCGAAATCAATGATCAGGATAGTATCGCTCATGGCCGAGCTTTAAGGGATCGCCGGGCGCGAGACAATCGGCTTGGCCTTCGCCACCATGGATATTACCGCAACTTCAACAATTGCCTGTGGGCAGGTTTGCGGCTGGGATAATGGGAGAAGTCTCAAACCGTGTCCGGGTCGACCGGCACCCCTTCGTCCGTGCCGGTTCTCGATCTACAGTCGGCTCAGTTCGAAGACGTTTACGGTAACAAATAATACTTCCCAAAATACGCTGACAAAATCGACATTGTTGTAATAATAGACCGCTGAAACTACGCCGGTGCTGATCGCGATCAAGCGCAACCGGTTCATGGTGCGCATCAACATCGCCAGGATCAGCAGCGTAAAAGACACGTGGCCGATAAATTTGCGGGGTCGAAGAAAGCGTCGAAAAATGCCTGCGTGGTTTACTATTTGGTGCCATCGATAAAACCGGTCATGGCTGTGTGTTGCGGCATCACGCCGGCATCACGCCGGCATCGCCGATTGCGGCAATTGCGGCAATTGCGATTTCTGTCATGTTCCCGCTTGCCGCTCGATAACAGCGAAGAAAAAGCCGTCGGTTGCGGTCGCGGCCGGGGTCAAGGTCACCGTCTTCATGTCGCCCGACCACGGCATCGCCTTGTTGTCGGAGTACAAATCTTGCCAGGCTTCACCTGCCGACAGCAATTCGAACCTTGGGTTGCGGGTAATGAAGGCTTCGACTTGAGCTTCGTTTTCTTGGCGTAGCAAAGAACAGGTAATGTAGAACAAATAGCCGCCCGGCCTAACGAAGGCGCACGCCTGGTCGAGAACTTCTACCTGTTGGCGGCAACGCTGCTGCAAACTGCCCTGCCGCAGCCGCCATTTCGCATCAGGCCGCCGCCGCCACACCCCGGTGCCAGTGCACGGCGCGTCTACCACTACCCGGTCCATGCGGTCGGTAAGCGCTGACAAATCCCCACCTGGTGGGTGAACTTGCACGTTACGCAACCCCGACCGGCGGATCCGTTCATGGATTGCGGCAAGCCGGTTTTTGTCCTGGTCGTAGGCGTGTATCTGGCCGCGATTTTCCATTGCCGCGCCAAGCGCCAAAGTCTTGCCGCCAGCCCCGGCGCAAAAATCGAGCACTTGTTCACCGGCCTTGGCCAGCACCAGTTCGCCGACAATTTGACTGCCCTCATCCTGGATCTCAAACCAGCCTTTTTGGAACCCGGCGTTGGCCTGCACATTGGCCTGGCGATTGCTGCCCACCGGCGGCGCGATGCGCAAGCCGTGACGCGCGATCGAACAGTTGACCGCCAGCCCCGGCGGCAAAGCTTTCAGCACTTTGGCAGTATCGGCTTTCAGCGTGTTAATGCGCAGATCAGTAGGCGCACGAGTGGCGAGTGCGGCACATTCATCGACCCAGTCTTCGGCGAAATTTTCCTCAAACGCCGGCACAATCCAGTCTGGCACGTCGGCGCGCACCGCATTGGGTGCATCGTCAATATCGCGGGCATCGATAATCGCAATTTCTTCCGCACTTAGCGGTGGCGGGGCAAACCGGTCATTGGCAAACAATTCGATCAGTTCTTCCAGGGTGTGGCCCCACTGAAACAGCAGCACGCCAAATCCGAGTGCGCGCGCGCCTTCATCGCCCATGCGCCATGCGGTCGAGCGCTTACGCCGCAAACCATCATGTACCAGATTGCCGATCGCGGCCCGGTCGCTGGAGCCAGCAAAGCGATGGGCCAACCCCCAATCCTTTAGCGCGTCCGCAGCCGGTCGCCGGGTGCGCTCGATATCCAAGAAAACCTCGATCGCTGCCTGAAGTCTGCCGCCGAGCCGCAAATTAATACCCAATCATCGTTTGGCTCCGGTATCCGGCGCCATATTATACCAAAGGAACTCGATATCAGGCGGCACCGGCAAGGTGCAGGCCGAACATGATCCACATCACTATCAATACCAGGTAGGCCACCATAAAGATCGGCCGCCGATGCCTTATGCGATTGGTGGTCGCGTGGATTGCGGTGTGCAGTAATTTGATCACCATGAAGGCCCAGGCCAGCACGATCATCCAAATCGAAGCGTGATCGGTCACATAGGCGGACAGGCATACGGCGTAAAACAGGATCGGGGTTTCGTATTGATTGCGGATGGCGTTTGAGATTTGCAGGCTTTCGTCCGGTTCCCCCACATTGGTTTTAAATACCGATGCTTTGGTCTTGCCGCTTTTTACCAAACCCACGCGTACCCTGCTCATCGGCAAGTACAGCAACAATGTTGCAAGGGCCAACACAATCATCGGCCAGATGATTAGGGTCTTGTCCATTTTAAATATCCTTCACAGATGCCGGCGGCGGTGCCGCTATACCGAACGCTGGTAGTTGGGGCTTTCCTTGGTGATCGACACATCATGGGCGTGGCTTTCGCGCAGACCAGCGCCGGAAATGCGCTGAAATATCGCCCTTTGCTGGAAATCGGGGATCGTGCGACCACCCACATAGCCCATCGCCGCCTTCAATCCGCCGGCCAATTGGTGCAGCACATTGTTGACCGGCCCTTTGTAGGGCACTTGTCCCTCAATGCCTTCCGGCACCAATTTCAGCGCGTCGGTCACTTCGGCCTGGAAATAGCGGTCGGCGCTGCCGCGGGCCATGGCGCCAACCGAGCCCATGCCGCGATAGGATTTATACGAGCGGCCCTGGTGCAGATAAACATCGCCGGGGCTCTCATCAGTGCCGGCAAGCAGCGAACCGACCATGGCCACCGATGCTCCGGCGGCGATCGCTTTGGCGAGATCGCCGGAATATTTGATCCCGCCATCGG
Source organism: Rhizobiaceae bacterium (assembly GCA_965248715.1). Taxonomy (GTDB): domain Bacteria; phylum Pseudomonadota; class Alphaproteobacteria; order Rhizobiales; family Rhizobiaceae; genus CBDFKB01. The sequence goes on from CBDFKB010000008.1 coordinate 169,308, forward strand.
CCACCACTGGAGTACCGTTTGCCGAAGCGACCTCGACCGCCTCCATGATCGCTGACAATTGTGGCACACCGACCCCGGCTACCATGCGAGTGGTACAGATCGAGCCCGGCCCGATGCCGATCTTGACCGCGTCAGCGCCGGCATCGATCAACGCTTTGGTGCCATCGGCTGTCGCCACATTGCCGGCGATGATCTGTACCCGGTTCGAGAGTTTCTTGGTCACCGCGACCGCGTCAAGCACCCGCTGCGAATGACCATGGGCGGTATCGATCACGATCACGTCGACCCCGGCATCGATCAGCCGTTCGCTGCGCTCGCGGCCATCATCGCCGACGGTGGAGGCGCCGGCAACTCTAAGCCGGCCCTGCTGGTCTTTGGCAGCATTTGGATTGACGGTTGATTTTTCGATGTCCTTGACGGTGATCAGGCCGGTGCAATGATTATTTTCGTCGACCACGATCAGCTTTTCAATCCGGTGCTGGTGCAACAGCCGCTTGGCTTCATCCTGTTTGACCCCTTCGCGCACCGTCACCAGACCTTCAGCCGTCATCAATTCACGTACCGCCTGGCCCGGATCGGTGGCAAAACGCACGTCACGATTGGTCAACATGCCGACTAGGCGGCCGATGATTTGTCCACCGGCGCCGCCGTTTTCAACCACCGGAACCCCGGAAATGTGATGCCGTTCCATTAACGCCAGCGCGTCAGCCAAACAGGCGTCGGGGCCAATGGTCAGCGGGTTGATCACCATGCCGGATTCGAACTTCTTGACCTGGCGAACCTGCTCGGCCTGTAGTTCGGAGATCAGATTGCGGTGGATAACCCCAATACCGCCGGCTTGCGCCATGGCAATCGCCATCGCCGCCTCGGTGACCGTATCCATGGCGGATGACAAAATAGGCAGGTTTAGACGGATTTCGCGGGTCAAATTGGTCGCCAGGTCGGCATTGCCCGGCAGCACTTGCGAATACCCCGGTTTCAGCAACACATCGTCAAACGTTAGCGCTTGCGGTCCGGTGGCAGATTCAATGATTTGTGCCATTTGTGGCCTTCGCCTTTCGCCTTAGATCAGAAACAATCCCCCCGAGCCGGATGGTCGCTGGATGCGGTTGCCTTGATCTGAAGCGATTCTGAGGTTTGGCAGCCTGCGTTAACACGCCATTTGAAGCGTGCCTAGACCCGAGGTGGGGTCAAAGCCGGTCGTGGTCGACCCGGTAGAGCGCCAGTACATCGCTTTGCGTGGAAAGTTCGCTCAACCATGGCGGCGGATCGCCGGCCCGCAACCGTTTTGACAACGAAAAGGTGGCCGCATCCTGGTCTGCGCCGGTCCGCCGGCAGTAGGATACATAAGCAGCAGCATATTTGCGGGCGATTTTTCGCGCGGTTAAATCGTCACCCTTAAAGAAATCGATCACGTCCAGGATCGCTGTTTCAATGCGGTGGTAGTTTCCCGCCACCGCGGTGTGGTTGGTGTGGACCAGTATGGCCGGTCCATTGTTGAGCACGTCGAGTACGATTGCGTCGGGTAGCGCGACCAGTCGGCGATAGGCGCTTTGTCCATTGCAACTGGCCGATAAAGGCTCGATTTCGTCCTGATCGCTGCCGCTGCCCGTTCCAGCGACCGCGGTCGACACGATCGGCGGCAGGGAAACCAGCCAATTACCAGCTGCGAACCAGGAAAACGAACAAAACAAGACGATGATCGCGGCCTTCACAGTGAATGCCAAACCGCCGTTCCCGTAGCGTTCGCTCGCCAAACGGATTAACCGGTCGACCGCGACCACGCAGATCGGGATTGCGGCGAAGATACCGATTGGGATCAGCCGGTACTGGATAAAGCCGCTGAAAAAGCATACCGCGACCGCAGCCAACAATATTGTAAAGGCGGCATTAGCGGCAACTCCGGTTGCCAGCAGGCCGATACCGGCGACAAACACCAGGGCGAAAAATCCGACCGTTGCTAGCCACTGCTCCGGTTCCTCGCCAAGCACCACTGATAAAGGCCGGGCTTCGCCCACATAGGCGAGCCAGCGTTGCTTGACCTGATCGGACAATTGCGCCATCGGCCCGCCGCGACATTCGGGAAAGCCCGAATACATCAGGTAAACCGTGGTCGCGGCAAACACCACGGCAAGCGACAGTTTCAGCAAAAGGCGCGAACCGCCGGGGGTAATGGGGATGGCTCGACCTATTCCAGCCATTGCCAGCATCGATGCCGCAATCGCCATTTGCGCGGCGAAAAACACGATTGAATGGGAATCGCAAGCGATATTGAAATAGCGATCCGGCGCCACCAGGGCAAAAAAGAACAACAATCCGCCACCGCCAAGGCCAAACCCGAAGGCTTGCATGACCTGCCCGTCTTCGTCGTCGCCCGCAAGCCATTCCAGCCCGTAATAGGCGATTAACGGCACCAAAAATACCAACAAATCAAGGCCGACCGCGATCGACATCGCAACCAAAAAGCCGGCGGCGACATTGACCCATTTGTGTTGCCGGTTGATCGCCGCCCACAACAGCAATGCAAACAGCAAAATTTGCACATTGTGGTGGTCAAGACGCCCGAATGTGAACTGCTGCAAACAGGTGACGCAAGTCAGGGTTAACACCATCGGCAGCCAGCGGTTGACCCCTGGCACCAATTGTTCGCTGATTTTGCTGACGACGAAAATTACACCGAGCAGCAGCAATGACGGCCACACGATCATTGCGATTTTTTCCGCGACCAGCGAGCCGGTGAACGGGCTAAAGCCGACGATAATGCCGGCGATCGGCAGGTCGACAAGGCGTGACCAGTGCATGTCGAAACCGTCAGGCGGCAGCATCCGCCACACATGCATATCGAACCAACCATCGCCGGCGATGAAATTCCGCACCTGGTGCAGGCGCATCAAATCGTCGGGTCCTGGGGCGGCGTGTTCGCTCACCACATCCATTAACCGGCGCAAATTCCAAGCCAATTGTATCACCAACGACCAGACCAACATCCAAACGATGGACGGATTGGCGATCGCGAAACGGTCTGGCTTAGGGGCAACGGGCATGTTCGCACATTCTTCCACACAAATTAAAACTTGTTTTACGTAGGTGAACTATCGTTAGGAAAAATAGATCCAGATCGATTTAGAACCGGTCACAAAGCGAGAAAATATGGTCAGTATTGTCACCCCGGACTTCGCACCAAAAACGGTTGCTGCGGAGGGTGAAGCAGACCGGCCGTCGATTGCGGTGCTGATCCCATGCAAGGACGAAGCGGTCACCATCGAAAAAGTAGTCGTGGATTTCACCAACGCCCTGCCGGGCGCGACAATCTACGTTTACGACAATAATTCGAGCGATCGGACCGCCGACATTGCCGAGGCAGCCGGTGCCGTAGTTGGTCACGAACCGCGCGCTGGCAAGGGCAATGTGGTGCGGCGGATGTTTTCCGAAATTGACGCCAATATTTATGTATTGGTGGATGGTGACGACACGTATGACGCGGCCGGCGCGCCGCAATTAGTCGACCGGCTGGTGCGTACCCGCTCCGATATGGTGGTAGGGGCCCGCATTGGCGCGGATCGAGAGCACGCGCGCACCGGCCATGCGCTTGGCAATCGGTTGTTCAACCTGGTTTACGCCACGCTTTTCGGTAAGGATTTCACCGACATTTTTTCCGGCTACCGGGCATTTTCACGCCGGTTTGTAAAGAGCTTTCCGGCGCTGTCGGCCGGTTTCGAGATCGAGACCGAACTTTCCGTACACGCCTCGCAATTGCGCCTGCCGGTGGCTGAAATCGCATTCGAGTACCGCGACCGCCCGGAAGGCTCGCAAAGCAAATTGTCGACCGTACGCGATGGTCTGCGGATCATGCGTACAATCGTGGTGCTGGTGAAGGAATACAAGCCGCTGATGTTTTTCAGCGTCATCGCGGTGGTCGGCGCGGTTTTATCGATCCTGGTCGCCGTTCCGATCCTGATTGAATTCGCCGAAACCGGCAATGTGGAAGGGGTGTCTTCGGCGGTGCTCGCTACCGGCATCATGATTGTGTCGATGCTGACCATGACCGCCGGCGTGGTGCTCGATTCGATCCGCCGCTTCCGCGCCGAAATGCGGCGATTGTTCTACAATATTTCGTAAGGCCACGGCGTCATGTTCAGTTCCGCTAGATTGGACCTAATATTTCTCATCACCGTGCCGGTGATGATTTCGTTCGGCCAGTTCTTGTTCAAGATGGCCGGGCGCAATCTAAGTGGTAATTTCGGCCGTGATTTGCTGGCGATCGCCTTTGACCCATACTTTATTGGCGCCATGGCGCTTTACGGCACCGCATCGTTCCTATGGGTGATCGCGCTTACCCGCACCGACATCTCGAAGGCTTATCCGTTCATGGCCTCCGGCTTTATTATCGTACCGCTGCTGGGCTGGTGGCTGCTAAAGGAGCAATTGTCCGCCGGCTATGTGATTGGTGCCGGCCTGATTGTTGCTGGCATCGTTATTATCAATCAATAGGCGATGCGCCGATTACAGGCCAAGACCGCCAATGCAAATATATTTGGTATCGAGATAATCTTCGATACCCTGGCGGCCACCTTCCTTGCCAAGGCCGGATTCCTTAAACCCGCCAAACGGCGCCTCAGCGGTGGTAATTACCCCCTCATTGACCCCGACCAGGCCGTATTTCAACCCTTCCATTACCCGGTAGGCGCGGCCCAGATCCTGGGTATAAAAATAGCAGGCGAGCCCGTATTGGGTATCGTTGGCGGCATCGATAGCATCGGCTTCGCGGGTAAAACGGTAGATCGGTGAGACCGGACCGAATATTTCTTCTTTTGTGAATCGCATGGCCTTCTTGGCATTGGCGATCACCGTCGGCTCGAAGAAGCTGCCGCCAAGTGCGTGCCGTTTGCCGCCGGCTGTAATCTTGCCGCCCTTTTTGACTGCATCGGCGACCAACGCTTCAATTTTTTCGATCGCCACCATGTCGATTAGCGGTCCTTGTTGGGTGCCAGGTTCCATGCCTTCGCCGACTTTCAACCCGTCGGCCGCCGCCGACAGCCGGTCGACGAATTTGTTATAAACCTTGGTCTGCACATAGAAGCGGTTGGTGCACACGCAGGTCTGGCCGGAATTGCGATATTTGGCGGCGACCGCACCTTCCACCGCCCGGTCGATGTCGGCATCGTCAAACACGATAAACGGCGCGTTGCCACCGAGTTCCATCGATACTTTTTTGACTGTCGCCGCCGCCTGCTTGATCAGGATCTTGCCGACCTTGGTCGAACCGGTAAAGGTGATTTTGCGCACCAGCGGATTGCGGGTCAACTCACCGCCGATTTCCCGGGCCGAACCGGTCAATACGTTTACCACACCTGGCGGAATGCCAGCTTCTTCGGCCAACAGGCCCCAAGCGATACCGGAATATGGGGTTTGGGTAGCCGGCTTGACCACGCTGGTGCAGCCGGCCGCCAATGCCGGGCCGATTTTACGCGCCAGCATCGATGATGGGAAATTCCACGGCGTGATGGCAGCAATGACACCGATCGGCTCCTTGGTCACCATAATGCGGCGATCAGGCCAGGGCGAGGGCACCACATCGCCATAAACCCTTCGCGCCTCCTCGGCATACCAAAGCACATAGGCCGCCGACATCGCGACCTCGCCCTTGGCCTCGGCAATCGACTTGCCCTGTTCCAACGACAACAGTTCGCCAAGCGCGTCTTGATTGTCCATGATTGCGTCGTGCAATTTACGCATCAATTGCGCACGGTGGTTGGCCGATGTCTTGCGCCATTCACCAAACGCGGCCTGCGCCGCATTGATCGCTCGCCGGGTTTCCGCCTTGCCACAATTGGGCACGGTGCCAATCACCAGCCCAGTAGCCGGATTGTTGACATCAATGGTCTTGCCGCTATCGGCTTGCACCCACTCGCCGCCAATCAAATTGGCCTGTTTCTTGAACCGTTCGGTTTTCGTCAGCATCGCTTTGCCTCGCCTCATATAACCCTGTGATTAGGTGACAACTAACGCCGCCGGCGGGCGTTGACCAGAGGACAAAATAGGCAGTTTCTCCCGCGTATCGTCACATTGGTGATTTGGTGATGCGATATTTGGCCCGAATCGCTGTTAATATGGGGCAAATGGCGTTTGCGTGGACACCCACAACCTTGGATACAAGCGCCAGGCCGGCCGCGTGTGCTTTTGCCGCCAGCTTCTGGTAAGGAGAATCGAGATTGGCTATCCGCCGATTGGATGAAGCGGTTATCAACCAGATCGCCGCAGGCGAAGTGGTTGAACGTCCAGCCAGTGTCGTCAAGGAATTGGTGGAAAACGCGGTCGACGCCGGTGCCGGTAGGATCGCGATCTCCACCGCCGAGGGCGGCAAGAGCCTGATTAGGATCGAAGACGATGGTTGCGGCATGGACCGCGCCGATCTGGTGCTGGCTCTCGAGCGCCATTGCACCTCGAAACTAGCGCACGATTTGTTGGATATCCGCACTCTTGGCTTTCGCGGAGAGGCGTTGCCGTCGATCGGCTCGGTGTCGAGGCTTGTCATCCGTACCCGCGAGCAAGGCGCCGAACATGGTTGGATGGTAACGATTGAAGGTGGCAAAATGACCACCCCGGCGCCGGCGCCGATAAAACCCGGCACGGTGATTGAGGTGCGCGATCTTTTTTATGCCACCCCGGCGCGACTGAAGTTTCTCAAGACCGACCGCGGTGAAACCAATGCTGTCTCCGACGTGCTGCGCCGCATGGCGCTGGGCTTTCCGGCGATCCACTTTTCGATCGCCGGTGCTGACCGCGCCAAGCAGGAATTGCCGGCCGGGTCCGGGCTGGAGCGCATCGTTCAGGTGCTTGGTCGCGAATTCGAGGCCAATGCGATTACGGTCGATGCGGAGCGTGAGGGAGTGCGACTGACCGGTTATGTCGGATTGCCGACCTACAACCGGGCCAACGGGCTGAGCCAATATGTTTTTGTCAACGGCCGGCCAGTGCGCGACCGCTCGATCACCGGCGCGATTAGGGGTGCCTACAGCGATTTTCTTGCCAAACATCGGCAACCGGTGGTGGTGCTGTTCATCGACCTCGACCCGCATTTGGTCGACGTTAATGTCCATCCGGCCAAGGCCGAGGTGCGCTTTCGAGATCCGGGTCTGGTACGCGGTCTGATCGTCGGGGCGCTAAAGCAGGCGATCGCCGGCGCCGGACACCGCGCCTCCAGCGAGGGAGCCGACGCCATGATGTCGGCCTTTAGGCCAGGCGGCAGCGCGCCATCGGCGCCGGGAAATTATACCAGCCATACTTATGCCGGCCAACGCCGCCCGGCAAGCAATTGGCCGGTGCACCAACCGCTCGGCCCACGAGCCCCGGTGAACGGTCCAGCCGGCGGGTTTGCGGAACACCAGGCCGCGTTTGACGGGGTTTCTATTCCCTCCGCCAACGGTGGTGGTGAAACCAGGCCCGGCGAGGATGTTTTGGCTGCGGACTATCCGCTTGGCGCCGCGCGCGCGCAACTGCATGAGAACTACATCATCGCCCAGAGCGAAAATGGCCTGGTGATCGTCGACCAGCACGCGGCTCACGAGCGGTTAGTCTATGAAGCGTTGAAACAGGCTTCGGTGGAACGCCCGCATGGTCAGATGTTGCTGATCCCCGAAGTGGTCGATTTGCCTGAGGAGGCGGTCAACCGGTTGCTCGAACATGGCGAACAATTGGCTGGTTTCGCGTTAACGATCGAACGTTTCGGCCCCAATGCGGTGGCGGTGCGTGAGACCCCGGCAATGCTGGGCGAGATTGACGTAGCGCAATTGGTGCGCGACCTTGCCGACGAAATCGCCGAGCAGGACGCGACCGACGGCATGCAGATGCGGCTCGAACATGTGGCGGCAACCATGGCGTGCTACGGGTCGGTGCGTTCCGGGCGCCGGCTCAACCAAGAAGAAATGAACGCGCTGCTGCGGCAGATGGAGCGCACCCCTGGTTCCGGCCAATGTAATCACGGCCGCCCGACCTACATCGAACTCAATCTTACTGATATCGAACGGCTATTTGGCAGAAGGTAAGGGGCGCAAGATTGTTTCGATCTCCCCATTGGATGGTAATTACTCACCCCCTTGCCAAATCGGTGATGCTCTGAATCTATCGGGGTATGGAGCGAGGTGATTTGGCAAGGGGGTGAGTAATTACCAAGCGGCCTTCGCGCCGATGCAAAGGTGAGTTCAGTTCGGTTTGAATATTCCCTCAACCAGTTCCGGTCTGAGATCATACAAGATCATGACAATGCCAAATGCAGCCCACATCGCCATGATTACCCAGAACAGTGCCGGATTGTCATTGCGGACAATATCTTCAACGAAAAACGTCTGGCCGGATTGTAGGGACAGAGATACCCACAAGAATAACAATAAACCCCATGGCCAGTACCAATTTAGGTACACTGTCACAGCACCCAGTATTAGGGCTGCAACAGTGAAGGGTTTGAAACGGCTCATAACTCAATCAGACCTTTGCTTGCCGCCGAAATCACCGCTTTGGTCCGAGTATTTACATCGAGCTTCACAAAGGCATTTTTGAGGTGAAATCGCACCGTGTTTTCAGAAATGTCGATGACTGCGCCAATTTCTGAATTTGATTTGCCTCGGGCTGCCCAGTGCAGACAATCAATTTCCCGGGCACTTAGTTCAATTGAGCCGCTATTTTCAGAGGTAACATCCGGTTCGGCTGAATTGAAGTCTTCAAGTCTGGCCATCAATTCACCAGCCAAAAGCTGTATTTCATGTTTGGACTCAAAAAACTGCTTTTGAACTCCTGGCCCTTTACCCCGCATGTAACAGGTGACCCCTCTTGTCGCGCCTACAATATTAAAGGGGAGCAACCAAGCCTGATGAACATTTTGCGCTTTCATCATCATACGCTGCCATTTGATGGAGGCATTGGACGGACATGATTTTAGGTGCCTTACATAATCAAATGGCTGGCTTGTTTTCCCGACCCTTAATAGAGAGCTGTCCATTTGAAGCCAATTGTTGGCTACATATTCTTCAACAAATCCGAGGCTGTAGTCACTGACAAAAAAATTGTGGTCGACATCCGCGTTATCTACCGTGCTCTCACGCACCGAGAACGCATCAAAACCGTGATAACCAACTTCCTTGATCGTGGCAGAAAACAGTATTTTTAACACATTTTCCGATTTTGCTTTGGCCGCAGATTGTGTGAATGCGTTAACTCTGTCCATAAGCACAGATGTTATTGAATGTTTATTAGAAACGATAGAACATTTTCCCGCAACAATTCCGGCTTGTTAACAACAAACATATGGTTCTCACCCTCAAGTGCAATGAATTGCGCACCTTTGATGCGGTTGGCCAGTTCCTCGCTTTCTTCCCTGGTACCAAAATCATCTTCAGTGCCGGTGATCACAAGGGTCGGGCAGGCGATTTTTTTGTAATCGCTTTTTTCCAGCTCCAGCGGTTTGATCCACATTGGCCACGCCTGACATATCAGGGCGTACCAGTTGGTTCGTTTATGTGCCCACCAAAGCGACAGGGCATCGAAGGGGTATTTGACGATGTAAGCCCATTTTGTCGGCGGGTGGCGATAATCCGGGGTGGCGTAATATTTTTCGATGCCGCGCTTGTAGCTGTCGGACACCCCTAGAAACGGGTGTATGCCAATCAGCACCTGTCGGGCAAACAGTTGCGGAGAATACACCGACATGTGTAAGGCAATCAACGCGCCTGATGAATGGCCCATGATGATCGGTTTTTGCTTGTCGAGGCCAAGCGCTTCCAAAAACCCGATCATGTCCCATGCCAATTGACCATAGGAGATGAATTTTCCATCAGGATTGTTGGTGCCACCATGGCCACGGTGATCCGGTGAAATAATGTGGAAGTGCTGGCTCAATGGCTGATAATGTTTCGACCAGTTCAAAGTGCCGGTTAACCCACCGCCATGAAACAGCACCAAAATCGGCGCATCCGGTGATCCCATCTCACGATAAAAAAACCGCATACCGTTGGCGTTGATGTACTTCTCTTTGATGGCCACCATGGATCTATTCTATTCTACAGGTTCCGATTTGATACTACACGAAACTCTCATCGGCTTGAGAACGCACAATATGCACACCATGTTTTGGTTCGGTTCAATTCAACGGAATGGTCAAACCCCCGGTCAGCGACCACGATTGAACACTGTCCTGAAATAGGCCGTAACTGGCACCGATATTGGCGGTGGTACCATTGTCAAAAGCAAATCCAACCCCGCCATTGAGCGTTGCTCCCAGGCCAAGCTGTTTGGCCTCAACATCGTTGATCAATGTGGCGGTGAGTTTTTCGCGCTGGTTGAAGTTTGCAGAGATGCCAATAAAGGGCGTGATGGCGGCGAAATTGCCAACATCCGTGAAAGAGCGTGATAGCCCTGCATTGGCGCTGAAATTTGCGCTGTTGATGCTTGATCCGGGCACAAACAACGCATTGCTGTCGGTAAAAGCCTCGCGGGTTACCTGTGAAATTGCGGCGTTGAGGCTGGTTGAAAAGGTGACCTGGTTCAGCTTGAGTGAGTTGGAAAGTGAAGCGCTTGCCGATAAAACATCCACATCGAAACTTCCGATTGCCCCGCCAATGTTGACGTCGTTGAGGCCGTGGGTATAGGCGGCGGCGAGGTTGAATGTACCATTGGCCGTGAGTTTTCGCCGGGCGGAAACGGCAACAGAGAAATAGTCTCCGTTGATCTGTGTATCGGTCGCGTCGGAATCTGCGCTCGCATGCTTGTACGAGCCGGTGATGCCAAGCACAGTGCGCGCATCAATTTTTACCTGCGCCCCAAGCGCAACATTCCAGGCTTGCGCTACGCGATCGGCATTTTTGCGGTTATCGCCGGAAAACGAGCCGGAAGTGTTGAGAAAGATCACCCACGGATTGGGGCCGGATTTGTCGCCAAAATAGAAATTTCCGTTAAAGCCATCGCCGTCAAAAATTGGCACCAACGAGCCTCCCTGGAAACGGGAATTGTCAAATTTTGACAGATATTTGAGTGAATTATCGCTGGTTGCTTTTCTGACGTATGTTCTGTTGAGTACCGCATCAAAACGTTTGTTGGCGGGGTCGTGCTCTTCAGGCAAGTAGTTGGAGGTAGTCGAAGCGTTTTCAATTACCGATTGTATTTGTCTGATGTGAATATTGTTATCTATTATTCGTCCATTTGCACCAGAAATGATACGATTTGTTATAGCATTATCAAGCGGATCATCAACACCAATAACATCACGACTATCTTTGGCTGATTTTACGGCAAAATTTTCTGCAATTATTGCTTCTTTCAAAAATTCTATAATATTATACCCAATATTTTCACTAATTGAACATTTATTATTTCGTAATTGTTTCATAGCTGAATCGAGGGTTATCTGTGAATCGTCGCGCTCTTTCCCTTTTCTTGTGTTTTGTGCCAATTGCTCTACTGCTAGCTCGATTTCGGCAACAATATCGTCGCATTTTGTTCTGGTAGTTGCATCCAAATTAACCGCAGGTTCTCCAACCGGCGTCGCTGGCTCAATCGGCACGCCGCGCCTGCCAGGCACAGAAACCGCAATGCCGTCGTCACAATTTTTTCCTCTGACTGCTCTATTGGCTTCATCCAGTGCGATTTTGGCAGAGGCGATATCAACTACTGTCTTGGCAGATTGTAGTCTCGCTGCGGCAGTACTAACTGCATCCAGTAGGTCGCCGCATTCAAGCTCAGCCAGTTTTTCTGGCGACAAAGGTTCCACTTCGATGGGCCCCGGGCGCTGGACGACGGAGATCAGATTGCAATCGTTATCGGTGAAGGCCCCTTCGGCATTTTGCAGGTTGCTTATTGCAATTAGTCTTTTTGTGTCATCATCAGCAATGAGACTATTTTCTAGTTTATTTAAAGCGGCTTCCGCATCATCTATATCTTGTTTCAACTCCCCGCAGTCTTTGGCTAGCAAGTCCGGAATGCCGCCGCCAATGCCAACAAATGCTCCGATTTGTGGATCGACGACGAGCGTCAGCAGATCATCAATAGTTGCAGCCGCCTTTTTGCCTTCGATAGACGTATCATCGGTCGGTTCATCTGGCGTATCCGGTTCGTCCGGCGTATCCGGTTCGTCTGGCGTATCCGGTTCATCTGGCGGCTGGACGACTGTACCCGTGCAATCGAAATTTATAGTCACCGAACCACCGGTAATTAGTCCGCTTACCGCGATGATCACCGCGCTGTTGGAAAAACCGCGTGATTCATTCACCGTGATTGAGCCGGATAAAGTTTGCGAAACAACGCTGGCAGAATTATCAAGCGACACCCGTTGCCCAGCATAGGTGATATCAACCTTGGCGCCGGCTGGCACGTTGGCGCTGAAACCAATACCCGTGCCGTTATCGAGATTGAATAATTGAAAAGAATTGAGCGAGGAATTGCCGTTTGTATTGGCGGTAAAACTGGCGGAATTGAGCGCATCACAATCAGCAGTATCGGCATGGGCAGATGATACCATCCCAAGAGCGAACACAAGAATGGATGCACCTGCCAAGGCCAGCGTCCGGATCCGGGCCATCAGCAATGAAGCCGCCAACAACTTTTGAATACGCATTACTCCAACTCCCAGAACTCGGTTATTTGTTTTAGGAGCATAAGAACCCGGACCGATGATAGCACCTACCCGTTCGAGTAGGTTTTGAAACTTTCTGCACAAGCGCATGGAGCCGCAAACTGGACACCTCAATTACCGGTGATTTCGGTGTAGCTGGGCACTTTTGGGGTTTGGTGGATAGAGCGTGTCACCCAAAAGTGGGTACCGGTTTTGGGAAAAATGACACGCATAAACAAAGAGATAGCGCGACGAAGCTATTCCAACGTTTCGTGACAAGCGCTAGGGTTTGTCACCGAAAAAAGTCGCGGAGGCGATGTTGGTGGCGTGTATGGCGCAGGAGTCAAATTGAGCTATACCCAAAGCACTCAATAAACTTGTGTTTTAGGGTATAAATGTTTTTTTGTTCCATACACTTATCCGAAAACCGGTGCCCACTTTTCGGGTGCATGGAGTATATATCGAGTTTCTTTGATAGTATGGACCGTTACAAATTCTTCCAGGAGTTGAGCGCATCGCCGAATACCTTGGCTCCCTGCGCGCCTTTTTCAAGCGTCAGCATGGCGCGCTTGCCGGTGGTGTAGCCGATCGGGATGTCAACAAATTCGCTTTGTTCCATCAACGAAAGATTGCTGTCGACGGCCTGTTGAAGATTGTTCAGGGCAATGATGAACAGGCCGGAATCGATCTTGGCCGGCACCGCCACCAGCGGTTCACCTCTGGCATTTTCACTCGATTTCATTAGGAACCGGCGCACGTCTTCCACCTTGCCGCCGCTAAACCCGTCCGGAACCGAAAACACTAATTCTATCAAATGGCTGGCGGGCAATGATACGTCGACATTGCGTTTGATCGTCATCAACATTACCAGGCCACGAGTGGGAATTTCCACCTGGGCGCGGATTGCTGATTCCGGTGGAAATCCGTCCCCCGGCGATTCCTTGATTGTGCTCCATACCACCGAGCCATTATCAGCGGTGGTTTCCGATATGCTGCCACCTTCTTCGTATAATGCGGCGGTCTGGGAAATGACCGGGGCAGTCGAGGCTTGCCCGGTACTATCCGCAGTAGCAGCTTCGTCTTCGGTAGCAGCGACCTCACTTTCACCGGTTCCGCCATCTTGCGGCGCGTCGGCGGCAGTTACCTCGCCCTCGTTGCCCAGCCGCTCTTCGACCTTGGCCTTGCCGCCAGCTTCTTTTACCGCGACCTTGCCAGCGCCATCATCTTCGCTGTTGGTACCATCGCTGGCGACCATTGGCGTGCTGCCGTCGCCCAGCAACCGTTCGCGATTTATCCACAACCCATAGGCACCAGCCGCCACCACAGCCAGGCCCAACAGCACCGGTAAAACCGCCGACATCCAGCCAAATCGGCGATCGCCTTGCTGTCGTGCGGTTTCAATATGTTCCGGCGGCGGCGGCACAGTAATTTCGTGTTGAGGCACCGGCGGTCGCGGCGCAGTAATTGCAGCCGGCGAAGCTTGCGCGGCGGCTGGTGTTGCAATAGTTGGTGCTGGCACCGGTTCGGTTTGCGGCGGCGGCGCTGGAGCCGATGCTGCTTGCGGTTGGGTCGACCGCGATGCGGCCAAAATGCTCGCCGCTGTCGCGCCAGGTTGTGGAGCGGTTGCTGGCGCAGGCGCGGCCTGGCCACCAACCGGCGCCACGTTAAATTCGCTTTCAATGCGATCGATCGCCTGGTCTACATCGGCCATATGTTTGGCGATCAACGTTTCGTCGGGAGTTGGCACGATAGTGCGCAGGCGCCGTTCAACCGCGGCCTTCGCCTTGGCGTACACCTGGGCGCGAACTTGCGGTTGGGAGGCGCGCGAGTCGGTAATCGTGCGTTTCAATATCGCGTAATAGTCTGCCATGTTTCCCCGTTTTCGATCGCCGGTGCCGGCGCTTTGCCGAAAGCGCTGCAATCCCTGCTACCTGCCCCGGTAACCGCCAAGATTATTATTGCATTACATGCCATATGGAAACCGGCAAGCGGTTGGTGAACCCGTAATGCTTTATATGCCTATTCGCCAATGGCGCAACAAACCGTAAACTGGGGTGGGAATATGCCCCAATATCGAGTTTTATTGATGTCACCCCTGATAGGGGTCTTGTACCAAAATGGTGTCGTCGCGTTCCGGACTGGTGGACAACAACGCCACCGGTGCGCCGATCAGTTCCTCGACATGGCGGACATATTTCACCGCCTGGGCCGGCAAATCGTTCCAGGTACGCGCGCCAGCCGTAGTGTCGTGCCAGCCCTCAAGGGTTTCATAGATCGGCTCCACCCGCGCCTGCTGGCCTTGGCTGGCGGGAAAATAGTCGATCTCTTTTCCGTCAAGCCGGTATCTGATGCAAATTTTTAGTTCATCCATGCCATCCAGCACGTCGAGCTTGGTAAGCGCGATACCGTCCATGCCGTTGGTGATAACCGCCTGACGCACCATGACCGCATCGAACCAGCCACAGCGCCGCTTGCGGCCAGTCACTGTACCGAATTCATGGCCGCGCTCGCCCAATAATTGCCCGATATCGTTTTGCTGTTCGGTTGGAAAAGGCCCTTCGCCGACCCTTGTAGTGTAGGCCTTGGTGATACCAAGCACATAGCCGACGGCGCTTGGGCCGAGCCCGGAGCCCGCCGCCGCCTGGCCAGCAACCGTGTTCGACGAGGTAACAAACGGGTAGGTGCCGTGGTCAATGTCCAACATAGTGCCCTGAGCACCCTCGAACAGGATGCGCGACCCTTTGCGCCGCTCTTGGTCGAGCAACCGCCACACAGTATCGCGGAACGGCAATATCTTGCCGGCGATCGACGATAATTCTTCAAACAGCGCTTGTTGGCGGATCTCTTCGTGGCCAAGCGCTTTGCGTAGCAAATTGTGATGCGATAATAAGCGGTCGATCTTACCCGGCAGGGTTTCCAAATTTGCCAAATCCATCACCCTGACTGCACGCCGGCCAACTTTATCCTCATAGGCTGGACCGATGCCGCGCATGGTTGTGCCAATCTTTGTGCCGGTTAGCGAACTTTCACGGATCGCATCGAGTTCACGGTGTATGGACAAAATCAGCGTCGCATTGTCAGCAACCCGAAGATTGGCCGGGGTAACTTCGACACCTTGGCCGCGCAGCCGCTCGATTTCGTCGGCCAGCGCGTGCGGGTCGACCACCACCCCATTGCCGATCACCGACAGTTTGCCCTGCCTAACCACCCCCGACGGCAACAGCGAAAGCTTGTAACTGACCCCGTCGATCACCAGGGTATGGCCAGCATTGTGCCCACCCTGGAACCGTACCACCACATCGGCGCGTTCCGACAACCAGTCGACGATCTTGCCCTTGCCCTCATCGCCCCATTGCGAGCCGACTACCACCACATTGGTCACGCGTTTGTTTCCTCAATCATGAATTCAACCGGAGATGGCTCTAAGCGATTGCCGGGGTTTGGGCAAGCTTGCGGGAGTGTGAAGGAAGCCCTTAGAGCCGGTTTGGCGTAAATCGAATTGCTCAACGTGCTCTGTTAGGTTTGTTTTGGCGCGTATTCTTATCCGAAAACCGGTGCCCACTTTTGGGTGACACGCTCTAGCAGGGTGCTGAAAAGCTCCTAGTGGAATGAATTTGACATTTGGTGCCCATTTGCAGCTTCGTCGTTTGTCAAATGTCAAATGTCAAATGTCAAATGTCAAATTTAAAAATTCCACTAGATTCAATATCTTGCTAGTGGTTCTTTTGATTCTAACATTTGCAAACCAGTGTGTTGCAACGGGACGTAAATGTTAGAATCGAACCACTAGCATTGATATTGTTATCGTGATTCTGTGTTTACAGAAACATGGAGGTATTGATGTGCGGTGGTGACGAAGAAACGGGAACATTGTTCAGTTATGTTGATCTGGAGGGTCGTGTTCCGGCTCGCCGCCCCTTGCGATTGATTGCCGGAATTGTGAATGATGTTCTTGCCGAGTTATCACAGGAATTTTCTGCGATGTATTCGCATACGGGCCACCCTTCGATTTCACCGGAAAGGCTATTACGGGCTTTGTTGTTGCAGGCGTTTTATTCGATCCGTTCAGAGCGCCAGTTGATGGAGCAGTTGAACTTCAATCTTCTTTACCGTTGGTTTGTGGGACTGGGTATTGATGATACGGTGTGGGATGCAAGCGTGTTTTGCAAGAACCGGGACCGGCTGCTGGATGCGCAGATATCACCCAAGTTCCTTTCCGCCATCATTGCCCATAAGAAGGTTGCGCGGCTGCTGAGCCATGAACATTTTAGCGTTGATGGCACGCTGGTGGAGGCTTGGGCCTCGATGAAGTCTTTTTTGCCCAAAGACGGTGACCCTGGCGGCAATGACCGCGATGGCGCACGCAATGCTGAAAGTAACTTTCGCGGCCAGAAGCGCAAGAACGATACCCATGCCAGCACCACTGATCCTGATGCACGTCTTTATCGCAAGGGTTCTGGTAAATTCGCTCGATTGTGTTTTATGGGCCATGCATTGATGGAGAACCGTCATCGGCTAGCTGTTGGTGCTATGGTGACGAGCGCAAATGGCACAGCCGAACGTGAAGCAGCTCTTGAAATGATGGATACACATGCGCCTCCAACTGGTGCCACACAAACCCGCACTTTGGGAGCTGACAAGGGTTATGATGCGTGGCGCTTTCGCCAGGCTTTAAGAGACCGCTCAATCGAGCCGCATGTGGCTCATCGCAAGGAATTTGGCTGGGGTGGCCAGCCCATCCAGACAACTCCTGCTCATCAGCAATCCCAACGCAACCGCAAACGTATCGAAGAGATATTCGGTTGGGTCAAGACCATTGCCGGACAGGCCAAAACCGCCTTTAAGGGGCGAGACAGGGTGGAGGCATCCTTTAGCCTGTCAGTTGCCGCTTACAATCTGATCCGGTTACCTAAATTGCTGGAGGCGGTGCCATGAGTGCAGCGCGAGCATGCCGGTTGATTGGCCACTGGCGGATCATAAAAGCTGATTTATGGGACCGCGACCATCTTGATCTGTGTGGACCAGCCCAGATCATCATTGGAAATGATGGCCACGGCGAAATCAGCTTCGGAGCAATGCAGGCTGGTCTTGACCTCGAATACAGCCATTCCATGGTATTCTTTACATGGCAAGGCTTTGACGAAATGGACGAAGTTCACGGCTCGGGCAACGCTGAACTGCTCGACGATGGAACGCTCGAAATCGAATTCGCCTTTTACAACGGTGATGAGGCCATCCTCAGTGCCAAATCTGCGCCTTTTTCAGCAGCCTGCTAGACACGGCTGGGCACCGCAGAACCACGTTCCACCGCAGGCCGCGCGAGGAATTTTTCCAAACTCCGCTCGACGTTTGGAAAATCGTCAAATCCAAGTTCCTGGCGGGCGTCGTAAAATCCGATCAAGGTCTTTACCCAGGGGAAAACCGCAATATCTGCGATCGTGTACTGGTCGGCGGCCAGATAGTCATGGCCATCGAGCCGGGTATTTAGGACCCCAAGCAATCGGCGGGTTTCTTCGCGGTAGCGTTCGCCCGGATACGGATTATTAGCCACCTTGTCGGCGGCGAATTTGTAAAAATGTCCGAACTGGCCGAACATCGGCCCAACTCCACCCATCTGGAACATCAGCCATTGCAGGCATTGATAACGCGCTGCTGGGTCTTGCGGTAAAAGCTTTCCTTCCTTTTCAGCAAGGTAAACCAATATTGCACCGCTTTCCCACAGTGACAGCGGCTTGCCGTCAGGTCCGTTGGGGTCGATCATCGACGGAATTTTGTTGTTTGGATTGAGCGACAAATATTCAGGGGTCATTTGGTCGTTGTCCGAGAACGAAACCAAGTGTGCCTCATATGCCAACTCCAGTTCCTCCAGCGCGATCGAAACCTTCACGCCGTTGGGAGTCGGTAGGGAATAAAGCTGAATGCGGTCGGGATGGTTGGCGGGCCAACGTTTGGTGATGTTGAACTGCGATAGATTGTTCATCGAAATATCCTGATTTGGAGGTGGGAAACAAAAATCATCGGACGATTGAAATTGTGAAGTTGTCAACGGACCCTAGGGCCGCTGGAGATTTATGGTTGTAGTGCCGCTTGGCTGCAAATGTGTACGATAACCAATCAATACAATGTTCGAATTTGATTTAAATTATAACGACATACGCCACCCAATCCTTACTAATTCGTGGCAGGTTGCAGTCAGCAAATTAGAACTGGCCGGGACATAATGAAAACTCAAAATCAACAAGTTGGCAAGTTTCTCGTGGTGGACGACGACCCTGTGTTTAGAAACATCTTGTGCGGCATGCTGGAACAGAGCGGACATGGCAAAGTACTCGCTGCTTCAAACGGCATTGAAGCGTTCGACATCTTGAAGCGCTCCGGTCACAATGTACGAACAATCGTTCTCGATCTTGACATGCCGCACATGGATGGCTTCGGTTTCCTCAAGCGGGTTGCCGATTTCAGCTACAAGTACCGGTTCTTCATTGTCTCCGGACTGGATGAGGCGACCAATCGGTGCGCGAAAATGCTGACCCTGGCCTATTCGATGGAGCCGGGCATCGTCTTTCGCAAACCGGTCGACTATCAAGAACTGATTGCGGCGATGGTCTATGACGAGGTTCACGAAAACAGTTCTGCCGCATAGTTGGGCTCAAAACCGGCAATTCCCGATTTAAGACGCCAGCCATGGCCAACCACAGGCTCTGGTGCCGCTGCAGATAGCGCAATTGGGGCAACGGCTATCTTGCAAACTTGCACCGCATAAAGTTCTGTGAAATGACCTTGGCGTTCTTGCATCGTTCGCTCCAAGGCCCACCATGGTACAGATTGCACAATTTCTTTCTTTGACCATTGGCCTGGCATTGTTGTGGGCAGCGCTGAATGCCAGCTTCTCGGTGCCGAACCTGATATTGGGAACGGTGATGGCGTTGGTGAGCATTTTCGTCATCGGCGGCAACATTATCACCGGGCACTCGGCACAATTGTTCCGCATCCTTTACCGGCCATTGGCGTTTCTAAGACTGGTTTTGGTTTTCGTGCGCGAATTGCTAAAGGCCGCGTTGCAGATATCAGTGATGATGCTGACGCCGAAATCGCGCTGGCAATATCATCCGGGCATACTGGCAGTACCACTTGATGCCAAATCCGATTTTTCCATCACCACATTCGCCAATTTGATCACTCTGGTGCCGGGCACCTTGGCAATCGACGTATCCGAGGACAAACAAACGCTCTACATGCATGTTCTGGACGCAACCGATCCGCTCGATCAGCAAATCGATGACATTGATCTCGGCAAACAGCGGATCGCGGTCAAGCAGGATTTTGAAACCAACGTTATCCGCGCATTTGGCGGTGGGTGAACAAAATGACATTTTCTTCGATTTGCTTGACGCTCGGCTTCCTGTTGGTGCTGGCGGCGCTATTTATTGAGACCTATGCCTGCATCAAGGGTCCCGACGCCCCGGACCGGATCTGGGCGCTTGATACGCTTTCGGTATCCGCGCTCGGCCTGGTCGGTCTGTTCGCGTTTAAAAACGGCCAATATGTTTATGTCGACGTCGCGATCGCACTGGCGTTGGTTTCGTTTCTTGGAACCGTGATTTTTGCCAGATTCATCAAATGGATGGCCGAACAGCGCGAGGCCAGCAATGATTGATGCAATTGCCGGAATTTTGGTTTTGCTCGGCGCGTTGTTGATATTCATTTCATCGCTCGGGCTGGTCCGTTTGCCCGATGTGTATTCGCGCATGCACGCCACCACAAAGGCTGGCACCCTCGGCTCCGGTTTCATCTTGCTGGCGGTTGCGTTGCAATCGCTCGAATGGGCGGTTTTCTTAAAGTCTGCCCTGGCTATCTTGTTTATCGTTTTTACCGCGCCGATCAGCGCTCATCTGATCGGTCGTTCGTGCCATTATCTCGGTCTGCCGGTCGGTACCGATATCGATCATCTTAAAGGTCGGTATCAGGAAATTGGCGACACTTTGGCCTCGACCCCGCGCAAACGAGCCACGGCCCCATCCAAAGCCGACCATGCGGCTTCCAGCGATACCCCCTCACCCGCCCGCTCATCGTAAATTTGCTTCTTGCCTATACGTGTTTTCTGCGACAGTCTCGATGGTGCCAATGCGCAGTTGAGTGCCCGCCAAACCACCATGCGCGCCGGGTTGCGGGCAACAGGAATTTTCGAGGCTATATTGGATGAACGATACTAGGCGCCACAGACACAAGGGCCGCAAATTCGCTAATCGGAATAACCTGCAAGTTCCGGTTCGACAGACCAATTATCACCAATTGCATAACCCGTTTACTCCCCACCCGGTGTTCACCGACGACCGCATCGAGGCCATTCACAATACCGCGCTCAAGGTGTTGGAGGAATTAGGCGTCAAGGTGCTGTTGCCGGAGGCGCGGGAAATTTTTCGCGCCGGCAGTGCCACGGTCGACGAACACCACATGGTGCGGATCGGTCGCGAAATCATTGCCCACGCTCTTGATAGCGCGCCAAAATCGGTTCCCCTGGTGGCCGGCGCACGCAAACGCGACCTATTGCTGGAACCAGGAACCCTGGCCTTCCAGCCTGCCTCCGGCGCGCCCAATTGCACTGATTTGGCGCGCGGTCGCCGTCCCGGTTCCTTGCGTGATTTTGATGAATTGATCAAACTCGCACAAAGTTTCGAGGTCTTGCACCTGTTGGGGCCGATGGTCGAACCGCAAGATGTCCCGATCGAATTCCGGCACCTGGAAATGACCCGCTCGCAACTGATAAATTCCGACAAAGTACCGTTCGTTTATGCCCGTGGCACTGAACAGGCGCATGATGCATTCGCGATGCTGCAGATCGCTCGCGATATCGATGACGACCAGTTTCTTGAGACTGCGGCCTGCTTTACCATCATCAACACCAATTCTCCGCGCCAGCTCGATATCCCGATGTCCCAAGGCATCATCGACTTCGCCCGGGCCGGACAATTGTCGGTCATCACCCCGTTTTGCCTGGCCGGTGCGATGGCGCCGATCACGGTGGCCGGTGCGCTGACGTTGCAACATGCCGAAGCGCTGGCCGGCATCGCTCTTAGCCAACTGACCCGCCCGGGCGCGCCGGTGCTCTACGGCAATTTTTGCTCCAATGTGGATATGCGCTCCGGTTCACCGGCTTTTGGCACCCCAGAGCACGTCAAAGCAACCCTTGGTTCCGGCCAATTGGCCCGGTTGATCGGTTTGCCGTGGCGCTCTGGTGGTGGCAGCGCATCAAACGCCTGCGACGCGCAAGGCGCCAATGAGGCCCAGATGGGAATTTGGGGGGCGGTGATGGCAGGCGCCACCACCCTGGTGCACGCGGCCGGTTGGCTTGAAGGCGGGCTGTGCACCTCCTATGAGCAATTGATCACCGACACCGAGACCCTACAAACCATTGCCGAATTGTTTCGCCTCGAAGCCGCTGACGACGACACGATCGGCTTTGATGCCCTGGCCCAGGTCGATCCCGGCGGCCATTTCTTTGCGGCCGACCACACGATGGAGCGCTACCGCACCGCGTTTTATGAACCGATCAACGCGGATCTGTCGAATTTCGGAACCTGGGAGGCAGCCGGTGCGTTGACCGCCGAAAAACGCGCCACCGGAAAATGGCAGCAATTGTTAAGCGAATTTTCGCCGCCGCTATTGCCGAACGGGGTCGCCGATGCGCTTGACGCCTTCATTGCCAGGCGCCGCCAAGAAGGTGGTGCGCCGGCGGTCAGCTGATCTTCGCTAAGATACCTTGGTATTTGGGGGCTAGCGCTTGTCACCAAGCGTTGGAATAGCTTCGTCGCGCCATCTCTTTGTTTATGCGTGTCATTTTCCCAAAACCGGTACCCACTTTTGGGTGACACGCATTAGCGCTTGTCACCAAGTGTTGGAATAGCTCCGTCGCGCTATCTGATTGTTTTGCGGCGTATTCTTGTCCGAAAACCGCTACACACTTTTCGGGAATACGCTCTAGCGCTTGTCACCAAGTGTTGGAATAGCTCCGTCGCGCTATCTCTTTGTTTATGCGTGTCATTTTCCCAAAACCGGTACCCACTTTTGGGTGACACGCTCTAATATGCGGTCAGTCTTCGACCACAATTTTGTAGTCCGGTGTGTTATTGAGCGGACAGGAATAATGATACTCGCCAGCACTGAGTGAGATTTTGTAATCTCGGCTGGCACCGGTTGAAAGGCCACCACCGGAGATAGACGGCAAGGTCGCGCGGCCGATCAGCCCGGCCCCGCGTACCCAAAAGCCAAGATCATACGGCACGTTCTTATTGGTGACGCGAAACGTGTAGGCGCCAGATTTTAGCCGTAGCACCTTGGAATTGGCAAGCCGCTCTTTGGCGGTGCGTTCGTTGATCGCGACGCAATCTGCTTTCTTGGTAGAGGAAAATCCGTGATCCTTTCCCTCGATTTCGAGAAATTGGCAAGGGGTCTGGGTCAAGACGATCACCTGACTTTCCTGAGCCATCGCAGGTATCAACATGGCACCAAGCGCTATGCCCGCTGTAGCCGAAATGCCCGCCAAATTGCCGTGCACTATTTCTCGCATCTTAATTCTCCGTAGGTTTGATATGCAGGAAATTTGGCCACCCCTTGCAGTATTCAGCAATGATGGGTTTGCCAACTCAGCCAATCTAGGAACCATTTCCCACCATTACAATTCAACCGTGATGACGCGTAGTTGATGATCTGGTGAGAATATTCGCTGCAGTTTCGAAATTCTCCATAACAGGAATATAATACCAAACGCAGTGATCTTTGGCTCACTGCTATTTGGCGTTCTTGCTCACGGCAATTCTTCGCTTCGCTCAGGCCTGCGCCGGCGCGGCGCATAAGCGCCGGTTCGCTCTTCGCGAACTATTTCCAGTCAATAGGTGAAAAGCAAATGCGGCTGGTATAACCCTCTATATTTCTAGAGCTTATGGTCATGCTAAGATTAAATATCATCACAAGAAGATACAAATTGTCTCCTCGTTGATGGCAGGCATGATGTACATGATACATTTCAGCAGCCAAGAACAGGAACATCAAATCAACAAATCCGGCCGGTCAGGCGTCGAGATTAAGTTCGGTGGTTTCCTTGATCGTTTCCATTGAAAGACTGGAGGTCACCGCAAACAAGGCGATGCGTCCCACCAACCGTTTATAAAAATCATCGAATGCACGGGTATCGCGCACCCGGACCTTCAACAAATAGTCGATTTCACCAGCAAGGCGATGCGCCTCCTGGATTTCCGGCATGTCTTCAACTGCCGAAGTAAATTGTGCCAGCCATTCGGCGGCGTGCTTGTCGGTCTTTACCGCGACAAAGAAAACCTGAGCCTGATCAAGCTGTTCAGCGTTCAGCACCGCTACTTCACGGGCAATGATGCCGCGCTGTTTCAGCTTGCGAATTCGGCTCCACACCGGCGATTTCGAAGAATGAACCATCTCCGCAATCTGTTCCACCGGAAGGCTGGCATCGACTTGCAAAATTCTGAGAATTTTTCGATCAAGATCGTCCATTGCTCTCTATTTCCTCCTTAACCGCTCCGTACCAGGAAAATGTGGCAATTTTAGCGGTTCACTATCCAGAATAGGCTTATTTTCTCCTGTATATTGTAACTTAGTCAGGAAAATGTCCATGTATTCATCTCGAAAGGGCCGAATATGAAAACGTTTCCCGTATTCTTGCGGACACAAAATCGAACCGCGGTGGTTTTTGGTGGTGGCCACGAGGCGGCAGCCAAGCTGAAGCTTGCGTTGAAGACCGAGGCACGTGTGATTTTGGTCGCGCCGACAATCGAGCCCGATCTTTGGGACCTGTCAACATTCCAATGGGTTCGCCAGGAACCACGCAGTTTCGAAATTCCTAGCGATTGCGCCTTCGCCTATGCAGCAACCGGCGAGCGGACCCTTGATGCGGAAATTGCCGGCAGATTGCGGGAAAAAGGCGTTCTTGTATGCGCAGTCGACCAACCGCAGGTAAGCGACTTCATCACCCCGGCGATCGTTGACCGCGATCCGGTGGTTGTAGCCATCGGCACCGAGGGCAATGCGCCAGTGCTGGCCCGTATGATCAAGGCCCGCGTGGAAAGTTTGCTGCCGGCTAGATTGGGTGAGATCGCCCGTGCCGCCGGCAATTTGCGCGGTCGGGTCGAGCGCACGGTCGCCGCTGGTGGTGCGCGCCGCAAATTTTGGCGCGATGTTTTGACAACCGCGCTTGACCATGTGGACGGCAGCGCTGAAAAATTCCTCGAACGGTTCGAACGCCGTCTTGCGGTGCCTACGCGCCCTGCCAATGATCAACCGGCACCGGGCCATGTTTCCATCGTTGGCGCTGGTCCGGGATCGGCTGATCTGTTGACCTTGAAAGCATGCAAACTGCTCGACGGCGCCGACGTAGTATTGCACGATGCTTTGGTGGCGCCGGACATTCTTGAATTGGCGCGGCGCGAAGCGATCACAATCAATGTCGGCAAACGCTGCGGTAAGCATTCGGCCCGCCAGTCGGAAATTTGCGCGTTGATGGTTCGCCATGCCGAGGCTGGCAGCCATGTGGTGCGCCTAAAGGGCGGCGACCCTTCGGTGTTCGGCCGTTTGGCCGAGGAAATCGACGCACTTGGTGAGGCCGGCATTTCCTACCAGATCGTACCCGGTGTAACCGCCGCCGCAGCCGCTGCTGCCGCAGCCGCCGCCCCGTTGACCGAACGCGAATTGACCCAGGAATTGCGTATCATCACTGCCCGCAGCAAGAATGGCGAGGCGCCGCTTGATTGGCGCTCAATTGCCACCTCCAATGCACCGCTTGCGGTCTATATGGGCAAATCGGTGGCGCGTGATGTGCAACGGCAACTGATCCTTGGCGGCCGCGATCCATTGATCCCGGTGGTACTGGTCGAGGCCGCAGGATGCGCCAACCAACGCATTTATCATGCCACGCTCGAGAAACTCGCCGATACCGCGCGCGACGCAAAATCAGGTGCGCCGCTGATGATGTTGATCGGTGTCAAATCCCGCGACCGCAACGCAACAATTGCGCGCCAATCACGCGCAAACAAAAGGGCCGCCTGACATGGCTAGCAATAATAAGGACACGGTCTCAGCCGTCCTTACTGCCAATGATCTTCTTACCGGAGACGTGGTTTATTGGGCACAACAAGGTCACTGGTCCCGCCATGCCGAAATGGCCGAACGGGCGATTGACGCCGATCAACGGCAGGTATTGACTGAAACCGGCCTGGCGCAAGAGGCGGCGAACCTGGTTGTTGGCGCTTATCTGGTCGACCTTAGCGGCGATGGCGTCAATGCCAGACCAAAACTACTGCGCGAGGCGCGCCGTCGTAGCGGCCCGTCAATCGCCCTGCCAATCCACAAAACCATCATCCAATCAGGATTGCGTCATGTATCAATATGACCGCCACGATCAGGCATTCGTCGAAGCACGTTCGGCTGAATTTCGCGAGCAGATCACCCGCCGGCTGCGTGGCGAGTTGAGCGAAGACGAATTCAAACCCCTACGCTTAATGAACGGGCTTTACCTGCAATTGCACGCCTACATGCTGCGCGTCGCGATCCCTTACGGGGTCTTGTCGTCGCCGCAATTGCGCAAACTCGCCCTGCTGGCGGAAAAATATGATCGTGGCTACGGCCATTTCACCACCCGGCAAAACATTCAGTACAATTGGACCAAGCTCAGCGACGTTGCCGACATGTTGGACCATCTGGCTAAGGTGCAGATGCACGCGATCCAAACCTCAGGCAATTGCATCCGCAACGTCACCACCGATGCCTTTGCCGGGGTCGCTGGCGACGAAGCCGTTGACCCGCGCCCGAGCGCTGAATTGCTGCGCCAATGGTCGTCACTGCATCCGGAATTTGCCTTCTTGCCGCGCAAATTCAAGATCGCAGTAATCGGTGCCGCCGAAGACCGTGCGGCAATGAAATTCCATGATATCGGCCTGTGGGCGAAACCAGGCAAGAACGGCGAACCCGAATTTGACATTTGGGTCGGCGGCGGCCAGGGCCGCACCCCACGGGTCGCCCAACTATTCGAAGAAAACGTCCCACTTGGCAAATTGCTGCCGAAGCTCGACGCCATGCTGAGGGTTTATAACCTGCACGGCCGCCGCGACAATAAATACAAAGCACGGATCAAGATCTTGGTCGCGGAATTGGGCTTGGAAAACTATCGCGCCGAGGTAAACGCCGATCTCGCCAACCGCAAGGACGACAGTTTCGACATAGTGCCGGCGGAATATCGCCGCATCGCCAGCCAGTTTGAAATAGGCCGCCCGATGCCGATTGCCAGCAATCTAATTCAACCGAAAGACCCGACATTTGCCCGTTGGCTGAATAACAATGTCACCCCTCACCAGGTTGACGGCTTTGCAGTGGTTTCGATTTCGCTGAAGCCCAAGGGCGGTATTCCAGGCGACGCGACTGCGGGCGAAATGTACGCCATCGCCGACATTGCTGAGCGCCATTCGCGCGGCGAAATCCGCGTTACCCACCGCCAGAACCTGGTGCTGCCATGGGCGCGTATCGACGATTTGGAAACCATTTATCGCGAACTGGATGCGGCTGGACTTGGCGAGGACAATATCGGCCTGGCAAGCGACATCATCGCTTGTCCCGGGCTCGACTATTGCGCGCTTGCCACTGCCCGTTCGTTACCGGTAGCGCAAGAGCTCAGCACCCGGCTACGCCAGCGCGAAGCGCGTGCCGGTAATCTTGGACTCACGTTGAACATTTCTGGCTGCATCAACGCTTGTGGCCATCACCATGCCGGCAATATCGGGATTTTGGGCCTGAACCGGGCAGAAAAGGAAAATTATCAGATCACCCTTGGCGGGCGCAGCGACGAAGGCGCCAGGGTTGGCGACATTCTCGGCCCCGGTTTCGCCCAGGAAGATGTGCCCGGCGTGATAGACCGCATTCTCGATACTTATGAAACCCTGCGCGAAGGCGATGAGACCTTTGTTGATGTATATGCCCGGGTCGGTAAGACCCGGTTTAAGGAGGCAATCTATGTGGATGCTTGACCCTACAGGCGCCCTGAACTTTTGCGAACATTTCGAACCAACGTTGGAGATCGACCCGCAAGACGCCGGCAGTGCTAACCACATTGACGTTGCAGCCGCGCCGTCGATCGCGATCCGTTTTGGCCAACATGTGGATGGTCGCGGTTTTTCGCTCGCCAAACGGCTAGCCGACCAATTGGCCGGCCGCGGCACCAAGATTATCGCCACCGGCCATTTGACCCCGGATCAAGCCCGGCACGCCTTTCAATGCGGTTTCGATCTAGTGGCGATCGCCGATGATTTGGCGGAACGTCACGGCCAACGTGCCTGGCGTGATGCGCTGCGAAATTCGGTGACGGCGCTTTATCATCACCGCGAAAGCAATGCTGGCATTTGGCGCCAGCGCAACCAGATGGTGGCGAAAAATGCCGCATGAAAGTTTGTTAATTTGCGCCAAATCAATGCGGCAATTGTGACAGGGAGATTATGTGCGCCCTTGTTAAATTCGCCATTTAGTAAATGCCAAATCCATTAGAGCGTGTCACCCAAAAGTGGGTACCGGTTTTGGGAGATGTGACACGCATAAACAAAGAGATAGCGCGACGAAGCTATCCCAACGCTTCGTGACAAGCGCTAGCAACACACAACCCGGTCGGGCAATCGAGCCGGCCCGGCATCGGAATTTACGCCATGCATCAAGAAACCGTACTTGAGACCAACCACTACAGCAACCGGCTGTTTTCGTTCCGCACCACCCGGCCGCAATCGTTCCGTTTTAGGCCCGGCGAATTCGCCATGCTCGGTCTCGAACAGGAAAACGGCAAGCCGCTATTGCGCGCCTATTCAATCGCCAGTCCCAACTGGCAGGACGATCTGGAGTTCTTTTCGATCAAGGTGCCAAACGGTCCCTTGACCTCGAAGCTGCAAAAGATTGCGCCCGGCGACAAGATCGTGCTCAACCGCAAGACCACCGGCACATTGGTGCTTGATGCCCTGTTGCCAGGCCGCAACTTGTATCTGATCTCGACCGGCACCGGCATCGCCCCGTTCGCCAGCATTGTCCGCGACCCTGCCACCTATGAAACCTATGACAAGGTGATCTTGACCCACACCTGTCGTTACACCGACGAATTGGAGTTTGGCAACCGGCTGGCGGCGCGTATGCGCGACGACGAAGTGCTGGGCGAGATCGTTGGCGACCGGTTGCAGCATTTTACCTCGCTAACCCGCGAGCGCCACGAACATATGGGCCGCATTACCGCTCTGATCGGCGACGGTTCGCTGTTTGACGCCTGCGGTACCAAGCCGTGGTCGGCGGACAAAGATCGGGTGATGATCTGCGGCTCGACCGGCATGATCCGTGACGTCAAAGATGCTTGCCTTGCCGCCAACCTTGCCGAGGGCTCGATCTCGCGACCTGGTCATTTCGTGATCGAAAAGGCATTTGTTGGGTAATACCAATTGTGCTTAATATCGACCGTTTTGAGCGAAGTCGATTTGGGTTTTGATTAGGGTCAGGCCCCATTAATCTGGCTGCAATGGTAAGTCCTATTTGTACGGATATTAGGAGCAAACCTGCAGGTAACCTGCCTGGTTTTCAAAGGCTTGCAACGACATAGTCCGTGCAAATAGGACCTATCCGTAGGACGTTCGATATGACAGCGAACTCCTGCGTCAAACCTCTCAACCGGGGCAAAGACCCGCTTTTCGAGCTTTTCCTAAGAATTCTTGTCATATCGAACGCCATTGTAACCAGATTAGTGGGGCCTGACCCTAGGGCCTGTTGGCATTGATGATTATGGTGCCGGGTGCGCGGCGACCACGGTGATTAGGCGATTAGGCGATTAGGCGATTAGACGAACCGCGATATCGCCGCCACTGCAACAAGCGTTTCAGCCTGTCTTCAATCCTAACTCGCGGCCTTGTCCTCTTCCGCTTTTAGCGATGCGATACCGTTGTAGAGCGCCGCGATAATTTGCGCCTCGGTGATGCAAAACCGCGCTGATGGCGAGATGTCGAGTGTGCCGTCGGCGCCAATCGGCGTGTGTTCACCACCGATACCTCTAACTGACAAGCCCAACGGCTTGGCGATTGCCTTGGCCCTAGCGTCGGTACCATCAGCAGTCAGGTTGGGCAGCGCAATATGTAGCGAGGCGCGCATGCCGGTGCCAAGATTGGTCGGGCACGAGGTAACCACGCCATAGTCCGACGAATAGGCAAATTCCAAACCCTCGATACCCTCAACTAGTTCCAGCGCCGCGTGCAGCCGGTCGAACACCGCGTTCAGCACCGTACCGCGTTGCATGCACATAATGCGCAGATGATCCTCTTCGCCTACCCAAATTATGAACTCGCGGTCATCAGACACGTAACACCCGCGGCCATAAGGCCAGTCGCCGGCAATGCCGGCGGCGGTTAAATAGGGATCGTCATCCATATTCTTGAACATGATGTGGGCATCTACCAGCTTTTGGTATTGTGCCTCATCGATGTAACAAGCGTTGCCTGGGGTCAGCGAATGATAGCGCCCACCATATTGCGGCATGGCGATCAGCGTATCGAATGCTGCCATCATCTTATCTTCCAGGTGCACCCGGTCTTGCCGGGTCATGGCACCTGGTAACGGATAATCTTTTAAATTGCGCCCCACCCGCACCCGCATCGACAGCGCCGGCAAGCCCAATTCGGCTAAGTCCAGTATTCCATTTTTCGGCAGGCCGGCGACGCCGTTAAGGTTCCAATCATTGACATGCCTGGCATCCTCGCTCACCCGATGGCGCAGAGCCAGGGCCTTAGCAAAAAACGGCTTGAAATCGTCATAATCCGACGGCTGGCAGGCATAGCAACCCATCTCGCTGTCCGGGTTCTCGATGCCGGAGTTCAGGCACTTGGCCAATCGCACCTGTTGGTCCGGTGGCAACGAGGCAAAATAACCGGCATCAAAACACTGCACCGCAATATTATCGGGCCAGTTAGGCTGCAATGCTGCGATTTTCGCTTCTGTGTCCGCTGTCATGGCCTTGTTTTCTCCGCGCTGGTATTCATGAATTTGCGCGCCGAAATATGATCGCCGCTGCTGGTAGATGCAAACAAACCTGAATTACACCCTTGTTGCCTTTATGTTGCAAGCTTCCCCACTAGCCTTTCCAGCATGCCAAGGCATGAATTTAATTGATCGGCCGAGACGAACTCATCGGCCTTGTGAGCCTGCTCGATCGAACCTGGACCACACACCACCGCTGGTATGCCAATCTTTTGAAACAGCCCGGCCTCGGTGCCGAACGACACTAATCCAACTTCTTTGCCGCCGGTCAATTCGGCAACGATGGCCCGCGCTTGACTGTCGGATACCGGCTCCAGGCCATCGACTTCACCGAGCGTGCGAGTGGCAATGGTCGCCAAAGGCGCCACCGCGCGCATTTGCGGCAATAATTCCTGATCCACGAAATCGCCGATATGTTGTTTGATGAATTGCGTGTCACCGGCTTGCACCGGTCGCAATTCCCACTCGACGGTGCAATTGCCGGCGATCACATTGTGCGCCACCCCGCCATTTATCCGGCCGATTTGTAAAGTGGTATAAGGTGGCACAAATCGGCTCGCTTTCGGTGTCGAATTCTTCAGTGATTCGCGCAACTCCATCAGTTTGGCGACATAGCGAACCGCGAATTCAATGGCGTTGATTCCCATGTGCGGCAGTGAGCCATGGCCTTCCAGACCACGAATTTCGGTGGTGTATTCGTGGCATCCCTTATGTCCCTCAATGATGCCCATCATGGTCGGTTCGCCGATGATCGCGGCTGATGCTTTTAATCCACGCGCAGCCAGTTCGCCGGTTAAAGCACGGGCGCCAAGACAGCCGGTTTCCTCATCGTGGGTAAAACAAAAATGCACTGGCCGGGTCAGTTTGGCGGCGCCAAATAGCGGCACCAGTGCCAGCGTGCAGGCAATAAAGCCCTTCATGTCGCAGGCACCGCGGGCGTAATAATTGCCGTCGCGTACATCGAGCTTAAACGGATCGCTCGACCAATCCTGACCCGCCACCGGCACCACGTCGGTGTGACCGGAAAGGATAACCCCATCGTCGTCATCAGGCCCGAGCGTAGCAAACAAATTTGCCTTTTCGCCGTTCTCATTGGCCGAAACCGTGACCCTGGCGCCGGCCGTTTCGAGTAGGCCAGCGGCAAAGTCGATCAGTGCCAAATTGCTATCGGCGGAAATCGTCGGATAGGCCACCAGGTCACCCAGCAACCGCACCGTATCGTCATAATGTTCCGATTTCTGCAATTTGTTCCCCAAATGCGGGCAAGAGGACGTTCGGCCTTGGACCTGTTCGGCATACCCGAAGCACGATGGTGGCGCAATCTGTCTGATAGCAAAGGCGCGATGATCGATTAGAGCACCAATCCTAAAGCCAGAGCACTACCGCAATACGCCACCGGAACTTGCCCAGGGGATGGTTCGAACCCAACATGGCAATTGCACCCGTTCGATCAACGTATCGACCATCGGGCAGCCGCTTACTGGCCCCGGTATCATCAGGGGAACTTACTATTGGATGTGGGCAAGGTGCATCAGCCATATTGTTTTGCGGCCGCACTATTATGGTTCGGCGCTGTGGCACATGTCCGATTTAGCAACCAATCGATACGACATGGAGACATTGATAAATTTCGACGGGTTTCACGCCACTAGCGCTTGTCACGAAGTGTTGGAATAGCTTCGTCGCGCTATCTGTTTGTTTTATCGCGTATTCTTGTCCGAAAACCGCTACCCACTTTTCGGGAATACGCTCTAGCGCTTGTCACCAAGCGTTGGATTCGTTTCGTCGCGCTATCTGTTTGTTTATGCGTGTCATTTTCCCAAAACCGGTGCCCACTTTTGGGTGACACGCCACTAGCGCTTATCACCAAACGTTGGAATAGCCTCGTCGCGCTATCTGTTTGTTTGTCGCGTATTCTTGTCCGAAAACCGCTACCCACTTTTGGGTGACACGCCACTAGCGCTTGTCACCAAGCGTTGGGTTCGCTTCGCCGCGCTATCTGTTTGTTTATGCGTGTCATTTTCCCAAAACCGGTGTCCACTTTTGGGTGACACGCCACTAGCGCTTGTCACCAAGCGTTGGAATAGCCTCGTCGCGCTATCTGTTTGTTTATGCGTGTCATTTTCCCAAAACCGGTGTCCACTTTTCGGGAATACGCTTAGCGCTTGTCACCAAGCGTTGGAATAGCTTCGTCGCGCTATCTGTTTGTTTGTCGCATATTCTTGTTCGAAAACCGCTACACACTTTTCGGGAATACGCTTAGCGCTTGTCACCAAGCGTTGGGATAGCTCCGTCGCGCTATCTGTTTGTTTATGCGTGTCATTTTCCCCAAAACCGATACCCACTTTTGGGTGACACGGCCTAGTTAAATCTCAACATTCGGATACTATTCGGCAAAGCAGATCAAATTCCACTCAAAATTGAATAATAGAATTCGGATAATAAACTCGTTTATTTGACAAAAACACTTAAACGATACTTCAGAATTTCCAGTAATATTGCCGATCTGAACTTATCCTGGATTCTGTTGAGGCACCAAATGAAACTATTTGCTCTGTTAATGCGATTCCATCGCCACATTGGCGGGAATATCGCCATACCATTTGCTGTCACCTTGTTGCCGATGCTGGTCGTGATGGGTGCTGCAGTCGACTATTCAGAAGGTTATCGCATACGCGCGAAAGCGGCCAATGCCACCGACGCGGCGTTGTTGGCTGCAACCAACGCAGTCTTAGGAAAAAATGCGCCCAACCAAGATCCAGCCCGCGTACTTCCACTGCTACGTGAAAATTTCGACAATTTCTTTCACGCGAATATGAAAAAATCCAGGAGGTATGCCTACAAGGGATACGATCTACAATACGATATTGTCTCGGGCAAGGTGTCTGCAAAAGTTCGCTACGGCTATAAAACGACTATGCTAGGATTGATCGGTAAAGATCAACTGGCGATTGATGTCGAAGCCCAAGCCACTATAAAATCTGAAAAAGGCGGCGCCATCTCGGTGTTTCTGGTGCTGGACAAATCGGGCTCGATGAGATTAAGCGGGAAAATGTCCGCACTAAAACGTGCTGTCAATGAATTGACCGTACGCTTCAACGCCATCGACCCAAAACACCAGTATATTCGCGTCGGCGGAGCCGCGTACCACGCTCGGCTAGCTTGGGCCAAGCGACTGGCATGGGGAGGTGACGCTGTCAACCGGCAAACCCAAAAAACCAGCGCTAGTGGCGGCACAAATTCCTTCCCCGCCTTAAAGCATGCAACTGAACAGTTGCTTCATAAAAGGGAAGTTGAATTACACAAGAAAAAAACAGGGCAAGCGCCGAAAAAAATCATGGTTTTCATGACTGACGGAGCCAATAATAGTTGGTGGAGTGACCATCAATCAATATTAACTTGCAACAGAGCCAAACGCGGCGGTGTGGAGGTTTTCTCAATTGGATTCCGCGTAACCAGCCGCGCCATTCGGGTGCTTAAAGGGTGCGCCTCATCCCCGGCACATTTTTCAAATGCCAGAAATTCGAACGAACTCCTGAATCTGTTCCGTCAAGTCGGTACCAGAGTAGAGAATAATCTAGTGCTGAGCAGATAGATATCCGAATATTAACATCAGGCCAGCAAGATTCACGATTTTCACCGAACCTTGCTCGTAGCTGAGGTGATGCAGTTTTACTCTTTTGACATGTTCCACCACAACATTCGGCTCTATGCTGTTCAATCCGATCATTTGCCGAGCTATACCAACCCCTGCAACATCCATATTTTGTATACTGATCAATGCCGCTTGCCGATTTCGATAATCAGCAAACGTCTCCAGGGCTTGCTGTTGTCGAGCGGATCCCTAATGTGGTCCAGGTCAATGCAAAAATAAGGCGTAGTTTGCGCCTTGTGGCACCATAGCTGAGCCAATCATCGCGGAGAAAATTATGACTGCAAAAATGCAGCGCGTCGTCCTGGCCGCCCGGCCCGACGGTTTGCCAAAGCCGTCCGATTTTCGGTTGGAAGAAAGCCAGGTGCCGGAACCAGGCGAAGGAGAGTTGCTGGTCCAGACCATTTGGTTGTCGCTCGATCCTTATATGCGCGGGCGCATGGATGATACAAAATCATATGCCCAACCGGTCGGTATTGGCGAGGTGATGGAAGGCGGCGCGGTGGCGCAGGTCATCAAATCCAACATCCCGCGTTTTGCTGAGGGCGATGTTGTTGAGGCCAGAACCGGTTGGCAATCCCATGCGGTTTCCGATGGCGCCATGATGCGAAAGCTCGACCCGGCGCTGGCGCCTATCTCGACCGCGCTTGGTGTGCTCGGCATGCCGGGAATTACCGCTTATGCCGGTCTAAAAATACATGGCCGCCCGAAGGAAGGCGAAACCCTGGTGGTTGGCGCGGCAACCGGTGCGGTCGGGTCGCTGGTCGGCCAGCTTGGCAAAATCTGGGGCCTAAATGTGGTTGGGGTCGCTGGCAGCGCCGACAAATGCGCTTTTGCGGTGGAAGAACTGGGTTTCGACGCCTGCGTCGATCACCGCAGCGCCGAGAGCGCCAGTGCCCTGCGCCATGAAATCGCCGCCGCCGCACCAAATGGCGTCGACATCTATTTCGAAAATGTTGGCGGCAAGACCCTGGAAGCAATTATCCCGCTGATGAATGTGTTTGGCCGCATTCCGGTCTGCGGCATGATCGCCTGGTACAATGCCGGCGGGCTTGGCGCCGGTGCCGCCGACGGGCCTAATATGTTGCCGCGACTGTGGCGTACCATCTTGGTCAACCGCTTGTCGGTGCGCGGCTTCATCATCACCGACCATTACGATCTATTCCCGCAATTCGTCGCCGAGGTCTCGACCCATATTCGTGACGGGCGGATCAAATATCGTGAATCGGTGGCGAAAGGGCTGGCGGCGGCTCCGCAAGCTTTCATCGATTTGTTGCAGGGCGGCAATTTTGGCAAGCAATTGGTCGCGGTCAGCCCCGATCCAACGCGGAGTTGAATGTCAACCGTTTAATGCTACTGGCATTGTTGCACGATTGACCATTTAACAGGCAGGTGGACCCCCTGCATTACCGCGATCACACACCCAACCGCGGATATCCACAGCTGCGATTGCCGCCAGCGGTGCGAAATTTCTCCAAATGCGCTAGTTTCGTCGTGAACCGGTTCGGAGGGCAAGATGGGCATAATATTGAAGGTATTTTTGCCGCTGTCGCTGGCCGTCATCATGTTTTCACTCGGCCTTGGCCTAACCATGGCCGACTTCAAGCGGGTTTTGACCCGACCGCTGGCATTTGCCATCGGCGCGCTCAACCAAGTGGTGGTATTGCCCCTGGTCGCCCTGGTGCTGGCGGTCACCTTCGCCTTGCCACCTGAACTGGCGGTTGGATTGATGATCTTGTCGTTTTGCCCAGGCGGGGTAACCTCAAACATCCTGGCAAAACTGGCCAATGGTGACGTCGCCTTGTCGGTCACCCTGACCGGGGTCATCAGTTTGTTGAGCATTCTGACAGTGCCGTTCCTGGTCGCCTGGTCGGTGAACCATTTCATGGGCACAGCAGCACCTGAAGTTAGCATCACCGCGCTGGCGATGGCGATGTTTTTGATCACCGCAGTGCCGGTCGCGCTCGGCGTCGCGCTACGCCATTTTGCCAGCGATTTCGCAATGCGGATAGAGCCGATATTTTCCTGGGTGGCACTAGCATTGTTTGTCGTTATCGTTGCCGGCGCACTCGCATCCAACTGGACCATATTCATCGAAAACCTGCCGATCCTCGGCCCAGCCCTAGTGGTGCTGAATGTCAGCTTGCTGGTTCTTGGCGCACTATTGGCGTGGCTATTTGGCTTGAACCGCAACGAGATCAAAACCGTGGCGATCGAGACCGGTATTCAAAATGCCACATTAGGCATCACGGTCGGGTCGCTAATCGCGGAACAGGCGAGCGGCCTGCCGCCGTTTTCGCTGCCGTCAGGGGTATATGGCATTACCATGTATGCGGTGACTTTGCCCTATGTGATCTGGGCGCGCGGCCGGTAATCGCGGCCACCGCTCAGCAGAAAGTCAAGCATGATTTTCGCCCTCTGCTACCAGGCGCTGGTGCCAACCATCTTTGGCCGGTGTCACATGCACCGGCACCGCGTTTTGTAGCCGTGGCAAAGATGGCTGGATGCGAACGAATTGTTGGGCCGCGATCCACAGACCGCCATGAGCGACAATCAGCGTGTTGGGACCTTCGGCAACCGCTAAAGCCATCGCCTGCCAAACCCGTTCGCAAAATTCAGGAAACGCTTCGCCGTCGGGCGGGTCATATTCACCGCTGAAATATTCCACCAGCCAATGGCCGTGCGGTTCGCCCTGGTGGCGACCAAGATGGCATTCCATCAACCCATCTCGAGTTTCCACCGTAATTGCGTGCCGGCGGGCGACTTTTTCCGCGGTGATCCTGGCCCGTGACAGCGGGCTGGCAATGATGCGTTCGAGCGGCTCGCTGGCCAACAGCGCTGCCGCCTCATCGGCCTGGCGTAAACCGGTATCGTTCAGCATAGAATCGGTTTGTCCCTGGGTACGGCGCTCCAGATTCCAGTGGGTCTCGCCGTGGCGCAGAAAATAGAACGGATGTTGAAAATCAGCAGCCATTGCGTCATCCATAAATCACCTCCCCCTTTATACCAAAAGATACCGATTTCGACCCTTTGATCACGATAATATTCTTTAACCAAGCCGGGAGCGCAACTGGCTCGGGTTTTGCCCATAGATCGTCTGGTCGCGAGCCTTGCCCGATGTCCCGGCTTCAGGCTACATTCCGCTCCTTGCCGAACAAACCGATTTGGCCCATTTTGATGAGCCGAAACCGGGTTTTGTATTGTCTATCGTGAGGAACCCATGTGCCCGCAACCGGCCGACCTGACCGATCCATCTTCCTTTGATTTCTGGGAGGCGGTAACGACCCGCTTTTCCGATCAAGACCCGCTGCAACACATCAACAATGTGGCGATAACCGCTTTTTTGGAATCCGGCCGTGCGGCGCTGTTGGCCGACCTTTGGGACCGCACCGGCAAAACATCGGTCTCGATTGTATTGGCCAATTTGGTGGTCGACTACCGCTCAGAGATCACTTATCCGGGCACGGTTCAAGTCGGCGGCCGGTTGCTGGCGGTCGGCACAAGATCGATTACCACCGGATACGGGATTTTTCAGGGCGAAAAATGTTGCGTAACCTCACGCTCGGTCAATGTGTTCTTCGATCGCCACACCCGTCGTTCGGCACCGCCGTCGGCTGAACTTGCAGACAGCTTGCGCGCGCGATTAGTGCGAGAAAGCTCCTGATGCGCTAATACCAAGGGAAGCTACCATATGGGTAATATTAACTTCTCTTGGTATAACCGGTCAGCGCGCCGTGCACCAACGCCTTTAACTGGGCGCGGTTGGGATAAGTGCTCGACGGCTTGAGCTGGGTAAAAAAGATCACGGTCAATTGCTCCACCGGATCGAGCCAGAAAAAGGTCGACGCCAACCCGCCCCACGAAAAGTCGCCCACATTGCCGGGAATGGCGGAGCGCGCCGGTTCGATCATGATGCCACCGCCGATACCGAAACCGACACCGGTCATTGGGGTTTCCAGAAACGAACTCGTGCCCATCGCGGCTATGTCGCCATTTAGATGGTTGCGCCGCATGTAGCGCACTGTTGACGGTGACAAAAGCTTGACGCTATCAAGGCTTCCGCCTCGGCGCAGCATTTCGGTAAACCGGAAATAGTCGTCCAACGTCGAGACCAACCCGCCGCCGCCGGAAAATGTATCGACCCGGCCCTGCAAATACCCGCTGTTATGGCCGCTGTCGGCTAATTTGAGCGGGTTGCCAGGATCGAAAACATAGCAGTCGGCGAAGCGATCTGTCTTTGCTGGCTCGACCGAAAACCCGGTGTCGACCATGCCAAGTGGACCAGTGATGCGCGCGGCGAAAAACCGGTCAAGCGGCATGCCGGCGACTACTTCGATAATTCGCCCAGCCACATCGATGCCGACCGAATAATTCCAACGACTGCCCGGCGTAAAGGCGAGCGGCATTTTGGCCAAACGCTCGGTGGTGGCTTCCAGGCCACCGGAATTGGGAGGAAAATCAAGTTTGTGGTCGACATAGCTCTTAGACAGCAATCCAGGATTAAACGAATAAGACAGCCCGCTGACATGGGTCAGCAATTGTTGCACCGTTGGCGTCGCGCAAGCTTCGGTGTCATCCAGGGTGCGGGCATCAGCGGTTAGCGCACGGCATTGGCTAAATTCCGGCAGATAATTGGCAACCGACGCGCCAAGGTGCAGCAACCCTTCCTCCACCAGCATCATGATCGCCACCGAGGTTATCGGCTTTGTCATCGAATAGATGCGCACGATCGTGTCGTCGCTATAGGGCTCATTGCCAGCAATGGACCGCTTGCCCGTGGTATGGCGCCACACGATCTTACCGTCGCGAGCGATCAGGATCGAGCACCCGGGAAACTTGCCGTCGGCCACATAGCCGGCCATCCAGGCATTGATGCGCTCCAGCCGACCGGGGTCAAATCCGGCTTTGCCGGGGTCAATCGTTGCTGCCATTGCCACCAAATCCGCCATACGCAATTTCGCGCATCAAACTTCCAGCCATTCCTGGCGCACCTGCTTGTCTTGCTGCAACTCCTGCGGCGTGCCCTCGAATACGATCCGGCCATGGCCCATCACAAAGACCTTGGCCGAGACCTTCAATGCAATCGTCAGCTTCTGTTCGACCAGCAAAATCGATACCCCTTTGCTGGCGATCTCGCCAAGCAATTCACCGACCTGTTCGACGATTTTCGGTGCCAGGCCCTCGGTCGGTTCGTCGATCATAATGACGGAAGGATCGCCAATTAGGGTGCGGCAGATGGTTAACATCTGTTTCTCACCACCGGAAAGAACCGACGCCTCGACATCGGCGCGCTCGCGCAGGTTGGAAAACAGCGCGAACATATCTTCCATCGACCAACGCCCGTCACCATCTTTCATACCCGGCTTCAGACCCAACGCCAGGTTTTGCCGCGTGGTCATGCCGGGAAATATATCGCGGTTTTCCGGCACATAGCCAAGGCCAAGTTGAGCGATCTCGAATGATTTACGGCCAGCGATTTCCTGGCCCTTAAAGCGGATCGAACCGGTGGGCGGCACCTCGCCCATGATCGCCTTACAAGTAGTCGAACGGCCAACGCCGTTACGGCCCAGCAAGGAAACGATCTCGCCTTCGCCGACCCTAAGATCAACTCCCTGCAAAATGTGGCTTTTGCCGTAGTAGGCATGAAGGTCACGGACCTCAAGCATCCTGGTCTTCCAACATGGCGCCGAGATAAGCCTCCTGCACCTTGGTGTTGGCGCGCACCTTTTGCGGCGTATCGCAGGCGATGATCTGGCCATATACCAGCACGGATATCCTGTCAGCCAAGTCGAACACCACCCCCATATCGTGCTCGACCACCACTAGGGTCTTATCCTTGGTCACCGCGCGGATCAGGTCGCAAATATAGTCGGTCTCGGAATGGCTCATGCCAGCGGTCGGCTCGTCCAGCATGACGATGTCGGCGCCGCCGGCGATGGTGATGCCGATTTCCAACGCCCGCTGCTCGGCATAGGTCAACACGCCGGCTGGAAGATTGCGCCTGGCGGCCAAATTGATCTGCTCAAGGATTTCCTCAGCCCGTTCGGTTACCGCCGATTGCCGGTCGACCAGATGCCAGAACGAATATTTGTAACCCATGGCCCACAATAGGCCGCAGCGGACATTTTCAAATACCGTCATTTTCGGGAAAATATTGGTGATCTGGAAACTGCGGCTCAATCCCATGCGGTTGATCTCAAACGGCTTCATGCCCGCAATGTCGGCGCCATGCAGCAGGATCGCGCCCGCAGTTGGCTGGTATTTGCCGGTGATGAGATTAAACAGGGTCGATTTGCCCGCCCCGTTCGGGCCAATAATCGCGTGGCGTTCGCCCACGGCGATCGACAGATCGACGCCGCGAATGATTTCCGCCAGGCCGAAATTCTTGCGCAGATTGCGAAGTTCGATCGCCTCTCCGCTCACCTTGCATCTCCAGCAAAATTGGCATCTTGCCAGGCTGCGTAAAGGTCAGGCGCCATCTTAATCACCAAATAGGCACTGGCACCGAGCGCGACCAACACAACAATCCATGGCATGATCGCATCGGTCGAAAACTCGGTCCAGAACAGGCTCATTTGATGATCGCCGACCCCGGCATGGCGGACATGAAATAGCATTTCGAGCAGAGCCGCGCTTGACCCCAGCAACACGATCGCCGGCAAAGCCATGCGCGCATAGGGTTCATATAGCAGACCGATCTTACCGAGCCGCAATGGGGTAATATGCATCGCCAATACGCCAGTTAGGCCACCAGGAAAGAACATCACCGTGAGCACAAACAAGCCGCCAACATAAAGCGTCCACAAATCAGTATGCAGGCTGAGCACGGTTCGCAAAAGAGTAAAGACGATGGCGCCGATGATCGGGCCGATAAAAAAGCCGACCCCACCTAGAAACGTGACCAGCAAAATCGAACCCGAAGTTGCCAGGTTGAGGTTTTCCTCGGTCAGGATTTCGAAATTAATCGCAAACAATCCGCCGGCGATACCGGCAAAAAAGCCCGAGGCGCAAAATGAGATCAACCGCACATTGCGTTGCGAATAGCCAAGAAACTCGGCCCGTTCTTCATTATCGCGCACCGCGTTGGCAATCCGGCCGATCGGCGTGCGCGAAAACAAATACATCGCCGCGGCTGAAATCAGCAGCCAGGTCGCGGTCAGATAGTAGACTTCCTGCTGGCTGGCAAAATCAAGACCAAGCACCTCAGGTCCCATGGTGCGGTCGGCGCTGACCCCTTCTTCACCGCCGAAAAACGCTACCACAATGATCGAACACGCGGCGATTAATTCGCCGACTCCAAGCGAAATCATCGCGAACACGGTTCCCGCCCGACGGGTCGAAAACGAGCCGATAATCAAAGCAAAAATCATCCCGAACAAGCCGCCGAACAACGGTAACAATACCAACGGCAGCAACAGCCCGTCATATTCGACCATGTTCATGAGATGGACGCAGAAAAAGCCACCAAGGCCCATATAGACCGCATGGCCGAAGGACAACATGCCACCTTGGCCCAGCAACATGTTGTAGGCGAGCGCGAACACAATGGTGATCGCCATCTGGTTCATAATGGTCAGCGCGGAACGGGAATCGAAAATCCATGGCAGCAGCAGCAACGCCAAGGCGGCGGCGATCCACGGCAGCAATTGCGCCAGCGAGATGCCGGCAACAAAACGGGCATTTGCCCTTGTGGTATCAGCCACGCTCATGTTTCGCGCTTCCCAAACAGGCCGTGCGGCCTGATTGCCAAAACCATCACCATCAACAGATAGGGTAATATTGGGCCGATCTGCGGCATGGTTAAGGTCCACAAATCGCGCAACGCACTGGCATCTAGGTCTGCAGGGCGGGTAAATCCGATCGCGGTTAAAATATCGCTGAACGCCACATTGTAGGCGGTGGCGAAGGTTTGCATCCATCCGATCAGTAGCGAGGCGAAAAGCGCGCCCCACAACGAGCCAAGGCCGCCGATGACGATGGTCACGAATACGATCGAACCGAGTACCACCGCCATGCCTGGAAAGGTGCCAATGGTTGGTCCGGCGATTACGCCGGCAAGGCCAGCCATCGCGGTGCCGACGCCAAACACACCCATGAATACCAGCGGCACGTTGTGACCGAGATTTTGTACGGTGTTGGGATAGGAAAGTGCCGCCTGAATCACCAACCCGACCCGGGTCTTGGTGAGAATGTACAGCAGCAGCAAAAAGATGCCGATCGACACGAAAATCATGAAAATCTTATAGGCGGGAAAGCCGTTGCCGGCGATCGAGAATAAGGTGAAGTTAA
Organism: Rhizobiaceae bacterium; assembly: GCA_965248715.1. Taxonomy (GTDB): domain Bacteria; phylum Pseudomonadota; class Alphaproteobacteria; order Rhizobiales; family Rhizobiaceae; genus CBDFKB01. The sequence goes on from CBDFKB010000008.1 coordinate 211,910, forward strand.
GTATTTCCGGCTCGTAATAGGGCATGTGGCTCCTGCCCCAGAAAAATTGCACCACTTCCTCGATTAGCAACGCCAGGCCGAAGGTAAAAATTAATTCAGGCACATGGCCATATTGATGCACTCTTCTAAGGCCATAGCGCTCGACCATGGCACCGGCGAAACCGACCGCGATCGGGGCGATGATCAAACCCGGCCAGAAGCCGACATAAGTGCTGATCTGGTAGGCAAAATAGGCGCCAAGCATGTAAAAACTGGCATGGGCGAAATTCAGGACACCCATCATTGAAAAGATCAGGGTCAGCCCGCTGCACAACATGAACAGCAACAGGCCGGTCACAAGGCCATCGATCAGATTTACCAGAACTAGCGCCATCGAAAACTTTCCCCGCACAGATCGCGCGAGCGCAAAAAAACGCGCCGCCCCTTAACTTAGGAGCGGCGCGAATTTGGTTTCAGATTATGGACGAACCATGTTGCAGGTGGTGGCGCTATCGGCAGCCGCCATTGCAACGGTCTTTTCGACCACCAAGCCATAGCCTGAATTGTCGAAGTCAAAGTCCACATTCTCATCGGTGTGGGCAAAGATATGCACGTCCTGGATCGCTTGGTGATCCTGGGCGCGCATCGTGACCTTGGATCCGAAAATCGAATCATGCTCCATGCCCTCTAGCGCATGGGCAACTGCCACCACATCACTATCAGAACCAGCATCGGTTATCGCACGCGCCAACATTTCGACCACATTGGCAATGCGCGGCTGACCGAGATCCTTTGTCGGAAATTTTGCCTTGAACGCAGCAGCATAGGCGCTAGCGCGATCAGACGGCGGTGGGTTGATCCTGCCTTCGCCAACCAGTTTCAAGGGGCCCTTGCCATCGGCGCCAAAGGTTTTGGTGATGCCATCGGCTGCTGCGTAATAGGTATAGATCGGGTTCTTGAAACCGGCGGCGATCACCGACTTGCCGAGGCCAACCATGTCGGCACCCCAGTTTCCGGTAATCATTGCGTCGGCGCCCGATGAAATGATCTTGCGGGCATAGGGGGTAAAGTCTTTTACCTTGCCGATCGGATGCAGTTCATTGCCGACGATCTCGATGTCAGGGCGCTTTTCGCCAATGAACCTGACCGCAGCAGCAGCTACTGCCTTGCCGAACGAATAGTCCTGGCCGATCAGGTAGATTTTCTTGATGTCCTGATTATCAGCAATGACGTCGGTCAGCGCATCCATTTTAATGTCTGCATTGGCGTCAAAACGGAAATGCCAGAAATTGCACTTGTCGTTGGTCAGCGCCGGATCAACCGCCGAATAGTTCAAGAACAATACACGGTTATCTGGATTGCGCTTGTTGTGTTTGTTGACCGCGTCGGTGATCGCGTTGGCAACACCAGACGAGTTGCCCTGGGCGATGAAGCGGATGCCTTGGTCGACCGCAACTTGCAACTGGATCAGCGATTCTTTCGGGCTGATTTTGTTGTCGAACGGCACGATCTCGAAATCCTTGCCAAGCACCCCACCCTTCTTGTTGACCAATTCTTCAACCGCAAAGCGGTATTGGGCCAGACCTTGCTCACCGGTTGCGGCAAATGGGCCAGACAGCGGATCGATAAAAGCAATTTTTATGGTGTCACCAAATGCGGGCGCCACCAAGGTAGCACCAGCAATTGCCGCGCCAGCAATGATAGATAAAAGGCTTCTCATTGGAATTCCTCCGTTGGGACGATTTTCTAACTGCCAAACAATTCGCAAGTGAAATTGGAAGGACGCCGCCAGTCCTCCATGCAGCATCTTGAAAAAGTATAACCTTCTTGGAAGTGTCCGCAAGGGCGTACCTGAATTATTGCCAATATCGCATCAATAATAGCTGCCGTTAGCAAGATCGCTGGCTGCTTGTTCCAGGAACCGCGCTGCGGCGACTGGCAAGGCGCGACCGCGCAAATGGCCGGCAAACAGAAAACCGGCGGCGACGTCCTTGGCACTTATCGGGCGGGTTGTCAGACGCTGACGATCAAGATCACTCGGCAGACCAATCGCCGCCGCAATCATCACATAATTAGCCCCCCCGGCGCTGGCGTTGAGAAATTCCAGATGATTGGCTTCCACGCTGACATCCAGTTCGAGGTTGATCCTGGTGGCGGCGTTTTCGATCATGTGCCGAATGCCAAAACTTCGGTCCGGCAGCACCAACGGATAGGACGCGCATTCGTAAAGTCGCACTTCCTCGCGCATCGCCAGCGGGTGATCCTTGCTGACTACCGCCACCGGTTGCTGACTAAGCGATATTACTGGCTGGAAATCGGCCAGCCGCAATGGTTCAAACACGAACCCGATATCAGCGTCGTGGTTGACCAACGCTGCTTCAACCTGGCCGCGCGGCAAACCCACGACCTGGAATGTCACGCCGACATGTTGGGCGCGGTAGCTGGCGATCTGTTGCGGAAGAAATTGCACAACCGCCTCGCCACTGGCAGCGATCCGCACATTGCCACGGCGCATGCCGCTTAAATCAGCGACACGGGACCTGACCCGTTCCATGTCGGAAAGCTGGTTGCGGATATGCTCAAGCAAAATTTCTCCCGCCGCGCTCAAGCGCACGCCCGAGGCGATGCGCTCAAAAATCGCCGCGCCTAGCTCGTCTTCCATCGCCAAAATACGCCGGTTGAGCGCCGACGGTGCAATCGCCAGCGCTGCCGCCGCCTTGCGGATCGAACCGTGCCGTGTGACCGCTTCAACATAGCGCAGCGGCGTTAAATGGCGCATTGCGTTCTTCCATGTGTTGCGAAATTAGCAACACCCATAAGCAAATTTAACAGCATACAGCAACACCTAGATTGGATATGCAAGCGCAGCAACGGCAATCGCCGCAGTGCAAAATGAGCTAGAGCCTGAAACCGGGGATAAATAATGCCTGTCAAACTGAGCAAACGGGCCGGGCTTGCGGCCGCCACTTTCCTCGTGCTCGGTGGCAGCGCCGGTGCACAGGAACTAACCCTCAAAGCCATGCAGGCAGAGACCGCCTTTGTGTTCAACACAATGTTGTTCTTAATCGGTGGGTTCCTGGTCATGTTCATGGCCGCCGGCTTCGCGATGCTGGAAGCAGGCCTGGTGCGATCCAAGAACGTATCCATGCAATGCCTGAAAAATATTTCGCTCTATTCGGTTGCCGGCATCATGTATTGGTGCCTCGGTTACAGCCTGATGTATACCGATGTCGTTGGCTATATCGGCACTTTCGCCGCTCATTCCTGGCCGGAAGCCGGTGCGATCAACCAGGGTGATTATGCGGTCGCTTCGGACTGGTTTTTCCAAATGGTATTTTGCGCCACCACCGCATCGATCGTCTCCGGCGCGGTGGCCGAGCGCATCAAATTGTGGCCATTCCTGATTTTCGTCGCGGTGTTGACCGGAATGATTTACCCGATTGCTGGCTCCTGGAAATGGGGTGCGGGATGGCTTGAAACCCGGGGTTTTCTCGATTTTGCCGGCTCGACCTTAGTACACTCGGTCGGCGGCTGGGCAGCTTTGACCGGCGCCATTATCCTCGGCGCCCGCCAGGGCCGTTATCCCGGCAGGGGCATGGTGGTGCCAATGCCGGGATCATCGATACCACTGGCGACGCTTGGCACGTTTATTTTATGGCTCGGTTGGTTCGGCTTTAACGGCGGCTCGCAACTGGCCTTTGGTGACAACGCCAACGCCGCCGACGTTGCGCGGATTTTCGTCAATACTAATCTTGCCGCTGCTGCGGGGGTGATCGCCACCATTTTGTTGATGCAGGTGATCTACAAGAAGATAGACGTTACCCTGGCGCTCAACGGCGCCTTGGCCGGCCTGGTTTCGATCACTGCCGAGCCCTTGATGCCCGGACCGGCGATGGCTATCATCATTGGCGCCATCGGCGGTGTGATTGTGGTGTTTGCAGTACCTATGCTCGACCGCTTCAAAATCGACGACGTGGTTGGTGCTATTCCAGTTCATTTGTTGGCCGGTATTTGGGGTACGCTAGCGGTGCCACTGACCAATTCCGACGGTGATTTCATCACCCAGATCATTGGCATCGCCGCTTATGCAATATTCACGGTGATCGCCAGCTCGATTGTGTGGTTCGCGCTTAAATACACGATCGGACTTCGGGTATCTGACGCCGACGAGGCAAGCGGGCTCGACAAGGCGGAAGTCGGCGTCGAAGCCTATCCTGAATTTACTATGGGCCGCGCTTGATAAAGCGAAATTGGTTGCGCCAGACCATTTCTCAATCTGTATCCCATCCACCCGGCGCCACCAGCGCCGGGTTATTTTGCTTGCGCAGAGGAAGTTTATCTACACATTGATTTACTATTTTTTCAATAAGGCATTCGGGAGCAGGAAATGACTTATGATTACGTGATCGTTGGTGGTGGATCTGCCGGATCGGTACTTGCAGCCCGGCTGAGCGAGGATCCATCTATTACCGTTTGCCTGCTTGAGGCAGGCGGTCGCGGCGACCACATATTCATTCGTGCGCCGGCCGCAGTCGCGGCACTGTGCCGAGGGCAGCCGAAAATCAGCAATTGGGCCTATCAAACCGTGCCACAGCCGGGCCTCAACAACCGGCGCGGCTACCAGCCGCGTGGCAAAGGGCTTGGCGGCTCAAGCGCGATCAACGCCATGCTCTATGTGCGCGGCCACCAGCAAGACTATGACGATTGGGCCAATGCCGGATGCGAAGGCTGGTCGTTTAACCAGGTACTTCCCTATTTTTGCAAGGCGGAAGCCAATGAACGCGGCAGCGACCAATTGCACGGCGCCGATGGGCCGCTGCAAGTCTCTAATCAGAAATCGCCACGGCCGATCGCGCAGGCGTTTTTGGATGCAACCGCTGAACTGCAAATTCGCCGCAATGACGATTTTAACGGGCCTGAGCAGGAAGGTGCCGGCTACTATCAGGTTACCCAATTTCGTGATGAAAAGCGCAATGGCGAACGCTGTTCGGCCGCCGCCGGCTATCTGCATCCGGTCATGGAACGCGCCAATCTTACCGTCATCACCGGTGCCCATGTAACCAGCATCGAATTTACCGGCATACGCGCCACCGGCGTCAACTATGTGAAAGGCCGCAAAGCCGGCCAGGTGAGTGCCGCGCGCGAAATTATCCTCAGCGGTGGCGCTTTCAACTCGCCGCAATTATTGTTGCTATCAGGGGTTGGTGACGCCGATCATTTGCGCGACCACGGCATCGAACCGGTGCACGAACTGCCGGGCGTCGGCAAAAACTTGCAGGACCACATCAATTTCACCATAACCTACAAATCACGGGATACTGACATGTTCGGGCTTGGCCCGGTCGGCGCGATCACATTGATCCGGGAAATCCTGCGCTGGCGACGCGACGGTAGCGGCATGATCGCCACCCCGTTCGCGGAGGCCGGCGCGTTCCTCAAATCCGATCCGGCCCTGGAACGGCCCGATTTGCAATTGCATTTCCTGGTTGGCATCGTCGACGATCACGCGCGCAAACTTCATTTGGGCTATGGTTATTCATGCCATATATGCACGCTTCGGCCCTATTCGCGCGGTTCGATATTCCTGGAAAATGCCGACCCTATGGCGGCACCTGGTATCGACCCGGCGTTTCTTAGCGACAAACGCGATCTGCAATTGCTGCTCAAGGGCACCAAGATCACTCGCGAAATTTTACAAGCGCGACCGTTTGAACCCTACCGGCACAAGGAACTCTATACCGCCGATGTAAACACCGACGCTGAATGGGAGAGCCAAATTCGCGCTCGCGCCGATACAGTTTATCATCCGGTCGGTAGCTGCAAAATGGGCGTCGACGACATGGCGGTGGTCGATCCGCGCCTGCGGGTGCACGGCATTGAAGGGTTGCGGGTGGTCGACGCCTCGGTGATGCCGACGTTGATTGGCGGCAATACCAACGCACCAACCATCATGATCGCCGAAATGGCCGCCGATATGATCAAGCAGGATAATGGGACTGATTAGACAACATTAGAGCGGATTTAATTCAGGTTGGATACTCTAGTTATTGGTCTTTTCGACCAGGTTCTCCAGATATTTCGCATATTCAGTCGACCCCAATTTGCTTGCTTGCGCAAGTAGATCGACCTTATTTAGATATCCCAATTCATAACCGATTTCTTCGAGGCACATCACCTTGACCCCTTGGCGTTGCTCGATTGTGCGCACAAAAGAAGATGCCTCGTGCAAACTTTCATGGGTGCCAGTGTCAAGCCAGGCAAAACCCCGCCCAAGTTTGCTGACGTTTAGGTCCCCCCGTTCCAAATAGAACTGGTTTACTGCGGTAATTTCCAGCTCACCGCGCGCGGAAGGTTTTATCTGGGCAGCGATATCGACTACATCATTATCATAAAAATATAGACCGGTTACTGCCCAGTTAGATTTCGGCACCGATGGCTTTTCCTCAATCGAGGATGCAATGCCCGAAACCGGGTCAAAGCTGACCACACCGTATCGTTCCGGGTTGGCGACATGATAGGCGAAAACCGTCGCTCCTGATTTGCGGGCCACTGCCTCGCTGCACAAATCTGGCAATCCATGCCCATAAAAAATGTTATCGCCCAAGATCAACGAAACCGGGTCGTCGCCAACGAAATCCCGGCCGACAATGAAAGCTTCCGCAAGGCCCCGGGGCTGTTCCTGTATTGCATAAGAAATATGCAAGCCCAATTGCTCGCCTGTACCAAACAGATACTCAAATTGCGGCAAGTCCCGCGGAGTAGAAATTATCAAAATCTCGCGGATACCGGCCAGCATAAGCACCCCCATCGGATAGTAGATCATAGGCTTGTTGAAAACTGGCAGAAGTTGCTTGGAGACAGCGAGGGTCGCTGGAAACAGCCGGGTTGCTTGGCCGCCCGCTAGGATAATACCCTTCATTTGTCATTTCCTGGTGTCTGTCGCTTCATGGGTGCTGATTTCCTGTCTTCAATTTGCGCCTGAATCGCCTCAAGATTGCGGATATGTTGTTGAAGTCCGGTGTTTTCTGCGTCCAACTCGTATGCGCTGAGCGCTACCTTCAAGGCTTCCTCATACTCTTCGCTGTCAGACAACACGAGGCTTAAAGATCCCATGGCCGCAGTATTATTCGGGTTTAACTTTATCGTCTCCTGAAAGTGCGATTTTGCAGCCGACGGATTGCTGAGCTTATGGTTGAGAACGCCGAGATGGTAATGGAGTGTTTCTGACAGGGGCTGCAATTTCGATGCTTTAAGTACATTGGCCGAAGCTTTGTCAATTTCTCCGAGATTCAGTTGCGCATCGCCTAGATAAACCAGGTAGTCAGCGCGTTTTGGATCCAATTTGTTCAGCTTGGAAAAAGCAGTCCTGGCAATTGCATGCATTCCGCTAGCTTGCGCATGTTCCCCGATCTTTTTCCAAATATCTACAATGCCACTATGCTCTTTGGGAATCTTGTTCAGAGTATCAACCGCAGCCTCCAACTGGCCTTGGGAGATGAGCACATCGACTTGGGTGGAGAGAGCCTTAAACAGCGATTGTGCGGATCCAGGATTTTCCGGATCAACCGCAGCCGCACTTTGGAATGCTTCGATGGCATCTTGAAGCCGATCACTAATTAGGCAGATTTCACCTAGATGGTGCCAGTGTCCGGGATTTTTCGGAGATATATTAACGGCATTTCGCGCATTGACATAAGCCATTGAAACATCGCCATTTTTTAACGCGTTGTGACTCATTTCGACCTGCCGGTCTTCAAGAATTCGATCGCTTATCGATGGCTCAGGCCCCGGCGAAATTACTTGCCACGCTTCCAGCCATTTGCTGTGCAGCTTATCAATTGTCTCTTTGTTAGTTAGGCTGGGCTCGTCGATCAGCAAACGAAAAAGACGGTTGGTAACAGATGAGGCCTGGGGGCAATTTTCAAGATCAGCCATCGTTGTTCGAAAATGACGCTGATTTTTTGCAACAAAACCATCTATCGCCAATTCAACCTTATCAGCATCAATTGGCCAATTAATCCCCAAATCCTTAGTTAGCATACCAAGCGTGGTACGCCAGTCGTCAACGAAATCGTCATACCGACAAATCGCACTGGAAAATCCGCGGGTTTGCGCCTCTGCTTCCAGCATATAGCTTGTCCACAATTGCAGCGCATGATCCAAGGCAATACCATCGCGTTTGGCCAGAGACGCAGCGACATCAAGTGGGTTACGCAAACAAGTAATAAATTTTACTTCAACATTCGTTGAAAGAAAAATGGCGGCCCAAAAAGACGCCAGCCGAGACATCCTCGGATCCTTTATTACTACATATTGTCCGGACCCCTCCATTCGCGCAACCACTTCTTCGGCACGTTTGTAGATATCCATCAACCGCGAATTATCCATCCACTCGGGAGCAAGCGGCTTCGGGTCAGCCCAGTGACGATCTATCAGATTGCAGATATCTGAATTGATCTCGACCACATCTTTTGGCTCCCAAAAGCCGAGCGGATTGCCATACTCCGGCGATATCAGTTCTCCGGGGAGCGCACATCCCAACATGTTAAGCACGCGCGCTACCATCGAGGTACCACTGCGATGCATTCCTATTACAAATATTGCTTCCATTTTCCGCCAACCTGCATTATCTGAAGCTGCATTATCATAACAGTAATGCGCCACGAGTGGCATCGGTGCAGCAATTGACCTGCCCACCGTCTCTGCCAAGAGAAACATGGCATACGCCATGGGAATTTGTCCAGGATAAGCGGCATGCAAGTCGCAGAATTAGTTTGCAACTCAATTATGAAAATGGCTAGCGACCAATCACATGAGTGACCCCAACAAGTTTGATCGTCAGTGGTATCTGAGGAGATATCGTGATGTCGCGGAAAGCGGCCTAGATCCTCTTGAGCATTATCAGAAAATCGGAAGGTATGAAGGGCGGCGGACACAGCCGGAACCGCTTGCAAAGGCGTTTCGAGTTTATTTGCGGATGCTGCCAACTGCACTGCAATTAAAAGGGAGTTGGTCCTCCGTCGCTAAGGCAAGCACGAATGTGTACTCGTCTGAAGGTAATTCGGGACTTCGGGACCGATTTTATCGGCTATACGAAATGGCCTCAGCGAAACTCGCCGCAGAAGAAAGCTATCAAACATGGTATAATCGCTTTGATCCGATACAGTTTGAAATATCCGAAAAAATCATCGCTGATCTTCTGCAAAGTGGAAATTGCCCGTTAATTTCCGTACTGTTGCCAACCTACAACACAAAATTGCATTGGCTGGAAGAAACTGTTCAGTCGGTACTGGATCAATCATACCCGCATTGGGAGTTGTGTATTTGTGACGACGCTTCAACCGATCTAAAGGTGATCGAATATCTCACCGAAATTGAAGCACAACATTCCAACATACGGGTACTGTTTAGAGACAAGAATGGCCACATTTCAGCAGCTTCGAATTCGGCACTCGGGATAGTGCAGGGAGAGTGGGTCGCGCTGCTCGACCATGACGATTTATTGACAAAAGACGCATTGGTCTGGGTTGCAGATACGATTGCAAAAAATCCGTCGGTCAATTTGATCTATAGTGACGAAGACAAGATTGACGAAAATGGTCGCCGGTATGACCCACACCATAAAAGCGAGTGGAACCGAGATCTGATCTACTCGGTCAATTTCTTTTCGCATCTTGGGGTTTACCGAAAAAGTCTGCTGGATAAGACCGGCGGATTCAGGGTCGGTACAGAAGGTGCACAAGATCACGATCTTGTATTACGGTGCCTCGAACAGATTGAAGAGAGCACCATCCTGCATATTCCCCATATTTTGTATCATTGGCGATCCCACTCGGAGAGCACCGCAGATAATATCGGGGCCAAACCATACGCAAAGCGCGCCGGCGTTGATGGCATTTCCCGCCATCTTAAGGTTCGAGGCATGGACGCAAAAGTTGCATCCTCTGATAGCGGCTACAGGGTCCAATACGCCCTACCTTCAAAAAAGCCGAAAGTGACCCTGATCGTTCCAACCCGTAACGGTGGCCGTCTTTTGAAGCAGTGCATTGATTCAATCTTGCAAAAAACAATCTACGACAAATACGAAATTTTGATCATCGATAATGGTTCCGATGAAACGGAGACCGTGAGCCACTTGGATCGTCTCAAAAAGAATGAGCCGCGGGTAAAGGTTCTGCGCGATGAACGTCCGTTCAACTATTCGGCGCTCAACAACGCAGCGGTCGCAAAAATCCGCACCCGATTCATTGGCCTGATCAACGACGACATTGAGGTCGTTAAACCGGAATGGCTGACCGAAATGATCAGCCATGCATGCCGTCCGGAAGTCGGCGCTGTCGGCGCCAAATTGCTCTATCCCGACGGCCGCCTTCAGCACGGCGGTGTCATCACCGGAGTGGGCGGTATTGCCGGCCACGCGAACAAAATGCTGGCCGAGGGAATGCCCGGTTATTTTTCGAGAGCAAACCAAATTCAGCAATTGAGCGCGGTCACTGCGGCATGCCTGATCGTGGAGCGCAAGAAATATCTTAAAGTAGGCGGATTGAACGAAACCGACCTAACGGTAGCATTTAATGATGTCGATTTCTGCTTGAAATTGGATGCGGTCGGGTATCGCAACATTTGGACGCCGTACGCACTACTTTATCATCATGAGTCAGCCAGCCGCGGATCGGAAAATGATCCTAAGAAAATCGCCAGGTTTGCCAAAGAGATGGGGTATATGAAATCCAAATGGCAGGATCGACTACTCAACGATCCCGCCTACAATCCAAATCTCACGCTCGACCGAGAAGACTTTAGTTTGGCCTGGCCGCCGAGAACCTCGCCGTTTTCTCACGATAACCGATGATCACGGCAATCATCACAAGTGCCATAGAGCCGAACAGCAACAAACCAACGGAAAATAGATATAAGGACAGGGTCCAAACTTCGGGCCTAAACCTGACCAGGATTTTATATTCGCCAGCTTTTTCGATCGAAATTCCGATAAATGCATGATTAGCCCGGAAGGTTTCGATCCGAACACCGTTCAGAAATGCCTGGTGAAATTCAGGATAATAGGCTTCCGACAGCACCACGACCCCTGGGCTAGGCGCCGAAATACTGAACCCGGTAGTATTGGGGGTGAGCGTAAATTGTGTACCGCCGACCAGAGCGGGTTGAAGGTTCTGCGGTACGACCGGCGGATCGCAATCGTCGGTACTTTGTCGCTGGACGGCCGCGATTGGAACGGAAGGTTTCTGCACGATCATCGCCATCAGCTCTTCCGCAGTTCCATAGCATTTTACTTCGTTGCTGAAGAAGGCGCGCGGCCAACGGCCTTGGCGTTGTACAATCGTCAGATCGCTGCTGTGGACAACAGCATTGTCGTACAGGGTGGGAACCAGATGGCGCATCGACATCAAATATTCTACGCTGAGAATGTTCAACAACGGATCAAGCTCGGGCAATTCCTGATTCCGCACCATCGTGAACCAGCCCCAGATCCTATTGATTGGCGAAGCATCCAATAACTCGCGGTAATGTTTAGAGACGAGCGCATCGGCTCCCGAAATACCTTCCAGGCCATAAATACCCTGAACACCCGCCATCGGTGATGAATCAATTGGCGCGATGCGGAAATCCGCTCCCGATCCGGCCTGCAATCTCACATATTCGACCGCCTCGCTCTTCATAGAATAATCGGGTCTCGGCCCCGGTGTCATGGTGAAATAGTCAACGGTCTTGTTGCCGGTTTTCTCATGTAGCGTATACTGGCCAAATATCCCAATTGTTGCGAACGCCAACAACAATAATGGCCAATAGGATTTGGCCCTATTCAGAACAATGTTGGGAAATGCGATGGTGGCGGCAATCGCCATCAATAGAAGCAGTAACTGAATACTGTAGCGATTAACAGAGAGCTCACTCTTGATCGACCCGTATTGAAGGAGGAGCACCAGAATCAAGATGGCGACGACAGCAACGATCAACCCCACCTGTTCAAGTTTCCGTTCCCTGGCAATTGCCAGTAAGTTCACAACCCCATAGCCGCCCAGCATGGCCAAAGGAAATAAGGCAGCGCTTGTGAATGTGTTGTCGATATGGCCGATATTCCTGATCAAAGGTATGTGCAACAACAGCGGCAATCCAATCGCGCCTGCAGATATTCCGGTGGCCGCGAGGTAAACTACCCCAGAAACAAAAAAGTTTTCTCGGCCGGCGGTTTTTGGAAACCGCGCAAATGCCCACAATAGAAGAACCAGGAACAGGGGATTAGAACCTGGAACGGAAACAGGGATGCCAGCGGCAAATCCGAAAAATAGTCTAGGGTCTGTGGACATTCACCTTGATGCGATAAGCGCCGCGACAAGGTTCCAGTTGGCAGCGTAGCTGTTATCGGTTTTATCGTAACGCGTTGCGATGCCACGAAATTCCTTGATCTTGGCGAAGTAGTTTTCAACCAAATGCCGCCAACAATAGGCCTCTTCATCGTATTCTCGCTGCACAATCCGATTTGATTTGGGCGGGATAACGGCGGTTGCGCCCCGGTCTTCCAGCTCCTCCAGAAGCCAGTTTGCGTCAAACGCTTTATCCGCCAGCAAAGCGGCGAATGACACGCCCTTGATCAGCGGTGCCACGCCCCTCATGTCATGCGCCTGTCCCGGTAGCAGCATGAAACGCACAAGATTACCAAGCGCGTCCACCAGCGCCACGATCTTGGTGGTCAACCCACCGCGCGAGCGCCCGATGGCCTGATTTTGAGTCCCCCTTTTGCGCCGGTTGCCTTTTGGTGAACCGAAACAATGGTGCCATCAATCATGGCGTATTCGAGGTCTGGGTCATTGCTCATGGCTTTGAAAAGACTCTCGAAAACACCCTGCTCGGCCCATCGTCGGAACCGGCGAAACTGGCTGTTCCAGTTGCCAAATTTCGTCGGCAGATCGCGCCAGGGAGACCCCGTGCGCACCCGCCAGAACACCGCTTCCAAAAACAACCGGTTGTCGCCGCCTGTCCGGCCACTGTCTGTTGCCTTGCCGGGGAGCAAAGGCGCAAGGCGTTCCCAGACCCGGTCATTCAAAACAAATCGCTTTTCGTCCATTACAAACTCCCTTTTGGAAGCTTGAATCAGAAATCAACGCTTTTGGGAATCCTGAATGTCCACAGACCCTAGGTCACATACCCATAAATTTCTGAATGCGGATTCACATAGCTGGACGAGTCAGATTCAATAGTGTGATGGAGGAATTTTCATGGCACGGTTTGATTTGTCTGATTTTGAATGGTCTGTAATCCAGCCCTTGTTACCCAACAAGTCACGCGGAGTTCCGCGCGTTGATGATCGCCCGGTATTAAATGGGATATTCTGGCGATTGCGAACGGGCGCGCCATGGGCCGATATTCCATCACGCTATGGCCCTCATACAACCTGCGTAAACCGCTTCAACAGGTGGCGGAAGGCCGGTGTATGGGATCATCTTTTGGAAGCCGTATCAAAGGCTTATGATGGCGACATCCAGATGATTGATTCATCATCCATCCGTGTTCACCAGCACGCGGCAAACGGTAAAAAAAACAACTGCGATCCCGTTGCCCTCTCGGCGATTGCTAGCAATCGCCTGCCAGGTAATACATGGGTCGTTCGCGCGGCGGTCTGACAACAAAGATACATGCCCTTGTCGATATCGAGGGACTGCCGATCATGCTGAAACTCACAGAAGGTCAGGCGCACGACGGGCGAAGTGCTGCGGATATGTTCGACAGCATTAAGGCGGGCAATATTCTGCTGGCCGACCGGGCTTATGAAGCCAATGCCCTGCGAGATTGGCTGAAGGAACGAAGGGCATGGGGAAATATTCGAGCCATGCCCAATCGCCTTGAGCCACCGGCATTTAGCAAATGGCTTTACAGGCAGCGCAACGCAGTTGAACGTTTCTTTAACAAACTCAAGCACTTCCGTGCAGTAGCAACACGATATGACAAACGCGATGACAACTATCTCGCATCAATCAAACTCGCATCATTGAGAATTTGGCTCAGATTTAATGAGTCGGTGACCTAGAGTAATTGTACTCGGCCAGGAAACGTGCATGCGGAGCGTCAGAGAAAGAAAAACTCTGCTCAAGCGTTGAAAGAAACACCAGCCAGTACGGCGCCGTAAAAAGGATGCATGCAATACCCGCAATGGCGAGAATAAATGAGTTTCGCAGCTTGTCCTTTGCCAATGTTGGCGACAACACAAACAGCAATAATCCCATGAACTGGACCACAATGAATGCGGCCATACTTTCCTTCGTGAACCCTGTAAACATCTGCAAAGCCGAGACGAGCGACAGAGCGATTGCCCAGCCGATACATCCAGGCAATTTCCTGCATACTGATATTTGCTGCCAACAGACATAAATCCACGGGACATAAACTAGGCTGAAAAAGGCCGGGTGATTGTAACGATGCAGGTAAAGCCCGATAAAAGACAGCGAGAAACCGACAACGCTGGCTGCGGACAGGCTGCGGGTTGCGAGAAATATTGCGCACGCCGTACCGAACCCGAAAAATATCTTGGCGAGGACGAATTTCAGGTCCCATAGACCAGCATTATCTCCAGATAACAGCGTCAACCAATGAAGCGGGCTGAATATCATCGAATGCCCCTGCCCGAGAAGGGGCCGGCCAGCCGCATTATAGCGGTTCCAAAACGGAAACTCGCCATACTCGAAAAGCGAAATTCGTTGGACGTGGGAATAAGGCAAGTTCTGCCACATCGTAGCCCCGATATCGGAGCCCTTTGCGTCCCAGGCTTCGGTGACGGTCAGTCCCGGTAGAAATGGCGCGATATTGTAAAGCATATCAGCGCCCTTCGGCGGGAACACATAGCTTTTTCCAAAAAAAACAACGGGATATGCCGAAATAATAGCGCCGATCACGCAGATGGCTAAGATTGTTGAAATTGGCCGACGCCCGGCGAGCCGGGCGAAGCCCGCACGATATCGGGCGTAGATCCAAAGCCCCGCATAGCATGATAGAAAACCTGCAATGGCAACCACCAAAGAGATCGTCGCCGAACTGTTTGACAGAAAATACCAGCCCTGCTGGCTCGGCTTTAGCTCGACTGGAACTGACAAAGGCACCCAAAGACCAGGATCGTTATCTGTCGGGTCGTTGACAATAAGAAGCCCGTTGTCCAGTTGCTTGAGCTCACTTATTCCCTGGTTGATAACGAATGTGGATTCATCAAATGAATGGACAGTCTTTCCTTGCGGATCGACAATTCGCACGTCGTGAATTTCGTGCCGGCCACTATATTGCCCGGGGTCTATACGAAATGCCACATAGCGGCCTGGCTCGAGCGGAAACGAGTAGGTGGCTTGGGAATCCGAGCGGATAATCGGTTTGAACTGCCTTGAGCCCGGCAAAGTGCCTTGCCCCACGTCATGAAAGATTTCCAGAATTCCAACGCTATCGCTTTGCAATTCAAATTTCATTTCATATTCGTCGTCTTGATCGAACACTAATGCGCTAATTATGAAAATGAACAAAAACGCTGCAAAGGAAGGGGCCGCCTTTCCGGAAATTTGCGTTAGTATTTTTCGCAGAAAAGCCATCATTGCCTCTGAATGTTCCTTAGGGCCGGTCAACATTCATATAGATTGGAAAAAGGTGAGCACAGACAAAGTTGGCTGCTTCCGGCATGACAACGGCGTCCTTGCTAAGTCAGGATAACGTTAGCCAACCTAGGTGTACCAAGTCGCTGATCGGCTTCTATTTTCCTGGTGGGCCGCTCATTGGAAAAGATTTGGGACACGCGATTGCTATATCTTATTCGAGTTGGGCTGATCAAGCGGAAATGGCCCTTCAATCCGCGCTGTTGGCTTGATAATTCCACGCGGATTTCAGTTCGACGCCTTGACTTATATCCACGTCGGGCAATCTGCCGGGCCTTTGAGAATGCCGCGCCTGGCCTGCATATCCGCAACGGTCCATTTCTCAATTCGCGGCTAGCGGAATTCAGGCTGATTGCCTATGTGGTTGCTGCGCTTGGTTTGCAAAGACAATCATGTGGACACTTCTAAAAACCTCGACGATGGCACCAATATGCGCTCGTCGGTGCGAACAGGTCAGATTCGAATAGTGAACAAACCAGAATCAAGCGGCCTGGCGCCTCGACGCCTTGAACCGGTTCAGGGGTTTTTAGAAGTGTCCATGTTTGTGCGACGCCAATATCTGCATATTCCTCACCGACGTTTGCCGCAAGCATATGCCCGGTTTGCCTGGAGTTTCCGATGAACAAAAAACAGAATTTGGCAGTGATAATTGTCAACTGGCAGAACATGGCGGAGACGATTGATGCAGTTACTGCAATCCGAAACTGGGGTAAATTTGACCCACGCCTAATCGTGGTCGACAATCGGCCGAAGGTTGCGGATAGAGACCACCTCGAGCGTCATCTTGCAACCGATCAATTGGTGGTTTCTGGTTGCAACGCCGGTTATGGCGGCGGAAACAATCTCGGCATCTCACTGGCAATTTCCGAGCGCCGTGAGTTTGTATTGCTGCTCAACACCGATGCAACGATTTCCGAAACCGGTGTCGCCCAACTACTGCGGCATCTGAACCAATGCCCCGACATTGCAGCGATCGGCCCGGTTCTCGAGGAGACGGAACGCGACACAACCAAACGCTACATGGGTGGCCGAGATATTGCGGAAAATGTATTTACGAGAATCGATGTCGACCATAATAGCGTGTCTTCCGGTAACAAAAGGCCTTTGGTCGACGTGGAATATGTACCCGGAACGGTGTTTCTGGCGCGCACAAGCCTTTTCGAGGATATCGGCCTTTTGGAAGAATCCTATTTCTTCAGCGGCGAAGTTGCAGATCTTTGCAAACGCGCCCGAAATGCCGGCCACCGGGTATGCATCGATCCAAACGTGATAGCGCAGCATGAGACCGCCCACGCGCCCTCCAAGATGCGATCAACGCTTTACGCCTATTACAGCCTGCGCAACCGATTTGTTTATATCCGGCGCCAATACCACCGCAGACGGTTCCGGTTTTTCTTCCTATGGACCTGGAGGGGAATGGTTGCCCTAATCGGGCAGATGTCAAACAGCCAGTGGCAGGAATCAAGGGCTACCGCCTTGGCAATCGCACACGGGCTGGCAAATGTTACTGGCAACCGAAACCATCTGTTTGATGTGGCCGGCAAACCAACCCGGGATCAGTTGGGCTCGCACAAGCCATAGATCCGCCGGTAACCGTCGACTAACTTGTCGAATGAGAACCGTTCCCGGCCAACATTTACCGAGCGTTTTGCCAAATCTGGATATTCCTTTCTAAGGTTGCCGATTGCGGCGACAAGATTTTCTGCGCTCATGGCGTCGACCACCACACCACATCCATGTGCTTCGACAAAGTCCGCCATCGGGATTACCCGGCTGAGAATGATGGGCTTGCCGGCGACCAGGGATTCCATAAGCGAATGAGGATAGGCCTTCACGATCCCGCTATGTGCAGCCAGGAGTATGGCTGCATGGGCATTTTTCAAATAGTCGCTGATGTTTACCCGTTGGCTTACGATATCAACCTGGTCGCCAACTCCCCGGCTCGCAATCGCTGCTTGCAGATTTTCCAGTAAGGAACCTCGCCATAGCAACACCAATTTGACATCCGGCATTTGCTTGAGAACATCGAGAAGCAAATTAACCCCCTTTTGCTCAAACTGCTGTGGCACCCAAGGTGCAGAAGCCATTAGGAGCGTAAGTTCCCTTTGAAGTGGAATGGCGGTGCTGGGTATCCCAGCAATGTTGATCCCAGGGGGTACGATCGTATGATTATCAAGGCCCCATTTATCGAGTATCGCGGCGTCTCGTTGATTGGAAACAACAACCCGGTGCAATTGAGCAATGTGCGACAATTTCTGGGGTGGTTTTTGCCCATTGAGCCCGCCTGCGATCGTCAAAACCACGCGCTTGTTGAACCAATTCAGGATCGGATAAGCGTAAAGCGCATCGCTGTAGACATGGATTACATCACAGTTTGCCGCGATTTTTCTCAACTTCGGTAGCTTGTGAAAACCAAGTAGACGCCTTGGAAACCGCGATAGTGGTCTGCGAACTGGATATAGGCTTTCGAGCCAGCCGCCAAAGGTAGAGCGCAGCAAGTGCGCTTCCTGATAGACTGCATCGGTTCCATCAATTGCCGGCGGGGGCGCGGTTGGGAGAAAAAGGACGGTCATTCCGCGCTAGAGCCTTTCATGTTTAAATGGGGGCGTTTGAACCCGGCAAACGATGAAGCTGCAAATGGGGCGCAAATGTCAAATTCATTCCACTAAGGCAAATTCACTTCTGAATTTCCCCGGGAAAATACCATCGAGAAATCGTGCGATGATCTGAACAGCCGTCTCGCGTGAAAAATCATTTGGGTGGGTCAAAAAGTCGGCCCACATACCTTCAAGCAGGGCCAAGGTGCCAAGTGTTACTTCGTTGGCAACAAGCCCGTGGTCCTGCGCATCGGAGTTTTCGAGAAGAGCCCGGAATGCATCGCACAACGTGCTTCGCAATCGTTTATCTCGTGTATCACTGTACCGTGCTATGTTCCTGTTAGTGCGCGCAACGCCGCGGAATGCGTGCCAGATGGCGACCGAACGCTCATTGAGTATTTGAACACTCAGATCAGCTCTTACCACCGCCATAACCAACTGGGTTGGGTTTGCGGCCATGCTTGCAACCTGAAGCTCCATTTCAAAATAGTACAAATCGCTGAACGCCTTAGCAGCGGCCACCAAAAGGTTGTCCTTGCCGCCAAAGTGAAGATGGATCATTCCTCGCGAAAGATCGGCTTTTTCCGTAATCCGGCTCACAGTAGTGTCTGCGATGCCAATATCAGCAATTAGGTCAAGCGTGGCATTGATCAGCGCGCGCCGATTGCGTTCCGGGTTTCGTCGGGTAGCCCTATCGCCGATCAATACATCCTGGGTTTTTGCCATAAATTTCAACCCTCTGTCCGGTAAACCACACTGGATTTCTCGATTGCGTGACCGAGATTGACTCATTGGGCGGTACTATGCAATCCTTAATGCACGATCGTCCATTTAGTCGATCCAGGGATTGCGCAAAGGGAAAAGTGCAAGGTGAATTTGAGAAGCGAAGCAGCAAAAGGTTGGGTGCTAAGCGCGCCGGCGATGCTTTACGTAGGCTTGCTCGTTGCCGCGCCGCTGATCATCCTCGTGACATATTCGCTTTGGACCCAGTCCTACGTCACTATTGACCGGACATTTACTTTGGCCAATTACCGGGAAGCTTTCGCTGACCCTTTGGTGCGGTATCTCATGATCCGCTCTATCCTGATCGCGGCGGCCGTCACCGTGGTCACCGTTTCACTTGCCTACCCAATAGCTTATTTCATCGCAATGAAGGCGAGGAAGAAAACTTTATGGCTCCTCCTCATTACTATTCCCTTTTGGTCGAGCTACCTGCTGCGGGTTTTTGCCTGGAAACTTATTCTGGGTTTCAACGGAGTGTTGAATTCGGCGCTCCTGGCCTTGGGTTTAATCGATAAACCCCTCACCTTCTTGCTGTTTAATGAATTTGCTGTTGTTTTGACACTTGCCCATGCATGGGCCCCCTTTGCGATCCTGCCAATATATGTGTCGCTCCAAAAGATCGATCCGAGTCTTTTGGAAGCGGCCACTGATCTGGGCAATAGCTCATTGGAAAGTTTTCGAAGGGTAACCTTGCCGTTGACCGTGCCTGGGATTATTGCGGCCAGCTTAATCATTTTCATTCCGACGGTCGGCGACTATGTCACGCCATCGCTGGTGGGAGGGTCAAGTGGCAAGATGATCGCAAACCTGATCCAGGTTCAATTTGGCGCGGCCAACAACTGGCCGTTCGGGGCTACACTTTCGCTCTTGGCCATGCTTTCGGTTGGCTTTGTTGCGATTGTTTTCGTGATCAGCGCCAGCAGTTTAGGCAGGCGCATCCGATGAAACAGTTCTCTTGGCTCTGGATTTACACCGTCCTTTATCTGGTATTCCTGTATCTGCCGGTTTTGCTACTACCGTTATTTTCGTTCAATGACGGCACAATTGTTGCCTTTCCCCTGCAGGGTTTTACCTTAAAATGGTACGGTCAACTCGGACAGCAGGATACACTTATCCAGGCGCTTTTTAACAGCTTGATCGTTGGTAGTGTCGCTGCTGTATTGAGTACTGCTCTCGGCTTATTCGCTGCCAGGGCCTATGTCCGGTACCGTTTCAAAGGAAAGAAATTATCCGAAGGGCTGGTCATGCTGCCTTTGGTCATTCCCGGCATCATTGTTGCGTCGTCCATGCTCGTGTTGTTCATCAGCATCGGCTTGCGCCCATCACTTGTCACGATCATTTTGGGACACACATTTCTCGCATTGCCGTTTGCAGTGTCGATTATGAAATCGGCCTTTGACCAGTTTGACCAATCACTGGAAGAAGCCGCTTTTGATCTAGGGGAAAGTGTAATCGGCACTTTCAGACGAGTAACCCTGCCAATCGTTTTGCCGGGAATTGTAGCCAGCTTATTGGTTACCTTCACAGTCTCGTTTGACGAATTCGTCCTGGCATTTTTTCTGTCCGGCAACGAGCCAACATTGCCGGTTTACATCTGGAGCCAAATTCGCTTCCCGGCCAAACTGCCAAACACCCTGGCATTAGGATCGGTGCTCCTGTTTTTCTCAATCCTGCTGCTGTTGATCGCCGAGGTCTTTCGCCGGCGTTCAACAGAAAATGCGGTTTAGGCGGAAATATGGATAACACTCAAAAGATCATAGAAATGAAAGGTGTAACCAAGCGGTTCGGCCATTTTATTGCCGTGTCCGATTTGAACTTAAACCTATATCAGGGAGAGTTTTTCTCGCTTTTGGGACCTTCCGGTTGCGGGAAAACGACCGCACTTCGTATGATCGCCGGCTTTCAGCAACCGGAGGAAGGCGAGATCGTTATCGATGGAAATACGATGCGCGATGTTCCGGCCAACAAACGTCCTACCAACATGGTCTTTCAAAGCTATGCAATCTTTCCTCATCTCAACGTTAAAGACAATGTCGCCTTTGGCCTACGCAAATCCGGCGCTTCCAACGAAGAAATCAACAAGCGTGTTTCCGAGGCGATGGAAATGGTGGAACTCGGCGGGTTGGAAAAACGTGGTCCAGCTGAATTGTCTGGAGGGCAACGCCAGCGCGTAGCGCTTGCACGGGCTTTGGTGCTGAGACCAAAGGTCCTGTTGCTCGACGAGCCGCTTTCGGCTCTGGACCGGAAACTGCGCGAGACCATGCAACTGGAACTGCGGCGGCTTCAGCGATCGATCGGCATCACCTTCGTGATGGTCACCCACGATCAGTATGAAGCCATGACCATGTCTGACCGGATCGGCGTAATGTTCAACGGCAAGCTCGAGCAGGTTGATCGGCCTGCGGACCTGTATGCCAGACCCTGCAATCGGGATGTGGCCTCATTCATCGGCGGTATGAATTTTCTGCCCGCGACGCTTGAAAACAAAGACAAGAGCAAATTGCAAATTTTAACCCCTGGATTTGGCAAATTGCACATTGGTATCAATCCAAACGTGTCTCGGCACGGGCCGAAATTGTTGACCGGCATACGCCCAGAGCAATTGGAAATTAGTACCAAAAAGCCCTCAGACTATGATGCCACAACCCGCGGCACGGTTACCGACGTCGCATTCTATGGCGAAAGCATTCACTATTATGTGGGTGTCGAAGATATTGATGAACCGATTGCTGTGGCCGTCCCTAATTACTTCCATACGGTCGATCACCAGCGGGGCGACTCTGTTTGGCTTGGTGTCCAAAATGCTTCGGTTATCGATTTGGGAGTTTATCTCAACAAAGGGAACAACCCTTGACCAACATACTTAACAAGGAGGAATATCAATGACACCAAATCTTGGAAAAATGATTGCCACTGCTGCGTTCGTCAGCATCGGCTGGTGCGCGTCGGCAAGTGCCGAAGGCTCGGACTTGACGGTATTTGACTGGTCTGGATACGAGGATCAGGGCTTTTTTGCTGACTATATGGAAAAGCATGGAACTGCGCCATCTTATACATTTTTTGGTAGCCAGGAAGAGGCGTTCACCAAACTACGTTCTGGTTTTACCGCCGATCTGGCACATCCGTGCACCGATGCGACAAAGAAATGGGTTGCCGCAGACCTGATCAAGCCACTTGATACCAGCAAGCTCATTCACTGGGACAAGCTGTCCCCGACCCTCACCAAAATGGATGGCATTGTCGTTGACAGCAAAGTCTACATGATGCCGTTTGAATGGGGAAATACCGGCTGGATATACCGCACGGACAAGATTACCGCCGATCAAGTTTCCCTGCAACTTGCAACCGATGCCAAATATAAAGGTCAGGTAGCCATTCCTGATGCAGCTTCCAGCGCCTATGCTTTCGCCGCCCTTGGTGCCGGCATCAAAAACTACGCCAATATGAATGACGAGGAATTTAAGAAAGCCTCTGACTTCCTGCGCATGGTTCATCCAAATGTCCGGTTTTATTGGTCGGACGCTGGCCAACTGGATCAAGCCATGGCAAGCGGCGAAATATTGTTGGGTTGGGCATGGAACCAGTCAGAATTGAACTTGCAGGGCAACAAGGTCCCCGCCGTTATGATGAGAGATGTGAAAAAAGGCATCGCCACTTGGGTTTGTGGGTATGTGCATTTGAAAAGCTCTACTCAGTCTGACGAGCAGACCTATGACATGCTGAACGCGCTGAGTTCGGCTGGCAGTGGCAAATACATCGTCGAAGCCTGGGGCTACGCCCATGCCAACACCGAAGGGCTCGCTGCAGTCGACCCGGAAACCATCAAGGGCTACGGGTTTGACAAGGCAGAAGAGTTTTTCAATGAAGGCCTATTCTTCGATGCCGTGGAGCCAAAATTAGAAGCGAAAATGCTGAAGGAATTCGAACGCATTAAAGCTGGCTTCTGATCCAAATAACGGCGGGACCTTCCGGTCCCGCCGTTTCAAGAACAAATCTTCAGACAATTTAGGAGCGCTTCGCCGATGACGAAGGCTGATAGGTACAGTATTCTGTTTGAACCTATGCAAATTGGCCCGGTAATAGCGCGTAACCGATTTTACCAGGTGCCCCATTGCAATGGACTGGGTCATATGCGTCCGCGGGCCGAAGCCGCCATGCGTGCGGTGAAAGCAGAGGGTGGCTGGGCAGTAGTCTCAAATCAGGAAACTGAGGTTCACCCCACTTCCGACCTGTCGCCCTATGCCGAGGGACGGCTTTGGGACGCACGTGACATTCCAGCGCTACGGCTGATGACCGATGCAGTCCATGACAAGGGCGCGTTAGCAGCAGTAGAGCTCGTGCATAACGGTTCTCACGCGCTCAATCACCAGACCCGCGCTCCAATCTTTGCACCATCAGACATGGCGGTGGATAACGTTATCCCACGGCAAGCCAGAGCGATGGACAAATCCGATATACGGGAGTTGCGGCGCTGGCACCGAGACGCAGCAATTCGTGCTCGCGATGCGGGTTTTGACATCATCTATGTCTATGCTGGTCACAACATGACGGTGGCGCATCATTTCCTGTTGCCGCATTTGAACCAGCGCCACGACGAATATGGCGGTTGCCTGGAAAATCGTGTTCGTTTGACCCGGGAACTCTTGGAAGACACCCGCGAGGCTGTGGGTGAAAATTGCGCGGTGGCGTTTCGATTTGCAGTTGATGAGATGCTTGGCGCCGATGGCATGCAGGCAGCTGTAGAAGGACGTGCCATCGTCGAAATGCTGTCAGACTTACCGGATTTGTGGGACGTAAATGTCGCTGGCTGGCCCAACGATTCCGCTACTACGCGGTTCGTCACGCAAGATGGTTATCAAAACGACCATATCGCCTTCGTAAAACAGGTTACTGAAAAGCCGGTGGTTGGTGTTGGCCGGCACACGTCACCGGATAAGATGGTCTCATTGATTAGAAAGGGAATTATCGACTTCATTGGCGCAGCTCGTCCATCGATCGCAGATCCGTTTCTTCCAAAGAAGATTGAAGAGGGGCGGATCGAGGAAATCCGCGAATGTATCGGCTGTAATATTTGCGTTAGCGCTGACTGTCTGGGCATTCCTATCCGTTGCACCCAGAACCCGACCATGGGCGAGGAATGGCGCCGTGGTTGGCACCCCGAGATCATACCGCCAAAAGCCAGTGACAAGGAAATTCTTGTGATCGGTGCCGGCCCGGCGGGACTGGAATGCGCTATGCAGCTTGCGCGTCGCGGTTATGATGTGACGTTGGCGGACAGAGCAGATGAGTTTGGAGGACGGGTTCTGCGGGAAAGTCGTTTGCCGGGCCTGTCGTCCTGGATGCGGGTCGCCGACTACAGGCTCTATCAACTGCGCCAACAATGCAATGTGCAATTGTTTTTGCAAAGCCATATGGGCGCGGATGAGGTGGCGGAAATGGGCATTGATCACGTTTTCCTGGCCACCGGCGCGCGTTGGCGGCGCGATGGGGTTGGGCGCTCAACCCGAAGGGCGGCACCGGTGATCGACAAAATGGCGCGTGTTTTTGCACCTGATGACATCATGGATGGGCGGTTGCCACCGCACGGTCCGGTCGTGATTTACGATGATGATCAAATTTACCTTGCCGCGATTCTGGCAGAAAAATTGGCTCAAGGCGGATATGAAGTTACCTTCGTCACCCCAGCCAACATGGTTTCTCCCTTCACCCAATACACGCTAGAGCAGGCTATGGTTCAGACCCGATTGATCGAGTTGGGTGTCTTGATCTTGATCAACAGACAATTGGTTGGCGTTGCCGCGGAAGCTATTAAGGTGGCTTGCATATTTACTGGACGTGAAGAGGAGATAGGGTGCGCCTCGGTGGTTCTGGTCACCGAGCGCATTCGCGAAACTGCGCTCCACGATACATTACGCCAACGTGGCGAGACCAAGAATCTCCAGCTCATCGGAGATGCCGCCGGCCCGGGGTTGATTGCTGATGCGGTTTATTCCGGCCATATGGCCGCGCGGAATTTTGAACGCAATCCGACCGAGGTCGAACAGGATTGGTTTCGCCGGGAAATCATCGCCCTCGAGGATATGTGAAGACAGCCATGCACAAAGATGACCTGCATCTGATGTTTGATCTGATCAACGATCAGCCTGCGGGGTTCGCCCTGCCACGTCATTTCTATACATCGCAGGATGTATACGACAATGATATTCGTAGCTTTTGGAACCATAACTGGATCTGGGTAGGCCATGTCTGTCAGATACCCGACGCCGGTGACTTCTTCTTGTTTAACTACGACGCTGAATCGATAATCATTGTTAGGGGTCGCGGCGGTGACGTGATTGCCCATCTAAATATTTGCCGCCACCGGGGGTCGCGTGTATGTTTGGAGAAAAACGGCAATACCCGCAGCTTTATCTGCCCCTACCACGCCTGGGCCTATGACCTGGGCGGCAAGCTGCGTAACTGCCGCTTAATGGGGCCAGATTTCGCCCGCGAGAACTACGGACTGCTTCCTGTGCAGGTGAAACTGTTCCAGGGTTTGATCTTCATCTGTGTGGCCGAAAAAGCGCCGCCACTTGACGACGCATTGTCCAGACTTGCCCCACTATCTGCGCCTTTTGAGTTTGAAAATTTGAAACTCGCGCACCAGGCATCCTACCCGGTTGCCGCCAATTGGAAACTGGCACTGGAAAATTACCTCGAATGTTATCATTGCGCGCCTTCTCACAAGGAATATTCCCGCAGCCATACCCTGAAGGACCCGGAACAAGTCACCGAATTCTCTGACGCATTGATGCAAAGGATGCGCGCTGTTGGTCTGCCCACCGAACAGCTTGTCGGCGACGAACCCACCACCGGCTGCCTCGGCACCGATGTGTATTGGCGGCGCTATCCTCTCTTTCCTGGTTATAAGACTGGAAGCAAGTCCGGCGAGCCGCTAGCGCCACCATTGGGATGCCTGAGCGGCCATGATGGAGGCGCAACTGATTTGGGGATTGGTCCGTTAAATTACTTCCTGATTTATGCTGATCACTTCATTGGCTACCGCTTTGTTCCTCGTGGTTTGCAGGAGACCGACATGCAAATTGTTTGGTACGTGCGCGGGGATGCTGAGGAGGAGCGCGACTACTCGCTCGACGACTTGACTTGGCTGTGGCACGTAACTTCGCTGGATGATGAGCGGATTATCCGCCACAATCAGGAAGGTGTGAATTCCCACCACTTTGTTCCTGGCCCGTTGTCCGAAATGGAATCAAGCATTTCTAGTTTTCACCGCACATATTTCGACATGATCCGTTGCGGTTCTGAACCTTTGAAGATCAAACATGGCTGACAACCAACAGCACAAAATCCGCGGACGTGCCGGCGGGCGTAAAGCCCGTGCAGCGTTGCATCAAAAGCACACTCCGTCGCTCGCCATCCATGCAGGGCTTTCCGGTGGCCTTTACCAGCCTCTAAGCGACGCGGATATGACCCGGATACACGATGCTGCGATGACCGTTCTGGCGCGCACCGGATTAGCGGACGCGACCCAGGAATTGACCGATTTGTTGCTTCCAAAAGGGGCGGAACTTAACCAGCACGGGCGCCTTTGTTTCCCCCGGGCGCTGATGGAGGATTTATTGGCTGGGGCAGCCAGAGAGTTTTATGTTTGGGCGCGCGGTGAACGGGAAGGCAAAGATGACATGCATTGCACCGCGCAAAATGTCTATTTCGTCAACTCCGGCACAGCGGTCACGACCTATGAGGCAGATACGAAAAGCTTTCGTCCCTCAACACTGCGTGACATTTATGATTTTACGCGATTGGTAGACCGACTGGACAATATTCACATGCTCGGCGACACAGTGCTGGCTACCGATGTGCCAAACGATTTCGAGCATGACATGAACATGCTCTACGCTATCCTCGCCGGCTCGCAAAAGCCGGCCTGCATTGCGTTCAGGGATCGCAAACATATCCCGCACGCTATCCGCATGTTCGATCTTGCGTCTGGTGGTGAAGGCAGTTTTCTGAAGAAACCATCGGTCATTTTCGGCGGCTGTCCGATTGTCTCACCTTTACGGTTCGGGAAGGAGAACCTGGAGATACTGATCGATACTGCCAAGCTTGGTCTGACCGTTGATTTGGCGATACCACCACAAGCCGGGGCGACCGCACCCGCCACCCTAGCCGGAACCCTGGCTCAGGCCGTGGCAGAGACGTTGGCCTGCGTCGCGATTGCCAATCTGATTACACCGGGCTGCCCGGTAAATTTCGCGGCTTGGCCTTTCA
The DNA here is from genome assembly GCA_965248715.1 of Rhizobiaceae bacterium. GTDB lineage: Bacteria > Pseudomonadota > Alphaproteobacteria > Rhizobiales > Rhizobiaceae > CBDFKB01. The sequence continues at coordinate 239,184 of CBDFKB010000008.1, forward strand.
TTACCGATCTTCGGACCGGTTCATTTACCGGAGGCAGTGGCGAACAGGCGCTTATTTCAGCAGCAGCAGTGCAAATGGGCAATTTCTACAATCTACCCACCTCTGTCGGTTGCGGCATGACCGATGCGAAGCTGCCGGATGCGCAATACGGTCTGGAAAAGGCGCTTACATTTGCTCTGGCCGCCCATGCCGGGGCCAACCGGCTGTGCGAATTTGGTGGCATGTTGGGCAGTCTAATGGGCTGTAGCTTCGAATCCATGGTAATTGACAACGAGGTTGGCGGCATGATCGCCCGCACCTTGCGCGGCATCGAAGTCTCTGATGAGACACTCGCCGTTGACGTAATCCACGATTGTGCAATTGATCCAGGTCATTTCCTCGGCAACTCGCATACGTTGCAATACATGAATACCGAATTCGTGTACCCAGAACTGATGGACCGGGAGCGCACAGATACCTGGGAAGGTGAGGGAAAGAGCGATCTTTTGGAACGCGCCCACATCAAATCCAAAGCAATTCTGCACAGCCATTTTCCGAACCATTTGACAGCAGTCGACACCCAGGTCCGTGACGAGTTCCCGATCCTGCTCGACGCCGCATCCATGCTGCACCCTGTTGATTGAATTGGGCAAAAGAGCAATTTGGCGACTTGGTCATGAAATCAAACAATATCAACCACACAACCAAAAACGAACTTGCCCTGCAAAAGTCGGGGAATTTTTGATAGCTAGAGCGCGTTACCCAAGAGTGGGTACCGGTTTTTGGAAAAATGACACGCGCTAGTCAGCAAACAAAATCGCGGCGGTCAAAAGAGTCAATATTAAATTCCCTTGGTATTAATCAAGCGATGTTTTTGTCCCACATTCGTTGATCCCTTAGGAGGGCATTTGCGAGTACGATGAGTTTTCGCATGACAGCGATTATGGCGACTTTTGACGGTTTTCCTGCTGCTTTGAGCTGATCATATTTGGCCTTCATATCTGGATTGTGAGCTGGTCCTAGAAAATCGGACAGCCTGTTAAGGTGTATTTCTTCGACGATGGAGGAATACGACATGGCGAAACGACGCCGGTTTACAGACGAATTTAAGGCCCGAGTAGCGCTGGAAGCGTTGCGGGGTGACAGGACGGTGCAGGAGATCGCATCGAAGCACAAGGTGCATCCCAACCAGGTCTCGGCGTGGAAGCGCCAGGCAATCGATGGTCTTGCGGATGTATTTTCCAAGGGCTCTGGAAAAGATGGTGCCGAGCATGATGCACAAGTTCATGATCTTCACGCCAAGATCGGTCAGTTGACAGTGGAACGGGATTTTTTGGCAAAAGGGCTCAAGCAATGAGCAGGGCGGAACGCAAGGCGATGGTTGCCCGCGATCACCCTGAACTCAGCTTGAGCCGTCAATGCCAGCTTGTCCAGGTCAGCCGCTCATCGTTCTATCACAAGCCAAAGGGAGAAAGCGCAGAGACATTGGCGCTGATGCGGCAGATCGATGAGCTTTTCATGAAATACCCCTTCTTTGGCAGTCGCCAGATACGGCATCACTTGCGCCGGAGCGGCGTGAAGATTGGCCGTCACCGTGTTCGCAGATTGATGCGGTTGATGGGGTTGTGTGCGATCTATCAGGCTCCCAACACGTCCAAACCGCACCCGGAGCATCGGATTTATCCATATCTGCTGCGGCGTATGGTGATTGACAGGCCCAATCAGGTCTGGTGCAGCGACATCACATATATTCCGATGAGGCGGGGGTTTCTGTACCTGGTGGCAATCATGGGCTGGGCAACGAGAAAAGTGCTGAGCTGGCGGTTGTCAAATACGATGGATGCCAGTTTCTGTGTAGAGGCTCTGGAAGAAGCCATTTCCCGATACGGCAAACCGGAGATATTCAACACGGATCAGGGCAGTCAGTTTACAAGTTCCGCCTTTACCGGCGTGTTGCTGGATGCAAAGATCAAAATCTCCATGGATGGACGTGGCCGCTTTCTGGACAACATCTTCATTGAAAGGCTGTGGAGGTCATTGAAATACGAATGCGTTTACCTGCACGAAATGACCGATGGCTTTGTGGCCAAACGCCATATTAAAAATTGGCTTGCCTTCTACAACGAAGAACGTCCACACTCGACATTCAACGGTGCAACGCCCGACGAAATCTACGGGTTGAAAAAAGAGAAACAAGACGAGAAACTGGCAGCATGATCAGACAACAAAATACACCTTAACAAAGCTGCTAACCTGTCCAACAATCCGGGACCACCTCATTGAACCGGGTTGAACCGCCCATTGGGCGTCAGAAGCCAAAACAAATGAGCCATCCAGGAATCCAATCCTTTGATCGTTCAATCTGAATCTGATGTGCTACAGAAATTCAACAAAATGATTGGGTTTGGTCCCTAGTGGTTCAGTTCCAACATTTGCGTCCCGTTGCAACACTGTGGTTTGCAAATCTTGGAATCAAAAGAACCACTAGCAAGATATTGAATCTAGCGGAATTTTTAAATTTGACATTTGACATTTGACAAACGGCGAAGCTGGAAATGGGTACCAAATGTCAAATTCATTCCACTAGAAGTTGCATTCACCCTTTTGATCCAAAGCAGAAGTCCTGTCCATTGTGTCTGACGTCAACGCGGCCGTTGAATCTCTCAAGATTAATTCGGTTGGCAACTCCGCGGGCACGATTTTGCCCTTGCGACGAATGGCGTCGATTAGAGCATCTGCTGCCCGTTCTCCCATTTCGTAGGCTGGTACACGGATTGTTGTGAGTAGCGGAACGGTACACCTGGCAATTGGCAGATCATCAAATCCAATAATTGATATGTCGCCTGGGACACTAAATCCGGCGTCACGGCAAGCTGCAATCGCCCCAATGGCCTGGATATCGTTGGCACAGAACACGGCTGTCGGCCTGTCGTGGTTTGCCAACATGTTTGTCATTGCCGAGCGGCTTTCGATCATGTCGAATTCGCACTCATAGATGAGGTTAGGATCAAGGGCAATGCCATGGCGTGGCAAACACTCTTCATAGGCTCGGCGGCGTTCTGACGCCCTGTCGTTGACTTCCGTACGGCCACAAATCAGGCCGATGCGTTGGTGCCCCAGGTCGATCAGGTGCTCGGTTGCGGTCAGTGCTGCTTTGTAATTATCAAACGAAATAGCTGGCAGGTTTTGCGAACGTATCAACTGCCAGGTAATGACAAACGGGACATTATAGTGCGCGATCTTTTCGTACAGGCTGCCATCTCTCGTAGCGCCGGTGAGGATCAGGCCGTCTACCCGGCGCTCCAACAGACGGTGAATCATGTCTGCTTCCGCCAATGGTGAAAATTCTGAAATACACACAAGCACTGTGTAGCCCTGTGCCTGGAATTTTTTTTGAATTGCCTGTGTTGAAGATGAATAAATCGAATTGGCAATAGTTGGAATAATCAGGCCGATGGTTTTGGAACGCTGAGATGCAAGGCCGGTCGCAAGGCCGTCTGCGACAAAATGGTTCTTCTTCATAATAGCGAGTACGCGGTCGCGCGTTTCGCCCTTCACCTTTTCTGGCGAACTTATGACGCGGGAAACAGTTGCCGTCGAAACGCCAGCCTGTTTTGCGATGCCTTTGATCGTTGTGGCGCTGCGATAGGGGCCCGTTGAAATTTTTTTGGTGTGGTTCGCCATTTTGCCAATTTTGAATTGCTAGTGACGTCGAACAACCTATCGTCGCAATGCAGTGATTGATAGGTTAGATGATGGTTGAATTATGATAACGCATACATGTCGATATTTTGTTGGGAATTCGCCAACCAAAGCTTTGATGTACCCTTGTTCATTGCAGAATCCTGAGCTAATGCGGAGTGCAAGTGAAATAAAGGCGATATTTCAATGTGTTGCATGTGAATCGTGAGCTTCAGTGGCTCTGGTTGACATGACTGATCATTCGGCATAACGTTTTCCCCTATCAACAAAAAAATGGGACAGCACTGTAAAATTGTTTAATGTTTGCCAAAATGTATGCGCATACATTTTACGATGACCGTATCGGCGAGGAATCAAGAATGCGAACATATGTGAAGCGAGCCGAGCCTGCAGAAGCCGCGCACGGCGCACTGGTGGAGAATACGGTACGCGACATGCTCTCCGAAATTCGGCAAAATGGTGATGCCGCAGTCCAAGAATATGCCAACAAATTTGACCACTGGGATAAGGAGTTCCGCGTAACCGAAGATGAGGTGAGAGCGGTATCTGCAAGACTGCCGGAAACGTTTAAAGAGGACTATAAAACCTGCTTGCATAATATTCAGGAGTTTGCCCGCAGGCAACTTGACTCCATGCAGGAGATCGAAGTGGAAGTCAGTGATGGCGTTACACTCGGTCACAAGCACATTCCACTGGCAAACATTGGTTGTTACATCCCTGGCGGAAATTACCCGCTTATCAGTGCGACGGCCATGTCTGTCGGAACAGCTAGAGTTGCTGGCGTCGATCATATAATCGGTTGTGCTCCGCCGCGCGATGCAGATGGAATTTATGGGCCCACATTGTTTGGGTTCCATGCCGCCGGTGCCGACGAAATTTACTGTCTGGGAGGCGTTCAGGCTATGGCGTCCATGGCCTATGGCCGGGTCGGCATGGATGCCGTCGACATGATTACAGGCCCGGGCAATTCATTCGTCGCCGAGGCCAAAAGGCAACTGTATGGCATCGTTGGCATTGATCTGATGGCAGGACCGACCGAGATCTGCATTATAGCAGACGAAACGGCAGATGTCGGGCTGGTCGCCACCGATCTTCTGGGGCAGGCAGAGCATGGCCCCGATAGTCCGGCATGGCTTGTGACCACGTCAGTCGCTTTTGGTGCGGCTGTGCTGGCCGAAGTCGAACGCCAGCTCGAAAAGTTACCTACAAAAGATATCGCATCAGTTTCTTGGAACGCGCACGGTGAAATCGTTGCCGTTGGAAGTTACGAAGAAGCTGTCGCCGTGAGCGATGAATATGCGCCGGAACACCTTGAGCTAATGACAGCGAACGACGACTATTTTCTTAGCACTTTGAAAAACTACGGTAGCCTGTTTGTTGGGGAAGAAACCACTGTTGCCTATGGCGACAAAGGGATCGGCACAAATCATACGCTACCGACCGGTCGGGCTGCTCGCTACACCGGAGGACTATGGGTCGGGAAATTTCTCAAGACAGTAACTTATCAACGCATGACACCGCAGGCAAGTTTCGAGTTCGCACCTATAGCCTCTCGCCAGTGCGAAGCCGAATTCTTGCTCGCGCATCAGATTACCGCTGACACGCGCCGGAAAAGATTTGCAACCACGGGAAGCGAATAAGTCGAGTGACGACCAATAATTGGTCTCATAACGCGGGAGGAATTAGAGATGATTTTCTTTTGGGCGGAAACACCCGATGGGTGGGGAATTCCGGGAATTCACGGACCTATGGCTGGAGACGAACTCGACGGCTACGTTCAGAGCAGTGTTTATCTCCTGCGCGGTCAAGGCGAGAACATGTTGATCGATACGGGCAACTGGACGCTACCCGAATACAACAACGGCATGGGTGAATTCCTGATCAATCTGCTCGACAAAGAAAAGAATGATCTCAAATATATTGTCCTTACACACTTCCATTATGACCACACTGGCAATGCCAAAATGCTGAAAGAGCGCTATGGCGCCATGGTCGTATGTCACCCGACGGACAGACCGATCATCGAAGACCCGATGATTGTGACACGTGAAGAAAATATCACCCGTTTCGGAATGACACCTCAGGAGGTGGTTGCTGACTACAACCTGAAAGAAGGCGAGAGCCTTGGCCTATCCGACCCGGGGATCATTGAAAAGTATTGGAATTTTCCGGTCGAAGTCGATGTTGAAGTTAATCATGGCGACATTCTTGAATTCGGTGGTCTCAAGACGGAGGTCATTCATCTGCCTGGGCACTGTCCGGGACAAATAGGAATATGGAATCCTCACACCGGCTCTCTCTATTCAGCGGATCTAATGCACTATCCGACGCCGCTCGGCCCTTACCCGATCGGTAATGCTAAAGACCACTCTGAATCGATTCAGAAATGCCTTGATTTGCAACCGCAACTTCTTCTTGAAGGTCATGGCCTGTCGGCATATTCCGAAGCTAGTTCAAGGCGCCGTATTCTGCACATGCAGGAGCAACAAAAGAACACGCATGAGCGAATTCAGTTCGTTCTCCAGCGTGAAAAGAAGCCTTTGACCACGCAAGAGCTTCTGCCTGAAGTTATGCCGATAAAATCAGATCTCGACTATGCCGTTTCGACCGGCATCGGCGAACGGCGCTGCTATGCGGAGTGCTGCATTCATACCCACCTGCTCTGGTTGATGGAAAAAGGCAAAGTGGACCGTGTGATGGAGAAAGGCAAGGTCGCTTTCGAGAGCAAATCATAAGGTGAAAAACCACCAACAAATTGAAAACTGCGATTACGGGAGAAACGGAAATGGCTAGAAAACTCGATCCAAGAAATTACCCTGATTATACCAAGAAATCGGTAATTGATTTGCATATGGAACGGCTGGATACACATGGTGTGTCGCGGCGTGATTTCCTTTCAATTGCTTCAGCGAGCGCCATTGCCGGTGCGACAGCGGCCAGTATTGGGCTGCCCAGTGTTGCGATTGCGTCAACCGACGGAAAGATGGCGCATCTCATGATGACCATGAGAATGGAGTACACCAACAATGCGCAGTCGGGCGCTACCGGCGCTGCAAAAGCGTTTGGTTGGTCGATAACCTCAGCGGACGGTCAGTTCGATTCCGAGCGTCAGCTCAACCAGTTTGAGCAACAAATGGCGGCGGGCACAAATGCCGTCATGCTTCATGCGCCGGGAGGTGGGTCGATCAAACGGATTGCCCAACTGGCGAATGAAAACAAGATTTGGCTGGATAACACCTGGGGAACACTGCCTTGGTTCACCCCGTTCGATGCGGGCGATTATTACACCATGTATGCCGTCCCAGAAGAGTTCTCGGCGCATGGCGCTGTCACCGAAGAAGTCTGTAGGACCGTAATGGAGAAATTCGGCGGCGGAAACCTTGTCGGTGTAACAGGAGTGGAGGGCAACTCCACGGACCTTATCCGCTCGCGGGGCCGCGATGGTGCCATTGCAAAATACGACAAGATTAAACTGGCCGGCGAACTTCCGGGCAAATGGAATCGCGAAGACTCACAAAAAGCCATGGAAGATCTTATTTCCCGTCACTCTGACATTGTTGGTGTGATTGGCCAGAACGACGATGTCGCTGATGGTTGTGTTTCAGCGTTGCGTGCCGCTGGCATGCGCCCTGGCAAGGATGTGTTCGTGACTGGGGCTGACGGGACAACCCTTGGCGCGGAAATGATCCAGCAGGGCCGATTGCACGCAACCAGCGCCAATGTTCCTCAGTATATGGGGGCGTTACTGACCGCACGTCTTTTTGACGTGATGAACGGATGGCGGCCAAGAGCAGCCGAACGCATGATGAACTGGCGTTCAATTGCGATGACGGCAAAAAACGTCGAGCCGTATCTAGCACGTTACGTCAACAATGATGGCGTTGAGCCTTATGATTACAAGAAGATGTCGAAAGTTTTGCACCCCGATGATTGGGATCCGCAGGCTGAATTGTTCCCCATGGATATTGACCTTGAGTGGGGTGGAATAGACAAGCCGGCCGGTTGGAAATACCCGGCAGCCTATCTAGAGGCGCGCCAAAACGGCGAAGCGGAAGCGGTCAGGCAAGAATACGCAGATCACTACAAAATCGACTTTTTTGGGCCCTCGCCCATGAAAGGCTGAGTAGCAATTGTAATGCGGGCGGTGGGCAGTTGGTTTTACCCACCGCCCGCCGTTGTTAAACCGAGCAAAGGCTGAGAGCCGATTAATGAACGACGTGACCAAAATTTTTCACGGCAGAGATATGTCCAAGAGTTTCGGCGGAGTTCCGGTGCTTGAAGGCGTTGATCTCGATGTCGCGTTGAACCAGGTCATTGGTATTGTCGGCGAAAATGGAGCCGGCAAAACTACGTTGTTCAACATCCTGTCCGGCATTGTCACGCCAGATGCGGGCACGATGGAGATGAGGGGCGAAGATTATCGGCCCGAAAGTTACCGTGTTGCAAATTCATGCGGCATTTCTCGGGTGTTTCAAGAACAGGCCCTGATACCCAATATCAAGGTTTACGAGAATTTGCTGTTGTCCCATGAACTGGCCTACTGCCGATTGGGCCAATGGGTAGACAAATCCCGCATGATTGAATCCGCCCAACGGGTTATGGACCAGGCGGGTCTGGATATAGATGTCCGCCGCACGACGTCGTCTTACAGCTTTTCCAAGCGCCAGCTTATCGAAATTGCCCGCGCCTGTATTGTCCCTACTGAAATTCTGGGAATCGAGCACCCCATTGTATTGCTCGATGAGCCTACATCTGCCCTAGAAAAATCAGATGAAGAAGCATTCCGCAATTTGGTCACGCACTTGCGCAAACGAGCTTCGATCATATTCGTCTCACACCGGCTTACCGAAGTCCTCGAGCTTAGCGATATCATTCTCGTTCTCAAGGATGGGCGCCTGGTAGCAAAACTGAATTCAGCTGATGCTGACGAGCAGATGTTGCATGGGCTGATGGTCGGGCGCGCCCGCGAGGCTGACTATTATCACGAAAAGCGCCAGTTTAGTGTCGATCCCTCCCGCATACTGCTGGAGGTTCGGAATCTGAACCGATCCGGCGAGTATGAAGACATCTCCCTGGAGCTTCGTTGCGGTGAGGTTCTAGGCATTGGTGGCTTGCTGAACTCCGGCAAATCCGAACTGGGCAAAGGTATTGCAGGAATTGCGACGCCAGACTCAGGGCAGATTGTGCTTCAGGGAGGAGATCCAACCACGCCGTCAATCCACGAACTGACAAAATGCGGGCTGGGTTATGTCCCTGCAGAAAGAATGTCGGAGGGCATGATCAACGCCTATTCAGTGGCCTGGAACCTTTCTCTGGCCGGAGGGTTGGATAAATTTTCAAACCGTTTTGGAGTATGGCGCACCGGGCACGAAATCGAAGTGACCCAAGCCTATATTGACCGGCTGTCCATCAAGGCGCGTGGCCCGCACGATATTTGCGAAACGCTGTCTGGTGGGAATCAGCAAAAAATTGTCCTTGCGCGTTGGCTCTGCCGGGACCCACAAATTCTCATTCTGGATAATCCGACACGCGGCGTGGATGCTGGTGCAAAAGAGGAGATCTATCAACTGATACGCGAGCTTTGTTCTCGCGGCGTTGGAATTTTCTTGATAACCGATGACCTGCTTGAACTGATCGGGCTTTCCAATCGTGTCGTCATCATGCAACACGGAAAGATTGCAAAGATTGTGGATGCACCCGCTGACTGCAAACCTTCCGAGCGAGCACTCGTTGCTGCCATGTTGGAAGCTCCGCCTGATGCGGATGATGTGGGACATGACAACAAGCTGGCGCTTGCATCATGAATGCCCGTGAGATCCTCAAGAGTGCGAACAATCATCTCAACATGAGCGGCATGGGACTTCCGGTCGCTGTGGTCCTTGCCCTGATTGTATTCTTTGCCATCGGCTCCGACGCTTTCCTCAGCTTGCGAAATCTGACGGCAATCTCCGGGCAGGCGAGTGCACTGTTACTCGCGTGTCTGGGTGCGACGTTCGTAATTTTGATGGGTAGTATTGACCTGTCTGTTGGAGCGATCGTCCTCCTAGTCGGCGCAGTTACGGTCAAGGTGCTGAACGCTTACGACATTGGCGTAGGTGCGGTTCTCGTAGGGCTTTTTGTCGGTGCGATCCTCGGCGGTGCCAACGGGTTGGTTTTTGCCTTCGGACGCATCCCCTCATTTGTTGTGACATTGGGATCGTTGTCGGTGTTCACTGGCGCTGCCTGGGAAATTCTCGAAGGGCGTGCCTTGCGCTTCGATTCGCTACCTTTCGAGGAACTTGCAATTGGCCAGCTTATTCCGCGATTTCCCAACATCGCACTCATTGCCGTGTCGGTCTGGGCGCTCATGGTGGTTCTGTGTTTTGCAACCCGATTTGGCCGTTACATGTACATCATCGGTGGCGGTGAGGCAGTGGCGACAACAGCCGGTATCCCCGTTCGACGTTACAAAATCTACGCATTCATGTTGTCCGGGGCAATGGCGGGCCTGGCCGGGGCTTTGGCGGTGGCACGGCTTGGGACGGCCGGTCCAACGTTGGGCCAGGACCTGCTTTTGAATTCGCTCGCGGCAATCGTGGTCGGCGGAACATCTTTGTCGGGTGGAATCGGGGGGGTCCATAGAACACTCATCGGTGTGTTGATCATCGTACTGCTCGATAACGGGCTCAACCTGATGGGGGTGAATCAATACTCACAGATGATGGTGAAAGGAGCGGTTGTTATCGCTGCGGTTTTGGTCAGTCAGGACCGCGCAAAAGCAACTGTCGTCAAATGACCGGGGCAATCAAGGACACCGCCCGGTGGTGTGTTTTATCAGGCAAATGAAGAACTAAGACGTGAAAAATGGGAGACTGAATATGAAAACACGTAACACAGTTACCAATCGCGACCGGAGAAAATTTATGCAATCTGCGGCCGTATGCGCGACCGCGGCCGCTGTTGCTCCGTCATTTATAATGTCACCGCGCAAAGCTCATGCTTCGACGCTGGCAAATGTCCACGATGAAGCGGCTAAAAAGGCCAAGGAGCTTGCTGCCGGGCGCACAGTGAGCCTGAAAATTCTCCAACCTTCCGGCTCACTCGGCAACGTCAAGCCGGTGGCGGACAAATTCACTGCCCAAACTGGAATTACCGTTGAATATCTGGAAGTGCCACTGGGTGAAATTACGCAGAAGATACTTCTTGAATCGGTTGCCAAGACCGGGGCTTTCGACCTCGCGTTGCCTGCCACATTTGGCATTCCTGACCTCGTTGAGTCTGGCATTCTGGTGAATCTTGATCAGTATGCAGGCAAGTATGAGCCTGATAGTTTTCAGGATGATGCGCTGTACTCGACCGGCGATTACTACAAGGGAAGCCTCTACGGTTATCAGACCGATGGCGACACTTATGTCATGTTCTACAATAAGGAATGGCTGGACAATCCCGAGGAGAACAAGAAATTTTCCGACAAGAACGGATATGACCTCAAGGTTCCCGACACCTGGGAGGAACTGGATGCCATGATGGCGCATTTCCACCGTCCCGACGATGGCATGTATGGTGGAGCGCTCTATCGCACACAGTATTTTCTTGCCTGGGAGTGGTGGGTCCGTTTCCATGCCAAAGGGTATTTCCCGCTCGATGATGATCTAAATCCTCAGATCAACAATGAAGCTGGCGTAAAGGCCCTGGAAGAAATGGTTGCCGCCTCCAAACACCTTTACCCTGGTGCACGCGCCAATGGTTTGTTTGAAAATTTCGAGGCCTTTGGCAAAGGAGACAAGTTCTGCAACATTGGCTGGGGCGGTACGCAGAAGTTCCTCAACAGCGACAAGTCTAACATCAAGGGCAAGATGGCATTTGGCCCTACACCGGGTGGAATGGTTGATGGAGAACTGCTCAAAACACCATACTTCAATTGGGGCTGGAACTACGTAGTATCGAGCGTGTCGAAGGAGGCGGAAATCGCTTATCTGTTCTCCTTGTTCGCCTGCAGCCCGGCAATGTCGACAGTGGCGGTGCGCGATCCTGGTGGATATTTTGATCCGTTCCGCGGCGCTCACTATGAAGATGCAGAAATCGTGAAAACCTACACACCTGAATTCCTGAAGGTGCACAAGGCATCCATGGAAGGCTCCATTCCCGATCTGTATCTTAAGGGGCAAGGTGAGTACTTTGACCAGCTGAGAACGAATTTGGGCGCGGCCGATGCTGGCACCAAGACGGCAAAACAGGCACTGGATGACACGGCCGCCTCCTGGTCGCGGATTACCAGGCGCATGGGTCACCGCAGCCAGGGCGTACAATGGTCATTCCTGAAGTCCATCTATCCAGCTTCAGTGCGTAACCGGCTGAAATAGGACAATATTTTGTGCCGTGCGTGAAATGTCACGCACGGCATGCTTTTTCGCAGCGCATCCGATGGCATAAAGCAGCTGAGCCATCTAGAGCGTGTCACCCAAAAGTGGGTACCGGTTTTGGGAAAAATGACACGCATAAACAAAGAGATAGCGCGACGAAGCTATTCCAACGCTTCGTGAAACGCGTTCGTTGAAGAACATGGGCAATCAAACGGTCATGAAACGAATCCCGTTTAACGTACAACTCGTTCTTCCTGCACAGCTAACGATAATGTTTATCGTAGTCGTTCCAACCCTGATCCTCATCTGGCTTGCATTGACGGATTGGCAACCGACCCAGAACATTCCATGGTTCAAAGCGAATTTCTATTGGTTCTGGAACTTCCTGGACCTCTGGCATGACGAACGTTTCGTCAATTCCGTGCTCCGCACGCTTTTTGTTGTCGCCGTCTGCATCACCATTGAGCTTTTTCTTGCACTTGGCCTGGCCTTATTATTCTTGGATGAGTGGCCATGGCGGAAAGTGGCTGTTAGCATAATTATTCTGCCAATGATGATCATCCCCGTGGATGCCGCGAATGCCTTTTTCATGCTCTTTAACGAGCATGGCCCTATCAATCATCTCATTACAATACTGACCGGGGAAGTGTTTGAGTTCTCATGGCTCTCGCATCCAACCTGGGCCATGGTGCCGATCATGCTTGCCGAAATTTGGCAATGGACACCACTTATGTTTCTGCTGGTTTTGACAGGATTGATGAACCTTCCGGAAAACCAGATTCGCGCTGCCGTTGGGTTGGGTGCTGGGCCGGTGCGGATATTTTTTCGTGTAATGCTTCCCCTCCTTCTTCCGGTGATTTCAATTGCCGTAGTGATACGCGCGATCGAAACGTTCAAGATTTTTGATCCAATCTACATTTTGACACGTGGACAGCCCGGCGGAGCGACGGAAACAATCTCAATGTACATGTACAACGGAGCGTTCGTTTATTTCCGTATGGGTTACATTGCTGCTGCCGCGCTTCTGGTTCTGGCGGTGGTCGTATCGATATGCCTGGTTCTGGCCAAACCGCTTCGCAGACACGGGTAGAGATACGATGATGGGACAACATAAAAAGTGGCAAACCGTTCTGAAGCGTACGGCTGTGATCATTGCTGCGATCATCGCTTTTTTTCCAATCTACTGGCTCATTGCCACGTCCTTCAAGCCTTTTGAAGAATGGGCTAATTGGCCGCCAATCTGGCTGACTGACAATCCAACTTTGCAAAACTACCGAATAGTGTTTTTCCCTGATCTGGCGCAAGAATTTGCCGCCGAGCAGCAGGGGTCTCTTGACTATAAAGTTTCAGGAAGCGCCTGGAATGCCTTCAAGGGTTCAGCGATCATTTCAGTTTGCGCAACGGTCATATCCGTTGGGTTCGGAACTCTTGCAGCCTATTCGATCGTGCGCTTCAATACCGGCGGCAGGAATTACCCATTTCAGTTCCTCACAGTCCGCATGGTGCCGCCAATCGCTGTGGTCGTGCCAATGGTTGTGTTGTTCTCAATCCTCAAGTTATCGGATACTTATTTGGGTCTGATACTGGCTTATTCAGCGTTCACACTCCCATTCTCAATCTGGATGATTCGATCGTTTATCGAAGATGTTCCTGCCGAGTTGGAAGGTGCGGCAATGGTCCACGGCATGGGCCAGTTCAGAGCATTCGTGACCGTGACCTTGCCACTGGTCAAAGGCGGCATTCTCTCCACGGCTCTGTTTATCTTTATCCTGAATTGGTCGGAGTTTCTCTTCGCATTGGTGTTGACTGCGGGCAATGTCGTAACCGTGACATTGCAGGTGGCAAATTACGTGTCTGCGTCTTCCGGCAAACTTTACGGAGTGCAGGCGGCCTTGGGCACGGTCTCAACTCTGCCGGTGATTTTGTTCGGATACATGATTCAAAAGCACATTGTTCGAGGGCTTACTTTTGGAGCCATCAAACGATGAACGCCATAAACACAGACGGCGTGAAGCTGGAGTTGTGCAATCTGCGGAAAACGTTTGACGGCGTCGATGCTGTGAGAAGGTCGAACCTGACCCTCAATCGGGGGGAATTTTTAAGTCTTCTTGGCCCGTCAGGATGCGGCAAGTCGACGACGCTGGCCATGATAGCCGGTTTTTTGGAACCCACATCGGGCGATATTCTCATTGATGGAAAGTCAATCACCGGCGTTCCGGTGCAAAAAAGGCGGATCGGGCTGGTCTTCCAGGACTACGCCATTTTCACCAGGTTATCGGTGAAGCAGAATTTGTTGTTCGGCCTGGAAGCACAAAAAGTGCCTCGGGCAGAACGAGAGAGGACAGTAGCGGAATTTTCCGAAAAACTCGATTTGGCGGGATTGATGAAGGCCAGGGGTGGCGACCTGAACATGAGTGAAATGCAACGCGTTGCGCTCGCTCGTGTATTGGTGACCAAGCCGCAGTTGCTGCTTCTGGACGAGCCCATGTCGAATTTGGATGCAGCTCTCAGGGCCACGCTGCGGGCGGAACTGAAGCGTATCCAGAAAGATCTTGATCAGACTGTTTTATATGTAACTCACGATCAGGTTGAAGCGATGGCCATGTCAGACCAGATTGCCGTCATGAATACGGGCGACATTTTGCAAATAGCATCGCCGCGCGAGATCTATCATCGACCGAAGAACAGGTTTGTGGCCGAGTTTATAGGTGATCCGCCGATCAATATGATCCCATGCCATGTGTTTGAATCCGCTGGGACACTCAAACTGTCCACTGCGATTGAACAAGGACGTACGCTCGACAGGACAAACGTGACACCAGGCGATTATTTACTGGCCATACGCGCCCATCAGGTCAAAGCGGACCACAAAGCGTTTGAGGGTTCGGCAGAAAGCGTTGTCATGCTTGTTGAGAACTTTGGATCTGAACATGTTCTTCACGTTACATATGGCGACGACTATTTAACGGTCATGGTCCCTCCCGGTTTTGCCCGTGAAGGTGTTCGGGTGCATGTCCAGTTCGATTTGGTGGATGCACACATCGTTGTTCCCGATACAGGGGAAATTCACTATGCCGGCGAGCGTCGGCAAGCGGCATGAAGCAGCTCTCGGTACAAGGCATCAATGTAAGTTTCGACGACGTCCAGGCGTTGCGCGATGCAGACTTCGAGGTGGGCGAGGGAGAATTCTTCTGTATCGTCGGACCGACCAATGCCGGCAAGTCTACGCTTCTGAAGACGATTGCAGGTCTGCTTCGCCCTGACAATGGGTCCGTCGTGTTGAAGGGGCGAGATGTGACAAGTAAGCAGCCGAAAGACCGCAACGTCAGCCTGCTGTTTCAAAACATCGCCCTGTTTCCGAACCTCACAGGCTTTGAGAATATTGGCTTTCCGCTGCGAATTGCAGGGCTTGCCGAAACTGAAATCAGCCGCCGCGTAGAAGAGTTGGCTGCGATGTTGAAAATCGGCCATGTGCTGGACCGGCTCCCCAGAACATTCTCCGGCGGCGAACAGCAGCGAGTAGCCATTGGCCGGTCGATCGCCAGGCAAACCGACCTCTTGATGCTGGACGAGCCCCTTACAAATCTGGATGCGCGGATCAGGATAGCATTGCGAATTGAGTTTAAGGAAATTCACAGAAAACTGGGGCAGACGGTAATTTATGTCACTCACGATCAGGTCGAGGCGATGTCCATGTCTGATCGAATTGCTGTGCTTCACGAAGGACGGTTCCAGCAGATCGGTACACCCGATGAAATATACAATCGGCCGGCCAACAGATTTGTTGCCGAATTCATAGGTCAGCCGCCAATGAACATTCTCGAGGCGAAGTTGTCGCGTGCGAATGGGGCGGCATGCATCGAAATTGGCAGCATACAATTTCCCCTTCGGCAGCATGAGGATTTGGCAGGTGAAGCTACATTGCCCGACAAACTCGCGCTTGGCATTCGTCCGGAAACGGTTCGGATATCCCAGACCCAAACGCCTGAAACGCCCAACAAAGCCCAAATAAAATGGGTGGAACATCTTGGCAGCATGTCGGTACTCGATCTGCAGTTTGGTCAGGATATGCTGCGAGCGAAAGTAGCGCCGAACGATCCAGTGAGTTTATTGGATACCGCATGGTTTGGGTTCGATCCCCGGCCGGATCACTTGCTAAATCTGGAGACCGGCGAGTTCGTTAGATGAAGCGGCTTGCCGGTTAAATTTCGATGGGCCTGAACAACCCTGTAAACACAAGGAGGTTTTGTTATGTGTGTATGTCACGGCCCTGGTGGCCCCGGTGGACCGCTTCCCGGCAAATTCGAATACACGAAGTTTTCAGAAGATCTTGATCTCACGCCAACACGGTCGCTGGAAGAAGTGATTGCCATGAGTCCGGAGGAAATGGCCAATGCCTCACGTCTGATAATTGGGACCTATAATGAGTTGCTGCAAACCGCTGCCAGTCTGGAAGACGATGGATACCGTCGGTTGATGACTGAATGCATCAGCAGCCCCAAGATCACATTTCTGGAATTGTACCCTGATGAAGATGATCGCCAGAAGCTCTTCAATGACATGGTCAAGCTCGGGTTCTTCAACCCCGATGACGATCCAAATCACGTCTGGCCTGCCGACCACATGACGCCGCAAACCTATTTGACTGCGCCGTCCAGTCACAATGATTTTTACAACGCTCATCCTGGCGGCCTGGCGCTGACGGTCGCCTACAATATCCGGATTGCTGACAACTATACCGAGAATTATCGTCAGATGTATGGCTTGCCAATCAATCGAGATCTGCCGGTGGCATCACTCCTGGTTCACGAATACCCAAAGGTATGGCTCTATCAGTGGCAGAATGACGGAACCTGGCTTGAAGAGCCGAGAACGGTATATGATGATACTTGGCATGCGCACTGCATATACGTGACAGCTGAACTCATGCACCGGCGATTTGATGCCCGCATCGTCATGGCTATGGCGGCTGCGCACCAGATGTCGATGCTGGATGCCTCAATGGATGGTCGCAATGTGGTTGCCAACTGGATCGGTCTGGACCGGGTTTGCCACTTCATAAAGTCGGCTGCGATCATGGCTCAGGTGGATCCGGTCGATTACGGTTTGCTGGAACGCAAGAACGGCGAGTTGACACTTGCAACCCAGCCTGCCGAGCAATGGGTCACCCATCTGGCCGATATGAACTGGCCTTATACGATGGGTGCCGCGCATCTCTACACCTGGCCTATGTTGCAACAGATTGCAGAAGATACGCTGGGAGTATCCGGACGCGACCTGACCGGGCGGCCACTCAATCAACTGAAGAATTATGTCTGGTCGCAGATTGGGCAGATTCCCCTGTACGAAATTCTCGTCCGCGAAGGCTATGACGCAGCCAAGAAGACTGTGAACCGGCTGGTTGCAAACTGAACATGGGTCAGAAAAAGCCATCTGTTCCGGCCGAAGTTGCATTGGCATTCGGCCGGGACGTTTATTATGGCCACGGCAAGATCGAAATTCTACCCAAGGTCATTGTCAAAGGGATTGAAGATATCGCGATCGCATTCACACCGGGTGTCGGTCACGCAGTTCGTGCCATATCGGAGACACCCGCGCTGCTGCATGAGCAAACAGCAAAAGACAATCTGATTGCCCTGGTAACCGATGGGACTGCTGTTTTGGGGTTCGGTGATGTGGGTCCCTATGCTGGCATGCCGGTGATGGAAGGCAAATCCGTCATGTTCAAATTGCTGGCAGGCATTGACTGCATGCCACTTTGTCTTGATGTGAAATCTGGTGATGAGCTCGTGTCAATCATCAAGGCCCTTGAGCCTACTTTTGGCGCTTTCAATTTGGAGGATGTGGCTGCACCACGATGCTTTTCCGTCATGAGCCAGCTCAAGGATGCTTTGCCTGTGCCGATCATGCATGACGATCAGTACGGAACTGCCACAGCTATCACGGCATCGTTGATCAATGCGCTAAAGGTACTCGATCGGAAAGCTGTAAATCAGCGGGCGGTGATCTGCGGCTGCGGCGCTGCTGGAACTGCATGTGTCGAAATGCTTCGACTTTTGGGATTTGAAGACATCATCGCCGTGGATCGGGATGGCATTCTAAACCGGGATCAGCCTCAACGGTACGAGCACTGGCAGCAGATTGCCACTGTAACCAACGAGAGCTGTATGAACGGGGGACTGGCAGCTGCCATGCGCGGGGCAGATCTTTTCATCGGATTGTCCGTCGGTGGTATCGTTTCACAAGAAATGGTGCGTTCTATGAATGCAGACCCAATCGTCTTTTCTCTGGCCAATCCGGTCCCTGAAATACTGCCAGATGAAGCAGCGGCGGCCGGTGCAGTTCTAGTCGCCAGCGGTCGTTTCGACTTTCCCAACCATTGCAACAACGTGCTGGCGTTTCCGTCCCTGTTGAGAGGCGCGCTCGATACTAATGCAAAATGTGTATCAACGAACATGTGCTTGGCTGCTGCACATGCAATTGCTGATGACGTGTCGCAGGATGAGTTGTCTGTTGAGAACATCTCGCCAAGCCCGATGTCGGATACGCTTTATCCCGATGTGGCCGAGGCGACGGCGCGAGCGGCGGTTGAGGAGGGATTTGCCAGGAAAATACCTGCGCCTTGACCTGACGATTGTGGCTATCAGCCAGCTGGGCACCCGCAAAAACCTCAGCGGTCGTTCTGATGGTTGTCTGATAAAGACAGCATTCCAGAATCAAGCCATGAACGAACGGGATCAATCGTATCTCCACATCCGGCTAAATATTTGGACTGGAGGTTTTTGCGGGTGCCCAGCTCACTTTTGGAGGGCGTATCGAATACCATCGAAATGAGGGTTATCGAACCGCCGAAACCACGTTACCTTTCAAAGCTTTAGCGACGATTTCAAACGGTGAAAAAGTTTTGGTGGAGCCAGGCGGAATCGAACCGCCGACCTCTTGAATGCCATTCAAGCGCTCTCCCAACTGAGCTATGGCCCCTTAAACTGGGTCGGAATGGGATAACCCGATCCTGACCGTCGCTTCTAGTTCGGCGTGAGCCGATAAGCAAGAAATATTGCTTGATGACGGCGCGAATGACGCTCAGCTTTCTTCTTCGCCTTTGGTAGGGACAATCACGTCGGCGAGCGGCGTAGCGCTGTCGTCTTCTTCTTCCAGAAAGGTGCTTTCAGCCGATGTATCATTGTTGTCGTCGATTTCAATATCGGAATCGTCGATCTCTGGGATTTCCTCACCGCCGCTTTCTTCGGCATCGGCATCTTCGAGCGAAATAAACTCGGGGCCGGCTCCTTCTTCATCTTCGTCCGCATCCGCGTCGGCTTGCTGATTGGTACTGGCAGCGGCCTTTTCCGCTACTTTTACCTCTTCCGGGGCTTTTTGCGGCACGACTACCGGCACCGGCTCCGGATCCTCAAAAAAGGCCAAGGGATATTGTTTGCCCGAATAGGGCGAGATGATCGGATTCTTGCCCAGATCATAGAATTTCCTGCTGGTTTCCGGACAAACCCGTTTAGTGCCTAGATTTTCGTTTACCACGTTAAACCTCATGTGAAAAAACCGCGTCTCCAATAGACGGCTTCGCGGAGACTGTCAAAAGCCAATACCGCGCATCTTCATTGTTGGTAAGACCTATGTCTGCGACCCGATGACCCAGCAACCCATTTATGGTAGAGCACCCTGCGCCTGATCGGCGATGGTATCCTAACTCGCCGGCGGCGATTGGATGAACGGTTATCAACAAATTCTAAAGTCGATACGGCAAGGAGCTGGTACCTTTGGCTGAACATAATTCGCACAATCGGCCACAACCTTTAAGCGCCAGCAATTCCGGCCCGCTGACTGGCGTCGCCGAAATACCTGGCGACAAATCAATCTCGCATCGCGCGGTAATGTTGGGCGGGCTGGCCGCCGGTGAAACGCGGATAACCGGTCTATTACAGTCCGAAGACGTGATGCGCACAATCGACGCCATGCGCGCCTTCGGTGCCGCAATCAGCAACCAGGATGGCGCATGGCTGGTTTCGGGTACCGGAAACGGCGCCCTGCTGGCCCCGCAGGCGCCGCTGGATTTTGGCAATTCGGGCACCGGGGTGCGGCTCATCATGGGGCTGGCCGGCGCTTATGATTTCCCGGTCCGCGTGATCGGCGACCGCTCGCTATCGACACGACCGATGGGTCGGGTTTTGCAACCGCTGGCGCGAATGGGCACCAGGGTAATCAAAGGCGATGGCCGCACTTTGCCAATGACCTTGCATGGGCCGTCGACCATGGTGCCGATCGAATATTCTGTCCCCGTGGCCTCTGCCCAGGTCAAATCGGCAATCCTGCTGGCGGCACTCAACACCCCCGGCATCACCACAGTAATCGAACCGGTGGCAACCCGCGACCATACGGAAAAAATGTTAACCGGTTTTGGTGCCGAATTGGCGGTCGAACACTTGCCAAACGGCAGCAGCCGGATCGCCTTGGTTGGCCAGGGTCGGCTTACCGGCGGTGCGCTCGAAGTGCCTCGCGATCCGTCTTCGGCGGCATTTCCTTTGGTGGGCGCATTGTTGGTGCCAGGTTCACTGGTCTCATTGCCCGGCATATTGATGAACCCTTTGCGCACCGGGTTGATTACCACATTGCTCGAAATGGGCGCCGACATAACAATTGAGAACGAACGCATTTCTGGTGGCGAACCGATTGCCGATTTATCGGCGCGTTATTGTGAACTCAAAGCGGTGCGGGTGCCGGCGAGCCGCGCGCCTTCGATGATTGATGAGTTTCCGATACTGGCGGTGGCGGCATCATATGCTAAGGGCGAAACCGTGATGGAGGGTTTGGCCGAACTACGGTTCAAGGAATCTGATCGGCTGGCAGCGCTCGCAACCGGGCTTGCGGCCAATGGTGTTGCCTGTGCGGAAGGGCCGGAGCGGCTATCGGTGACCGGCACGCCTGGTGGCGGCGGGTTTGGCGGTGCAAGGGTTGCTTGCCATTTCGACCATCGCATCGCCATGAGCTTCCTGGTCATGGGCTTGGCG
Source organism: Rhizobiaceae bacterium (assembly GCA_965248715.1). Lineage (GTDB taxonomy): Bacteria > Pseudomonadota > Alphaproteobacteria > Rhizobiales > Rhizobiaceae > CBDFKB01. The sequence goes on from CBDFKB010000008.1 coordinate 260,230, forward strand.
AGCGAAAAGCCGGTCACCATCGACGACGCTACCGCTATTTCCACCAGTTTCCCAGAATTCACCGAACTGATGGCCGGTTTGGGGGCGAATCTGATAAATAATTTAGGGATGGAAAGTTGAATCAATGCCCATGGATAGGAGCAGCCTGTGGATCTAAGAAATGGGTGTCGGTTGGCACTTTCCCTGCGAAGCTGCGCGGATTTTGCAGATCAGGTGCCAATCGCTAAGGATACCAAACCACGGCAGCAACCAAAATGAGCCAAACCACTGTTCCGGTCATCGCCATCGACGGGCCAGCCGCCTCTGGTAAGGGCACGCTTGGCCGCCGGTTGGCGGCTGAATTTGGCTTCCATCACCTCGATACTGGCCTGACTTATCGTGCAGTGGCGCTGAAAATGCTGAACGATGGTAGCTCGTTTGAAGACGAGGCAATAGCCGAAAAGGCAGCACGGGAAATCGATCTTGGCGCACTCGAGCGCACGGTGCTTGCGGCGCACCGGATTGGCGAACTTGCCTCCCGGGTCGCGGTGATGGCGCGGGTTCGCGCCGCCCTGATCGAAGCACAGCGGCAATTCGCCGCAATGGCGCCTGGAACCGTACTCGACGGGCGCGACATCGGCACTGTAGTGTGTCCCAACGCGTCGGTTAAACTTTTTGTCACCGCCTCACCGCAAGCGCGGGCCAGACGCCGACATCGAGAGATCGTGGCCGGCGGCGGCGCGGCAAACTTGCAACAGGTGGTGGCGGACCTGATTAAGCGCGACGAACGAGACATGCGACGCGCCGACAGTCCGCTTAAACCGGCCGATGACGCCTACTTGATCGATACTACCGAAATGGATATAGAAACCGCATATCAGGCAGCACTTGCGATGGTTAAGCAGTCGCTCGCTACTTGAATGAAAGCCAGGAACTGACGAACAGGGGCGGCCATCGGGGCGTGCGCTGTTCGTATTGCTTGGCAGAAACCAACAGCCTGCATTTTTGCACCAGCGCCGGGGCCCGGTCAGGGTTTGCGTATAGCAATGTGAAGATGCCGGTTAACGGCAACACGAACCTACGGCGCGATGTGCCTTCATGGTGAAGGCCGATCAGGAGTATTAATGAATCTGGAAACCCCTAGCCGGGAAGACTTTGCTGCGCTTCTCGAAGAAAGCTTTGCAACCCATGATGTGGCCGAAGGCACGGTTGTCAAAGGGATAGTAACCGCGATCGAAAAGGATCTCGCGGTCATTGATGTCGGCCTCAAAGTCGAGGGCCGTGTCCCGCTAAAAGAATTCGGCGCCAAAGCAAAAGATGGCGCTTTGAAACCCGGCGATGAAGTGGAAGTCTATCTTGACCGGGTCGAGAATGCGCTTGGTGAAGCGGTGCTGTCGCGCGAAAAGGCGCGGCGCGAAGAAAGTTGGGTCAGGCTCGAAGAGAAATTCGAGAATGGCGAAAAGGTCGAAGGCATTATCTACAATTCGGTCAAGGGCGGATTTACCGTCGATCTTGATGGCGCGATCGCCTTTTTGCCACGCAGCCAGGTCGATATCCGCCCGGTACGCGATGTGTCGCCCTTGATGAACAATCCGCAACCGTTCCAGATCCTGAAGATGGACCGCCGGCGCGGCAATATCGTGGTATCGCGGCGCACTGTGCTGGAAGAGTCGCGCGCCGAACAGCGCTCCGAAATCGTCCAGAACCTGGAAGAAGGTCAAGTGGTCGAGGGTGTGGTCAAAAACATCACCGATTATGGTGCGTTCGTTGATCTGGGCGGCATTGACGGCCTGTTGCATGTCACCGACATGGCTTGGCGCCGGGTCAGCCACCCAAGTGAAATTCTCAGTATTGGCGAAACCGTCAAGGTGCAGATTATTAGGGTGAACCAGGAAACTCACCGCATTTCGCTCGGCATGAAACAGCTGGAAAGCGATCCGTGGGAAGGCATCGAGGCGAAATACGCCGTCCGCTCCAAGATCAAGGGCCGGGTCACCAACATCACCGACTATGGCGCTTTCGTGGAGTTGGAAGACGGTATCGAAGGCTTGATCCACGTTTCCGAAATGTCCTGGACCAAAAAGAACGTCCATCCCGGCAAAATCGTTTCTACCTCGCAAGAAGTGGAAATTGTCGTGCTGGATGTTGATCCTGGCAAACGGCGCATTTCGCTTGGCCTCAAACAGGGTCTCGAAAATCCGTGGGAGGGCTTTGCCGAACGCTATCCGGCCAACACCGAGGTCGAAGGCGAAGTCAAGAACAAGACCGAATTCGGCCTTTTTATCGGATTGGAAGGGGATGTCGACGGCATGGTCCACCTGTCCGATCTCGATTGGAACCGCCCCGGCGAAGAGGCGATCAAGGATTTCGACAAGGGCGACATGGTCAAAGCCATGGTGCTGGATGTCGATATCGAAAAGGAACGGATCTCGCTCGGCATCAAACAAGTGGGTGGCGATCCGATCCAGGCCGCCGCCAAGTCGCACGATCTGCGCAAAGGTTCGGTGGTCACCTGCGAGGTGCTCGAAGTCAAGGATCCTGGTTTGGAGGTCCGTATCTTAGATACCGAAATCCATGCTTTCATCAAACGCTCCGATCTGTCACGCGACCGCGACGAGCAGCGCCCGGAACGTTATAGCGTTGGTCAAAAAGTTGATGCCCGGGTGACCCAGTTCGATAAAAAGAGCCGGAAAGTCGGAATTTCGATCAAGGCGCTGGAAATCGCCGAGGAGAAAGAAGCGGTGGCCCAATATGGTTCCAGCGCTTCCGGTGCCTCGCTTGGCGATATTCTTGGCGCAGCGCTTAAAGACCGTACCGAAGGCGATGACGAAGGACAGTAAGCCACGTTTGCTATTAGGGTTGGTAATTGGGGCCCGCCCGCGCGGGTCCCTCATCAGTTCCTAGAACGTAGCACCCAAAAGTGGATACCGGTTTTGGGAAAAATGACACGCATAAACAAAGAGATAGCGCGACAAAGCTATTCCAACACTTCGTGATAAGCGCTAGGTTTATTGATAATTCGAAAGGATTTGTCTGCATTGACACCCGACCAAATTATCGACCGCCGCATTCTGCGCCGTAAACTGACGTTTTGGCGCATTGCCGCAATCGTGGTGTTGATTGCGCTGCTGGTTACCGCGTTCTCCATGTCGAACTTCGGCACGGCGCTGACCGCCCGTAAACAAAACCATATCGCTCTGATCGAAATCAGTGGTTTCATCACCGAAGACCTACCATTGATCAAAATGCTCGAGAATCTGAAGGACGAGGATGCGGTTAAAGCCGTACTTGTGGTTATCGATTCGCCGGGCGGATCAACGGTCGGCGGCGAAGCGATCTTCGAAGCCATGCGTGAACTGGCCGGGGCAAAACCAACCGTTGCCAGCATCGGCACCCTTGCTGCTTCGGCAGGCTATATGATCGCGATTTCCACCGATCATATTGTTGCGCGGCGGTCCTCGATCGTCGGCTCAATCGGAGTGTTGATCCAGTATGCCAATGCCGCACGCCTGCTTGACAAGTTGGGTGTGAAAATCGACGCGGTCAAATCGGCACCGCTTAAGGCGGAACCTTCGCCGTTTAACCCGACCACCGAGGAAGAACGGCAAATGCTGGCTAAGGTGGTCAACGATTCTTATGCTTGGTTTATCGACCTGGTAACCGAACGCAGGCCGCTAACCCGGGCTAGCGTGGAGGTGCTAGCCGATGGCAGTGTATACACCGGCAAACAGGCACTCGATCATAAGTTGATTGATGCGATCGGCGGCAAGGAAACCGCCCGCAAATGGCTTACCGAAACCAAAAAAGTCGACAAAGAACTCGATTTGCTCGAATGGAAACCGGACAGGCCGGGTAACAATTTGCTATATTCCAGCGGATTTCAAACCTTGTTTGGCTGGTTTGGCATCAAACTGGCGCCAAAATCGGCGCGTGAGTTAGAAAAATTGCTACGTGAGCGCGTATTCCTTGACGGTTTGGTCTCGGTTTGGCAACCTTCTGGGGGCTGAATAAACCAATCTGGGCAGCAATTATGATTAAATCCGAATTGATATTGAAGATCTCCGAAAGAAATCCGCACCTCTACCAGCGGGACGTTGAGAATATTGTCAATGCTATTCTCAATGCAATAACCAACGCCCTGGCGAACGGAGACCGGGTTGAATTGCGGGGCTTTGGCGCGTTTTCGGTTAAAAGGCGTGCCCCGCGCATCGGTCGCAATCCGCGCACCGGTGCCAGTGTCGAGGTGGAAGAAAAATGTGTACCGTTTTTCAAAACCGGCAAGGAATTGCGTGAACGGTTGAACCGCAAATAGCAGCCTGGCTGCGCGATAATATGGTTTTGGAATTGCCCTTATGGCGACCGCTGTAAGGGCGCAGGTCACGCCGGCAGGAAATAAATAGGCCATGAAAAGACTTGTAACCTTACTATTTTTCCTGCCGCTTGCGGTGTTGTTGATCGTCTTTTCCGTCGTCAACCGGCATCCAGTGGTATTGCAGCTTGATCCTTCCGGCAGCAATGACCCGGTTTTCTCCCTTACATTGCCGATGTTCATGTTTCTTTTCATCGCCCTGATTATCGGCATCGTCATCGGCGGCTTGGTGGTGTGGTTTGCCCAGGGCCGGTATCGAAAACTGGTTCGCGAGAAGTCTGGCGAAGCCGCCAAATGGCGCAGCGAAGCCGATATGCAGCGTGATCGAGCCGAAAAGGCCAGCATCGCGGCAATTGGAGCCAAAACCGCCCTGGTCGAGAAAAGATAGTACATTTGCCCAGGAATTTGCGCGCGCCGTGGGTGCTTAGGTTCCAGGGCGCCACCCATTCGATGGAACCATAATCGGCTCCTGGAAATATCGGCACCGATAACTGGCCTGAACCGGAACTGGCCGGCGGATTGCGATTGGCGAACCAATTCTCCAAAACGCCGATCCGGCCTATATCCTTACGAGCGTCAATAGTTTTGCAAACGGGCGATGTATGACACCTGACCCTAATTTTGCCGATGAGCGCTCGCGCAGCGCGCAACGAGGCGAGGTTCGTGCCGGCAAGGCGAAATGCCAGCACAATGCACCGGTTATCTTGGTGAGCGAACCGGATGAAAACTATGCGCTAATCGACAGCGGTAACGGTGCCAAATTGGAACGATACGGATCGATCACCTTGGTCCGCCCCGAAGCACAGGCGCTGTGGCGACCAAGCCTTGACCGGGAAATTTGGCTCAGTGCCGATGCCGAATTTACCGGCAATGTCGACGAAGAAGGCATTGGCCGCTGGCGTTTTCGCGGCAAAAACCGGGCAGAGACTTGGCCTATGCAGTGGCACGGGGTCGGTTATTATGGCCGCTTTACCTCATTTCGCCATGTCGGGGTATTTCCCGAACAGGCTGCCCATTGGCGGTTTATAGAAAAACATCTGGCCGAAGCCAATAAGCAGCTACGGGTGCTCAATCTGTTTGCCTATACTGGAATTGCCTCGCTGATCGCGGCGCGCGCCGGTGGGATTGTCACCCATGTTGACGCTTCAAAAAAGGCGGTGGGTTGGGCCAAGCAAAACCAGGTGCTGGCTGCGATGCAGGATCTGCCGATCCGCTGGATTGTCGATGACGCGATGAAATTTTGCGCCCGCGAAATTCGCCGTGGCAACCGTTACGATTTAATCCTGCTCGACCCGCCGAAATTTGGCCGTGGTCCGAAAGGCGAAAAATGGCAATTGTTTGATAATTTACCACAATTGCTAACCATGTGTGGCCAGTTGTTGGCCGATCAAAATGGCGCTTTGGTGCTGACCGCATACTCGATCCGCGCCTCGCTATTTGCAATGCACGAATTGATGCGCGATGGGTTTGACGATCGCGGCGGTCTGATCGAGTCCGGTGAATTGCTAATTGGCCAACTCGATAGCGAGCGGCGATTGCCGACTTCCTTGTTTTGCCGGTGGATAGCGCAGCCATGAGCATGAATGTCCGCGCCGGCCAGGTGCACAAAATCACCAGTACCGCCAACCCGATCGTCAAATCACTGAAGGGATTGGCGATCAAGAAGAACCGGGAGCGTTCCAAGACTTTCCTCGCCGAGGGATTGAAGCTCGCCACCGACGCGCTTTCCGCCGGCTGGGAAATACGCACCATCGTCTTTAATACCGCAATGGCCGACAATGCGGCGGTGGCGCAACTCAACGCTACTGCCAGGGCGCGCGGTGCCTCCATTATCGAAGCCAGCGAAAAGGTCCTGTCCTCGCTCACCCGCCGCGACAATCCGCAAATGGTGGTCGGCGAGTTTGTCCAACAATGTGCATCACTCGATCAAATTGCCGCTACTTCTGGCGTCGATTGGCTGGTTCTGGACCGGGTGCGTGATCCAGGAAATCTCGGCACCACGATCCGCACAGTCGATGCGGCCGGGTTCGCCGGCTTAATTCTTGTTGGCGATTGCACCGATATTTTCGCCAGCGAAACCGTGCGTGCGACCATGGGCTCTTTGTTCCACGTGCCGATAATCCATGTGTCGCTAGATCGCTTTGTCGATTGGCACAAGACTTGGTTGGGGCAATCCATCGGCACCCATCTTAGCGCTACTAACGACTATCGAAGCGTGGCCTATGGCCGGCACGGCAATTTGTTGTTGATGGGCAATGAACAACATGGCCTGCCTGATCGCCTGGCGGAATTATGTGATGTGCTGGTGCAAATTCCGATGGCCGGTGAAGCCGATTCACTCAATTTGGCGGTGGCGACCGGCATCATGGCATTCGAGGTCAAGCGCCACCTGTTGGAGATCGACGACCAATGATCACATGGCGCATGGCGTTGGCGCTGGTGGGTATGCTGATCGGCGCTGATCAAGTCTCTAAATGGCTGGTCGCTCGCACCCTGCCGTTTGCCGAGGCAGTTGAAGTGATGCCTTTCCTCGCCTTTTTTTACACTCACAATGACGGAATTGCGTTTTCTTTTCTCGCCGGCATGAACGATATCGCCTTGTTGGTTGTCACCTGCGCCATCATCTTGATCGTGGTTTGGCTGTGGCACCAGGTCCCTTCTGATCGGTGGTTGGCAATGACCGGCTTCGCCTTGGTCGTCGGCGGCGCAATCGGCAATTTCATCGACCGCTTGCGCCTCGGCCATGTGGTGGATTTCATCCTGCTCCACGCCGGTAGCTGGTCGTTTGCGATTTTCAACCTGGCGGATAGTTTCATTACTGTTGGAGCCGGGTTAATCATACTCGACGAGTTTCGCCGACCTCGTGTCGGGCCAGGCGAACTTCCACCACCGCGACCGCCGCAATGATGGCGCGGTGTCTGGCAAAAAAGGGAATGATATTCGATGTCCGAGAAGTTCAAGGCAATCCTGGTTTCGCGGGATGAGGAAAAGAAACAGTCGGTCGATATGGTCGAGCTTGCGACCGGCGATTTGATGGATGGTGACACGCTGGTGCGGGTCGAAGCCACCACAGTCAATTACAAGGATGGCCTGGCAATCACCGGCAGGAGCCCGGTAATCCGGCACTGGCCAATGGTGCCCGGCATCGATCTGGCCGGCACGGTGGTCGAATGCAATTCTGATCTTTTTGGAGAGGGCGACAAGGTGCTGCTCAACGGTTGGGGGGTCGGCGAAGTGCACTGGGGTGCCTATGCCGGCTATGCACGGCTAAACAGCGCCTGGTTGCAGCCGTTGCCCGAAGGTCTGTCACCGCTGCAAGCAATGGGCATCGGTACCGCCGGCTATACCGCGATGTTATGTGTGATGGCGCTGGAACGCCATGGCGTGCGGGCGAGCGACGGGCCGGTGGTCGTGACCGGTGCCGCCGGCGGTGTCGGGTCGGTGGCGGTGGCATTATTGTCTGGATTTGGCTTCGATGTGGTCGCTTCGACCGGGCGCCAGGATGAGGTCGATTTCCTGCGCAGACTTGGCGCCAGCGAAATCATTGAACGGGCCGAATTATCGGAACCTGGAAGGCCGCTCGGCAAGGAAAGATGGGCCGCCGGGATCGACGCGGTGGGTAGCCATACCCTTGCCAACGTACTGGCCCAGACCAAATATGGCGGCGCGGTCGCCGCTTGCGGCCTGGCGCAGGGCTTCGACCTACCGTCAACGGTTATGCCGTTTATTCTGCGCGGAATTTCGCTTCTTGGGGTCGATTCGGTGATGGCGCCGATGGAGCGCCGGCGCGATGCTTGGAACCGGCTCGCCAGCGATTTGGAATTCGCCAAGCTCGATGCGATCACCACAATTATCGGCTTCGACGACATCATACAGACCGCTAACGATATCATTAATGGCAAAGTGCGCGGCCGGGTTGCCGTGGACTTGGCTGGGATGGGCTAGAGCGTATTCCCGAAAAGTGGGCACCGGTTTTCGGATAAGAATACGCGCCAAAACAAACAGATAGCGCGACGAAGCTATCCCAACGCTGCGTCGCGCTATAGCTTTGTTTATGCGTGTCATTCTTCCCAAAACCGGTGCCCACTTTTCGGGAATACGCTCTAGCAGCCCGCTCAAACGTGCTGACCGCCATTAACGTGCAATTCGGCGCCAGTAACGTAGGAAGAGCCGCTTTCGCACAGGAAGTAAATTGCCTCAGCAACCTCGTCGGTCGTACCAAGCCGGTTTAGCGGAATGTTTTCAACCAACGCGTTGGTACCGGGCGACAATATCGAGGTTTCGATTTCGCCGGGAGCGATTGCGTTGACGCGGATGCCATGCGGGCCAAAATCGGCCGCCATCTCCCGGGTCAAAGACGCCAACGCCGCCTTCGAGGTTGCATAGGCGGTACCCGCGAAGGGATGGACCCGGCCGCCGGCGATTGAGGTCACATTGACTACTGCGCCACCGCCCGCCTTTAACTCAGCCAGCAGACCGCGCGCCAACATGATCGGTGCAAAAAAATTCACCTGAAACACGGTACGCCACAAATGCATTGGGGTTTCGATCGCATCGAGACGAGCACCATCCTCGTTTTTTGGACTGATCCCGGCATTGTTGACTAGCGCATGTAATTTGGAACCGTTTGCCTTTAGCCGGGCACGGATCTCGGCAACTGCATTGCCGAGGTTTTCGGGATCGGACAGATCGACCTGGATATGGTCATCTGGACCCGCCGGCCAGGGGCAAGCGTCGTCGAACAAATGGCGCGAACAGGTAATCACCCGCCACCCGGCGGCCGAAAAACGTTTCACAGTAGCATGGCCGATGCCACGGCTGGCGCCGGTCAGGACCAGTGCTTTTTGTCCGGTCATCTTGCCCAAATTCCCGTTGCCTTGTGCCCGGCCAGCAAAAAAAATTCATTACCGCGGGCAAGTTTGGAAGTCTCGCACGCTACACCGGCGCTTACAAGCAAAGCCGATTTGGCTTGACTTTATTGCCAAGTTGCGGTGCCACCGTACGAAAATCCAGGAACCGATATGCGCCGCCTAATACCAAATATACAGCATGAAAAACTCACTAGCGCTTGTCACGAATCGTTGGATTCGCTTCGTCGCGCTATCTTTTTGTTTATGCGTGTCATTTTTCCCAAAACCGGCACCCACTTTTGGGTGACACGCTCTAGGGTGCGCCTCGATACCCTGGTTCGCATTCGTTGGTTGGCGATTGCCGGGCAAATGATGGCGGTTGTGTTCGTTGGGTTCGGTTTAGGGTTCGGGTTTGACATCGCCGGTTGTGCGGCGCTGATCGTGCTATCGGTCCTGCTTAATCTCTATTTACGGTGGAAATTTCGATCCAACGCAAGACTGGGCGAAAACGGTGCAACCGTGATGCTTGGCTATGATGTTCTACAATTGGCCTTGCTGTTGTTTTTGACCGGCGGACTGCAAAATCCGTTTTCGATCCTGCTGGTGGTTCCGGTCATCATTTCCGCCACCATTCAAACGGTTTCACGAACCCTGGCGCTCGGCTTTTTGTGTGTCGCGGCCGCCACCGTCCTAGTATTCGAACACCGCCCGCTGCCGTGGTATCCAGGCGAAACTTTGCAATTACCCCTATTGTTCATCACCGGCATGTGGGTTGCGATTGTCTCCAGCCTGGCCTTTACCGCAATCTATTCGTTTCGGGTTGCCGATGAGGGCCGCAAACTGGCCGAGGCGTTGACTGCCACCGAACTGGTATTACAGCGTGAGCAACACATCTCGGCCCTCGACGGCCTGGCAGCAGCAGCAGCCCACGAATTGGGTACGCCACTAGCCACCATATCGTTGGTTTCCAAGGAAATGCTGCGTGACATTGGTGAACATCACAAACTTGGCGACGATTTGAAATTGCTCAACAGCCAGGCGCAACGGTGTCGCGAAATCTTGTCCAAGCTGACGTCGCTTTCCAAAGAAGACGAGCAGCATATGGTACGGTTGCCATTGTCATCGATGATGGAACAGGTGGCCGGTCCGCATCGCGAGATCGGTGTAGCGCTTCAAGTTGAGCTAAACGGCGCCGCCGGCGAACCGGTGATGCACAGAAACCCGGCGATCTTGTATGGCCTCGGCAATCTAGTCGAAAACGCTGTTGATTTTGCTAATGATGCGGTGAAGTTTTCGGCCGGTTGGAGCGATGACCAGATTATCATTACCATATGCGACGACGGCCCAGGATTAACCCCAGATGTGTTGGAGCGGATCGGCGAACCGTTCATGACCACCCGAAACCCGTCTGTGATAAAAGGTGATGGCGACGATATTGTAGGTCGCGAAGGCCTTGGGCTTGGGGTCTTCATAGCCAAGACCTTGTTGGAGCGCAGCGGTGCTTCGCTGTTTTTTGCCAATCGCACCGATGGCAAGGCCGGTGCCACGGTATCGGTGGTTTGGCCGCGCAGTGCAGTCGATATTTCGCCGACATCCGCACAAATACCTGAACCGACATTGTAATATATTGTGAACCAGGCCCGGCACGTTGTAGTATCGGCAACTTGTCCGGCTAACCGGCGTTTGCGGTAATGGGGTCAAACTTGAATGAACAGCGACACGCCTGAACTTGGCGACGACGCCAGCCTGTTAATTGTCGATGACGACCGGCCGTTTTTGAACCGGCTCGGACGGGCGATGGAACAGCGCGGTTTCGTGGTCGAGCTGGCCGAATCGGTTATCGAAGGCATTGCTCGCGCCAAGGCATCGCCACCCGCCTATGCGGTAGTAGACATGCGCCTTGGTGACGGCAATGGGCTCGATGTGATTGAGGTGATTCGCTCACGCAGACCCGACAGCAAGGCAATCATCTTGACCGGCTATGGCAATATCGCCACTGCGGTTACAGCGGTTAAGCTCGGCGCGATTGATTATCTGGCCAAACCAGCCGACGCCGACGATGTGCTGGCGGCCTTGATCCGCAAGCCGGACGAAAAAGCGCCGCCGCCGGACAATCCGATGTCGGCAGACCGGGTGCGCTGGGAACATATTCAGCGGGTTTATGAATTGTGCGACCGCAATGTTTCGGAGACCGCGCGCCGGCTCAACATGCACCGCCGTACCCTTCAGCGGATCCTGGCCAAGCGCGCACCACGCTGAAACCGCGCACCGATCCGCAGCAATTTACACTAATGCGTGTCACCCAAAAGTGGGTACCGGTTTTGGGAAAATGACACCCAAAAACAAAGAAGAAGCGCGACGAAGCTATTCCAACGCTTGGTGACAAGCGCTAGTATGGCTCATGACGAACCAAGCTTGGCTTCACGCGCAGCCCATCATTTTTCGTCCCGCCCGCCCGCAAGCCCGGCGACGTCCAAGCTAGCAAGTGCCGCATGGCGCAACACACGCTCCAAGCGGTCCGCCGAGGTGCGGGCAAATCTGAGCGTCAGCATCTTGCGGGTCGCCGCACTAAGTTTCAATTCGACCGCTGGGCGCAATATCTCACCGCCATGGCCATCGGCCATGATCAGCCCCTCGCCGGCTGGGAAAGTCTCCACCGGCACACCGATATGGCTGGCGAAAAAGAAAAAATCGCAATGGCGGCGATAGTCCCGCCATTTGCCATCGGCGCGAAAATCCTCAATCGATGATTTGATCTCGATGATGGTGACCAGGCCCTTGCGGTCGATGCCGACCAGGTCGGCGCGCCTACCGTCGGGCAGATTAAACTCCGACAACACCGCGCTAGCATGCTGGCGCAGCAAACGGGTGACCCCATGCTGCACGTCAAGTGCGGCCGGCGACTGCCGGCCGTCGACCAGGGGATTACCAAGGTGATCACGAATTATTGGCATCAAATTTGCGCGCTGAATATCTTTTTTTTGGCTTCGCCGTTTGTGTTAATTGAGCAACAATGGTAACGAAATGTTGCAATCGCAATATTTGCGCTTGGCAATGGTTCTAGCCATAGTTACCCCTCAAGCAATACCATATAGAATCGTTTTCCGGGCATGGTCAAAATCGGCAAATTTCTCTCACCGCTGGTAGCACTCGCCGCACTTTTTGTTGCGGCGTGCACTTCTACGTCGACCTACCACGGTGACCCAGAAAAACAATTCCTATCTTCGTATGACGCGGTAACCGACGGCGAATTCGATTTGCCGGAAGTTCCGCTCGGCAAACTCAATTCCAAATATTATCGCCAGATCGTCGAATACGAAACCAAAATCAGGCCGGGAACCATTGTTGTCAATACCAAAGACCGGTTCCTTTATCTGGTGATGCGCGGCAACAAGGCGATGCGCTACGGCATCAGCGTTGGCCGGCGTGGCTTTTCCTGGTCCGGGGTAGCTTCGGTTGGCTGGAAGCGGGAATGGCCGGTTTGGACGCCCCCCAAGGAAATGATCCGCCGCAAACCGTCGCTGCGTAAATATGCTGATGGCATGGATCCGGGGCTCAAAAATCCGCTGGGATCGAGAGCGCTTTATCTGATCCAGGGTGGCGAGGATACCATGTACCGCCTGCACGGCACACCACAATGGTGGACGATCGGCAAAGCCGCGTCATCAGGCTGCATTAGACTGATCAATCAGGATATTATTGACCTGTATGAGCGCGTGAAGCCGGGCGCGAAGGTGATCGTCGAACAGACCTGAAGCCCGCTGGCCTATGCCATCATTGCAATCAATTTGCCATGTTGCATCGGGTCGCCACCACCATTGGTCGCGGCCGATTTCCCAGCACCGAAATCGACACTCCCGCGATCAGTTGAGTATCTCCAAAAACCCTCGATTTTGTTGGGCTGGGTGTGATTTTGAAGTTTCGAGTACCGGATAATATGTTGAAATATTTGCGGAACGCAAAAGCGAAAAATTGCTCCCAGGACCCAAAAGAAGGGTTTCTAGAGGTGCTCAGTTTTGCTGCGCTGATTTGACCGCCAGGCGACCGCGATAGAGCAACGGTTCGGTATAACCGGAAGGTTGGGTGGTGCCCTCGAACACCAAAGAGCAGGCGGTTTTAAACGCCTCGCTGGCATCAAAATTTGGTGCCATGGCGCGATAGGCCGGGTCGTCGGCATTTTGCCCGTCCACTACCGCTGCCATGCGCTGCATGGTTTCCGTCACCTGTTCGCGGGTACACACCCCATGCTTGAGCCAATTGGCGATGTGTTGGGATGAAATGCGCAAGGTGGCCCTATCTTCCATCAAGCCGATATCATTGATGTCGGGAACTTTCGAGCAGCCAACCCCTTGGTCGATCCAGCGCACCACATAGCCAAGAATGCCCTGGGCGTTATTGTCGAGCTCCATCTGGATGTCGGTTTTACTCCAGTTCGGCCGGATCGCGATCGGCACCGACAACAAATCGTCCAGGGATGCGGGCTTGCGGCTTTTCAATTCGCGCTGGCACGAAAATACGTCGACTTGATGATAGTGGGTCGCATGCAGGGTGGCCGCAGTCGGCGAGGGTACCCAGGCGCAATTGGCACCTGCCGATGGGTGACCAACTTTCTGTTCCAGCATGTCGGCCATGCGATCCGGCATCGCCCACATGCCTTTGCCGATCTGCGCCTTGCCGGACAAGCCACAGGCAAGCCCGACGTCCACATTCCAGTTCTCATAGGCGGCAATCCAGGCCGCAGCCTTCATGTCGCCCTTGCGGATCATCGGACCGGCTTCCATCGAGGTATGGATTTCGTCGCCGGTGCGGTCGAGGAAACCGGTATTGATAAATACGACCCGCGATTTGGCAGCGCGAATGCATTCCTTCAAATTGAGCGTAGTGCGCCGTTCCTCGTCCATGATGCCCATTTTCAGGCTATTTGGTGCCATGCCAAGTGCTGTTTCGACCCGGCCAAACAATTCAACCGCGAACGCCACTTCTTCGGGCCCATGCATTTTCGGTTTGACGATATAAACCGAACCGGCTCGTGAATTACGCCTGGCGCCATTGACACCGATATCGTGCAGCGCAATGGCGCCGCTGATCATCGCATCCAAAATTCCCTCAGGCACCTGGTCGCCATTTTTGTCGAGGATCGCCTCATTGGTCATCAGGTGACCGTTGTTACGAATCAGCATCATCGAGCGGCCGGGCAAAGTCAGTGTACCGCCATCTGGCGAATGATAGTTGCGATCGTCGTTCAGCCGGCGGGTAAAGGTTTGGCCGCCCTTTACCACCTGTTCGGATAAATCGCCCTTCATCAGGCCAAGCCAGTTGCGAAAGGCGTGAACCTTGTCTTCGCCGTCGACCACAGCGACCGAATCTTCCAAATCCATAATCGTCGAGACTGCAGCCTCAACCATGATATCGGCGATGCCGGCTGGGTCATTGGAACCCACTGGGTGCGAACGGTTGACCACCAGTTCGATATGAAGGCCGTTATTGCGTAGCAAAATCGACAAAGGGCTGGCTTGATCGCCATTATAGCCAGCAAAGGCCTGGGGTCTGGCGAGCCCGGTCTCACCGCTAGCAGTTGTCGCAATCAGCGCGCCATCACGAATTTGATAGGCATTGGCATCGGCGTGGCTTGCACCGTCGAGCGGAAATGATTGGTCGAGAAACTTTTTGGCCCAGGCGATGACCCGCCCGCCGCGCACCGGATTATATCCGCCAACCGCTGCGGCGGCTTTATCGGCAGCAATCGCGTCGGTGCCATAGAGCGCATCATAAAGCGAACCCCAACGGGCGTTGGCGGCGTTCAGTGCGTAGCGGGCGATGGTGATCGGCACTACCAATTGCGGGCCGGCGATGGTCGCAAGCTCCGGATCGACATTGTCGCTGTCGATGGCAAAATCCTCGCCCGCTTCGACTAGATAGCCAATTTCGCGCAAAAAAGACTGATAAGCAGCAAGATCGATGCCCTCGCCGTGTTGGTGGTGCCAATCGTCGATCTTCGACTGCAATCGGTCGCGGTGCTCGATCAGCCGCTTATTGTCCGGCGCCAAATCATCAATAATTTTCGAAAAGGCGGACCAGAAATCGGCAGCGTCGATCCCGGTACCGGGTAATGCTTCGTCACAGACAAACCCATATAATTCGCTGGCGACGGAAAGGCCATCCACATCAATTCTTTCACTCATATTATCGATAATCCCCAGGCTATTCTTGGCTCTAGTGGTTCAGTTCCAACATTTGCATCCCGTTGCAACACTGTGGTTTGCAAATCTTGGAATCAAAAGAACCACTAGCAAGATATTGAATCTAGTGGAATTTCTAAATTTGACATTTGACAAACGGCGATGCTGCAAATGGGCACCAAATGTCAAATTCATTCCACTAGCGCTTGTCACGGAGCGTTAGATTCGCTTCGTCACGCTATCTTTTTGTTTTGTCGCGTATTCTTGTCCGAAAACCGCTACACACTTTTCGGGAATGCGCGCTAGCGCATTCCAGCTCATTTATAGAGCTTGATAGCGGACAATCGTGGCCGGGTCCATGGCGGCAAACTTCGACGTTGACAGTGGCGAAAATCAGCTCTTTTCGGCCAATTGCCCGGCCAGTGCCGCCTCGATCAGATCACGGGTCCTGACAATGCCGTAAAGGGCGACGAACGATCCAAAGCGCGGCCCTTGGTCTTGGCCGAGCAGCACCTGATAAAGGGCCTGAAACCATTCGCGCAGATTTTCGTAGCCGTGTTCTTTGCCGGTCGAAAACACGTGGCTTTGAATGGTCTCGGCATCGGCATCCGGCGGCAAATTCGCCAATTTGCCATCGAGTGTTACAAGCGCATCGCGCTCGGCGGCACTCGGCACCCGAAATTTCTTCGCCGGTTTGACGAAATCGGCGAAATAGCGGAGTGCGTAGCCGACCAACTCATTGAGTTGCGGGTTGTTTTTCGGTGACAGGCCGGCCTGATAATTGGCCAGAAAGCCCCACAGCACCTCACTGTCAGCAGCGTTGGAGGCGCTGACCAGGTTCAGCAGCATGGAAAACGAAATCGGCATTTCCACTGGACCCGGGTCGCCACTATGGATGTGCCAGACCGGGTTTTGCAGCCGCCGAACATCGTCTTGGTCGCCATAAGCTGCCAAGTGCTGGAAATATTCATCGACCTGGCGCGGGATGATATCAAAATAAAGCCGCTTGGCGGTCCGGGGCTTTTGGTACATGAACAGCGACAGGCTTTCCGGCGAGGCATAGGTCAGCCAATCGTCGATGGTTAGCCCATTGCCCCTCGATTTGGAAATCTTTTGCCCGTCCTGGTCGAGAAACAGTTCATAGTTGAAGCCTTCGGGGGCGGGCCGGCCGAGCGCCCGGCATACCTTGCCCGACAGTTTGACCGAATCGATCAAATCCTTGCCTGCCATTTCATAGTCGACGCCTAGTGCGGCCCAGCGCAAAGCCCAATCGGCCTTCCACTGGCATTTGACCTTGCCACCGGTGACCTCGGTCTCGACCTTCTCGCCAGTTTCTGGGTCGGTGTAAACAACCGTGCCACGCTTGGCATCGTGCGCGTCCATTGCCACCTGTAAAACGATCCCAGTGCGTGGACATATCGGCAGAAACGGTGAATAGGTCGCGCGGCGCTCGGGGCCAAGTGTCGGCACGATAATGTCCATCACCTGGTCGTAGACCTCAAGCATGCGCAGCAGCATTTCGTCAAAACGCCCGGCCTGGTAATAGTCAGTGGAACTGGCAAATTCATAGTCAAACCCGAACCGGTCGAGGAACGACCTTAACCGGGCATTGTTGTGATGGGCGAAACTTTCATACTCGTTAGAAAACGGATCAGGCACTTTTGACAGCGGTTTACCAATATGTGTGGCCATCATTGCCTGGTTGGGCACATTGGCAGGTACTTTGCGAAGCCCGTCCATATCGTCCGAGAAACAAAGTATGCGAGCGGGAACTTGGCCTTCGGTCAACACTTCGTACGCATGGCGCACCATTAAGGTGCGGGCAACCTCGCCGAAGGTGCCGATATGCGGCAGTCCGGACGGGCCGTAGCCGGTTTCCAGCAACACTTGGTCCGGGAACCCTTGTTTTTCGTAACGCTTGATGATCCGCCGCGCCTCTTCAAACGGCCATGCCTTGTTGGTCCGGGCCGCTGCCAGCAAGCGGTCGTCAAATAGGCCTTGGGGTCTTGTCGGATCGGGCATGGGCAAGTCTTTCGGGAGCGGCGGCGGCCAGCGCTGGGGTCAGGCGCTGGCGCCTGGTGATGTCGCGCAACGGGATAGAACAATTGCGCAAGCATTCCAAGTAATCCGTCGGATTGTGTATCATCTCTTGAAGGGCGGGTGCCACGTGCCTACCTTGCTTACGTTCGATTCGGTGCAAGGAACCGTAGATGCCACAGATATCCCCGCAAGACGCGCTTATCCACCTGATGGTCACCATGTCGGCGGCCGATCGCTTGATGAGCGATCACGAACTGGCAAAGATCGGCAATATCGTGCGCATGCTGCCGGCGTTCGATGGTTTCGACCCCGACACATTGGTTCAGGTCACGCGAGAATGCACCCGACTGCTGCAGCAAGAAGAGGGGCTCAATACCATCATCGACAATGCATTTGAGGCGCTGCCGCGCCATTTGCATGAAACCGCCTATGCGATTGCGGTCGAGGTTGCTGCGGCCGATTTAGAAGTCAGCCAGGAAGAATTGCGGCTATTGGAATTGCTGCGCAGCCGCCTACAGATCGACCGTCTTTCGGCAGCTGCGATCGAACGCGGCGCGCGGGCGCGTCACCAGCGGCTGTAGACATTTGCAGCAAATGCTATCGTTGGGCTTTTTGAGGTGAAATCACCGAATGTTGAACCCGTTTGAATGGTGAACGATAACAAAATGAGCCAATCAGACATAATATCAGACAAACTGGGTATGGGATCCATTTGATAAGGGCAATTTTGCCTTGTGATGAGGCCGATCACGCTTGATGGTGCTGGCCCACCACAAGGGTGGCCCAACAAAGTCAGCGAACAAAATCGCGCGGCGGTCAAATCGGTCAATATTAGAGCACTTTTCGCGATTTGTGAATCGCAAATAGTGCTCTATCTATTTGTTTTGTCGCACAATTTTTCTGAAAACCGGCCACCACTTTTCAGATTGTGCTCTAAATTCCCTTGGTATAATTACGGTTTCAACCTGTCGATATGGGATCGCATGTTCAAAACCTATCGTGACCAACCCGAAGCCGGGCACGATGACATGACCATCGGCCTGCCCTATTGGCAAGATGAGAAGCCGACCCGCCTTGGTTGGGCGCTTTTGGTATCGTTCAAAAAGCAGTCCGGTTGAAGCATTTATGCACTTTTTATCCGAAAACCAGTTGCCATTTTTCGGGAAGTCCGCCGGTGTTCAATACAAGCTCATCGGGAAATAGCGCAGATATAATTCAGCGAAGATGCCCTTGTCATTGATGGTGCGTAGCGCATAATTCATCGCCTCGGCAAGCGCGCGGTTTTCCTTCGGCATCGCGATTGCCAGACCGTGGCCAAAAAATTCCGGCGCCAGGAACGGTCCACTGGAAAAGCGACAGCAATTCTTGCTCTTTTCCGCCGTGATCCAAAAAGCGGCAGTCAATCCATCGGAAAATGCGGCATCTATTTTCTGATCAGCAAGCGCTGCAAACAAATCGGTCGAATTGGCGAACGGGGCAATTGTGGTATTTGCCAGCCAGGTTGCAAGATAGGCCTGATGGGCCGAACCCTCGACCACCCCGATGCGTTTTCCGGCCAGGGCGTTATGGACCGGTTCCTCGATCAAATTGCCGTGGCGTACCGTAATGCGACCCGGTATGCGGAAATAGGGCTGGGTAAAGGCGAACCGTTTGCGGTTTTCCACGTTCAAGGCAATGCCGGCGATGATCGCATCGCCATCGCCGCGATTCATAACATTTTCCAACTGGCCCCATGGCACCGCCTGGATCTGGCAAACCGAAGCCAGATCGAGTTCCTGACAAATCGCCCGTGCCAGATCGACGTGAAAGCCGCTGAGGCGTTTGCGCCGGTCGATAAAATTGAAGGGCGGGAAATCGGTGGTGGTCAAAAACCGCAAGCGCTTTTGTCCGGTAATATCCGGGCGGATAAATCTTTCTTCCGGATCCCAAAAATTTGGGATGTGCACTTCCTGGGCGGTAGCGGCATTCATTATTAACATTTGGGAAAATATTACTGACAATATTATACCAGCAATAAATAGACACCGGTTTACCATGAAATTCTGCACCGATACGGTTCTGGTTGTCAAGGCGGTGCCGATCGGGCGTTAGCCGCAATACCTGGTTCAAGAGTTGGTCTATCAGAATAGTGGCCTTGTTAGAACCACCAGCGAGAACAGTCGGTTCCACAATCAGCGGTAATTTGGCCCCGGCTATTGCCGGTGCCCCAACAACGACCGATCTGCCGCCCGATATCGCATTTCTTGAATATTTTGACATTGATCGGCAGGTCCTCGAGGCTGCCACGCGCCAATCGCTAGCCGATGGGCGTGCCGCGGCTGCCATATTGGCCGATTGGCAAATTGTCAGCCCCGATCGCCACGCCGCCCTGCTCGCCCAACACTTAAACTTGCGCCATGCGCCCAATGGTCCACCCCCAGGGACTATCATGCAAGCCAACATCAATACGGCGGTTTTGATCAATAATCCGACTATGGTGCTGGCAAAGGGACCGGGCCTGCCGATCGCCTATTTTGCTCCGGCAGCGCACCATATCGACCCGATCCGCAAACTGGTTGCCGCTTCACCGGCAATTCGGTCCAGGCTTTATATTACTGCGGCGGCCCGCAACAGAAACGCGCTGATCGCCCAATCCAGCGACATGCTGGCCGAAAAGGCGACCAGTTGGTTGGCGCGAACCCGGCCCGAGTTCAGCGCCCGCTATGTGCCCACCGGCTGGCAAATCGCAACGATTGCGCTATTGGCCCTTGGTATGGTTTCTTGCATCGTATCCTGGCCGGTCCGCTCGATAACCACGTTGTCGGTATTAGCCTGCTTTATCTATGCCGCCAACATCTTGTACCGGTTGGCGTTGTTTGCCGAAGCCGAGGCTTCGTCACGCCAAGCCGCCGAGCAGCGAACCGAACGCCGGGTTCGTCATCAACCCTACGAGCAGCTTCCGGTCTACTCGATTTTGGTAGCGCTTTATCACGAAGCCAACCAGATCACCGGCCTGGTCGAGGCGCTCGAGCGGTTGGAGTGGCCGCAAAGCCGGTTGGAGATCAAACTGGTGTGCGAGGCGGACGACCATGAAACCCTGGATGCTCTGGCGGTGGTGGCGCTACCCAGCCATTTCGAAGTGCTGCGCTGTCCGGCGCTCGGGCCGCGCACCAAGCCAAAGGCGCTCGATTTCGCGTTGCCACTGATCAATGGCGAATTCGTAGTCTTGTACGACGCCGAAGACCGACCCCATCCCTTGCAGCTCAAAGAGGCCTATGGCCGGTTTCGCGCCGATCACGATCTCGCCTGCCTGCAGGCACCCCTGGCGATCAACAATTTCGACGACAACTGGCTCACCCGGATGTTTGCGATCGAATACAGTATGTTGTTCGACGGCATGTTTCCGGTCTGGGTGCGCTGGGGCATGCCGGTTCCGTTGGGCGGCACGTCGAATCATTTCAGGCGCCAGACCCTGATCGAAATCGGCGCATGGGATCCTTTCAATGTCACCGAAGATGCGGATTTGGGGCTGCGATTGTCCAGGCTCGGCAATCGCTGCGCTCGGTTGGTTTTGCCCACATATGAGGAGGCGCCGCCGCTATTAGACGTTTGGCTCAAACAGCGCACCCGATGGATGAAGGGATGGATGCAGACCTGGCTGGTATTGATGCGCCATCCGCTCCGTTTGCTGGGCGAATGGGGATTTTGCCGATGCGGGTTTTTCCATTTGACAATGACCGTTCCAATTGTGTCGTTCCTCATTCACCCGCTCTCGCTTGTTGCCGCTGCAATCGCAATTCCATCGATGGCAACAGACCACGATCCCGGTATTGTCGCACGTTTTGTGTTGGCCACCGGCCTGGTTAATCTTGCCGGGTGCTACGCGATCCATATTGCATTTGCGCGGTATATGACCGCTTCGCGTTATCCGCGCCGGTTGGTAGGCTCGGCGTGGTTGATGCCGATTTACTGGCTGCTAATTTCCGTGGCCGGCTGGCGGGCGATATGGCATCTGACGGTCCGGCCGTTTCATTGGGAAAAGACCCCGCATGGACTGGCACAGCAAACATTGCCTTCCGGCAGAAAAAAGTCGAGCCGTGCATAATCCAAAATTTCACGAACAATTGTGAGGTCGGCAGGTGCACCCAATTCCAAAACACCTTATATCAGCAACAGGCGTGGCATTCGGCAAGCGTGGCATTTAGGGAGAACGGATGTGAAAGCGGTTATCGCCATTGTCGCCTTTGTGGCACCATTGGCAGTAAGTTTGCAGCCAGCACTGGCTGGTTGTGGAAGTTCGCCACAATCCGGCGTTGATTGGCAAGAATGCCGCAAGCGCAATATCATCATGTCCAGCATGGACCTTTCGAACTCCAAAATGGCGCGTGCGGATCTGGCTTCGTCCGATTTCCGCAGTTCCGATCTGCACGATACCGACCTTGCCAAGGCGACAGTAATACGGGCCCATTTCGGCAACGCCAATTTACGGAACGCCAATTTGCATAAGACGCTTGGATACCGCACGGACTTTTCCGGTGCGGATTTAACTGGCGCCAATATGTCAAAATCGGAGATGCCGCGTGGCAATTTCAACAATGCCAAATTTGGCAAAGCGCGACTGGCAAAAACCGATCTTGGCCGAACCACTTTTGACGGCGCTTCCATGACCGATCCCGATTTCACCTTCGCCAATTTGTCCCGCGCTGACCTGCGTGGTGCCAAAATCGACGGTTCGGCGACCCTGACTGGTGCATTTTTGTTCCTCACCCGGATCGAGCATCTGGACCTGTCGACAGCCATCGGCCTTCAGCAATGGCAGGTCGACATGGCTTGCGGTGACGGCAACACAAATTTACCGCAAGGCCTGCAAGCGGGCGCAAATTGGCCCTGCGACGAAGAGGATTAAGTGCCACTTGGCACTGGTAACACGAGCCAAGCGCGCCTGGCCAAAAGCCAAATCAACTTCGCTCATATAGGTCGGTATTTGCCACCGTTGATGTCAATATCAAATCCTTTGGTATTAATTATTTCACCCCAAACAATCCAGGGCGGTTGCCACCCATAAAAAGACCATGGAACCGGGTGCAGCACTATGGTTCAAATGCAAAAAACCCAAATAATTTCAACGGGCATGGCAATATTGGAGCTGAACAGCCATGCCAATCGAGCAATCGCGGCATTGTTATTCTTGCCTCAAGAGCGTGTCATGCTAAAATACAATCAATTATGTTTCAGCACCAAAGGAGACGCCCAATGGCCTATTATATGTTTCAAGGCAGATATAACGCTGATGCGATGAAGGCGATGGTTGACAATCCGCAAGATCGTGCGGAAGGCGCGCGGCCGCTGATCGAAGCGCTTGGCGGCAAACTGCACCATCTGTTCTTTTGCTTTGGCAGCGAGGATGTCATGGCCTTAATCGAAGCGCCTGATGATGCAGCAATGGCTGCGTGTGCCCTTGCGGTCGGTGCGTCGGGCTCCTTTTCCGGCGGCGCGACCACCAAGCTGATTTCTTCCGCCGAAGCAAAGACCGCGATGGCAACGGCAAAGAAAGCGACGGCAAGCTATACCCCCGCTACCGGCTGACATACAGCCAACGGTTCCGCTGCCAAATTTTGGCCAATGGCGGCGGTTCAAGCAAAAACCACGATGCCCGGCTCTAGTGGAATGAATTTGACATTTGGTGCCCATTTGCAGCTTCGTCGTTTGTCAAATGTCAAATTTAAAAATTCCACTAGATTCAATATCTTGCTGGTGGTTCTTTTGATTCCAAGATTTGCAAACCTAAGTGCTGCAACGGGACGCAAATGTTGGAATCGAACCACTAGGCCGGGCATCGGATAGAAATATATCTGGGTCAGTGGAACTTCACCACTACGTAAGCCCCGTCTTTGATTTCCTGTTCCTTGTAGGAACCGTTGGTTTCGCCGACATCGTTGAATTCGACATCGGTGGCACCGACATAGTCGATGTCGCCGCCGCCGGCTAGGATTTCTAGACCCTTGGCAAGTTCACCTGGGCCGATTTTTTCGCCCGGAGCGTTGGCAACCATCATTACCTTCGATTGAATTGCCGCGCGGTCCGCAGAGCCGGCCGCCTGTATGGCAAGCGCGATCAGCGCTGCGGAATCGTAGGATTCCGCCACGAACGGGCCGGAGCCATCAAATCCGGCTGCTGTCGCAAGTTCCTGGAACGATGCGGCACCTGGCGAATCTCCTCCTGGAAGCGTGGTTACCAGTCCTTCTGATCCTGCACCGATGTTGGCGATCAGCGAATTGCCGACCATGCCGTCCGAACCAAAGAATTGGTCGAATGCTCCAAGATCAAGCGCGGTTTGCAAGATCCCCTTGCCCCCCTGGTCAACATAGCCAAAGATCATCAACGCTTTGGCGCCCGATGCCGCCAACGCGCCTACTTCTGCCGCATAGTCGGCCTTGCCATCTTCATGGGCTGCGGTGATGGTGACAGTGCCGCCGCCGGCTGCAAATGCGGAGCCGAACGAATCGGCGAGACCTTTGCCGTAATCATTGTTGGTATAGGTGATCGCTATTTCCGAAATGCCCCGGCCTTTGACGATGTTGGCCAGCACCTGGCCTTGACGGGCATCAGAGGGAACCGTGCGGAAAAAATATCCATTGTCGTTTAGGGAAGAAAGTGCTGGCGATGTGGCCGAAGGTGAAATCATCACCACTCCATTGGGCACCGCCACATTGTTGGCAACTGAGGTAGTAACGCCGGAACAGTCCGCGCCCATGATTGCCACCACCCGGTCGGCGGTAATCAACCGCTCAGCGGCCGCAGTTGCTGCGGTAGAATCGACACAGGTACTGTCGCCGCGCACCGCCTGCAAAATTTTGCCGCCAAGCAGTATGCCGCTTGCGGAGGCTTCCTCCATCGCCATCTCGGCTCCATTGGCCAAACCGGGGGCAAGCGATTCAATCGGCCCGGTAAACCCTACTAGAATGCCGATCTTGATCACATGACCGTCCGCTTGCGCGCCACTTACGGCAATCATTGCCGCTGCGCTTAACGCCAGCGCTGTCAATATATTCTTCATTGGTTTAGTTCCTCCCGGTTGCAAATATCAAAAAGTGCGGAGCAGACTTCCACATGTGCTGTGCCTTGTCAAAACCCGTTTTGTGGAGATACAGTGGGTGGAATAATCATCCAATTATCGATTCCAAATGATATGGTGTGTTTGTAATGACCGCTCAAGCATCTGACAATAATAAACAAACCGGTTCCCTTTCCGATGCCGGTGAAATCCACGCCGAGTTCCGCATTCCAACCGATGATCTTAAACTCGATTTGCCGTTTTTTAGCGGTGTGTT
Organism: Rhizobiaceae bacterium; assembly: GCA_965248715.1. GTDB lineage: Bacteria > Pseudomonadota > Alphaproteobacteria > Rhizobiales > Rhizobiaceae > CBDFKB01. Next base: position 284,957 of record CBDFKB010000008.1, read on the forward strand.
GGGCTTTCGCCTTGATGAGATTTTTCCTGCCGACAACCCGGCGATCGCGGTAATGTCGGGCCACGGAGTACGGTTGCGCATCGAGCGCGGCGCCAAGGAGGCACCTGGCACCTTGCGCCTATTGTGCGATGATCCGACAGCATTTGCCAATGGCAAGACCGAGCTGGTTGCTCCCAATGGCACAAAAATCGAAATCGAGCAGGCCAACCCGCCGCTCGAGATTCCCAAGACCCAACACGCTTTTGTGGTGCGGCGGCTAAAGGACCGAGCGCCATGGGTGATCGGCCGCGCCGGCATGCAATACCGTGACCTTATTCCCGACCGCCTGGGCGGATCGATCATCGCCTCGCATATCCGCATACCCGATGCCGGTCCGGTACCGGACATGGTGCATTATCACACGATCGGATTTCAGCTGATATTTTGTTATCGCGGCTGGGTGCGGCTGGTTTATGAAGACCAAGGTCCGCCGTTTATTCTCAGCGCCGGTGATTGCGTGGTCCAACCGCCCAAAATCCGCCACCGGGTACTCGAGGCGTCCGAAATGCTCCAGGTAATCGAGATCGGCGTACCGGCCGAGCATGTGACCACCATCGACCACAATCTGGAATTGCCAACGCCGACGATCAACCGCGAGCGCGACTTTTCCGGCCAGCGCTTTTGCCACCACCAGGTAGCGAACGCGAATTGGCAGCCGTGGCGCATTGGCGGATTTAGTGCCCGCGATACCGGAATTGCCGAAGCCACCGGCGGCATCGCTGGTGTTCAAGTGGCGCGCTTTGACGGCAAGGCCAAAAACGGCGCGCGCGCCACCAGTCATGATACCGACATCCTGTTTACTTTCGTGATGGAGGGGTCGATGACACTAACCGGTGATGGCCAATCCGCGCACGCGCTCACGTCGGGCGATGCATTTGTCATTCCGCCCCATGTTAAGACCGCCTACACTAATTGCTCCGCTGATCTGGAACTGTTGGAAGTCTCTTTGCCGGAAATATTTACGACGGCGGTTCACGGCGATAATTAGGCTGAAATTGGGGCTGATTGATTAGGGGTCTCCAAGCCCACACGTTGCAAAGCCAATCGATATCGGCCCGTGCCGCAGCCAAGCGAAAAATTTCAAATGACGCACAGATATCTTCCACAATCGCCGAATTGACTGCTTGCAATGCTCGGGTCAGTATTTCATTTCAGTTCAGGTTAAGTGGGATGGTTTACGCAGCTCAATTTCGCAATGACGATCCTTGTCGTTTCACCAATTTTGCTGAAATCTTTCGACAATCGCACATTGGCTTGATATTTTGATGTTCAACTCGTCTTACCGCTTTCTGCGTAACGCATCCCTGACAGCAATATTGTTGTGCACGGTTTGTATAGGCATCTTTCAAACACCAGCGCTGGCACAATCACCACCCACCGGAAAATTGCCGCAAGGGATCACGCCCACGCATTATGTGCTTGATCTTCAAATCACGCCCGACGAGGAGAGGTTCACCGGACAAACAAAAATCGAGATCATGCTTGATGCCACGACAACACTGGTTTGGCTGCATGGGCGGGATCTCCAAGTCACCAACGCCCATGCGGCACTGCCCAATGGCACACAAATCGCCGCGCAATATGCGGAAATTGGCGATAGCGGTGCCGCAAAATTGACCTTCGAACAGGCGGTGGGCCCCGGACCAGCGACCCTGGTATTGGACTACACGGCAGGGTTTAACCAATCCTTGGAAGGACTTTACCGGGTCAAACGCGGCGAGATGGCCTACGTATATACCCATTTTGAACCGCTATCGGCCCGGCGCATGTTTCCGGGATTTGACGAGCCGCGGTTTAAGACGCAGTTCGACATTTCGGTGACCATACCCGCGTCTAATGTCGCAATATCGAACGCGCCGGAACGCGAAACGATCCCGCTGGGAAACAAGCTAAAACGAGTAGTATTTCAAACCACAGAGCCAATTTCCACCTATCTAGTAGCGTTGGCTGTGGGAGATTTTGATGTGGTCGAATGGGAAGCAATTCCTGGCAACTCGATCCGCACCAAATCGATCCCGCTTAGGGGAATTGCGCCAAAGGGCAAAGGCGGAAAACTGGGTCATGCGCTAACGCATACCGGCGAAATGCTGGCGATTCTTGAAGAATATTTCGGCATTCCCTATCCCTACGCCAAGCTCGATATTGTTGCCGCCGCCGAGTTCAATTCCGGCGGAATGGAGAATGTCGCGGCGATCTTTTATGATCAACGGCACGTTCTGATCGATGACAATCCGTCGATTTATCAACTAAGGAATTATGCCAGCATCCATGCTCACGAATTGGCGCATAGTTGGTTCGGTAACCTGGTAACACCTGCATGGTGGGATGATTTGTGGCTAAAGGAAGCATTCGCAACCTGGATGTCACATCGTGTGGTTCAAGCCTGGCGGCCCAAGGAATTTAACGATCGTGGGTCGCTGCGTGGCGCGCACTGGGCAATGTGGAGCGACCGTTTTGTCAGCGCCCGGCAAATTCGCCAGCCGATCGAAAGCGATCACGATATCGCCGGTGCCTTTGATGGTATTACCTATTCCAAAGGCGGTGGCGTGCTTTCCATGGTCGAGACCTATTTGGGCGAAGAATTATTTCGCCAAGGTGTGCGCATATTCTTGGAACGCCACCGGCACGGTGTAGCTAGTGCCGAGGATTTCTTTAAATCATTGTCCGATGCCGCCGGCGACCCGGCGGTTATCGGCGCATTGCGTTCTTTTGTTGATAAACCCGGCACACCGCTGGTTGAAGTCAATTGGACCTGCGATGACGATGGCGCGGCCAAAGTCTCCTTAAAGCAATCACGTGCCCTGCCACTCGGCTCAAAGGGGGATGCGAAAAAAACCTGGGCGATCCCGCTTTGTCTGGCCTATCCGCACGGCGATACCCGGCGCAGCAAATGTATTTTAATGTCGGAACCGCGAGCTACCGTCACACTGGAGACAAACGCTTGCCCAGCATGGATTTTACCCAACAAAGCCGGCGCTGCTTATGTGAAATTCTCCCTGCCAGAGCGTGGTTGGACCGGCTTGCTTGACAATCAGCATTTGTTACGGCCAGGCGAAATTATGTCGGTCATGGATAGCCTGGTCGCTGCCTATGATTCAGGGCGCAGCAATTTAACCAATGTTTACAACGCTGCGCAAAAACTGGCCAATTCGCAAAAATGGGATGTTGCGCGGGCACCGATGCAGAGCTTACGAAACTTGAAAAACTACGTATTACCAATCGGCCAGCGCGGGGCATTTTTGACGAAAATGCAAAACATTTACGCGCTAACGCTGGCAAGGTTCGATCTCAGTGACCAAGGACTTGCGGGCGAAGCGGCAAGCAACGAGCTCGCATTGTTACGCAGTGAGGCGATTTGGTTCATGGCGATCGACGCATTGGAGCCAAATTTGCGCGCCCGGCTCTCGCGCCTTGGCCAGGCCTATCTTGGTTATGGCACGGATGGTCAAATCCATTCGCAAGTGTTGCATCCAAACCTGGTGCGGGTCGCCCTTAGTACCGCCGCCGGCAATGTCGGACTGCCGCTTGTCGAAGCGATGATCGAACGCTTGCGTACAAGCGACGATGCGGTGCTGCGCAATAATTTGATCGCCGCGCTCGGCATGCAAACCGATCCGGTGTTAGCGGCCCGGGTCCGTACCCTAGTCCTCGACACCGAAACCCCAGGCCATATCGCCAGCCAATTGCTTCGCCGGCAGGCGCGCCGGGTCGACAATGGCGAAGCGCTATTGGATTGGATCACAGAAAATTATGACGCACTGCTTGCAAAATTGCCAAGAAGACATCGTGCCTGGGTGGTCTGGCGCCATTCGGCACTTTGCAGCAAAACCGCCCGCGACCGGGTCCAAGCCTTTTATGTCGATCGGGTCCAGCAACACCCTGGCGCCCCTCGAGCGCTGGAAAACGTTCTTGAGCAGATTGAGATATGTGCCGCGACTGTGACGGCACAACGCGCAGGCGCGCTAAAAGTCCTTCAGGCTCGAAAATAAATTCCAAGCATCATCCAAACGCCTTGCAATCGCAGCTATATGGTCTCAGATCGTTTGCGCTACATCAAGCAGGCCAATAATTAATTCCCTTGCTATCGAATGAGGCATGACATGGGTGACAATTTGGACACCAGCTACGTCTTCCATCGCACAATGGACTGGGTGCTGCCGACGATTGTCGCGGGTGAAGGCAATTACCTGATCGATAGTACCGGCAAGCGTTATTTCGACGCCTGTGGCGGGGCTGCGGTGTCGTGTCTGGGGCACAGCAATCAACGGGTGTGTGAGGCAATCTATCAACAACTCGGTCGGCTGGCATTTGCCCATACCGGATTTTTTACCAATCAGCCGGCGGAGGAATTGGCCGAATATCTGATGACCCGTACGCCGGCTGGTACCGGCAATGGCCGGGTGATGTTCCTGGGAAGCGGCTCTGAAGCCATGGAGGCGGCGCTGAAACTGGTGCGTCAGACCCATGTTGAGCGCGGCGAACCGCAACGCACCAAGATTATCGCCCGAACCTCAAGCTATCACGGCAATACACTGGGCGCGTTGGCGGTTGGTGGCCATGCCGAGCGCCGCGCGCCGTTTGCGCCGCTATTGATCGATGTGGAACATATCGACCCGTGCTACGCCTATCGCCACCAAATGGAGGGCGAAGACGAAATAGCCTTTGGTCGCCGCATGGCCGATCTACTGGAAGAACGGATCAATGCACTCGGGCCCAAAAACGTCGCCGCCTTTGTTGCTGAGCCGGTAGTTGGTGCTACCCTTGGCACTCAGCCTGCGGCCGAGGGCTACTTCACCCGCATTCGCGAAATCTGCGATGCCCATGGGGTGTTGTTTATTGCTGACGAAGTTATGTGCGGCATGGGCCGCACCGGCACCTTGTTTGCCCTGGAGCAGGAAGGCGTTTGCGCCGATATTACTACCATCGCCAAGGGTCTTGGCGCCGGCTATCAGCCGATTGCGGCGGTGCTGGCCCGCGAAACCATCGTTCAAGCCATCGCCGCCGGTAGCCGCCGGTTGTGGAATGGGCATACCTATATGTCCCACGCGGTAGCAACCGCTGGGGCACTGGAAGTGCTGAAAATTATCGAAGAAGATGATCTGTTGGCAAACGTGCGCGCCATGGGCGCGCGGCTCGGCGCGCAGCTCTTTGATCGTTTTGGCGAAAAACCCCATGTGGGTGACATTCGTGGGCGCGGTTTATTTTGGTCCCTGGAACTAGTGCGCGAGCGGGCAAGCAAAACTCCATTTGCGGCCACCGCAGGCCTGGCGCCGCGGGTGCAAGAGATGGCGCTGGAGGAAGGCTTGATGTGTTATCCCGGGCAAGGCTCGGCCGATGGCATCAATGGCGACCATATTTTGTTGGCGCCAGCCTATACCTGTACCGAGGACGACATCGAATTGCTCATCGACCGGCTCGACATCGCCCTTGGGCGCGCCCTTGCCGGATGACCTGAGTACCTCGAAAAACCCTCGATTTTGTTGGGCTGGCGCTTGTCACGAAGCGTTGGAATAGCTTCGTCGCGCTATCTCTTTGTTTACGCGTGTCATTTTTCCCAAAACCGGTACCCACTTTTGGGTGACACGCTCTAGATTAACGCGTGTCAGGTAGTGCTGACTGATAGCACCGCGGGCAATGGCATTCCGGCCTGCCAGTTGGTGTTCATGAGTTGATCCAGCAACGCCATAGTCGGTTTGCGGTCCACATGCAGCAGCAACACCAGAAAATCGCCGGGTTTAGCCCACTCGATCGCTTTGCGCACCGATGCAAATTCGGTATCAGCAACCACCAACATCGTGTCTTGTGGCGCACCCAGTGTGCGCAATTCGTCGACAATGATAGCCGGAATTTCGCCAAGCTTGCGGCCGCGTAACTTGTTCTCGATTTCCTTGACCACAACCATGTCGGGCCGTGCGTCCCAGACCTTGCGGGTCATCTCACGGATATCTTCATCGCTTCGGTCACCGGCCTGGCCAAGCAGAAACAGTCGCCGTTTTGCCGCAATATGCTTGACCGCGTCGGCAAGCGCGGCAACGCCGTGAGGATTATGGGCGAAATCGATCAGGACTTGGATACCGCCGACTTCAAAAAAATTGCCGCGCCCAGGATTTTCCTGTGGCGTCGCCTGGAAGTTAGCCATCGCATCGCGCATCGCTGCAACCGGCAAATTTAGCGCCGCCGCCAGTGCGATAGCGCCGAGCGCATTGGAAATATTGTACCTTGCTGCGCCACCCAGGCCGGGCTGGAAATCGACTACCGGCAATATCGCAAACTGATCCCCACCCTTGGCAAGCGTCATGATGCCGTCTTTGACAAAAGCAGCACTACCACCGGCCTTAATCCAGCTCGCCAGTGTGGTTTTTTCCAACGACAGGCCGTACCATGTGATGTTGCCGGCATGTCCTGCACTGCGGTTCACCAATTCCGGATCGTCGCCGTTTAATACCAACTGTCCGCCGGGTTTTACGGCACTGGCAAGCAGAAATTTGGCATCTGCCAGCGCGGCAATGTCGGTAATGCCATAGTCACCTAAATGGTCTGCCGCAACATTGGTGATCAAACAGGCATCGGCCTCGGCAATCGGCAGACCACGGCGCATCAGGCCGCCGCGCGCGGTTTCGATCACCGCCAGGTCGACCCTTTGGTCGCGCACCGCGAGGCGAGCGCCGGCGGGACCGGAATAGTCGCCCTCGTCGATGATTTCGCGGCCGACCCGCACCCAGTCGCTCGACGAAAGGCCAACAGTGCGCCCAGCCGCAGCCCCGATTGCTGCGGTCAGGCGCACGGTGGTCGATTTGCCATTGGTTCCGGTCACCATAGCCAGAGGAACATCATGGATCGCCGCCCAATCAATGTCTCGTAAAGCCGGCACCTTGCTGCCCGGCCATATGACACAACCGGTGCCAAGACCGACCGAGACAATTTCGTCATCGCCAATAAAGGCCACGCCGTGCTGACTAGCGGCGGTGGCCAGCGCGATCAAATCGGGGTCGCGCTCTTCAGCGATCTCGCCGCGCAGTTCGGCGACATCGTTATTAAAGTTGACCCAGGGATTGCCGTCCAGAACCAGCTTGGTTGCATCAAACGTGCGTTCGATCATGTTGGTCGCGGCATAAAGCGCGTCGATTGGCGCGCTTATTACCAGGCTGGCACCGCCCGGATAGGCTCGTACGGCAATTTGTTCATTGTCCCAACCAACAGCATCAAGAATTTGCCGCATATGCGAGCGCCATAGCGCGACGGCTACGCCCTTTTTTCCTTCGCCGACAATCAGTTCCGCGACGGCGCCTGGACAATCAAGAAAGAAATTGGCGCCGGTCAACCGACGGACATCGGTCAGCTTCATGGCCAATGCCTCAGTCCGCTTCTTCTGGTTCGCTAGCCAAGCGCACACCGCGTTCATCGCGCACCATGCGCATCCCTTCCAAACTAACCAATTCGGGCACTTGCGGCGCATCGGACACCGGCGTTGCCTCGGCCAGCGGATCGGTAGGTCCAATGTCAACTGCAACCGGCTGGATCACCGGCGTTTTCGGTGCTGGATCGTCGGCTTGCGAATCAATTGTGCGCGGCTTGTTAAAGTAGATGATCTGTTTCCAGGAGCGGGCGATGTCGTCACCGAAAATCAACACCAAATCGCCGACGCTGGCCATGTTTAGCGCCGCTTCGATCGCCTCGGCTTCGTCGGGAATAACCCTGATTGCTTTTTTCGGCACATCGTTTTCCAGCAGCGCCGCCTGCAATATCTTGGGTACTTCATCGGTACCGCGACCGCGCAAATTGTCATCGCGTCGGCAAATATAATGGTCAAAATGACCGGCCACGATCTTCGCCGCCGCAGCAATGTCCTCGTCTCGCCGGTCGCCTGGCAGGGTGAACACGCATATGCGCTTGCCTTCCGGTTCCAACTGGTCGACAAGCCGGCACATAGCCTCGATCGCCGAAGGATTATGGCCGTAATCCAAAATCACCTTGAACGGGTGTTCGTCGAATACATTCATGCGACCCGGCGCCTGGAAATAGGAACTGGCGAAGGTCCGCAACCCGTGCCTTATATCCTCCAAACTCTTGCCCGTGCTGAAACAAATCGCCGCCGCAAACAGCGCGTTTTGCACGTTATGCATCGCTTTGCCGTCAAGCGTTGCCGGTATCAAATGGGTCCACATCAACGGCATGTGGGCACTGTTGTCATAAATGGTGATCATGTGACCGTTCATGCCCTGTTCCAGGACAACCGCGCGACCACCAGCACGCACATGTTCGCGTACCAGCGGATGGCTGGCATTCATGGTCACGTAACACAAACTCTTTGCTGGCGTGTGCTCGGCCATTTTGAGGCACAGTTCATCGTCGGCGTTGAGCACTGCCGTATCCTTGGCGACTTCGATCACGATCTGTTTGACCCTGGCCATGTCCTCCAGCGTATCGACGCCGCGCAATCCAAGATGGTCGGCACAGATGTTGAGAACCGCGCCGGTATCACACCGTTCATAACCAAGACCACGCCGCAGCAGACCGCCGCGCGCGGTTTCCAGAACTGCCGCATCTACGGTCGGATCCCGCAAAATCATTTGCGCGGCCATCGGACCGGTAAGATCGCCTTTGACACTCAAATTGCCGTCGATATAGACCCCGTCGGTGGTCGCCAGGCCGACGGTGTTACCGCTTAGTTTGTAAATATGCGCGACCATCCGCGCGGTGGTGGTTTTGCCGTTGGTGCCAGTAATCGAAATGATCGGAATGCGGCTTGGCGTGTTGATCGGGAACAGCATGTCCATGACCGTAGCCGCGACATCGCGCGATTTTCCTTCGCTCGGCGCCACATGCATGCGAAATCCCGGCGCTGCGTTAATCTCGCAAATTGCCGCGCCATTGTCTTTGTAAGACCGCGAAATGTCCGCTGACAAAAAATCCACACCGCCGATATCCAAACCAATTGCCTTGACCGCGCGCACCGCCATGTCGCGGTTGTCGGGATGAACGATGTCGGTAACGTCGATTGCCGTGCCGCCGGTTGACAAATTGGCGGTGGAACGCAGGAATATGGTTTCTCCGGCCAGTGGCACGCTATCCTTGGTGTAGCCCTTTTCTTCAAGATGCTCGATCGCCTTGGCATCCAATTCGATGCGGGTTAGGACTTTTTCATGGCCAACCCCACGTCGAGGGTCTGAGTTGACCTCATTGATCAGCTGTTCCACGGTTTGCTTGCCGTCGCCGACAATGTGCCCTGGTACCCGCTTGGAGACCGCAACCAAAGCGCCATTGACCACTAGCATGCGGTGGTCGAGGCCTTGAACATAGGATTCCACGATCACACCACGGCTGCCGCGACTGTTTTCTTGCGCAAAATCGAACGCTGCGGCAACCGTGTCTGGCTCTACCAGACCTACCGAAATTCCTCGGCCATGGTTGGCGTTCAGCGGCTTGACGACCACCGGGTATCCAATCCGCTTGGCCGCCGCGACGGCACTTTCGCGGCTATAGATCATCTGCTGTTTGGGCACCGGCAAGCCAAGGTCGGCGAGAATTTTGTTGGTTTCCTGCTTATCGGAGGCAAGTTCGACCGCGATGTAATGGGTCTCGCTGGTGATTGTTGCTTGGATGCGTTTTTGATAGCGTCCATGGCCAAGTTGGATCAGGCTGTGTTCGTTAAGTCGCAGCCAGGGGATGTCGCGTTCGCGCGCCGATTTTACCAACGAGGCGGTGCTCGGGCCAAGTGCGCGGCGTTGCGCCTGGCGGATAAAATCGTCGCGCTCGGCGTCGAAATCAAAATCGTTGTTTTGTTGGTCTGGTTCGACCAACTGGTTCGGTACCAGATGAAGCAGAAAATCAATGGCGAGCTTGCCGGCATTGAGGCCAACCTGCTCTTCTTCATATTCGTAGATCATGTTGTAGATACCGGTTTGGCCGGCGCCACGGGTCTTACCGAACGTGACATCGGCACCGGCCACATTCTGCAATTCGATCGCCACATGTTCCCACACATGGCCCATCCAGGTGCCGTCGCCCTCGTTTAGGCGCCGCACGAACCCACCTGGTTCGCCATAGGAACAACCGTGCTCGTGTAAACCCGGCAACGCTTCGAGCAGGGCGTCGATAAATTCGCCGCCAAGCCGCGCGGTTGGCCAGTCTTCGAGAACTCCAATATCAACCTGGTGTCTGATCACCGGAAACAGGGCATAGATGTTCGGCCCCCGAAACACGGATGTCTCAAGAATTTTCATAATGCCTCGCTTTCCCAGACTTTTCTGCTAGCGCATGTCACGAACCGTTGGGTTCGCTTCGTCGCGCTATCTGTTTGTTTTGTCGCGTATTCTTGTCCGAAAACCGCTACACACTTTTCGGGAATACGCTCTAGCGCTTGTCACGAAGCGTTGGAATGGCTTCGTCGCGCTATCTCTTTGTTTATGCGTGTCACCCAAAACCGGTACCCTCTTTTGGGTGACACGCTCTAGCTCTTTAGGGTCAGGGCCCTAATTGCCGGCTGTCCCCAATTTTATCTCAAATCCCGGCTGCGCTGTGCGGGTCGCTAGATTATAGCGGTCGCCAGTCAGCAAAATATGCAGTTTCACATCGATCAGGCTAACAGGTTTGCCCTGCTGCGCGGAAGCCATGGAGGAGTAACGCAGATCTGCCGGATCAATAATGGTTAGGCCGCCACTTCCCAAAACATCGATGACGAGATTGGGGCCGATAAAGGCTGCGGTATCTTCGTCAACGCCGATGCCGATGGCAAAAGGATTATAAGCGAGCGCGGTTAGCAGCCGGCCGAGCCGGTCGCGTTCACGGAAATGCTGGTCGATGACCGCCTGGTTGGTTAAACCAAGCCCCGGCGCCAGGGATACCAGGCCCCGTTTTGGGGTTGACCCGCCGCGGCCGCGCCCGATCATATGTTCGCACAAGAACGCGGCGCCGGCCGACGTGCCGGCAACATGTACCCCGCCGGCATTGCTCATTTTGATCACTTTGGCTGCGGTGCTGCCGCCAATAATGGTTGACAGGCGCAACTGGTCGCCACCGGTAAAAAAGATGCCGGTTGCTTGGCCAAGTAACGCCAACCGTTCAGGGTCTTCACAGTCAGCGCGGGTTTCAAGTTCCACATTATCGACGCGCCGGGCGCCCAATTTACCAAACAATGTCTTGTATCCGTCGCCGGCATTTTCGAGCCGTGAAGCGGTCGGAATAATCGCAATACGTGCGCCATCGCCGCCACACAGTTCGATAAACCGATTTAATATGGCCGAGGAGCGTATTTTCTTTTCGCCGCCGCCGATCGGGATAATCCAGCCGCGCTGGCCATTGCTGGCTACTTGTTCAGCACACAAATTGATTGATCTCCGCGATGACAAAATGGCCGCCAACATCGTGGATCGACCATCAAGCGTCAAGCATCGAATGCGCCGATCACATGGTTATCTCATACCATTCCAAGGAAACAATACATCGTGTTTCATTGGTATCATTGCTAATATCAAAGGAACTCGATATCGACCTATTTGATGGCGGCAAATCGGTTTGTCCGGCAAGAAGCGGAGTGTAGCGCGATGCCAGGGTATCGGGCAAGCTTTGCAACACCGCCGGCGGGCCGATTTGCCCTACCTCGCGAGGTTCCAGCACGTTGATATTGCTGGATAAAACGGCCACATAATTTTGCCTCCCGACTTTGCTGGATCACGTTGGTGGTGGGCCCGCACCAGGGCACGCAATCCGCCTCGTCAGAAGACAAAATTGATGTGGTCAAATGGGTCAATATCGAGTTCCTTTGGTATAAGCCGTACCATCAGCCCAAGTCGGCAGCACATCATGGTCGGCCTTGGTTGCCATGAACACGCCTCTGGCAATCGCCCGAGAAAGGGTTATCGCCGCCCCATGGCCAAGCTCGGCGACATCGATTTGCGGGTCGCTCAAGGGTTTTTCACCGGTGGCAGCGGCAAAAATCAGATCACCGTCAAACGGAGTATGGGAAGGAATTAGCGCTCGCGCCATGCCGTCATGGGCGGCTACCGCCATGCGGGTCGATTGCGCCTGAGTAAGGCGCGCATCGGTGGCGACAATGGCAATCGTGGTGTTTTGGCCAACACTTGCCAGGGCTGTGAACTCCAAGCCAACTGGCGGCGCCGGGTTTGGATCGAGACCAAGGCCGCCAAACTCGTCGTCGATTTCAAATGGTGCCGCCCAAAAATGCCGCCCGCCGCCGGTAACCGCCGAGCCCAGCGCATTGACAGCGACCAGCGCCGCCACGGTCAAGCCATTGTCTAGGATTGCCGAAGCCGAACCGAGCCCGCCTTTCAGCGTTTTGGTGGTAGCGCCAGTGCCGGCGCCATGGCTGCCCAGTAAAAAGTCGATATCGGCGTTGTCGAGCGCTGCGGCGCCAAGGGATTTGTACGGGTTTTGCCGCCAGTTCTTGTCACCGCCATTGACGAGGTCGAACAAAATTGCACCGGGCACGATTGGCACTCGTTGGTCACAAACTACAAATCCACGGCCGGCAGCACGCAACGCATCGGCAACACCGGAGCCCGCATCGAGCCCGAAGGCCGATCCTCCAGCGAGCACCAGGGCGTCGACCTCCTGGACCAGCCGGTCCGGTTGCAAGAGCTCGGTTTCACGGGTCCCGGGCGCGCCACCCATAATGTGCACCCCTGCGGTAAATGGCTTGTCGCCAATCATAACCGTAGCGCCGGACTTAATTGAGTGATCTTGCGCATTGCCAACCCGCAAACCGGCCACGTCAGTAATTAGATTTCTTGGTCCCATCCGCATGCGACATGGTTTCCCTTATCCGTGCAACGCCGCAACGGTTTTCAGGGTGGAAAAACCGTATAGCGCCTCGAAGCCTTTTTCGCGCCCATGGCCGGATTTGCCAACTCCGCCAAATGGCAACTCCACCCCGCCGCCAGCACCGTAATTGTTGATGAACACCTGGCCCGAACGGATCGCCTTGGCTAGGCGCATCTGCCGCGCACCATCATTGGTCCACACTGAGGCGACCAGGCCATAGTCGGTGCCGTTGGCGATTTCCAGTGCTTCCCGCTCATCGTCAAACGGGATTACCACCTGTACCGGACCAAAGATTTCATCCTGGGCCAAGCGATGGTCAGGGGTAACTGGGGCATAAAGGCTCGGCGCAACGTAGTGGCCATCTGTAGGCGCGGTGTCGATGATTTGCCCCGATGCCACTTTTTCCAAACTGTCGGCCGAATTCAAAAATCCGGTCACGATCTCTTTTTGCTTGGCGGAAATTAGCGGTCCAACGTCGTGGTCGTCCAGCGCCGGGCCAACGCTCAGCGCCGAATAACGCTCCGCCATTTTTTCCACCACCTGTTCGAAAATAGGGCGCTGCACCAAGATGCGTGAAGAGGCTGAGCAGGTCTGACCGGCATTTTGAATGCCGGCATTGACCAGGAACGGCAGGGCAGTTGCGATATCAGCATCGCCAAATACCAGTTGGGGAGATTTGCCGCCAAGCTCCAGGGTCACCGGCACGATGTTTGCCGCCGCAGCCGCTTGGATCAAGCTGCCGACCCCAACCGAACCGGTAAACGACAAATGGTGCACATCGCGGTGAGCGGCAAGGGCGGCGCCCGCCTCTTCGCCGAGGCCCGGCACCACATTCAACACACCGTCCGGCAATCCGGCCTGGCGCGCCAGGTCGGCGAACGCCAGCGCAGTGATGCAAGCCTCTTCGGCCGGCTTCAATACAGTGGCGTTGCCCATGGCAAGCGCAGCACCGACCGATCGGCCAATGATCTGCATCGGGTAGTTCCACGGCACGATATGGCCGGTAACCCCATGCGGTTCGCGCAACGTATAGACGGTGTATCCGTCGAGATAGGGAATGGTTTCGCCGTGTAATTTGTCGGCTGCGCCACCGTAAAATTCCATATAGCGGGCAAGCGCTAGGGCGTCGGCCTTGGCTTGCTTTAACGGCTTGCCGACATCAAGCGCCTCCAGGCGGGCAAGTCGATCAGCATGCTCGAGCACCAATTGGCCAAGGCGGGCAAGCATGCGGCCACGTTCGGCGGCGGTGGTTCGGCCCCATGGGCCTCTAAATGCGCGGTTGGCGGCGATTACCGCCCGGTCAATATCAACCGCCTTGCTGCGGGCGATTACACCGATGGTTTGGCCGGTAGAAGGGTCTTCCAGGTCAAGCGTCTCACCACTATCAACCGGCACCCATTTATTGTCCAAAAAACAAAGCCCGGGATCAAACCAAAGATCGTCTTTGAGGGTCATTTTGCGATTTCCAAATTGCCAGCACTAGGTAGATTTGGGGCAGCATCGATCAAAGTCTTGGTATAGGCGTGCTGTGGATCGCTGAACACCGCCTTAGTGTACCCACGTTCAACGATTTTTCCGTTTTGCATCACCAATACCCGGTCAGTGATCGAACGAACCACACTAAGATCATGGCTAATGAACAAATAGGTCAACGAAAACCGGGTGCCCAGATCAGCCAACAGATCAAGGATTTGCGCCCTGATCGAAACATCAAGCGCTGATACCGCCTCGTCTAAAATGATCAAATCGGGTTTTATGATCAACGCTCGGGCAATGGCGATGCGTTGGCGTTGACCGCCGGAAAATTCATGGATGAATTTGGATTGATCCGCTGCCGCTAACCCGACACTATCCAAGGCTTCACTGATCGCATGGCCTAGCGCTACGCCCTTTGGCGGATCATCGAGCAGGAAAAACGGTTCGCTGATCAGCCTGGCGACCCGGTGGCGCGGGTTAAACGAACCATAAGGGTCTTGAAACACCACCTGCATGCGGCGGCGCACCGCGCGGTTGGGTGCCTTGCCGGTAAAAACCGGCTGGCCATCCAACAAAATATTGCCGCCTTGCACCGGTTCAAGCCCAAGGATTGCCCGGGTCAAGGTGGATTTGCCGCAACCGCTTTCCCCCACCAGCCCCAGACTTTCCCCCTTGTGAATATCGAAGCTGACATCATCGACAGCACGAAAAGTCCCAGGCGCGCCAAACAGGGTTTTGCGCGGCACGAAATAGTCGCGTGTCACGTTTGAAACCGCCAACAGTGGTTGATCACCGGTTGATGCGTGGCGGGCCGGTTGGTGGGTGGAAGCTGCAAACAACGCCCTGGTATAGGGGTGTTTGAGGTCGCGGAAAACGTCGCTGGTAGGGCCCAGTTCAACCACTTTGCCCGATTTCATGATTGCCAAATGATTGGCCATGTCGGCGACCACGGCCAGATCATGGGTGATCAAGATCAGCGCCACATGGTCGGTCTCTACCAGCCGTTTCAGCAAGGTCAGTATCTGCGCTTGGGTAGTGACATCGAGCGCAGTGGTTGGCTCGTCGGCGATCAGCAATTTAGGGCGCAAGGCGATGGCCATAGCAATTACCACCCGCTGGCGCTGGCCACCGGAAAGTTCATGGGGATAGCGCGACAATGGAAACTGATCCGCCGGCAGTTCGCAGCGCTCCAAGGTATCGCGCGCGCGCGCCATCGCCTCGGCTCGGCTCACGGTCGGCTCGTGGATCAAAATGGTTTCCGCGACCTGTGCGCCAATCGTCATGACCGGGTTCAGCGCGGTCATCGGCTCCTGGAATACCATGCCCACATCCTTGCCGCGCAATGCGCAAAGATCGCTCTCCTCGAATGAGGAAATTTCCTGGCCCGCCAGATTTATGCGGCCCGACAATTCGGCCCCTTGGGGCAAAAGCTGCAAGATCGACAAGGCGGTCATAGATTTGCCAGAGCCGCTTTCGCCGATCACGCCAAGGACTTCTCCGCTTTCCACCCTTAAGGACACGTCTTGCAAGATTGAAGCGCCGTGGATCGACAAACAAAGATTATCAATATCCAAAAGCGCCATCAGCGGATCTTTCGGATTTTTGGATCGAACAGATCGCGCAGGCCATCGCCCATCAGGTTCAGTCCGAGCACAGTCAAAACGATCGCCATGCCGGGAATGATCGCAATGTGCGGCGCCAAGCTTATCATCGATTGGCTGTCAGCTAGCATGCGTCCCCAACTGGGGGTTGGCGGCTGGGCGCCGAGACCAACATAGGACAGACCGGCTTCGGCGAGAATGCCGAGCGAGAATTGAATGGTGCCTTGCACGATCAACAAATTCATCACGTTGGGCAGGATATGTTCTATCGATATACGTGCCGCGCCCTTGCCCGCTACCCGGGCAGACAAAATGTAGTCGCGCGCCCATAGCGATAACGCGCCGCTGCGGGTGATGCGGGCAAACACTGGGATGTTGAAAATTCCGATCGCCAATATAGCGTTAAAGGCCGATGGCCCAAAGATCGCGGTGATCAAGATAGCGATCACCAGCGAAGGAAAGGCAAACACCAGATCATTGCCGCGCATGATGATTTCGTCCAGCCAATGACCCTTGTTGGCAGCTGCCGCCAGACCGAGCGGCACGCCGATGATGATGCCAATACCGACCGCGACCAGGGCCACGGCGATCGAGGTGCGCGCGCCGACCATGATCATCGACAATATGTCGCGGCCGAAATGATCGGTACCGAGCAGGTTGGTCGCACTGGGCGGGATCAACCGGTTGGCGATGATTAGGGTTTCAACGTCATAGGGTGTCCAAAGGAAACTGATGGCGGCGGCGGCCAGAAATATCGAGGTCAGGAACAGGCCGATCAACAAACTGCGCGATGACAAGATCGTTGAAAGATAGTTCCGGGGCTCCATCAGGTGCTCCTGCGCAGGCGCGGATCGACCACGGCATAGGCAAGATCAACCGCAAAATTGACCACGATCACCGCAAACACCAGCAACATGACCACGCTTTCGACCACAATCAGGTCGCGCTGGGTGATGGCCTGGAATACCAAACGGCCAAGTCCGGGCAAAAAGAATACGTTCTCGATGATGATCGCGCCGGCGAGCAGGAATGAAAACTGCAGGCCGATGATGGTCAGCACCGGGATCAAGGCGTTGCGAAGCCCGTGGCGCCACACCGCCTGGCGCCGTGACAGACCTTTGGCGCGGGCGGTGCGCATAAAATCCTCGCCAAGGGTGTCGAGCAGGGATGAACGCATGACCCTGGCCAAGATTGAGGCCTGGGGCAGCGCCAAGGAAATAGCCGGCAAGGTGAGCGCTTTGACAGCGGCAAAGAAACCCGCGTCCCAGCCCGGAAACCCGCCGGCTGAAAACCAGCGTAGATTGATCGCGAACACCAGTACCATCAACATCGCGAACCAGAAATTGGGGATAGCTACTCCTAGTTGGGTGATCCCCATCACCGTGACATCGGTAGGCGAACCGCGCCGTGTCGCTGCTAAAATGCCGGCTGGAAAGGCGATTAGGGTCGACAGGGTCAGTGCATAAATCGCCAATGGCAACGAGATCCACAACCGCTCCGAAATGATATCTGAGATCGGCGTGCGGTAGGTATAGGAGATGCCGAAATCGCCCACCAGCATGCCGCCGACCCAGTTCAGATAGCGCTGGGTCATGGACACATCGAGGCCGAGCTGTTGGCGCAGCGCGGCAATGGTGTCTTCCTGGGCGTTGATCCCCAACATGAACGCCGCCGGGTCGCCGGGCACCACCTCGATGGTCATGAAGATCACGACGCTTGCGACTATCAGGCTGAGGAGCAGCGAACGCAGTCTTTTGAGGGTATAGACAAGCATCAAAAGGGCTCTACGTGAAAATACCTGGGTTACATTTATTTATGCAAAGTGACGGAGGCCCGCCACAGGGCCTCCGCTGCAAACCGCAAGTCTATTGGCTCCAATACACACCGGTCAGGTCGGTGGCCTGGGTCGGTGAATTTTCCCAAAGGCCAACAATGTTTTTCTTGGCGACGGTGGCGACCGCCAACTGAAACAGATAGGCATTGACATAATCGTTGGAGATCATGGTCTGCGCTTCGGCGAGAAGAGCGCTGCGCTTGGCCGGATCGGTTTCGCCGGTCAGCTTGGTGTTGAGCGCTTGAAAGTCCGGATTGTCGTACTGGAAATAATAATCTGGCCGCGCATAGATGCCGATGTCAAACGGCTCGGTATGGCTGATGATGGTTAGACCGAAATCCTTGCCGCGAAACACTTGTTCAAGCCATTGCGCCCATTCCAGATTGCTGATTTCGGTGTGGATGCCGACGGCGCGTAATTGCGAGGCAATGATCTCGCCACCACGCCTGGCATAAGAAGGCGGCGGCAGTTTCAAGGTTGTGGTGAACCCGTCGGCAAGGCCGGCTTCGGCCAATAACAACTTCGCCAATTCCGGATTGTAGGCCGAATTGCCGGTCAGATCGACATAGTCGGGATTATGCGGTGCAAAATGGGTGCCGATCGGCGTGCCGAGACCAAACATCGCGCCATCAATAATCGCCTGGCGATCAATCGCGTGGGCAATCGCTTTGCGCACTTTCACATTGTCCAGCGGCGGCTTCTTATTGTTGGTAGAAAGGATGGTCTCACCTTCGGTTGAGCCGACCAAAACCTGGAACCGGGCATCGGCTTTAAACTGGGGCAGGTTTTCCGGCGCCGGATAGCCAGCAAATACGTCGATATCCTCGGCCATCATGGCGGCAAATGCGGCTGTGGGATCGGAGATGAATTTGAAGGTCGCCGTGTCCAGCTTGGCCGGCGTGCCCCAATAATTGGGGTTCTTGGTTACCTCGATCTTGTCGCCCTGAACCCAATTGGAAAACATAAACGCACCGGTGCCAATCGGTTGGCTCTTGATGTTTTCAATGCTTTCCGGCGCGACGATCACCGCATCGCCCCAGGCCATGTTGAACAGGAAATTGCCATTGGCCGCGCTCAGGGTCACTTTGACGGTATTCGCATCCACCGCTGCCACATCGGCAATACCGGCAAACAGGGCCTTTTGCGCATTGGCGCTGTCTTGCGCCCGGGCCCGATCAAGCGAAAACACCACATCGTCCGCGTCCATCGCTGTACCGTCATGGAAGGTTACCCCTTCGCGCAGGTGGAAGGTGTAGCTAAGGCCATCGTCGGAGATATTCCAGCTTTCGGCCAGACCCGGATTTACCGATCCGTCCGAGCCAAAACGGGTTAGACCCTCGAATACGTTGGAATATAATACCTGGTCGATTGCCCCGGCAGCGGCGCTGGTTGGATCAAGATGGGGCGGCTCAAGTTGCAGCCCGATGGTCAGGCTTTGTTGGGCTTGGGCCATCGAAAGGCTGGCGCCAAACACAACGATCGAGGCCAATGCCACATAGCTTGTTTTGAGTTTCATCAATCGTCTCCCTGATTGTCGTTTATTGGGTCAGTCGCGTCCGTGGGTCAAAAGCGTTGCCATACTCATCCCCATCACTTTGGCAGCGTCGATCATGTCGTCGACATTGACATATTCGTCTGGTTTGTGTGCAAGTTCGAGGATTCCCGGTCCGTAAGCGATACAATTCTTGAGCTTGCCGATGCGGTCAATATGTTTTTGATCATAGGTGCCCGGAGACACCACATATTGCGGTGCTTGGCCGAGCACCCGCTCGATCGCCTTCGACACGGTTTGCACGATCGGCGCGGATTGTTCGGTCATCGTCGGCAAGACCCGGTGGATCTCGCGAATATCATAGTCGAATTTTTCGCGCCGCGCTTTCACGGTTTCCAGCACTGCGGTAATTTCATTTTCAACGGTTTCGATATTCTCCTCGATTAGAAAACGGCGGTCGACAATCATCTTGCAGCTGTCGGATACGCAAGGGCTCGGCAACCCGGTATAGTCGGTCTCTTGTTGGGCTTCGCCGCCATGCAACGAATTGATATTCAGAGTCGATTGCCTGGCTCCATCAGGCACGATCGGCATGGTAGTGCGCTTTTCGGCAAGGGCAGGAAACAAGCTTTCTTCCATTTCGTCTAACACAGCACCCATGTGGCGAATTGCGCAATCGCCAAGAAACGGCATCGAGCCATGGGCAATTTCGCCCTTGGTTTCGATCTCGGCCCACCAAACCCCGCGATGGCCAAGACATATGCGATCCTTGTTCAACGGTTCCGGTATGATCACGTGTTGCACCCGCTCGGGGGAGAAAAACCCTTGCTGCGCGAGATATGCCACCCCACCAAACCCGCCGGATTCCTCGTCACCGGTGGCCGAGATTTCAATGGCGCCAGAGAAATCTTGGTAGGTTTCAAGGAACGCCTCGGCGGCAATAATTGAAGCCGCCAGCCCACCCTTCATATCACAAGCGCCGCGGCCGTAGATCTTTCCGTCAACCAAGGCACCGCCAAAGGGATCATGGGTCCACCCTTCACCAGCAACCACCACATCAATATGGGAATTCAGATGCACGCATTCGCCGGGTTTTGTTCCCTCGATGCGCGCGATCAGGTTCCATCTTGGATATTTTTCGCTGTCGCCGGGGGCGTCCTGGGCCCGGATCATCTCGGTCGAAAACCCACGTTTGTCCAGCCGTTGCCTAAGATATTGGCAGATATCGCGATAGTTCTCCCCCGGCGGGTTTAAGGTCGGGATACGGATCAGATCCTGGGTCAGCGCAATCAGTTCATCGCGCTTGTTGGTGATACGCTCAAAAATTGCCTGTTGTTTGTCCGGCGTTACATCCATCGTGCGGTCGGCCCCATTTTGCCCGGCCATGGTGCCGTGTTATTGATACGGTATCAACACCGTAATGTTACGGTAGGCAAAACCGGAGGCAGTTGCTTGCAGGCCGCAACTATACTGGAACAGGCAGCTTTTGATCACGCGCCGGTCGGGCTGGTTTTGACCGAATACCGGATCATCGGCGCCTGCAACACCACCTTCGCCGACCTGGTAGGTATTCCCAAACAAAGCTTGATCGGGCAGTCGTTTCAAATTCTTTATTCCAGTAAGGAAGAGTTCAACAACATCCGCGATATCGGCGTCGCATCCCTATTGACCCATGGCACCTACACGGATGAAAGGATGCTGAAACGCGGCACCAATTCCCACATCTGGTGCCGGTTCAGGGCCAAGACTTTGACGCCTGCCGATCCGTTGGCGCGGATCATACTAAGCTACGCGGTGATCTCGGAGAACTGGCGCGGCGTATCGCTGACAAAACGCGAACGAGAAGTCGCGCTGCATTTGGCCAAGGGGATGACCAGCAAGGAAATCGGCCGCGGATTAACGCTGTCGCCACGTACCATCGACGATGTTCGAGCACGGCTGTTGAAGAAACTCGATGCCCGCAATGTCGCCGACCTGCTCGGCAAATTGAAGAATATCGAGACATAAAATTTACTTGTTTTAGGGTCAGGAACCTATTCGTCCAGGGTTCCGTGCACTGCAATTTGTTGCAGATCGGCCGGCTGCGGCTCAATGGTGCGAAAGCTTTCCCTGACCCCTGCCTCGGTCAATTCGCGCTGGACCGTCAACAGCGTGTTGTCGTCCTGGTCCGCACATAGTTCGGCCATGTGGGCGAGTTCTTCCAGCGCTACGGCGTGGGCGGCATCGTTGGACGGTGCGCCATATAGCTCGGCAAAATGTTGCGCCAAGCGTTCGGCAAGTGCTGCCTGTTCCGCCTCTTCGATTTGCGTGACGGCGACAAAGGTGACGCGGCCGAAGGTTTCGACACCGAGCCAGCCATTGGCAAACGCCTGGCGCGCCTTGCCGGTCAGATCGCCCTTTGACCAGTTGGAAAATTCGAACCCGCCGGAAATGCACCATTCCCCGGTTCTGGCCGGCGAATAAAACACATTGCGGTCGCTTTCGTCGAAATGAATGGCTCGGGCAAGTTTCATGACGCCCCCTCGATAAGGGTGGTCAGCGGCACTAGATGGGTTTCGTTTTCGCCTCGCAACAACATGCCGAACCGCTCATCGACGCCGAGAAACACCCCATTAATACCGTTCATCTCGATATCCTCGCCAAGATTATGCACCAGGCCACGCCATTCATTGTGCAAGGGCTCGACCCCGTCATCGATCCAGCGATTAAGCCACGTAAGGGTGTGCCGGGTCCAGCTTTCCAACAGCATGGCCGGGTCGACATCGGCGCAGCCTTCCGCATAAAGCGCGGTTCGGTCCGGCGTCAACCCGGGCGCATCTTCGCTTGGCAAAAACGGTATCTGCAATCCGACAATCAGCCAGTCGGGTTCGGCGTTCGCATCATTGCTTGAAGCGGCAACCCGAAACCTGCCGCACCCCGCACCGTTAACGCGCACTCCGCCATCCCATTCCAAATGGACCGCTACCTCAGGCGGCGCCAGGGCGCCAAGTGCGTTTTGCAAGCCAACGCCGCAAATCGGTAAAATGGCAATTGCATCTTTAAGTGCAACTTCCGGGGTAAAAATGATCGCCGCGCGAAAGTTGCCGCCGCCAAGATTGTAAACCACTTTGCCCGGGTCACATCCGATTGCAGCAAGCGCCAGCGCCCGCTCGAACGGATCACCGTTGCCTTCAACCGGTTGGCCGCTGAGCAATGGAGGAAAGGATGGCACGCTCATGCATGGCCCTTAGCGATCAAAGAGCGGGCAATTTGTCTGAACACATCCGCTTGTGGAGTATCGGGGCTGGAGACAACGATCGGTGCGCCGCCATCGGATGCGAGACGAATATCAAGGTGCAGCGGCACTTGTGCCAACAGCGGCAGATCCAATTTCACCGCCTCGTTAGCAACACCGCCATGGCCAAAGATATGCTCCTCGTGGCCGCAATTAGAACAGATATGGGTCGACATGTTTTCGATCATGCCAATGATCGGCGTGCCCAATTGCTGGAACATGTCGATGCCTTTGCGAGCGTCCATCAACGCCACGTCTTGCGGCGTGCTGACAATAATCGCGCCATTGAGCTCGGCCTTTTGCGCTAAAGTCATTTGGACATCGCCGGTGCCTGGCGGCAGATCGACGATCAACACGTCGAGCGCGCCCCATTGTACCTGGGACAGCATTTGTTGCAGCGCGCCCATCAGCATCGGTCCGCGCCAAACCACCGCCTGATCTTCATTGGTCATCAATCCGATCGACATCATGGTCACGCCATGATTGCGCATTGGCAATATGGTCTTGCCGTCTGGCGAAGACGGTCGTCCGGAAACCCCCAACATGCGCGGTTGCGAAGGGCCGTAAACGTCGGCATCGAGCAGGCCGACCCGCCGGCCTTCGGCAGCCAACGCACAGGCAAGGTTGGCAGATATGGTAGATTTACCGACCCCGCCCTTACCGGATGCAATAGCGATGATGCGCTCGATTCCGGGTATCTTTCGCGGGCCTGTCGGTTCGGCGCGGCGAGCGGGCTTTAGTTCAGGAACCGCAACATCGGAGTGGGCGGTCATCACCACAGACACGCTTTTTAAGCCATCTAGCGCTTTGAGCCGCTTTTCAGCCTCAGCCCGCACCGGTTCCAACTGCGAAGCGTGGCTGGCATCGATCTCCAGCACAAAGCGCACTGCACCGTCCTCGACGTGAAGCGCGCGCACCATGCCTGCCGCCAAGATGTCTTGTCCGCCATCGGGCAGATTGACAGTTTTCAGCACCGCCAACACATCTTCACGGGTCACTGCCACCTCAAGATTGTCCGTCGATCTTGCCGCTTACTACATGTTCCAAATCCAGCGCTTCAATGGTCAGGACCATTTTGGCGTTGAAGCGTTTACCTGCCGTGTCGCCGGCATTGCGCATCGCTTCCTCGATCGCCTGCTGGGAGGTCACGCCGACCTGTTTGAGAAATTTGCGCATGCTCATGTTGAATTCATCGCTCACTTGGTTCTCCTCTCGTTCAAGATTACCGGCATTGACGTGCTTGCCCGTCTGCCATTACCCTTTTGCGCATTGATAACACCAAAGGATACGTCCTTGCGATTTTTTGCGGTGCTGTTTTTGATTTTCTGGTCCTGGTCGGGATTGGCCCAAGCGCAAAGCCCGAGCTTCCGGCTAAGCGCACCGGCCGAAATTGTCGAAACCGGATTTTTGAAACATCTGCTGCCGCGTTTTTCGCTCAAGAACGGCATTCGCATCGAGATTGTCGATGATGGCACGGCGGCGGAACTGCAACTTAATCGCGATGGCGTAGGCCAGCCGGCATTTAGCGGCCCCAACCATGATTGGTATGTCGACCCAATGGTCGGGCAGGGCACCGCCCATGTGGCGCGGTTGATGGAATGGCTCACATCGGAGACCGGTAAACGCACCATTTCGTCGTTTAAGATCGACGGCAGCGCGCCCTTTACCCCGGCACGCGCGAGCGCGGTTGCAGTGGTCAAATCGGCAATTGGCGGCAACGCGGTCATCGGCGAAAAACTCTCTCTTACCCATTGTGGGCGCTGCCATGTGATCAACGAAAAGAACCGGATGAATGCGATCGGTTCGACCCCGTCATTTTCCCTGCTCAGAAGTTTCGACGACTGGGACACCCGGTTCCAGTCCTTTTATGCGCTTAGACCCCATCCTGCTTTTACCCAGATCGCCGGGGTGAGCGAACCGTTCAGCATTAAACGCCCGCCGCCGATCGTGCCGATTGAATTGGCAATTGAGCAACTCGAAGCCATCCTTGCCTATGTGGAGACCATCACCCCGGCCAATCTCGGCGCGCCGATCACCGCTCAATGATCCTTGCTCTTGTCGCGGTAATCGTCGCTGGTGCGTACTCGGGGCCGCTCCGCCGATGCAAATGGGTTGTTGGCCGCGTGATATTGCGCATCAATCCGGCAATTGTCGCACATCTGGATCATGCGCGCGGCATCGGCGCTAGCAAACATCGAATGCTTACCCGCCAATTGCGCGGTAATCCGCTCGACGGTTGATTTGACCCCAAACAAGGCGCCGCATTCGACGCAGGCAAACGGTTCTTCCTGGTTGAGGACCTGCTGGGACAGGGCGTTATCGGCCAAATTGAGGCGTGGTTCCAAGGCAATCGCTGTTTCCGGGCAGATGGTGGCGCAAATCCCGCACTGCAGGCAGGCATCCTCCTGGAAGCGGACTTGCGGCATGTCGGCATTGTCACCAAGCGCCCCCGACGGGCAGAGCGACACGCAAGAAAGGCAAAGCGTACAGGCATCCTGGTCGACAATAATATTACCATATGGCGCCTGTTCAGGCAGCGCGATTATCTCGTCGCTTTGTCTCAGCGCCTTGGCGGCAAGCCGGGTTATCTGACGCCTGGTTCCCATCGGCAGGATCGGTGTCGCGCAAGAATCAGCGATTTCGGCATCGTAAAGCGCATCTGCAAACAGGTCTGCGTCGCCGTGATCCATAAGGGTGATTTTGCCGTCGCCGGCGATGGCCGCAGCCAACGCTGCTTCACGCTCTATCGCTTCGCGCTCAAACCTCGGCGCCATGATGATCGCCACCGAGGCAAAACCGCAAGCAAGAGCTGCCAGCATTTCCGCATGGCCAAAAGCGGCGAGCGCCGCAACTTCCAACGGTATCACATCGCTCGGCATTCCCCTGCCATATCTGGCCGCGAGTGCAATCAGTTCGGCGCCATGATTACCGTCATGCACCAATAGCCGTGGCGGGTCGGCGGCCAGGTGGCGATAGGTTGAGGCTAAGGTTTCGATGCGGCGGAATGTGGACAAAACTGGTGGCGCGTCGAATGTGATCGCACCGGACGGGCAGACCGCGGAACAAGCGCCGCAGCCGGCACAGATCATCGGGTCGATCGCCACATGGTCGCCATTAGGCATAATCGCGCCGGTCGGGCAGATATCAAGGCATTTTGAACAGCCGGTCTTTTCAGCACGTGAGTGGGCACAAAGCGGTGCTTCGAGCCGCACGTGCAGCAGTTTTTCGAAAGTGCCGACCAATTGCGATGCCTGCAGAACTGCACTTGCCCGCGCCTCCAAACTTTGCGGATCGGCGCAAAGATAGCCTTCACGTTTTTCAGGCGCAGTAACCAACGGCGCAGCACCACTAAGATCGAGGACGATGTCACACCCAGATTGTCCGCCATCCTTTGGTGCACTCAGTTGTGGTGCACCGCGTCCGCCGGGGATCAGTTTTTGCAAGCCATCGATCCGCACTTCGAAGCCGCCGAGCGCGCCTTTGACGCTTTTGATAGTACCGCGCACGATATCGAAGCGGCGGTCGGCCGGCAGGTCGCAATCATCACTGACCAGCACGGTAACATTGAGGGTTTCGCACAATTCCGCTGCCGCCTTAAACGCCACATCGGCAGCGCCGATGATCAGGCAAACCCCCTGCGAAATAACATCGACCGACTTTGCCTCAGGCGTCGCCAACCCGGCCTCGGCAATTAACGCCGCCATCTTGGCAAGGGTCGGTCGTTCGTCGCCGGTCCAGCCGGCGCGATCACGTAAATCGAGAAATTCAGGTGCTTGCGCACCAATTTCTTCGGCAAGAGTTTCGAAAGTATGGCGCTCCTGCTGGCAGGCGATGATCGCGTCACCGGCGCTGATCGCCGCTTCGGCGATGTCGAGTTGGTCGGTGCAAAGACAGGAGTAAACCCGCGAACAGGAGAAGCCGGTGGCGTTTGCCAATGCCTCGCCATCAAGCGCCTGGCTTCCCAGACAATCACATAAAATCAATTGCTTAGGCATGGTCACCCCTGTAGTCCAGCGGCCCAACTGAAAATTCGATACAAGCAAAGGGCAAGATCGGTTGCTGAGCGCGAAGTGGCGCATAAAATTTCCTTTTGCATTCAACTGTCAAGCAATTCCGCGAGTTCACGTCAAATTTGATCGGATGGAATCGCCACCAGGAAATTTTGCCGCTATGGTGTTTTGCCTTGTACGATGTGACAGCCCAAACTGAGTGTCGGGTCGGCTGCGGGGGAATTGTAGGGAGCACTGGTCATTCAAACCGAGAAAATGCAAACGATCCAATTGGGCGTGGTCGTGCGCAAAATTCCAGGGGTCACCCGCTGGTCGAAATGGATTTGGAGCGCGGTATCGGTGTTGCCGGGTGCTGGGCCTGCCAATTGGCAGGTGTTGCGTGAGGAGGACGGCGCGGTCGAATACCATGCCGCAACATTAGCGTTGGAGCTTTATAGAACCGATACTGAAGCCTATTTGCATGGCTTGTCGGCCAAGCTGCCAGCGATTTACGTTATCATGCGCGAACCGCAAGAGGATATGGAGACGCCGTTGGAAATCATACTGGTGACCGCATCGCCATATGAAGCCCAGGACTATGCCGACAGCGGCGAGGAGATTGTCGAGAAAGTTCCGATGCCGCCCGGTTTAATTGCATGGGTCCGCGACTTCGTTAAGAGCCATCACAGCGAGGAAGAATTCGTCAAACGGCGGCGCGACAAGGTCCATACCGATTTGATCGAAGACGGCGTCGGCGACCGGCGAATTTCGCAACTGACCGATGTCTACCGCGCGCCCGGGTCGGGTTCCAAGGAGCGTCTGCAATGACCGGCGAGAAGGATTTCTGGTCGCGCCGCAAGGCCAAGGTGCGTGAAGCAGAAGAGCAAGAACTCATTGCCCGCGAAGCCGAAAACGAAACATCCCAATTAGCCGAATTGGAAGAAAAAACCGACCAGGAAATCCTCACCGAACTGGAACTACCTGATCCCGATGAGTTGCAGCGCGGCGATGATTTTACCGCCTTTATGAGATCGACGGTTCCGGAACGGTTGCGGCGGCGGGCGCTGCGTCGGTTGTGGCAGAGCAATCCGGTGCTCGCCAATGTGGACGGTTTGATCGATTATGGCGATGATTTTACCGACAAAGCGACCGTGATCGAAAATCTGCAGACCACCTATCAGGTTGGCAAGGGCATGTTGAAGCATGTGATGGAAATGGCAGAAAAGGCCAAGCGCGAAGGCGACGAGGCAGAAATAGAGACCGGAGATTCATCATTTTCGAGTGAACATGAGGAAAAAACCCCAGAAATTGTGGAAGAGACATTGACCGCGGATGTGGATTCGAGCCAAACTGCTTCAATGCAAGTTCGTTCAGGCACGCCCGAACGTGACGGCATGGAGGATGTGGTTCCAGAAAGCGAAGAAAGCCCATTGTCACGGCGCAGAATGCAATTTGCATTCAATGAACAGTGAATCAGAGCAATGGGATTGCGGCGGAACTAGGGGAGGAAAGCCGGTTGTCTGCGGCAGCAAAACTGCATGTGATTGACCCAGAAGACCGATTGCGATCGGATCTGTACAATTTTCTAGGCCTGATCCTTAGCAAACCTGCTGACGCCACGCTGCTTAACCAGACCGCAGAGCTTTCGGGCGACGACAACGCGCTAGGGCAAGCGATTGCTGCATTGGCGCGGGTTGCCAAGGTTACCACTTCGCAAGCTGCGGAGCGTGAATTCACCACATTGTTTATTGGCCTTGGGCGCGGTGAATTGCTGCCCTTTGCCAGTTATTATCTGACGGGATTTTTGAACGAGAAGCCGTTGGCTAAGCTGCGCAGCGATATGGCGGCCAAACACATTACCCGCTCGCCGGATGTGCGCGAACCGGAAGACAATATCGCATCTTTGATGGAAATGATGGGCGGCATGATTGTCGGCCGCTTCGGCGAAGTAACACCACTCAAAGACCAGCAAAAATTCTTCGATCAGCATATCGGCCCATGGGCAGAGCATTTTTTCACAGATTTGCAAGCTACCAAAAGTTCGGTGCTCTATGCGGCGGTTGGCGCTGTCGGTTGCGCGTTCATGGAGATCGAGCAGGAGGCGTTTCGAATGATAGCGGCCTAGCGGCCGTCGGCAACCGGCGCTTTTTGCCACCGCCATACTTAACTACCGCATACTTAACTACCGCTTACAGGGCCACAATTTCGGCCACAACACGAAGGAGGAGCTATCCCATGAAGGAAAGAACCGAGGAGGGACGGAAATCGGGTTCCGACCGCCGCGAATTTCTGAAACTTGCCGGCCTTTCGGCGCCGGCCGCTGTCGCAGCGGTGGCAACGCTTGGCGCTTCTGAGGCCGCGGCGAAACCGGTGGATCCGAGTAGCGACCGGCTTCAGGATACCGCGCACACCCGCGCCTATTATGCGAGCACCAAGTTTTAGTTGAGCACTTAATTCGCCGGCCAATGGTTGCGAGACGCCCGACGGTCGGTTCAACGAAACCCAACGATGCATAAGCAAGCGCATCGGCAAGGGAGGAAACCATGCTTAGGAAAAAGACCAACGGGGTTGCGAGACGCTCCCAGCGGACAAGTATCCTGTCTAACATCACGGATAAATCAGTCGACAGACGCGCCTTTTTGCGCGGCTCTGGTCTGGCTGTAGGCGGCCTGGCAGCGATTAGCGCCACCGGTGGCTCGGTCACCAAGGCGGCCGCACAATCGGCCAATGACGCCGTCGAGACCGTGAAATCCGTATGCACCCATTGTTCGGTCGGCTGTACCGTTATCGCTGAAGTATCGAACGGCGTATGGGTCGGCCAGGAGCCCGGGTGGGACAGCCCGTTCAATCTCGGCGCCCATTGTGCCAAAGGCGCATCGGTGCGCGAACACGCGCACGGCGAACGCCGGCTGAAATATCCGATGAAGAAGGAAGGCGGCGAGTGGAAACGCATTAGCTGGGATCAGGCGATCAACGAGATCGGCGACGGCATGATGCAGATCCGTCAAGAAAGCGGGCCTGACAGCGTTTATTGGCTGGGTTCGGCCAAACACAATAATGAACAGGCTTACCTGTTCCGCAAATTCGCCGCCTATTGGGGCACCAACAATGTGGATCACCAGGCGCGGATTTGCCATTCGACCACTGTTGCTGGCGTCGCGAATACATGGGGCTACGGCGCCATGACCAACAGCTACAACGACATCCACAATTCCAAGGCGATCTTTATTATTGGCGGCAACCCGGCCGAAGCCCATCCGGTGTCGTTGCTGCACTTGCTCAAGGCCAAGGAACAAAACAACGCGCCGCTAATCGTGTGCGATCCGCGCTTTACCCGCACGGCGGCCCACGCGGACGAATATGTGCGCTTTAGGCCAGGTACTGACGTCGCCCTGATCTGGGGCATCCTCTACCATATTTTCGAAAACGGCTGGGAGGACAAAGAGTTCATCCGCACCCGGGTTTGGGGCATGGATCAGATCAAGGAAGAAGTTGCCAAATGGACACCGGAAGAGGTCGAGCGGGTTACCGGTACCCCGGGCAGCCAGCTACGCCGTGTTGCCCTGACCATGGCCAATAACCGGCCCGGCACCGTGATCTGGTGCATGGGCGGCACCCAGCACACCAATGGCAATAACAATACCCGCGCTTATTGCGTGTTGCAGCTAGCGCTCGGCAATATGGGCACCAGCGGTGGCGGCACCAATATTTTCCGCGGCCATGACAACGTGCAAGGCGCGACCGATCTTGGCGTGCTCAGCCACACGTTGCCCGGCTATTACGGCATTTCAGCCGGCGCATGGGCCCATTGGGCACGTGTTTGGGAGGAAGATCTGGACTGGCTAAAAGGCCAATTTGCGACCACCACCGGTGCCGACGGCAAAAATAAGAACCTGATGAACTTAAAGGGGATTACGGTCGGCCGTTGGATCGATGGGGTATTGGAAGATCCTGCCAACACCGACCAGCCGAACGCGGTTCGGGCAATGGTGCTTTGGGGCCATGCTCCAAATTCCCAGACCCGGATGAAGGAAATGAAAACCGCGATGGAAAAGTTGGATATGTTGGTCGTTGTCGACCCCTATCCGACCGTTTCAGCCGTGCTTCATGACCGCACCGATGGCGTTTATTTGCTGCCGGCGGCAACCCAGTTCGAGACCCGCGGTTCGGTTACCGCTTCGAACCGTTCGTTCCAGTGGCGCGACAAGGTTGTCGATCCGCTGTTCGAAAGCCTGCCTGACCATGTCATTATGGCCAAATTCGCCAACAAGTTTGGTTGGGGCGACAAATTCTTCCGCAATATCGAAATGGAAGATGAGGACACTCCGAACGTCGAAAGCATCACCCGCGAATTCAACCGTGGGCTGTGGACGATCGGCTATACCGGACAGTCGCCAGAGCGCCTCAAATCGCACATGGCTAACCAGCACACCTTCGATCGCACCACACTACAGGCGATCGGCGGGCCCAATGACGGTGAATTCTACGGCCTGCCATGGCCATGTTGGGGTACGCCGGAGATGGGACACCCAGGAACGCCGAACCTTTACGATATGTCGAAACCGGTATCGGGCGGTGGTCTTACCTTCCGCGCCAGGTTCGGCGTCGAACGCGACGGTGTAAACCTGCTTGCCGACGGCGTGTATTCGCTCAATTCGGAAATCCAGGACGGCTATCCTGAGTTCACCATGCAAATGCTGACAGATCTCGGCTGGGATGGCGAACTGACCGATGACGAACGCGCGGCGATCGATGCGGTGGCGGGGCCCAAAACCAACTGGAAGACCGACCTTTCGGGCGGCATCCAGCGGGTAGCGATCGCTCACGAATGTGCACCGTTCGGTAATGCCAAGGCGCGGGCGGTGGTTTGGACCTTCCCGGATCCGGTGCCGTTGCACCGTGAACCGCTTTATACCCCGCGCCGTGATCTGGTGGCCGACTATCCGACCTATGAGGATCGTAAATTTTATCGTTTACCGACCCTTTATGCCTCGATCCAGAAACAGGATTTCGCCAAAGACTATCCGATGATCCTGACTTCCGGGCGTTTGGTCGAATATGAAGGCGGTGGGGAAGAAAGCCGTTCCAACCCCTGGCTGGCCGAACTGCAACAAGACATGTTCGTCGAAATCAACCCGCGTGATGCCAATGATTTGGGTCTTCGCGACGGCGCACAGGTCTGGGTCGAAGGTGCCGAGGGCACCAAGGTCAAGGTGATGGCGATGGTAACCGAAAGGGTCGGCGCCGGTGTCGCGTTCATGCCGTTCCACTTCGGCGGCCATTTCGAGGGTGCGGATCTCAGGCATAAATATCCGCCTGGTGCCGATCCCTATGTGCTTGGCGAAAGTTCCAACTCGGCCCAGACCTATGGCTACGATTCTGTTACCCAAATGCAGGAGACGAAAGCGACTCTCTGCAAAATCACTGCGGCATAAGGAGGCTAGAAAATGGCTAGAGCAAAATTTCTCTGCGATGCCGAACGCTGCGTTGAATGCAACGCTTGCGTCACTGCATGTAAGAACGAGCATGAAGTGCCGTGGGGCATCAACCGCCGTAGGGTGGTGACGATCAATGACGGTAAGCCAGGCGAACGATCGATATCGGTCGCCTGTATGCACTGCTCGGACGCGCCGTGTATGGCGGTATGTCCGGTGGATTGCTTTTACCAAAGCGAAGAAGGTGTGGTCCTGCACTCCAAAGATTTGTGCATTGGCTGTGGCTATTGCTTCTATGCGTGCCCGTTCGGCGCGCCGCAATATCCGCAAGCGGGCAATTTCGGTTCCCGTGGCAAGATGGACAAATGCACGTTCTGCGCCGGCGGGCCGGAAGAAAACCACTCGACCGCCGAATTTGCCAAATATGGTCGCAACCGGATAGCAGAAGGCAAGTTGCCGATCTGCGCCGAGATGTGTTCGACCAAGGCCCTGCTGGCTGGCGATGGCGACATCGTTTCCGGAATTTACCGCGAGCGCGTGGTTGCCCGTGGCTTCGGATCCGGCGCTTGGGGTTGGGGCACCGCCTACGGCCAAAAAGACGGCAGCGGCTAGACCGCATACGACAATTCGGGGCGGCTTTGTGGCCGCCTCGCAATACCATTGTGGAAAGAAGGTGCGGTCATGTTACGCGCAATGATGGCGTTGGTTGTCGCTGCCTTGTTGGCCGTCTCGGCGACCGCGCAGGAACCAAGTGCACCGGATACAATTGATCGCTCGGCGACCGGTGGCGCGCAGACCTTGGATGATATACTCGCGCGCCAGCGCGGCGAGAAGATTGACGACAAATTCCGCAGAACCGCGACCGGTGATCCGGCTGTGGCTGCCAGTGCAGCTTCGCAACTTGGCACCCTTGGAGGCACCTCCGATCCCGAATTGTGGCGCGCATTGCGTTATGGGTCGGCGGATATTACCGCCTCTTCGGGCGGTGATGTCGGCGCTGTGCTGGTCCAAGATGGCGGCATGCGGTGGCTGCAATTCCGCAAGGGGCCGCTTGCTACCTTCGGCGGCTTTTTGCTGTTGGTAACCGTCCTGGTTCTGGCGCTTTTTTACATGATCCGAGGCCGTATCCGCATCGAGGGCAAAAAAACCGGCCGCACCATTACCCGCTTCAAGGCGATCGAACGTTTCGGCCACTGGTTGCTGGCCGGCTCATTCATCTTATTGGCGCTGACCGGCCTGATAAGCCTGTTTGGCCGCGCTGCATTGATCCCGCTGTTTGGTAAAGATGTATTCGCGACCTTGGCGCTTGCCTCGAAGTGGATCCACGACAATGCCGGTTGGGCTTTCATCATCGCTCTGGTCATGGTGTTCGTGATGTGGATCGCGCACAATCTCCCCACCCGCACCGATGTAAAATGGCTCGCGGTCGGCGGCGGCTTGTTCAAAAAGGGTGTTCATCCGCCAGCCAAGAAATTCAACGCCGGACAGAAACTGATTTTCTGGGCGGTGATCCTGCTCGGCGGCTCAATTTCGGCCACCGGCCTGTCCTTGCTGTTCCCATTCGAGCTACCGATGTTTGCAGCGACATTTTCCACACTCAATGCAACTGGCCTACCGCAGCTGTTTGGTTTCGGCGTACTGGAAACCGGGTTGACGCCACAAGAAGACATGCAACTGGCCCAATTGTGGCATGCGGTGATCGCATTCGTTTTGATGGCCATCATCATTGCCCACATCTATCTCGGTTCGCTTGGCATCGAGGGTGCCTATGATGCCATGGGTTCGGGCGAGGTGGAGGAGCAATGGGCCCGCGAGCACCACAGCTTGTGGATGGAAGAGGCGATGGCCGAACCGGAAGGTGTTTCGGAAAGCCAAGTCCCCGCCGAATAAATCCCTTCAACGGACCGGGAATTGAGATTGCCAGCCCTGTCACCCTTCAAGCGGTTTGTAGGTTTAGGCGTGGCTTGGTTGGCCGCAATGGTTTTTAATGGTCCGCTCGTGGCCGGTGAGTTTTACACACTGAAGGGCCATGGCGGCCCGGTTATGGGCATCGCGGTATCGCCCACATCGGGAATGATCGCCACCGCCAGTTTCGACAATTCGATCGGCATGTGGGCCCGCCAGGAGCCGCGCTGGCTTGATACCCACAGTGCCGCGGTCAATGTGGTTGAATTCATCGATGATAATCGTGCGGTTTCAGCGGGCGATGATTTCTCGCTGGTATTGTGGGATTTGCAAACCGGCGAAGGTAAGCGCCTTGCCGGTCACAAGGGCAAGGTAATGGGGCTCGCGGTTTCGCCGGACCGCAAGACTATTGCATCGGCAAGTTGGGACGGCACCATTGGCATATGGCCGGTAAAAGGCGGTGCGGCGCACTTTTTGAAAGGCCACACTGCAGGGGTCAATGACCTGGCCTTCAGCGCCGACGGCGAGACGCTTTATTCAGCTTCCTCCGACGGCACGATCCGGCTTTGGCGCCTGGTCGACCATAGCCAACAACGTTTGTTGCTGCGGCACGGTTTCGGCGTCAACGCGCTGGCTCTTAATACCGAAAATGGCTGGCTCGCCTACGGCGCAGTTGACGGTGTCACCCGGGTAATCGACCCGCTAACCACCCTGCAAATTGCCGATTTTACCCTTGATCGGCGTCCGATCCTGGCGGTTGAAATGGACGCGACCGGCAGCAAACTGGCGGTTGGCGACGGCCAGGGCTACATCACTGTTATCGACACCGTGAAATGGAAGATTGTGAAAGATTTTCGCGCTGCGATCAGGGGGCCGATCTGGGCGCTGGCTTTTTCCAATGACGGCACCAACATCCATGCGGCCGGCATTGAGGATATCGTCTATTCCTGGCCTCTGGATAATCTTACCGAATATCAGCCAATGGCGCAGCAGGCGCAAAGCTTCCAGCGTAACCCTGAAAAAATGAGCAATGGCGAGCGCCAGTTCGCGCGCAAATGCTCGATCTGCCATGCGCTTACTCCCGATGGCGGACACAAGGCCGGGCCGACACTTTATCGCCTGTTCGGTCGTGCCGCTGGTACGGTTGAAGGGTATAAATATTCGGATATACTTCACAAAGCCAAATTTGCCTGGAGCGAAATCACCGTTGACCAGCTTTTTGATTTGGGCCCGGACCACTATATCCCCGGGACCAAGATGCCGATGCAGCGTATTGCCGCCATCAAAGACCGCAATGATCTGATCGGATTCTTACGCCAAGCGACAACAAAAAAGGACCCATAAGATGAGAATCATGTTGCTCGCCTTCGCCACGATTGCGATTATTGCGGTCGGCGCAAATTTCGTGCTCGGCCAGTTCGGCAATTCAAGTTCCGATCGAACCACCGGCGCTGCGGTTCGGCTTAGCGATTCCTAGGCCGTGTCACCCAAAAGTGGGTACCGGTTTTGGGAAAAATGACACGCGTAAACAAAGAGATAGCAAGACGAGGCTATTCCAACGCTTGGTGACAAGCGCTAGCGCAAGCTGTGAGCGTAGCAGGTTTGGATTGAGGGCAAACGGTGCTCTCGAACTTACTTCCAGCCACTGACCAAGAATTGGCCGGCCAGCATCCAGTGCAGATCGATATCGCGGAAACCGGCGTCAGTGAGCCATGTGAGCTGGTCGCTCAGCAACGAAGGCTTGTCGATCGGGTCGGGTTGTTGGTGGTGGAAATGGTTCCATTCGGTTTCCTGGAACGCCGCAAATCCCTGAAGGCTCCCATCTAAAGCCTTCGAGCGCCGCTTGACCTCTTCATCCCACATATTCGCAGCGATTGCATACCCGGCTGCGGTGGCAGGTTCGAGAACATCGGCTAGCACGAACACGCCACCTGGCGCCAGCGCGCTATGAATATCGGCAAACAGCACCTGTTTTTCGGCGCCGTCAAGGTGGTGGATGGCAAGCGAACTAACCACTGCGCGTAAGGGTTGATCGAACCGGCGCCAGCCGGTTGCCGCTAAATCGATTTGTTTCGTAGTGATGCGATCCGGCGCGCTTGAACGAGCATGTGTCTCGGCCAGCATAGTCTCGGACCCGTCATAGGCCAATAGGTGTACATCTGCCAGCGCATCAAGCAGCGCCTTAGTGGTCAAGCCCTCGCCGCAGCAAAGATCGAGCACCGCGCCTGGTACATCAGCAGCCTGGACCAGGGCGGCGATGATCGCGATCTGGCGCTCGCGCTCCGGCACTGCGAGATGGGAAAGGTCGCGGTAGACAACTGTCTCGGCCTCGCTCCAAATCGGAGTATCATCGTTCATCAAATTGTCCCGCCAAAATCTGACCATGGGCTCAAAAATACCAACGGTGGTATAATGGCTTATTCGATATCGATAAAGCCGGCCAGGGCTTCCAGATCGTAGCCCCGGCTGGCGACCCATAATTGCCTTGTATAGCGGTGGGAAAGTTCACCGGTAGCCAATTGCTGATCGGTCATTTCCTCGATGATGGCGCCACGGTTCATTACCGCTATGCGCCGGCACAGATAGCTGACAACCGCCAAATCATGGCTGACCATGAGATAGGTCAAGCCGCGGGTGGCGCGCAAATGGACTAACAGGTTCAAGATTTCCGCTTGTACCGACACGTCCAGCGCCGAGGTCGGCTCATCGAGCAACACTACGCGCGGCTCCAAAATCAGCGCCCGGGCAACCGCGATCCGCTGGCGCTGGCCGCCCGACAATTGGTGTGGATAGCGAAAGCGGAAC
Source organism: Rhizobiaceae bacterium (assembly GCA_965248715.1). GTDB lineage: Bacteria > Pseudomonadota > Alphaproteobacteria > Rhizobiales > Rhizobiaceae > CBDFKB01. The sequence continues at coordinate 321,587 of CBDFKB010000008.1, forward strand.
TCGATGCCAAGCCCGACCTCCGACAGCGCGTTGACGATGCGTTCGTCGATATCCTCGAAACCGTGAATGACCAGCGGTTCGCGCAATGTGTCGTTGACAGTGCGGCGCGGATGCAGGGATCCATAGGGGTCCTGAAATACCATTTGCAAATGTTTGCGGTCGGCCTTGTCGCGCTTGCGGGACAGTTTTTGGCCAGCCAGAAACATTTCGCCGGTCCAGTCATCTACAAGCCCGGCAAGCGCGCGTAGAATAGTCGATTTACCAGAACCGGATTCGCCAACGATGCCGTAGCTCTCACCTTCGGCGACCGAAAAATTGGCATCGCGCACCGCATGGATCGCATTCTTGCCACCACCAAAAACGATATTGAGGTCGCTAATCTCGATCACGGTGCCGAGCCTTGTTGGTCGAGCCAGGCCGGGTCACGTTTAAGGATTGGTAATTGCCTGTTGCCAGCACCAATCTGCGGCAAACAATTGAGCAGTCCCTGGGTATAGGGGTGTTTCGCCTGATCCAAATCCTTAGCCGCCAGCCGCTCCATGATCTGGCCGCCATACATCACCAGAACCTGGTCGCAAAACGAGGAAACCAGGTTCAGGTCGTGGGAAATCAAAATCAATCCCATGCCACGTTGTCGCACCATATCGTCGAGCAAGGCCAGTACCTGCATCTGCACCGTAACATCGAGCGCCGAAGTCGGCTCGTCGGCGATCAACACCTGGGGGTTGGGGATCAGCATCATCGCGATCATGATCCGCTGTCCCATGCCGCCAGATACCTGGTGCGGATAAAGCTTGTAGACCTTCTCCGGTTCGCGAATGCGCACCGCATCCAGCATCTGGATGGTCTTAGCACGGGCATCGGCTGCGGATACCGTGGCGTGTGCCTGATAGGCTTCGGCGATTTGCGCGCCTACGGTCATGACCGGGTTCAGGGAATATTTCGGATCCTGCATGATCATAGAAATTCGGCTGCCACGGATGTCGTAAAGCGTTTTCTTGTCGGCGTTTAATAAATCGATGCCGTCAAACTCCATGCGCTTGGCAGCAATCGAGCCGTTGCCGGCGGTCAGCCGCAACAAAGCGCGCCCGGTCTGCGATTTGCCGGACCCGGATTCTCCGACGATGCCGAGCCGTTCGCGGCCAAGGGTAAAATCGATACCGCGCACCGCTTCGACCATGCCTTTGGGGGTGCGAAACCGCACCCATAAATCTTCAACACTGATCAGCGGCTGGTCGCTCATCCGTCAGTACCGGAGCGTGGATCGAGCACGTCGCGCAACCCGTCGCCGAGCAGGTTAAAGCCCATCGACACGATCAATATCGCAATGCCGGGAATGGTTGAAATCCACCATTGGTCGAGCAAAAAATCCCGGCCGGTGGAAATCATCGCCCCCCATTCGGGCAGCGGCGGTTGGGCACCAAGGCCAAGAAAGCCGAGACCGGCGGCTGTCAAGATGATGCCGGCCATATCAAGGGTCAAACGAATGATGATCGACGACATGCACATCGGCACCACGTGGTTGACGACGATACGCAGGGTCGAGGCGCCCTGGATCTGCGCGGCAAGAATGTACTCCGATGAGCGCACGGTCAGCGCCTCGGCGCGGGCAAGCCGTGCATAGGGCGACCAGGTGGTGATCGCAATCGCGATGATCGCGTTCTCCAAGCCCGGCCCAAGCGCAGAAACAAAGGCCAGCGCCAAGATCAGGCGTGGAAACGCCAGGAAAATGTCGGTGATACGCATCAGCACCGTGTCGACCCATCCGCCGAGATAACCGGCGACCGTGCCGATTAGCAGGCCGATCGGCATGACGATGATCGACACCAAAAACACGATATAAAGAGTCACCCTGGCGCCCCAGATGATGCGGTCGTAGATATCGCGGCCCAATTCGTCGGTGCCAAACCAATGTTGGGAACTCGGTGCCATCAACCGGTTGGCGAGGTTCTGGTCGATGCCCTCGCCGGCGGTCAATAGCGGCGCAAACGCGGCGATCAAGATAAGCAGCGTGGTGATGATCAGGCCGATCATGGCAATCGGGTTGGTGCGGAAGGCGAGCCAACTGGCATAGGTACGCTGCACCCGGGCCTGGAACGCATTGGCCGGCGCATCGGACAACAACCACGCGCGCAGCCCGACAGTTTTTGATGTGTGGTTGACCGCCATCTAACGCGCCCTTGGATCGACGATACGGTACAAGATGTCGGACAGCATGTTGACACCGACAAAGCACACGCCGATGACCACGGTGCCGCCGATCACCGCGTTCATGTCGGCGTTAAACAGGGAATTGGTGATATAAAGGCCGAGCCCAGGCCAGGCGAAAACTGTCTCGGTTAGCACCGATCCTTCCAGCAAATTGGCATAGGACAGGGCTATCACCGTTATCAGCTGCACCAGCACATTGCCGAAGGCGTGGCGCCAAATCACTGTGCGTTCCCGCAATCCTTTGACCCGCGCGGTCAGAATATACTCCTGGTTCAATTGATCGAGCATGAAGGCGCGGGTCATACGGGCAATGTAGGCAAGCGAATAAAACGCCAGCATCGACGCTGGCAAGATGATGTGGCCAAATGCGTTCTTGAACACCCCCCATTCCCCGGCCATCGCCGAATCGATCAAAATGACCCCGGTTACTGGATCGACAATGCCCTCAAAGTAAAAATCATACCGGCCCGGCCCCGGCAGCCAATCGAGCCAGGCATAAAAGATTAGTAGCGAGACCATTCCGAGCCAGAAAATCGGCACCGAATAGCCGATCAGGCCGAAAATTCGTACAAAATGGTCGACCAGGGTTCCCTGGCGAACTGCGGCGGCAACACCGACCGGCACCCCAATGGCGATCCCCATCAAGGTCGCCAGGGTCGCCAGCTCCAATGTGGCAGGAAAGAAGCGCTTGATATCTTCGATCACCGGCCGCGAGGTCATGATCGAGTGGCCAAAATCGCCTTGAATAGCGCTGCTTACAAACAGCCAGAACTGGACGATGATCGGTTTGTTGAGGCCAAGTTCCAGGCGCATCGCCTGGTAGATTTCTTCCGACGCACGGTTGCCGACAATTGCCATCGCCGGGTCGGTCGGCAACACCCGGCCGATGACGAAGGTAACCGCCATTAAGCCAAGGAAGGTCAGCGCCAGGGTAAATATGATCCGCAACAAGATGCGTAAAAATGACGGCAGGGGCGGGAATAAACCCGCCCCTGCATTGGTTGAGATGTCGGTTTTTGACACGATTGGCCAACCCAACCGGCTACTTAGTAACGGTCCTAAAATAAACCTGATCGAAGGTGACACCGCGAATGTAATTATGCACATTGTCGCGACGGCCGATCTTACCAACTAACTGGAACATGATCGCGTATGATGAGTTAGACTGCATCTTCTTTTGCAAGTCTTTGTACATCGCTTCGCGGGCAACCAGGTCGGTTTCCTTGGCGGCAGCTTCGGCTGCCATGGTTGCCGCTTCATTGGCCCACGAATTGCGCCAGGACAATTTGCCGGTCAGCTTTGCTTCGTCCCGGTTGTCGGGATTGTGGGCAAACGCATCGGCGTTGGAATGCGGATCGGAGTAGTCCGGTCCCCAACGCGCGATGATCAGTTCGTGCTTGCGAGCGCGATATTTCGGCCACAAAGTGGCGCCATCGGACAAGATAATCTCGGCGCCGATGCCAAGCTCTTTTAGCGATGCCTGAAGCGATTGGGCCACTTCCTTGAACGGCGATTTGTTGAGGGTGTCGATGGTCACGTCAAATCCGCCGCCCGCATGGCCAGCCTCCGCGAGTGCTGCTTTGGCCTTGTCCATGTCCATCGAATAAGGGGTTTCGTCATAGGAAGCCCACATGCCCGACGGCCAGAACGCTTGGTGGATCTTATAAGTGCCATCGAGCACCGATGTGACCAGCCCATTGTAGTCGATCGCGTAGCGCAGCGCTTCCTGCACTTTCGACTTCGACAGGATCTCATGCTTCTGGTTCATCGCCAGATACATCAAGTTGGCTTGCGGGAAGGTATCGATCTCGACCCCTGGCTTGCCTTCCAGACCCTTGATCTGGTCCGCGGTCAGGTCTTCGGCCACATCCACATCGCCCTTTTCCAGCAACAGGCGCTGGGCGGAACCTTCCGCCACGTGGCGCATAACCACCCGTTTCATCGCTGGCGAGCCATGACGGTCTTGTTCATGGGCGTCCATGATGAGTAATTCACCGGCTTTCCAGGTTTTCAGCATATAAGGGCCGGAACCGGCGGAATTGGTTTTCAGCCATTCATAGCCAAGATCGCCATCCACATCATGGCTCATCACCAATTTTTTGTCGACAACCGAGCCGACACCGGCGGAGAGCGCGTTGAGCACCAGGCCCGGCGACAAATCAGCATCGATTTGCAACACCACCGTATCGGCATCGGTGGCCTGCACCATGGCCTCCACATTGTCTGCATTCCAGCCGAACTGGGTGATAATGAAAGACGGGGTCTTGTTGAGTTTGACCACCCGTTGCAGGGAAAAAGCCACGTCATCGGCAGTCATCGCGTTACCGGAATGAAAAATGATGCCGGGCCGCATTTTCAAGGTGATGGTCTTGCCATCATCAGAAAATGCGTAGCTTTCGGTGGTACCGCCGACCAGCTTGGTCAGATCGTCAGGCTCAAATGTCATCACCCGGTCATACAAATTGGTGATAATTTCGCCGCCGGTAAACTCGAACACTTCAGCTGGATCGAGGTTGATAATATCGGCGGTGTTGCGGGCGATGACAAAAGTATCGGCCGGGGTTTCGGCGAAAGCGGGTGAAGTGGTCGAGAACGCCATGAGCGCAGTCAAACCTACCGCCGTTGAGAAAATTCGAATATTCAAGATACCCTCCATGAACTGCGGGCTACAAAATTAAACAATAGTGCGAGCCCCAATAAACGATGGCACTATCGTACCATCTTGAAGCCCACCTTATGGAGGATTTTTGTGTTCGGCAACTTCATCCACCGTGATCAGTCGAGTTAATGCCAGCAAGGGAAATATTGCGAGCTATAGTGCCACGGAAAATACTGATCTTTTAATGGAGCCATATCGGTTTGTTCGGGAAGGCACCGCAGGTGCAAAGCGTAGTGCAATGCTAGTATTTCGGGCAGGAGCTACGCCGCAGCCACCGGGCCGATTTGATCCGCCATCAAGCCTGGACTATTTGCTGCGGCTGGAACAATACCAACGGTGGTTAATATTGGCCGATTATATTAGGGCCTGTTGAGTATCATGATTGTGGTACCGGTTTTGGGGGAAATGACACGCATAAACAAAAGATAGCGCGACGAAGCTATTCCAACGCTTCGTGACAAGCGCTAACTTTCGAAATGAGTCAGCCCGCGACGGTTTTCGTCCAACTGCAGGTCGGTGAAAAACGGCTCATGGGCGCGTTGCTCGCATTGCTTGCGCGAGCACAACCGGCAGTTGACGCCGACCTCGGTGACCATCGAACTGGAGTTCGGGTCGATCTGTTCCCCATAGACCAGTTCCGGTGCATATTCGACCGGGCAGCCGAGCGACAGTGCCAGGCGTTTGTCCTCGGTGGTATATCGGATCGCCGGCCGGTCAACTGTGCGGTTGATGGTCAAATAGCGGCTGCGGTCCGGCATCTCGACCACCTGGATCAAAATTCGACCCGGCACGCGGAAACAATAATGCACGTCGAGGCGCGGACAGGCACCGCCGTAGCGCGCCAACTGGATCGGTGTTGCATTAAAACGCTTGGACACATTGCCACCGCGGTCGATGCGAAGAAAAAAGAACGGAATACCGCGTTTGCCCGGCCGTTGCAGGGTGGTCATGCGATGGCAGACCTGTTCATACGAAACGGAAAACCGCGCCGCCAGGCGGTCGATGTCATATTTCGCATCCAACGCTTCTTGGTGAAATTCGCCATAGGGCATCATCAGTGCGGCGGCGAAATAGTTGGCCAGTTCCACTCGGCAGCGTGACGCTGCGTGTTCGTTCTCGCTTATTTTCTCAGTCATCTGATTGTTGATCTGCTGCGGAAATTCGATCAGCGCAATCATGTGTGCAAGCTGAAACACCTTGTTGTTGTGGTCCAGGCCGTCCGACAGCAAAATATGGTTGTTGTCCTGGTCATAATAGCGAAGCGAATTGCCGAGCACTTCGTCGCGCACCAAAATGACCTCGACATTGTGCCAGCGGTGTAAATGGGACTTCAGCGCACCATACATTTCCTGGCGGTCGGTGATCGAATGACGGTAACAGTTTTGCGAACACGCTTCCAATTCCGGAAAATGGTTATTGTTGTTGCGAAAGAAGTCATGGACGGCTTGTTCAATGCTCATTTTGGCGTCGCCGGTCCCGGCAATCGCCTCATTTTGTTCCGCCAGCCGTTCGCCATAGGTCCGGTACGCATTGTAGATATTAAACAGCCCGGTGATGAGATTGGGCGCACCATCGAGCGCACAGCGCAATTCCTCGATATCAGGGACCGTATCGCCAAAGGCCGGGTCCTTGGTGATCTCGCGTAGATTAGACAGCATTAGCCCGGTGTCGGAATGGGTCCATTCGCGCCAGTTGAGGCCGAATTTGTCGGACAAAGTGATCAGGAAATTCAGCGAGGCGCTGCGCTGATTGCGCTCGATCAAATTTACATAACTGGCGCTGATCTCGAGCTGGCGCGCCAATTCGGCCTGGGTCAAACCCCGCTTTTGGCGCAGTTCGCGCAATTTAGGTCCGATAAAAATTTTCTCGCCAGCCATGGCGCCAATAGGCAGTCGGATTGGCCAAATGTCAAGATAGTTGTTGTCGACTATTACAAAATTACTATGTGATCTCGGCGATCCTCCAGCATGTTAATTAGCTATTGCGGTCAATTGGTTATCCGGTCCAGCCGAGCCCGCTGGCAACACAGTTCATCGACATCAGCAAGGGCGCGGTGATCTCTTCGCGCCGCGCTGATTTTGCCGGCAGGGCGCGGAACTCACGCAGCAAGCTTACTTGCAGCCGGTTCGCCTGGTTGGTGACGCCACGCACCCGCTCGATGCGGTCGCGAAATGCTGGAAACCGCGCCGCCGGTTCCTGGCCGCCATTCAGTCGCATGATCCAGCTGCGGGTCCGTTCGAATTCGTTTTTCACCAGATCCAAAATCGCATCGGCATTCGGGTTATCCGGGTTCAGTTTGGCGTACAGGGCGCCGATGTCGAGATCGGTCTGGAACAGGGTTTTTTCCACCTCATCGACCACCAGACGAAACACCGCCGAACGGTCCATCATCTCAAGCAATAGCCCGGTACCATCGCTGCCACGAATATTTTCAAACGATTGCAATGCGGTGCCGATGCCATACCAACCGGTCACCAGATGCCGGTTTTGGCTCCACGCAAACACCCACGGGATCGCCCGCAAATCATCAAGCGAAGCAGCGCCAAAGCGCTTGGCCGGCCTGGAGCCAATTTTCAACAGTGATAGTTCTTCGACCGGGCTCGCTTTTTGGAAATATTCGAGAAACCCGTCATGGCGCAACAATTTGGTGTAGGCGACCTGCGACAGGCCGGACAAGGCTTCCAGCGCCTCGCCATGGTCGGGGTTTCTTTGCGGTGCCGTGTGGTTTTGGCTTCTAAATGAATGGGCAATGACACCGGAGCACAATTGCTCCATCTCATACAGTGCAGTGCCGCGATTGGCATATTTCGACGACACTACTTCGCCCTGCTCGGTGATCCGCATGCGACCGTTAATGGTATCCGGCGGTTGGGCGGCTATGGCGCGGCCGGTCGGCGCTCCACCGCGGCTGACAGAGCCGCCGCGACCATGAAAAAATCGAACTTCAATGCCGAGTTTACCGGCCGTGGCAAGCAATTTGTTTTGTGCCTTGATCAATTCCCAGGTCGAACACAGAAAGCCACCGTCCTTGTTGGAATCTGAATAACCAAGCATGATTTCCTGGCTGTTATTGTAGGCGGCGATTGAGCGACGGATCAGCGGCACCCGGCAAAGGTCGCTGAGGATCGTCGACGAGCCCCGCAAATCGTCAATGGTTTCAAATAGCGGCACCACTTGAAGATTGACCGGCGCGGTCACGTCGCCGCCGGAATTAAGCCCACAAATCCGCGCCAGTGCATAGACCGCCAACAAATCTTCGGCCGACCGGGTCATGCTCAAGATGAAGGCGCCGACCGCGTTCGGATCGGGTCCCTGCCAGACCCGTCCGAGCAATTTCATCAGGTCGACGGTTTCGCGCGCCATCGGTGACAGTTCGCCCGGCAACTCTAGCGGCAGCGATTGCGCATTAAGATGGCGCCGCAACACAATCGCCCATTGCCCGGTGCCGGTTTCCAAATTCGCGCATTGTGGGTCACCAAGACACAGAATTTCCAGCAACACCCCATTGATCACGGTGGAGTTCTGCCGGATGTCGAGTGACACGGTGCGGAACCCAAAAGTCTGTACCTGCTGGCGTAGTGGTTTGAGATGGTGCCCGGCAAGCCCGTGGGAGCCGACATGGGAAAGACAGGTTTCAAGCAGCGTCAAATCTTCGGCCAGCAGGCGCGGATTGGCATAGGCCAGGGGGTCGGTGGCGTCTATTTCCATGCGCTCGATCTTAAAATCGACTGCGTTCAGAAATTGCCGGAAGAATTCGCCTGGGTTGCGGATTTCACAGGTCTGTGCCAGGCCGGTTTCCTGCAACAGGGTGTCAAGCCGGTCACTTGCGGCCGGGGGCAAGTCGACCGCATTGCTTGAAATGCTGAGCAAATGGATAAGTTGGGCAATGCGGGCGCGGTAGTGCTGCAGGACCACGACCCGGCTATGGTCGATCGCGTCAGTGGTAGTGCGCCAGGTAACATTGGGATTGCCATCCCGGTCGCCGCCGATCCAAGACGAAAACCTGAAGAAACTGGGCACCGGGTATTTCGCGCCCGGCACTTGGCGTTTGAGCGCCCGCTCAACCTGGCCATACAATTGCGGAACCGTGTCAAAGATGATGTCGCGGAAAAAATGCAGACCCCAGGAGATCTCCTGGTCGAGCGAGGGGCGTTCCAAGCGCAGTTCGCCGGTCATCCACAACAGATCGATTTCGTTGCGCAGGCTCTCAACGTGGCGCGCGCGCTCATCGGGGGTCCAGCGATCGGTTTCCAGATCGACAAGCTTGCGATAGATGCGCCGATGGATCTCCAGTACGGTTACCCGTTTGGCCTCGGTCGGGTGCGCGGTCAAAGTCGGACAGATATCGAGCCTCGTCAGTAGCCGCGAAATATCGGTTTTTTCCGCTTTGTCCGCGAGCGACGAAAACACATTGTGGATCGAGTTTTGCACCTGTTCGGGGCCAAGCGAAGTCTCGACCGCTCGGCGCTCACGCATGGCGCAATTTTCCAAAGCAATGTTAAGCAATTGCAGCCAAATGTTCGACGCCTGTAGGGTTGCGACCTGATCGTCAGGCGATTGAAAATTGGCCAGGTCGGCATGTTCGAGAACCGAGGCCACATTGGGCGCATGCTGGCGGATCACGTCCGCGAGCAGTTCGCGCAGCAAATCGACCAAAGCCTCGCCTTGCGGATCAAGCACGGTGATCGGCGTTTCGGCTGCTTCAACAGCGCGTGTGGCGGCTGCAATCATGATCAGGCTACCCGATCGGCCGGTTCGTCGCCGGCGAAAAATGCGGTCAAATTGTCGATGACGCGAAAACCCATCGCTTCGCGGGTTTCGCGGGTGGCGCTGCCAAGATGGGGCAAGAGCACCGCATTCTCGCATTGCAACAGGCTCAAGCGTACCTTCGGTTCGCCGTCAAATACGTCGAGACCGGCGCCGGCGATCGCGCCTCTCGACAGACATTGCGCCAAGGCATCTTCGTCAACCACCTCGCCGCGCGCAGTGTTGATCAAAAAAGCGTCAGGTTTCATCAATGCCAACCGCTCCCCATTGATAAGATGGCGGTTGGCATCACCGCCGGGGCAGTGCAAGGAAACGAAATCGGCATCGGCCAACAATTGCTCCAAATCATCGACCTGGGTGGCGCTGCACTCAGCGAGAACGGCCGGATCGAGCGGCGAACGGTTCTGCACCAAGATCTTCATGCCAAAGCCGAAATGGGCCCGTTTGGCAGTTTCGCGGCCGATACGGCCATAACCAACGATACCGAGCACCTTGCCAGATATTTTCTGGCCAATCAGATGGGTCGGCCGCCACCCGGTCCAGCTTCCAGCGCGCAATTCGCGCTCGCCTTCGCCGGCGCGCCGCGCCGCCATTAGCATCAAGGTGATGGCAATGTCGGCGGTGCACTCACTCAACACGTCCGGAGTATTGGTGACAACAATGCCCTTGGCGCGGGCTAAATCGATGTCGATATGACTGTAGCCAACCCCGTAATTGCCGATAATCCGGGTTCTTGGTGCATCGACATCGAGCACTGCGGCGCCGATTTTGTCGGTAACCGTAGGCAGCAGCGCATCGAAATTGGTGAGCGCCGCGCGAAGTTCATCTTCGCTTAGCTGCGTGTCGGTCTCGTTGAATACTGGATCATACAGAAAATTCAGCCGGTCCTCGACCGCCTTCGGCCACCGCCGCGTCACCAATATTTTTGCCCTAGCCATGCTTTCTTTCCGATCCCGTGCCTACGCCGCCTGGCGTAACGCGGCAGCGACCGTCGAACCGATTTCCGACGGGGTTGGCGCGATCATTGCGCCAACTTCCCTGAGCAATTCAACCTTTTCCGGCGCGCTTTCGCCGAAAGCGGAAATGATCGCACCGGCGTGTCCCATGCGCTTGCCTTTCGGCGCGCTGAGCCCGGCCACATAAGCGACTACCGGCTTGCTCATATGTTCGCCAATAAATTGCGCAGCTTGCGCTTCCTGGGGGCCGCCGATCTCGCCGATCATAACCACCGCGCTAGTCTTGGGGTCGGTTTCGAACAGTTGCAAAATGTCCTTAAACGAACTGCCATTGATCGGATCGCCACCGATCCCCACACTGGTCGACACGCCGATACCCATTTCCTTCATCTGCGACGCCGCTTCATAGCCAAGCGTACCGGAACGCCCGACAATGCCGATCGATCCGGGCAGATAGATGTGGCCCGGCATGATCCCGGCGAACGCCTCGCCGGGTGTGACAATACCGGCGCAGTTGGGGCCGAGCAGTTGCATGCGGCGTTCTCTTGGGTAGCGGCGCATGAAGCGTTTTACCCGCATCATGTCTTGCGCCGGAATGCCGTCGGTGATCGACACGGTCAGTTTAAGGCCGGCATCGGCGGCTTCCATGATCGAATCGGCGGCAAACGGCGGCGGCACGATTACCAGGGACGCGGTGGCACCGGTCGCAGCCACCGCGTCCTTAACGGTGTCGAACACCGGAACCCCAAGTGCGGTTTCGCCACCACGCCCAGGAACCACGCCGGCGACAACTTTGGTGCCATATTCGATCATTTCCCGGGTATGGAAGGTGCCGATGCGCCCGGTAATGCCCTGGACGATGACCGGGGTGTCCTTGTTGATCAAGATGCTCATGATGCGATCGCCATTTTTCTGTTTTGGGTTGGATTGGCTACACAGCTTTCGACCGCGGCGCTGGCAGCCTGGGCGAGGGTTGTGGCAGTAATGATCGGCAAACCGCTGTCGGCCAGGATTTCACGCCCGCGTTCCACATTGGTGCCTGCAAGCCGCACCACCACCGGGATATCGAGCGTACTAGCTTCCAGCGCCTGCACCACCCCTTCGGCGACCCAGTCGCAGCGGTTGATACCGGCAAAGATATTGACCAGGATCGCGTCGACATTTTCGTCAGACTTGACCATACGGAACGCCTTGGCAACCCGCTCCGGCGAAGCGCCGCCGCCAATGTCGAGAAAATTCGCCGGTTGGCCGCCGGCCAGTTTGATCATGTCCATGGTCGCCATCGCCAGGCCGGCGCCGTTGACGATACAGCCGATATTACCTTCCAGCCCGACATAGCTCAGACCGCGATCGGTGGCCCTGGTCTCGCGAATGTCTTCCTGGCTCTTATCGCGCAATTCGGAGATTTCCGGACGACGGAACATCGCATTGTCGTCGAATGCCATCTTGGCATCGAGCGCCAGCACCGAGCCGTCGACGGTAACCACCAACGGATTGATTTCAACCATGGTGGCGTCGAGTTCGCGAAACGCGCGATAGCAACCTTGTATAGTTGTCACCGCCTGATTGATCTGGTTGGCACCGATGCCCAACTTAAACACGATTTCACGGGCCTGGAATTCCTGAAGACCGGTGGCCGGGTCGACCACGCTACGGATGATCGAGGTCGGATTTTCGGCGGCAATCTCCTCGATCTCCATACCGCCGGCGGTGGAGGCGACGATGACGATCCGCTCCATGGTGCGGTCGAGCACAAAGCCGAGATAGAGTTCGCAATCGATATCGACCGCGCCTTCCACATAGACCCGGTAGACCACTTTTCCGGCCGGGCCGGATTGGTTGGTAACGATCTTCTTGCCGAACATGTCATTGGCGGCGTCGAATACCTCATGTTCGCTATCGCACAGCTGGACGCCACCCGCTTTGCCGCGGCCGCCAGTGTGGACCTGAGCCTTGACGACCCATTTTTCGCCGCCGATTTCATGGGCGCGGTATCCGGCCTGTTCGGGGCTGTAGGCAAGACCGCCTGGCGGCACTTTAATACCGAAACCCTGGAGGATTTCCTTAGCCTGATATTCGTGAATGTCCATGATCGCCTCCAATGGGCATAGGGGCATCGGCCACCTACGCCAAGCGGCGCAGGTGTTGGGTTATTTCCAAGAGTTATACTTGTTCGCTAGGCCGTGTCACCCAAAAGTGGGTACTGGTTTTGGGAGAAAAGACACGCATAAACAAAGAGATAGCGCGACGAAGTTATTCCAACGCTTCGTTATAAGCGCTAGACTGGGGTTGGCTCGATCAGCAGGCCAGGCTGCCGAACCGCGCGGCGCTGGTAGCCGGGTTATAGGTCGCCGCGTCCAGATATTCGTGTGGCTCTTCCACCAGATACAATTCGCGGCTGACAAAAGGTATGTCGAGCTGCTGGCAGAAGCGGGCGACGGCTGCCGGTTGATCGGTTACCACCAACACGTTGTGCCCGTTTTCGGTGATCGTGCGATAGAGCTCGTTTTCCTGGCGCGAGGTGGCGCCGAGCAAATCGGTCGGTGATTGATCGAGCCCGACACGGAAATTCTTTAACCGGCGTAACACGGTTTCTTCGATCGGAAACGCGCGACCATTTTCGCAACGGCGAAGATCGATCACACAATGATGTGGGAATTTCCGGTTGTCGTAAATGTGTTCAACATTAAGGCTGGTAGTGATGGTAACCCGAAATGCGTTGGCCATGATATTCTCCTCAAGCAGCCTGTTGTTGCTGATTTTCGTTTTTGCGAACGAACATTGACTGGGCAGCGGCAACACCGGAACCAAGCTCGATAGCCATGCCGCAATCGTGCATTGCCATTTCCGCACCGGCGAGCGCCTGCAGCACCATGATTTCGTTGAGATCGCCGAGGTGGCCGATCCTAAACACCTTGCCGGCAAGCTTGTTCAGCCCGGAGCCGAGCGAAAGATTGTAGCGATAATAGGCAGCTTTGAGGATTTCGGCACTGTCGATATTTGCCGGAACCATAATCGCTGAAACCGTATCGGAGTACAGCGACGCTTCGCGGGCACATAGATCAAGCCCCCAGGCATGGATGCCGGCCCTGACTGCGGTCGCCAAGCGGGTGTGGCGGGCGATCACATTGTCGAGCCCTTCCTCGAACATAAAATCGAGGGACGCCCGCAATCCGTGGAACATAGTGGTTGCCGGCGTATAGGGGAAATGCCCGGTAGCATTGGCTTTCAACATGTCGTCGAAACTTAAAAAGGTGCGCGGTAAATTGGCGCAAGCGCGCCGCTCCAACGCTTTCTGACTGACGCCAACAATGGCCAGGCCGGTGGGCAGCATAAAACCCTTTTGCGACCCGGAAACCACTACGTCGACCCCCCATTCGTCCATGCGGAAATCGAGCGACCCGACCGAGCTGACCCCGTCGACGCACAATAGCGCCGGATGGTTTAGATCATCGAGGACAGTGCGGATTTCGGCGATGTTGGAAACCACTCCGGTGGCGGTCTCGTTATGGCAGGCGAAAACGCCCTTGATTTGATGGCCGGTATCCTGTTCGAGGATTTGGCGATAGCGGTCATGCGGCACGCCCAGGCCCCATTCGACTTCGCAATGGTTCACATCAAGGCCGAAGCGCTTGGCCATCTCGGTCCACAGCAGCGAGAATTGGCCGAAACTGCTCATCAGCACCTGGTCGCCAACAGAAAATAAATTGGCTATGCATGATTCCCAGCCGGCGGTGCCGCTGCCTGGAAAAATGAAGACTTCGCTTTCGGCAGTACGCATGACTTTTTTGATGTCAGCAAACAGCGGCAAGGTCAGCTCGCCGAAATCCGGTGCGCGCATATCCTGCATTGACACGTTTAGCGCCTGGCGCACTTTGTCAGGAATATTGGTCGGGCCGGGGATGAAGAGGCCGGTTTTACCGTTTGTGTTCTTGTCTAGCATCGGATTGTCTTTCCTGCGGGAATGGACTTTCCGGGTTGATAATAGCAATTTCAGCGCACGGAAAGAAAAAACGTGTCAATGTGTACTGGTAGTAATTTACATATTAGACAAATGTAAATATTGTAAATGGTTTACAAAACAAAAATACTAGTTTTGTAACTTTACGCTTGACAGGCCGGACGGATTGGCTGTTTTGCGGTCCACAACCGAAGTTTCGACCGGTCAGGAGCATGCCCCATGAGTTTCAAAACCATCACCCAGGCGCCGGCTAGGCTCAACCGCAGCGAATTGGCGGTACCCGGCAGCCAGCCGCAATTGTTTGAAAAAGCCGCCCAGTCCGAGGTGGATGTGATTTTTCTCGATCTCGAAGACGCGGTCGCGCCGGATGATAAGCAGACCGCGCGCAAAAACATCATCGCCGCACTCAACGATATCGAATGGAACAACAGTTCCTTGTCGGTGCGCATCAACGGGCTCGATACCCATTACATGTACCGCGATTTGGTCGACGTGCTCGAACAGGCCGGCACCCGATTGGATATGATCATGATCCCGAAGGTAGGAACCGCGGCGGACGTATATGCACTCGACATGTTGGTAACCCAGATCGAGACCGCAATGGGTGCAAAAAAACCCATCGGCTTCGAACTGATCATCGAAACCGCGCTCGGCATGCAAAATGTCAATGAAATTGCCGCCGCCAGCGAGCGCAATGAATCCCTGCATTTCGGCGTTGCCGACTATGCGGCATCAACCCGCGCCCGCACCACCACTATTGGCGGCGTCAACCGCGACTATTCGGTGCTGACCGATCCGCGTGACGATGATGGGACCCGGCAAACCCATTGGGCCGATATGTGGCATCACCCGATTTCGAAAATGGTGATTGCTGCACGCGCCAATGGGCTTCGACCAATCGATGGTCCGTTCGGGGATTTCAACGACGCCGACGGCTATATCGCTGCCGCCAAACGGGCTGCGGCAATCGGTTGCGAGGGTAAATGGGCGATCCATCCTTCGCAGATCGGGTTTGCCAACCAGGTGATGAGCCCCGACAAAGCCGAAGTCGAGCGCGCCAAGCGTATCCTGGCGGCGATGGAACAGGCGGCGGTCGAGGGTCGCGGCGCGGTTTCCTTGGATGGCCGGCTGATCGACTACGCCTCGATCCGCCAGGCCGAGGTTTTGGTCGAAAAGGCCGAACAAATAGAAGCTGGCTGACCCGCCTGGACGGTGTATGGCATGTCCACATCAGCGGAACTAGCAAACCTGCTTGAAATAGGCGACAGGGCCGCTTTCCTGCGTGCGCTTTTTGACCAGGCGGTGGCTTATGCCTCACCCGCCAATTGCGTGCCGCAATATTTGCCGGCGCCGCCACCGGGCCGCACCCTGGTAATTGCGGCCGGCAAGGCGGCGGCATCGATGGCAGCGGCGGTGGAACGCCATTGGCCAAGCAATGCACCGCTTTGCGGCATCGCACTCACCCGTTATGGCCACGGCTGGCCTTGCGCTAAAATCAAGGTGATCGAGGCCTCACACCCAGTGCCCGATGATCGCGGCGAGGCAGCGGCGGGCCAAATCATGGAAGCGGTTGCAGCGCTTGGCGCCGAAGATCTGCTGTTGTTTTTGGTTTCCGGCGGCGGATCAGCCTTAATGGCCATGCCGGCTCCTGGCATCGAGCTGGCGGAAAAGAAACATATCAACCGGAAATTGCTGGCAAGCGGCGCGCCGATCGGCGAGATGAATATTGTGCGCAAGCATTTATCGGCGGTCAAGGGCGGCCGCCTTGCTCGCCTGGCGGTGCCGGCGAAATTGGTCACCTTGGCGATCTCCGATGTTCCAGGCGATGACCTATCGACCATCGCGTCTGGCCCCACGGCACCGGATACAAGCAGCAATGGTGACGCCATCGCGTTGCTTGGCCATTATAATATTGCTGTGTCCGATGCGGTTCGCGCCCATCTGGCTGCGCCAGCCAACGAAACCCCCAAACCGGGTGACCCGGCGTTTGCCGGCAGCCAGTTCATTATGGTTTCACGACCGGCCTACATGGTGCAGCATGTCGGCCAATTGGTGGCCGACCTTGGTATCAATTTACACAATCTGGGTGCCGACATCGAGGGCGAGGCGCGTGACGTGGCGCGCGAGCACGCGGCCTTGGCGCTTGACCTTGCCACCCGGCCCGGCCCGTCACTGATCTTGTCCGGTGGCGAAACCACGGTGCGCGTCGAAGATAGCGCGAAAACTGGCCGTGGCGGGCGCAATTGCGAATATCTGCTGGCATTGGCGCTAGCCCTCGACGGCCATGACCGTATCCATGCCATTGCCGCTGACACCGACGGCATTGATGGCAGCGAGGACAATGCCGGAGCGATCATCTCGCCCAACACGTTGGCGCGGGCCGAAGAATTTGGGCTTGATCCCGCTCAACTGCTGGCACGCCATGATAGTTACGGGTTTTTCTACCAACTTGGCGAACTGGTTATGACTGGCCCGACCCGCACCAATGTCAATGATTTCAGGGCGATTTTGGTCAGCGGCCAGAAATAGCACACCTCACCCTTCGCCAAGCACCCGCTTCATGGCGGCAACCTGGCCCGCAGGCGCCAAAACCGCATTGTCGGCCAATCGGTTGACCGCAACCATCAAATCGTCATCGTCCGCCAACAGGTCGACCAATCCCCATTGGTTGGCAGTCGCCGCATTGATCGTCATGCCGCCAAGCAGGATTGCCCTGGCCCGGCCCGGTCCGACCAGCGCGTTTAACCGCATCGCATCGACTTTGCCAGGCAACACACCGTTTTTCAGCGCTGGATAGGCGAACCGCACGCCACCAACCGCTAGGCGCACATCGCACGAAAGTGCCAAGATTAGCCCACCCCCCATGCAGGCACCATTGATCGCGGCGATGGTAAATACCGGTAGCTGGACCAGGCGCTGGGGCATGGTCTCCCATAATTTGGGCTTTGCATGGTCGCCGGCAAAATCGATCTCACCAAGGTCGGCCCCGGCGCAAAACACCCGTTGCCCGGCACCGGTAATGATCAGAGCACGTAAATCGCTTGCCGCCTCCGCCTCGCCGACGATCCGATCAAGCGCTTTAAGCATGGCAAGCGAAATCGCGTTCGCCTTTTGCGGGCGATTAAGAGTAACCCGCCAAATCGGCCCGGCTTTCTCACACAGTATCGGATCAGGTGTCATTCGGGCTCCGGTTAAATTTTCAACAAGCCATCCTCACAAGCTTCGCAATTTCCTATACTGATAAGCAATATCAAATTCCCCGCCAACATTGGTTGGGCTTGTATGTGGAACCAACGATCATGCCCGACCGCCGGCTTAACGAAATCCGCAATGCCATGCGCCTTTCATCCCATGAAGACGAGGCGGTCAGCGTTGGGCGGATGGTCGATTTGTGGCCCTTCGATACGGACAAAAATCGCGCCGTTTGTAACCGCGCCGCCGAATTCGTGACAAAACTGCGCCGCGAACGCCGACCCAATTTGATGGAACGGTTTCTAAGCCAGTACGGCCTTAATACCGATGAGGGCATCGCGCTGATGTGTTTGGCTGAGGCCTATTTGCGCACCCCGGACGACGAAACTTTGGACGCGCTTATTTCCGACAAGATCGGCGAAAGCAATTGGTCGCGCCATCTTGGCCGTGCCGAATCCGCATTGGTCAACGCCTCGACCTGGGCGCTGATGCTGACCGGCAAGGTATTCCGCACCATTCCGGCCGCGACCGGCGACATGGTTACCACAATGCGCGCGGTGGTGCGTCGGCTCGGCGAACCGGTGGCAAGGGTTGCCGTCGGTGAAGCCATGAAGGTGCTCGGCCAACAATTCGTGCTTGGCCGTTCGATCGACGAAGCGCTCGACAACGCTGCGGAAATCGGATCTGAAGGCTACCTGCATTCCTTCGATATGCTGGGCGAGGCGGCGCTGACCGCCAACGACGCCAAGCGGTATTTTCTTGCCTATAGCGATGCGATTTCGGAAATTGCCAAACGCGCGAAAGCCGGCAATCCACACGACAATCCGGGCATCTCGGTCAAGCTTTCGGCGCTGCATCCGCGTTATCAAAGTGTCCATCGGGCCCGGGTTTTGGACGAGTTGGTGCCGCGGGTTGCGGCTTTGGCCGAACACGCGAAGGCGGCCAATATCGGCCTGGCGATCGACGCCGAGGAAATGGACCGGCTTGATCTGTCCCTCGATATCGTCGAAGCGGTTTTGGCCAATCGGGACATAAAAGGCTGGGGCGGTTTTGGCGTCGTGGTCCAAGCCTATTCGAAGCAGACCTCCTTCGTGCTTGATTGGCTTTATGCGCTGACCAAAAAGCTCGACCGGCGCATTTCGGTGCGTCTTGTAAAGGGCGCTTATTGGGACAGCGAAATCAAACTGGCGCAATTGCTAGGCCTGGCCGGCTATCCGGTTTTCACCCGCAAGGCGGCAACCGATATTTCCTATCTGGTGGCGGCACGGCAATTGTTGTCGATGACCGATCGCATTTATCCGCAATTTGCCACCCACAATGCCCATACTGCGGTGGCGATTGAGGCGATGGCTGCCCCCGACAGCGTGTTCGAATTCCAACGCCTGCACGGCATGGGCGAAGGCCTGCACGAGATCCTGCGCCAAAGCGACGGTCGACGCCGGCGCATTTATGCACCGGTCGGCGTGCACCGTGATTTACTGGCTTATTTGGTGCGCCGACTTTTGGAAAACGGTGCCAACAGTTCGTTCGTTCACCAATTGCTGGACAATTCCGTGGCGGCCACACAAATTGCCGCTGATCCGATGGCGCTGATCGAGGCGGATGCCTATACGCCGCATCCACGCATTGTGCTGCCACAAGCGATCTTTGCGGATCGCATTAATGCCGCTGGATGGAACCTCAATGTTTCCCACCAACGCGAACAGTTGGATGCGGCGATGTCGCCCTTCCGGGTACACATTTGGGGCGCCGGCGCCGAACCAGACGGCGCACTCAAATTATACAATCCGGCCAACCGCGCCAAGCCGGTCGGCACCGTTAATCAAGATGATACGCAATCGGTGCAACAGGCGATTGGCCGGGCGGTGAACGGGTTTGATAGCTGGTCAGCAACATCGGCAGAAGATCGCGGGCAAATATTGGAGCGTGCCGCCAATTTTTATGAAGAAAACGGCGCTGAATTGATGGCGCTGGCGGTGCGTGAGGCCGGCAAGACCAGATCGGATGCGATCGCCGAACTGCGCGAAGCGGTCGACTTTCTGCGCTATTACGCCGGTGAGGCGCGCAAACTTGGTAATGACCGTATGCCGCTTGGTGTGATCGGCTGCATTTCACCTTGGAACTTTCCCTTGGCGATTTTTACTGGCCAGGTCGCTTCCGCGCTCGCCGCTGGCAATACGGTCGTCGCCAAGCCGGCCGAGCAAACTCCTTTGATCGCCGCGCGGGCGGTGGAATTGCTGCACCAGGCCGGGGTTCCGGCCGCTGCGTTGGCGATTGTTATCGGCGACGGGGCGGCGATCGGCCCGGCGCTGACCGGCGATCCGCGCATTGCTGGCATCGCCTTTACCGGCTCCAATGATACCGCACGGCTAATCGATTGTTCGCTTGCCGAGGCCGGCAATTGGGACGCGCCGCTGGTCGCCGAGACTGGTGGGATCAACGCGATGATTGTGGATTCTACCGCGCTGCTCGAACAGACCGTCGGCGATATTTTGCTGTCGGCGTTCCAAAGTGCTGGCCAGCGTTGTTCGGCGCTCAGAGTATTATATGTGCAGCGCGATATCGCTGCGGCGCTGTTGGAGATGCTGGAAGGTGCGGTGCGCGAGATGCAGATCGGTGACCCGTGGGATCCAGCAACCGATATCGGCCCGGTGATCGACGAGGCGGCGCGGGCCGGGATCGTTCGCCATTGCGAGACCTTTGCCGCGCGTGGTCGCAAATTGTTTCAGGTCGATTTACCGAAGGAATGTGCCAACGGCACCTTCGTCGCGCCGACCGTGTTGCGGCTGGAGCGGATTAGTGAACTGGAAAAGGAAATTTTCGGCCCGGTGTTGCATGTGATCGAGTTCGAAGCCAGTGATATTGACCAGGTGATTGCCGACATCAACGCCACCGGGTTCGGCCTGACATTTGCAATCCATAGCCGCATCGAGACCAGGGTCAACGCAATTTGCGAGCGCATTCATGCCGGCAACATATATGTCAATCGCAATCAGATCGGCGCCGTGGTCGGTGTCCAGCCGTTTGGCGGCGAGGGCTTGTCAGGCACCGGCCCAAAAGCCGGCGGGCCGCATACCGTTACCCGGTTCACCACCCCAGAGGCAGGAACATTGCCAAGCCAACGCCCAGTGCTGCTGGCCGGGCCGACCGGCGAACGGAATAGCTACACGGTGCTACCGCGTGGAGCGGTGATTTGCTTGGGACCTGGGGACGGTGATTTCAAGCTCCAGCAGGATTTAGCGGCGGCAACTGGCAATCGCGCACTGGTGGTGCGCGACGCAGGCGAACTGAACCGTACCCTTGATCATTCAGCGGTCGACATCGTGCTGTATGATGGCGACGATCGGGGGGGCCTGCGCCGCACCCTCGCCAAGCGAACCGGTCGGCGGGTTCAATTGTTGCGCTGCGACTGTGATCCGGTGCGGTTGATGAAGGAAAAAAGCATCAGCGAGGACACTACCGCATCGGGCGGCAATGCCACTTTGTTGGCCGAGGCAGGCTGAGTGATGTTAGATTTTTCGCCACCGAAGGCCGGGTTTATACCAAGGAAATTTAATATTGGCTCATTTGATGGATGCAAACCGGTTGATCCGGCGAGAGCGTGTCACCCAAAAGTGGGTACCGGTTTTGGGAAAAATGACACGCACAAACAAACAGATAGCGCGACGAAGCAAATCCAACGCTTGGTGACAAGCGCTAGAGCGTATTCCCGAAAAGTGGGTAGCGGTTTTCGGACAAGAATACGCATAAACAAAGCGATAGCGCGACGAAGCAAACCCAACGCTTGGTGACAAGCGCTAGCGCTCTTTTGATGAATTCCGCGTCAACTGTATTTCATGATTAGCGAGGCAGGATCGCCGCCGGTTCGCGCCTATTATCAAACATCAAGCCCGTTCATGCGTTCCCAATCCGAAAAATGGTGCATGAATTCGGTCCATTCGCGCTTTTTCAGCTTTAAATATGAAGCGCAGAGCTCAGAGCCCAAAATGTCCGCCAAAGCGTCGGCTTCCTCGAACAGGCGCATCGCATCGACCATGTTGAGCGGCAATTGCGGCGCATCTTTCACCAAATGCCCCTCTGCATACATGTCAATGTCGTAACGCCTGCCCGGGTCGGTCTTGTTTTCGATGCCGTGCAGTCCCATGCCGGTTACCACCGCTTGCAGCAGATAGGGGTTGGTGGCGCCGTCGGCCAAGCGCACCTCGATCCGGTTGTCGGCCGGTATACGGATCATGTGGGTGCGGTTGTTGCCGGAATAGGTTACCGTGTTCGGTGCCCAGGTGGCGCCAGACATAGTGCGCGGTGCGTTAATCCGTTTATAGCTATTTACGATCGGATTGGTGATCAAGGTGGTGGCGGCAGCGTGGTCTAACAAACCACCGATGAAATGGTAGGCAAGCTGCGACAGACCCAGTTCGCCATTAGGGTCGCTCATCAAATTGGTCTTGCCATCCTTGCTCCAAATCGACACGTGGCAATGGGTGCCATTGCCGGTCAGGCCGGGGATCGGTTTTGGCATGAAGGTGGCGCGCAGGCCGTTTTTCTCGGCCAGCGTTTTGACCATGTATTTGTAGAACACATGCCGGTCTGCGGTGGTCATCGCGTCGGCTGGACCCCAGTTCTGCTCGAACTGGCCATTGGCGTCTTCATGATCGTTTTGATAAGGACCCCAACCCAGCGCCTCCATATGGTCGCACAATTCGGTGATGAAATCGAAACGCCGCATTACCGCTTGCTGATCGTAGCAGGGTTTGGGCCTGGTATCGAATTCATCGGCAACCGCGGTACCTTCCTGGTTGACCAAGAAGAATTCACATTCGACACCGCTTAACACCGAAAAGCCCTTGGCTTCGGCGTCGGCCAAAACTTTGGCAAGCACGGTGCGCGGGCAATGCTCGACCTTGTTGGGGCCAAGAAACAAATTTCCCGGCACCCATGCCACTTCCGGTTGCCAGGGCAATTGGATCATCGCTTCAGGATCGGGCATGGCAAACATGTCCGTATCGGCCGGCGACATATCCAGATGGGCGGCGAACCCGGCAAAGCCGGCACCGTCTTTCTGCATCATGCCAATCGCCGATGCCGGCACCAGTTTCGATCGAGTTACCCCAAACAAATCAGTAAAGCTTATCAGGAAAAACCGAATGCCCTTTTCCTTGGCGACCTTTTCCAGACTAATGGCCATGTCCATCCCCTTCAGACAAATTTTGTGTTTTGTGATGACAACGCCGCGAATGCTGGCGCCGCTAGTAATACGATTATCGGCTTTCCAGTCCCGGGATCCAATTGGTTCCCGCCAGCGGTACGCCGGCCATCGCCGCCGCCTCCACCGTCAGCGCCACCATATCCTCCGGCTCAAGATTGTGTATGTGGCTCTTGCCGCAGGCCCGTGCCACGGTCTGCACCTCAAGGGTCAGCACCCGCAAATAATTTGCCAGCCGATGACCGGCCTGGACCGGATCCAGCCGTTTTTGCAATTCTGGATCCTGGGTGGTGATGCCTGCAGGGTCGGTACCGTCTTGATAGTCCTCCCAGGCGCCGGCACTGGAGCCGAGTGCGTTATACTCTTCCTCCCAGCGTGGGTCCTGGTCGCCGAGCGCGATCAGTGCCGCTGAACCGATTGAGCAGGCGTCCGCCCCCATGGCCAGCGCCTTAGCAACATCGGCGCCGGAGCGGATGCCGCCGCCGACTACCAGTTGCACCTTGCGATGCATGTTGAGATCCTTGAGCGCCTGCACCGCTTCTTTGACCGCTACCAGGGTAGGCTGGCCGATATGCTCGACGAACACGTCCTGTGTCGCCGCGGTGCCGCCCTGCATGCCGTCAATCACCACCACGTCGGCCCCGGCCTTAACCGACAGCGCAGTATCATAATAGGGGCGCGCGGCGCCAACCTTGATGTAGATCGGCTTTTGCCAATTGGTGATCTCTCTAAGTTCGGTGATCTTGATCGCCAGATCGTCCGGGCCGGTCCAGTCAGGGTGACGACAGGCCGAACGCTGGTCGATACCGACCGGCAGGGTACGCATGCGGCCAACCCGCTCGGTAATCTTTTGGCCTAGCAACATGCCGCCACCGCCGGGCTTAGCACCCTGGCCGACAACGATTTCAATCGCGTCCGCTTGGCGCAGATCGTCCGGGTTCATGCCATAGCGCGACGGCAGATATTGATAGACCAATTGGGTCGAATGGCCCCGTTCCTCAGGGGTCATGCCGCCATCACCGGTGGTAGTCGAGGTGCCGACCTCGCTGGCGCCGCGGCCAAGCGCTTCTTTCGCATTGGCCGATAGCGAGCCGAAGCTCATGCCGGCGATTGTCACCGGAATTTTTAATTCGATCGGTTTCTTGGCAAAGCGAGTGCCCAGCGTCACGCTGGTGGTGCATTTTTCGCGATAACCTTCCAGCGGATAGCGCGAGATCGACGCCCCTTTCATCAACAGATCATCGAAACTCGGTAGATACCGCTTGGCGCCAAAGCCACGAATACGGTAAAGGCCGGTCTGTGCCGCCTGGCGAATATAGTCGATCGACAAATCGTCGAAGGCCGCCGACCTGCGGTTCCTCAATGTTGTTTTGTCAGACATCGCCTGATCCCCTTAATACGCGTCGACGTTTTCGATTTGGAAATTGTAGAGCTGACGGGCCGAGCCGTAGCGGCGAAATTCACTCGCCTCGATGTTGTCGCAACCTGCTTGATCGAGCAGCGTTTGCAACTCTGCCAAATGTTCGTTGCGCATCACCTTTTCGATGCAATCAGCGCCCAGGCTTTTCACGTCACCGCGGACAAAGATGCGGGTTTCGTATAGCGAATCGCCCAGCGCATCGCCGGCATTACCGCACACAACCACATTTCCGGCCTGGGCCATGAAACAGCTCATATGCCCGGCATTGCCCTTGACCACAATGTCGCCTCCCTTGAGCGAAATACCACAACGCGCCGATGCGTTACCGTCGATAATCAACAAACCGCCATGGGCGGTCGCACCGGCCGACTGGCTGGCGTCGCCCTTAACGTGAACCACGCCGGACATCATATTTTCCGCCACCCCTTGGCCGGCATTACCGTCGATGACAATCTTCGCCACCTTGTTCATGCCGGCACAATAATAGCCAACATGACCCTTGACCTCGATTTCGACCGGCGCATCGATGCCACATGCAAGCGCATGCGACCCACCCGGATTAAGAACGCGATAAGCGGCGCTGTCATCGCTGCCGTTTAGCCGCTGCAGTTCAACATTGGCATCGCGCAGGGAACTGGAAGCAAGATCGATTTCAATTACGTTCGTCTCCGCCATCAGGTTTGTTCCCCCCAACTGTAAACGGTTGCCGGCTCGGGCTCCCAGACCTTGGCGTCCTTGATGCCGGGCAACCCGGCAAGGGCGCGGTATTCCGAGGCGAAGGCGACATAATCGTCGGTCTCCGCCAACAGCGCTGGTTTGCAGGCGACCGGGTCGCGCATCACCGCAAAACCGTCACGAGTGCCGGCAACGAAGGTATAAAATCCGTCCAGGGTATCCAGGCAGTCTTCAAACGCCTGATGTAGCGAACGCCCTTCCTTTAGGCGGCTCGCCACATAAGCGGCGCCTACCTCAGTGTCGTTTTCGGTGCGGAAGCGGGCGCCCTTGTGATCGCGCAAATAGTCGCGCAGCCGATTGTGGTTCGACAGCGAACCATTGTGCACCAAACACAAATCCGGCCCGGTGGAAAACGGGTGTGAACCGGCGGTCGTTACCGCGCTTTCGGTCGCCATGCGGGTATGGCCGATCACATGGCTGCCGCGCATTTGCGACACCTCAAAGCGGTCTGCTACATCTTCCGGCAGGCCCTTTTCCTTGTAGATTTCGATGGTGCTGCCGAAACTCATTACCTGTAGGTCCAAATCATGGGCTTCAATTGCCGCGACCACCGCTTCCGTGTCGGCCGTGGTGGTGATGACACAATGGGAACTGTTGATAGCGTCCTCAAATGAACTATCGAAAATGGCGCGCAGCGAGTTGGTCAATTCGCCCCAATGATAATGCTCGTTTGGATGAAACACGGTGATCTTGCTCGCGCCGCCAGGGGCCGGTTCGTGATAGATAGCGATCCCGGCACTATCTGGACCGCGGTCCGTCATTTCCACCAGCATCGGCTGGAACATGGCGCCAAGCTGGTCTTTCAAGGCTTCGTTTTTGAGATAAAGTCCGACGATTCCACACATTGCGCCGCTCCTCCATATTTTTAATGGTAGTAAGAATATTTTCTTTATAGTGAAATCGTCAAGAGAAAAATTTTATTTTTTTGGTTAACCGCTGACCGGAGCGAAATTGGGAACCCAGGCACAAATGCCCTTCGCATTTTTTCACACCCGTCAAACCGGCGCCAAACCGATGATTAACCACAGGTCCTATTGCCGCGAACTTAGGGTCAGGCTGGGAAATATAGAGCATGAACGGTATTGGGCCGATCGCCGAACGACACATAATTCGTTGCCAAGTCAACCTATCAACAGCGCCGGGCCTAGCCAATTATATCACCCAGTCCAATATCCTGCGGGTTGGCCGTTGCCTTGTTTCTGCCACGTAAATCTATTGGCAGGAAAAAAAGATGATTGTGGTTAAACAACTTTTCCGCTACGGTCGCGATCTCTGCCGGGTGGTCCGGCACGAGATTGGGACTAATATACCTGTAAAAACAGTATGTTAGAACTTAGCCTACCGGGTAAACGCGGATAGCCAAACAAGGGAGGAGAGACGATGGACACCGATATTGGTGCACTAACCGTAATATTCACCGAATTCTACTATTGGGTGACAGTTCCACTTATGTTCCTGATTCACGTCGGGTTCTGCATGTATGAAGTCGGTGCCAGCCGGCGCAAAAACATGCTCCACACATTGATGAAGAACACGATGTTGATCCCGTTGGTCACCATCACATTCTTCTTCTTTGGCTGGTGGATCTATTTTGCATTTCCAAACGGGCCGGGGATCACCGGTGGCATTAACCTAGTAGGCAACGCCAAACCGTGGACTGAACTGATGGGCACCCATTTGGGCGGTCCTGGCGTTAACAGCCCGGAAGACGGGGTATTGGGCAATGCGGGCTGGGCACGGCTGAACGGCGTGTTCTGGGCCGCATTCTTGCTGTTCTCCTGGACGGCGGCGTCAATCGTATCTGGCGCGGTGATCGAACGTATTCGGTCTTTCGCGTTCTGGATCATCGCCGTGTTGGTCGGCTCATTCACCTGGATTATCGATGCCTCATGGGGCTGGCACCCAGATGGTTGGATGGTCACCCAGCTTGGCTATCATGATGCCTATGCATCTGGCGTCATCCACGCGATTGCCGGCGGCGCAGCGCTTGGCGTGTTGATCCCGCTCGGGGCAAGGATCGGCAAATTTGATAGCGACGGCAACCCGCGCAACATCAATCCCCATAACCGTTGGTTCGTGACCATTGGTTTGTTCCTGATCTATACCGGTTTCTGGGGCTTTTATGTCGCGTGTAACGTGCCAATCATCGATGCTGCTTCGATCGGTGGTGAAGGTATTTCATACACCGCAACGACGATCTACCTGACACCGACCACCCTTTCGGCGATCGTGTTCAACTTCTTGATGTCACTTTCCGGCGGCATGTTGGCCGGCTATGTGGTCAGTCGTGGTGATGCGTTTTGGACTTACTCTGCCGGACTTGCGGGTATCATTGCCGCATCGGCTGGCAACGATCTCTACCATCCGATCCAGGCAATGTTCATCGGCGGCGTGGGTGCCTACGCAGCCTACAAGTTGCATTTTTGGGTCGAGCGGCGTTTCAAAATCGACGATGCGGTTGGCGCGGTTGCGGTTCATGGCTATGCCGGTTTTATCGGGCTGGTTATCGCCGGCTTCATGCTTTGGGGTCACCCGGCGACCGCCGGTTACCACGCAGAAGTGGCCTATATCACCCCTTGGGGTCAGTTGGCCGGGGCAGTGATTATGTTCGGTGTACTCGGCTTCCTGCCGGCCTATGTGGTGTCATTGATCCTCAATTCGATGAACCTCCTGCGGGTTCCGCCTGCAGTGGAACTTGCTGGGCTCGATCTTGCCGATGACCAAGCCTACATGGCCGACGACATAACGGTAACCGAGGCCGACATCGAAGAAGCGCGCAGGCTCGGCCTGTTAGTAAACGGCAAATAGGAAAGGAAATAAGTCATGTCCACTACGATTGTCACAACCTGGGCGACTGATCTTTCCCAGCTCGGGCCGATTTATCCGTTCGTTGGAACCGAAATGATCTGGTTCGTCGCCGGCTTGGTTTTCTGGATCGGGTTCCATGTCATGCAGGGGCGCATTGAAGCCCGCGAACTGCACAAGGAACAAGACGCGATGCAGAAATCAGGACGCATGGAGGAGGCCCTGAAAATCAGGGACCACCAAGACCGGTACTGATCAAAACTTTCCTGCGGGGCAAATTTGCGCGCATCTGCCATCTTGTCCCGCAGGCCTTCGACCAGGCCCTGCCGCTGCCAACCGTTGGCAACAATATTGTGGCCGGCCGGTTAACCGTATCATCGACAGGGCTATAATGGTGGTTTCCGATCTAAGAGATGCCCACGAGTTCGCGGACGCAGGTCGCGAAACCAATTTGGAAAAAGCGATTGGCCGCCAATTACGCAAATTGCGTCACGACAACAGCCTAACAGTTGCCGATCTTTCCCGCTCTTGCGGTGTATCGATTGCGATGATTTCGAAAATCGAAAATGGCCAGACCTCCCCATCCCTGTCGACTTTGCAGCGACTTGCCGACAGTCTGTCGATCCCGGTTACCGGTTTGTTCCGACAGTTCGAAGAACATCGCGATGCGTCTTTTGTTCCCGCCGGCAAAGGCTTGGAGATCGAACGGCGCGGCACGCGGGCCGGCCATCACTACCGTCTTCTTGGCCATGGTGTGCGCAACGAGGTCGATGTTGAACCCTATCTGATCACTTTGACCGACAAGTCGGACATGTTTCCCATGTTCCAACATGGCGGCGTTGAGTTCATCCATGTGCTGGAGGGCGAATTCGACTATCGCCACAGCGACCGCATATATCGGCTACAGCCCGGCGACAGCCTGCTGTTTGATCCGCAAGCGGCGCACGGCCCTGAGATGCTGATCAAATTCCCGATCCGGTTTTTGGCGATCATCAGCTACCGGGACAAATCCTGACGTTGGTGCGGCCAACCGGGACCACACACATCATCATGCCATTTCACCGAATACTGCCGAGGGAATTATTGGACTGAATTGATGCCGCCGTTTGGCGACAACAACCTTACGCATAATGCTTAACTGGAGTTCCGGCCAAGGCGGCGATGTTCAACAGGCCGCGCACCGTAATCGAGGGGGTTACAATATGTGCCCGATTGCCCACCCCCATTAGGATGGGCCCGACTTCGATGCCGTTGGCTACCGTTTTTAGACTATTGCGCACTGCGCCTGCGGTTTCACAGTTAGAATAGATTAGCGTGTTTGCTTTGCCCTCAAGCCGGCAATTTGGAAATATCCGATCCCGCAATTCAGGATCGAGCGCGGTTTCGAGCTGCATCTCGCCATCAAAAACAAAATCGCATCCGCTTTGTTCGAGGAACTGAATGGCAGTTCGCATTCCTTTGGCCGCATTTGAACTAAGATTGCCGAATTGCGAATTCGAGCACAGTGCAACCTTGGGCTCAATCCCGAACCGGCGCACGTGGCGGGCAGAGGAAATTGCGGTAGCGGCGATCTGTTCGGCACTGGGCTCGGAAAACACTTGTGTATCGGCAATAAACAACGGGCCGGAATCCATGATCATCAGTGATAATGCGCCAGAAGTCTTTACCCCCGGTTTGTTGAGCATTTGTTGCACATAATCTAGGTGCCAAAGATATTGGCCGTAAGTGCCACAAATCATGCTATCAGCCTCGCCGCGATAGACCATAACTGCGGCAATCGCGGTCGTATTGGTGCGCAGGATCGCCTTGGCAAGATCTGGCGTGATACCCCGGCGTTCCATCACCCGGTGATAGGTTTCCCAGTACTCGCGATAGCGGGCATCGCTCTGCGGATTGATAATCTCAAATCTTGCCGTGATCTTGGCCGGCAAGCCAAGTTTCTCGCATTGTCGGGCGATCACCTTCGGACGGCCAATCAGCGATGGCACATCGACCGTGTCCTCCAGCATGGTCACCGCAGCTCTGAGCACCCGCTCGTCCTCGCCTTCCGCGAAAACGATTTTGCGGGCCGCTGTCCGCGCAGCTTCAAAGACCGGGCGCATAATCATTGACGAGCGATAAACCGATGCGTTTAGCTGTTCGCAATAGGCATCGAAATCGGCGATCGGACGGGCGGCAACATTGCTTTCCTCGGCCGCCTTGGCGACCGCAGCTGCCACCGTCGGCAGCAAACGCGGGTCAAACGGTTTCGGGATCAAATAGTCGGTGCCAAACTTCAAATCCTCATCGCCGTATACTACCGCCGTCTCAGCCGCCGAGGTCTTGCGCGCAAGTTGCGCGATCCCCTCGATACAGGCGATCTCCATCTCGGCGTTGATTTCGGTCGCGCCGACATCAAGCGCACCGCGAAAAATGAACGGAAAACAGAGCACATTGTTGACCTGGTTGGGGTAGTCGGAGCGCCCGGTGGCGATGATCGCATCGGGAACCGCCTCCAATACCTGTTCCGGCATGATCTCGGGCACCGGATTGGCCAGAGCCAAGATGATCGGCCGTGGCGCCATTTGCGCCACCCATTCCTGCTTTAATACCCCTGGGCCGGACAGGCCGAGAAATAGTTCACTGCCAACCAGCGCCTGGTCGAGGGTAACCCCTGGTTCAGTGCGAGCATATCGCGCTTTTTGCGGGGTCAATTCTTCGCTTCGCGCCGCATAAACCAGGCCGAGCCTGTCAAACAACCAGATATTATCGCGCCGTGCTCCAAGCTTAACCAACATGTCGAGACAGGCTATCCCCGCCGCACCGCCACCGGTCGACACGATCTTGATGTTCTCGATTTTGCGCTTTGTTAGAAAAAGCGCATTGACCACCGCCGATCCGACCACGATTGCGGTGCCATGCTGGTCATCATGAAATACCGGAATACCCATTTGTTCACGGCAAACCCGCTCGACAATAAAACAGTCGGGCGCTTTGATGTCTTCGAGATTGATCGCACCAAAGGTCGGCTCCAACGCGATGACATGTTGGGCCAATTTTTCCGGATCGGTTTCGTTGATCTCGATGTCGAAGCAATCGATGTTGGCAAATTTCTTAAACAAGACCGCTTTGCCCTCCATCACCGGTTTGCAGGCCAAGGCGCCGATATCCCCGAGGCCAAGGGTTGCGGTGCCGTTGGAAACCACCGCCACCAGATTGCCGCGCGCAGTGTATTTGGCAGCCGCCTGTTGATCATCCTTGATCGCTAGGCACGCTTCCGCCACACCGGGTGAATAGGCGAGCGACAGATCGCGCGGATTGGCCAGCGGCTTGCTTGGTCTAATCTCCAGTTTTCCAGGCTTGGGAAAGGCATGGTAGTCGAGCGCCGCTTGCCGATTGGCCGCCTGAATGCTGTCGATTTTCTTGTTCATGCTAGTTGATCCAATCTGTTATCGATCACAAGAATGCGCCCGCACAGTATCTGATTCCAAAACCGCTCCTGTCAAAAGCTGAATGGTGATCGAGCGGTGCGAGCGGCGAAGGTCGACGATTTTCATGGATTAAGCAATTGCCGGTGGTTAAATAGTCCCTGTCCGCAAATATCGACCGATCCATCGCAATTTTCGCATCATAGGAATTTTCTAAAAAACTTAGTGCGGTCGAACATTTCCTCGAGCTCTTCCATGCGGTTGCGGGTGGTGGTCCAGTGGCGCTCCTGGACTTCGGCGATGATGATCTCGATCAGCAGGGTCCCGGTTACCGAGGAATCCCACGCCGATGGCACCACGATCCGGTTGCTGAAGCAGATTTCGGCAAAACCGTTGACCGGGGACAGCCATTGATCGGTGAAAAGGATGATTTTGGCGCCCTTTTCCTTGGCAAATTCGGCCAGGCGCAGGGTGGCGTTTTCGTAGCGCCGAATATCGAAAATAACCACCACATCGCCGGGCTTGATATCGAGTAAATAATGCGGCCAGGCGTTGGAACTGGAATGGATGTGGGTAACCCCCGCACGCATCACTTGCATGTGCAGGAACATATAGTCGCCAAGGGTGCGGGTGATGCGGCCACCGACAATAAACACCGCACGCGCCGGGTCGGCGAGCATTTCGCACGCGCGCTCGAAAGTAGCGGTATCGATCTCGCTGAGGGTTTGGCGAATATTGCCGATCACCGCATCGGTAAACCGATTTAAGATGTGGGCATCAGGGGCGTTGTCTGCCCACAGATCGCGTTTGGCAATCGGCCCGGAGATTTTGTCATTCAGTTCTTGGCGCAAAGCCGCCTGAAACTCGGGAAAGCCGGAATATCCTAATTTCTGCACCATCCGCGCGGCGGTCGGTGTTGAAACATCCGCCGAATTGGCGAGCGTGGTGATGGTGCCAAGTCCGGAAACCGGATAATTCTTCAAAATTACATCCGCAAGCTGACGTTCGGCCCGGGTCAGTTCCTGATTTCTTGCGCGAAGCCGCTCCGCAATGGTGCTGTTCGACACGGCGATGCTCCCATTTTTGGCAATATACCGACATCTAACGTGGCTGTGAAGAATATTTTTCAGAAAGTTTCTTGACAAAGCTGATCGACTTGAAGAGAATTTTTCGCGAACTTGGGGATTTGATCGCCATGAAAACGGCGCCGGCCAACATCGCTCTACGGTCGAACACATCAACTACGAACCTTGCCGGTACCTCGCCGGTGGTGCTGGTTTGTGAACATGCGTCGGCTTTTATTCCCGATGAATTCGGCGATCTTGGCTTGTCCGAGGTTGCCCGTGGAGGCCATATCGCCTGGGATCTGGGGGCGTTTGAGGTGGCCCGGCGGCTAAGCGAACTTTTGGACGCCGCGCTAGTTTCGAGCACGGTTTCGCGGCTGGTCTACGATTGCAACCGCGCGCCCGAGAGTGCCAGCGCCATTCCTGAAACCAGCGAAACCTATTCCATCCCGGGCAATCAGGGACTTTCCAAAGAGCAGCGACGTCAGCGCGTCGAGGTTTACTACCAGCCCTTTGAGCGCGCGGTTATTTCGGCGCTAGTCGCCAAATCGCAACAGCCGGTATTGGTGACCATCCACAGTTTTGCACCGGTCTATTTCGATCAGACCCGCTCGGTCGAGTTGGGCATTCTGCATGATAGTGACACCCGATTGGCAGATGCTATGTTGACCCGGGCTGTCGATCATACCCGCCTGAAAACCCTTAGAAACCAGCCCTATGGCCTTGCAGACGGGGTGACCCACACCCTGAAGTTACATGGAGTAGCCAACGGATATATGAATGTGATGATCGAAATCAGAAACGATCTTATCGCTGATCTGCAGCAATGCCAAACCATGGCCAACACCCTGCACAATTTGCTCGTGTCCGCATTGTCCGATTGCCGGGCGCTGCCGGATGGCAAAAGGCGCCAGGCATGAAATTCGCCCGCGTCTTTATCCGCACCGTGGATGCCATAAATTACCGGATCGGTCGCATCACCATGTACGGCATTTTCTTGATGGTGGCGATCCTGGTCTGGTCATCGATTTCCAAAACCTTTTTTCTGCCGGCGAATTGGACCTTGGAAATCGCCCAGTTTGCCATGGTCACCTACTATATTTTGGGCGGCCCATATTCGATCCAACTCGGCTCCAATGTGCGCATGGATCTGTTCTACAGTAATTGGAGCGACCGTCGTAAAGCACAAGTAGACGCTTTTACCGTGTTGTTTTTGATCTTTTATCTCGGCGTTATGTTGTACGGCGCCTATGAAAGCACCGCCTATTCGTTGAAATATAGCGAGCGCAGCCCAACTGCCTGGCGGCCTTATCTGTGGCCGATCAAGGTAATCATGTGCATTGGCATCTTTTTGATGCTGTTGCAGGCGGTCTCCGAACTATTCAAGGACATCCTCAAAATTCGCGGTGAGGAAGCGTGATGTCTTATGAGATGATCGCCATTTTCATGTTTGCTTCAATGATGCTGATGCTGTTCACCGGCCAGCGGGTGTTTGGCGCAATCGGCGCGGTGGCGGCGGTTTCGGCTTTGGCGCTGTGGGGCACCGGTGGTTCGGACATCCCATTTTCTTCGGCCATGAAGCTGATGAAATGGTATCCGCTTTTGACCCTGCCGATGTTCATCTTCATGGGTTATGTGCTGTCAGAATCGCGGATCGCCGACGATTTGTACAAAATGTTCCATGTATGGATGGGACCGGTCAGCGGTGGATTGGCGATAGGCACCATAGGGCTGATGGTGCTGATTTCAGCGATGAACGGATTGTCGGTCGCCGGCATGGCGATTGGCGCCACCATCGCGCTCCCCGAATTACTAAGACGCGGCTACGACAAACGCATGGTAACCGGTGTGATCCAGGCCGGTTCATCGCTAGGCATCTTGGTGCCGCCGTCAGTGGTGCTGGTGCTTTACGCCATGATCGCCCGCCAGCCGGTCGGCCAATTATGGCTTGCCGGCGTGATGCCTGGCCTGATGATGGCCGGCCTGTTTATCGCTTACATCTATATCCGCTGCAAAATCCAACCCGAACTTGGGCCGGTTCTGCCAAAGGAGGAGCGCAACGTTTCCTTTGGCGAGAAAATGCGCCTGCTGCGCGCCGGTATTTTGCCGATCGTTATTTTTGCTGCGATGATGGTGCCGTTTGTAAATGGCTGGACATCGCTGGTGGAAAGTTCGGCAATCGGCGCCATGACCGCCTTTTTGGCCGCAGTTATCAAACGCCGCATGACCCGCCTCGTGTTCGAGGTTTCGGTCCGCCAGACCCTGGCGATTTCCTGCATGTTCATGTGGATCATATTGGCCGCGCTTGGTTTCGGCGCCGTTTTCGATGGCTTGGGCGCGGTCAAGGCGATCGACAATTTATTCACCGAGCAGTTGGGCTTCGACCCATGGATGATCCTGATCTTAATGCAATTGTCGTTCATTTTGATGGGCACGTTTCTAGACGACACTGCCATGCTGGTAATCGTTGCGCCGCTTTATGTGCCGCTGGTCAAAATACTCGGATTTGACCTGATCTGGTATGGTGTCCTTTATACAATTACCACTCAGATTGCTTATATGACGCCGCCGTTTGGTTATAATCTGTTTTTGATGCGGGCGATGGCGCCGCCGGAAATTACCTTGCGGGATATCTATAGTTCGATTGGCCCGTTTGTCTGTGTCATGATCTTGGCACTGGTGTTAGTGATGGCGTTTCCGCAAATAGCCCTTTGGCTGCCAAGCACCGTCTACGGGAGATAACAAGAACTTCGCAAAGGAGCGACCCAAATTGGGCTCAACAATTTCAACCAGCAAAACAAGGAGAAATCGATGACCACAAGAAGAAAATTCATCAAGGGTGCCGCAATCGCCGGGCCGGCCGCCGCCCTTGCCACGCCGGCAATCGCCCAGTCAAAGATCAAATGGCGCCTGCAAACCTATGCTGGGCCGGCGCTTGCTGCCCATGTCATCAAACCGGCAATTGAAAGTTTCAACAAAATCGCCGGCGACCAAATGGAGATCGAACTTTTCTTTGCCGACCAGTTGGTGCCGACCGGCGAATTGTTTAGGGCAATGCAGAAGGGCACCATCGATGCGGTGCAGTCGGACGATGATTCCATGGCTTCGCCCACCGAGGTTACGGTATTTGGCGGCTATTTTCCTTTCGCAAGCCGCTATTCCCTCGATGTGCCGGTTTTGTTTAACCAGTACGGCCTCAATGAGATCTGGGACGCGGAATATTCCAAGGTCGGCGTCAAGCACATCTCGGCTGGCGCTTGGGACCCATGTCACTTTGCGACCAAGGACCCGGTCAATTCCCTGGAAGATCTTAAGGGCTTGCGGGTGTTTACTTTCCCGACCGCCGGTCGGTTCTTGAACCAGTTCGGCGTGGTCTCGGTCACCTTGCCTTGGGAAGATATCGAAGTCGCGGTACAGACCGGTGAACTTGACGGCATCGCCTGGTCCGGGATTACCGAGGATTACACTGTCGGTTGGGCCGATGTGACCAACTATTTCCTGACCAACAATATCTCGGGCGCCTGGGCCGGTTCGTTCTTTGCCAATATGGATCGCTGGAACGAACTGCCGGACAATTTGAAAGAGCTGCTCAGGGTTTGCATGGACCAGAGCCACTATTACCGTCAGTGGTGGTACTGGGGCGGTGAAGCCGATCTTCGGGTCAATGGCACCAAGATGCAGTTGACTTCGATCCCTGATTCCGAATGGGCTCAGGTCGAGACCGCCGCAGTCAAATTCTGGGATGAGATCGCGGCAGAATCCGAGACCAAGGCGAAAGTCGTCGAAATCTTCCGCAAATATAACGACGACATGCAAAAGGCCGGCCGGCCATACCGCTACGGCTAATCGGCTTTCAGCTTGCACTAATCGAGTGCTGGCAATCGTGGGCGCTGTCAACTGGCGGCGCCCACCTGGCCAAAGCAATTCAGGGCCCAATGACGTTGTTTGTGGCCTGTTGAGCGTGCGCTGAAATCATTGGGAGAACACCGCATTTATGACTGGAAATCTCACGTTTGAAGTTTTGCGGAAGCAAGTTACCGAAGGTGCCGTCGATACCGTTCTTACCTGTCTGATTGATATGCAAGGCCGGCTGATGGGCAAGCGCTTTCACGCTCAAAATTTCATCGATAGTGCTTGGCAGGAAACCCATTGCTGCAACTATCTGCTATCGACCGATTTGGAGATGACGACCCCGGACGGCTATATGGTCACCAGTTGGGAGGACGGTTATGGCGATTATGTCATGAAACCCGACCTCGACACGTTGCGCACGGTGCCATGGCTGGAAGGCACCGTCATGGTGCTTTGTGACATTTTGGATCACCATAGCCATGAAGAAATATCCCACACCCCGCGTTCGATATTAAGGCGCCAGATCAAGCGGCTGGAAAAACTCGGCTTTGCCGCCAAGATGGCCACCGAGCTTGAGTTCTTTTTGTTCGAAAAGGGTTTCGACGAAATACGCAAATCGGGCTACCGCAACCTTCAAACGATCAGCGGTTACAACGAAGACTACAACATCTTGCAGACCACCAAGGAGGAATGTGTGATGCGGCCGCTGCGCAACCATTTATATGCAGCCGGCATACCGATCGAAAATTCCAAGGGCGAGGCCGAGACCGGTCAAGAAGAACTCAATATCCGCTATGCCGGCGCCATGGATTGCGCCGACCATCACACCATCGCCAAGCACGCTACCAAGGAAATCGCCTGGCAAAACGGCCATGCCGCAAGCTTTCTCGCCAAGTGGCGCAACAACAAGGTCGGCAGTTCCTCGCATGTTCACCAATCGCTGTGGACCGCCGATGGCAAGAGCGCGTTCTTCGATAAAAACGACAAATATTCCATGTCGGTGATCATGAAACATTATGTTGCCGGCCTTATCGCCTATGCTGCGGACTACACGTTTTTCCTGGCGCCCTACGTCAATTCCTACAAGCGCTTTGTCAAAGGCACATTTGCGCCAACCAAGATTGCCTGGTCGGTCGATAACCGAACCGCCGGTTTTAGGCTGTGTGGCGACGGCACCAGCGCAGTACGGATCGAGTGCCGCATCGGTGGCTCCGACCTTAATCCCTATCTGGCACTTGCCGCGCAATTGGCCGCCGGCATCAAAGGCATCGAAGACAAAATGCCGCTTAGCGGTCCGACCATCGGCAACCTCTATACCGATGAGGAAAGCGAAGAAATTCCCGCAACCCTGCGCGCTGCGGCCGAAAAGCTCGCCAATTCCGCAATGCTGCGGGAAGCGTTTGGCGACGAGGTAGTCGATCATTACACCCGTACCGCGACCTGGGAGCAGGAGGAATTTGACCGGGCCGTTACCGATTATGAAATTGCACGGGGATTTGAGCGAGCTTGACCATGACAAAAACCCTAAATGTATATCGCCGAAGAACACCGGTCGTGGCGGGGTTTTGTCGGCGATCTGGCATCACAATCTGACCCGACCCAAATTCTGTCATTTGAAAAAGGCTTAGTTATATGCAGCTTACTGGAAACTGGTCTTACCCGACCGCAATCCGCTTTGGCGCCGGACGCATTGCCGAGATCGCACACGCATGCGCGCTCGCCGGTATCAACAAACCGCTGCTGGTCACCGATCGCGGACTGGCCAAAATGGCGATCACCCAATCAACCCTTGATCTGATGGAAGCCGGCGGCCTCGGCCGGGCAATGTTTGCCGATGTCGACCCCAATCCAAACGATCAAAATGTTGCCGATGGCATTGCCGCATATCGCGAAGGTGGCCATGACGGGGTAGTGGCCTTTGGTGGTGGTTCCGGCCTCGATTTGGCAAAAATGCTGGCTTTCATGAGCGGCCAGACCCGACCGATCTGGGATTTCGAGGATATCGACGATTGGTGGACCCGTGCCGATGCCGATGCAATCGACCCGATCGTCGCCGTGCCAACCACCGCCGGCACCGGATCAGAAGTCGGCCGCGCATCGGCGATCACCAATTCCGATACCGAAGAAAAGAAGATCATTTTCCATCCCAAGGTGCTGCCATCGGTGGTGATATGCGACCCGGAACTGACTGTCGGCATGCCTGACTTTATTACCGCCGGCACCGGCATGGATGCCTTTGCTCATTGCCTGGAGGCTTATTGTTCACCGCATTATCACCCGATGTCGCAAGGCATAGCGCTGGAAGGTATGCGGCTGGTCAAAGAATATCTGCCGCGCGCATTTAAGGATCGCACCGACATTGAGGCCCGAACCCATATGATGAGTGCCGCCGCAATGGGTGCGACCGGGTTCCAGAAGGGGCTTGGCGCCATTCACGCGATCAGCCATCCGGTCGGCTCACTGCACCACACCCACCATGGCACGACCAATGCGGTGGTCATGCAACCGGTGCTAAAATTTAACGAACCGGCGGTGCGCGAAGTCCTTGGCCATGCCGCCAACTATCTTGGCATTGCTGGCGGGTTCGACGGGTTTTACGGCTTTGTCGGCGAATTGAACGCAACGCTTGGCATCGCCAAAAATCTGACGGAACTCGGTGTCAAAGACCCCGATGTCGAGCGCATTGTGAAAGCTGCACTTAAGGACCCGAGCACCGGCGGCAATCCGATCAAGATGGATTACGACAATACCAAAGCGCTGTTCGAGGCGTGCCTTTAGAGAGCTTGCCGGATAATTGGCTACCGGTTTTTCCGCCATCAAATGGAACAATAATAACCACCTTGGTATTAGAGCGTGTCACCCAAAAGTGGGTACCGGTTTTGGGAAAAATGACACGCATAAACAAAGAGATAGCGCGACGAAGCGAATCCAACGCTTCGTGACAAGCGCTAGGCCCGCTTGGTATCACCCTCGACATTTACGGGTAGTGGGTGTTGAGCCAAAAGCATCAAACCCGCGGTGACAAACCGCGGGTTTGGAAATTTACGCTGCAATTGCGGTTTGCTCAGCCGGTTGCCCGCACCACGATGTCTTCGGGTTCGCGCAACACATATCCCCGACCCCACACGGTCTCGATATAGTTGGCGCCTTCGGTCGCGGCGGCCAGCTTTTTGCGCAATTTGCAGATGAACACGTCAATGATCTTCAACTCTGGTTCGTCCATGCCGCCATACAAATGATTAAGGAACATTTCCTTGGTCAGGGTTGTGCCCTTGCGCAGCGAAAGCAGTTCCAGCATCTGGTATTCTTTGCCGGTCAGGTGCACCCGTTGGCCGTTGACCTCAACGGTTTTGGCATCAAGATTAACGGTAAGGTCCCCGGTATGGATGACCGATTGTGCGTGCCCCTTGGAACGTCGGACCACCGCATGAATGCGGGCGATCAATTCGTCCTTATGGAACGGCTTGGTCATATAATCATCGGCGCCGACCCCGAGACCGCGAACCTTGTCCTCAATTCCGGCAAGGCCCGACAATATCAGTATCGGTGTTTTGATTTTCGACAGCCGCAACGTGCGCAGCACCTCATAACCCGACATGTCGGGAAGATTGAGGTCCAGCAAAATGATGTCATAGTCATAAAGCTTACCAAGGTCGACGCCCTCTTCACCGAGGTCGGTCGTGTACACGTTAAAACTTTCAGACTTGAGCATCAGCTCAATGCTTTGAGCGGTAGCACTGTCATCCTCAATCAGCAGTACGCGCATTCCCATCCCCTTTGTTCGCCTTAACGGCTTTGTTGTTTTGTACAGCGTTCATGCTGCCGGGCAACGATACCGTAACGATTTCATTTCAGAATGCTGGCCGATAATGGTTAACAAATTGTAATTCCCATTCGCAAGCCCTGGCATTCATTTTCCTTTAATTTAGCTATCTAATTGATTTAATACGTTAAATCGTGATTTATATGGTTAATGTATTTATTTAAGATTTAGCTGTAACAGACTCAAAAGACTCGCCTCCTCGGCCCTCAACCCGACATTTGTCGGTTTACCGATGTTTAAGGCATCGTCTCTATGATTAACGTCTCGGGTAAACGAAAGGTTACCAAAACCACAATCTTGGCGCCGCGGTAACGAATTCGCGGCGGTTCAACCAAATTACAACGCATGTCCGGCAAAATTGGTTGATTCGGTCGGAAAAAAGTTACTGTAGCGGCAAATTGCCGAATTATGGGACGCGAACCTAAGACGCCAATTTATCGGGCGTTCGTTGGAATAACGTATGCACGGAGTAAAGAGTATGAAGTCGCGTGATGGCCTAATCCGGCTAAAAAAATTCCAAGTTCAGGAAAAAACACGGCAATTGGCGCAGATCGACATGATGATTGCCGAATTTGAACGCATGGGCAGTGAACTCGAACGCCAGATCTTGCTGGAAGAGGAAAAATCGGGAATTTCCGACACCGCGCATTTTGCGTATCCGACTTTCGCCAAGGCGGCGCGGCAGCGCCGCGAAAATCTGAAGATTTCGGTGCGCGAACTTCGCGAACAACGCGAAGGGGCGCAGACGGAATTGGCCGAGGCCGACGAGGAGGTGGCGAAATTCCAATTGTTGCAGGAGCGCGATAGCGCGTTGCAACTCAAGGAAAGCGACATCGATGT
Organism: Rhizobiaceae bacterium; assembly: GCA_965248715.1. Taxonomy (GTDB): domain Bacteria; phylum Pseudomonadota; class Alphaproteobacteria; order Rhizobiales; family Rhizobiaceae; genus CBDFKB01. Next base: position 362,482 of record CBDFKB010000008.1, read on the forward strand.
ATTGGCGGAGCGCCGGGTTATGATCAGCTAATTTGACTGTAAAACCCATGGCTTGATTTGATATTTTTGCACCTATTGAAGGCTGCAAAGAAATGTCGATCAATGTCAAACATTCAAGAAAAGATCTTCAGCTGGAAGCTTGGGCTGGTGAAACTTGCCAGGCGGCTTGGCAGTGTCAGCCAGGCCTGCAAGATCACGGTGTACAGCCAGGATAGCTTCTACCACATCAAGGAATGGGTACGAACCTGGCGGCGCAAAGGCGCGGATGAACGTCAGCGGCCGATAACCAACCCTGAAGAACCGGGTGCTAGCGCTTGTCACCAAGCCTTGGGCTCGCTTCGTCGCGCTATCTGATTGTTTGTCGCGTATTCTTATCCGAAAACCGCTACACACTTTTCGGGAATACGCTTAGCGCTTGTCACGAAGCCTTGGGCTCGCTTCGTCGCGCTATCTGTTTGTTTATGCGTGTCATTTTTCCCAAAACCGGTACCCACTTTTGGGTGACACGCACTAGTGGTTCGATTCCAACATTTGCGTCCCGTTGCAACACTGTGATTTGCAGATGTTGGAATCAAAAGAACCACTAGCAAGATATTGAGTCTAGTGGAATTTCTAAATTTGACATTTGACAAACGGCGAAGCCGCAAATGGGCACCAAATGTCAAATTCATTCCACTAGAGCATGTCATGACGGCGCTAAGCCGCTAACAACAGATGCCTTTGCCGATACATAAACCGGTTCTACAATTTCAGTCGACGCCGTTCAATTGTCGGGCACAAATCAACGATAACATTCGAGGCTAACTTGGCCGAGATGGCCGAGATGGTGGGGTGTCTCTCCTCAAATTTCGGGCAAGTTCAAGCAGCAGCGATTTAGATTTTTTCGCTCACGGGCCGTAACCCGCCTTGCGGCGCGGGTCGCACGGCGTGGCGCATAGGCGCCGGGCCGCGTTCGTTGCCTGAAACGCAGCGCGAACCCTATTGAAGGGGTATGCTATTGGACCCGTTGAAAAACATGGTTATTACGCGGGTTTGTGCGCTGGCGCCAAGATCATTCCTGGACTATACCGACATCCGGCGATCAATAATACCAAAGGAACTTGATATTGACTCATATGACCACGACAATTTTGTCTTTTGACGAGGCGGATTGCGTAACCTGGTGCCAACCCACCACAAGCGGGCTCCAACAAGGTCAAAGGGCAAAATCGTGTAGCCATTTTACTACGCAATATCAAAGTATTAGAACCTTTTCAGGTGAGACAAATAGGCCAATATCAAGTTCCTTTGGTATAAGAGGCACGCGGTTGGGGCAAACAATGAAATATCAGGACCCATAGGCCAGCGGCAAATTGCCAATCAAAAAAAGATGAATCGAACCAATCAATTAATTGCAAATCTATTGCGCCTAAGCCGCATCCAAAAACGGCTGATTCAGGTCGCGGTCGATTGCGCCTTGATTGTGACATGCTTCGTACTGGCGATGCTGTTGCGCCTGGAAAGCTGGTCGTTCATTTTCGTCAGCCAAGCCTGGTATGCCATGGTGCTGACAATCCCGGTTAGCATTTTGATATTCATCAAATTGGGGTTCTACCGGCAAATTATCCGCTATGTCGGCAGCAACGCGCTTTACATAATTTTGTTCGGCGTCGCCGCTTCCGCGGCAATCCTTGCCACATACAGCCTATTATTTCCCCGCTATGTGCCGCGATCGGTTCCCTTGATCTATTTTCCTATGGCCTTTTTGACGGTTGGTGGCATTCGACTAGCCGCCCGGTCATTACTGGAGTTTTCGCTTGGGACAACAAAGGCAAAAAACAAGTTGCTGATATACGGCGCCGGCGATACCGGGCAGCACTTGGCCCGTTCTTTGCGCCAGGGAACCGAATTCGAACCGGTCGGATATTTAGACGATTCGGCCAGGCTTCATAACATGAAGGTTGCCGGCTATCCGGTCTATGATCCATCAACGATTGAAAAACTGGTCGGCGAGCTTGGTATCACCAATGTATTGTTGTCGATGCCCGAGGCGAGCCGTCAGCGTCGCGCCGAAATCATTGCCGGGCTTGAACAATATCCGATCAAGGTACAAACGATCCCGCGCACCGCTGATCTGGTTACCGGAAAAGCTAAGGTCACCGAAGTGCGCGAAGTGTTCTTGGAGGATCTGTTAGGTCGCGAAGCAGTGGCACCGCAGGAAGAACTGATGAATGCTAACATTCGCGGCCAAGTGGTGCTGGTAACCGGCGCCGGCGGATCGATCGGCAGTGAACTTTGCCGGCAGATTTTGGCCCGTGAACCGGAAACTATCTTGCTGCTTGATAGTTCCGAATCGGCGCTCTACCTGATCGACCAGGAATTGCAGGCGATCGTGGGCGCAAAGCATTTGTCGGCACAAGTGGTGCCCTTGTTGGGTTCCGTACGCGACCATGGCCGATTAGGTATCATATTCCGCAGATATGAAATTGCTACTGTATTTCATGCCGCGGCCTATAAGCATGTACCGATGGTCGAACATAATGTGATCGAGGGCATCAGGAACAATACATTCGGCACGCTGGCGATTGTAGATGCGGCCGCCGCCGGTGGGGTTAAAGCGTTCATTTTGATCTCTACTGACAAAGCGGTGCGGCCAACCAATGTGATGGGCGCATCGAAGCGGATCGCCGAGCTGATATGCCAGGCGAAACAAATCGAGCACCCCGACACGCGGTTCTCCATCGTGCGTTTTGGCAATGTGCTTGGCTCTTCGGGTTCAGTCATTCCTTTGTTTCGCAAACAGATTTTGCATGGCGGCCCGGTAACGGTCACCGACCCTGAAGTAACGCGCTTTTTCATGGCCATTCCCGAAGCGGCCCAACTGGTTATCCAAGCAGGAGCGATTGCCACTGGTGGAGACGTATTTTTGCTCAATATGGGAAAACCGATCAATATCGATGAACTGGCGGCCCGCATGATCAAATTGTCCGGGTTCCAGCCCTATAGAGCCAGATCGCCGTCGGATGTTGGTCCGGTGGTGGGCGAAATCAAAATTATCTATACCGGACTAAGGCCGGGCGAAAAGAAACATGAGGAGCTTCTTGTAAGCGAAGTGGCGCAATCAACGGTTCATCCAAAAATAGTTTCCGCCGTGGAAAAAGGGATGGAATGGCAAGAACTAAAACCGATACTCAATGAACTGCTGTTGGCATGCAATGGCAATGACCTCAACCAAATTCGGAAAATTCTCCAAAGCCTGTCGATCGAGTATGAACCTGCCTCAGAACAGGTCGATTACATCAAAGAACTAGAGCATGGCGATGCCGACAAGGATGTTGCGGCAAGGCTCCATTGATATCAAGGCCCGGTTTCGGTCCAGAACCCGCAAAAAATTTATTGCCGTCAATATTGCCAATGTGCGAACCTCTGATACGGTCATTATCACAATCAGTGTTTGGGGAAAGTTGGTGGGCTACCAAAACGAGTTGTCGTTGAGCGCCTTTCTTGGCGGTGATATGGATTGACACCAAGAAGCGGTGCTGCATTTCGCTCCAGATTGCGAAATAGATCATTGTGCCTCGAACCGGTCTTCCGAAGAAACTGATTTTATTGAATTAGTGGGGCATTCGAACCGACTAAAACCGTTGCGCCCCTGGCAACAAAAGGCGATCGATATCTTGACGCTACGCGATTTACGAAATCAGTCGCGAGCATTTATAGCCATAATTTCGGTTAACGCGCCTCCTGGTGCCTATTGCTTTGTGGCGAATATGCTTATCCAATTGCGGCGGCGGCCCTACCGGATATCCTATGATCAATTCAATCGTTTGTTTATGGCCAATGATGATGATTGGAGTATCCATTTTTGCCAACGCCTGCGCCACAAGCGATACAAGAATGGAATTCGCAAATTCTCGCAATCGCTTGCCGATGATTATTTGCTTGAACAGATCAAGGTCAAGCCCGGCGACGTGATGATTGATTGCGGCGCCAATATCGGTGAATTGGGTATTTGGGCGCACAAACACCAAATGCGGTACATTGCATTCGAGCCCGAGCCGGCCGAAGCGCGATGTTGCGATTTAAACAATTTCAACGGAAATTCTGAAACCCGTCGTCAAGCGCTTTGGAACCGGCATGAAACATTGAATTTCTATTCCAAACCACAATCGGCTGACAGTTCGCTGGTCAGCTTTGATCAGAACAGTGAAAAATTCCCGGTTGAAGCGATTCCGCTTGATGAATTTATCGAAGCCGAAAAAGTGCAATCGATCCGCATATTGAAAGTGGAAGGGGAGGGAGCCGAACCGGAAATTCTGCAAGGTGCGACAAAGGCGCTCAAATGCACCGATTACGTTAGCGTCGACTGCGGTTGCGAGCGTGGCGAGGAACAACAGGCAACCGTTGTCGGAGTAACCAATATTTTGCAGGCAAACGGTTTTACGTTAATCGACGCCAAATTCCCAAGGGTCGTATTTCTATTTCGCCGCAACGATTTGACGTAATAATACCAAGGCAACTTAATATTGGCTCATTTGATGGATGCAAACCGGTTCATTCGGCTAGAAGCAAAACGCACCGCGATGCCAGGGTATTGGGCCAGGGTATCGGGCAGGTTTTGCAACAACGTTGGAAACGTATGGGCAAAAACCAGCACCGTGGTTTTGCGATAATCACCGGTTTAAAACCCAAGCACAGGGCGCTTTTCGGTGCCCGAAATCGGGCGGAAAAGCGCCTTTAGTGGGCTGGTTTGCGCCACCACGAGAGGTTGGAGTGCATTGAAAGATAACCACAATATGGCCGCACGATTTTGTTTGCTGAAATTGTTGGAGCCCGCTTGTGGTGGGTCCGCGCCACGGCACGGTCGCCACCTAGTCAAAAGACAAAACCCTGGCGCTCGGCATGGGAAAAACCGGTAAATCGGCAAGCTGGACCATGCTGGCTCACCGGTGCAAAACGCACATCCATTGAGTATTCTGATTAACGGGGGTTCGCCGCCAGTATTTCGGTCGATCTTTGCGCAGGGAAATCGCCGTTGCGATTGCGTTTCGCCTCTGGACAGGTACTAGGCCAGGCAATATAACCCGCTGGATTTTGCGGCCCTGCCGCAGATATTTGCGGTTGGCCAATCGCCCGAGCCGTCGATGCCCAGGTAGCTCAGTTGGTAGAGCAGCGGACTGAAAATCCGCGTGTCGGTGGTTCGATTCCGCCCCTGGGCACCAAATTGGACTTTCCGGCACGAACACTCTCTAACACCTTGAAAGGTTGGGAGGTTTTGGCGGTTCGATAACCCTCATTTCGGCAGTAGGCTATGGGCTCGGAGAAGGCCAGCCTGAGACTCTGAATGAACGCGCCCTGGTACATTTTGAGAGTGCTGTTGTTTCATAGTTCATTTGGCTGGGCGGATGTGGCGCATAGGCGCCGGGCCACTTTCATGGCCTGAAGCGCGCCGCAGTTCCGATCGAACGCGACACACCAAATGATCAAAAATCGAGATTTGCCACCGATAGTGCGTTTTCGGTAATAAACACCCGCCGCGGCTCCACTTCCTCACCCATCAATTGGGAGAACAAAGTGTCGGCGTCGACCGCATTGGCGATTTTGACCTGCATCAGGGTACGGACATTGGGATCAAGGGTGGTTTCCCACAATTGTTCGGGGTTCATTTCGCCCAACCCCTTATAGCGCTGCACCGATACACCCTTGCGCCCGGCAGCAAACACCGTGTCCAACAATGCCCTGGGCCCGGAAACCATGTGCTCGGCGTCGCGGCGGCGGAAAATTGGCCGGCGGGCAAATGCTGCCTGTAATTGTGGGGCAAATTGATCGAGCCGCATGACGTCGGCGGCGCCGGTCAGCGCCTGGTCGATGCGGGCGATTTCTTTAACCCCCCTAACCGTGCGCTCGAACAACAGCCCGCCATTGTCCTCGACCTGGCCGACCCAACCGCGCTCGGTTTCCTCGGAAATCATGTCGAGCCGGCGTGCCACATACTCGGCGGCCTGCACGGTGCGTTCTGTATCTTCAAGTACTTGGGTATTTAACATGCCGGCAATCGCCGCCTGTTCGACCACGTTCTTGTCATAACGCTGATGTAGCCCGCTGATCAGGCCGCGCACGGCAATGCAGATATTGATCAGTTCGCGCAAATCGCTGCCGGTTCTAACCTCGCCATCGGCCAGTTCCAGGCTGGCGTCGTCCAGACCGCCCTGTACTAGATATTCCTCAAGCGCACGCTCGTTCTTTAGATATTGGCCGCTCTTGCCGCGGGTCACCTTATAGAGCGGCGGCTGGGCGATATACAAATGGCCATTGTCGATCAACTCCCGCATCTGGCGGAAAAAGAACGTCAACAACAAGGTGCGGATGTGGGCGCCATCCACATCCGCATCGGTCATGATGATAATTTTGTGATAGCGCAACTTGCCGATGTTAAATTCATCTTTGCCGATGCTGGTGCCAAGTGCGGTGATCAAGGTGCCGATTTCCTGGCTCGAAAGCATTTTGTCGAAGCGCGCCCGCTCGACATTGAGGATTTTTCCCCGCAACGGCAACACAGCTTGGTTGCTGCGGGCGCGACCCTGTTTGGCCGAACCGCCGGCGCTGTCGCCTTCGACTAGAAACAGTTCCGATTTCGCCGGGTCGCGCTCCTGGCAATCGGCCAATTTGCCGGGCAGCGACGCCATGTCGAGCGCACCCTTGCGGCGGGTCAGGTCGCGTGCTTTACGCGCAGCTTCACGGGCGGTCGCCGCCTCAACCACTTTTGAGACAATGATTTTTGCTTCGGCTGGATTTTCTTCCAACCACCGGTTGAGCGCTTCGTTGATCAGGCCTTCGACCACCGGGCGCACTTCCGAGGAAACCAACTTGTCCTTAGTTTGGGAGGAAAATTTCGGATCCGGCACCTTGATCGACAGCACGCAGGTTAGCCCCTCGCGGCAATCGTCACCGGTTAGCGATACTTTCTCCCTTTTTAAAATGCCCGAGCGCTCGGCGTATCCGGTTACCTGGCGAGTCAACGCAGCGCGAAATCCTGCCAGATGAGTGCCACCGTCACGCTGTGGAATGTTGTTGGTAAAACACAGCACATTTTCATGGTAGGATTCGTTCCACCACAATGCTGCCTCGACGACCACGTCATTGCGCTCCGCATTTACCGCTACCGGATTGGGCACCAACGGGGATTTCGAGCGGTCGAGATAGCGCACAAATGCATCAAGCCCGCCGGAATAAACAAACTCTTCGCGCCGCTCCTCGACACCGCGATCATCACTGAGCACAATATGCACGCCAGAATTCAGGAATGCCAGCTCACGCAATCTATGTTCCAAGGTCGAGTAGTCGAATTCCGTCATCGTGAACGTTACTGTCGACGGCATGAACGTGACTTTGGTGCCCGAGCGCCCTTCGCTCTTGCCGGTAACCGCCAGCGGCGCATCGGCGACCCCGTCGCTAAAGCGCACCTCGTGGATTTGGCCACCACGGGTGACGGTCAGGTGTAGCCACTGCGACAGCGCGTTTACCACCGACACGCCGACCCCATGCAGCCCGCCAGACACCTTGTAGGAGTTCTGGTCGAATTTCCCGCCGGCGTGAAGCTGGGTCATAATCACTTCGGCCGCTGAAATGCCTTCACCCTCGTGGACCTCGGTGGGAATGCCGCGCCCATTGTCGGTTACCGTACACGAACCATCCGCATTAAGCGTTACCGTTACCCGGTCCGCATGGCCCGCCAAGGTTTCATCAATGGCGTTGTCGACCACCTCATAGACCATGTGATGCAGGCCCGAGCCGTCATCAGTGTCGCCAATATACATGCCAGGCCGTTTGCGCACCGCATCAAGGCCCTTGAGAACCTTGATCGACTGGGCGCCATATTCCTCGGTATCGGTGGTCAGATTATCAGCGCTCGTGTTCATATTTGCTTTTCTGAAGACCGCAATGACACCAGCCGCCAAGGCTAGCATTTCAGGTGCGAATCAATTGGTTGCTTGCTGAAACATATAGGAATTCTCAACGACAATCGCCAGGACCGCATTCGGTTCGTTTGTCTTGCAATCTTGGCGATAACTTTGAGCCTGGTCGACCGGACTATGTGGCTTTTATTCCCGCCTTTAGCAACCGTTCCTGGAACAGGTCGCGCTCTTGTTGATTGAGAAAGAAAATCAGTCCGGTCATGACATGAAGGGTAAAGCCTGGCCGCTCATCCAACAAATCATCGGCGTGGCGTTTCGCCTCTTTCTCCTCGCCGGCCGCAATCAGGCTGGCAATCAGCATTAATTGCGCGGAAAGATATTCGGCCTTGCGGTCGGCTAACTGATTGAGTTTAAAGGCAGCTTCTTCGAAGCGGTCGAGCAGATAAAATACCCGGCCAAGCCCCATCAAATACCAGTCCGGGTGCATCGGATTAAGTCGGACCGCCTTTTCGATTTCGTCAAGCGCGGTTTCATAGTCGCCTATCACGCTCAGGGACAATCCGTGAAAGGCCAGCGCATCGGCATTGCTGGGCGCCTGGGCAATCGACTTTTCCAGCATCGGTAACGCCAGATCGGGACGACCGAGCCAAAGATGGGATGCGCCAAGGGCGGCATATCCCCAGAAATCACGCTCGTCGAGTTCGATCGCGCGCCGCGCAGCTGCTTGTGCGGCGGTAAAATCGGCGACCGGATCGTCGGAATAGGCCACTGTGCCGGCACGGTGTAGCAACATCCAGGAATGCACCATGTGAGCGCGGCCGTATTCCGGGTCGAGCTCGAGTGCCCGTTTGACCAATTCCAAGCCTTCTTCGATGTCGGCGCGGGTGGTCTTGCGAGACAATACATAGGCTTGGTTGGTTAATTGATAGGCATCGAGTTTTGCCGGATCAAAACGCCGCGACTGTTCATAGGCCAAATTGGCGATGCGGTTGAGCAGTTTGGAATTAATCACCGCAGTTAATTCGTCTTGAACCGCAAAAACGTCATCGATGGTGCGGTCCATACGTTCGGCCCACACATGAACGTCATCTTTGGCGTCAATCAACTGTACACTGAGGCGGATGCGGTCACCGGATTTGCGTAAGCTGCCTTGCAACACATAGCGCACCCCCAGTTCCTCGCCGATTTCGACGATGCTGCGGTTTGAACCCTTATAGGCAAAGCTGGAGTTACGCGCGATCACGAACAACAATGGATCACGCGACAGTTCGGTGATCAGGTCTTCAACCATGCCGTCGGCAAGAAATTCCGTGTCCAGGTCGCCTGATAGGGTTTTAAAGGCGAGGATCGCGATCGACGGCTTGCTCGGCAGCGGCAAGGGCGCGACCGCCGGAATTTCTTGGGGTTGGCTGCCATTGGACCCGGTAACCGGCACCGGCTTCTTCTGGTCGGGCAGCCAGCGCCACACTCTGACTGCCGGTTCGATGTTCTTGAGCGCGGTTTCGCCCATATCGGCGAACGAAATGTTGAAGCGTGAACGCAGATTTTGGAACACTGCATCGGAAATGCAAATCCCTCCGGGTTCGGCAATACTTTCCAAACGGGCCGCGATATTGACCCCATTGCCAAAAATGTCACCGTCTTCGTCGACGATGATTTCACCAAGATTGATGCCCATACGGTAATGCATCGTATTGTTATCGGCTTCATCGCTGTTTTCGTTGATGTCACGCTGGGCTTGCACTGCGCACTCGACCGCGTTCGACAATCCGTTGAAAGTCACCAACAGTCCGTCGCCGGTATTCTTGACGATCCTGCCGTTGAATTTCTCGATTAGTGGTGAGAAAAGTTCGCGCTCATGGGCCTTCTTGCGCGTAATGGTACCGGCCTCGTCGCGTGCCATGTGGCGACTATAGCCAACCATGTCGGTTGCCAGAATGGCCGCCAAAACCTGTTGTGACATCTATACCCCGTCATCGGTCCCAAAGCGCCCCAACGCCTTATGCGCACAGATTTGACCATGCGGCGGCATCGCGATGCAAGCACTCAATCTTGATTGGTGTAATTATATTCGAGAATAGCAACAATTTCTTCAATCTATTCCTCGAGCACAAAATTGCAATCCGTTCAATCTTGTTCACATTGAACGGATTGGACTTGTTTCGAACATGGCGCTGAAAGATTGCAATGCATCGATTACGGTATCATACCAATGACCGCAGCGCGCAGGACATCACCGCATGAATACGACCATTACCAAACAGGAACACCAACCACCGACAAATGTCGGTCCGTTGCAAAATGTGTTCACCGATATTTATCAACAAGTAGTTCGCCGGCCCAATGTGTCTGCGCTTCCGCTACGGGTATTTCGGGCAATTAGGGAGCGCGAACGCACCAACGAGGTGCTGGCGCGTTTGATCCAGCTCGCCATTATCATATTTTTCAGCGTGATCTTCGTCATTTCGCCCAAAACCTCCCCAGATGAAGCATTTTCCCCGGTTCCATATGTGTTGGCCACTTATTTCTGCTTCAGCGTATTCGGCCTGATTTGGGCGATCAGAGCCCGCTTGCCAGACTGGTCGGTGTACGGCTCGATCCTGTTTGATTTTGGGCTGCTGTATGGCCTGCTGATCAGCTTCCATATCCAGTACATGCAGCCTGCATCCTTCACCTTGAAGGCGCCGGCGCTCATGTATGTGTTCATATTTATCACAATTAGAGCGTTGCGGTTCGAGCCAAAATTCGTCGTCGCGTCAGGCATGGTCGCGGCGACTGGCTGGCTAGCGGTCATTTTCTACGTGATCAATGTGGACCCGCAAAACGCCATGCGCACCCATTCCTATGTGGAATATCTAACCAGCAACACGATTTTGATTGGCGCCGAGGTCGACAAAATCGTTTCGATTGCCCTGGTGACAGCGATCTTGGCGCTGGCGGTTCGCGGCAGCAACAATTTGCTGGTTCAGTCGGCTGCCGAAAAAACTGCGGCCGATGATTTCTCCAGGTTTTTCGATAAAAGCACCGCCAGCGATATTCGCAATGCCCAGGCAAATCTTCAAGCCGGAGAAGGCGAAAAGCGCCAGGCGACAATCATGAACGTGGATTTACGTGGATTTACCATCATGGCGTCCGACATGGATGCCTCCATGGTAATGCGGGTCCTATCGGCCTACCAAAACCGAACAGTTGCAATCATCCACGACCATGGCGGCGCCATCGACAAATTCATGGGCGACGGCATTATGGCAACCTTCGGGATCGCCGGGCGTGATGACCAACCAGCTGCCGGCGCGCTTGATGCTGCCGAAGCGATCCTCAACGAGGCGCGGCAATGGCCGCAAAGCGACAACCGGCTGCTTCGCGGCCTGAGCATGGAGCGCATCGGCATTGGTATCGCTTCGGGCGAGGTTGCCTATGGCGCGGTCGGTGGCACCGGGAGGTTGGAGATGACCGTGATCGGTGCTGCGGTCAACCTTTCTGCCAAATTGGAGAAACACAATAAGCAGCTTGCCACCCGTTGCCTGTGCGACGGGGAGACATATGATTTAGCGCTGCAGCAGGGATATCGCGGCCAGCTTACTGCGGACCGCATCAAGACTCAGGTCGACGGAGTTAACGATCCGCGCCAGGTGGTCAAGCTCGGATTGTCTTGAGTTGCTCCAACAAAGCTGACACGATCTAGCGACTGATGAACCAACCAATTGCTGAAGTAGCAAAGCCGATGAATGATTTGCCTAAATCGAGCCAGAGTGACCCAGACATTTTTGCCGCCGGTCTCGGTCGCAATATCGCCAATCACCAGCCCTTGTCGCCGCTGCCGTATCTCGAGCGTGCTGCATCGGTGTTTCCAGACCATATTGCGATCATTCACGGAACCCTGCGCCGCAGCTACCGCGAGTTTTACCACCGATGCGGTCAATTGGCTGGCGCTCTCAAGGAGCATGGGATCGGCAAGGGTGATACGGTTTCCGTGCTGCTGTCCAATACTCCGGCGATGCTGGAAGCCCACTATGGGGTACCGATGACTGGCGCGGTTCTGCATTCGATCAATACCAGGCTCGATGCGGCGGTGATTGCCTTTCAATTGGACCATGCCCAGTCGAGAGTAGTGATCATTGATCGGGAATTTTCCACGGTTTTCAAGCATGCGCTCGACCTGTGTGATGTTACGCCGTTGGTGATCGACTATGACGATCCGCAATATCGCGATGACGCGCCGATGGCCAAGGGTGAGGCGATCGGCTCGATCGAATATGAAGCTTTTGTCGGCGGCGGCGATCCGCAAACCAATTGGCAATTGCCCGACGACGAATGGGACGCAATCAGCCTGAATTATACCTCTGGCACCACCGGCAATCCCAAGGGCGTGGTCTACCACCATCGCGGCGCGGCGTTGATGGGCTACGGCAACGTGATCCACGCCGGCATGGCCATGCATCCGGTCTATTTGTGGACGTTGCCGATGTTTCATTGCAATGGCTGGTGTTTTCCGTGGTCACTTTCGGTGGTTGCCGGTACCCATGTATGCCTGCGCTGGGTGCGTGCAGCGGCTATGTATGACGCAATTGCCGATCACGGCGTGACCCATTTGTGTGGGGCGCCGGTCGTCATGTCGAGCCTGTTGCAGGCATCGCCGCACGAAAAACGCGAATTTCCCCAATCGGTCAATTTCAATACTGCCGCCGCGCCACCACCCGAGGCGGTGCTGAAAGGCATGGCCGATGCCGGTTTCAACGTTACCCATCTCTATGGCCTGACCGAGACCTACGGCCCGTCGGTGGTGAATGAATGGAAGTCTGATTGGGATAATCTCGATCCGGCCGGCCGCGCCGCGCGCAAGGCACGCCAAGGTGTGCGCTATGCCTGTCTTGAAGCGCTCGATGTGCGCGATCCGCAAACCATGCAACCGGTGCCGCACGATGGCGAAACCATCGGCGAAGTGATGTTTCGCGGCAATATCGTCATGAAGGGATATCTGAAAAACCCGCAAGCCACCGCCGAAGCATTTGCCGGCGGGTGGTATCATTCCGGTGATTTGGCGGTGGTGCACCCAGACGGCTACGTACAATTGAAGGACCGCTCCAAGGACATCATCATCTCTGGTGGTGAAAACATCTCGTCGATTGAGATCGAAGACGTTTTGTTTAAACATCCAAACGTGCTGGCCTGCGCGGTGGTTGCGCGGCCCGACGACAAATGGGGGGAAACCCCCTGCGCCTATATTGAATGTAAACCCGGTACGGAACTGACCGAGGCCGAGGTGATCGAATTTTGTCGCGCCAATCTGGCCCGGTTCAAGTGTCCGCGACATGTGCTCTTCGAGCCGATCCCGAAAACCAGCACCGGAAAGGTGCAAAAATTTATCCTTCGTGAACGTGCGCGTGCACTTGGTACAGCTTGAGCTCTGGCATTTTGCGACTGGGTATGGCTGAAAAATTCGTTAACAAAGTATTGGTATCAATTGTTGAACCACACGCCGACAGATGGGAAAGCGCCAGGTGACGATCAGATTTCACAAGAACGACCTGCCAAATCTCGAGTGCTATAGTGACAGCGTCGCGATAGATACCGAGACACAAGGGTTGGTTCCGGTTCGTGATCGGCTGTGCGTTGTGCAATTGTCGCCAGGTGATGGTACCGCCGACGTGGTTCAGATCGACAAGGGGCAGCGCTCTGCACCGGTGCTGGAAAAATTGCTCGGTGATACAAAGATCACCAAGATATTCCATTTTGCGCGTTTTGATCTAGCGGTGCTGTACCAGACCTTCGGCGTCATGCCGCGCCCGGTCTATTGCACCAAGATTGCCTCCAAACTGACCCGGACCTACACTGATCGGCATGGTCTAAAGGATATTACCCGCGAACTGCTCGGCATCGATCTGTCGAAACAGCAACAAAGTTCGGACTGGGCGGCGGCGGAACTGACCAAAGAACAATTGGAATACGCTGCCTCAGACGTGCTACATTTACATGCTCTAAAGGATGCGTTGGATCAGCGGTTGAGCCGTGAAGACCGCCGCGAATTGGCGGCGGCCTCGTTTGCCTATCTGCCGGCACGCGCGAGTTTGGACCTGATGGGTTGGGCAGAAACCGACATATTTGCCCATAGCTGATTGGGCATCGGGCGTTTTGCGACCAGCCAGGCGCCAGACAGCGGAAATTATGATGGCGCACGATCCATTGCACAATCTACCACCGCCGGCCCGGTTCGAGCCGGCATCGCCATTGCACGACACTCGGCTATCTTATCTCGACGGACAACGCGACGAACGCGAATTCTCCAAGGCGCATCGCCATTCGGCTCGGATCGGCTACCTCAAATTTGTCTTGTTGTTCGTGGCCAGCATTATGGTGTTTGGCAGCATCTTTTATGCCTGGATTTTTACCGCGACGCCGCACAATATCAGCATCGGCTCCGCTTCGGTGCGCGATGGAAAGTTGGTTATGCAGGACCCGGCGATGAGCGGATTTGACCGCAATCAGCGTCCGTTCCAACTAAACGCGCGCCAAGCGGTGCAGCAGATTGACCGGCCATCGGTGGTTGAATTGGTGGCAATCGATGCCAACTTGCCGATGAGGAAATCTTCAAGCGCCAATGTAAAAGCTGCCAACGGAGTGTATGATTCCGAACAGGAATTGCTGTATTTGCGCGATGACATTTTGGTAACCACCGCCGAAGGTATGATCATCAAATTGTTGGAGGCAGACATCAACCTTAAAAATGGCACAATGCAAAGTCAGGCCCCGGTGGAAATTAACACCGAAGATACCCGCTTGACCGCCGAAACCATGCGGGTCGAAGACAATGGTGCGGTGATCGTTTTTCAGGATAATGTACGCATGCGTATCGTACCCACCCGCAAGAGTTCCGGAGCATCTGATCGATGACCGGTTGGTGGCTATATGCCATGCGCCCGCTTTGGCTAGCGATCGGTATGCTTGCCGGATTTACCTTTGGCGCATCGGCGCAAGTTAGCTCCAAGGCGTTTGCCGGGTTTGCCTCGTCTGGAGAGCCGATCCAACTTGAGGCCGATCAGCTCAGGGTAATCGATGAAAAGGGCATGGCAATTTTGACTGGCAATGTTTCGGTTATCCAAGGCGTGTCGCTGCTGAAAACCCGCAAGCTTACCGTCTATTACGACCAAACCGGCGAAAATTCCGGCCTTGGCGGGAACATCAAACGGCTCGAAGCCAACGATACCATCTATGTCAAATCCGAAGACCGAAATGTCACCGCCGACAGCGGCATATTCGATATGCAGACCGATATGATTACGCTCAACGGCAATGTGGTCATGAGCCAAGGAGAAAATGTCGCTAAGGGATGCATCCTCACCATCAACATGAAAACCAATTTAACCAGGCTTGACCCCTGTGGTGGGCGGGTGAAAATATTACTAACGCCTGGACAAAATAACTAGAGCGTGTCACCCAAAAGTGGGCATTGGTTTTGGGGAAAATGACACGCACAAACAAAGAGATAGCGCGACGAAGCTATTCCAACGCTTCGCGACAAGCGCTAGAGCGTGTCACCCAAAAGTGGGCATTGGTTTTGGGGAAAATGACACGCACAAACAAAGAGATAGCGCGACGAAGCTATTCCAACGCTTCGTGACAAGCGCTAGAGGCTGTGGACAATTATGATTGTAGTGCCGGCGCGGCCGATTTGGCACCTGGACCAGGTTGCGAAAAACTTGAAGTGGCCAACACTACCGCGCCCTTTGCGCCAATATCGCCGCTTGACCGTACCAATGGGAATGGCTATGCGCGCACTTGCTTGACCTTGTCACAAAACCACTACTTGATCACCATGGTTTCATTTAATCCTGACGCGCTCTGGCCAGGGAACAAAATCGCGGCGGTCAAATGGGTCAACATTAACCACCGCTGGTATAAGTTCCCTTGGCAACAGACCGGAATTGCGTGTTGAAGCTGGTACAGAAAATCCAGACATTATTGCCGTTTGGCAAACCAGGCGGCAATGCCGGTCGGCCTTTACGCGCTGATTTGGCCGGCGATGTGGCAATTCGGGTCAAGCATCCGGCGCCGGCAATTGCCACCGCCGCTGGCACGGATCGAGGAAACAGTAGCACCTTGCAATCGCGCCAAGGGGTGCTTTTGGTACACAATATCGAAAAGAGTTTTCGCGGTCGGCGCGTCGTCAACGGCGCGACAATTGGCGTGCGGCGGGGTGAATCGGTCGGTCTGCTTGGCCCCAACGGTGCCGGCAAGACCACCTGCTTTTATATGATCACCGGGTTGATACCGGTGGACAAAGGCCAAATCTTATTGGACGGCCATGATGTTACGCGGATGCCGATGTATCGCAGGGCCAGGCTTGGCATCGGCTATCTGCCGCAAGAGGCGTCGATCTTTCGTGGATTAAGCGTCGAGGATAATATCCGCGCGGTCTTGGAAGTAGTCGAGCCCGACCGCCGCAAACGTGAATTTCAACTGGATGCTTTGTTAGACGAATTCGGCATTGCCGGGCTGCGTAAATCCCCTTCGATCGCGCTTTCCGGTGGCGAGCGCAGGCGCTGCGAAATCGCCCGCTCGCTGGCCACCCGCCCGACTTTCATGCTGTTGGACGAACCGTTTGCCGGCATTGACCCGATTGCTGTTGGTGACATTCAGCAATTGGTTCGCCATTTGACCAAACGCGGCATCGGCGTTTTGATCACCGATCACAATGTGCGTGAAACCCTCGGGCTCATCGATCGGGCCTATATTATCCATTCCGGCAAGGTGTTGATGAACGGGCGGCCGCATGACATCGTTAACAATCCCGATGTGCGGCGACTTTATCTGGGCGAACAATTTACGCTTTAGATATACCCTTTTGCTAAAGTGCAGTTCCGTGGAATACTCTGGGACCCGTTGACAAACCAGATTTGGATTTCGCTATGATCGATAACGGCACAGATTTGGCAGCTAATTCGCGGACTTGGCCTACCCTTTTCACAATTTCGCATCACCACCATGAGCTGTTTTCGTCATATATTTACTATGCAAGACGCGGCGGATCTTGCCCATGATTGGGTTCAAACGCTCTTATCGGGTGCGGCACCATAGCAGGCCTTTGGCCGGTTCGGGCGCAAAATCTGGCACGCACCGTGGTCGAAACCAATTTGTCAACGGGTCTTAATATATCCGGAACAACCGGAAAGAAACGGCAAAACAGGTATGGCGCTTTCGGCGAAATTGCAGATACGGCAATCGCAATCCTTAGCGATGACCCCGCAATTGATGCAGTCAATAAAACTACTGCAATTATCAAATCTCGAGCTATCTGCTTTCATTAACCAGGAAATGGAACGCAACCCGTTGCTTGAGCTAGGCGATGTCGACGAATTTGGCATTTCAGTACCGGACCGGCGCGGCGATCAGCAGACCGCCAGCCAATCGCCGCAAGAAGATGGCCATGCCCAGTCGCGTGACGGGTTGGGTGTCGAACTTGAAATCGATGCTAAGGCGATCGAGGGCAGGCTTGGCACCGATCTGTCCAACGTGTTCGAGGATGGAGGTACCGGCACCGCGAACCCCACCGGCGCTTCTACTACGATTGCCGGGCGCGACCGTATATCATCAAATACTGGTTCCGCCGGTCAGGCCGCCGACTACGAGGCCTATGTTTCAAGCGAAGTCAGTTTGCGCGAACATCTGTCCAGCCAAGTGGCGCTGACACTTTTTGACCCGCGCCAATCGGTTATCGCTTCGGAGCTGGTCGATCATATCGATGATGACGGCTATTTGCGGGTTGAGATCGGCGAAATCGCTGCCGGCCTTGGTACGAACGAGGGTGCTGTAGAGGCAGTGCTGAAAAAACTGCAAGGATTTGACCCTAGCGGGGTGTTCGCGCGCGCGCTGCCGGAATGTTTGGCAATCCAACTTGGCGAACGCAATCGACTCGACCCGGCGATGCAGGCGATGTTGAAAAACCTCGATCTGCTGGCGAAACGCGATTTCGACACCCTGCGCACATTGTGTGGCGTCGAGCGCGAAGATCTGGCCGACATGTTGGAAGAAATTCAGGCGCTCGATCCGCGCCCGGGCAGTGCGTTTGGCAATGCGCCGATCATGCCGATCGCCCCCGATGTGGTGGTATCCGAGCGCAAAGACGGCGGTTGGGCAATTGAGCTCAATTCGGAAAACCTGCCTAAAGTACTGGTAAATCGCAGCTATTATGCGACTGTATCGAAGTCACCAATGCGCGATGACGAAAAGAGTTTCCTGGTCGACTGTCTGCAAAATGCCAATTGGCTGGTTCGCAGCCTTGATCAGCGGGCGCAGACGATTTTGAAAGTGGCGACTGAAATCGTGCGCCAACAAGATGGCTTCCTGGCCTATGGGGTCGACCATATGCGGCCATTGACCCTGCGTACGGTGGCCGATGCGATCAAGATGCACGAATCGACCGTCAGCCGGGTCACCGCCAACAAGTTCATGATGACCCCGCGCGGGTTATTTGAACTTAAATATTTCTTCACCCCGGCGCTTGCCGCCGGCGACGGTACCGAGCACTCGACCGAGGCGGTACGCCACCGCATTCGCAAGTTGATTGAGGCCGAAGAGCCCGACACGGTCTATTCGGATGATGCGCTGGTCGAGGAATTGGCCGATGACGGGATCAAGGTCGCCCGCCGCACGGTGGCAAAATATCGTGAGGCGATGCGCATTCCCTCGTCGATCATCCGCCGCCGCGAAAAGCGCGCCACGATGGTGCACTGATGCAGCCGGCGCCGCGCCAATGGCCTTCGGGCCGGCTAGCAGCCTGGTTTCAATCCGCCGAAAGCCGTCAATTCACCTTGACAAGCGCCAGGTCTGGCACCTATTTGATGCCCGCTTCATCCACAGCCCGGGCGCGCCAATACGCTTCCTACTGTGCAAACCACGAGCAACGGCTTACAATCATTGTGCCGGCGCTTAGCCACATTGTGTTTCAAGAAACCGGTTACGAGGATTGTCCATGAGCCTACGAATATCGGGCAAGAACATGGATGTTGGAGATACGCTGCGACAGCGCATCGAAGACACGATCGAAGAGGCAGTCGGTAAATATTTTGACGGTGGCTATGACGGTCGTATTACGGTCGAAAAGGAGGGTAACCGGTTCAACAGCGATTGCGTGGTTCACCTCGACACTGGGGTGGTGCTAAGGGCGACCGCGACCAATCCGGACCCCCGGTCCAGTTTCGACCAGGCCGCCGAGCGGATCGAAAAGCGCCTAAGGCGTTATAAGCGTAAATTAAAGGATCATCACGCCGTCGCGCGCAGCGCGCGGGATGAGGACGTCTCCTACACGGTCATGCAGTCGCTGGAAAACCTGGAAGAGGTAAGCGACGATTTCAACCCAACTGTGGTCGCGGAAACCACCATCAACATTCCGCTGATTACCGTGGCTGCGGCAGTCATGCGCCTCGATATGGCCGACAATCCGGTAATTGTGTTCCGCAATGCGGGGTCGGATTTGATCAATGTGGTCTACCGGCGCAATGACGGCAATATCGGCTGGATCGATCCTTCCCGGGATAATGACGGCGAGTAATCGGCAAGCCGGTATTACGCCTGGCTGGAGGGTGCAGATATGAGTTTGAGTGATCTTTTAAGCAAAGAGGCGTTGCTGTTTTCGGTTAAGGTCGGTTCCAAAAAGCAACTCCTGCAAGAATTGTCGGATAAGGCATCCGAGATTTCAGGGATTTCATCGCGGCAAATATTCGAAACCCTGCTGCAGCGTGAGCGGCTGGGTTCGACTGCGGTGGGAAACGGCGTCGCCATTCCGCACGGCAAGCTGGAGCGATTGGAAACCATTGTCGGCATATTTGCCCGTCTGGAACATCCGGTGGAATTTGATGCGCCGGACGAACAGCCGGTGGATCTGGTGTTTCTATTGCTGGCCCCAGAGGGCGCTGGCGCAGATCATCTAAAGGCACTTTCGCGCATCGCCCGAGTGTTGCGCAATGAAGAAACCGCGCAACAATTGCGCGATGCCGAAGACCCGCAGGCGCTATTTGGCGTGTTGACCGAAAACTCGGCCCGCGACGCGGCTTGAGTCTAGGGCGTGTCACCCAAAAGTGGGCACCGGTTTTGGGAAAATAACACGCAAAAACAATCAGATAGCGCGACGAAGCTATTCCAACGCTTCGTGACAAGCGCTAGATCGTGTCACCCAAAAGTGAGGGCCGTTTTTGGAAAAATGAAAGACTCTAAACCCAAGCACGGATGATTACGCCGCAGCCAAGCAAGATCAGCGCGATGAAGAACAGGCGCTCGAAGCGAGCTTCGCCAATCCGGCTGCGAACATTTTGGCCGATCACGATCCCGGCTAGGGCGGGTAACACTGAAAACGCCGATAACAGGCCGTATTCGGGCAATAATTGACCCGACAACGCCAAGGATACCGCAAGACCCGACGCGGAACCGAGGAACACCAGGCCCATCGCCTGCACTAATTCGTCCTTTGACAGGCCGAGCGCCTTTAAAAAGGCGACGCTTGGAAACGAAAACGCACCGGTCATGCCGGTCAACACCCCATTGGCGATGCCTGCAAACGGGGCGATCCATGCCTCCTGGCGCTCGCTCATCCGCATCGCTCCGGCCCAAAGCCCGTGGGCGCCATAGCCGATTAGCATTACCCCAAGCGTGGTCGCTAAATATGCGGTTTCGGCGCGCGACAGCACCATCACGCCAAACCATGTGGTCACAAATGCCGGCAGCAGAAACGGCCAGATACGGCGCACCAGTTCCTTGGTTTTGCCGCCGGTAAATGCCTGCCAGATATTAGTGACCAGCGAAGGCAACAGCACCAACGAAATCGCCGGCTTTAGCCCAACGGTTGCTGTCAGCAATGCGACGGAGATTAATGGCAAGCCCATGCCGACCAAACCTTTGACCGCGCCGGCGAGCAGAAAAACCGCAAATATCAACGCGATGATCGCTAATTCCGGCATGCTGAACTCCCGCCGCCCTATAGTCTGTCTCGCAACCCATACCAAAACATCGCCATTGCGAGCAGGGGTGCGCGCAATCGGCTGCCACCAGGAAATGCCCGGGTTGGCATTGATCCCATAACGTCAAATCGGGCCATCTGGCCGTCAATCGCTTCGGATAGAATTTGCCCAGCCATGGTTGCCATCGCCACCCCGGAACCGGAATAGCCGGACGCGGAATAGACCCGATCCGAAATCCGTTGGATATGGGGCAGACGGGAGCCGGTAATCGCCAGGGTGCCGCCCCAACCATAGTCCAGCCGAATGTCTTTCAGCTGGGGAAATACCTGCAGCATATAGGGTCTTACAAACCCCTTAATGTCGGTTGGAAACCGGTAGCTGTAGCGTTCGCCGCCACCAAACAGCAGCCGGTAGTCGTCAGAAATCCGAAAGTAATTAACCACAAATCGGCTGTCAGCGACTGCGTAAGAATTGGTGATCAGCGCGTGGGCACCGTCTTCGCCCAGCGGCTCGCTGGCGACCATGAAATTATTGATCGGCATCACTTTGGCACCGACCGCCGGGTACAGGTCGCCAAGGCGAGCGTCGAGATAACCGTTGCAAGCAAGAATGGCGGTGTTGCAATCTACCCTGCCGGTGGCGGTGCTGACTGTCAGCCGGCCACCATCATCTTCGATATTGGTAACTTCGCTTTGTTCGTGAAATGTTACCCCGGCAGCGATAGCGGCCCGCATCAGGCCAAGCGCAAAATTGAGTGGATGCAAATGGCCACAGGCAATGTCGAGCGTACCGCCGTAATAGTGCGGTGAAGCGATTTCGGCGGCCATTTCATCGGCGCTCAAATGGCGGATGGTGTCATAGCCATAGGTGCGGTTTAGATGTTCAGCATACCATTTTGAATGAGTGTCGAAGCGCCGGCGGTGGTTGGCGTGGATAATGCCAGGCCGATAGCCGCAATCAATACGGTGCTTGTTGATCAATTCACGCACCAGGCTGGCGGCGTCGATGCCGATCTGGAACGCCTTTTTCGCGTCTTCGAGGCCAACCAGTTTTTCCAGCTGGTCTTGTTCGAGGCGCTGGCCGGAACCTACCTGGCCGCCATTGCGGCCTGAAGCCCCCCAACCGACCCGATGGGCGTCGACTACCACAATTCGGTAACCGCGTTCAGCCAGATGTAGCGCGCTCGACAGGCCGGTAAAACCGGCGCCAACCACACAGATGTCAAAGCTATGACTGCCGGTCAGCGGCGGGTGTTCGATCATCCCGTTGGCAGTTGCCGCATAATAGGAGGCTGCATGCTGGCCGGGGGCGCCGTTGGCATATAGCAGGCGGCTTGTTTGCATTATTTCGGCCAAGTCGCACAAAATATGCTTTCAAATTGTGCGCCGGGTGTCATGATATTGCCTCTACAACACCGCTTGCGCGGTGATGTCGAGCGCCCGCCAGGCCTTGTCAACCAGTTCGTCGATCTCTTGGTCGGTGATGACCAACGGTGGCGAAACCACCATGGTATCGCGCACTGCGCGCATGATCAGGCCGTTATCCAGGCAATTGCTCCGACACAACACCCCGGTTTCGCCAAGCGGGTCGAAGCGTCGGTGCGACGGTTTATCGGGAACCAGTTCCAACGCCCCGACCAGGCCAAGGCTGCGGGCCTCGCCGACCAGGCGATGCTCGCCAAGGGCGCGCCATTTTTCAGCAAACAACGGTGCGGTGTGGTTGGCGGTGCGCTCGACCAGATTTTCCTCTTCCATAATCGCGAGGTTTTCCAGCGCTGCCGTGCAACAGGCCGGATGGCCGGAATAGGTGTAGCCGTGGAAATATTCGCCGTAATCAAAGATTGTGGTTGCGATGTCGTCGCGAACCGCAACCGCGCCGATCGGCAGATAGCCCGATGACAGGCCCTTGGCCAAGGTCATCAAATCCGGTTCGATTTCAAGCCGGGTGCTGCCGAACCATGTGCCGAGCCGACCGAACCCACAGATCACCTCATCGGCGACCAGCAAGATTTCCCGTTCCCGGCAAATGCGTTGGATTTCCGGCCAATAAGTCTCAGGCGGGATGATCACACCGCCAGCGCCCTGCACTGGTTCGGCAAAGAACGCCGCCACCCGGTCTTGGCCGATTTCGTCAATTTTTTGCTCAAGCTGGCGTGCGCGCTCAAGACCGAATTGGTTTGGTTCCCGTTCGCCCCCTTCATCGAACCAATAGGGCTGGTCGATGTGGGCGATGTCGGGGATCAGCGGGCCGCCCTGGCCGTGCATCGCATCCATGCCACTGAGGCTGACACCAGCGTAGGTCGAGCCGTGATAGGCATTGCGGCGCGAAATCACCGCGGTCTTTTGCGGTTTTCCTGCGGCCTGCCAATAAGTGCGTACCGTGCGCAATGCGGTGTCGACAGCGTCCGAACCTGACCCACCGTAAAAAAACCGATTGAGCGTGCCGGGGGTAAGACCGGCGAGCTTTTGTGACAATTGCAGCACCGGCGGATGGGTGGTCTGGAAAAACGTGTTGTAGTAGGCGAGATCTTTCATCTGCCGCGCCACCGCTTCGGCAATCCGTTCGCGGCCATACCCGACATTGACACACCAAAGACCGGCCATGGCGTCGAGATATTGGTTGCCGTCGCTATCCCAGATATGCGACCCGCCGGCCCTGGTGATTACCCGCATCGCTTCTGGGGTCATTTGGTTGGTGTCGGTAAACGGATGCCAATGATGGGCCAGATCGCCTTTCTTCATCTCGTCGCTGGTCGGCAGATTGTGCAAAATAGAGGTCATTGTGGCGCCCGTTGCGGTTGGCTAAACAACCGCGATAGCAACACCGGGCGCCGGCCCGGTCAAGGATTTTGATTGCGGCACAGCGACCTTGGCATCGCGGATCACTGTATTGGCACTTTTCTTGCGCATGTCGAGCAGCTATATTCGTCTTTGGCCTGATGATTGGGCCTATTTGTCATTGGCGTTCGTGTGGAGGAAACTAGTAGATGAACAATTTTTGGATTGCCGGCGCAACCGCCGCCGCTCTTGTGATCCCGGCCCAGTTGTCGGCGCAAGAAGAAAAGGTCGTAAACGTATATAATTGGTCGGACTACATTGCCGAAGATACCATCGACAAGTTCGAGGCGGAAACCGGTATCAAGGTCCGCTACACGGTATTTGATTCCAATGAAGTGCTGGATGGCAAAATGATGACCGGAAATTCCGGTTACGACATTGTGGTGCCGACCGGGGACTTCATGGCCAGGCAAATAACCGCCGGTGCATATATGAATCTCGACAAGTCGAAACTGCCCAATCTGGCCAATATGGATGCGGACATCATGAAGAATGCCGAGGAACATGATCCCGGCAATGCCCATTCAATCATTTATATGTGGGGCACCACCGGCATCGGCTATAACATCGATAAAGTGGCCGAGCGGCTAGGCGCCGACACGCCGGTCGACAGTTGGAGCCTGGTGTTTGATCCCGAGATTGCGGCGAAATTGGCCGACTGCGGCATTTCCTTCCTTGATGCACCGACCGAAATGATCCCGGCGGCGATGAACTATATCGGGATTGATCCGCGTTCGACCGACGGTGAAAATTTCAAGAAAGGCGCGGAAGTGTTGAAAACCGTACGCCCGCATGTGCGTTATTATCATTCGTCGCGTTATATTAGTGACCTGGCCAATGGTGACACTTGTGTCGCGGTCGGCTGGTCCGGCGACGTGTTTCAGGCGGCTGCCCGCGCCGAAGAAGCCGAAAACGGCGTCAATATCGGCTACATCATTCCATCCGAGGGCGCACTGCAATGGTTCGACATGATGACCATTCCCACCGACGCACCGCACCCCGATAACGCCCACAAATTCATGAACTTCATTATGGACGCGCAAATCACTGCCGACATCACCAATTATGTCTGGTATGCCAATGCTAACGCGGCCTCGATGCCGATGGTCGATGACGAAGTCAAAACCAATCCTGGCATTTTTCCGACCGACGCGGCCAAGGAAAGATTGTGGGCCAATGTGGTTTACGGCGCCAAGGAAGATCGGGCTATCAACCGGCTCTGGACCAACGTAAAAACCGGCCAGTAGGAACCTAATTTAAAGTAGTGCGGGGGCGTCGATGCGCTCCCGCCGCCAATGAAAAGGGTCCCTATTGGATGAAAATCGGTGTGTTACAGGCTGGCAGGTTGCCAGCAGACCTGGTGCCGGAATTCGGCGATTATCAAGACATTTTCACGTCGCGGTTCGAACCACATGGCTTCGAACTTTCCAACTATTTGGTTGTCGACGGTCAATTTCCAACCGGTGTCGATGCCGAACAGGGATGGATCATCACTGGCTCGAGGCACGGAACCTATGAGCCCCATGATTGGATTCCGCCGCTGGAAAGGTTCATACGGGAGGCCAGGCGCGCCAACAAGGCGATGGTTGGTATCTGTTTTGGCCACCAGATAATGGCACAGGCGCTGGGTGGAACTGTGCAGAAAGCTGACCAGGGATGGGGCATTGGCAATCATGCATATACCCACTCCAATACCGCCGAAGCGATAAAATTGATCGCTTTGCACCAGGATCAAGTGGTGGAAAAACCGGCCGACACCGACATCTTTCTTGCCTCACAATTTTGCCCGATTGCTGGCTTGTGTTATGGGGATAATACAGTTTCGGTGCAGCCGCATCCGGAATTCTCCGCATCGTTTACCCGGGCATTGATTGTCTCGCGACGCGGCAATGTGATGCCGGAAAATGCCGTCGATGCGGCGTTGGGCGACATTGACGCGGTAAACGATTCTGAGCGCATGATTGCGCGGCTTGGTTTGGTGTTGCGCGGCCAAGGATATGCAAGTCGCAGTGCCGCCTAATTTGACCAGGGGCGGTCTAGCGGCGGTAAAGTCCGTAGCTGGCCATTGATCAATGTCGATGTTTGGCCGGTACAGGATTGATTGAGCCGCAGATTCGCGCTAGGCAACGCGCGGTATCTTGCTGCAAATGGTGATTTCTTTTTTGCCGCAAACGCATTTATCACAGCGTCAAGACTGTGTTTGGGAGGAAGCGTAGGGGTTTGGTTGCGTCATCGGGAGCATCAACTGGCTCAAGGCCGGTTACATTTCCGCAATATTTATTGCTGAACGCCGAACGTTTTGCGGATCGAGCCGCGATGCGGCACAAAGATTTTGGCATCTGGCAAACCTGGACCTGGAAACAGCTGCGCGACGAAGTCGCGGCATTTTCTTTGGGGCTGGAAACCCTTGGTGTGAAGGCCGACAGCAAAGTCGCCATTGTCGGCGCAAACCGACCACGCTTGTACTGGACCTTGTGTGCCGCCCAGGCGCTGAAAGCGATACCAATCCCGGTCTATTCCGATGCGGTCGCCGACGAAATGGCCTATGTGCTAGCTCATGCGGAAGCCGAAATCGCAATCTGCCAGGACCAGGAACAGGTCGACAAGATTTTATCGATCAGCGAGCAATTGCCAAAACTGAAAAAGATCGTGTTTGATGAGCCACGCGGCCTACGCGACTACGATCCGGCCAATTTGCACGATTTCCGCGATGTGCAGGCAACAGGCCGCGAACGCATGGCCGAGAGCGGGGTGCATGAACGCTGGCTGGAAACCATCGCCAAGGGCAGGGGCGATGAACTGGCGGTGATGTTGTATACCTCTGGTACCACCGGCCGGCCGAAGGGTGTGATGCTGTCGTTTGATAATTTGGTTATATCGACGCTCAATGGCAGCAAATTCGACAATTTGACCGAAAACGAAGAAGTGATTGCCTATTTGCCGCTAGCTTGGGTCGGCGACCATGTGTTCTCCTATGCCCAGTCCTATACCGTCGGTTTTTGTGTCAATTGTCCCGAAAGCGTGGAAACCATCGTCCAGGACCGGTTGGAGATCGCGCCGACCTATTTCTTCGCGCCGCCACGCAATTTCGAGGTTTTTTTGACCAATATCATGGTGAACATGGAAGATGCTGGGCGCTTGAAAAAGGCGATGTTCGACCATTTCATGGGTCTGGCAAACCGGGTCGGCGAGAAGATCCTCAATGGCGATTCCGTATCGCTGTGGGATCGACTGCGCTATTTTGTAGGTGAAATTTTGGTTTATGGTCCGCTGAAGAACCGCTTGGGTTTTTCCAAATTGCGGGTCGGCTACACTGCCGGCGAGGCGATCGGACCAGAGATCTTTTCATTTTACCGTTCGCTCGGCCTCAATCTCAAGCAATTGTACGGCCAGACCGAAGCAAGCGTTTATGTGACCATGCACCCAGACGGTGAAATTCGCGCCGACACGGTGGGCACGCCGGCACCGGAAGTGGAAATTAAACTCGATGAAACCGGCGAAGTATTGTACCGCTCGCCAGGCGTGTTCGTTGGTTATTACAAACAAGAAGAGGCGACCCGCAAAACCAAGACCGAGGACGGCTGGGTGCACACCGGCGATGCCGGATTTTTCGACGATCATGGCCATCTGAAGATCATTGATCGGGCAAAGGATGTGGGCAAGCTCAATAACGGCTCCATGTTCGCGCCGAAATATATTGAGAACAAGCTGAAATTCTTCCCGAACATCAAGGAAGCGGTCGCGTTCGGTGACCATCGCGATTTCTGCGGCGTGTTTATCAATATTGATCTGACCGCCCTCGGCAATTGGGCCGAACGCAACAACATTTCCTACGGTAGCTACCAAGAGCTAGCCGTCCATCCACAGGTCTATGAAATGATCCAACAGCATGTGGATCAGGTCAATCGTGGCCTGGCGTCAGAAGAGATGATGGCGGCATCGCAAATCCGTCGGTTCTTGATCCTGCACAAGGAACTCGACGCCGACGATGGTGAGTTGACCCGGACACTGAAAGTACGCCGCACCTTTATTGGTGAACGCTATGAACCGCTGATCGATGCGCTTTATGACGGTTCAAGCGAGAAGGAAATTTCCACCGAGGTCACCTTTGAAGATGGCCGCAAAGGTTCGATTACCGCGATCGTGAAAATCTGCGACATGGAAACCTATCCACCGCGCCACGCCGCCGTGCTCGGGGAGGCGGCGGAGTGAACGCACCGGCAGACCAGTCGCGTTTTAATGCTGGCAATGGCGACGATGCGATGCTGCATATCGACAATGTTTCGCTTTCATTTGGCGGGGTGAAGGCGATCCGTGACGTCTCGTTCGATATTCGCCGCGGCGAAGTCAGGGCGATTATCGGGCCGAACGGCGCCGGCAAGACCTCGATGCTGAATGTAATCAACGGGTTTTACCACCCGCAGGAAGGCACGATTACCTATAAGGGTAAAACCCGGCGCAAAATGCGCCCGCACCAGGCGGCGGAATCCGGCATCGCCCGCACCTTTCAAAATGTAGCGCTGTTTCACGGCATGTCGACGCTGGACAACATCATGTCCGGGCGTAGCCTGCGCATGCATAAGAATTTCTTCTGGCAAGCGATCTATTTCGGACCGGCCCGCAACGAAGAGATCGAACATCGCCGCCGGGTCGAGGAAATCATCGATTTCTTGGAAATCCAGGCGATCCGCCGCACGCCGGTTGGTCAATTGCCCTACGGCCTGCAAAAACGGGTTGAATTGGGCCGGGCGCTGGCGATGGAACCGGAACTGTTGCTGCTCGACGAGCCGATGGCTGGCATGAACCTAGAAGAAAAAGAAGACATGTCGCGTTTCGTGCTCGATGTGAACAATCAGTTCGATACCACGATCGCGCTGATCGAGCACGATATGGGCGTGGTAATGGACCTCGCCGATCGGGTGGTGGTTCTCGACTATGGCAAAAAGATCGCCGACGGCACGCCGGCCGAGGTGCAGTCGAACCAAGACGTGATTGATGCCTATCTCGGGGTGGCACATTAGATGCTGTATAATATTTTCATCGATCCGTTTGTGCAGATGTATCAACTGCCAGACTTCTTCCTGCAAGTGCTGTGGGAAGGGTTCGTCGCCGGCACACTCTATGCCCTGATCGCGCTCGGTTTCGTGCTGATCTTCAAAGCGTCGGGGGTATTTAACTTTGCCCAGGGCATCATGGTAGTGTTCGCGGCCTTGTCGCTAGTTGGACTGCACGAATTGGGAGTGCCCGCGCCGCTGGCCCTGATTGGCGCCATCGTCATCATGGGCATTTTGGCGGTTTCGGTGGAGCGGTTGGTGTTTAAGCACCTGGTCAACCAACCCGACATCATCTTGTTCATGGCCACTATCGGCCTAACTTATTTCTTGATCGGGCTCGGCGAGTTCGTATTTGGCGGCGAGCCGAAATCGATGATCACCGAGGAGCTCGGCCTGCCGACCGGCTCGTCGGATTGGCAAGTCTTCGACGGCATCGTCATTTTTCAGCATATCGATATCGCCGCAGCGGTGATCGCTGCGATTTTAGTCGCAAGCCTTGGTATCTTCTTTTCCAAAACCAAGACCGGACGGGCGTTGCGAGCGGTGGCCGATGATCACCAAGCGGCACTTTCGGTCGGCATTTCGTTGAACCAAATTTGGATGATCGTGTGGTTCGCCGCCGGTATTGTGGCGTTAGCTACCGGCATCATGTGGGGTGCAAGATCGGACGTGTCATTCGCGCTGCAGATCATCGCATTGAAAGCATTGCCGGTGTTGATTCTGGGCGGTTTCACCTCGATCCCGGGCGCGATCATCGGCGGACTGATTATCGGGTTTGGCGAGAAATTATTTGAGGTTTACTGGGGCGGGCTGCTCGGCGGTGGCGTCGAGGGCTGGTTTGCCTATGTGATTGCCCTGATATTCCTGCTGTTTAGGCCACAAGGCTTGTTCGGCGAAAAGATTATTGAGCGGATTTGAAGATGGCGCACAGGAGCCGCATGGGCGTGATTGTGATCGACTGCAAGGGCGAGGAATTAGCCGACGCCAGCCGGTTCTGGTCGGCGGCACTTGGCCTTGATGCCAAAGTCGATCCGGACCATGCCGACTATGTTGCGCTTGAAACCCCCAAAGGCCACGTCAAGATGCTGCTGCAAGCGGTCAGCCATGCTTCGCGTTTACACATGGATATCGAGACCGACGACCGGGCTGCCGAGCGTGATCGGTTATCGGCATTGGGCGCTAGCGTGGTCAAAGAAGTCGATGAGGGGGCCAAGCATTGGACCATCATGGAAGCGCCGAGCGGCCATCGCTTCTGCCTGGTCAAGCCGCAGGGTGCGGATTTTGCGGACCACGCCAACACATGGAGTAATGGTTGATGCTGTATCGCGAGGCGGGCCAGTACAAGACCAGCTACCAGGGCGATTCGGTAATGTTCCCGATTGCCCAGGACCGCTGGGCGATCGGATTTTTCCTGCTCGTGGGCTATTTGCTAATCCCTTATTTCGGCAACGATTTCTTTTTGACCTCGATGATGATCCCATTTCTGATCTTTACATTAGCGGCGATCGGGCTCAACATATTGACCGGATATGCGGGACAATTATCGCTCGGCACCGGCGCCTTTATGGGGGTTGGCGCTTATGCCTGCTACAAGCTGACCTCGATATTTCCGGACGTGAACATCATCATCATGGTGTTATGTTCCGGGATATTTTCCGCTGGTATTGGCATGATTTTCGGCCTGCCGTCACTGCGGATCAAAGGGTTTTATTTGGTGGTCGCCACCCTTGCAGCGCAATTTTTTCTAGAGTGGTGCTTCATCCGCATTGAGTGGCTTTACAATTACAACGCATCGGGTGCGATTGAAGTGCCGACCCGCAGGGCTTTTGGCGTCATCGTTACCGGTGCCTCTGCCACCCCGGTTACCCGCTATCTGGTGGTGCTGACCATTGTCGTGGTGCTAACCTGGATTGCCGCCAACATTATCCGAGGCCGCATCGGCCGTTCCTGGATGATGATCCGCGACATGGACATCGCCGCTGAGCTGATGGGCATCAGGCCTTTGTACGCAAAGATTTCCGCTTTTGCCGTCTCATCGTACTTCTGCGGTGTCGCCGGCGCCATGATGGTATTTTTCTGGCTCGGTGCGGCCGAGGTGGAAAGTTTCGACGTCAACCATTCGTTTTTGATCCTGTTCATGGTGATCCTCGGCGGCCTCGGCAGCTTGAAAGGCGCCTATATGGGCGCGGCGTTCATCTGGATATTGCCAATTATCATTCGCGCTCTTCCGCGCTCTTTCGGACTTGATGTTCCCAGTTCCACGGTCGAACATGTCAACTTCATGATCGTTGGCGCGCTGATCTTGTTCTTCTTGATTATCGAGCCCGCTGGATTGGCGCGATTGTGGGCAATTGCCAAACAGAAATTGCGTGTCTGGCCGTTCCCGTACTGACGGATCGGCGCATTCGCAAATGACCATGCACCGGACCGCGCATGGTTGAATAAACACACAGCGGTTCACTGAAAGGGCGGCCAAGTGCCGTTCAAAAGCCAAGGAGGGAGGAATTATGACCTTCACGAAACTTGCTCTAGGCGCTGCCGCGACCGCGATGATCGCTACCGGTGTCATGGTGTCGACGGCCCAGGCCGAAGACACGATTTATGTTCCATCGCTCGCTTACCGTACCGGACCGTTTGCCGGCGGCGGCGTGCCGATCGCGAACGGTTTTGCCGACTATATGAATATGCTGAATGCGCGCGACGGCGGCATCGGCGGCGCGAAAATCGTTGTTGAGGAGTGCGAGACTTCTTACAACGCGCAAAAGGGCGTTGAGTGCTATGAGTCCACCAAGGGCAATGGCGCGATCGTCTACAACCCATATTCAACTGGTATTACCCTGCAGTTGATCCCGAAAGCGCCAGTCGACCAAATTCCGGTTCTTTCGATGGGCTATGGCCTGTCGGCGGCGGCGATCGGTGAGAAGTTCCCGTGGACCTTTACCTATCCTGCCTCCTATTGGAGCCAGATGTCGTCGATCTTAAAATATATCGACGCTAATGGTGGTCTTGAAGGCAAAAAGATCGGCTTCATCTATCTTGACGTTGGCTATGGCCGCGAGCCGATCCCGCTTCTTGAACAGTTGGCACCGCAAATGGGCTTTGAACTGGCCATGTTCCCGGTCGCCGGCAAGGAAATGCAGAACCAGTCGTCGCATTGGCTCAATGTTCGCAAGGAAAAGCCTGACTGGATGATCATGTGGGGTTGGGGCGCCATGAACCCGACCGCGATCAAGGAAGCGGCGAAAATCCGCTATCCGATGGACCACTTCATCGGCAATTGGTGGTCGGGCGCCCATGCTGACTTGCTGCCGGTTGGCGAAGTTGGCACAGGCTACAAAGCCGCTAACTTCTCCGGCGTCGGCACTGACTTCCCGGCCTTGCAGGACATCATCAAGCACGTGGTTGAACCTGGTAATAGCCAGGCCGATCCGTCAACGGTTGGCAATGTATTGTACAACCGTGCGGTGTTTAACGCAGTATTGGTCGCCGAGGGGATCCGAACGGCGCAGGCAATCTCCGGCAAAACCGTGATTTCCGGTGCGGATATGCGTGACGGGCTTGAAAACCTTGATCTGTCCGAAGCCCGGTTGGCCGAAATCGGCCTGGCCGGTTTTACCGCGCCGATTAAAGGGTCCTGCGCTGATCATGAAGGCGGCGGTTCGGTCTTCATCCAGCAGTGGAACGGTACCGATTGGGAACGGATTTCCGACCCGATCTCACCGATGAGCGATGTGGTTGGCCCGCTTCTGCAAAAAGCGGCTGACGAATATGTCGCCGGACAGGAAGGCTGGCAGACCCAGTCTTGCTCGTAATATAACAATCGCAGTCCCGTGGCCCGGTGGCCGCGGGACGGCACATTTACAGATTTTTGAACCTGATACCGGATAGCGATCATGAGTGCGGAACCGATTGTAGAGGCGACAGAAGAGCTCGTTCTGCGGATCAACAATATCGAGGTGATCTATAACCACGTCATCTTGGTATTGAAGGGTGTGTCACTCATTGTACCGCGCGGCGGCATTGTCGCCCTGCTTGGCGCCAATGGTGCCGGCAAGACTACCACGCTGAAAGCAATCTCCAATTTACTGCATGCTGAACGCGGCGAGGTTACCAAGGGCGAGATCGTGTTCGAGGGTAGCCAGGTACAGTCTTTGACGCCGAATGAATTGGTGCGCCGCGGCTGCATTCAGGTGATGGAAGGCCGGCATTGCTTCGAACATTTGACGGTCGAGGAAAACCTTCTGACCGGCGCCTATACCAGGCGCGACGGCTGGGGCAAGATCCGCGCCGATCTTGAACTGGTCTACAGTTATTTTCCGCGGTTGAAAGAACGCCGCTCCTCGCTTGCCGGCTACACATCGGGTGGCGAACAGCAAATGTGCGCAATCGGCCGGGCGCTGATGTCACGACCGACCATGATCCTGCTTGACGAACCATCAATGGGTTTGGCGCCGCAACTGGTCGAAGAGATTTTCGAAATCGTCAAGACCCTCAACGGCAATGAAGGCGTGTCGTTTCTGGTGGCGGAACAAAACACCAATATCGCGCTTAAATATGCAACCTATGGATATATTCTAGAAACCGGCCGCATCGTCATGGATGGTGTCGCCGATAAATTACGCGAAAACGATGACGTTAAAGAATTCTACCTCGGGGTCGGCGGCGAAGGCCGGCGCTCGTTCCGTAATGTGAAACACTATAAACGGCGCAAACGCTGGCTGTCGTGAGGTGGTTTTTGCCGGGCGAATGCAACAATCGCGATGCGAAATTTCCGCTATGCCCGCGCGCGGGTGATCAACGCAATCCTGATATCGGCGGCGCTTGCGTGCGGCGCCGGCTTTGTCCTTTATATGTTGCTGCCCTATGCTGGAGTGCAGCCGACAACCAGCGCCGGTATTGTTGGAGCATTGGTATTTTTCGGCGCTTGTTCGGCAAATATGATATGGCGCTTTGTGATAGATGATGTAGTTTTGGCGATCAGACCCGATGGTATAGTTGACCGCAGGATCAGCCCGGAAGTCATCCGCTGGGAAGATATCAAGGAAATTCGGTTTGAACGGGCCGAAAACGATTTTTTTCTTCGGGTTTATTTGTGGCCGCAAGCGCCGGTTGCCGGCTCCTGTAACCACAGGATCGAGACCGCCATGCTGGATGGCAGTATTGAACAAATCACCGACGCGATTTCGCATCGTTTGACCGTCACTAGTGGTTCGATTCCAACATTTGCGTCCCGGTGCAACACTTAGGTTTACAAATGTTGGAATCAAAAGAACCACTAGCAAGATACTAAATCTAGTGGAATTTTTAAATTTGACATTTGACATTTGACAAACGACGAAGCCGCAAATGGGTACCAAATGTCAAATTCATTCCACTAGGAGCCAATAAAACGAGAGTGCTGTATGAGCCAATATTTTGACAATTTGGAAACCCGAGATCCGGAAGAACGCGAACAGGACCTGTTTGCCCGCTTTCCCTATCATTTGGAAAAGGCAATCGCAGCGGTGCCGGGCCTGGCCCACCATCTTTACGATTTCGACCCGATGGAGGTCGACAGCCGCGAGGCGTTGACGAAACTCCCGGTTCTGAGAAAACCGGAATTGATGGCGGCACAGGCCAAGCTGCCGCCGTTTGGCGGTTTCGTCCATCCAGACGCGCTTTCGGGAAATCGGGTTTTCATGTCGCCCGGTCCGATCTGGGAACCCCAGGGCATCGGCGCCGATCCGTGGGGCTCGGCGCGCTGTTTGTACGCGGCCGGTTTCAGGCGCGGCGACATTGTTCACAACGCGCTCAGCTATCATATGACACCGGGCGCGTTCGTGCTGGAAACCGGTGCGATCGCCATGGGCTGCATCACCTTTCCGGCAGGAACCGGCAATACCGAAATGCAGATTGAGGCAATTGCCGCGCTTCGGCCGTCGGCATTTGTCAGTACCCCCGACTACCTCAAGGTGATTATGGAAAAGGCGCGTGAAATGGGCGTCGACATAACCTCTATCACCAAGGCAATGGTCGGCGGTGGGGCGTTGTTTCCCGCGTTGCGGGCCGAATATCAGGCCGGCGGTGTACAGGTAATGCAGTGTTATGCCACCGCCGATCTCGGCGTCATTGCCTATGAAAGCGAGCTCGATGGCAAGGTTTGCGACGGCATGGTGGCCAATGAAAACATGATCGTCGAGATCGTGCGGCCCGGCACCAGCGATCCGGTTGAGCCCGGGGAAGTCGGCGAGATAACCGTCACCACCTTCAACGATGCCTATCCGCTGGTCCGGTTTGGCACCGGCGATCTGTCAGCGATTTTGCCTGATATTTCGCCTTGCGGGCGCACCAATATGCGCATCAAAGGTTGGATGGGGCGGGCCGACCAGCGCACCAAGGTAAAGGGCATGTTTGTTGACCCCAAACAGGTGGACGCAGTGGTAAAGGCGGTGCCGGAAGTCGAACGCGCGCGTTTGACCGTCAACCGTGAAAACAGCCAGGATGTGATGACCCTTTCGGTGGTGGCGCAAAAGGGCGCCAAGATCGACATCGATCATTTGGAAGCGGTTTTTAGCAAACACACCAAACTCAGGAGCAAGGCGGTTACAGTCGCTGATCTGCCCAATGACGGCATGATCATCGACGATCAACGCGATTATGAGGGCGCCTGAGATGGCTGCGACCGGGTCTGGCGGATCAAAGCCGGTTGCATCGCCAAATCCGGTGATGAGTGCTGACGAGGTGATCGCCTATGTCAACGAAGTGTTTCCGCAATCGGCTAAAGCGGTGTCGAAATGGCGGATCGATGATCTCACGGCAGGTGAAATTACCATCGTCATGGAAGTTACCGATGATGATCTTAGGCCAGGCGGCACTGTGTCCGGCCCGGCCATGTTCAACCTTGCCGACATGACCGCCTATTTGGTCATATTAGCCCATATCGGCAAGGTGGCGCTTGCGGTCACCACCGCCTTGAACATCAATTTCGTTGCCAAGCCGCCGCTTAGTGCACTGCGCGCCACCGGCCGCTTGATCAAATTAGGCCGGCGCCTGGCGGTGGTCGAAATCCATGTCTCCAGCACCCTTGACGACCGTATCGTTGCCCAGGCAACCGCCACCTATTCGATCCCGCCACGCTGACCAGGGTCAGGGCCCATTGTTAGAGTCTTTCATGTTTAAATGGACGCGATTTGATGGGTAGGATTTTTCGTTTCAGCGAGGAAAGACCACAGCGCGATATGAATATCGGGCGAGGAACTTGACGAAGTTGAGGCGGAAAAGACGTCCAAGCAGAATTGTGAAGAGCTCATTGAAAATGCGCGGTAATCTGCGAAAATGCGTGGTAATCTGCAAATTGTTGCAACTTGCTCTTTGGCGCCCCGACCGCGTCGCACAATGCTTACGATGATTACACCGCGGCGCATCACGCTTCTTGTCGGAACACAAAATAGCTGCGTTCAAACGCCCCCATTTAAACATGAAAGGCTCTAGCGCGGTAACCGGATCGGAAATTCGGTGCGGACTAGCGCGTCCACGTCGGGCGGCAATGCCACCGGATTGCGCATATCGAGAATTTCGTGTTTGCGGCGGATTGCATTGGCGATTAGGTCTGGCTTGTTGTTTTCTACCCATTCCTTCGGACTAGTGCGGTCGCCAAGTGCGGGATAGACATATTCGGTTTGCATCAGCGACAAGGTTTGATCGCTACCGAGATAATGGCCAGGTCCTTCGAGACACACATTGCGCATCACCTCGACCGAAAGCGTATCTTCATTGACCTCTATACCGCGTACACAGCGCAGGCACTGGCCGATCATGTCATTGTCGATGATCAGGGATTCCATACAAAAGCCCAGCAGGGACGCATGCATGCCAACACTTTCATAAACCAGATTAAGCCCGGCAAGCCCGGCCATCACGTTGGAGATCGCCTTTTCATAACCCGCTTGCATGTCGGGCAATTTGGCGTCGGCGATGCCGGCTGCAGCACCACAGGGCAAACCGTAGAAATTGCCCATTTGCGCGCAGGCTGCGGTCAACAATGCCTGCTCGCCGGACCCACCCGACATCGCCCCGGTTCTTAGATCGGAGACGAACGGCCAGGTGCCAAAGATTGCTGGATGACCGGGCTTGAGCGCGTTGACGTAGACCACGCCGGCCAGACATTCGGCGACCGCCTGAACCACCGTACCGGCAATCGGTGCCGGCGAAGTAGCACCGGCTTGTCCGGCCGACAACAGCAGCACCGGCATGCCGCCGGCAATACAATCTTCCATGATGTCGCAGGCGTCAGTGGCGAATTTTAGTGGCGGTACCACGAAACAATTAGAGTTGGAAACGAACGGCCGCGCCCGCCATGCTTCCTTAGAGCCGGCGATCATGTGCAGTAGCTTAAACACGCCGTCGAGATAGTCGCGATGCACGAAACTGGTGCCGATATGTTTGGTGGTGCCGGAGACGCAAGCGTAGACCGTGTTGATATCAAGTTCGTAATTATCGCTCAGATCACGGGTCACTATCGGCCGTTGGAAAAAATGAACATTGTCCAATTGCTCAGCAATGCGGGCGGCGGCGTAAAGATCGGCCAGGGTCGAATCGCGGTATTCGCGCTTTTCCACATCGACCAGATGCACTGCAGCACCGGCGGTGCCGTAGTGAACCCGGTAAGGTGCGATTTCCAAATCATAGGCCGGGTTGCGGGCGTAAAGGGTAATGTCCTTTGCCGCTATTTCCACCATGTGTTCGACCAGCGCCGGGGGAAAACGCAACCTCTTGTCGGCTCCGTAGACAGCGCCAGCGGCGGTCATGGCCGCGATGCCGGTTTCGGTTGCGTCAGCGAAACCGATTTCCTCCAGTACCTTCAGTACCGAAGCATGGATCGTGGCGATGTCGCTGTCGTTAAGCGGTGTGTATTTGCCACCGGTTAGGCCTGGGCGCACTGGGCGTACATTTTCCGCCAATGGTGCCGCCCGCATCGCCTTGCGGGCCTCGCGCCCGCCTGAACGGCGGCTCTTTTTCTCAGCAATTGCTTCAGCCATCAATTTCCTCCCGCCGGAGCGGATTTCAGCTTCAAACTAAACAGACCCTAGGTTCATGTGCTACAACTCACCGTATCGTTCCTTACCGCGCCGCGCCGATCTTGATCAGGTTTTCGATCTCGCTAAATGACATGCCGGTCTCGGCCAAATCGAATGTACCGGTTTCGACAATACGCTTTGCGGCCGCAATTGCTGCGCCATATGCGACCCGCGAAAGCGCAGAGCCCAAGCTAATCCTGGCAACACCGACATTTCGTAACGCTTCGACTGTCAATCCTTTCGGGCTTATCCCGACCACCACATTGACCGGCTTTTCGAGCGAGCGGCAGACTTTTTCGATTGCTGCCAGATCAGGCAGGCCAGGCGCATACAGGACATCGGCACCAGCGGCCTCGAACGCCTGTAATCGTTTGATCGTGTCGTCCAGATCCGGGCGGCCGTGCAAGAAGTTTTCAGCGCGCGCGGTCAAGGTGAACGGAAATCCGATCGAGCGTGATGCTTCCACCGCAGCGCTGATGCGTTCAACCGCGTCGGCGAACGGATAGATCGGGTTTTCCTGATCGCCAGTGACATCTTCAATCGTGCATCCGACCAAGCCGGCCTCGGCGGCGATTGCGACGGTTTCGGCGACAATTTCCGGTGTGGCGCCGAAGCCATCTTCCAAATCCGCACTAACCGGCAGCTCTGTCGCTTTGACTATTTCGCGGCAATGTTCGATTGCGCTTGCGCGCGACGTTACACCGATCTGGTCAACATCACCCATTGAGAAGGCAAAACCGGCGCTGGTGGTAGCAAGCGCGTCGAACCCTAACCCGGCCATCATCCGCGCAGAACCGATGTCCCACGCATTGGGCATTACAAAGGCCGCGCCCGGTTGGTGCATGGTGCTAAACTTTTCGGCTTTCGCTGCTTGCCGGTTCATGCCTTTACCCGCTCCGCTGCCGGGTCATACATCGGCTTAAGGCTGGCCTCGGCGCCAACCCGCACCCCAGCAATCTCAATCTCATAGGTGGAAGCGAGCAGCGCTTGCCGGTTTTCGCCAGCTTCAAGCGGCACGTAGCCCATGCCGATGGCAGCGCCAAGATGATGGCCGTAATTACCCGATGTTAAGTAGGAGACGATCTTGCCGTCGCGGATCAGTGGTTCGTTGTGATAAAGAAGTGGTTCCGGGTCTTTCAGCTTGAACTGCAATAAGTGTCTTGAAAGCCCCTCATCCTTTTTGCGCAACACCGCGTCACGGCCGATAAATTCGCCCTTGCCGGTCTTGACCGCGAAACCAAGCCCTGCCTCCAATACATGATCCTCATCGGTGATATCGTGGCCGAAATGGCGAAACGCCTTTTCGATCCGGCATGAATCGAGCACATGCATGCCGGCAAGTTTTAGCCCATGGTCGGCGCCGGCTTCGATCAAGGTTTCGAAAATGTGCCCGGCCTGGTCGCTGGCGGCATAGATTTCCCAACCTAGCTCGCCCACATAGGTTACCCGGTGGGCACGGGCGATCCCCATGCCGATTTCAATTTCCCGCACGGTGCCAAACGGATGTGCCTGATTGGAAAAATCGTTCGGGCTGACCGCTTGCAGTAGCGCCCGCGAATTGGGGCCCATGACCGCGAAGGCGGCCTCGGCGGCAGTAATATCTGTGGCGACCGCATGGGCACCATCGGCGGTATGGCGCTTCAGCCAGGCCATATCACGGTGCAAGGTCGCGGCCGGGGTGATGATCAGGAACTCGGTTTGCGACAATCTGGTGACAGTGACATCGGCTTCGATGCCACCATGGCGATTGAGGAACTGAGTGTAGACCAACCGGCCCGGCGTCACATCCACATCGTTGCCGCAGACATTTTGCAACACAGCCGGTGCGTCCTTACCCTCGACGCGAATTTTGCCGAACGACGACATGTCGA
Source organism: Rhizobiaceae bacterium (assembly GCA_965248715.1). GTDB lineage: Bacteria > Pseudomonadota > Alphaproteobacteria > Rhizobiales > Rhizobiaceae > CBDFKB01. Next base: position 402,145 of record CBDFKB010000008.1, read on the forward strand.
ATAGGCCAACCTGGTTGCGTACGCTAAGATGTTCAGCGCAGGCAAATTCGAACCAGTTTTGCCGTTTCCAACTATAACGATATTCGGCCTTTTCTCCTTCAGGCGCGAACCAGTTGGGCCGCTCCCACCCGGCGGTAACACCGAAACAGGCGCCGTTTTGTTTCAACTGTTGGTGCACCGGCGAGCGGCGGATACCGCGCGCGGTTTCCGGCTGACGGTAGGGGAAATGGTCGGCGTAAAGCAGGCCCAGGGTCTCGCTGACCCGCTCGCGCAAATAGTAGCGGTTCTTTTGGAACGGCTGCACGCGGCGGATGTCGACCTCCCAAAGATCGAACGGCGCTTCGCCATCATTGATCCATTGCGCCAGGGCGAACCCGGCACCGCCGGCCGAAACGATGCCGATCGAATTGTAGCCGCAGGCCATCCAGAAGCCAGCCAGTTCCGGCGCCTCACCGAGATAATACACATCGTCCGGGGTAAAGCTTTCCGGCCCGTTGAAAAAGGTGTGAATGCCGGCGGTGCTGAGCATCGGCATACGGTTGACTGCATGTTCGAGGATCGGCTCGAAATGGTCGAAATCCTCCGGCAATTGGTCGAAACAGAAATCCTCGCGAATGCCATCCATGCCCCATGGTTTGGCCTTGGGTTCAAACGCGCCGAGCATCATCTTGCCGGCGTCTTCCTTGTAGTAGGCACATTCGTCCGGTACCCGCAGCACCGGCAATCTGCCGAGATCTTTGATCGGTTCGGTGACGATGTAGAAATGCTCGCAAGCGTGCAGCGGAATGTTGACGCCGGCCGCCGCACCGAATTCGCGCGCCCACATGCCGGCGCAGCAGACCACCACATCAGTGTCAATGGTGCCAGTTTCTTCGCCGCGTTGCCAGGTAAGCCCGGTTACCCGTCCGCCGGCCTGCTGAACAGCGGAAACCTTGACGCCCTCGAAAATTTTCGCGCCCATCTGTCGCGCGCCCTTAGCCAGTGCCATGGCGATGTTGGCCGGGTCGCACTGGCCGTCGTGCGGCAGATGCACCGCAGCCACCACATCATCGATATTGAGATGGGGGTAAAGGTTCTTGGCCTCCGACGGCGAAATTTCATTGACATCGACATCAAACGCGCGTGCCAACGACGCTTGGCGGTAGATTTCCTCCTTGCGTTCCTCGGTTAGCGCCACGGTGACCGAGCCGTTCTGACGCATGCCGGTGGCGATCCCGGTCTCGGCTTCCAATTTGACGTAGAGTTCGGCGGAATATTTCGCCAGCCGGGTCATGTTTTGCGACGAACGCAATTGTCCGATCAGACCGGCCGCGTGCCAGGTGGTACCACTGGTCAATTGCTGGCGCTCCAATAGCACCACGTCCTTCCAGCCGAGCTTGGCCAGATGGTAGGCAAGCGAACAGCCAGACACGCCGCCGCCGATTACCACCGCGCGTGCTTTGCCGGGAATTTCCGCCCGTCTTTTATCAGCCATTAAGATGGGCCTCCTGAAAATTCGGGTGTTTGGCCAGCCATTTGGTATGTGGCCCAATACTACATGGACAAATCGCGCCGTGGATTGGCATCATTTCACCTCTGGTGGGATCAGCACCAACTTGCCGGCAAAGCGCTTAGATTGAAAATCTTCCTGTGCGACAGTGATGTCGGCCAGCGGATAGGTCTTGGAGACCAGCGGCCGCACCTTGCCTGCATTGATCAGTTCGACCAGCCGGGCAAAGACCTCCCGTGACTGGTAGGTGCAGCCATAGATGGTTAGATCGTTAAGATAGATGGTGCGCAAATCCGCTTCGACGATTGGACCGGCGATGGCCCCGGCCACCGCGTAGCGCCCGCCTGGTTTAAGCCCATCGATGAGCCCGTCCCAGGCAGGCCCGCCGACCAGGTCGATTGCCACATCAAAAGTTTGCGCCGGTGCGGTTTCGCCACGATCCAGTACATGGTCAGCGCCGGCGTCGCGAACCGCTTGTTGTTTGGCAGTTGAGGCGATGCCGGTAACCTTAGCGCCGCGTAGCTTTGCAAGCTGCACCGCCGCCAGCCCAACCCCGCCGGAAGCGCCGGTGACCAACACATTGTCGGTTAACGCGACATCGGCGCGCGCCAACAATCCTTCGGCGGTGCCGAACGCGCATGGCATGGCGGCAATTTCGATATCGGTTAGTGGCGAAGCACTGACATCATGGGTCTGATCGGCGTCGATCAGACAATATTGCGCGAAAGCACCGTCGAGTTCCGACCCAATGCAGCGAAATTTTATCGGCTCATCTTGGGTCGGTATCGGCTGGTTGACCGGCGTGGTTACCCGCGCGCCGAGCGGCAACCCTTCAACCCCTTGGCCAAGTGCCACCACTTCGCCACACAGATCGGCGCCCTGAATGCGCGGAAATATAAGCGCGCCACCCCAACCGCCAGCCTCGATTTCAATATCAGCGTCGATTACCTCGGTCGCTTCGCGTATTTCCTTGGCATACCAGCCGATCCGCGTGTTGATGTCGGTATTGTTGACGCCGGCGGCCAGCACCCGGGTCAGCACCTGGCCCGGGCCGGGCAGTGGCACTTTGATATCGTCACGCCATTGCAATACCTCAGGCCCGCCATGGCGGGTCAGGTGAACGGCGCACATTCGGGTTGGAAGTGCCAAATCAGCCACCTATCAATCGGTGACCGGCGGCGCTAAGCCTTTTTGCCAGTTCGGCAATGTGGCTTGGTCCGACCTCGCAACAACCGCCGATGATGGTAGCGCCTGCGTCTACCCAGTTAAGAGCGTGTTCGGCATATGCATCCGGACTAAGATCGGTCCTAACCTTGAGCATATCGACAGTTTTTCCTGGCTGAAAATCATCAGGAATGGGAGAAAAGCCGTTGGCATAACCGCCAAATCGGCGGCCATCGGCGGCAAGGGCTGGCATGCCGGTGGTCATCATTTCCGGCGGACAACAGTTAAACAACAAGGCGTCTACCTTAATGCCGTCGAGTGCGGCGATTGCCGCTTGTACGGTTTCGCCGGAGCGCAACCGCGGCAAGCCGTCGGGGTTGTTTTTTTCGGCCAGCGTCCATGCCACCCATACCGGTTTGCCGGTTTCAGCGGCAGCGACCGCCGCCATCCGTGCTTCCGATGCCTTGGACATGGTTTCACAAATGAACAGATCCACATGGGGCGCTTCGATTTCCGCAAGTTCGCGATATTCGGCCAGCAATTCATCATCCGGGGCTAAAAGTTCCGGCCGGTAGGAACCGGGCAACGGCGGCAAGCAGCCGGCAATTTTTGCTTCAACGCCGACCGCATCACGGGCCGCGTGGGCCAGATCAATCGCCTTTTTCTGCATCGGCAGAAATTGTTCCGGGGCGCCAAATTTTTCGTAACGACCACGGGTCGCGGCATAAGTGTTCAATGTCAGGACCTGGGCACCGACGCGCAGATAATCTTCATGCACAGCTTGCACCAGCTCTGGCTCGTGCAACATCACGAAGGCCGACCATTGCGGGTGGGCCGGGTTAGATGAGCGGCGGACCAGTTCCTGGCCCATGCCACCATCGAGCAGGACGATATCGGGTTTTGTACCGGTCATGCGGCCTCCTGCATGCGACGCGCGGCAAAACCGGCGATGGTTTCCGCCGCGCGGCGCAATTCCTCTTCGTTAACAGTAAGCGCAATGCGGATATGACCGGCCGCAGCATTGCCGAAACTTTCGCCCGGCATGACAGCGATCTTTTCCTGGTCCAGCAATTGGTTGGCAAATGCCTGACCGGTCATGGCGCTGGCGCGGATATCGGCCATCACAAACATGCCACCCTCGGGTTTGATGATCGATAGCGCGTTTGAACCGGCCAAAGCATCGACGACGATGTCGCGGCGAAGCTTATAGCGGGCAGCGATCTCGCGCTCTTGATCTTCGCCATTGGTTAAGGCAAAGGCCGCCGCCTCCTGCAAGAAGCCGGGCAGGCCATAGGCTACCGTTAGCGCCAAATTGGTTGCCGCTTCAACCACAGCCGCAGGCGCTTCTATCCACCCCATGCGCCAACCGGTCATGGCATGGGATTTCGACATCGAACCGATGGTAATGGTTCTGTCGGCCATATCGGGCAGGGCGCGGGCAAACAAATGGCTGCCGTCATGCACATGGGTGTTATAGACCTCATCGGAAATCAGCCAAATGTCGTGGCGCCGGCAGAGTTCAGCAATTGAATGCATGGTTTGCGGTGTGTAGATCACCCCGGTCGGGTTATGCGGGGAATTAATCAGCAATCCTTTGGTCTTGGCGCTGATTGCCTGCTCGATTTTCCCCACATCTGGTTGGAACAGGTTTTCCGCCCTGGCTTCGACCACAACCGGGCTGGCGCCGACCGCCCTGACCGTCGGCAGATAGGTGGCGTAAAAGGGGTCGATGACAATGATTTCGTCGCCAGGATCGCTGATCGTGGTAAAGGCATAAAACATCGCCGCCTGGCCGCCGGCGGTGACGATGATGTTGGCCGGTGAAGTTTCGAGACCGCATAGATTTTTGACCCGCTTGGCAATCGCACCCCTCAGCACCGGTTGACCGGCAATCGGGCTGTAGCCCACATTGCCGCGCCGCGCTGAATTTTCCATCACATCGATGAAGGCATCAGGTGTGCCGAAATCATGGTCGCCGATCGACAGATTGATTACCGCCTCACCGGCCGCTTGCATCGAACGCGCACGATGCAAAATGCCCCAGCCATCGCCGCCGCCATCGATGATTGCGCCAATGCGTTGCGAGAGCCTCATGTTTTTAACCTTTCATTGTCTGGGTCCCACAACGGTTGCTCGGGCTGCACCACGGCGCGGCACCGTTTGCCAAAAATTTCGATCGCCAGTTTGGTACCTGGTTCGGTGCAGTCGGCGCGAACCGTGCCAAGCGCAATTGAGGCACCGACCCGGTAACCCCAATTGCCCGACGTGGTTTCGCCAACCACCTCATCGTCGCGCCACACGGTCGACATATAGGGCGCGTCGCAATCTTCGGCGTCGACGATCATGGTCACCAAGCGCTTTTTCACTCCTCGTTGCTTTTGCTTCAGCAACGCTTCCTTGCCAACAAAATCTTGTGGCTTGTCGAACTTGATGAAACGGTCGAGTGCGCCTTCGAGCAAGGTATAATCGGTGGAAAGATCGCCCTTCCAGGTGCGGTAGCCCTTTTCGATCCTCAGCGAATCGAGCGCGAACATGCCGAACGGCTTGGCGCCGGCGGCGATAACTGAATCGTAGATCGCCGGCATTTCTGTATTGGCGGCGTGGATTTCCCAACCCAGTTCACCGGCAAACGAGACCCGGGCCAGCATTGCCGGCCGGCCGGCCACAGTCGCTTTTTGGTGCGACAGCCAAGGCAAAGTAAAATCCGCTTCGGCGATACCGGCAAGCAGTTCGCGTGAATTCGGCCCTGAGACGATCAGGGTGCCATATTCCTCAGTGTGATCGCTCAGGGTCAACCCGTCCGGCAGGCTGCGTTCCAACCATTCCCGGTCGTGCCATTCGGCGGTAGCAGCGGTAATTAGGGTAAATACATCCTCATCGTGGCGCAGGATCGACATTTCGGTGACGATGCGGCCCTTATGATCGGCGAAATAGCCCAGATTCATCCGGCCCACCTTAGGCAAGCCGCCGGCGATCATACCGCGTAACCACTGCGCTGCGCCAACCCCTGCCAAATTGAGCCGGGTAAAGCCTGGCAGATCGAGCACACCGCATTGATCGCGCACCGCCTCGCATTCCTCTCGCACCCGCTTTTCCCACGGGCCCGAGCGGGCCCAGGTCTGGGTACTTTCGTGCGAAATATCATCGCCTTGTTTGGCGAACCACAGCGCCCGCTCCCAACCGTTGAACGCGCCCATCTGGCCGCCGCCGGCGACGATCTTTTCGTGTATCGGCGACAGTCTTTTGTTGCGCCCAGCCGGCCAGGCATGGTGTGGAAAGTGCATGGCGTATTCGTGGCCATAAATTTCCTTGCCCTTGGCGGTGGCATATTCCTGGTCGCACCACCCGGTCCAACGCCTGGGATCGCACGACCACATGTCCCATTCGGTTGCGCCTTCTATCACCCATTCGGCCAGCACTTTGCCGGCACCGCCGGCCTGGCAGATGCCGAAGGTAAACACCGAGGCCTCGAACACGTTGGGCACGCCTGGCATCGGGCCGATATTGGGATTGCCATCCGGCAGATAAGGGATCGGCCCGTTAATTACCTTGTAAACGCCGGCCTCGCCCATCAAAGGCACCCGGGCAATCGCGTCTTCGAGATACCATTCAAGGCGATCGAGATCGTCCGGGTAAAGCTGGAACGAAAAATCTTCCGGCATCGGATCATCCGGCGTTACCCAGTGGGCGCGGCAATTGCGTTCGTAGGGGCCAAGATTAAATCCGTTCTTTTCCTGGCGCAGATAATAGGACGAATCCACGTCGCGCAGCAGGGGCAGCTTGTGGCCCAGTCGCTGGCTGCGCTCGCGCAATTCGGGAACCTCGTCGAACAGAATATATTGGTGCGACATCGACACCATGGGAATGAAGTGGCCGAACATGCGGCCGATTTCCTGGGCCCGGTAACCGGCGGCGTTGACCACATATTCGCAACCAATGTCGCCCTTTTCGGTTTCGATTATCCACTCATGGTTTTTGCGTTTGGCGCCGGTGACGGCACAAAACCGGATCACCTTGGCGCCGAGATCGCGGGCGCCTTTGGCCAATGCCTGGGTCAATTGCGCCGGGTCAATGTCGCCGTCATAGGGGTCAAAAAGCCCGCCTTCAAGATCATGTAGTTCGAGATATTCGTAGTGGTTTTTCAGTTCGTTTGGTCCGCAAACCTCAATGTCCATGCCTTGATAGCGACCCATGCCTTTAACCCGCTCGAACTCCTGCATCCGTTCTTTGGAATGAGCAAGGCGGATCGAACCGGTGACGTGATAGTTCATCGGATAGTCGACTGCATCGGCCAGACCGCGATAAAGTTCTGCCGAATAGCGCTGCATATTCATCACCGACCAGGAGGCGGAAAAAGTCGGAACATTGCCCGCCGCATGCCAGGTCGAGCCGGAGGTTAGCTCGTTGCGCTCCAGCAACACGCAGTCGGCCCAACCAGCGCGGGCCAGATGGTACAGGCATGACGCGCCGACCGCGCCGCCGCCGATGATGACCACGCGAGCGCTCGAAGGAATTTCAACCATCTAATCCTCCCAAAGGTCCCGGCCCTAGTAGACCGGAGGCGCGATGACCCAAATCACCACGCAAGGTTCGGTGCCACGATTGCGCCAGCGATAAGGTTCGCCGGCAAAGCGGAAACTGTCGCCTGGGGTCAAATGAAATTTTTGCGTTCCGATCCACAAGTCAAGGGTGCCGGAAACGATGTAGCCGGCGTCTTCTGTTGGTCGGATTGTGACCTCGGCGCGTTCGGCGCCGGGGGCGAATTCAGAGCGCACGATTTCAAACGAGCCGCCGAGATCGGGCGACAGCAATTGTTCGACCAGCCCTTCTTCTGCATTGCCGAGCGAACGGCGCGCTTCGGCGCGCACCACATGGCCGCGCTCATGCTCGGGTGCGTCAGCCTGGCCAAAAAACAGCGACATCGGTTGTTCGAGCACACTGGCCAGGCGGCGCAGATCGCCAATGGTTGGCTCGGCCAGATCACGCTCGACCTGGCTCAGCCAGCCGACTGAACGGCCGACCTGAAGCGCCAGTTCCGACAGCGTGAGGCCACGGCTTTTACGCAGCGCGCGCAGATCATGGCCGACCGAGACCGGCCGGGTGTCATCATCGGCGATGTCGATGCCGATCTCATCGCGATTGCTGGCAAATTGCTTCAACCCTTGTGCCATCATGGCCTCCTAATCACACTCAATCTTACTAAAATGAAAAATTCAATGACAAATTCATGTGAAAGGAATTCGCCGACGAGATTTCATGGTATTGCGAGCTAAATCACAACACAAAGCCTTGCAATCCGGGTCGGTTGCTGCGATTTCGCAGACATCAAGAATTGGAGAAATTGCGGTGTTGGAAAAAATTGGTAACGCGGTAGATGAAGCGATTGCCACCCGGCGCTCGGTCAGGGGATTTCTCGACACTGTTGTGTCGCGCGAAACGATTGAGGAAATCCTCGCGCTCGCGTCGCGCGCGCCGTCGGGCACCAACATGCAGCCTTGGAGGGTTTACGTAGCAACTGGTGACACTTTACAGCGTCTCAACGAAATTGTGCAGGCGGCGTTTGCCGACACCGCCCATCCGCGCGCCCAGGAATACAAATATTATCCAGACGCCTTTCCCGAGCCCTATAAAACGCGCCGGCGTAAGGTTGGCTGGGAGCTGTACGGCCTGCTTGGCATCAAAAAGGGTGACGGCGCCAAAATGTTTGCCCAGCACCTTCGCAATTTTCAGTTCTTCGACGCCCCGGTCGGTATGATTTTCACCATTGACCGCGCACTTGAGATCGGCTCGTGGCTCGACTATGGCATGTTTTTGGAAAACATCATGATCGCGGCCAGGGGCCGGGGGTTGCACACCTGCCCGCAAGCCGCATTCGCGCCCTATCACCGGGAAATCCGCGAAGTTTTGAATATTCCTGACGACCAGGTGGTAATCTGCGGCATGGCGATGGGCTATGAAGACGAAAGCCTGATCGAAAACTCACTTCGGACCGAACGGGTGCCGGTAGAAGAGTTCGCCCGGTTTTATGAGTGAACATGGTGGCCCGAACCGTCCATACCCTCGACCAAGCTCTGTCGCGCCTGCGCGCACACGCGATTGCCGAAAATCGCGCCGGAATGGCCCGCTTCGGTATCGATGTCGACGCTGCTCTTGGGGTTTCCATGCCCAACATACGTGCGACCGCTAAAGCCATCGCCAAAGACCACCACCTCGCCGAACAATTGTGGCGGTCGGGCATTCATGAGGCGCGAATTCTTGCTTCCTTGGTGGATGACCCCAAATTGGTGACCCGCGAGCAGATGGACCGGTGGGTGGTAGACCTGAACTCTTGGGATGTGTGCGGCAATTTGTTCGACCGCACGCCTTATGCCGGTGAAAAGATTTTCCGTTGGTCGACCCGTGAAGAGGAGTTCGTCAAACGCGCCGCCTTTGCGCTAACCGCTTGGCGTTCGGTGCACGACAAGAAAGAACCGCATTATACCAAAGGAACTTGATATTGACCGATTTGACCACGACAATTTTGTCTTCTGACGAGGCGGACTGCGTAACCTGGTGCCAACCCACCACAAGCGTGATCCAACAAGGTCAGGGGGCAAAATCGTGTGGCCATTTTACTTTGCAATATCAACGTATTAGAATTTTTCCAGGTGGGGCAAATCGGCTCACCGGCGGCGTTGCGAAGCTTGCCCGATACCCCAGCATCGCGCTGCGCTGCGTTCCTTGCCGGATGAACCGATTTGCCGCCATCAAATAGGCCAATATCAAGTTCCTTTGGTATTACACATTCCTTGCCTATCTTCCGCTAATCGAACAGGCGGCGGACGACCCACGAAATTTCGTGAAAAAGGCGGTCAATTGGGCGCTACGGCAAATCGGCAAGCGCGATGCCTTTCTGCATAGTCCAGCGCTTGAATTGGCGAAAAAGCTCGCCGCCAGCGATGATAAGACCCGGCGTTGGATCGGCGCCGACGCGGTGCGTGAATTACAAAGCGACGCGGTGCATAAGAAGTTGAGAATTGCGTAGCGGGGGGCAGGCGTTAGGGGTCAAATGCCGGGGATTGCAAACTTGGCCGCAGGTGGGACTCATATCCCATCAAACAGTAATCCGCCTAACCCGAGGCTGCCAAGATGAAAGTACGAAATTCATGAAATTTCTAGCACTATCAATTCTATTTCCTGTCCCAACCTATTTTGCGATGTCGATTATCTAAAGGAATAATTTTACTCGAATATTGATTCGCCTGACGATAAATGTTGCGGACAGGCATTTGTCTTACCCCGCGCCCGCAATATGTTTGGCGAATGCATCGACCGAGACATTGCCACCGGTGGCGTAGACCAGTACATTGCGGCCGGCGGCGTCCAAGGCGCCGTCCATCAGCGCCGCCAGCGCCACCGCACCTGAGGGTTCCAGCACCAGTTTTAGATGTTCGAACGCATAGCGCATCGCTTGGCGCACCGCCTGGTCGGACACGGTAATTCCGGTTACCCCGGCGCGGCGCGCGGCCAGATAAGGCGCATCCCCCGGTTTGGTCGCCTGCAACGCATCGCAAATTGTCTGCCGGTCGGAGGCTACCCGGGTAATCTCGCCCTCGGCCAGCGACTGGCCCATGCCGTCATAGCCTTCCGGCTCGACGCCGAACAACCGGGTTTTGGGTGACAGATAGTGGAACGCCAGCGCCACCCCGCCCATCAGCCCGCCGCCGCCGACGCACACCGCGACCATATCCACCGATGCGCCCAAGCGCTGCAATTGCTGCAACGCCTCCAGACCGGCACCTGCCTGGCCGGCGACGATTTCGGGATCATCGAACGGGTGCAGCAACACCAATTGGTTGGTCTCGGCGATTTGTTTTGCCAGATCGGCCGCCGCCTCCTCGCGCGGGCGCTCGCCATGGTGGCTGAGCACGATCTTAGCGCCAAAGGCGGCGGTCGCCTCGCGCTTTGTGGCCGGGGCGTCATTGGGCATAACAATGGTCACCGGAACACCTTGCGCGCGCCCGGCCGCCGCCAGCCCCTGGGCAAAATTACCCGATGAATAGGCAACCACGCCGCGTTTGCGCTCATCGGGGTTTAGCCGGGTCAGCCGCCAATAGGCGCCGCGAATTTTAAACGAACCGGCCCATTGCAGGGATTCCGGTTTGACAAACACCCTGGCCGCGCTGCTCAGGTCAGCCAGCGGTGACGCCTCTAACAAGGGAGTTTCCTGGGTCGCGGCTGAGGTCGTTTGATAGGCAAGCCTGATCGCGTCAAGGTCTGGTATCGGTTCGATTAGCCCAATACCCATAAAATGTCCTCACACTTGACCGCCTGGCCTTGATCATGGCAGCCTTGCGCTTACTTGCAAACATCAAATTTGTGTAGCTCGATGGCGGATTTGGCCGTACAGGCGCTGACTGCGAAGGCCTTTTCTCCGTTCGGCGATGTTATCGAGGCGCGGGCAAACAAAAGCTATCTGATCAATAGCGGCACCACACGGCGGTTTCATGATCTTGCTAGGGTCGAGGCCAGCGGGCCGAAAGGCGCGGTGCTGATCAATATTTTCCGCGGCGAACCGTTCGCGCTGCCGATCGAGATTTCGATGATGGAGCGTCACCCGCTCGCCAGCCAGGCGTTCATGCCTTTGCAACCGGTCGGCTATTTGGTGGTGGTCGCCAAGGACGCCCGCAGCAATCCGGGCAAGCCAGATAAACCGGTGGCGTTTCTAGCTGCACCGGGCCAGGGGGTGAATTACCATCGCAATGTGTGGCACCATCCGCTGCTTGTCTTGCAACATTGCTCGGATTTCCTGGTAGTCGACCGTGCCGGTGGTGGGGAAAACCTACAAGAGGCGCGCTATCGTCAGCCCTATGTGATCCGCAGGGTCGCTTGAGTGCGTTACGTTAGGCCAAACAGCGCCCCGGCAATTTCCGCCGCCGTGATAGCGGCGATCACCTCTGGGCGCTTATCGCCCGCCCGATTGGCACCGATCGGGCAGGTGAGCGAGGTAAGCAGCGAACGATCATGGCCCTCCTCGACAAAGCGCCGCGCGAACAATTCTCGTTTGGTCGCCGATCCGATCATGCCGACATAGGCAGCGTCGCCGCGCACCAGCGCGGCTGCGGTAATGATAAAGTCGACCGCATGTTCATGGGTCATAACCACGAATGCCGACCCGGGTTTGGCATCGCGCACCAATTGTTCCGGCAGTGGGGTGGCGATTTTTTGGACTTCCGTGTCAACCGTTTCGAGACATTGCGGGCGGCTGTCGGCAAGGGTAACCGCCAACGGCAGCAAGGTGATTGCACGGGCGAGCGCGGAGCCGGTATGGCCGGCACCGAAAATATATACTTCAGCCGGCGGATTGCTCGTTTCGGCCGCCTTTAGGGCTTCCAGGTCGGCGGCACCGGCGCTCGCTAGCGAAATCTTTACCCGGCCGCCGCAACATTGGTTGAGCTCCGGCCCGAGCGCGATATCCATGATCTCGCGGTCACGGCCCTCGGCCAACATTTGCCGCGCGGTTTCGATCACCCGAAATTCCAATTGGCCGCCGCCGATTGTGCCGTCGGTGCGGTTTGCGGTGATCAACATGCTAGCGCCGGCTTCCCGTGGGGTTGATCCGGCAGCTTTGTCGACACGAGCGATAATCACCGGTTCGCCCGAGGCAAAATATTTTGACAATAGTTGCGATTGTGTTCTGCCCATTTATGCTATGTGGCAATAGTCGCGCGCCAAGGCAAGTTTGCTCGTTGGTTTGAACAAGCTGCTGGTAAATCAAAAAGGCCATAAGGAGAGCAAAATGGATCTCAATTTCAGTGCCGAGGAATTGGCCTTTCGCGACGAAGTTCGCGCATTTCTAAAGGACGCGCTGCCGAAACGGATTTCCAACAAGGTGCTGGGCGGCAAAAGGCTCGCCAAAGCAGACATGGAGGAGTGGCACGCCACCCTTGCTGAGCGTGGTTGGTTGGCCCATTCGTGGCCGTCCGAATGGGGCGGGCCGAATTGGACCGCAGTGCAAAAACACATTTTCGACGAGGAATGCTGTTTTGCCGGTGCCCCGCGCATTGTGCCCTTCGGCCTCGGCATGTTGGGCCCGGTTTTGCTAAAATATGGCTCCGAGGAACAAAAGTCCCATTTTTTGCCGCGCATTCTCGACGGCACCGATTGGTGGTGCCAAGGCTATTCGGAACCGGGTGCCGGGTCCGATCTCGCCTCGCTGAAAACCAAGGCGGTGCGTGACGGCGACCATTATGTAGTCAACGGACAAAAGACCTGGACCACGCTCGGTCAGTTCGCCGACTGGATATTTTGCCTGGTTCGCACCGCAAACGAGGGTAAGCCGCAGGAGGGAATTTCCTTCCTGCTGATCGACATGAAGACCCCCGGCATCGATGTTAAGCCGATTATCCTGATCGACGGCGAACATGAGGTCAACGAAGTCTTCTTCGATGATGTGCGTGTTCCGGCTAAAAACCTGGTTGGCGAGGAAAACAAGGGCTGGACCTACGCCAAATACCTGTTGACCCATGAACGCACCGGCACCGCCGGGGTCGGCCATTCCAATTCCGCACTGGCCCATTTGAGGTTCGTTGCCAACGATCAAAAAAAGGGCGGCAAACCGCTCGCCCAGGACCCTTATTTTGCCGCCCGCATGGCCCAAGTGGAAATCGAACTACAGGCGCTTGAGACCACCAATTTGCGAGTGCTGGCGGCGGCCGATTCCGGTGCCGCTCCCGGGCCGGAAAGTTCGATGCTGAAGGTCAAGGGCACGATCATTCGCCAAGAGATCAATGATTTGACCCGCCGCGCGCTTGGCCCCTACGCGATGCCGTTCGTTTCCGAGGCGCTTGATGCCGGCTACAATGAAGAGCCGATCGGACCCGACTATGCGGCACCGGCAGCGTCGACCTATTTCAATGACCGCAAACAATCGATCTTTGCCGGCTCGAACGAAATTCAGCGCAACATCATCACCAAGACCAAGCTGGGACTATAACCGCGCACCGGTTTGCCCGCTCAATCCGCCCCACCAAACGGATATCTCCTATGGATTTCAACCTGACCGAAGAACGCCAGATGTTAGCCGATACCTTGGCACGGTTTCTGGCCGACAAACATTCGATCGATTTACGGCACGAGATTGCCGCTGCTGACGAGGGCCATTCGCCCCAATTGTGGGGGCAAATGGCTGAACTAGGCGTCATCGGCGCGCTGTTTTCGGAAGCTGATGGCGGTTTCGGCGGATCGGGCTTTGATATCGCCGTAGTGTTTGAGGAAATTGGCAAGGCGCTGTCGGTCGAGCCATTGATATCTTCGGCGGTGCTGGCCGGTACGGTGTTGAGCCAATTGGGCACTGATGCGCAAAAGACGCTGATCGAGGACATTATCGCCGGCAACAAGCTGGCCGCACTTGCCCATGGCGAACCGGCCAGCCGTTACGACAATTCCTATGTGGCGGCAATTGCCGAGAAATCTGCGGCCGGCTATCGCCTTACCGGCCACAAATCGGTGGCGCTTGGCGCCGGCCAGGCGGATTTTTTGATCGTATCCGCGCGCACTGGTGGCGATACCGAAGATCGTAATGGCATTAGCGTGTTCCTGGTTGACCCGGCAGCGGACGGGGTTGTGGTACGCGATTACCCGACCGTTGACGGGTTACGTGCTGGCGACATCGTGCTCAACAATGTGGAAGTTGCCAGCGATGCGATGCTTGGCGGCGAAGGTGAGGGGTTCGAGGCGATCGATTTGGCAATCGACCGGGCGACGCTGGCAGTTTGCGCAGAGGCGCTTGGCGCCATGACGATTGCCAAGGACATGACGGTTGAATATATGCACACCCGCAAGCAGTTCGGCGTCATCATTGGCAAATTCCAGGCTTTGCAGCACCGCATGGCCGATATTTTGATTGAACTGGAGCAGGTGCGCTCATCGGTTACCAATGCCGCCGGGCACCTGGAAAGCGAACCAAATGTGCGTCGTCGCTATGTGTCGGCGGCAAAAAACATGGTCGGCCGGATCGGCCGCCTGGTCGCCGAGGAGGCGATACAATTGCATGGCGGCATGGCCATGACTTGGGAATATCCGGTCGGCCATTACGCCAAACGCATCATTATGATCGACCACCAGTTTGGCGACATTGACCACCATCTCGAACGCTTTATCGCCACTGGATGACTTTGGCCGGTTATACCAAGGAAATTTAATATTGACCGATTTGACCGCCGCGATTTTGTTTGCTGACTAGGCGGCGACCGTGCCGTGGTGCCAACCCACCACAAACGGGCTCTAACGACGTCAGCGAACAAAATCGCGCGGCCAAATAGCGCCGATTTTTCAACCCAATGCCACATCTCGTGGTGGAGCAAACCGGCCCACTAAAGGCGCTTTTCCGCCCGATTTCGGGCTCCGAAAAGCGCCCTGTGCTTGGGTTTTAAACCGGTGATTATCGCAAAACCACGGTGCTGGTTTTTGCCCATACGTTTCCAACGTCGTTGCGAAACTTGCCCGATACGCTGGCCCAATACCTTGGCATCGCGCTACGCTTCGC
Source organism: Rhizobiaceae bacterium (assembly GCA_965248715.1). Lineage (GTDB taxonomy): Bacteria > Pseudomonadota > Alphaproteobacteria > Rhizobiales > Rhizobiaceae > CBDFKB01. The sequence goes on from CBDFKB010000008.1 coordinate 417,324, forward strand.
TTCTAGCGCTTGTCACGAAGCGTTGGGATAGCTTCGTCGCGCTATCTCTTTGTTTATGCGTGTCATATTTCCCAAAACCGGCACCCACTTTTGGGTGACACGCACTGGTACTGCAAAAATAATATTAAGCCCATTATCGCCCGATATTTTTGTTATGACACTAATTCATCGCTGAAAACATATTAATTATAAAAGCCATTATATAAAGATAAGTCCAATATTTTGATGGAATGAAGAAAAAACTATGATATTGTGAGATTACGAATTCTTCTCCTGTATCTTTATCAATTGCGTTTGTTACTTTTTGTTTATCAAACCAATATCTTACCATTATAAAATTTAAACCCGCTGCAACTAAGAAAGTAATTGGAAGCACTGAACCGAAATCTTGAAACTGTTCCAATTTTGCTATTTCGGCAGTGTATGTCACAATAACCAAACCGACAAAAAATAGTACTCCGCTTAATATCCCAAACCCGTGCCATATGATCATTACAAACCTCCCAAATTTCCCATCCCCGGGTTTAGCAAAGTATCCGGTATTGAGGAAGGCTACAAAACAATCGGTACAATGAAGATTTTGGAGCTTTCCTTTTCTAATCTGCAAAATATGCCAAAGGAGCTTACTACTGACCTATTCAATGGACGAAAATTCCTTCATCCGACGAGAAGCCGAATGCAACGCGATGTTTGCTTATCGGGCAAGATTTGCGCCGAAGTCCTTTGCGCCGGTTTGCTTCAACGCGATAGGTCGGAGTGTTTTGAAACATAAGCACAATATGACCGCTTGATTTTACTCCTTGACGTCGTTGGAGCCACCTGTGGTGAGACAACTGGAGGGTTCTATTAACCGACGAATTAGCGATGACGGCTTGATTTACTGGTTTTTGGAATTACCGTTTCCCTACGGGGCAAAGGAGTTTGCCCAAACCCTGTCGGTTTGAGCCATTTTGGTAGATTTTGGACACACTTATGCTGCGTTCAGTCTTTCGTGATAGATCAGGCGACGCATGTTATAGGCGATATTGATCATGCCGATTTTGACTTTCGCACGAGCTATACCGATGGTTCTGACAAACAGGCCCATGCGGGTTTTCTGATCGCCAAACACATGCTCGACTTTGGAACGAACGCTTGAGCGTTTTGCATTGGCTATTCTTGTCCGCTGTGGCATGGGGCGACCCTTTGGTTTCTTTTGGTGGATGCGGGATTTGAACCCATTGTTTACCAGCCATGTTTCATTCTTCTTTGAGCGATAAGCACTGTCAGCCCACACATCTGATGCCGTATTATCTTTGCTGAGAACATCACGCAAATACCGGCCGTCATAAGCAGAGGCCCCGGTGACTTCAAAGCCACGGATAAAACCAAAGCGCCGATCTGTGGCGATGTGATTTTTAAAACCAAATGCGGGAATGGCAATATCCACATGCCCGGCCTTCTTGCTGCCATCGGCGGCAGTTTTGGCCCTGGAATATTTGATCGACCAGCGCGCATCGGTGTCTTTGTGACGTGCCTTGTGGGAGTTGCCCCAAATCTCGTCAGCACTTTTGCCTTCTTTGATCTGAGCCTTCTCTTCATCCTTCAATCGCTGTTTGGGAGCAGGTACAATTGTGGCATCCGCGATCTGGCCACCCATTGCCAAATAGCCCTTTTCAGTAATCATCGCGTCACATTTTTGGAACAAGGTATCAATCGCATCGGCCCGGGTCAGAAGATCGCGGTAGAGCCATATGGTGCGTGCGTCCGGCATCCGCTGGCCAGGTTCAAACCCCAAAAACCGCATGAACGACAGCCGATCATTGATCAGGAATTCAAGACGCTCATCAGACAAATCATTCATCGCCTGTATGACCAGTATTTTGAACATCGTGACAACGTCATAGGGTGGACGACCGCCCTTCGAGCCATCACTGCGATGCAAAGCCATGATCAAATCCGGTCGAAAGACCTCAAAGTCAACGACCGTATCCAAAGTTTCCAGTTGATCACCCAAATCACTCAGGCGTTTCAGTTGATTGTCTATTCCAAATAAATTCTTTTGAGCCATACGCCCAGTGAATCATAGAACAGGTGATTTGCATAGGTACTTAGAAGTGTCCAACTTCAGGTCGCGGTATTCGCCAAATCAGTAAATAAGATACTGCCTCTTCGAGAGTTATCGCCCTGGATCCTTGGCCCGGAAGCCAATCATGACGGGGTGTAGGGCGCGAGGATGACTAATGAAACACGCAAGGAAAAATAGAGAAGCGCCCACTTATGATCGAATCGCGGGGCGCATCCGCTTCTCTGGTCATCCTTGGGTGCGGCCAAAGGATCCGGCGTGATAAGCAGCGAAGCCTTATCGGTTTTGGCATCGTCACAACCCGTTTAAGGCGATCTGTTGCTTGCGCTTGGCGATGAATGCGTCCAGTTCCTCGCGCCGGTCTTCGGCGAGCGGCGGTTGCTGGTACTCCTTCAGCACCTGCTGCCATATCTCTGTCGCCCGTTCAGTGGCATTCTTGGCCCCGGCGGCGACCCAGCTTTCATGGTTCTGCCAATTACTGAGGAGCGGTTGGTAGAACGCGGTCTGGTAGCGCTCCAAGGTGTGGGCGGTACCGAAAAAGTGGCCACCGGGACCGACTTCGGCGATCGCATCGAAACCAAACTCCGCGTCGTCGAACGACACCGGCTCGAGTAATTTTGCCATGTGTTGCAGCACTTCGACATCGATGATGAACTTTTCGTAGCTTGCCACCAGCCCGCCTTCGAGCCAGCCGGCCGCATGGTAGATCACATTGCCATGGCCCATCACCGCCCCCCACAAGGCCATTTGCGTTTCATAGCTTGCTTGGGCGTCGGCAGCGTTTGAAGCATTGCAGGCGCTGGTGCGCTGGGGCAAGCCGTAGCGCCGGGCCAATTGTCCGCCGGCCAAATTGGCCCATGCATTTTCCGGAGTGCCAAAAGCAGGCGCGCCGGAGCGCATGTCGACATTGGAGGTAAAGGCGCCGTACAGCACCGGGGTACCCGGATTGACGGTCTGAAGCAGCGCGATCGTCATCAACGCTTCAGCATTTTGCTGCGCCAGCGCCGCCGGTCGGGTGACTGGGGTCATCGCCCCCATCAAGGTAAAAGGGGTGACAATCACCGGCTGGCTCATCTCAGCCATCGCGGTCGCCGCATCCGACATTTCAAGGTCGAGCTTTCGCGGCGAATTGACGTTGATGTTGGTAATCGCCGACGGGCTCTTGGCCAATTCTTGCATGGAAAGGCCGCGCGCAATTGCGATCATCTTGGTGGCGTCGGTCACCCGTGCGCGACCGATCGACATGATTGAAAATACTTTGTCGGTCAGTGTGATGTTGGCGTTGGTGGTATCAAGATGGCGGGTTTCGGTGTTGAGATCGGTCGGCGCGATGGTCTGGTTGCCGAAAATTGAGATCACGTTGAAGCTTTGCGCCAGCTTCATCAATTCTTGATAATCGGCGAAATTGCCGGCCCGGCGACCACGAATGCAATCATGCACATTGGGTGGGCCGGACACCATGCCGAAATTGATCGCGTTGCCACCGATCTCGATCGCCCGGTCCGGGTTGCGCGGCGTTAATGTGATTTTAGCTGGCGCTTTAGCTACCAGTTCAGCGATCAGACCGCGATCCGCGCGCACAATGCAAGTAGTGTCGTCGACCTCGGCACCGGCCTTTTTTAGCCGCGCTCTTGCATCTTGCGACATAATCTCGATGCCATGGGTTTCGAGAATACGCATCGAAAAATCATGCACCTTTTCCGCCTGATCTTGCGACATCGGGTCGATCGGTGGGAATGGGTTTCGGACTTGTTTGGCCGGGAGTTGATTGGCGAGCACGGAAGGCGCGGCAGCATCACTGCGACCGCCTCTACGCCTGGTCGCGCGCTTTGCGGCAGGTGGCATTTGTCTTCCCTTCGGGAAACGGTTGCAGCGATAGCCGTTTGTTTTTCAACCGGCACCTGATCACCGCTTTTTGTCGATTGCAAGTTCTGGCGGCGACAATTTTGAGAATTTTCCTTGTCTTGCGTCTAGCGCTTGCGATAGCGATAGCGATTGGTGGAATTGAAATTACCAAATGGGAGTTGAAATGTCACAATCCATTGCGGACCGCCTCAAGGCGGCCGGTATCGAGCTCATCGAACCGCCGAAGCCGGTAGCCGCCTATGTTGGCTTTGTGCGCCATGGTGACTTGGTGTTCGTTTCCGGCCAAGTGCCGATCGCTGGTGGTGAGGTTGCCTACAAGGGAATTCTCGGCCGTGACGTAACCGTCGAGGAAGGAGTAGCCGCTGCCCGGCTGTGTGCGATCAATATACTGTGTCAGATCAACCAGGCTTGTGGTGGCAATCTGGAAAAAGTGCGCCGATGCATCAAGCTTTCCGGCTTTGTCGCCGCAACACCTGATTTCACCGGCCATCCGCAGGTGATCAACGGCGCCTCTGAATTGATGGGTGAAATTCTTGGCGAGCGCGGCCAGCACGCACGCGCCGCTGTCGGCATGGCATCATTGCCGCTTGGGGTGCCTGTCGAGATCGAGGCGATATTCTCGATCAACGATTGAATTGGAAGCCGATCCCAGCAATAGTGCGGTCAAGCATCTTGAATTATTTCGACGATTGCTCTTGGCGGTCGCCCTTTGCTGGTACATACTTTCGTACGAGCGAAAGCGCGCGGCGGCCAAATGGCAGGTCGATGTTTAGAAGAATAGGCAAGCAGTTTTATTCCGGTTATTCGGTTCGCCGAAAACACTGGTCGCAAGGGAGGAATGAATGGCAGAAGTTTCAATGACGGTGAACGGGAAAGCTATCAGTGCTGTGGTCGACGACCGCACGTTGCTGGTTCAGTTCATCCGCGAAACCCTTAATTTGACCGGCACCCATGTTGGTTGTGATACATCGCAATGCGGTGCCTGTGTCGTGCATGTCGACGGCAAAGCGGTTAAATCCTGTACCATGCTGGCAGCGCAAGCTTCCGGTTCCCAGGTGACCACGGTCGAAGGGATCGCCAATGGCGGGGAACTGCACGCGGTACAAAAGGCGTTTAAGGAAAACCATGGCCTACAATGTGGTTTCTGCACGCCTGGAATGATCATGGCGGCGGTGGATATGATTGAACGCCATGGCGGTGCGCTTGACGAGGCAACCATCCGCGCCGAGTTGGAAGGCAATATCTGCCGCTGCACCGGCTATCACAATATCGTCAAATCGATCCAAGCTGCCGCCCAGGCGATGGCGTGACGAAGGTAATGCGCGCGGCCACAAAACTGATCGGCCGCAAATAAGCGCGCTACCAATGACGATAAGCGGAACAAATTTCGGGAGGAGATGAATAATGGGAGCCGAAGGTATTGGCGCCAGTGTGTTGCGCAAGGAAGACCAGCGATTTATTACCGGCAAGGGCCGGTATACCGATGATTTCAGTGTTCACGGTATGCATCACGCGGTGTTCGTGCGCAGCCCGCACGCCCACGCAAAAATAAACGGCATCGATAAATCCGCTGCCGAGGCATTGCCAGGAGTAGTCGGTGTACTCGACGGCATGCAATTAACCGGTGACGGCATCGGCAATATTATTTGCGGCTGGATGATCCATTCCAAAGATGGTTCGCCGATGAATATGGGTGCCTGGTCGGCGCTTGCCACTGAAACGGTGCGCTATGTCGGCGACGCGGTGGCGATCGTGGTTGCCGAGACCCATGACCAGGCGCGTAACGCCGCTGAGGCGGTCGCGGTAGACTATGATGTGCTCGACGCTGTGGTCGATCCGGTTGCAGCGCTTGGTTCTAATGCTCCGCAAATTCACCCGGAAGCGGCCAACAATCTCATCTACGATTGGGAGATTGGTGACGCCGCCACCACCGATGCGGCGATTGCCAGTGCTGCCCACGTCACCACAATCAAAGTGCGCAACAACCGGTTGGTGCCGAACGCCATGGAACCGCGTGCAGCGCTCGCCGACTATAATGTCGCCGAAGACCATTTCACGTTGCACACTACTAGCCAGAACCCGCATGTCGCGCGGCTGGTGCTATCGGCATTCTACCAAGTAGCGCCAGAACATAAATTGCGGGTAATCGCGCCCGATGTTGGCGGTGGCTTTGGGTCGAAAATCTATGTCTATCCCGAAGAGATCGCCTGTTTGTGGGCATCGCGCAAACTCAGCGTGCCGGTCAAGTGGACTGCGGATCGTACCGAAGCTTTCCTGACCGACGCCCATGGCCGCGATCACGCTACGACGGCGCAAATCGCCTTCGATGCCAACAACAAGATTACTGGTTTCAAGATCGACACAATCGCTAATATCGGCGCTTATATGTCGTTGTTTTCCTCTTCGGTGCCAACCTATCTGTACGCCACTTTGATGTCTGGTCAGTACAATATCGCCAACATCCATTGTAATGTGCGCACGGTCTATACCAACACTACACCGGTCGATGCTTATCGCGGCGCCGGGCGACCGGAAGCAGCTTTTGTGGTCGAGCGGATCATGGAGGTGGCGGCGCGCGAACTTGGGGTTGATCCGGCCGAATTACGCCGCGCCAATTTTATCACCGAGTTCCCGCACCAGACCCCGGTAATCATGGCCTATGATGCGGGTGACTTTAGCGCCACGCTTGATGCGGCGCTTGCGGCGTCGGACTATGCCGGCTTTGCCGCCCGGCGGGCCGAAGCCGAAGGCCGCGGTAAGAAGCGTGGCATCGGCATGTGCTGTTATATCGAAGCCTGCGGCATTGCCCCATCGGCTGCGGTCGGCTCACTTGGCGCCGGTGTGGGACTTTGGGAATCGGCCGAGGTCAGGGTCAACCCTGTCGGCACGGTCGAAATCCTGACCGGATCGCACAGCCATGGCCAGGGCCACGAAACTACTTTTGCCCAATTGGTTGCAGACCGGTTTGGCCTGCCAACCGACAATGTTCAGGTAGTACATGGCGATACTGACAAGGTTCAGTTCGGCATGGGTACCTACGGCTCGCGCTCCGGTGCGGTGGGCATGTCGGCGGTTGCAAAGGCGCTCGACAAGGTCGAAGCCAAGGCGAAAAAGATCGCCGCCCATTTGCTGGAAGCAGACGAGGGCGATCTGGTGATCGAAGACGGCGCGGTTAAAGTCGCCGGCACCGATAAACAATTGCTGTGGCACGAAATCTGTCTTGCCGCCTATACCGCGCACAATCTGCCGGAGGGCATGGAACCTGGGCTCAAAGAGGGTGCGTTTTATGATCCGGCTAACTTTACCTTCCCGGCTGGCACCTATGTGTGCGAGGTCGAAGTCGATCCGGACACGGGCTCTACCGAGATCATACAATTCGTTGCTGCCGATGATTTCGGCCAGGTGATCAACCCGATGATTGTTGCCGGCCAGGTGCATGGCGGGGTTTGCCAGGGTATCGGCCAGGCGCTGCTTGAGCATGCGATCTACGACGATGCCGGCCAGTTGCTGACAGCAAGCTATATGGATTATTGCATGCCACGGGCCGACGATCTGCCATCTTTTACCGTCTCCACCCACGAGACCTTGTGCCCGAACAATCCGCTCGGCATGAAAGGCTGCGGAGAAGCCGGCGCAATCGGTTCACCACCGGCGGTAATTAACGCGATCACCGATGCGATCGGAACAGAAAACCTGCAAATGCCCGCTTCCCCGTCCCGGGTCTGGGCGGCGATCAACGGTTGAGGAGGTTCAAATGTACAATACCAATTATCACCGCGCGGGCTCGATTGATGAGGCGGCTTCCCTGCTTGCCGGCTCTGATGACGGCAAACTTCTGGCCGGCGGCCAGACCCTGATCCCGACCATGAAACAGCGGCTCGCGGCGCCAAGCGACTTGATCGATTTGCGCCACATTGACGGGCTTTCCGGTATTTCGGTTGACAGTGGCAGCGTTACCATTGGTGCCGGCACCACTCACGCGGAAGTCGCTGGCCATGCCGATCTCAGTGCTGCTTGCCCGGGCATTTGCAATCTCGCCGGTCATATTGGCGACCCGCATGTGCGCCACATGGGTACGCTCGGCGGGTCGATCGCCAATAATGATCCAGCCGCGGACTATCCAGCAGCGATGGTGGCCCTCAACGCTGACATCAAGACCAGCAAGCGTGCAATTTCGGCCGATGATTTCTTCACCGGCATGTTTGAGACCGCGCTTGGCGATGACGAGATCATTGTCTCGGTGTCGTTTCCTACGCCAGCTAAATCGGCCTATGCCAAGTTCGCTAACCCGGCTTCACGCTATGCGATGGCCGGGGTGTTCGTGGCGACCAGCGGCGGCGGTTCGGTCAGGGTCGGGGTTTCCGGCGCCGGCGCCGATGGGGTGTTCCGCTTGGGCGAACTCGAAACCGCCTTGGCAGCGAACTTCGATGCTGACGCCGCCGACGCCATTGCGCTTGATGCGGGGGATATGCTGTCCGACATTCATGGCGATGGCGCCTACCGTGCCAATCTGGTCAAGGTGATGGCCAAGCGGGCGATCGCTGCGGCGTAATTTACAAAAGTCGGAATGAAAAACAGCGGCCTGATGTTTTCAGGCCGCTGTTTTATTCAAAGGGCCCTGACAGATCGCAATCTAGAGCGTATTCCCGAAAAGTGTGTAGCGGTTTTCGGATAAGAATACGCGACAAAACAAAGAGATAGCGCGACGAAGCTACTCCAACACTTCGTAACAAGCGCCAGGGATTAGCGATGCAATCGCTTAATCAGCTTTTTTGACGATGATCGGGGTGAGCAAATCACCCCAATTGCCATTGCCGCAATGGTGCCGGGCAGAGCGGATCAGCTCCACCGAGACCCCGGATTCCACCGCCTTCATTACCGACTGGTTAAGTCGGTGCAGATCATTGGCCAGCATGCGGATTGCCGCCTGCTGATCGGCCTCCATGGCGGATGCCATTTCTTCCGCGCGTTCCTTGACTTTCGGTTTGTTGGTCATAATTCCTGTTCCCGCATAAAGTTTGTTGCAACGCTGGGCATACCGAGCCCGGCCGGTGAGAATTGCTATTCGGCGGCCACATGGAACTGAGCCGATTCGGTCGATTCGCCAAGCGCGGTGGTTGAAGATTCGCCGCCACTGATTGCCATCGATACCGCGTCGAAATAGCCAACGCCAACTTCGCGCTGGTGCTTGGTCGCCGTGTAGCCATTGGCCTCACCGGCAAATTCCGCCTCCTGGAGCGCGGAATAGGCAGCCATTTGCGTATCCTTATAGCCGCGTGCCAGTTCGAACATGCCGAAATTAAGCTGATGGAACCCGGCCAGGGTAATGAACTGGAACTTGTAGCCCATGGCGCCCAATTCGCGCTGGAACTTGGCAATGGTAGCGTCGTCCAAATTAGCCTTCCAGTTGAAGCTCGGCGAACAATTATACGCCAGCAATTGGTCGGGATGCTCGGCTCTGACCGCTTCGGCGAAGCGTTTTGCCTGATCAAGATCGGGCTTGGATGTCTCACACCACACCAGGTCGGCATGGCGCGAATAGGCGATCGCCCGGGCGATACAAGGCTCCAGGCCGTTCTTTACCCGGTAAAATCCCTCGGCAGTGCGCCCGGCATCATAGTCGACAAAAGGCTTGTCACGGTCATCAATGTCGGAAGTCAAAAGTTTTGCCGCTTCCGCATCGGTTCGCGCGACCACCAATGTCGGTGTGCCCATAACGTCGGCAGCAAGCCTGGCCGCATTAAGATTGCGAATATGCTGCGCGGTCGGGATCAGCACCTTGCCACCCAAATGGCCGCATTTCTTTTCCGATGCCAACTGGTCTTCATAATGTACGCCCGCCGCGCCGGCCTCGATATAGGCCTTCATTAGTTCAAACGCATTGAGCGGTCCGCCGAACCCGGCTTCGGCATCGGCGACGATCGGCGCAAACCAATTTTCCACCGACAAAGAACCTTCCGAGTGCTCGATCTGGTCGGCGCGCTGCAAAGTGCGGTTGATGCGCTTGGCCAGCTCCGGCCCAGCATTGGCTGGATAGAGCGATTGGTCGGGGTACATTGCCGAAGCGGTATTGGCATCGGCGGCGACCTGCCAGCCGGATAGATAAATCGCCTTCAGGCCGGCCCGCACCATCTGCATCGCCTGATTGCCGGTCATGGCGCCAAGCGAATTGACAAAATCTTCGCTATGGATCAATTGCCAAAGCCGGTTGGCGCCGTTTTCGGCAAGGGTATATTTGATGTCGATCGAGCCCCGCAGCTTTTGCACGTCCTGGGGGGTGTAAGGGCGCTCAATGCCATCGAAGCGGCCCTGTGGCGCCGAGGGAACCAAATTGTAAAAATCTGTCATGATGCGAACTCCATAGTCGCTGGCATAGGGATACGCCGCCTAGCACACGGCAAGCGGCGCGAATTTGATATTACAGTTTTTACATGACATAATTGTAAACTGGAAATTTATTTGTTTTAATGGGTAAAAAATCGGGTCACGCTGTATAACTCCTGAAAACTTCGGTTGTAATTTTGTCAAATTTGTCATAGAGAATTTCAATCACGGAACTTTACCATTTGTAAAGAATTGTAAATGGCTGAGAATAAGATCTTCGCCGGACCACGTATCCGCCGTATCCGACACTCGTTGGCATTGACCCAGACTGGGATGGCCGAGGAATTGGGCATTTCTCCCAGCTATCTGAATTTGATCGAGCGCAATCAACGGCCGCTGACCGTGCAAATTCTCTTAAAGCTGTCGTCGGTCTACAAGCTTGATCTGGCTGAATTGCGCGGCGAGGCTGGCGGTATGTCAGCGGCGTTGAAAGAAGTTTTCGCCGATCCGTTATTGGCTGACGAGGTGCCGTCTGAACAAGAACTGTTCGAGGTCGCAGAGGCGGCGCCCAATGCTGGCGCGGCAGTGGTCAAACTTTATCGCGCTTATCGCGAATCCCAGAACCGGTTGTCTGATTTGTCCACCCTTTTGGCCCGCGAGGGGCGAGAAACCCGGCAACTCGGCACCCGTTTGCCGCTCGACGAGGTGCGCGATATTTTCGAAACCCGAGCCAATCATTTTCCAACCATTGAGGAGGCGGCGGAAAGTCTGGCCGAACGCATTGCTAACGGCCGTGATTTCGGCCTCGCATTGCGCAATTGGCTAAAGCGCGAGCACGACATATCGGTCAGCCGGCTGCCGGTCCGCACCATGCCGCTATGGCGCCGTCGCTTCGACCGCCACTCCATGCGGTTGTTCTTGTCAGAGCGCCTGTCGCCATATGACCAGGTGCGCGAAATGGCGATGGAAGCATGCATTAAGGAATTTGGCGAAATTTTCGATGCTGAACTCAATGCGCTACAGCTAAATTCCGACGAGGCCAGGCGTCTCGCCCGCTTCGAGTTGGCACGTTATGGCGCCCACGCACTGATGATGCCCTATGAGGGGTTTCGTGACGCGGCGCTCAGCGAGGATTACGACATCGAAATGTTGGGCGCCCGGTTCGGCGTGTCGTTTGAACAAGCCGCCAACCGGTTGACCATGCTGCAGCGCCCTGGCAAGCCGGGAGTGCCGTTTTTCATGATCGAAATCGATCATGCCGGCAACCGGTTCCGCCGCGCCGGCGCCCAGGGCTTTCCAAGCGCGCGCTTTGGCGGCCAATGCCCTAAATTGCCGATCCATGCCGCCTTCACCGTGCCTGGCCAATTGTTCGTCGAGGCGGTGGAAATGCCCGACGGCGCCGAATTTCTGGTGATCGCTCGGACCCTCGATGGCCCGCGTGGCGGGTTCGACGATACTATACGCCGCACTGCGCTGATGATCGGTTGCGATGCCGGTTTTCGCGACGAGATCGTCTATGGCAAGGCGGTGGCGGGTTCGAAAATACCGCCAACTCCGGTCGGCGCCGCGTGCCGGCTGTGTGAACGTGAAGCGTGCATGGCCCGCGCCGAGCCGCCGATCACCAAACCGCTCGGCCTCGACGACATGGTCACCGGCCTCGGCGCGTTTGATTTTCGGTGAGCGGTGAAGGGCCGTTTTAGTGTTGGCAATGATTGGATAATACCAAACCCAGTGATCTTTGGTCTACTACTCTTTAGGGTAATTTTGCGGCACGAAAGTCTGGTCACCCATTGGCGGGCGCACATAGCCTTCCTGGGGTGGGCGCGGGTCGAGTTTAACCGGCTCCGGCGTCAAATCCTCATAGTCGAACAGGCTGAGCAAGTGGGCAATACAGTTAAGCCGTGCATGTTTCTTGATATCGGCATTGACCGCATACCACGGCGCTTGTTTGATGTCGGTGTGGGCGAACATGTCGTCTTTTGCCCGCGAATAATTCACCCAACGGTTACGCGATTCCAAATCCATCGGGCTTAATTTCCAGCGTTTGGTCGGCTCCTTGAGCCGTGACTGGAAACGGCGCTCCTGTTCCTCGTCGGCTACCGAGAACCAATATTTGATCACCCGAATGTCGGAGCGCAGCAACATGCGTTCGAATTCCGGGCACGAGCGCAGAAATTCACGGTATTCATCGTCCGTGCAAAAGCCCATCACCCGCTCGACCCCGGCCCGATTGTACCAAGAGCGGTCGAAGATCACTATTTCGCCGGCAGCCGGTAGATGGGGTACATAGCGTTGGAAATACCATTGGGTCTTTTCGCGCTCAGTCGGCGCTGGTAGTGCCACCACCGAACAAATGCGCGGGTTGAGCGGCTCGGTGATCCGCTTGATGGTGCCGCCCTTGCCGGCGGCATCGCGGCCCTCGAAGACCACCACCACCTTCAAACCAGTATGCTTGATCCACTCCTGCAGCTTGACCAGTTCGACCTGCAGGCGCGATAGCTCTTTTTCATATTGGGCATTGGAAATTTTGCCGGCGCGCCGGTTCGTTGCCGATTTTTCGTCACCACCCTTGGCGCCTTTTGCCCGCTTCTTGAGCGACCCGTTCTTGCGGATTTTCGTGCTTTTTCCCGTCCGTGCCATCGCCCGTCTACTCCACTACAGCGCATCTGCGGCCATTAAACTGTACCGGCGGCCAATTGGCAATCTTGGGACAGCGGTATGGTTATTTGCTGGGAACAAGCCCCGCCGTTTAACCTCCCGCATCACTGCAAGATATCGTCAACGATCTGGGCAAATTCGAGGATTGGGTATTCCTGGTCACCAACACTGTGAACCCGAACAAAAATCTCTTGGCGCACAAATGCCAGCGCCAGATGTAATTCGTGATGCCCGGCGACCGAAATATCACCGATATCAACACCGCGCTCTTTGCCGAGCGGAAGGCGGATCGACATGCTGTCGGCCAGGTAGCTGACCAATTCCTCGTGGGCATCGGCGGTCGAGGCATATTGTTGTATCGACACGTATACCAGGAAATCGTCAGCGCCGTAAAAATTGACGTAACCATCGGCAATTACATCTTGCTTTAGAAACGGCAGCGGCATGTGGTTGGTGGCAAGAAGCGGTAGTGGCCTTAATTGCCCGGGTTCGTGCCGCGGCCAATTTTCAAAGCCGTAAAGCTCTTTAAGGTGTGCGCGGTGTTCAGCATCGCCAAGCATCATGAAAACTCCTTACACCACCGCCCTGCGGCCGCTTTGGGTGTCTGGCTGTTGGCCAACCGGAATACAGACCGAAATCCCGTTGGCGGCATTGGTCGCGAGCCGTTCGCGATAGGTCTGAGCCGTAAAAGGAGTTGCAATCGGCAACGTTGTGGGAAGCGGTTGACTGGTAAACTGGTACTTGACCGGCAAGACTGGTGTGTGGGTGGTGCCAGGGCCCCATTTCCACGGGTTGTTGCTGCTGTCGAATTTCAGGCAAGGGTCATACACACTGTCCCGGTAACCGCCGGTGCCGAGCCACACCACTTCATGATAGGTGAACCCCTTCAGCTTAGTGGGGAACGGGTATTCCCATACGGTGTAGCCGATTGCCTGAATTTTGTTGCATTTAAAGCCCTTCCCCGTCGGATTATACATGATCGATGTATTTACATTTGCGCCGACAACATTGGCAAAAGTGGTGGCGATAGTCGCGCAATCCCGGCAATTAACGATTTTGCCCTTGCCGGTACCGCCAGCCAACAGTTCCAGAAACGAAGTCAGATAAAACACATAGTCGGTTCTACCCGGGGGTCGACCGGTATAAAAATTCTTCCCCGAGGTAATGTCATATTTTACCCCGCAATCGCCGTTCACACTTTTGGTTATTGCCGCCAATAGGCCATCCACATTGTATTGCGCCGCGGCCCACGCACAACTGTGCTCCATTGCGTCCGCCCAGGGCAGTTGAGTTTCTCGCGGGTCGGCGCTTTGCACCCAAGGCATGGTCGGCGTCGATAGCAAGGTATAGACCCGGTGGTTGCTGGTAGCGAAGTTCGTCCAGGGACCGGAACCAATTTTGAACTGCCAGGTCCATTGTGCGTCAACCGCCTTAATGCCGCCGGTGGCAAGGCGATGGTGCGGTAACGACAATCGCACATATTGCGGCGTCGAACGGCCATGATCGAATTTGACGGTCACCGGGTCGATGGCGCCGAGTATTCCGCCGCCGGTCGCTTGGATCTGTAGCGATGTGGCATCATGGGTATTGATGGCGAACTCCGTCTCGATGGTCACGGTTTTGCTCTTAACCTGATCGATCGCGTAGGCCACCGGGGACTGTTTGGCGGCAGTATAACCGTGACGCCATTCCGGCGGGTCAACGGCGGTAGCCGCATTTTGGCGGATGCTCAGCGCGTCGACCGCAGCACTGGTTGGATCATAGTTGAACTTGATATTGGCCAACGTCGTCGCCGGCAACGGATCGCAACTTGATGGGCGTTGCGCCCAGGTTACACCAAACGTGACCACGGTCGTAATCAGGGATGCGATAACATCGGCCGCACCAATTCCCAGGAATTTCAGGGTCGCGCGGGCAATTACGCGGATCATCGCCCAGATGCCAATATCCAACAAAGCCCATAATAGGGACTTGAAAAAGCCAGACACCAGCATCGCGCCCATTAACCCAAAGATGCCACCGGCGGTCATTTTCGGCCCAAGCGCCAGCAGCGCTGTGACCTTTGGACTGCGCAGGATGCGTTTTAAGATTACCCGCGATTCGGAGGTAAGCTGGGCGCGCAGGCCGATGATTGCGTCTAGTGCGCCGGCGATCACGACAAAAATCAGCTGGATTTCCCACAGCGTGCAATCGTCAACAAGTGCCGCATCTTCGTCATAGGCGACAAAGCTGCCATGGCGGTCATGACCGACTAGATAGCGCCGCCCATTTTCCTCATGGCGGGTAAATAGCAGGGGCATTTCCGGGCCATCGCCAATCGCGATGCGACGTTCGACATCATCATAGGCGCGATGAATTTTCGCATGTGATTCCGGGTCATCAAACCGCGCTACATCGCTGGCGCGGGCATTGGCGATCATATCCGTGGTCTGCGCCAAATGCGCCTTGAAATCGATCGAGGCGCGCCATTCAGCCAGTTTTTCTTCGCCAATTTCGGTTACCAGCGCTGGCCGCATTTTGCTGTCGATTGAGCCTTGCGACGAAGAGCCGGCCACATGCTGGAAGATGTGAGCGCCGGCTGCCAAGCCAACCGGGTGGCCATTTGCACTGTTGCGCACCGGGCTTGCCGCCAGGTTGAAATTGCCGACCAGTCCGGCCGCGTCAGCGCCTGGATGTTGGGTTTGATATTGGGTGATTTGCGTAGCGCTCAACGCAACTTCCCAAATATCAACATGGGAAAGGCATCCGCGCAGGGTGTTGATGCCACCGACCACAGTATCGCTGAACGTGGCCCCGAGAACCACCTGGCCAAAATCGCGCGACAACGGGATCGGCCCAAACGGTTTGCTTCCTGCTGCAACCCCGTTGACATAAAGCGTCAGTGTGGTGCCGTCGAAGGTGGTCGCAACATTGGTCCAGGTGGTCAGGGCGATTTCGACGGTCGATGTCAGGGTTTGGCTGCTTTGACCGGAACCACGGGTCGATACCAGGTAATATTTGTGGTCGGTGCTGTTTTGCACGATTTGCAGCGACATGCCGGAATCGGAGTTTAGATCGGCGTTGGCGACAACAAATTGCACTGGCAGGCCACGTCGCAAATACACCCAGGTCTGCACGGTATACGGATCGATGTGCGAGCCGCCTGGATTGATCCCGTCGTCGTGCATCGGGAAGGCGTACCCGCCGGCGTCCAATCGCAAACAGGGGGTAACGTTTACCGATTTAGCGCCGCTGGTAAGCGCGATAGGCAGCGCTTTCGGCCCAGTGTCGAGTGGCGGGTTGTGGGTAAAATCGAAAAAGGCGGCAATCAACGAGGCGTCTAGTTTGGCAAATTGCTCATCCATTGCCTGGGCAGGTGAAAGTGCCTGATTGTAGATGACCACATTGCGCAGCAATCCTTGCAGGCCGGTTCCAGCCACAAGCGGGTTGGTGGTGGTCACGGTAGAACTGCCGATCGAGGCAAGTTGCCTAAATTCGCCGTTTACAAATAACCGTGCCGCGCCATCGTGATAGCTCAAACAAACGCTTATCCATTCGTCGCCAAGATCTTTGCTGCTTTGCCAGGCCAGGGGCGGTTGACCTTCCATTTGGAAGAAGAAGCCATTGTCCATGGTGCGGAACAGGAATTCTCCGGCCCGCTGCAAGATCACCGCATTGGAAGAGTAGCCGTCATATTGGATCCAGGCCGATATCGAGAACGCGCCGCTGGTCAGCGATATCCCGAGATCACCGCTAATTTGTGCGGCACCATCTTCATCGACTTGAAGGGCGGTATAGCTCGGCACGGTTATCATTTTCGTGCCCTTTTTAGCTATGAGTGGTGAAAACAGTGGCGCAATTGCCCAACCGGACCAAATGCGGCCGGTTGGCATCGAGGCTCAAAGGCGCGACACCGTCCAGTTGCGCCCATTCGGTTTCCCGATATTGCGCTGCCGGAGAATTAGCGCCCTCGCCAACGTAGGCTACGGTTTCCAGCCAAACACCACTCGGCCAGGATCCGCTGGATAAGGTGGCCCAAGTGGTGACATTGCCGCTAAAGTTGGCCGGCGTCATCGCCGAAGAGGTTTTGACCGGGCCTTGGCTGACGTTCCATGAGTTTTGGACGCCGAGCGGGGCGCAAGTAATGCCAAAGGTAGAATTTGCCGGCAGGGTTCCGTGAATGGTTGTGGTAAACAGGGTCGGCACCTGCTCGGCTTCCGGGTTGGAAAACTCATCCAGTTGTGCGTAATTTTGATGCGGGAAACCGTTCACAATGCGCAGATTGCGGCCGCATACATTTTGATTGGTGCGCACCCAGGTAATATATTCCGCATAGGTGCCAAAATCGGCAGGCAATACCGGATCTTGGGTGTTCGAGGCAATGCCAATCATGCAGAAATTGCTGCTGGCGACCCCATCCAAAAACAGCGGGCCATCACCCACCGCGATCCCACCGCTAGGGGTGCTGGCCAACGAAACATATGCGTTGCCACTTTGGGTCTTCAATTTGTTATTCTTCCAAATCGAAGGGCGCATAAATAACGAAGCGTTGGCACGATAAACGGTGATGTAGTGACCGCTCAGCGTTTGCGAAGAAAGGTTCTTCGCCCTGACATAGAAATAGTTCAACTTCGATCCAGTTTGAACCGGTTGGTTAGGGTCGCTGCTGTAATTGTTGGTGAAGAAAGTTTTGGCGTCGGCTACTTGCGCATGCCCGATTAAATCAGGTGAGTGGTAAGGATAACCAGGAGAAGGAACGATTCCCGTGTCCTGCAAAGTATCCCGCATCATGAAACCATTAAACTCCGGCATAATTTATCCCTATAAATATTCCGCAAAACTCCATGTTATATGCACTAATAAAATTTGTACAGATTTATATTCAAACACCAGCAGAAATGTTCTGGAATTTGTGTTTCCAATTGAACAAAGACCTACGCAGACAGCCCGCGCATTGGTTCCATTGTTCACGATTATAGCGGTCAAATGGGTCAGGATTTTCGGCCACCGAAAACAGCCGAAATGCCCGCCATCGCCGCCTGTAGATCGACGCGACGCGACGGAAAGGGTTTTCGGCTAAGCTGCAGATGAGCTTAGTCAGCCAGCACCCGGGTGGTTGGGAAATTGACATGCACCAGGGTGCCCTCGCCAGGGGTGCTTTCGATGTCGAAATAGGCCCGGTTGGCCTCGACCAAGGCCTTGGTCAGCGGCAGGCCGAGCCCGGTGCCGCGCACTTGGTTTTCCCGCACGGCGCCGGTCTGCTGAAATGGCTGCATTGCGATCTGGATATCTTTTTCGCTCATGCCGCGTCCGGTATCGCGTACTTTCAGCGCCACTTCACCACTTTCTTCATAGGCACTCGACACGATCACCTGGCCGTTTTCCGGCGTGAATTTGATCGCGTTTGATACCAAATTGAGCACGATTTGGCGGATACTTCTTGCGTCTGCTACCACCTTCGGTACCGCGTTTGACAGCGAGGTGCGGATAATCACCCGCTCGCCGTTGGCGCTCGGCTGCAACAGTGCCACAGTTTCGCCAACCACCTGGTTGAGATCAACCGCCTCAAAGGTCAGTTCCATCTTGCCGGCTTCGATTTTGGAAATGTCGAGCAAATCGTTGATCAGATCAAGCACGTGGATGCCCGAGCGATTGATGTCGCGCAAATATTCGCGGTAGCGGTCATTATTGATCGGCCCGAAACGTTCACCAATCATCACGTCGGAAAATCCGATAATTGCGTTCAGCGGGGTACGGATTTCATGGCTGATCCGGGCCAGGAAATCAGATTTCTGGTCGCTCGCTTCCTCCGCCTTGCGCCGCGATGCGGTCAGTTCTTCCTCCGCCTGTTTCCACTGGGTAATATCGCGCAATACCGCGCAAAAAGCTCCGTCCTCGCCAATCCGCCCCAGGGTCATGAACAACGGGATCATACCACCGCCAGCTTCAAGCCCGATCACCTCACGGCCATCATTTAGAACGCCGGCGACCCCTGGTGCGGTAAGACCGGCCAAATAGTCGGTTGCCGATTGCTGGCTTTCGCGGGCAAACAGGGTCGAAAAATGCTGGCCCACAAGATCGGCAGCGTCGTGGCCAAATAACGCCTGTGCCGAACCGCTGACTGAGCGAATGAGCCCATCTTGCTCAATCACGATGATGCCGTCGGTGGCGGTCTCGAGAATGTCGTTGAGTTCGCGGACACGGATTTGGTTCAACTGGTCGCTAGCACCAACACCGGCGGCCTCGGTATCGGGCGCCAGGAATGACAATAGTAGCGCCTTTTCGCCGTCCCATGGCACTTTGTGTAGATGGGCCTCGACATCGATCACTTCGCCGTCCAACGCATGTAGCGCCACCAGGCCCTGTCGCTCCGGCTGGATTTCCATGCCGCCACCGAACAGCACGGCAATGCCACCCGCATCGGCCAGCGCCTGCGGGCTGGCATAGCCGGTCAACTCCAGCAATTTGGTATTGGCGTGCAAAATGCGATCGCCGCGGTATGCGATCACCGGGATTGGCAGGTCTTCCAGCAAGGCTCGGCCATAACCGGCGTCGTCCGGGCCGCTTTTCTTGTTGGCCGGTTCGTCAGTTGCCGGTTCCGCCTCAATCGGATCGATCTGCGGTCTGTCGAAATCAGCAAATGGTGCCAACGGGGCTGCGGCATCAGCGTCTTTGCTGTCAATCAACCCAAACCCGGTGGAGTTGGCCGGGTGTTCATCATCGTCCGGGCCGGAATTGTCGACCTGCCATTCGGCATCCGAGGTCTTGCGCAATCGTTTGCCGATTTCCGAAAAGGCCAGTGCTTCGCGTTCACCCATCGGCTCGCTTGGGCCTTGATCGACGGGTCCGTCACGCTCGCGCTTGCGGACAACATCATCGCCCAGCCGGTCGGCCAGGTTGACAATATTGCCGGAACCGCTTGTAGGCTGTACCGGCACAATGTGGCCTGGCATTAGGGACAAGCCGATTTCATCGGGATCGACGATTGCATCGGCAGTGCGGATGATGCCGAAACCGCGAAAACCTTCGAAATTTCGCCCGCTGTCATAGGTTGGCAATGCTGCCAGGTCGACCGGCACCTGAAGATCGGTGCCCTGGACTGGCCATAGAACCGATTTGCCCGACCAAGTGTCGCTACGCTCGAGCAACTGGGCGATCTGGCGGTCGTTATCCATCCCGAACACGGTTGCGAGATTGCGCCAACTGCGTCCCACCACATCGGCAGCATTGGGACCGACCGTGCTTGCTAATTCGTCCGACACGGAAGTAAATTTCTGTTCGGTGTCGATGACCCAGGCAAATCGCACCGGCTTGGCATCCGGGCTAAACGCAAAACCTGAAGGCTTCAACATCTCGTCGCCGGTGTTTTTGGTGTCAGTATCGGTAAAGTCAGCCTGGGTGCCGGCGATGAGAATAGTGTCATGCTCGTCGACAGTTTCGGCGGCGGGTGTGTCGACCTCAATCTCCATATGATCGGCTTGGTTTTCTGAGATATCGTTGTCCATATTGCCGATTTCTGAGAAATTAGCGACTGGCGGGTTTTCCGGTTCGAGTGCGCGTTCGTTGGCCACCGAAGTGGTACGTGGCAGCTGGGGAAAATACCAGGCATCGAGGTCGGAGTAGCGCCGGCTCGCCTCATCTGGTGGGTTTGGACCGGGTTGGTCGGCTAACGCTGGCACCTGCGCTGCGCTCAACGCCTCCGCTTCGACTGATGTACCTGTATCAATCGTTGCATGATCGACGGTTTTGCTTGGTTGGCTTTGTTTTGTAGCCCAATCGGTGTTGCCTTTGTCGGCGTCATTATCGACATCTGCGGCTTGTTGTTTGGTGGCATCTTCCCGCCAGCCGTCTTCCCTCTCATTTTCAGGCGCTGCTGCCGGCTCGGCTTTTCTTGTGTCAAGGCTGCCATTTTTACTACTTTCCGGCAAATTTTCGTCGTTGCTGGCCTTTATGGCGCTTGCGGCTAGCACGACCCCGGTAGCGCCTGCGGCTGTGCCAAGCACGCCGCTCGGTTGCAGCGAATTTTCGATTTCCTCGCCCGCTAGTGCCACAAACCAGAAACGCGAACCGCTCGGGTTAAGCGCCAAGGTTAGGGCGTGGGCGGCGGTGCCGTCAGCGAGTTCCATTGGTTCGTCATGATGTGGCAGGCCACTGGTTCCGGTTTCCTCGATCAACCGTTCGATCTGATCGCTGGAAAACTCCGCATCGCCAAATTCACCCGAGGCTGCAATCGGTAATCCGAACCGGTCTACTACAGCTGCGACATCGAACATGCTCTTAAGGGCGGCAATCCAGTCCGACGCCACAACATGCTCAGCCTTGCTTTCCACCAGTTTGCGGTCCTGGCTGGTCAACAATATGCCGGAGCGTTCCTCATCAATGGCAAAATGTTGCAAATTGCACTGCACCAGATCCGATCTTAGCCCTTGGCTAATGCGGATACTGCGCACGATGGCGTTGTCGCCGTCAATCTGGGCCGATGCGTTTTCGATCTGGCGCACCACGGTAGCCGAATGCAGAAGCGGTTCCGACAATAGCGTCCATACGCTGCCGTTACCGAACAGCGCACAGGCCGCCGCGTTCGCCCACATCACATTTATGATATTGTGGGAAAATAGGATCGCGGGTTCGGCTGACAGAACTTTTTCGGTTAGCGCCGGACGGGCGGTAAGCTCAATAAAACGCAACTGCTGATCGTGCATGACATACTCAAGATACTTTTCGCCAATTCCAACTAGGATAAACCGACGCTAGGTCCACTACCGTTCAAATGCATGACGGACCCGGGACGATCAATCGGCGGTTTAACACTTCGTTAATAATAGCGATTGTTCGCGCGGTCCAACGTTTTTGCTGCTTAAAGGCCGGGTATCGACGGCAAGGGTTAACGCGACAGGCGGCACTATGTTGTTCAATTAGAGAAAATTCCGGCCATACGGGATCGCTTGATGGTGCCAAATCAGCCCAACCAGCGAGGCGAGCAGCGCGCTGCGATACTGGTATCTCACAAACTGCTCAACCAAACTGATGGGCTGATCTGGCCCACCGGAGGCCGATTTTTAGCGCCTTCGGAACTTTGTTGGGCTTTCCTAGTGGTTCGATTCCAACATTTGCGTCCCGTCGCAACATTGTGGTTTGCAAATCTTGGCAACAAAAGAACCACTAGCAAGATATTGAATCTAGTGGAATTTTTTAAATTTGACATCTGACAAACGACGAAGCTGCAAATGGGTGCCAAATGTCAAATTCATTCCACTAGTGGTCGTTAAGACCAAGGCGTAATACCAGCTGCGGCTATCTTTGCTCTACTGCGTTTGTAGGTTCTCGCTCACGGCAATTCTTCGCTTCGCTCAGGCCTGCGCGGGCGCGGCGCATAAGCGCCGGTTCGCTCTTCGCGAACTATTTTCAGTCAATAGGTTAGAAGCAAATGCGGCTGGTATAAATCCCGCCTTGCCAGCAGACGCGGAAAATCGGTCAAGCGTTACCGCATGGTCGAAACTTGCTCTAGAGAGTGTCACCTAAAAGTGGGTACCGGTTTTGAGAAAAATGACACGCATAAACAAAGAAATAGTGCGACGAAGCTATTCCAACGCTTGGTGACAAGCGCTAGTGGGTTTGGCCGTTCAAACCCGCGATGATTTTCGATATCGTTCGGTGGCCGGGCACTCTTGCAAAACAAACCCTGGGAAAGTATGTCACAACGGCTTCGTGCGGTTGTAGCTCAGTTGGTTAGAGCGCTGGATTGTGGCTCCAGAGGTCGGTGGTTCAAATCCACTCAACCGTACCATCTCCCCCGCTAATCCTCCGGTTTTCAATGGTGTTGGCCTGTATAATTAGCCAGCCATTTTCAGTTTCATGGCGAGGGTGACCCCACCGATACCCATGTTTGGTCGGCCGTTATGCCAAGTCCATAGCCATTGTGTGGCCTGCGCTTGTGCCACCGCTATCGCTATCGCTCAAAGATGTTGTGTGCCAGCCATTGACCACGCACGGCGCGATTGTAGCGCTCGATATAGGCGTTCTGCTGCGGCTTGCCGCGCCACTCAACAATCCGGTCCAAGCTGTGCACAACCCGGTCGGCAGGCAAGGAGAAATCCGCCTTAATACCAAGACCTTGGCGGTTGAAGCCATCCAGTACGTTGAGTGCTCGGCGAACAAACCTTGCCTACCGAACATCGACACGGTACACATTGTATCGGCTAAACTGTCGCATCGGCTATGATGCACAGCGACGGCACGGATTCGTTGATCAACGTACGAAATCCTAATGAGAGGAATACAGATGAAAATTACCCGAAATTTTGCTCTTGCTGCGGCTGCTGCCGCAGCGTTGGCGCTCACTGCGCCTGGCGCTACTGCGGACACCATCAAACTCGGTGCGGCAGTATCGAAAACCGGAAAATATTCAACCAACGGCGCCCACACCATGAATGGCTACAATCTGGCGGTTGAAATGATCAACAATGCCGGCGGTGTAATTTTCGGTGGCAAATCGCATATGCTGGAAGTGCAATATTATGACGACGAATCGACCCCGGCCCGCGGCGCCCAATTAGCAGAAAAACTGATCCAGCAGGACGGCATCGAATTCCTTCTGGGGCCTTATTCGTCCGGCCTAACCAAAGCAATTGCTCCAGTCACGGAAAAATATGGGGTGCCGATGGTGGAAGCCAATGGCGCCTCGCGGTCGCTGTTTACCCAGGGCTATAAAAATCTGTTCGCGGTGCTGTCGACATCGGAACAATATCTTGCTTCCGCCGTGGCGCTTGCCGCCGAAGTCGCCGAAGCCGCCGGCAAAAGTCCGTCGGACGTAAAATTGGCCGGTGCGTTTGAAAACGATCCGTTTTCGCAAGACATCCGTGCTGGTGTGCTGGCCGATGCGGAAAGATTAGGCATACAGGTGGTGATCGATGATAAACTGCCGCCTGAACTCAACGACATGTCGGCGACGCTGACCAAGGTCAAGGCGCTTAAGCCGGACATCTTGGTGGTTTCCGGCCATTCCAAGGGCGCTATACTGGCGATCCGGCAGATGACGGAAATGGGCGTTGAAGTGCCGATGCTGGCGATGACCCATTGCGACTCCGCCGACATTATCGGCAATTTTGGCGATGATTCGGAAGGAACACTGTGTGCTTCACAGTGGGCGCCGAGCCTGACCTACCAGGACGACGTGTTCGGCACCGCGGCTGATTTCGCTGCCAAGTTCAAGGAAGTCTATGACTACGCACCGCCCTATCAGGCTGCCGAATCGGCCGCCGCGGTGCTGGTATTTGCCAATGCAATCCAACGGGCCGGTTCAACGGATCGGGCCGCAGTGCGCGATGCGCTTGCTTCGACCGATTTCCAGACCTTTTACGGCAATATAGATTTTGACGAAACTGGTAAGAACACTGCCAAGCCGATGGTCCTGTTTCAAGTCCAGGACGGCGAGTACAAGGTGGTGGCACCGACCGCATGGGCAGCCTCGGAACTGCGTCATCCACGCTAGGAACCGCAAACTGGTTATTGGCACACGATAATTACCGGCCCGGAAGGCTGGTTTGCCAATCGGGGTCGCTTCATCCAATTATCGGATGCGGCGGTCCCGGCATGGGCAGCAGTGCAATTTGAGCATATTTCCT
This sequence comes from Rhizobiaceae bacterium, assembly GCA_965248715.1. Classification (GTDB taxonomy): domain Bacteria; phylum Pseudomonadota; class Alphaproteobacteria; order Rhizobiales; family Rhizobiaceae; genus CBDFKB01. The sequence continues at coordinate 441,840 of CBDFKB010000008.1, forward strand.
GATTGAGCTAGTTCCGTGCCGCTAATCATGTGGGTGCGCCAACACAGGTCGAGGCGATGAGCAATATAGACATTTTGATCCAGGCGCCGATATTCAACATCCAGCTCATTCTTGACGGCTTATTGATCGGCGCACTGTTTGCACTCGCTGCATACGGAATGGCCCTGGTGTGGGGGGTGATGAACATCATCAACATCGTGCAGGGCGAGTTCGTGATCCTCGGTGGCTTTGTTTGCTGGACCCTGGCCGAGGCCGGCGGGCCACCACTGCTAGGCATTCCATTGGCGATGATCGCGTTATTCGTGCTCGGCTATGTGCTCTACAAACTGGTGATCTTCCGCTTGGTTGACCGCGACCTGTTCAACTCGTTGCTGGCGACCTTCGGCATGTCGATTTTGTTGCAACAATTGATGAACGAGGTGTTCGGTGCCGATGTACGAATCGTCGACACGAACCTTGAGAGTTGGTTCTTTGTTGACCGCATGGTCGCGGTGCCGCAAATCAAATTACTGGCGCTTGTGCTGACGATTATTATTGCTGCGGCGTTGGTAATTTTCATGCGCTATTCGAGGCTCGGCCAGGCGATCAGGGCAACGGCGCAAAACGCCCGGGCGGCGCGTATTCTTGGGATTGATACCGATCGTGTCTATGCGATCACCTATGGTATCAACGCGGCAGTGTGCGGTGCCGCCGGCGCTTTGGTGGTGATGAGTTTGACGATCCACCCGTTCCAGGGCCTCGCCTACACCGTGCGTTCGTTTACCGTGGTGGTGGTGGCAGGTCTTGGGAATATCTCTGGCGTCGTCGTAGCGGCGCTCGGGCTTGGCATGGCCGAACAATATGCCGGCTTTATCCTAGGTGCGGAATACCAACTCGCCTTCGTCTATCTGCTGTTGGTGGTAATTTTGATGTACCGTTCCTTCATGCTTGGTCGGCAAAGGAAGTTTCTTAAATGAGCGCGCAACCAAAAAATAGTTCCAGGACCCAGCTTGCCGGCTACGCAGCAATTTTGCTGATCGCGGTTACTGCACCTTTTTTGTTTCCGGCACTGCAAACGCAAATGACCATGTTATGGATCATGATCCTGCTGGCGCTGACGTGGGACGTGATGGGCGGCCAGATGGGCTATAATTCGTTCGGCAACATCATCTTTTTCGGCCTTGGCATGTATACCACGACGGTGGTTCAGGTCGGACTGTTCTTCGATGTTGGTGCGTATACGGATGCGCAAGGTGCGGCCGGTTTTGATCTGACTGCCTATGAATATTTCTTCGGTTTTGGTCTTGGCCTAGCGATCTCCGCGCTGTTGGCTGGGGCGGTGGCAATCATCATCGGGTCCGGGCTGTTAAGCCTTAGAGGACACTATTTCGCCATCGGCACATTAGGGCTTGGTATCGCATTTGGTGAAATATTCGCTGCATGGGACTGGGTCGGCGCGGGGTCTGGCATGGTGCCGCCGCTCTATCCAGATGCGGTGATAGTGGAATCGAAGATCTTTTTCTATTTTTGCACGGTGGCGTTGACCGTGTTGACGTTTTTTTCGCTCAAACGGCTTTACAGCGGCCGCTTCGGCCTAGCGATCAATGCCATCCGCGATGATGAGGAAAAGGCCGAGGCGATGGGGCTGCGCACCACGCGCTATAAAGCGATCGCATGGGCGGTGACGGCGATATTTTGGGCGCCGCAGGGGGCATCGCCGGCAACGTGCTCGGTTTTATCGATCCGCGCGACAGCGCATTTGCCGGCGCTACTTTCGGGGTATGGATGGTGTTGATGGCGATCCTTGGCGGCAAGGGTATGATTTGGGGACCGGTGCTCGGCGCGGTAGTTTTCCACGTCACCCAGGAATTGTTCTGGACCTATTTGCTCGGCTGGCAGCGGGTGGCAATGGGCTTAATGATCGTGGTAATCGTGGTGTTCTTCCCGCTCGGCATCCTTGGTTGGCTTAGGGAAAGGCGGCCAGAAATTTTTGGCCACACCTTCGAAGAGGACGACGCTCCAAGGGAGGTTGCGTAGTGCCTGGGGACATGCTCGAAGTCAAAGGTGTATCCAAGCGGTTTTCCGGCATCCAGGCCAACAGCGATATCTCGCTTTCGGTCAATCATGGCGAGATCGTTGGTTTGATCGGCCCAAACGGCTCGGGCAAGACCACCTTGTTTAACTCGATTGTTGGCTATCACCAGATCGACGGTGGCAGTGTGTGGTTCCAGGGCATGGAGATTTCAACCAAGCGGGTGCCGCAGATCGCCCGTCTCGGTCTGTTGCGAACCTTTCAGACCACCCGCATCTACGCCAAGATGACCTGCGTCGAAAATATGCTGATCTCAGTGCCGCATGTGGCCGAAGGCGCCTTTGCCCTGCTGCGCCGTCATGATGCCCGCGAATTAGCGCGCAGCGACGAATTGCTGGACTTCGTTGGTCTCTACTCCAAGCGTAATTTGATGGCCGGATCGCTTTCGTTTGGCCAGCAAAAGCTGTTGGAATTTGCCATGGCGCTGATGAACGAACCGAAAATGCTGCTGCTGGACGAGCCAACCGCCGGTATCAATCCGACCTTGATCAACGGATTGCTGGAACGGTTGCTGGTGGCAAACCGGGATTTCGGCATTACGCTTTTAGTGATTGAACACAATATGCGGGTGATCATGAGCCTGGCCGAGCGAATCTATTGCCTGGCCCACGGCGAAATGCTGGCCGAAGGCCCACCCGAGGAAATTCGCAACGACCAGCGGGTTATAGACGCCTATCTTGGAGCACAATAGTGGTAAGCCCCAATAAACCGACTAAGGATAACGGCAAGGTCGGCACAATAGCGGGCGTCACCGCGATGTCGGTCAGCCAGGTGGCCAAGGAGGCCAGTGCGCTTTCCGAACAGGGACCGACGCAGGCCGAGTTACAAGCACTTGCCGCCGACCCGTTCATGTCGATTGAAGATTTGCATGCCGGATATGGCAAGATGGAGATCTTGCATGGCTTAGATTTGGTGCTCGGTCAGGGTCAGTCGCTATGCCTGATCGGGCCAAACGGCGCCGGAAAATCCACCGTGCTGCACTCGATTTTCGGGTTTACCAATATTTTTAGCGGTACGATTTCGGTTGGTGGCGACGATATCACCAAGCTCGGTCCGATGGAAAAATTACGCGATGCCGGGGTCGCCTACATCCTCCAGGACAATTCGGTGTTTCCCGACATGACGGTGGAAGAAAACCTGCTGATGGGCGGGTTTTTGAAAAACCGGCCAGCGGAAGCCAAGGTGGCAGCCGAGCGGGTGTTTGACAAATATGCAAGGCTTGGCGAGCGCCGTTCGCAGCGCGCCGGTACCTTGTCGGGCGGCGAGCGGCGGCTGTTGGAAATCTCGCGGGCGCTGATCATGAATCCGGAAGTGTTGTTGGTCGACGAACCCTCGATCGGGCTTGAGCCGAGATTCATCGACATGGTGTTCGAAATCCTGACTGATTTGCAGAAAACCGAAGGCAAGACCATAATCATGGTCGAGCAGAACGCCAAAAAGGGTCTGGAATTCGCCGATATCGGCTATGTGTTGGTATCGGGCCAATTGGTTCTGGCCGGTCCCGGCGATCAATTGCTGGAAAACCCCGAGGTCGGCCGGCTGTTCCTCGGCGGTTAACGCACCAGGGCCAGGCGAACCGGTTCCAGAACGTTTGCAGACCGCTCGCTGTCTTTAACCGTCAGGCAAATCTCGCGGGCCGGTTCGGCGCGGTTCATCGTGTAAATGTGGAAATTCTCCACCCCTTCGCGCAGCAAACCATTGATCTGTTCGACCGCTATTGAAATCGCCAGCAACCGGCTCATTTGTTGGTCGTCGGAAAAGCGCTCAAAAGCCCGGCCGAGCCATTTCGGGATCTTGCAGCCACAGCGGCGGGCCAAGCGGCAGGTCTGGGCAAAATCTACAATCGGCAAAATGCCGGGCACCAAAGGTTTGCGCACACCGCGATCGGCCAATCGGTCGCGCAGGCGTAAAAAGTCGCCATTGTTAAAGAAGAACTGGGTGATCGCCCGGTCGGCGCCGGCCTGGTATTTGGCGACCAGCACATCGAGATCGTCTTCGGCGCTGTTGGCCAACGGATGCGGTTCTGGATAGGCGGCGACGGTGACTTCGGCGATGCCGGCTTGTTTGGCAGCGTTGACCAGGCCCAGGGCGTCTTGATATTCGTCCGCCGCATTGGTCCGCCGGTCGGTTGATTTGTCACCTCTGAGCGCCAACACGTGATTGACCCCGGCGCGCTGATAATTCCTCAAAAGCACATCGACTTCCGGCCTGGAATAGCCCGCCGCGGTCACATGAGCGGCGACCGGGGTTTTGCAGCGCGCTTTGATCCGCGAGATTGTCGCCAAGGTCCGTCCGGGAAGTCCGTCGCCAACTCCTGAGGTAACGCTGATAAATTTCCGATCAATGTCCAGCAGCCCGTCCAGTGCGCTCGACAATTGCCGCTCGGCAGATTCGCTGCGCGGCGGGAAAAACTCAAACGAGAATTGGCTTTTGTCGATTGGGCCGGGGCGCATCACACTCTCCATTCACATAATAATATAAAGATATCTTTATGTCATAATATTTCGGATGTCAATCGAAACAATGACGCGTTCGTTATTTTCCACTGCCACTGCCACTGCCACCACGACCTTCAAAAGCCGAGGCGGCGGCGGGATACCGGGACTTCGGGGCTTATTGTGGCAGACCCTCAATTTGTGGCGGATCCTCAAACACTTTACCTGGGGGGTAAAATGGGCGCACGGCAATCAAGTTCAGCGCCGGCGCACCATGCCGCCAATTGCCGAGACGAATAGCAGCGACAGCACCCAGCCGAGCCCGATCAGCAGCCATTCGAAGCGGCGGATCCAATAGCCGGCCGGCCAGGGTGCGCCATCTGGTTTGCTAACCCTAGGTGCCCAATCGGTCTCTTGGCGAAAATCGACGATCGGCAGCAGCACGTCAAAAGCGTAGACAAACGACGAAAATTCGGAATATTCCGACGGCATCTGTTCCGGGCAATTGGAGCGTTCTGGAAAATGCATCCATTTTTCGCCACACAATGGGTCGATCGATCCGGAGTGTGAGCCATCCGCCAAGGTTTGCGCCTCCTTGTAGATCAGCGGGTTGGTCGGGGTCATAATGCCCTGATGGCCGGCCCACCAATATACCAGCCAACCCAAGATACCGATCACGAGGAGGTAAAGCGCCGCCTTGCCGGGCCGGTAGCCATAATCAACCAACGGTCCGGAGACCAACCGGCGCCAAATCAAATTAAGGCCTCTAAGGCGAGCGCCAAGCCAGGTCGGTGGTGCCGGCTCATGATAAGCCATGAATTCGGTCAGCTTGTTCTCGCGCGCCACTCGTACCGCGCGGGCCTCACTCTCATAGCCCATCTGTTCCAGCACGCCGGCGAGTTGGCCATAGGGTTTGGGGCGAAAGCGGGTGGTTAGATGCTTTTCAGGTTGGCGTTCGAGCCACCGGCGCCAGAATTCGGCATCGCAATTTTCCGGCAGATTGTGAAAACCGGCATAGGTAAAATTATCCAGCCGCACCGAGCTAAGGCCAAGCCAGCTCTCGCCGTCCATGTTCAGCGTCTTGCACGAGGCACCGGCAAGATCGACCTCGCTGCGCACATAGTCCATGCCGCGCAATGTCAACCGGCCGGCGATACGGCTATCGCGCAATTGCAGGGACGGTTTGCCTTCGAGGCTCGCACCCTCGGCCGACAGATTGCCATCGATCTTGGAACCGGTAAAGGCGATGGTGCCGGCAGCCATCATGCTGGGACCGAGCAACACATTGCCGCCGATTGTCGCCCGATTAGCGAACAGCGCCTGGTCTTTGTCGGAAAACGTGCCGTATTTGCAATCGATGTTACCGCCGATCTTGGCATTGGCGAAATCGACCTTGCCTTTGGCGAGAAACCCGCCATCAAGCCAAACATGGCCGCCAATCGTTGCATTGTTGGCGGTGATCGCTTTTTCCTTGCCGGCGAAATAGCCGTCGCGGCAAACCAAATCACCGCCGATCTTAGCGCCGAGCAGGCGAACGGTTCCGGCGGCGCGAAAACCGTTATGCAGGAGCACGCCGCCTTTGGTTTCCATACCGTCGCAGGAAAGCGCATCATCGGCGCCATCGAACCGGCCTGCGATGCAAGCCAGATCGCCACCGATCTTAGCGCCGAGCAGGCGGACGGTGCCGGCGGCGCGGAAACCGTTACACAGGAGCACCGCGCCTTTGGTTTCCATGCCGTCGCAGTGCAGCGAAACGCCGGCGCCATTGAAACGGCTGCCGTCGCAATCGAGATTGCCGCCGATTTTAGCGCCGAGCAGGCGGACGGTGCCGGCGGCACGGAAACCGTCACGCAGGAACACGTCGCCTTTGGTTTCCATGCCGTCGGCCTTTAGGTCTTCGATCTGTGTTCCCTGCAGGCTGATTAATCGGGCCGAAGCGCCAAGCAGCAAAATAGTTCCATCAATCCGCGCATTGGCGATGACGAAATCATTTGGCAGCACACAACCTTCTAGATCGAGCGCCCGATCTCCGTCCTCCACTTCCGGACAAACCACCCATGCGCCAGCTAAAAGCACCCCGCGCGGGTGCACAATTGTGTTCGCATCGCCGCCGAGCAGCAAAACGCGCAGGAATTGCGCCCGAATGGTGTTGTCCGGCGTCGGGTGCCCCGGGCGGGTGCCGTCACCGAGCAAGCAATTTTTTCCAACCAATGCCGCGTCGAGCAATTGCTGCTCCGGCGCCGGCAACTGGCCGTCGATCAGGAACGGTGTCAGCCCGGCGCCGTTCGGCGATGATATCGGGTTCTCTGCCATGACTAACTCTAGCAGCGCCACGCGGTTCGGCAAACCGCCTGTTCATGTCTCCCACGCCTGCTGCTTTTTGCCAATTTCCCTTGGCCGCCGGTTTGGCCTACTAATTGGTTTGGAATAACCGGGGACCGGGGAAAAGGGCTATCGCAACATGTTCGCCAAAATCTTGATCGCCAATCGCGGAGAAATCGCCTGCCGGGTGATCAAAACCGCGCGCAAGATGGGCATCGCCACCGTGGCGGTCTATTCCGATGCCGACCGCAACGCCTTGCATGTGCAAATGGCCGACGAGGCGGTGGCAATCGGTCCGCCACCGGCGGCGCAATCTTATATCGTGATCGACAAAATTCTCGACGCGGTCAAAAAAACCGGCGCCGAGGCGGTGCATCCAGGCTATGGCTTTTTGTCGGAAAATGCGCAATTTGCCGCAGCGTTGGAGAAAATCGGCGTTGCCTTTATCGGCCCGCCGGTCGGTGCAATCGAGGCGATGGGCGACAAGATCACCTCGAAAAAGCTCGCCGCCAAGGCCAATGTGTCGATCGTGCCCGGGGTCATGGGCCTGATCGAAAGCGCCGACGAAGCGGTGAAAATCTCCGCAAAGATCGGCTATCCGGTGATGATCAAGGCTTCCGCCGGCGGTGGCGGCAAGGGCATGCGCGTGGCCTGGAACGAGACGCAAGCGCGCGAGGGGTTTCAATCGTCGAAAAACGAGGCCAAGGCATCATTCGGCGACGACCGCATCTTCATCGAAAAGTTTATCACCAGCCCGCGCCATATCGAGATCCAGGTGCTGGCCGACAGCCATGGCAATTGCCTTTATCTCGGCGAGCGCGAATGTTCGATCCAGCGCCGCAACCAAAAGGTGATCGAAGAAGCGCCGTCGCCATTTCTCGACCCCAAGACCCGCAAGGCGATGGGCGAACAGGCGGTGGCGCTGGCCAAAGCGGTGGATTATTGCTCGGCTGGCACGGTGGAGTTCATCGTCGACGGCGATAAGAAATTCTACTTTTTGGAGATGAACACCCGGTTGCAGGTCGAGCACCCGGTTACCGAACTGATTACCGGCCTCGATCTGGTCGAGCAGATGATCCGGGTCGCGGCCGGGCAAAAGCTGGGGTTCGCGCAAAAGGATATTTCGCTCAACGGTTGGGCGATCGAGGCGCGGCTTTACGCCGAAGACCCGTTCCGTGGTTTTCTACCATCGATTGGCCGTTTGACCCGCTACCGGCCACCGGCCGAGGGAGCCCGCGACGACGGCACCGTGTTGCGCAACGATACCGGGGTCTATGAGGGCGGCGAGATTTCCATGTATTACGACCCAATGATCGCCAAATTGTGCACCTGGGCGCCAGACCGGGCCGGGGCGGCGGCGGCGATGGCCGAGGCGCTCAACCGGTTCGAAATCGCCGGCATCGGTCACAATCTGCCGTTTTTGTCGGCGGTGATGCGGCACCAAAAATTTCTCGCCGGCGACATTTCCACCGCCTTTATTGAAGAGGAATATCCAGATGGCTTCGCCGGGGTCGAACTGACCGGCGCAGAAATCCGCAAGCTGGTGGCGGCGGCAGCTGCGATTAACATGATCGCGCAACTTCGCCGTAGCCGGATTTCCGGCACCATCGCCAACCACAAGCGCCGGGTCGGCAAGAACTGGGTGATCAAGATCGGCGGTGACGAATTCCCGGTGAAGATGAAAATCCGCAATGACGGCGCCACGGTCAAATTCATCGATGACAAGGCGGCGGGCAAAGTCGATGTGGTGACCAATTGGCGGCCGGGCGATCTGTCGGTGCTGCTGGAAATCGATGGCGAGGAGATCGCGCTTGGCGTTGCCGAGACCCATCTTGGCTACCGGCTCGGCTATATGGGGGCCGATGTTAATGTCAAGGTGCTGGCGCCGCACCAGGCCGCGCTTGACGCGCTGATGATCAAAAAAGCCCCGCCGGACACCTCGAAATTGCTGCTGTGCCCGATGCCGGGCCTGGTGGTGTCGATCCATGTGGGCGAGGGTGAGCGGGTCGAAGAGGGCCAGGCCCTGGCCACGGTCGAGGCGATGAAGATGGAAAACATTCTAAGGGCGGAAAAGAAATCCGTGGTGGCCAAGATCAACGCCAGCCCCGGCGACAGTTTGGCGGTGGATGAAGTGATCATGGAGTTCGGGTAGGCGGTTTTGTTCCCCACTCGGTCATCCTTGGGTGTTCCCCACTCCGGTCATCCTTGGCCACCGAGCCAAGGATCCAGCATCCTCCGTCATCCTTGGCCACCGAGCCAAGGATCCAGAATTAAGTAGCGCTTGAATGTTGGAACCCCGGGACAGGCCCGGAAAAAGGGACAGGCAGCCCACACACCCCTCATTCTCGCCCGTGTGGCGGGAATCCAGGATCAAGAATGCGGCTTCGCCACATGTTTGCACTGGATCCTTGGGACGGCGCCCAAGGATGACGGAGGCAAGGGTAGGGGCCTGACCGTGGCGCACCTTTACTCTTATGTACCCCCACCCTCAATCCTCAAGGGGAGGATTACCGCCGCCCGGCGACAGTTTGGCGGTGGACCAAGTGATCATGGAGTTAGGGTAGGCGGTTTCGTTCCCCACTCGGTCATCCTCGGGCGTTCCCCACTCCGGTCATCCTTGGGCGCTCCCCACTCCGGTCATCCTCGGGCGTTCCCCACGCTGTCATCCTTGGGCTTTCCTCCCTCGTCATCCTTGGCCACCGAGCCAAGGATCCAGAATTAAGTAGCGCTTGAATGTTGGAACCCCGGGACAGGCCCGGGAATGAGGGAGGGCCAGCCCACACACACCCCTCATTCTCGCCCGTGTGGCGGGAAACCAGGACCAAGAACGAGGCTTCGCCACATGTTTGCACTGGATCCTTGGGACGGCGCCCAAGGATGACGGAGGCAAGGGTAGGGGCCTATTCGGCCTCGCTTTCGTCACTCGGCAATTCGATGATGCCGGCTTCATGCAGAATTTTTTCGACCGGCGCCACCAACTTGATGTCCGGTTCCTGTTTCGCTTGCTCGCAGGCTGAAACGTAATCGCGGCAGATAACCTTCATCAAGCCGCCATGAGCCTGCGGATGCCGCCGCAAATAAGGCAACAGGATACCGATGGCTTCGAAATGCATCGCTGCCGCATCGCCATGCCGTTCCAACGCTATGTACATATCGCCCAAAACGCTAAGGCTCATCGCCAGATCGGGATTAAAGGCATCAGGGCGGTCATCGGCCAGTTGGCGGTAGAGATCAACAGCCTCGGTTGCCGCCTTAAGCGCCGCTTCGCGCTCGCCGAGGTCGGAGAGGAAACTGGCGAGATTACTAAGGCTCCCCGCCAGATCGGGGTTAAAGGCATCGGGGCGGTCATCGGCCAGTTGGCGGCGGATATTCACCGCCTCGGTTGCCGCCTCAAGCGCCGCCTCGCGGTTGCCGAGTGCAGACAGGAAATTGGCGAGATTATTAAGGCTACCCGCCAGATCGGGATTAAAGGCATCGGGGCGGTCATCGGCCAGTTGGCGGCGGATGTTCACCGCTTCGGTTGCCGCCTCAAGCGCCGCTTCGCGCTCGCCGAGGGCAGACAGGCGATTGGCGAGATTACTAAGGCTCCTCGCCAGATCGGGGTTAAAGGCATCGGGGCGGTCATCGGCCAGTTGGCGGCGGATGTTCACCGCTTCGGTTGCCGCCTTAAGCGCCGCTTCGCGCTCGCCGAGGTCAGACAGGCGGTTGGCGAGATTATTAAGGCTACCCGCCAGATCGGGATTAAAGGCATCGGGGCGGTCATCGGCCAGTTGGCGGCAGATATTCACCGCTTCGGTCGCCGCCTTAAGCGCCGCTTCGCGGTCGCCGAGGTCAGAGAGGCAATTGGCGAGATTATTAAGGCTACCCGCCAGATCGGGATTAAAGGCATCGGGGCGGTCATCGGCCAGTTGGCGGCGGATGTTCACCGCTTCGGTTGCCGCCTTAAGCGCCACCTCGCGGTCGCCGAGGGCAGACAGGCGATTGGCGAGATTATTAAGGCTCATCGCCAGATCGGGGTTAAAGGCATCGGGGCGGTCATCGGCCAGTTGGCGGCGGATGTTCACCGCCTCGGTTGCCGCCTTAAGCGCCGCTTCGCGCTCGCCTAGCTTAGAAAGGAAACCGGCGAGGTTATTAAGGCTCCCCGCCAGATCGGGGTTAAAGGCATCGGGGCGGTCATCGGCCAGTTGGCGGCGGATGTTCACCGCTTCGGTTGCCGCCTTAAGCGCCGCCTCGCGGTCGCCGAGGGCAGACAGGCTATTGGCGAGATTATTAAGGCTCATCGCCAAATCGGGATTAAAGGCATCGGGGCGTTGATCGGCCAGTTGGCGGTAGAGATCGACAGCCTCGGTTGCCGTCTCAAGCGCCGTTTCGCGCTTGCCGAGGGCAGACAGGCGATTGGCGAGATTATTAAGGCTCATCGCCAGATCGGGGTTAAAGGCATCGGGGCGTTGATCGGCCAGTTGGCGGTAGAGATAGACAGCCTCGGTTGCCGCCTCAAGCGCCGCTTCGCGGTTGCCGAGGTCAGACAGGAAATTGGCGAGATTATTAAGGCTCATCGCCACATCGGGGTTAAAGGCATCGGGGCGGGCTGCCGCCAGTTGGCGGTAGAGATCGACAGCCTCGGTTGCCGCCTTAAGCGCCGCTTCGCGCTCGCCGAGGTCAGACAGGCGAACACTTTGATTGTTGAGGTGCCGGGCTCTCTCCGCCGAAGCGGCGGGATCGGTTTCGCTAGTTAAAAATTTTGCTTCAATTTCGCTGGCCAGTTCCCGGAGCGCCGTGGTTCGTTGCGGAATTTCCGGTTCCAACAAGGTTGCCAGCGCCAGATTACCATTTTCCTGAAACCAATCTGCAGCGATCCGGCCAATGGGATCACCGGATTCCAAGGCTATCTGAATGACCTTCGGCAACACGCGGACAGGGTTGGCCGAAATCGATTTGTAAATCTGGCGGGTACCCTTGTCGCGCCAATTTTGCGCGATCCAGTTCATCCGCGTTAGCGCGGACATAGCCTGCGCGTCGGTAAATCCACCGCTTGCTTCATCCGAAAATGCCTTTGCCGTGTTCAGACCCAAAATTGCGCTCCTGCTACACATCCACCTGGGTGATTAGATAGTCGCCAAGTAAATCTGGGACAACTCCGTTAACATAGCCTATTCCAGGATAAATCTCACGAAAGAGATTAGCCAAGGCATTTAGATTTGCTGCTGATTGGTCTTCCAGCAATTCCTCTAGTGCCAGGACCCGCCGTGCATCGGCAGCCGTGGCGATCGCGCCCTGTTGCGCGGGTTGTGTCAAACGTGCCGCTGCCGCTGTCAAAATCTCGATTTGCTGTAATTCGGGCGCAATGTTGCGGTCCGCTGCAAGCTCTGCCCAATAAGTTTGTTCGCGTTCAAGAGCATCATGCAGAATATTATCGCGTTGCGGGCGGCTGTTTTGGCGATCCAAGTTCGTCCCCGCGCTCAACACGGTTTCGAGCGCCAGCATATGTATCAGCCCGATATCTGGCGGCTCGCCTGCCCTGGCCAAACCGGCAAAATCCAATGTTGGGGCGGCGATATTTTCGCCCCTATGTGCTGCAAATCTTTCGACCGCTTTGGCAAACTGTTCTTGCGCACTATATTCGTGTGCAACCGGTTCCAGATTGATTTCTTGCAGATCGGAAGACCCAAGGCCTCTTAGTTGTTTTGGTTCACTAAATATTTCGTTCCAAATGTCGGAGCGACCACGTGCGACAAAAATAATTTTCGTAACCCCGGGCTTTGCCTGATCGTCGCGCCTTAACGATCGAACCAGCAATTCTTTGACAATTTTGCTGTGGCGTTCGGCATAATCCACAACGATTAGCAACGGCTTAGGTGATTGAAACAATACATCATATGCACGATTAATGGCATCTTCATTAGTCTTTTCTGATCGCGGAGAAAACCGCTCGATATTAAGGAAACCGGCAATCCAATCACCGCGCGAGGCATTGTTCATCTCCGCGCAAAGTTCCACCATTAGACGGGTTTTGCCGCGCCCTGTTTCTCCGGTAACAAGCTTCCAACCGACATGTTGGTCGTTCTTCCAACTGCACCAATCGATCAATTCATCCAGGAGAGCGTGCCGATAATCAAATTCAACGATCCGATATTCGGGCCGTAATACCGCAAAGGGCGAGGTGCGTTTCGGCAGTGTTTCGCAGGGGTCGGGCAACAGCTCATTGCGAATTTCCGCATAATTTACTACCGGCTCCATCACTATCTCTGAAGCCTTAGAGAGATTAAAAAATTCCGCAATTGCGGAAACCAACCTGGCAAACCTTTTCATATCGTTCCGCTTATTGATTTCGGGACAATGCCGGTAGGATACCGGTGGCCCAAATAACTGTGGTTGCAGTATGCATTTCCCGACAATTGAGACAATACTACACCACCAAATCACCATTTATTGACGCCTTTGCGCCTAGCGCTTGTCACCAAGGGTTGGAATAGCTTGGTCGCGTTATCTGATGGTTTATGCGTGTTATCTTTCCCAAAACCGGTACCCACTTTTGGGTGACACGGCCTAGCCGAACGGCCTACGACCAAGGCCATGTTTCCTCTTTTTGGAGAAAAGGGTAGAACCCTTATCTAGATCGCGAGGACATGATGACTGACAAGCCGACCATCGACGACTGGCGGGCGTTGGCGAAAAAAGAACGCAAGGGCGCAAACCCCGAGGAATTGACCCGCGCGACGCCTGGCGGGATCAAGGTCAAGCCGCTTTATACCGCTGACGATCTGGCGGGGCTCGAACATCTTGGTACCCTGCCGGGGTTTGCGCCTTTTGTACGCGGGCCGCGCGCCACCATGTATGCCGGCCGGCCGTGGACCATTCGCCAATATGCCGGCTTTTCGACGGCGGAAGAATCCAACGCCTTTTACCGCCAGGCACTAGCTGGCGGCCAGCGCGGCCTGTCGGTCGCCTTCGATCTGGCTACCCATCGCGGCTATGACAGCGACCATCCGCGGGTGGTTGGCGATGTGGGCAAAGCAGGGGTGGCGATCGATTCGGTCGAGGATATGAAATTGCTGTTTGCCGGCATTCCGCTCGATGAAATGTCGGTCTCGATGACCATGAACGGGGCGGTGATCCCGGTGCTGGCCAATTTCATCGTCGCCGGCGAGGAGCAGGGGGTGGCCCGGGCCAAATTATCCGGCACCATTCAAAACGACATCTTAAAGGAGTTTATGGTCCGCAACACCTATATCTACCCGCCCGAACCGTCGATGCGCATTGTTGCCGACATCATCGAGTTTACCGCGCGCGAAATGCCGCGTTACAATTCGATCTCGATTTCCGGCTATCACATGCAGGAAGCCGGCGCGACCCTGGTCCAGGAGTTGGCTTATACGCTGGCCGACGGGCGCGAATATGTGCGCGCCGCGATCGCCAAGGGCATGGACGTTGACGCCTTTGCCGGCCGCCTGTCGTTCTTTTTCTGCATCGGCATGAATTTTTTCATGGAGGCGGCGAAATTGCGTGCGGCCAGGCTGTTGTGGTCGCAGATCATGCAGGAGTTTCAACCGAAAAACACTTCGAGCTTGATGCTGCGCACCCATTGCCAGACTTCCGGGGTGTCGTTGCAGGAGCAGGACCCCTACAACAATATCGTGCGCACCGCGTTCGAGGCGATGTCGGCGGCGCTGGGCGGTACCCAGTCGCTGCACACCAATTCGTTTGACGAGGCGCTGGCCCTGCCGACCGAATTTTCCGCCCGCATTGCCCGTAACACACAATTGATCCTGCAACACGAGACCGGGGTCACCGACGTGGTCGATCCGTTGGCGGGTTCTTACTACGTGGAGAGCCTGACCGCGTCGATGGCGGCGCAAGCGTGGCAACTGATCGAGGAGGTCGAGGCCCATGGCGGCATGACCAAGGCGGTCGCCGAAGGTCTGCCGAAGCAGCGCATCGAGGAAGCAGCGGCCAGGCGCCAGGCGGCGGTCGACCGCGGTGAAGAAGTAATCGTCGGCGTCAACCGTTATCGCCCGGAAAACCAAACGCCGATCGACATTCGCCAGATCGACAACGCCGCCGTGCGCCAAGCCCAGATCAACCGGTTGATGCGAATTAGAAAGACCCGTGACGAGGCCGCCTGCACCGCCGCACTCGATCGGTTGACCCAGGTCGCCAACACCGGTGATGGTAATTTGCTGGAAATCGCGATTGACGCTTCGCGCCAACGGGCAACGGTTGGTGAAATCTCGACCGCAATGGAACGGGCGTGGAGCCGCCATACCGCTGAAATCACAACCATTTCCGGGGTCTATGCCGACGCCTATGGTGACGATGAGCGGTTTCAGGCGGTCCACAAGGCGGTAAAATTGACGGCACAGGAACTAGGCCGTAAACCGCGCATGCTGGTGGTCAAGATGGGCCAGGACGGCCATGACCGCGGTGCTAAGGTTATCGCCACCGCGTTCGCCGATCTTGGCTTCGAGGTGCAAGTCGGGCCACTATTCATGACCCCGGCCGAGGCGGCAAAAAGGGCAATCGACGACGATGTCGATGTGGTTGGCGTGTCGTCTCATACCGCTGGCCACCGTACCCTGGCGCCGTTGTTGGTCGAGGAAATGGCAGCACTTGATGCAGCTGACAAGCTGGTCATCTGCGGCGGTGTTATTCCTGTGCAGGACCATGATCTGCTCAAAGCCGCCGGCGTGGCGGCGATATTCGGACCGGGGACCAATATCTTGGATGCGGCACAGGCGCTGTTGGGGTTACTCCACGAACGGTTGCGCGGGCGCAACGAACCGGTTGCCGGGTAATCCCAAAGGAACTCGGTGCTGTTCCTATTTTTCACGCAATTGCGTCAGATTAATCGTTTTTTCATTGCATGATTGCAAATTGTTCTAACCGCTTTCTTGGAATGGGTAGTTCGCACTGTTGGGCATGCGGCGAAATTAGGTGATTTTCTAATGATTCGATGGCGGTTGGGTACTTGGACCTTCAGAGCCGGATATGTTCTGTCTCTGCTCACGATCGGTTCGATTTGTCTTAGCTACTATTTCTCGCAACAACATCAAAACCGAGAATTACACCAAGACAGTTTGTTATCCGAACAGTTCCACATATTGGAAACGTCGCTTGCGGATTTCGCCGCAAAGGCTGGTCGGGTCAGCGAGGCGCCGGACGATTCGGCGCTGCCTTCGCTGAAAAATACGCTGCAATTTCACCAAAACCGCGCAAGCCAGGATTTCGACAAGCTCGAGCGCCTATGGTGGGTTGCGAGTAAGGAATTACGCACCGAGATCGTCAATACTTCGCGTTATATGCTCGGACCAGATCCGTTTAAACATCATCGCCAAATCCTCAATGCAACGAAACTTTCCGATGCTAATACCATAGATGACGTACGATGGTTCGCGCGGGTCGTGGCTGCGAATTTCGCAAGTTTTGTAACTGAAACCAATCATCATGCAATCCACACGATCGAAATATTTCTCCATCAACTCCACATGGGTCAGGGGCAATTGATCGAAAATTTTGTCCTAATCAGCCTTGGTTCCATCGCCGCGCTCGGATTGTTCATATTTATTCCGATCGATTTGATGATCCGGAGCATATTGCGCAACATGAACCAGGCCAAAACCGAAGCGGTGGAAGCCGAGAAACGCACCAAAATCGCGGACCGTGCCAAGTCGGAATTTCTCGCCAATATGAGCCACGAAATTCGCACCCCGATGAATGGCGTCATGGGGATGGCGGAATTGCTGGCGAAGACCGAGCTTGATGCGAAACAAAAGATGTTTACCGACGTGATAGTCAAATCTGGCTCGGCCCTGTTGGCGATCATCAACGACGTGCTTGATTTTTCCAAGATCGATGCGGGTCAGTTGCAGCTTAGTCCGACTGAATTTAATCTCGCGGATGCGGTATCCGATGTTGCGAACTTGTTCGCGTCCAAGTTCGCGGATAAAGACCTTGAACTGCTCTTGCGATTGCAGCCGGACCTGCCACCAATGTTCATTGGCGATGTCGGCCGATTACGCCAGATCATTACCAATTTGCTCGGCAATGCGGTCAAATTCACCGAAACCGGCCACGTATCGATCGAAGTATCGGGCACAACCGCAGAACGGCACACGAAATTGCAAATCCGCGTCGTCGATACCGGAGTGGGTATTGCCGAGGATAGTTTGGACGCGATTTTTGATAAATTCAGCCAGGTGGACAGCTCAGCAACCCGCAAACATGAAGGTTCCGGGCTGGGCCTGGCGATTTCATCGGCTTTGGTGGCGTTAATGGGTGGGCAA
The DNA here is from genome assembly GCA_965248715.1 of Rhizobiaceae bacterium. Taxonomy (GTDB): domain Bacteria; phylum Pseudomonadota; class Alphaproteobacteria; order Rhizobiales; family Rhizobiaceae; genus CBDFKB01. The sequence continues at coordinate 458,948 of CBDFKB010000008.1, forward strand.
ATTGGGGTTGACAGCAAAATTGGCAAAGGGTCAACGTTTTGGTTTGATATTGAATTGCCGGTGCACGGGGAAGTCAAACCAGCCAATCCGATTCCATCCCATTTGATCGGTTCGCGTATCCTGACCATTGCCGCCAATCCGGTTTGCCGCGATTTGCTCGAAAACCAACTTAAGGCGTGGCAGTTTGATGTTGCGGTGGCGCCGGACGGTTCAAGCGGCCTGTCGATGCTGCGCAATGCCGCGCAGGCCGATATTCCGGTTTCACTTGTCGTCCTCGATTATCACCTGATCGGCATGGACGGGGCCGAGGCGCTTGGGTTTATTCGTCAGGATCCGAGAATTGGAAATACACCGATTATCATGATGACTTCGGTTGATGAAACCGAAGAAGGCAAGACCTTCGCATCGCTCAACCTGCAGGGCTACATCACCAAACCGGTGCGCGTGTCGCAACTGGCCCAAATTATCACTGAGGTGCTGCAACAGGCGCACGGCCAGAAATTTCGCAGCAATGGCGGGATCGAGTTCAGCCGCCATTCCGCGCAAATGGCCAACGCTTGAACCGCCGCGCGGCGTTAATATTGTCTCTTTGAAAATAAATATTCCCATTGGATCGGCGGATGGTGGCAAATCATCCGCGAAAAGTTGAAGGCAACATTGGAACCTGACGCTGTCTATGTGGGGCAGTGCGGTGCCAATTCTCATTGCCGGCCAATTGGGTAGTCCATTGCCATTGTGAGAGTTGCCGCCGCAACACTTCTTGCTGGAACACAAAATGCTTGGGTTCAAACGATCTCATCCAGCCAAAAGCCAAACCACCTGACCAAAATCAAGCAAATCAGCTCATAATCAATTTCCCGGACAGTATTGTCCCTTGGTATAAATGTTTCCCTGGCTACCGATTGATGACGGATTGCCCAGGCACAAAAAAATGGCGAATAGTGCTGGGGGCAATGAACAAATCAAAACCATTTGCGTTGTGCACGGTAGTCCGCGCATTGTCGGGTTCCTTTGGTATTGTACACCAGCCGGCAAATTTACCGACGGTAGGTGGAAGATAGGGAAATTTGGAGGAAATATTGATGCGGCTTGAAGGTAAGACGGCACTTGTGACCGGGGGCGGTTCCGGATTTGGCGCCGCGATCGTGGAAAAATTCGTCGCCGAAGGAGCGCGGGTGCTGATCGCCGATGTCAATCAGGAGCATGGGCAGTTGGTTGCCGATCGGTTCGACCAGTCGGTCACCGCCTGTAAGGCCGATGTCTCCGACAATACAAACGTCGCTTCATTGGCGAAAATCACTTTCGAACGCTTCGAGCACCTCGACATTTTGGTCAACAATGCTGGCATCACCCACTTGCCGGCCGCGATGGAAGATGTAAGCGAAGAAGATTTCGACCGGGTCACTGCGGTCAATATGAAATCGGTCTATCTGACCGCGAAACATTTCGTACCAAACATGAAGAAAAATGGATCAGGTGTGGTGCTGAATATCGCCTCAACCGCCGGGGTCAGTCCGCGGCCCAGGCTCAATTGGTACAATTGCTCGAAGGGTTGGATGATCACCGCAACCAAGACCATGGCAGTTGAACTGGCGCCGTTCGGGATCCGAGTAAATGGCCTCAACCCGGTTGCCGGCGAAACCCCTCTGCTCAAGAGTTTTCTCGGTGAGGACACGCCGGAAATGCGTGCAAAATTTATTGCCACCATTCCACTTGGTCGGTTTTCCAAACCCACCGACATTGCCAATGCCGCATGCTTCTTGTGTTCGGATGAAGCATCTATGGTCACCGGTGTAGCAATGGAAGTTGATGGCGGACGCTGCATCTGAGCCCACCTTATCGACTGCCGGGGCCGCTCAAATCTCCAGCCAATCGAGTATGACTTTGCCGGCATTGCCGCTACGCATAACGTCAAAACCTTCTTGAAAGTGCGCGGCAGGAATGCGGTGGGTAATCAGCGCTGACAAATCGATGCGACCCTGGACCAGGGTGGTCATTTTGTACCAGGTTTCGAACATCTCGCGCCCGTAAATGCCTTTCAATGTCAGCATTTTGAATATTACCTTATTCCAGTCGATCTCAAACCCGGTCGGCGCGATACCAAGTATGGCGATCTTGCCACCATTGTTCATGACATCGATCATGTCGCGAAACGCTGGCGCTGCTCCCGACATTTCCAGGCCGACATCGAAACCCTCCTTCATACCAATTTGTTCCATCACCTCGAACAGGGACTGGGCGCGGGCATCGACCACGGTCTCGATACCGAGTTTGCGTGCCAAGCAGAGACGGGTGTCGTTAATGTCGGTGATCACCACCTTCCTGGCTCCAACCGCATCGGCGACAAGCGCGGCCATGATGCCGATCGGCCCGGCACCGGTAACCAGCACGTCTTCGCCAACCAGGTCAAAGCTGAGCGCAGTGTGCACCGCATTGCCGAACGGATCGAACATGGCCGCAGTTTCGTCGCTGACATCATCAGCAATGACAAACAGATTATGCGCAGGCACAACCACATATTGCGCGAATGCGCCAGGGCGGTTGACGCCAATACCCTTGGTGTTGCGGCACAAATGGCCACGGCCAGCACGGCAATTACGGCAGGCGCCGCATACAATATGGCCTTCGGCCGAGACCCGTTGCCCAGTCTGGTAATTGTCGACCGCGCTGCCGGTTTCGACAATGGTGCCGGAAAATTCATGGCCGGTCACCATCGGCACCGGTACGGTTTCTGCGGCCCATTGGTCCCAATTGTAAATGTGAACATCAGTACCGCAGATCGCGGTTTTGCTGACTTTGATCAGCACATCGTTGGGGCCAGGGGTGGGTACCGGCACTTCTTCAAGCCAAATGCCCTCTTCGGGACGAACCTTTACCAGCGCCTTCATGTGGTCAGCCATGCCATTATCAACTTTATAATCACTCGTCGGGTTGAAACATCGTCAGATCAAGGTCGATTTGCCGGCCAAGCCAGATCGCGTGGTCGCGATGATCTTTGAGATGATCACCTGTGCTCAGATGAGCAAACACTGTTAGGTCCTGGCGGTTTATTGCAAGCCATGCAAGAACCTCGCCGAGCACGGCGGCAGGCACTGTCAATTGGCAACTGCCGACCGGATGGGGGCCAACCGGGCCCTCGTGCATATGTCCCATTGCCAGCGCAAATTTTTCCGCCACCTCGGTGCACACCTGGCGTGCCGTTTCCATCGACGCGTCGTCGAAATAGACATGGGCGTGGCAATCGTCAAATTGTTTCATGGTTTCCCTTTCTAATGGGCTGAATGGCAACATTGCCAGGAGTACGGCGAAAATTCGGTCACGAGGTTATTGGCTGCCATACCCCTTCTTCCTCCGCAACCCGTCGCAGCAAGGTCGGATAATCGGTGACAATGCCGTCAACCCCCATGCGGATCAACCGCCGCATGGTGGCTTCATCGTCGATGGTCCACACATGAACCGGGATAAGGTGGCGATGGCAGCAGCGCACAAATGCCGGGGTGATGATCGATATCGAATAGGCTTTAAGCGGCACTTGCGCCAAATCAGCTTTGGGAAGTGGTAAGGGCATTCCCCAAGAACGAAATCGCAGCGCGGCTACTTCTTTCGATCCGGCATTGGTCGCCACCTTGTTCGCCATCGCCCGCCGGATGCGCTTGATCCGCGCACCGACAGTCGCCGCCAAACAAAAGCGGTGTAGATCGGTTCGCTCTGAGAAAAACTCAATCGCTGGATCGAAGGCGTGATCGGTCTTGATGTCGATGTTAAATCGCATTGCCGGAAATTCGTCGATTGCCTGTTGCAAAGTGATGATTTTGTGTTCACCGGCGATCCGCGCCTTGCAAACGGTGCTCCATGGCAGTTGTGAGATCACTCCGCTTAAGTCGGTCAAGCGGTTCAGCGTGTCATCATGGTATATGATCAGCACACCATCGGCGGTAGCCTGGATGTCAGTTTCGATGAATTCATAGCCAAGATCGGCGGCGTTGCGAAACGCGGCCATAGTATTTTCCGCACGCTCGCCGCCGCCGCCGCGATGGGCAAAACAAACGAATTTCCGGTCCCCTAAATAGGGAAGAGAAAAGGCAGGGTGCTTGGGGGTCATAAATATGGTTTCCTGATCCTAACTTAAAAAACCAACCAGCCCGCATATGCAAGGGCGGTTTTCCGACCCGCTCTATTGGGATATGGATAGAACCTCGAATCGCATTGTTGGAAAGGCGGGCAAAGTGCCCAAATTTGCTTTTGTAACGATAGTCGCCTTGGCAATGCTGGCGGCGGCACCCCTGTTAAGCGGCAATCCCATGGCGCAAAGCGGGAGCGCTCGCGAAATCGCCGCCGATACCGCACCGGCCAAATCGCCGGCCGAGAACCCCGGCCCGGCGGCGCAGATCGACCGTTGGACCGGCATTTTGAAATCCACTGAGCAGGCGCTTGACCGCCCCGGCCTGCTTGACGAGGACTTTTTCCGCTTTTCCCAGGAAACCGCTGCGATCAAGATCGACAGCTTGTTGCTGGCCGATAAATTGCAGCCGGAATTTGCACAGGTGAACGCGCGGCTGGCCGAATTAGGTGATCCGCCGCAAGAAGGCGAGCCGCAGGAATTGCCTGATATCGCCGACAAGCGCCAGGTATTAAACCAGCAATCTGGCGAAGCCGATAGCCATATCAAGGCGGTTCGCCTGGTTTCGGTGCGGGCCAGGCAATTGGAACGCCGGATCGGTTTCGAACGCCGCGAGCGGTTTCTTAGATCATTGTTCGTGCGCAACCGCAGCGGTTTCGACCCCGGGTTGTGGTACGAATTCTTCGATAGCTTTGACGGATATTGGAATCGCCTCAGCCTGTTGTTTTCCGATTCACTAAGAGTAATCGCCAAGCGGGCGGGTGAGCAATTGGCGTTGAGCGCCTTGTTGGTCGGCGTGCTTATTTGCATATGCGGCCTGTTCATTTTTCTTCGGCGCTGGTTCATGCGCAATGACTGGCGGCTGGTAACCGCAGTGATTGATGACCGGCCGCGAAAGATTTTGCAGGCGCTAAACAGCCTGGCGCTCAATGGGGTTTTGCCGGCACTTTTGCTGGCAGCGATCCTATTCTCCTTGCGTAGTTTTGGCCTGTTGACCGGGCGTTTGAACGAGCTTTTGACCGCGGCAGCGCTAGGGGTGGCGGTAGCCTTGTTCTGCGTCTCGATGGCGGGCGCATTGTTCGAACCTGCTTATCCGGAGCGGCGTATATTGTCGGTCGATGGCCGTGCCGCGCGCCGGATACTCATGACCATGATCATCGCCGCGATTTTTGTCGTCATCTTTCATTTGTTGTCGGTGACTTCGATCCTGCTGGCGTCCCCGTTCCAACTCGCCATCGGCTCCAGCGCCCTGACCGCTCTGACGGTATCGGCGACCGGCTTCCTTTGTTTCCGGTCTCTGGCACCGCGCCATGCAATGTCCAGTGCTTCGGTGCGGTCGCGAATTTTTCGCCCGGCCTATTTGAAGGCACTGCTGGCGTTTGGCACGGTGGTGATTTTCGCCGCATTGGTTACCGGATATTTGGCGCTCGCCGAGTTCATGGCCTATCAGTTGATCTTGACCGTGACGATCTTCGCCAGCCTGTGGCTGGTGCTGGAATTTCTTGACGGCTGGTTCGGCCCCAAATTTGGCCGCGGCAACGAAACCAACCGGCGCATGCGCCTAGCTACCGGTTTTTCGGCCGCCGGCATCGAACAGATCGGTGTCGCCTTCGGTGGGTTGTTCCGGTTCGCGATCATCTTGATCGCCCTTGCTGCGCTGCTGTTGCCCTGGGGGATTAGAAGCAGCGACTGGTACCAATGGTTCACCGAGTTATTTTTCGGCTTCGAAGTCGGTGGCATCACGATTTCGATATCCAGTGTGTTGCTGGCGGTTATGGTATTTTTCATCGGCTATTTGATCACCCGTGGGGTTCAAAACTGGCTGGGAAACAAATTTCTGCCGACCACCGAATTTGATGTCGGCCAGCGCAATTCGATCGGCACTCTGCTCGGCTATGGCGGCATTGCGCTGGCAGTCATTATTGCGCTTTCCGCCGCCGGTATCGATCTGTCGAACCTGGCGATCGTCGCTGGCGCGTTGTCTGTGGGCATTGGTTTCGGGCTCCAGAGCATCGTCAATAATTTCGTCTCTGGGTTGATCCTGCTGGCCGAACGGCCGATCAAAAGCGGTGACTGGGTGGTAACTACCGGTGGCGAGGGCACGGTGCGAAAAATCTCCGTGCGCTCGACCGAGATCGATACTTTTGATGGCGCCACAATCATCGTACCGAATTCTACCCTGATTACCGATACTGTGAAAAACTGGACCCACCACAGCAAGATGGGCCGCGTGGCGGTGACGGTAGGCGTTGGCTATGACAGCGATTGCGACAAGGTGCGCGAAATCATGTTGGCCGCGGCAGGTGCCCACAACCGGGTGATGAGCGAACCCGCACCCTATGTGGTGTTTACGGATTTTGGCGCCGACGCCCTGATGTTTGAACTGAGGGCCTATCTGGCCGACATCAACTTCATTCTTGACGTCGGCAGCGATCTTCGCTTCGCCATTTTGGCGGCGCTAAGACAGGCCAAAATCGAAATTCCTTTCCGCCAGACCGACATTCACATCAGGTCTGGGCTGGAAGGGCTGGTTGCCAAGTGATCGGCGCCGGGCGCACAATAACCGACACCGAACCGTGCGGATACTGACATCATGCTGCTTGCCGATCTTGACACCTATGAAGCGATTTACCGAGAATTTAGATGGCAGGTGCCCGAGCGGTTTAATATCGCGCGCGCGGTGTGCGACGACTGGGCCATGCGAGAACCGGATCGCCCGGCGCTGGTGCGTTATCGCACCGGCGGCACAACCGATCGCTGGACCTACGGCCAGTTAAAGGACCGGTCCGACCGGTTGGCCACGGTGCTGCGCCAACATCAGGTTGCGCCCGGAGATCGGGTGGCGATTATCCTGGCCCAGGATTTCGAGGTCGCGGCCGCCCACGTGGCGATCTATAAATGCGGCGGGATCGCGGTTCCGTTGGCCAGGCTGTTTGGCGAAGATGCGTTGAAATACCGACTAGGCAAGGCCGCCGTTTGTGTGGTGATCACCGATCAAGCCGGCGCCAGCAAGATCGCCGCCATTCGTCAGCACTTGCCCGATTTGGCGTTGGTATTGTCGGTCGACGGTGCCGGGGCAGGTGCGCAAGATTATCACCGCATGTGCGCCGATGTGGTACCTCAACCGCATATCCACGACACTTTCGCCGACAGCCCGGCACTGATCATATTTACCTCAGGCACCACCGGTCCGCCTAAGGGTGCCTTGCACGGGCACCGAGTGCTGATCGGTCACATGCCCGGCATTCAAATTCATCACGAGTTTTTTCCGCAACCCGGCGATGTCGCCTGGACCCCGGCCGATTGGGCGTGGGCCGGTGGCCTGCTAAACATTTTGTTGCCATCCCTGTATATGGGAGTGCCGGTGGTGTTTAGCGCCGAGGAACGTTTCGACCCACAATCGGCCCTGGCGCTGATCTGTGATACCAAGGTCAGGAATGGATTTATTCCGCCAACCGCGCTGCGGCTGATGCGCTCGGTTTTTTCCGAAACCAAACCGCTTGGCACCGATTTCCGCACCATCGGTTCGGGGGGCGAAAGCCTGGGCGCCGACACGTTTGAGTGGGCACGTGCGGTTTTCGAAGCCCCGGTCAACGAATTTTACGGCCAGACCGAATGCAATTTGGTGTTGAGCGCGTTTTCCGCCCGCGGTGTTGCCAAAGCGGGCGCAATCGGCAAGCCGGTGCCCGGTCACCAGGTCGCGGTGCTCGATGATGGGGGCAATATCGCCAAAGTGGGCGCGGTCGGCCAGGTCGCGGTCAAATGGCCCGACCCGGTAATGTTCCTCGGTTATTGGCAGGACGAAGAAGCGACGAAAAACAAGTTTATCGGCGATTGGATGACTACCGGTGACCAGTGCGTGCTGGGTGCCGACGGCTATTTCCGCTTTGTTGGCCGCGATGACGATATCATTACTTCTGCCGGATATCGGGTCGGGCCAAGCGAGATCGAGGATTGTCTAGTGTCGCACCCGGCGGTCAAGTTGGCGGCGGTGGTCGGCAAACCCGACCCGGTGCGCACTGAACTGATCAAGGCGTATGTGGTGCTGGCCGACGGGGTCAGTGAAAGCCAAGACCTACTGACGGAAATTCGTCAACATGCGCGCTCGCGAGTTTCCGCGAATTTATACCCGCGTGAGATCGAAGTGGTTGAAGCGATCCCGTTGACCACCACCGGCAAGGTAATCCGGCGCCACTTTCGCGAGCGGGCACGCAAGGAGACACTGGACTGATCCAGCCAAAGGTCCTTTGGGAACATACCAAGGGAACTTAATATTGACCTATTTGATGGATGCAAACCGGTCCAGCCGGTCGAATGCGCTCTCCCAGCACCGGCGATAGCGCTGGACCCAGTCTTCGATCTCGCGAAACGCGGCGCGGCGCACGCAGAAATACCGATATTGAGCCTCGATCTTGCGCTCGATTATGCCGCTTTCCTCGAGCACTTTCAGATGGCGTGAAATCGCTGGCTTCGATACCGCAAATGGCTGCGCCAGATCACCGGCCGACAATTTGCCTTCTTCAAGCAATCGCTCGACCATCGCCAGCCGGGTCGGGTCGGCAAGCGCACCCATTACCCTGTGCATTTCGGTATGCATCGCATTCCTCATTTAACCACTATGTTAAATGATGGGAGCAACCTGTCAAGCGCCGTCGAATGCGCACGCAAATGGTATATGTGGCACTGGTGCCGTAAAACGCGGCCACGCCAATTATTTAAGCGGCTTTATCCTTGCCAAGCAGGCCGCGATTGACCAGCAGTTCGGCAATCTGGATCGTGTTGAGCGCCGCGCCTTTGCGCAAATTGTCAGAAACCACCCAAAGGTTCAGGCCGTTTTCAAGGGTTGAGTCTTCCCGGATGCGCGAGATATAAGTCGCATCCTCGCCCGCCGCCTCATAGGGCGTGACATAGCCACCGTCTTCGCGCTTATCGACCACCAAACAGCCCGGCGCCTCGCGCAATATTTCGCGCGCCTCGTCGGCGCTTATTGGTTGCTCGAATTCGATGTTAACCGCCTCGGCGTGGGAGACAAATACAGGCACGCGCACCGCGGTCGCGGTCAGCTTGATGCGCGGATCGAGTATTTTCTTGGTCTCGGCGACCATCTTCCATTCTTCGCGGGTCGAGCCGTCTTCCATGAAAGTGTCGATCTGGGGAATGCAGTTAAACGCAATCCGCTTGGTGAATTTCTTCGCCTCGAGCGGATCGGCGACAAACACCGCCCGGGTCTGTTCGAACAATTCCTCCATCGCCGCTTTGCCGGCGCCGGATACCGACTGGTAGGTCGATACCACCACCCGCTTGATGCGGGCCCGCTCGTGCAATGGTTTTAACGCCACAACCAATTGTGCGGTCGAGCAATTCGGATTGGCGATTATGTTGGTCTTGGCAAAGCCCTCGATCGCATCACCATTGACCTCCGGCACCACCAGCGGCACCCGCGGGTCGTAGCGCCAGGCCGAGGAATTATCGATCACCACGCAGCCTTTGGCGGCGATTTTCGGCGACCATTCCTTGGACACAGACCCGCCGGCCGACATCAGCACGATATCGGTACCGGCAAAATCGTAGTGTTCCAGCGCCTTTACCTTCAAATGGCGGTCGCCAAAGGAGACCTCGGTTCCCTGGGAACGGCGCGAGGCCAGCGCCTCCACCGTGTCGGCGGGAAAGCCGCGCTCGCTCAAAATATCGAGCATTTCGCGCCCGACATTGCCGGTCGCACCGACGATTGCCACTTTGTAGCCCATGGTAATTGCCTTTCTGCGCCGAATGTGTTGCAACCATTTAGAATTGTCACTTGTTTAGCAATTCAGAAATGTCACCCTGGTTCGGTTTGAGCGCGGGTTTGTTGGCGAAGACCTCAATTATCGCAGCCCAATCAAACCGCGCGAGCGGCTGGCTCAGTGTGTGTTTTTGAGCGACGCGGGCGTTTCTGGTAATTGTTCTTGGCACTGGATGGGCGCACCGTTGGCGGTGGCAGGTTCTTGCCTTGCTGGTCTTTTATGAAGGCTAGCACCTCGCCCAGCCGCTTGTTCTCGGTTATTGCCGCATGGGTGACACGCTGGTTTTTGTCAAAGACCGAGAACGGCAGCACCATTCCCTTGGAGCGCACCTGCAACCGCCCATCGGCGAAAGCGTATGTGTCGACATATTTGCCGACCAGTCCACGGCTGACATCATTGACTTCCAGCATGATCTTCTTGCGCTCGTATGAAAAGGTCAGCTGACGCCCCACATAGCGTTGATCGCGGTAACACAGGATATCGCGCAGTCGATCGACTTCCACATTCAAAGACCGGTGCAGATTGTCAGTGCGAGCAGGGCCCCTGGCAAACTTTGCGTTGAAATGTTCCACAAAGGTAGGGAGGAATGCATTGGCCGCTTCCCATATCCGATATGCCTGCAAGCCTCAGCGCCTTGACCAGACGATCCTGCAAAGTGCGATTGGCCCGTTCCACGCGACCCTTGGCCTGCGAGGAGTTTGCACACAAGATCTCGATGTTCAATTGCGCCAGAGCCCGGCTGGGTCATACCCTCATCATTCGGGCTCGGCTGCGAAACACCGAGTGTTTGTCGCTGTAGAAGGCAACCCGATGGGCAAGCAAATACCGCTCAAGGCATCGAAATAGCAACGTGCTTTCTGAACCGTAATTGCATATGTGCCGGTCGCATCATCAATGAACACCAAAAGCGTGCAGGGTGGTGCTCGATCCTCAAACCAGTAATGGTCTGACCCGTCGATCTGGATCAGTTCACCAAAACACTCACGGCGCAATCGAGGCTGGTGAAAGGTTCGGCGATGCTTGCGTGACAGCCAGATCCCATCCGAAATCATCCACTTGCGCAAGGTCTCGCGCGAAACTGTAATTGAATGATGTTCAGCCAGCATCTCGCCAACAAGCGTTGGCCCAAAATCATCATAACTTTCCCGGACCAGGCTCAATACATAATCACGTTTAGCGCTGTGTATCTGGTTATTTGGAGAACGACCGCGAGCCTGATGGCGGGTCGAACCAGCACCGTTGAGGCGATACTTCTTCAACAGCCTGAACAGCTGTCGGCGACTTAAGTTCAATATTCCAGATGCTGCATCAATCGTTAACGCGCCATCATCAATTTGTGCCAGAACCTCAACACGGTTCAACTCTCGTTCGCTCATCATCAACCATCCCATGTACAAACTCCCAACAGCATATTATTGCCGCCAAGAGTGACACTTCTGCTTTGCTAACGGGTGACATTTTAGCTTTGCTGTTACAGCCGGTTTTAGGGTTTTTCGCGATTATGTCAAACCCGATATGGGCCGATCAACTGAACTTATACGGCAAGCGCCTTAATTTCGTCCAGGATCGCATCGCCCATCCCGGTTGTCGAAACCTTGGTCATACCGTCCGACATCAAATCGGCGGTGCGCAAGCCTTTTTCAAGCGCGGCGGAAATCGCGTTTTCCACCGCTTCGGCTTCGCTTGTCATATCGAATGAATAGCGCAGACACATGGCAAAGGACGCGATCATCGCGATTGGATTGGCGGCGCCGGTGCCGGCGATGTCGGGTGCCGATCCGTGTACCGGCTCGTATAGCGCCTTGCGCTTGCCGGTCTTGGGATCGGGCGCACCCAATGACGCCGACGGCAACATGCCGAGCGAACCGGTCAACATGGCGGCGATGTCCGACAGCATGTCGCCAAACAAATTGTCGGTGACGATTACGTCAAACTGCTTCGGCCAGCGCACCAATTGCATGCCGCCGGCATCGGCCAGCATGTGGCTGAGTTCCACGTCAGCGAAATTGGCTTTATGCAGCGCGCTCACCACCTGGTTCCACAGTACGCCGGACTTCATGACGTTGCGCTTTTCCATCGAACACACTTTGTTTTGCCTTGTGCGTGCCAGTTCAAAGGCAACCGCCGAAATGCGCTCAATCTCATAAGTGTCGTAGACCTGGGTGTCGACCGCCCGCATTTGACCGTTGCCGAGATCGGTGATCGTCTTCGGTTCGCCGAAATAAACCCCACCGGTCAATTCGCGCACAATCAAAATGTCGAGGCCCTCGACCACTTCCTGCTTCAGCGACGAAGAAGCAGCAAGCGCCGGGTAACATGTCGCCGGACGCAGATTGGCAAACAGTTCCAGTTCTTTGCGCAACCGCAATAAGCCGGCCTCCGGGCGCACATCATAGCCGACATGATCCCATTTAGGTCCGCCGACCGCTCCTAAAAGCACCGCATCGGCACCAAGCGCCTTTGCCATATCGGCATCGGAAATCGCTGCACCACAAATGTCGTATGCGCAACCGCCGACCAGACCGGCATCGGTGGTAAAATTGCTGCCGAGACCGTCATTCATCCAATCGATGATCTTGACCACTTCGGCCATCGCTTCGGGGCCAATACCGTCACCCGGCAGCAGGAAAAGAGATTTTGTCGTCATGGTGTCTAATGCTCTTTGCAGCTATTGAAAATTCCACTGGACCGCCGGCTTCTGCGTGGCATTGACGGCTACACCCAGGGCCTGGTCCTGCTGGTTTTTTCTTCGAATTGGTCGATCGATCCGACTTTCTCCAGAGTTTCGCCGATATCGTCGATGCCGTTCAGCAAGCGATGCTTGCGCGCCGGGTCAATCTGGAAATTGATGGTTCCACCATCCGGACCGGTAATGGTCTGGCTCGCCAGATCGACGGCCAATACCGCGTTGGCGCCGCGCTCGGCATCATCCATCAGTGCGTCAAGCTGTTGCTGGCTGACCGCGATCGGCAAAATTCCGTTCTTGAAGCAATTATTGTAGAAAATATCGGCAAAGCTGGTCGAGATCACACAGCGGATGCCGTAGTCAAGCAGCGCCCACGGCGCGTGCTCGCGCGACGAGCCGCAGCCGAAATTGCCGCCGGCGACCAGGATTTCCGCTTTGTTGTAGGCGGGCTTGTTAAGCACGAAATCTGGATTGTCCGCACCATCATCGAGATAACGCATCTCGGCAAACAGGCCGGTGCCAAGCCCAGTGCGTTTGATGGTTTTCAAATAATCCTTGGGAATGATCATGTCGGTGTCGACATTGATAATCGGCATGGGTGCGGCAACCGCCGTCAACCGGTCAAATTTCTGCATGGCTCAGGTTCCGTATGGGATAGATCGCTGTCGGCATTTACACGGTTTCGCCCGGCCCGTCGAGATCACTATGGTTCAGGCATTGTCCTTGCGGGTTCTGATCTCGGAAAATACCGCCGCATCGGTTGCGTTAGCCATACCGAGATGGGCGCGGATCGCTGGATCACCGGCCCTAAGGAACGGGTTGGTTGCCCGCTCAAGCCCGATTGTGGTCGGCAATGTTGGCTCGCCTCGGCTTCGCAGTTTCTCGATTTCAGCCACCCGATCCGTAAGCGCTTGATTATGCGGATCGATGGTTAGCGCAAATCTGGCATTGGCGAGTGTATATTCGTGACCGCAATAAACCGCGGTCGCGGCCGGTAATTGGGCCAACTTTTCCAGCGATTGCCACATTTGCTCGTGGGTGCCCTCAAACACCCGCCCGCAGCCGAGCGCAAACAAAGTGTCACCGGTAAAGGCCAGGCCGGCATCGGGCAAATAATAGGCGATCTGCCCGAGCGTATGGCCAGGGGTGGCGATGATCCGCACGTCTTGGCCGCCAAAGCGAAAAACGTCGCCGTCACCAAGCCCGTGGTCAAGGCCGGGAATCGGCTGGCTGTCATTGTCCGGTCCATAGACCGCGCACCCGGTTTTGGATTTGACCTCTTCAATTCCCTGGATGTGGTCGAAATGGTGATGGGTGGCAAAAATCTCGGTCAGTTTCCATCCGGTCTGATCTAAGGCCGCCAGCAGCTTGGGTGCCTCAGGCACATCGATCGCAGCCGTGTCGCCAGACGCCCGATCATGCACCAGCACTCCGTAATTGTCGCTCAGACAAACAAATTGATGTACTTCAAGCTTACTCATTGAGTTTCTCCAATTTTCCAAATTTGACCCTAACAGACCCGCTTTTGGTGGCAACCGGGGGCTGGTATGGCTACATGTAAGTTATGTGCAGCATGACCGTCACATTGATTGTAGCCAGGTCCTAGAAATGTTCACCGACGTTCTTGATCTGCGGGCATTTTACGCCAGCGCGCTTGGCCAGGCCGCATCGCGGTCGGTTTCGATGGCGATTGCCAGCGTGTGGCCGGGCAGTCCGAGCGAAGATTTGCTCGGACTTGGTTATGCCGTACCCTATATCGAGCGTTTTGCTGGCGAGGCAAGCCGCCCATTTGCGTTCATGCCGGCTGCCCAGGGCGCGGTTCATTGGCCGTCCAAAGGGCCGAACGCGACCGCGCTGGTCGATAATGCGGACCTGCCATTGTCGGACGCTTCGGTCGATCGGTTGTTGATGGTACACCTGCTTGAGCATGCGGAAAATCCGTACGAAGCGCTCAAGGAAGCATGGCGTATTCTCAAACCCGGTGGATCGTTGATCGCGGTGGTGCCAAACCGCACCGGGGTATGGGCACGTTTTGACCACACCCCGTTCGGCACCGGACGACCGTTTAGCCGTGGCCAGCTGTCCGAACTGTTAAAGGACATACAGTTTACCCCGTCGGCGTGGTCCGATGCCCTGCACTTTCCGCCGACCGCCAGGATGCGAATACCAAGATGGTATGGCCGGCTGGAAAAAATCGGCCGCCAACTGTGGCCGGCCTTTGCCGGGGTCATCGTGGTAGTGGCGGTAAAAAGAATGTATCAGGGCCTGCCGGTGGCCGGGCGCCGGTCGCGTCAGGTATTCGTGCCGGTGTTGGCGCCGCAGGGCTCGAATCGGGCTGGCCCCGGTTTGGCGGAACCGTTGGCTACCGGAAGCGATGGGTTATTGCGGTTTGATTTGTTGCGGCGCTTTGAATAAGAAACAGCGCTTCCACCGCGCCGATTGACGAATACCGGTTTTCGGCCAACCAAATTCCCCCGGGAAATGGGCAATGCGAACAAACAACAAAACCCCGGCCGCGCGCGACGCGGTGATGCGGATCTCGGCTTATGTGCCGGGAAAATCCTCGGTTGCGGGGGTCAAACGGGTCCACAAATTATCGTCCAATGAAACACCGCTTGGCCCGTCGCCAAAGGCGGTCGAAGCCTGCCGTGATGCCGCAACTGGCCTGGAACGCTATCCCGATCCGACCTGTGGTGAACTGCGCGCCGAACTGGCACGACTCAACCATATCGACGCCGCGCGGATCATCTGCGGCAACGGTTCTGACGATGTGTTGAACCTGTTGGCGCAATGCTATCTCGGTCCCGGCAATGAGGCGATCTATTCCGAGCATGGCTTTTCCTATTATCCGATTGTCATCCGCGCCGCCGGTGCCGAACCGGTGCCAGCGCCGGAAATCGATTGTCGGGTCGATGTCGACCAATTGCTGGCACAGGTAAGCGAGCGGACCAAGATGGTGTTTATCGCCAATCCGAACAATCCGACCGGCACCTATCTGGCAATTTCCGAAATTCATCGTTTGCACGCTGCATTGCCGTCTGACGTTATTTTGGTGCTGGACGCTGCTTATGCCGAATATGTCGGCAATGATGACTATCAATGCGGCATCGACCTGGTTTCAAAATTCCCCAATGTGGTCATGACCCGCACCTTTTCCAAAATCTATGGGTTGGCTGCGCTCAGGGTCGGTTGGGCCTATGGGCCGCAAGCGGTGGTCGATGTGCTTAATCGGCTGCGCGGCCCGTTCAACGTCAACAAATTTGCGCAAGTAGCCGCGACCGCGTCCCTGCTCGACAGTGCCCATGTGGAAAAAGCGGCGGCGCATAATCGGATATGGCTCGCCAAGCTCATTGCGGCAGTCAGCGAACTTGGCCTTGTGGTTACACCATCGGTAGGAAATTTTATTCTCATCCATTTCCCGCCTGATCGGCAAAAGGGTGCGAATGCCGCCTTTGATTATCTTGCAAGCCAGGGTTATGTCCTGCGTACAGTCGGTTCTTATGGTCTGCCGAACGCGCTTCGCATGACTGTCGGCACAAAACCGACCAATGAGGGTGCGATCGACGCCCTGGCGCAATTCCTACGAGGAACCAATTGATGTTCGACAAAATCGCGCTGATCGGCATCGGGTTGATCGGTTCCTCGCTTTCTCTTGTCATTCGGCGCGATAAGCTGGCGGCCAGCGTGTCGATTGCCACCAGGCGGCCGGCAACCCTTGAACGTGCCCGCGAACTAGAACTTGGCGACATTTATACCTTGCAAGCGCGCGAAGCCGTGGCCGATGCCGATCTGGTGATCTTGTGCGTGCCGGTCGGAGCGACGGCGGCAATTTGCCAGGATATCGCCGACGCACTAAAGCCCGGCGCCATTGTTTCCGATGTGGGATCGGTTAAGGGCGAGGTGCTGCGCCAGATGAAGGCGCACTTGCCGGCCAATGTTGAGTGCATACCGGCACACCCGGTTGCCGGCACCGAATATTCCGGGCCAGACGCGGGGTTCGCCGGCCTGTTTAAAAACCGTTGGTGCATCATCACACCAGATCCCGACGGCGACAAAGACGCGGTTCAACAGCTCGCAAATTTTTGGCGCGCTTGCGGATCGGACGTCGAATTCATGGACCCAGAGCATCATGACCTGGTTTTGGCGATGACATCGCACCTGCCCCACCTGATCGCCTACAACATCGTTGGCACCGCTGCCGATCTGGAAAGCGTCAAGGACCGGGAAGTGATCAAATTCTCCGCCGGTGGCTTTCGCGATTTTACCCGTATCGCCGCATCCGACCCGGAGATGTGGCGCGACGTGTTTTTGAACAATCGCGAAGCGGTGCTGGAGGTACTGGGCCGGTTTTCCGAGGACCTCAGCGCGTTGCAACGGGCGATCCGCTGGGGCAACGGTGCCCAATTGGAAGCTCTGTTTACCCGTACCCGTGACGTGCGCCGCAACATTGTCGAGCTCGGCCAGGAGACCGCGTTGCCAAACTTTGGCCGCGAAGAATCTAAACAATAACAATGATCTGCCTGCCCGACGAGTTAAGGTCTTTCCGGTTTAAATGGAGGCGATTTGATGGGCAGGATTTTTCGTTTCAACAAGGAAAAACCGCCACGCGTTATCAATATCGGGCAAGGAACTTGACCAAGCTGAAGCGGAAAAGACCTCCCAGCAGAATTATGAAGAGCCCAATGAAAATACGCGATAATCTGCAAATCGTTTGAACATGAAAGACTGTAAAGTGCCGGTAATTGATATATCTGGCTTACGTGACTTCCTCGCCAGCGAAGGTTGTGTGCTGCCCGATATCGCATTGTTGCAGCCAGCCGAACCGTTTCTCGATACCGCCGGCGAAGATTTGCGGCGACGAATATTTCTTACCAGCGACCGTGATGGCAGCAATCACTGTCTGCGCCCGGAATTCACCATTCCGGTCTGTCGCCACCACCTCAATGCCAGCAATGGCGCCATGCGGTACGGTTATTGCGGCACCGTGTTTCGTCAAGACCGGGCCGGATCGGTAGAGTTCGAGCAGGCCGGAATAGAAGATTTTGGCGCAATTGATCGCGCTACAGCCGATGCGCGCGCGATTGCCGATGCCCATCGCATGTTGGCCTTCATGGGCTGCACACCGGCCCGCACCATTGTCGGTGATCGCGCGTTATTTGCCGATTTGTTGCTGGCGCTTGAATTGCCGCCTGCGTGGTGCAAGCGGTTGTCGCGGGTCTTTGGTGCCAATGACGAAATGCAAGTGGCGATTTCGCGGCTGGAGCTGGCCGGGGGATCATCGGCCGAAATTACCACCGTGACAAACGACAAATTGCCGGCACTGACCGCACAGGTGGTTGAAATGATGCACCGGCACGGAATTTCGCCAACCGCCGGTCGCACACCGGCCGACATTGCCGCCCGGCAATTGGAAACCATTGAACTGCAATCGGCCACTTTGGCGCCGAACCGGTTGGCTGCGCTCAAGGCATTTTTGGATATCGAAACCCCGCTTGGTTCCGCCCTCGACGCGATCAGCACTGTGGAAAATGCGGCGGGCATTGACCTGGGACCATCAAAGCAATTTTTCGCCCGTCGTGCCGAGCAGATCGCGGCGCTGCATGATGTTGAGATTATTTATAGAGCCGGTTTTGGACGCCGGCTTGACTATTACACCGGGCTATTTTTCGAGCTGGTCGATGAGACCGGACAAACGCTTGCCGGTGGCGGGCGCTACGACAAATTGCTGACGATGCTGGGTGCCATCAAACCGGTGCCGGCGGTCGGATTTTCGGTATGGATCGACCGGGTGATGGGGGCTTAAACGCGATGACTGCAATTATCGCCATTCCGTCGAAAGGGCGCATGAAAAACGATGCGCTGGCATTGTTTGATAAGGCCGGTTACCCGGTCAAGCTGCCGGATAGCGGGCGCGCCTATCGCGCGCTGCTTGACGGCTTTGATGGCGTCGAGATCGCATTCCTGTCAGCGTCCGAAATTGCTCGGGAACTGGCCAATGGCGGCGTTGCGCTGGGGATCACCGGCGAGGATTTAGCGCGTGAACTGTTGGCCGATCCCGAGGAAAAGATGCAATTTGTCGCGCCGCTTAATTTCGGCCATGCTGATGTGGTGATCGCGGTGCCCGAGGCGTGGATCGATGTATCGACGATGGCCGATCTTGACGATATTGCGGCTGAATTTCGTGGCCGCTACGGCCGCCGCATACGTATCGCCACCAAATATTGGCAGTTAACCCAGCGATTTCTGGCCGACCACGGTATCGCGCTTTACCGCATTGTCGAAAGCCTTGGCGCCACCGAGGGCGCGCCGGCCGCCGGCACCGCCGACGCGATCGTCGACATCACCTCGACAGGCGCTACCCTTGCCGCCAACCACCTCAAAGTGCTTGATGACGGGGTGATCTTGAAAAGCCAGGCGAATTTGTTCCGCCCATATCAGACAACGGTCCAGGATACCGACCGTCTGACCATCAGCCGCCTGTGCGACCTGCTGGCCAAGGCAGCAGGTGCCCCGCCCCGATAACAAAATTACCGGAGCAGGGATCCGTAATGATTATTCGCCGCGCTTGGCATCAACCGAAATCGAGCCCGGTCCATGAACCGCCAGCACGATAAATCCGCCGGCTATCGCAAGGTTCTTCATCAGCATGATCTGATTGAACATCGACAACAAAGCGTTGGCACCATCGGAAAACCCGGGAACTGCGATCGGGCCGAAATGGAATAGGAAGCCGGCAACCAAGCAAAACAGCGCCAGCAGATAGGCGGCAATTTTGGTCTGAAAACCGATTAGGATGGCTATCCCGGCAACTACTTCGAAAATTGCCGTAAGCCAAGCCAAGATCACCGCCGCCGGCAATCCGGCCTGGGTGATCATGCCGATTGGCTGTTGGATGTCCGTTAGTTTGGTAAACCCGGCTACGATGAAAATGATCGACATCAGTACCCTGGCGATCAATAATTGAATGGAAGTGGACATGGTTGATTTTCCTCGCTTTGCCGCAGGCAACTGTCGTCCCACAGCGTAATGAGCACCTTTAGTTCGGCACGAAGCCAGCGCCAATACAACTTTTGGAAACGATGTGTTTCGGTTCTCGGCTCTGTTGAAATTCAGGATTTGGGGTTCCCTCTAAAACGCACAAATAAAAGGGCGACCCGAAGACCGCCCTTTTAAAACAGCAGGCCGGGATGATTACATCATGCCGCCCATGCCGCCCATACCGCCCATGTCTGGGGCGCCCGGCATCGGCGCATCTTTCTTCGGCAGTTCGGCAACCATCGCTTCGGTGGTGATCAGCAGGCCGGCAACCGAGGATGCATCTTGCAGCGCCGTGCGGACCACTTTGACCGGGTCGACAATACCCATTTCGATCATATCGCCATATTCGCCGGTCTGGGCGTTGTAGCCGTAAGAAGCCTTGTCTTTCGAGTTGACCTCGCCGACCACGATCGAACCTTCATCACCGGCGTTCTCGGCGATCTGACGGATCGGTGCCTGCAAGGCGCGACGAACGATATTGACGCCGGCATTTTGATCGTCGTTTTCGCCTTTGGTCTTGATCTGGCTTGCGGACCGCAACAGTGCAACACCACCTCCTGGTACAATGCCTTCTTCGACCGCTGCACGGGTCGCGTTAAGCGCGTCGTCCACCCGGTCTTTCTTTTCCTTGACCTCGATCTCGGTTGCACCACCAATGCGGATCACTGCAACGCCGCCGGCCAGTTTGGCCAGGCGTTCCTGGAGCTTTTCGCGATCGTAATCGGAAGTGGTTTCCTCGATCTGCTGCTTAATCTGGCCAACCCGGCCGTCGATTTCGGTTTTCTTGCCGGAACCGTCGATGACCGTGGTGTTCTCTTTCGAGATTTCCACTTTCTTGGCGGTGCCAAGCATGTCCAAGGTGACGTTTTCCAGTTTGATGCCGAGATCTTCCGAAACTACCTGGCCACCGGTTAGAATCGCGATGTCTTCGAGCATTGCCTTGCGGCGATCACCGAAGCCAGGCGCCTTTACGGCGGCAATTTTCAGCCCGCCGCGCAATTTGTTGACCACCAGCGTAGCAAGCGCTTCGCCTTCTACGTCTTCGGCAATGATCAAAAGCGGTTTGCCGGACTGAACAATCGCTTCCAGAAGCGGTAGCATCGCCTGCAAATTGGCAAGCTTTTTCTCATGCAAAAGAATGAACGGATCTTCCAGATCAGCGATCATTTTTTCCGGATTGGTGACAAAA
Organism: Rhizobiaceae bacterium; assembly: GCA_965248715.1. GTDB lineage: Bacteria > Pseudomonadota > Alphaproteobacteria > Rhizobiales > Rhizobiaceae > CBDFKB01. The sequence goes on from CBDFKB010000008.1 coordinate 479,764, forward strand.
TAAGGCGAGAGATAACCGCGGTCAAACTGCATGCCTTCGACGACTTCCAGTTCGGTCTCCAAGGATTTGGCTTCCTCGACGGTAATCACGCCCTCATTGCCGACTTTCTGCATGGCGTTGGCGATCATGTCGCCAACTTCTTTGTCGCCATTGGCGGAAATCGTGCCAACCTGGGCCACTTCTTCCGAAGTTTTGATCGGTTTCGCAGTTTTCTGCAGATCGCTGACTACTTCGGATACCGCCGCGTCAACGCCGCGTTTCAAATCCATCGGGTTCATGCCGGCGGCAACCGCTTTGACACCTTCGCGCACGATCGCGTGGGCCAAAAGGGTGGCGGTAGTGGTACCGTCGCCGGCTACGTCATTGGTTTTGGAAGCGACTTCGCGCACCATCTGGGCACCCATGTTTTCGAACTTGTCTTCCAGTTCGATTTCTTTGGCCACCGTCACGCCGTCCTTGGTAATGCGCGGTGCACCAAACGATTTGTCGATGACGACGTTGCGGCCTTTAGGCCCGAGTGTAATTCTGACCGCGTTGGCCAGGATGTCGATGCCACGCAACATACGGTCGCGCGCATCCGAACTGAATTTTACTTCTTTAGCTGCCATTTTCCGGCTCCTTAAAGCGATAGGCTATTGTCTGGTTAAATACGGCTTTCGCGGTGTTAGCCGACAATGCCCATAATGTCGGATTCCTTCATGATCAGAAGGTCCTCGCCGTCGACGCGAACTTCGGTGCCGGACCATTTGCCGAACAGCACACGGTCTCCTGCGGTAACGTCAAGGGCGACGATTTTGCCCGCGTCATCACGTGCGCCCGGGCCAACCGCCAGGATTTCGCCTTCCATCGGCTTTTCCTGAGCAGTGTCTGGAATGATGATACCGCCTGCGGATTTTTCGTCTGAGTCGACCCGGCGGACCACGACGCGGTCGTGCAAGGGGCGAAATTTGAGTTTTGCCATGATTTCTTCCTGTCAACGGCGGACCGATGTCCACCAGCGATTGATTAAAAACAAATGCAGTCTAGATTGGCACTCACCATCCTAGACTGCTAACAACAGCGATTTAGGTATCTATTTCAGCGATGTCAAGGATCGACGCAACGAAAAGCCTAGGGCCCTGACCCTATTTGGCGCGCGAAGCTTCCAGGTTTGGTATCTTTAGAGCACGTATCGCGTAAATTGAATCACTTGACGTGCTCAACAAAGCTTGTTTTGGCGCGTATTCTTATCCGAATACCGCTACACACTTTTCGGGAACACGCTCTCAGCGGCCGTTTTCTGGTTGCGGCAAGGGGTCTGGAATGTGGATTTCAAAGCGGGTGCCAGCGGTGCTGGTATGTTTGACCTCGATATCGCCGCCATGAGCGCGCACCAGTTCGGCGGCGATCGCCAGGCCAAGCCCGGTACCGCCGGGTCGAGCCGAGCCGGCAAAAGCCTTAAACAAGCTTTCTCGCACCTGCGCTGGCATGCCCGGACCGGTGTCGGTGATCGCCAGGGTGATCGAACTGGCATCACGCTTGCCCTCGACCGAAATGCGCCTGACCCGGTTGGCATTGGCATCATCTTCTTCCAGTGCCTGGCGGGCGTTGCGGCACAAATTCATCAAGACGCGGAACAATTGATCGGCATCAACATTGGCTTCCAGATTATCGGGCACCCGGTTGTGCCATTCGATCAGCGAATCATTTGGCAAGCCGAGCAGATCACCCACATCATCGACAATGCCGCGAAGCGCATGCATGCGCCGGTTGGGCGGCGCCTCGTTGGTCTTGCCGTAATCGATCACCGAGCGGGTATAGCCGGCGGCCCGGTCGATGGTATGGATCAATTTCGGTGCAAAGCGTTGCACAGTTGGATCGTCAACCATGGTCAGCCGGTCGGACAATAATTGTGCCGAGGCTAGTATATTGCGCAAGTCATGATTGATTTTGGCGACCGCCAGGCCGAGATCGGCAAGGCGTTGTTTTTGTCTGAGCGTTGCCTGCACATCGGTTTGAAAGCGGCTGAGCCGGTGCTCGGCATCGCCGATCTCGTCGACCCGCTGCGAAGGCTGAATCACCAGTGAAGCGTTTTCGGGATTTTGTGAGAACGCAGTCAGATTGCTGGAGATTTTGCGCAGCGGCCGCACCAACAGCCAATAAAGCGCGGCGAATACCAAAAATGCGGTGATCAGCGAAATCGCCATGGACAACAAAAACACGTTGCGAGAATAAACGAACATGGCGTCGCGCAAGTATCGCTCTTCCTGCACCAGTTCGATCCACGCATCGCGGGTCATCATCGGCGCAAACACCCGCAAATGCTGGTCGCCGCCGAACGCCATGATCGAAAGCGCGCTGACAATTGCATCCAACGGATCGAAATAGGACAGGTCGATGTGGTGGCGCACCTTGGCCGGCATTTTTGCGCTCGCCATCATCAAATTGGTTTCACCTCTGCGCACCACGATGGCGATTGAATTGGTCACTGCCAATAGGCCCTGCTGCACTTCCATGCTTAGCATATGATCGGAGCTGTCGAGATAGACCAGACTTGCCGCCTCGGCGATCTCAAGATGGTTTTTCAGCCAGATATTGCGGAAATTGGCTACCGATGGCAGGAAAATCAGCACTTCGGCGACCATCACGAACAAAATTGTCAGGCCCAGCAATTTTCCCGACAATCCACGCCACAGCCCCACATTGCCGGCATCCCCCGCCTCGCCGGTGCCAACAATCGCGACATTTTCATGTTCGTTGCCGAGCTTCGGCTTGTCCACCTTCGTGATCGCCTTTGCTTTGAGCCCCAGCGCCGGTCAGCCGAACCGGCGCAGCAGCCCGATTATCCGGCGCACCCAAGGTTTGCGGGTCCAGGGTGCAAAATAGGTAATTGCCGCGCGTTTTCCAACTTCGGCCATGGTCGGGTAGGGTGATACATAGCCGGCAATGTCGCGCACCGACAAGTTCTGTGAAAGTGCCAGCGCCCACATATTGATCATTTCACCGGCATTGTGCCCGACAATCGAAACCCCAAGCAGCTTGCCGCGCTTGTCGGTTGTCATCTTGATCAGCCCGGTGGTTTTGCGCTCGGCCTGGGCACGGTCGTTTTCATGATAGGGCCAGCGCAAAATCTGGATATTGCTTTTAGCTTCGCGTGCTTGTTGTTCGCTCATGCCCACATGGGCGATTTCTGGATCGGTATAGGTCGCCCACGGAATGATGTGATCGTTGGGTTTCGCGCCCTGGCGAAAAAGGATCGCCCGCACCACCAGCCCAGCATGGTAACCGGCGACATGGGTAAATTGCAGCCCGCCGGTTACATCACCGATCGCATAGACCCGGCGGTTGGCGGTTCGAAGCTTGGCGTCAACTTTGATGCCGCGGCGATCGAATTCTATCCCTGCTGTCTCTAATCCCAGTTCGTTGACATTGGCCGCTCGGCCGGTTGCAACCAGCACCTTCGAGCCGTCGACCTGGTGCTCGATATCATCGATCTTGTAGCGCACGGTTACCCCAGTCTTGGCCCGTGGCTCCACTGCAACCACTTGCGCGCCTTCATGGATGGCAACCCCTTCACCGCGGATTTTGTCCAAGGCAATTGCGGTTAGTTCCGGGTCGTCCTTGCCTAGCGCGGTCAAACCTTCGAGCACGGTGACCTGGGAGCCAAGGCGACGATGCGCCTGCGCCAGTTCCATGCCAATCGGCCCGCCGCCGATTACGATCAGATGCTGCGGGCGGCGGGTCTGTTCGAAGATGGTCTCGTTGGTCAAATAGTCGATTTTGTCGAGACCGGGGATCGGCGGCACAAAAGGCGATGAGCCGGTGGCAATTACGAACCGGCGCGCCTTAATCATGTGCTCACCGGCTTCCACCGTATCGCCATCCAAGAAACGGGCATGGGCTTTAATCACGTTTACGCCAAGCGCGGTAAAGCGTTCGACGCTATCGTTTGGCGCGATCGCCGCGATCACGGAGTGGACATGGTCATGCACCTTGCGGAAATTGACCTTCGGTTCTTGCGCTTCGATGCCAAATGCTTTGAGATCGTTAAACCCATGCCGATGTTTGGCGGCCGCGATCATCGCCTTGGATGGAACGCAGCCATAATTTAGACAATCGCCGCCCATGTGCGCCTTTTCGATCAGCACTACTTCGACGCCGAACGAAGCAGCGGCTGCGGCAACGGTCAGTCCGCCGGATCCGGCGCCGATAACGCAAATGTCAGGGGTAAGGGGTTCAGCCAAAGCATTCTCCAAAAATATATTTATTCGCTATTTGTAGGCAAATTATCGCTCGCATGGTCATTGTTAGGCTGGACTGGGTTAGGCTGGGCTGGGTTAGGCTGGACTGGGTTAGGCTGGACTGGGTTAGGCTGGACTGGCGCCGCAGTACGGCCACGCAATTTTTTGATCAAGATTGGCAACAGCGAGACAAATGCAAGCGCCAACATGGCGATCAGGATTTCCTTGGTGACCAGCGCCGACGGATCGATTTTACAGGTACCAACCGCCCCACAGCCCGGATTGAGCTCCTCTTGCGCCGCAATCACACTACCGAGCCCGGCGCCGACATAGCTATAGGCAAATGTGCCGGGAATAATGCCGATCATGGTGGCGACAGCATAAGGTACCACCCGCATGTTCAGCAGCGCCGGAACAATGTTTAAGGCCCAAAACGGCACTACCGGTGTCAAACGGATCGTTAGCAGGTATAAAAATGAATCTTCCTGAAATCCGGAAATCAGGCGGCCGACAAAAGGTCCGGCTTTTTCCTGCAGGAAATCGCCAAAGGTCGAGCGGGCGATCAGGAATATGATTACCGCGCCGCTGGTGGCCGAAAACACGGTCAGCGTTCCCGCCACCGGTCCGCCGAACAAAAATCCACCGGTGATGGTCAACAACGACGCGCCGGGAAACGATATACCCACCAAAATCACATAAATGATGAAATAGGCGGCAAGCGCGGTCACGAAATTATCAGCAACAAATCCGACCAGGGTTTCGCGGTGCATCACCAGGCTCGACAGCGAGAAAAATTCGAGCCAGCCCATGGACCAGGCCAGCAATAACAAACCGAGCACCAATAATGGCGGTATCCAACGCTTCAGGTTTAACCCGCCGAGCCGGGGTTGCTTATCTCCACCACCCATAAAATCAAAACTTTCCCATTGCTCGCTACGGTATTTTAAACCGGTTTTCCCAATAACGTTTTACCAACCCCAAATGCCAGCAATTCGGCTACTGGTTGGCCCGATGTTGGCCCGCGAATACTGATTATTTGCGTGCGCTGGCGTCCACATGCAAGCGGACGCCGGTTTCTTCACTGGAAATTTATAACCAGCCACACGATATTCACGGATGCGTTATAGCAGTAAAAGCCTGCATTAGAAGCAATTGTCACGCCTGGGCGCGGGTTGAGGCAATTGACTTGGCCGGGCGCAAACATTATAAGCCCGCCAACGTCGCCAAGGACCTCGACCGGTTGGAATTTTGCCGGCCAAAGCGTTCCTGACATATCTTCAAAACGCAGTATTTGCGCCGGAACAGCACAACCGGCAACTGGAGCCCGCGGCCCGGGTGGGATGATCGCATGAAACGTACTTTTCAACCAAGCAGGTTGGTCCGCAAGCGGCGCCACGGATTTCGCGCGCGTATGGCAACAAAAGGCGGACGCAGGGTGGTCGCCAGACGCCGGGCCAGGGGCCGCAAGCGCCTTTCTGCTTAAACCGCCGCGCGACACTGATAATCCGAGGGCGGGAATTCGGCTAAACACCCATGGGGCGAACGCAAACCGTGTCGGGTAAATTGGGGCGCACCGCGCCCATGCGCAGAAAAGATTTCTTGCGCGCCCGCTCAGGCGCGGTTTTTCATTCGCCGATATTTGTGATGCAGGCGGTGCGCCGCAACGGCCAAGATCAGGACACTAACCGGTTTGGAATTACGGTAACCCTGCGCAACGGCAACGCGGTCGTCCGCAACCGCATTCGCCGCCGCCTACGTAACGCGCTGACCCAATGCGCGCGTTCCAACATGGTCGGTTCGACAGACTATGTCTTGATCGCGCGGCGCGCAGCACTTACCTCGGATTTTGCGGAGCTTACCGCCGAGCTCGAACGGGGCCTCGATCGCTTGCGGGTAAAGCTTGCTCACAACGGCGTCAACGACAATACGGTCCAGTCGATGCCAGCCACACTGACCGACCAGAAGAAAATCTAAGGACGCCGCAACCATGGAAAACCAACAGAACCTACTGCTGGCCATCGTGCTGTCCGTCGGTGTATTGCTTGCCTGGCAATATTTCTTCATCGCACCGCGCATGGAGGCCGAACGCCAGGCCCAGGAAATCGTTGCCCAACGCCAACAAACCGAAACGGTCCAGCCCCAACCATCAACACCTTCTCAGAGCGATGGCGGTGTGCCGGCACCCGCACCCAGCTCCGCCGTTGCGCCCGGCGACATTCCAGGCAGCAGCACCATTGCCCAGGCCGCTGGCGCTGTCGATATTACCGCCGAAATCGCGGCCGGGCAGCGGGTCAAAATCGATACAGCAAGCCTGTCGGGATCCTTTAATCTGCAGGGCGGCCGGATCGATGATCTTCGATTGAAGCGATACAAAAAAACCATCGATCCCGGCAGTGAGACCATCGTGCTGCTTGCGCCGAGCGAATCCGAACATGGATTTCTCGCTGAAATGGGTTGGGTTGGCGACCAACGGCTGGGAGAATTGCCGGGGCCGAATACCGTCTGGCAAACAAATGCAAACCGGGTGCTGAGCGAAACAAACCCGCTGGAACTGACCTGGTCAAACGCCAATGGCCTGACCTTTCAACGTACGGTTGCGATTGACGAACATTACATGTTCACGGTTACCGACCGGATCACCAACAGCAGCGATGCGGCCACATCACTATCGCCCTACGGCCGGATCATCCGCTACGGCACACCGGACACTTCCAACATTTTCGTATTGCATGAAGGCCTGATCGCGGTGCTCGGGGAAGAAGGTTTGCATGAGGTTGATTACGACGATCTTGAGGATGATTTAAAATACGAATATGGCGAAGTTTCCAGGGGTTGGCTCGGGATTACTGACAAATATTGGGCGGCGGTGCTGGTGCCTGACAATGCGTTTACCTCGCGCTTTTCTTATTTCACCAACGGCGAACCGCGCTTCCAAAGCGATTATCTGGCTGCCGCGCTGGAAATTCCGGCCGGCGGTTCAGCATCCTATCGTGCGCGGCTGTTTGCCGGTGCCAAGGAGGTCTCGATCATCGACCGCTATGAACAAGAAGGCGGGGTCGACAAATTCGAGCTGATGATCGATTGGGGCTGGTTTTATTTCATCACCAAACCGCTGTTTATCGCCATCGACTGGATCTACAAATTGGTCGGCAATTTCGGCGTTGCCATCTTGTTGATCACGGTGGCGATTAAGGCGCTGTTCTTTCCGCTCGCCAACCTTTCCTACGCCTCGATGGCACGTATGAAACTGGTGCAACCGGAGATGACGAAAATCCGCGAGCGTTACGCCGACGACCGCACCAAGCAGCAACAGGAAATGATGGCGCTGTATAAGACAAAAAAGATTAACCCAGCCGCTGGCTGTTGGCCGATCATGATCCAGATTCCGGTATTCTTTGCGCTTTACAAGGTGCTGTTCGTTACCATCGAAATGCGCCATGCGCCGTTTTTCGGCTGGATCCAGGACCTGGCCGCGCCCGATCCGACCTCGGTGTTTAACCTGTTCGGCTTGCTGCCATTTGCGGTTCCCGCATTCCTGATGATTGGCATTTGGCCGCTGTTGATGGGAATTACCATGTTCATTCAGATGCGCATGAATCCGGCGCCGCCCGATCCTACCCAGGCGATGATCTTCAACTGGATGCCGATTATCTTCACCTTCTTGCTTGCTACGTTCCCGGCCGGGCTGGTGATTTATTGGGCATGGAACAATTTCCTGTCGATCATGCAACAAGGCGTCATCATGCGCCGCCATGGCGCTAAGATCGAACTGTGGAACAATATTTCGGGCATGCTCAGCAAATTTAAGGCACCGGCGGAGTAGCCGCTGCAGGTAAATACAATGACCGGTGAAGCCGATTTGCGCCTATTCGACCGGGCTTGGATATTCCTGCGCGGCGCGCCTGCGGTGCGTTTTCTACCACCGGAAGGCCCGCCTGAATTTGCCTTTGCCGGGCGTTCGAATGTCGGCAAATCATCGCTGATCAACGCGCTGATCGGGCAAAAGGGTTTGGCGCGAACTTCCAACACGCCGGGGCGCACCCAGGAACTCAATTTTTTCGCGCCGGACGGGTTTGACGACCAGCCGCCATTGGCGATTGTCGACATGCCCGGTTACGGCTTTGCTCGTGCGCCCAAGAAAGCGGTCGATAATTGGACACGGCTGATTTTCACATATCTGCGCGGCAGGGCCAGGCTAAAACGGGTGTTTCTGCTAATCGATGCCCGCCATGGCATCGGCCCCCGCGACCAGGTGGTGCTTGACCTGTTGGACAAAGCGGCGGTCTCCTACCAGATCGTGTTGACCAAGACCGACAAGCTCAAACAAGATGAGTTCGACGCCATGATTGCTGGGACTGCCGGCAAGATTGTCAAACGGCCCGCCGCTCACCCAACTTTGATTGCAACGTCGGCACAAAAGCGCACCGGCATCTATGAGCTGCGAGAAGCAATGGTGACGATGCTGGGATAGAGCAACGCAGATGAGCGTTTGAAGTGAGCCCGTATTGTCGAAACTTGCTTTAGGGCCTGTTGGATTTTATAAGCTGCGGCGCAGCTAAGTCATTGATATTTCTTGAAAATCTTCTCTCATCAAGTATTTGATATTGCAAGTTTTTGGCCTGCATGGGGTAGTTTTCTTGCAATTTGCGTGATGGGATTTTCTGTGATTCACTGGTCCAAATGATGGTTTGGAGGGTGATATGAAGCCGAAAGAACCGGTTGAGAGCGGCCAGCACGACATGTTTCGTTCCAGGCTCGATCAGATCATCCATATGGGTCACGAAAAGGTAGTTTTGGCTGGCGCGATTGACTGGCAGTTTTTGTGCGATAAGTGTGGGGAAAGTTACAGCGAAGCCGGGACACCCTGCATTGGCGACGCGGCCTCCTCTCGGCGGCGCTCCGCTTGCCTGGCGGGCAATGGATGGCAGGCATTCATATTCTCAAATATGCTGATAATCTTTCCGATGAAGGCTGTGCGCCAAATGGGTTGAGAACCCGTACTATCAGTATTTCTGTGGCGAAGAGTTTTTCTGTCATGAGTTGCCGTTTGACCGCTCATCGATGACCCGCTGTAAGCGGGCCGTTCCCGCAAATAGGTTCAATTGCCGCGCGGTTTGAGGGCTTCGGTATACAAGGTGCGTAGAAATTTCTCCGCGTCGTCGAAATGGCTGTCATTATCGCCGGTGCCTAGAACCGCGCACACCTGCACGTCGAAATCGGCATAATGCTGGGTGGTGGCCCAGATCGAAAAAATCAAATGATGCGGGTCGCAGGGCGCCAACCGGCCTTCGGTTACCCATTTCTCGATCACCGATGCCTTCTCGTCGACCAGGGATTTTAGTTCGCCTGCCAGCATCGGCATGATGTTTGGTGCGCCGCGCAAAATCTCATTGGCAAACAACCGGCTTTGGCGCGGCATCGACTGCGCCATTTCCAGCTTACGCATCGCGTAGCCGGTGATTTCGTCAAGCGGGTCGCCGTCAGGCTCGATCGCGCGCAAGGGTGCTAGCCAACTATCGAGCAGGCGGGCGATCAGCGTGTTGTGGATGTCTTCCTTGGAGCGGAAATAATACAGTGTGTTGGGTTTCGACATGCCGGCGGCGGCGGCGATCCGGTCGATGGTGGCGCCGGCGAAACCGTGCGACGCGAAAATTTCCAGCGCTGCATCCAGGATCACCTCCTCGTTTTCGCGCTGAATGCGGGTTCGTCGCCTGGTTGTTGCCGCGCGGGCTTTCATATGCGACGTTTTGTTGTCCAATGTTTTCGCCTATGCCTTGACCGGCAGTTGCCGGATGCTAAAGTTTGTCCAATTGGTAAAAAATAGCAAGCGGCAAACGCCATTGCCCACAAGCTCTGGAACGGAGAGGAAATTTGATGTCAAACAGGCTCGATGCGGTGCCGAACGATCTTCGCGCTTTTTGGATGCCGTTTACTTCCAATCGTCAATTTAAGAGCGCGCCGCGCATGTTCGCGACGGCCAGCGATATGCATTATACCACCACTGATGGCCGCAAGGTGCTCGATGGCACCTCTGGGCTGTGGTGTGTCAATGCCGGCCATTGCCGACCGAAGATTACCGAGGCGATCCAAAAACAGGCGGCCGAACTCGACTACGCGCCGGCGTTTCAAATCGGCCATGCCAACGTGTTCGAACTGGCCAACCGGTTGGTCGATCTGTCACCGGACGGCATGAACCATGTGTTCTTTACCAATTCGGGTTCGGAATCGGTCGACACCGCGCTGAAGATCGCATTGGCCTATCACCGGGTAAAGGGTGACGGTTCGCGCTTCAGGCTGATCGGCCGCGAGCGTGGCTATCACGGAGTTAATTTCGGCGGCATTTCGGTCGGCGGCATTGTTTCCAACCGCAAAATGTTCGGCACGCTTTTGACCGGCGTTGACCATTTGCCGCACACCCATCTGCCGGGCAAAAACGCCCATACCCGCGGCGAACCGGAGCACGGGGCGGAACTGGCCGATGATTTGGAGCGCATCTGCGCGCTACATGACCCGTCGACGATTGCCGCCGTGATCGTCGAGCCGGTGGCCGGTTCCACCGGAGTGTTGATCCCGCCCAAGGGTTATCTGAAACGGCTGCGCGAGATTTGCGACAAAAACGGCATTTTGTTGATATTCGACGAGGTGATCACGGGTTTTGGCCGGCTTGGAACCAATTTCGGCGCCGATTTCTTTGGTGTTACCCCCGATATCATGACCACCGCCAAGGGTTTGACCAATGGGGTGATCCCGATGGGCGCGGTGTTCGTCAAGGACGAGATCCACGATGCCTTCATGAGCGGGCCGGAGCATTTGATCGAATTCTTCCACGGCTATACGTATTCGGGCAATCCGATGGCGGCTGCGGCTGCGCTTGGCACTCTTGACACTTATCAAGACGAAGGATTGCTGACGCGCGCTGCTGAGGTCGCTCCTTATTGGCAAGAAGCGTTGCATTCGCTGAAAGATGCACCCCACGTCATCGACATCCGCAATGTCGGGCTGATCGGTGCGATTGAACTGGAACCTATGGCTGGCCAGCCTGCCAAGCGTGCTTTCAACGCATTCGTCAGGGCGTTTGAAAAGGGCAGCCTGATCCGGGTAACCGGCGACATCATCGCCCTGTCACCGCCGCTAATTGTCGAAAATGCCCATATTGACGAGCTGGTCGATTGTATCCGGGCAGTGCTGGAGGAAATTGAATAGATGGAAACCATCGACAATTATTATGGTGGTGAACGCCAACCCTCCAAGTCCACCCGCATACAGCCGGTGTATAACCCGGCGACCGGAGAAGCGATTGCCGAATTGCCGCTTTCGACCAACCAGGAGGTGGACGCTGCGGTTAAGGCGGCGAAATCGGTCGCCCGGGAGTGGGGCAAGACCCCGGCGCTGAAACGTGCCCGGCTGATGTTCAAGTTTAAGGAATTGCTCGACCGGCATGCCGCAGATATCGCCCGGGAAATCTCACGCGAACACGGCAAGACCCACGACGATGCGTTGGGCGAGGTAACCCGTGGCATCGAAGTGGTCGAATTCGCCTGTGGCATTCCCCAATTGTTGAAAGGGGAATTCTCGCGCAATGTCGGGCCGTCGATCGACAGCTATGCCGACCGTCAGCCCCTCGGCGTGGTCGCCGGTATTACCCCGTTTAATTTCCCGTCGATGGTGCCGATGTGGATGTATCCAGTGGCGATCGCCTGCGGCAACACCTTTGTGTTGAAACCGTCGGAGCGCGACCCGTCGGCACCGATGTTGGCGGTGGAACTGTTCCACCAGGCAGGCTTTCCCGCCGGGGTGTTGAACCTGGTGCATGGCGACAAACAAGCAGTCGACGCAATCCTTAATCACAGCGACATCAAGGCGGTAAGCTTTGTTGGTTCGACGCCGATCGCCGAATATGTTTACACCCGTGGCACTGCGGCCGGCAAACGGGTGCAAGCGCTTGGCGGTGCGAAAAACCACATGATCGTGATGCCGGATGCTGATCTCGATCAGGCGGCCGATGCGCTGATGGGGGCTGGTTTCGGTTCGGCTGGCGAACGTTGCATGGCGGTTTCAGTTGCGGTCCCGGTTGGCGACAAGACCGCCGACGCGCTGGTGCAACGGTTAAAGCCCAGGGTCGAATCATTGAAAATTGGTCCGTCCACCGACCCGCAAGCCGATATGGGGCCGGTGATTACCCAAGCCGCCAAGGACCGGATCACCGGCTATATCGACGCCGGGGTCAAAGAAGGCGCCGATTTGGTGGTCGACGGCCGTGGTTTTTCGCTGCAAGGTTATGAGGATGGCTATTTCGTTGGCGGTACCCTGTTTGACCGGGTAACCACAAATATGTCGATCTATCGCGAGGAGATATTCGGGCCGGTATTGTCAGTGGTTAGGGCCAATAATTTTGCCGAGGCGACCACCATGATCAACGAGCATGAATATGGCAACGGCACAGCAATTTTTACCCGCGACGGCGATGCGGCGCGCGAATTTGCCGACGATATCGAAGTCGGCATGGTCGGCATCAATGTGCCGATCCCGGTGCCGGTGGCTTATCACTCGTTTGGCGGTTGGAAGCGGTCGCTGTTCGGCGACCATTCGATCTACGGGCCCGAAGGGGTGCATTTCTACACAAGGCTGAAAACCGTAACCACCCGCTGGCCGGCCGGCATCAAGGAAGGGGCGGTTTTCACGTTCCCGAGCAATAATTGAGGAGAGATTGATGGCTGCACCTGGCGAAAATCTGCGCATCAATGGCGACCGGCTGTGGGACACGATCCACGAGATGGCAAAGATCGGCCCCGGCATTGCCGGCGGCAGCAATCGGCAAACCGTGACCGATGAAGACGGCGAGGGTCGTAATCTGTTCCAGAAATGGTGCGAGGACGCAGGGCTGACCATGGGCGTTGACCAGATGGGTACCATGTACATGCATCGCGAAGGCACCGATCCAGACGCGCTGCCGGTCTATGTGGGCAGTCATCTTGATACCCAGCCGACCGGCGGGCGCTATGATGGGGTATTGGGAGTTTTGGCCGGCTTGGAAATCGTGCGTACCCTCAACGACCTCAACATCAAGACCAAGCATCCGATCGTGGTCACCAACTGGACCAATGAGGAGGGCACCAGATTTGCCCCGGCAATGATGGCGTCCGGGGTGTATGCGGGGGTGCTCGATCAGGCCGACATCTATCAACACACCGATGCTGAGGGTAAAAAATTCGGCGACGAATTACAGCGTATCGGCTGGCGCGGCGACGAAGAAGTCGGTGCACGCAAGATGCATGCGTTCTTTGAACTGCACATTGAACAGGGGCCGATCTTGGAAGCCGAAGGCAAGGATATCGGCGTGGTTACCCATGGCCAGGGTCTGCGCTGGATCGAATGCACGGTGACCGGCAGGGAAAGCCACACCGGTTCCACACCGATGCCGATGCGCAAGAATGCCGGGCGCGGCTTGGCGCAAATCACCGAGTTGGTACACAACATCGCCATCGACAATGCACCCAATGCGGTCGGCGCCATTGGCCAAATTAATGTCTACCCAAATTCCCGCAATATCATCCCGGGGCGCGCGGTATTTACTGTCGATTTTCGCAGCCATGAAATCGATACCCTAAACAGTATGGTCGCGCGGTTGGAAGCAGAGGCACCAGGGCTGTGCGAGGCGCTTGGGGTGTCGTTTGATTGTGAAATCGTCGGTCAGTTCGATCCGCCCGCGTTCGATGAAAATTGCGTCGCCGCAGTGCGTAACGCTGCTGAGCGGCTTGGCTATTCCCATCGCGATATCATTTCCGGTGCCGGCCACGACGCTTGTTGGGTCAACCGCATGGCACCAACGTCGATGGTGATGTGCCCGTGCGTCGACGGGCTTTCGCACAATGAGGCCGAGGATATTTCCAAGCAATGGTCAACCGCCGGCGCTGAAGTCTTGTTCCATGCGGTGGTGGAGACAGCGGAGATTGTGGGGTGAATAATTGGCCAGCTGAAACCCCTAACCCTGACCCCTCCCCACAAGGGGGAGGGGGATAAACACGCGTTGATGCGCCCCTGCCGATTACGGAGAAAAATGATGTCCAAAGTCATCAAAAACGGGACCATCGTCACTGCCGACCGCATTTGCTAGAATAGAATTTGGTTCCAGCCGCAGGAAAGGCGAGCAAGATGGGACATATGAAACGGCTTACCAAAGAAGAGCGCGAAAAGCTTATTTCAGATGGTTTTCGGCCGGTCGAAATTTGGGTTCCAAATCTCGATGACCCTAAAGTATTGAAACATTGGCAGGAGGGAACTCGACGGGCATCTGAAGCCGATCGCAAAGATGGCACCAACGAATTTCTTGAAGGAGTTCTTTGCGACTTAATTGCAGAGGATAAAGGTTGAAACGGGGTGACAATGCCGCCGATCGGCGTGTTCCTCTCCCCCACGGGGAGAGGGTGGCTGCGAAGCAGCCGGGTGAGGGGGCATTTGCGCCCAAGCCTGATCCACGCACAAAACTATTTGCTCGGCAGATGCGCAAACTTCCAACCGATGCTGAATGTATGCTGTGGCTTGAGCTCAGAAATCGTCTGTTGAACAACTATCGCTTTAATCGCCAAGTGCGCATTGGACCGTTCATCGTAGACTTCGTTTGCCGAAGAAAAAAATTGATTGTTGAACTTGATGGTAGCCAGCACGCAGAAAACGGCAATGATGAAATGCGGACCGCATATCTAAACAGTCACGGATATTCAGTTTTGCGGTTCTGGAACCATGAAGTTGCCTTTGAGCGCCAAGCGGTGCTGGAGACCATCCTTGCGGTTCTCGAGGGCCATCTCAATTCCCCCTCACCTGGCCTGCGCTTCGCACCGGCCGTCCTCTCCCCGTCGGGGAGAGGAATAAACGCGCGCCGCCATAAAAGCCGATAATGGAGTAAGATCGCATGTCCAAAATCATCAAAAACGGAACTATCGTCACCGCCGACCGTACCTGGAAGGCGGATGTGCTAATCAAGCACGACAAAATCATCGGCATCGGTGAGGATATGGGCGGTGCCGACCATGTGCTCGACGCCACCGGGTGCTACGTGATGCCCGGCGGCATCGACCCGCACACCCATCTCGAAATGCCGTTCATGGGCACCTATTCGACCGACGATTTCGAAAGCGGCACCCGCGCTGCATTGTCTGGCGGCACCACCATGGTGGTGGATTTTGCCCTGCCCTCGCCTGGCCAATCGCTGCTCGAAGCGATCCAGATGTGGGACAACAAATCAACCCGGGCCAATTGCGACTATTCCTTCCACATGGCGATCACCTGGTGGGGCGAGCAGGTTTTCAACGAAATGGAGATGATAGTCCGCGACAAGGGCATCAACACCTTCAAGCATTTCATGGCCTATAAGGGTGCGTTGATGGTCGACGATGACGAAATGTATTCATCGTTCCAACGCTGCGCGGAACTTGGCGCGATGCCACTGGTGCATGCCGAAAACGGCGATGTGGTGGCGCAGATGCAGGCCAAATTGCTGGCAGCAGGCAATGATGGGCCGGAAGGCCACGCCTATTCGCGCCCGCCTGAGGTAGAAGGCGAAGCCACTAACCGGGCGATCATGATCGCCAACATGGCCGGTGTGCCGCTTTACGTGGTGCACACTTCTTGCGAGCAATCCCACGAGGCGATCCGCCGGGCCAGGCAAAACGGCATGCGGGTTTATGGCGAACCGCTGATCCAGCACCTGACGTTGGATGAGAGCGAATATGCAAACAAGGACTGGGACCATTCGGCGCGCCGGGTGATGAGCCCGCCGTTCCGCAATAAATTGCATCAGGATTCGCTTTGGGCAGGCTTGTCCGCAGGATCATTGCAGGTGGTAGCAACGGACCATTGCGCGTTCACCACCGAGCAAAAGCGCACCGGCGTCGGCGATTTCACCAAAATCCCCAATGGCACCGGCGGGCTGGAAGATCGCATGCCGATGTTGTGGACCTATGGGGTCTCAACCGGCCGGTTGACCATGAACGAATTCGTCGCCGTGACCTCGTCCAACATCGCCAAAATCCTCAATATCTATCCGAAGAAAGGCGCAATCGTCGAAGGTGCTGACGCCGATCTGGTGATCTGGGACCCTGAAAAAGAAAAAACCATCACCGCGAAAAAACAACAATCGGCGATCGATTACAATGTGTTCGAGGGCAAAAAGGTCAAGGGTCTGCCGCGCTACACGTTGACCCGTGGCCAGGTCGCGATCGAAGACGGAGAGGTCAAAACCCACGAAGGCCACGGTAAATTCGTCGCCCGCGAACCGTTTCAGGCGGTCAACCGAGCGTTGTCGACCTACAAGGAAGTCACCGCACCGCGCAAGGTAAAACGCTCCGGTATTCCGGCGAGCGGGGTTTGAGGGTGGTCAGTGAAATAGGTCAGTTTCCAGGCTGTAGTTTCTTACCCCGGTGAGTAATGAGATGGGATTTGTCGAGCATATGTCTATGACCAAAACAAAGATCGAGTATGGGCAATGACTGACGTTATCTGCGCCAAATCCCTGTCGCTCACGTTCGAGACCAATGACGGCCCGGTGCACGCCCTGTCGGATGTCGATCTGACCATCGGCAAGGGCGAGTTTGTTTCTTTCATCGGCCCATCTGGGTGTGGCAAGACCACGCTACTGCGGGTGATCGCCGATCTCGAACAACCGACCGAGGGCACGATAACCGTCAACGGCATGACGCCGCACGAGGCGCGCATGAAGCGGGCCTACGGCTACGTGTTCCAAGCTGCTTCGCTGTATCCCTGGCGCACGATCGAAAACAACGTTGCCCTGCCGCTGGAAATCATGGGTTTTGATGCGACTGAGCGGCGCCAACGCACTGCCCGCACCTTGGAGCTGGTCAATCTTACGGGCTTTGAAAAAAAATATCCTTGGCAATTATCCGGTGGCATGCAGCAACGCGCTTCTATCGCCCGGGCGCTGGCGTTCGATGCAGATCTGTTGTTGATGGACGAACCGTTCGGTGCGCTTGACGAAATCGTGCGCGACCACCTCAACCAACAATTGCTGGAATTGTGGGCGCGTACCCAAAAGACGATTTGCTTCGTTACCCATTCGATCCCCGAGGCGGTGTATTTGTCGACCCGCATCGTGGTGATGAGCCCCAGGCCTGGCCGGGTAACCAAAGTAATTGAATCCACCCTGGCGACGGAACGCCCGCTCGACATTCGCGAAACCCCCGAGTTCCTTGAAACCGCCCATCAGGTGCGCGAAGGGCTGCGAGCGGGACATTCTTATGAGGAATAGGGTGGCTTATGAGGAATAGGGTGGCTTATGAGGAATAGGGTGGCTTATGAGGAATAGGGTGGCTTATGAGGAATAGGGTGGCGCTATGATGTTGAAACGCCTTGCCCAAGGCAGCGTATTCCCGATCCTTACCGTGATCGTTGCCATCATCGCGCTTTGGTATGTCTTTGCGGTTTATCTCAACACACCGTGGCAAAAGGACATCTATCAGCGACAGGAAATCACCTGGAACTACAGCGATCTGGTGCGGGACACGCTGAACCAGGATCGTCCGGTGTTGCCGGCGGTACACCAAGTGGCGGTGGAAATCTGGAACACCACTGCCTTAAAGAAAATCACTTCCAAACGCAGTCTGATCTACCATTCATGGATCACACTGTCGGCTACCTTGCTCGGCTTTGCCATGGGTGCGGCATTCGGCATACTTTTGGCAGTGTTGATCGTCCACAACCGGGCGATGGAACGCTCGTTGATGCCGTGGATCATCGCCAGCCAGACGATACCGATCCTGGCGATCGCGCCGATGATCATCGTCGTCTTGAACGCGGTCGGCCTTTCCGGCCTGGTGCCGAAGGCGCTAATCTCAACCTATTTGTGTTTTTTCCCGGTTGCGGTCGGCATGGTCAAGGGGCTGCGCAGCCCAGACATCCAACAACTCGACCTGATGCGCACCTATAACGCATCAGCCTTCCAAACCTTGCGGAAATTACGCTGGCCGTCATCCTTGCCATATTTGTTTGCCTCGCTGAAGATCGGCGTCGCGATTAGTCTGGTCGGCGCTATTGTCGGCGAATTGCCAACCGGCGCGGTTGCCGGGCTTGGTGCCCGCTTGCTGGCCGGCTCTTACTATGGCCAAACAATCCAAATCTGGTCAGCACTGATCGTTGCCGCTGTTTTGGCCGCAAGCCTGGTCGCGATCATCGGCTTGATGCACCGAATGGTGCTGGCGCGCATGGGAATGGGGCCATGAACGTCGGTTGGCTGATATTCGCACTGGCGTTTTGGGCCGCCGCGTGGGCGCTCAACGAATGGCTGGTGCGCCGCGATCCGGCTGGTTCCGGCTCGCGGTTTGGTGCACTCGCAGTGCCGCTGATCTTCGGCATTACTATCTTGGTGGTGTGGGAAGGCATTGTGCATGGTTTCAACGTGCCGTCGGTGCTATTGCCGCCGCCTTCGCAGATCGGCGTCCGGTTTATGTCGTCGCTACCGATATTGTGGGCCGATTTCCGCCAAACCTTCCTGAAATCGGTGCTGGCCGGTTATACGCTTGGTTGCGGTTCGGCGTTCCTGGTGGCGATCGCCATCGACCGCAGCCCGTTCCTTCAGCGCGGCCTGTTGCCAATCGGCAATTTCATATCGGCACTGCCGATCATCGGCATCGCTCCGATCATGGTTATGTGGTTCGGTTTCGACTGGCAGTCGAAGGCGGCGGTGGTGGTGGTGATGACGTTCTTTCCAATGTTGGTCAACACGGTTTCAGGCCTGGCGGCAGCCAGCGCCATGGAACATGACATGATGCGCACTTACGCCGCCAATTATTGGCAGACCCTGTTTAAACTGCGGCTGCCGGCCGCAGCACCGTTTATATTTAATGCGTTGAAGATCAATTCTACACTGGCACTGATCGGTGCTATCGTGGCAGAGTTTTTCGGTACGCCAACTGTCGGCATGGGCTTTCGCATATCGACCGAGATCGGGCGGATGAGTGTCGACATGGTGTGGGCCGAAATCGCGGTGGCGGCAATGGCTGGTTCCGCATTTTACGGCATGGTCGCGCTGATTGAGCGGCTGGTTACTTTTTGGCATCCTTCCATGCGTGGGGGATGATGAATCAAGAGAGGGGATAACAACATGAAACGTATTTCTGCCTTGCTGGTTTCCGGTGCGCTCACGCTTGCCGTGCTACCGGCATTTGCCGCTGACGCGGTGACATTACAGCTTAAATGGGTCACCCAGGCCCAGTTCGCCGGTTATTATGTGGCCAAGGACAAAGGCTTTTACACCGAAGAAGACCTGGACGTTGAAATCAAGCCAGGCGGCCCGGACATCGCGCCCTCCCAGGTGATTGCCGGTGGTGGTGCCGATGTGGTGCTCGACTGGATGCCGTCGGCCCTGGCCTCGCGCGAAAAAGGCCTCAAATTGGTCAATATAGCCCAACCGTTCAAATCATCCGGCATGATGTTGACCTGCCGCAAGGATAGCGGCATCGCTTCACCGCAGGATTTCCGCGGCAAGACCCTCGGGGTTTGGTTCTTCGGCAATGAATATCCGTTCCTGTCCTGGATGAGCCAGCTCGGCATCGCTACCGATGGCGGCGACCAGGGGGTGACCGTGCTCAAACAGGGCTTTAACGTTGACCCGATCCTGCAAAAGCAGGCCGACTGCGTGTCGACCATGACCTATAATGAATATTGGCAGATCATCGATGCCGGCCTGTCGCCGGACGATCTGGTGGTGTTCAAATATGAGGAAGAAGGCGTCTCGACGCTGGAAGACGGCATGTATGTGTTGGAAGACAATCTCAACGACGCCGCCTTTGTCGACAAGATGGTGCGGTTCGTGCGCGCTTCGATGAAGGGCTGGAAATGGGCCGAGGAAAACCCGGATGCGGCCGCCGATATCGTACTTGAAAACGATGCCACCGGCGCACAGACCGAAAAGCACCAGCGGCGGATGATGGGCGAGATCGCCAAACTAACCGCCGGCTCCAACGGCGCGCTCGACCCGGCCGACTATGAGCGCACGGTGGGCACGCTGATGAAGGGCGGTTCCGACCCGGTTATCACCATGAAGCCGGAAGGCGCATGGACCCACGCGATTACTGATCAAGCGCTGTAATTGACAGCCAGTCACTTTACTAACAACCAAGGGCGGCCTTTTCGGGTCGCCCTTTTTGTTTGAAATAATCTTTCTCATTTGTCTTGTAAGAACATTGTCACATGCCGGGGTTGAACCCTTTGTCGGTAGCGTAGGGGACAGTTATGATAACGCACTCGCAGAGACCATCAACGGTTTGTACAAGGCTGAAGTGATCCACCGGCGCGGGCCGTGGCGCTCATTTGAAGCCGTCGAGTTTGCCGCATTGGAATGGGTAGATTGGTTCAACAATCGGCATCTTCTGGAACCAATCGAAAATATCCCACCAGCAGAAGCGAAGGAACGATACTATGCCATGCTGGACGAACCAGCTATGCTCGCATAACTTAAACGAAACTGCCTCCGACAATCCCGGGGCGGTTCAGTTCCAGATATATGTGCCACGACCAAAAAACACATCGAAACACCACAAGGCCCCCGGGCCCAGTTTCCACACAGTCTGGATCGTTTTTGCAACGATAGGTTTTCAAGAAACGCAGTTATGCCAGAGCTGTTTCTTTAGAATTTGACGAAGCATTTACCCTGACGCCGGTCAAAGGTAAGCCCGCCCCCCAATAGTTGTCCACATCCACATCTAATAATTTAGTTGAGGCTTCTTTTCCGCTCTCTAGGGCTTCCGTAACGGCGCCGGTCGGTTTAGTGCCTTCGAAAGAAAATTCCTGCACCCCATCAGTTGGTGGCGTTACGTACTCAATTTTCGACAGGCTAAAGTTGCTCCAACCGCCGGTCGTTACTGTCCCTACAGCAGCTACAATCAGATTAGGTGGTTTCTTTTTCTCAAGAGTTACATTAACGCTTTCCACGCTATAAATTGTGGCCATGACAACCTCTTGGTTTTGTTGGTGGAGGATTATTCTTCCATATTTTCAGAATAATTAGTAGCCCTATAGTCATATAATCCCTTTAACCCGGGATAGATCTGAGTCCATGAGATAATCTAGAATGAAAAATGGAGCAATACTCTACTGCTTCATGAAGGTATCCACTGACCGGTCGGCATTCCTTCCACCAATGACGAAAATTCCTAGAATATCAGCTGATAACATGACGTTGCGGTCTTTGCGTACCTTCGATTGCGCAATGCGAGAAGTGGCTCGGGAATTTTGAACAGCTGAGATAAGTGGATTTTTGGCCTGTAACCGGCATCATATGCTAAACACAGGAGAAGCACTATGCCTCGACGTCCCCGACGCAATCACACACCCGCATTCAAATCCAAAGTAGCCCTGGCTGCGGTTCGCGGTGAGCATACGCTTGGCGAACTTGCGCAGCAGTTTGACGTTCATGCAAACCAGATCAAGCAATGGCGCGACTAAATGCTTGAGGGGGCTGCTGATGTTTTTGACGGGCAAGGAAATGGTGCCAAGGCCGAACCTGCGGTGGATGTCAAATCGCTGCATGCCAAGATCGGCGAGTTGACACTGGGAAATGATTTTTTAGGCGGAGCGCTCACCAAGGCGGGATTAGTGAGCGCAAAACGATGACTGACCGTACCCACAAGCTTTCCATTGTCCGGCAAGCAAAGGCGCTTGGGATCAGCCGTGGTACTATCTACTATCTACTATCTACTATCTACTATCTACTATCTACTATCTACTATCTGCCGCGTCCGGTGTCCGATGAAGATTTGGCTTTGATGCGCAGAATTGATGAGTTGCATCTGGACTATCCATTTGCTGGCAGCCGGATGTTGCAGGGTCTGTTGCTCGGAGAAGGCTACAAGGTCGGACGCGTGAAAGTGCGCAACCTGATGAAGCGTATGGGCATTGAAGCGATCTATCGCCGCCCAAACACGTCGAAACCGGCACCCGGTCACAAGATCTATCCCTATTTGCTGCGCAAGCTGCCGGTCACCCGGCCCAATCAGGTCTGGGCTATGGACATCACCTACATTCCGATGGCCCGGGGTTACGTGTATCTGGCCGTGGTGCTGAACGTAATTACTCACCCCCTTGCCAAATCGGTGATGCTTTAAATCTATGGGGGTATAGAGCGAGGTGATTTGGAAAGCTGAGCAAGCAACAGCTTGTTGATTTGGTGCTGAAGTTGCAGCGCCCGCCCAAACCTCGCGGACCTCGTCCCAACCACCTTCTACTGACCGGAAAGCCCGCCGGCAACATGCCAAACCTGGAGGCGTCAAGCCGGGACATGAAGGCCATAACCGCGCCTCGCATGAGACCCGAATGAGATCGCCGGCACCGGGCGGGTATCCACGTCTGCCGGCATCCAGGTGCGCGCCGATAGCCGGCAACCATCGCTGAGAACGATTGCCATGTCCGGTGTCTCCACGATCTTGGCCAGGTTTCGAGCCATTGATATTTCCTCAATATGTCACACGCAACGGTGCCCTTGAAATCAACCCCAGTTTCCCTGATCAGGCAAGCAATTATCGCGCGCTGAAATGCGCTTGACGCCAGGCCAATTTTCCGGCCAATTCGGCAATTGTCGCACGCGGCCAAGCAAACGGGGAAAATGCAACGGCAATGGCGGTGTTCACCAACCTTAAAAAAGCGGTCGAAACCAGCTTGTTCGTCGGCGATGTGGCGGCTTTCGAAGGGTTCACCCATTTAATTCCCCATGCAGCTGCCCATGAGGCGATCCGGCAGGGCGCAAAGAACCTGACCTTGGTCCGCATGACCCCGGACCTTATTTACGACCAGATGATCGGCATGGGCATGGCGAGAAAGCTGGTGTTTTCCTATGCCGGCAATCCAGGGATCGGCTTGTTGCGACGGTTCCGCGATGCGGTGGAAAACGGCTGGCCGCAGCCGATCGAACTAGAAGAGCACAGCCACGCGGCGATGGCCAATGCCTATGAGGCCGGCGCCGCCGGTCTGCCATTTGCGGTGCTGCGCGGCTATATCGGCGCCGAATTGAGCAAGGTAAATCCGAATATCAAATCGATCGAGTGCCCGTTCACCGGTGAAGTGCTTGCTGCCGTGCCTGCGATCCGTCCAGATGTAACATTCATCCACGCCGGCAAAGCGAACCGGCGCGGCGATGTGCTGATCGAAGGTATCCTCGGCGTACAAAAAGAGGCGGTGCTGGCGGCCAAGCGTTCCGTGGTGACCGTCGAGGCGATTGTAGATGATTTCGATGATGTGCACCCGAACGCATGCGTGCTTCCCGGTTGGACCGTAGGTGCAATCGTTGCGGTGCCGGGCGGTGCCCATCCTTCTTATGTGCATGGCATGTATGACCGTGACAACGCTTTTTATCGCGCTTGGGATGAAATCGCCGCCGACCGGGATCGTTTTACTAAATGGATGGGTCTGCACGTGTTGGATCAAGGCCCGGAAATTTTCGCAACCCGGGTAGCGCTGTTTCGACCAGCCGCATTAGGAGCAAATGATGGCGAGCGCTGAGTTTACCGGTTCGGAAATGATGACCATCGCCGCAGCGCGGGCGCTTACCAATGACGATGTGTGTTTCGTTGGTATCGGCGCCCCGTCGGCAGCCTGCAACGTGGCGCGGCTCACCCATGCCCCCGACATCACGCTGATCTATGAAAGCGGCACGATCGGCACCGCGCCGAACGTGCTACCCTTGTCGATCGGCGACGGGGTATTGTGCGAAACCGCTGTCACCACCGTATCGGTGCCGGAAATGTTTCGCTATTGGCTGCAGGGCGGGCGGATTTCCATCGGTTTTCTTGGCGCTGCCCAATTGGACCGGTTCGGCAATATTAACACTACCGTGATCGGCGACTATGATCGTCCCAAGGTGCGGCTGCCCGGCGGCGGTGGTGCGCCGGAGATCGCCGCATTGAGTGCCAAGGTTTATATCACCATGGCACAATCACGCCGCGCCATGGTGGAGAAAATCGACTTTGTGACTTCGTTTGGTCATGGTGCCGGCGACGGCCGCAAACAGCTTGGTCTTCAAACCGCAGGCCCGGCATTATTGATAACCGACATGGCGATCTGGCAATCCGATCACCATACCAAGGAATTCACGGTTACCTCGATCCACCCGGGTGTAACCCGTCAAGACATAACCGAAAGCTGCGGTTGGCCGGCCCGGTTCGCAGATCAGGTCGTGCAAACCCCTTCGCCCAGTGGGCTCGAACTTGCCACCTTGCGGGAATTGAAAGCGCACACCGATGCCGCCCATGGTGGCAGTTCGATCTTGGTGCCGCCGGCGCGCTTCAAGGCCTGCACATAGGCCGTGTGTTGGGCGGCGAAGCGCACAGCATCTGGGCCTGCACCGCCACTGCTGGCAAGGCCTTGCGATATTGAAGCCAGCGCCGCGCATACGATAAAATGATCAAAACAAGATGAGCGTTGCCCGCGCATGGACAAATTTTCGCAAACTGTGATTTCAAATAACCGGCGAAAGATGATAGAGCACCTGCCAATAGCGGCAAATGAAAAGAATAGTTTCCAGGCGACAGACGTGTCTGGACGCGCAGACGATGGAACGAGTATGATTAGGAAACTTTTGGCGCTAAGCGTGGTAATCGCGTTTGCTGGCGCTGTGTTGGCTTATGGATCGATCGGCATAGGCAGTGATGCAGACCAAATTTCTGCGGTTGAAGCGTTAGAGCGGGTGGAAGCGGGTGAAGTGATGTTGATCGATATCCGAACCAGTGACGAATGGCGCAAGACCGGCGTTGCCGCACTCGCTAAGACCAACTCCATGCACCAAGTGGGATTTTTCGAACGCATTGAACAATTGACCGGCGGCGATAAGGACAAGCAGATCGCCCTGATCTGCGCTCGCGGTGGTCGCTCGTCGCGCATGCAGAGCGCCTTGCGCGAACGAGGCTATAGCAACGTGGCTGACGTATCGGAGGGCATGCTTGGTTCGAGCATCGGCCCCGGCTGGCTAAAGCGTGGTTTTCCGCTCAAAACCTATGAGGGCAGCTAGCGAAAAGTGCCCGGCATGGTTGGCCTTTGGATGCTCGGCGCGCAATTGATCAAGGCGGGTTTCAAATTGCGCAATCGGGACTAGAGCGTGTCACCCAAAAGTGGGTACCGGTTTTGGGAAAAATGACACGCATAAACAAAGAGATAGCGCGACGAAGCTATTCCAACGCTTCGTGACAAGCGCTAGGTGGGCGATAAACCTCGACTTCTTTTGCTTGGTAGTTGTGACCGCTTCACGCCGCACGGTCAACAACAAGCTCATCGTGGTTTGCGCAATATCTGCATGCCGGCGATCAAGACCCCGAGCGCTACAATAACGATCATGATGGTGGCAAGCGCATTGATTTCCGGACTGACCCCGAGCCGGACTTTGGAAAAGATCACCATTGGCAAGGTCGAGGAACCGGGACCTGAAACAAAGCTGGCAATCACCAGATCATCCAGTGAAAGCGTAAACGCCAACAGCCAGCCGGACACCAACGCCGGCGCGATTACTGGCAAAGTGATATCGAAAAACACCCGAAACGGGCGAGCGCCAAGGTCAAGCGCTGCCTCCTCAAGGCTTTCATCCATGTCCGACAGGCGCGATTGCACTACCACCGCGACATAGGCCAGGCAAAACGTGGTATGGGCGATGATAATGGTGGTGATGCCACGCCCAGCCGGCCAGCCAAACATTGTTTCCATGGTCACAAACAACAATAGCAGCGAAAGGCCGGTGATAACCTCAGGCATCAGCAACGGCGCGGTGGCCATGCCGTACAGCAGGTTCTTGAAGGCGAACCGCCCGAAACGTTGCAGCACCAATGCTGCCATAGTGCCAAGCACCAACGCCAGTGTCGCGCTGATAAACGCGATCTTCAGGCTGACCCAAGCAGCATCCAAAATCTGCGCATCCCGCAGCAATTCGCCATACCATTTGGTCGAAAAACCGGCCCACACCGTGACCAGTTTTGATTTATTGAAGCTGTAAATGATCAGCGACACGATCGGCGCGTATAGAAACGCAAATCCGAGGGTGGTGGAAATCAGCAGGAACCAGGATTTGCGCCTCATGACTGAGCTTCTGCTTCACGTTGCTGGGCGGCTCTTAGCACCATGATCGGCAAAACCAAGACCACCAGCATGGCGATTGCCACAGCAGACGCCACTGGCCAATCCCGGTTGTTGAAAAACTCGGTCCACAACACCTTGCCGATCATCAACGTGTCCGGCCCGCCAAGCAGCGCCGGGATCACATATTCGCCGATCGCCGGAATAAACACCAGCATCGAACCGGCAATGATGCCCGGCATCGATAAGGGCAGTGTGATGGTTAAAAAGGTGACCACGGGCCTGGCGCCAAGATCGGCGGATGCTTCAAGCAAAGACGGGTCGAGCTTTACCAAATTGGCGTAAAGCGGCAGGATCATGAACGGCAGATAGGTGTAAACGATACCGACATAGACCGCGAAATCGCTCTGCAACATTACCAATGGCTGGTCGATGATGCCAAGCGTAATCAGCATATTGTTGATCAGGCCATTGCCCTTGAGAAAGCCGATCCAGGCGTAGACCCTTAATAGGAACGAGGTCCAAAACGGCAAGATCACCAACATCAACAATACATTGCGCACCCGTTGATTGGCGCGAGCGATAAAATAGGCCATCGGAAAACCGACCAGCAGCGCGAACACTGTCGAAACGAATGCGATGCGGATCGAGGACAGATAGGAGAACAAATAAAGCCTGTCCTCGAGCATATACTGGTAATTGCCGAAATTGAGCGTGAGGAGGAACTTGCCTTCGTCCCAACGCATCAATGACGAATAAGGCGGGCGCGCAAGCAGCGCCTCGGAAAACGAAATCTTGAAGACCACCAGGAATGGCACTAGGAAAAATATCAGCAGCCACAAGGTCGGTATCGATATCACCAACCCTTTGCCGCTAATGCCCAGGCGCTGCGCAGCGCGGGCGAAATATCCGGTCACAGGTGCGTCTGGTGAATTGTCTGTCATGAAACCAGCACCACACCGGACCGTTCGCCCCAGGCAAGGTAGACCGACTGATCCCACGCCTCGCGGTCTTCATCGCCGCGGGCGCTATTGGTGCGGGTGACACGGACGATTTTACCCGATGCCAAGCGGACCCGGTAAATCGACAGATTGCCGAGATAGGCGATATCTTCAACCGTGCCCGAGGCATAATTGATGTTGCTTTGCGGTCGCTCACGCGTAAGCAAAATCTTTTCCGGGCGTAGCGCAAACCACAATTTCTGACTGGGCCCGCAACTGACCCCGTGGGCGACATAAATATGGCCATCGGTGTCGGGACAATCGATCATCACATGATCGCTTTCATCCTCGATTACCTTACCCTCGAACATGTTTACCGAGCCGATGAAATCGGCGACAAAGCGCGAGGCCGGATACTCATAAATTTCGTCCGGTTCGCCGATCTGCATGATGCGGCCAGCGTCCATAACGCCGATCCTGCTTGCCAGGGTCATCGCCTCTTCCTGGTCGTGGGTGACGACAATGAAGGTGATCCCCAAGGTTTCCTGGATATTGACCAGTTCGAATTGGGTTTCCTCGCGCAGCTTCTTGTCGAGCGCGCCCAGGGGCTCGTCGAGCAACATTAATTTAGGCTGTTTGATCAACGAACGGGCCAACGCAACCCGTTGCCGCTGGCCGCCGGAAAGTTGGTTCGGTTTGCGCTTGTTATAGCCTGGCAATTGCACCAGCTCGAGCATCTCGGACACCCGCTCGGCAATCTCGGGCTTTGCCATCCGATCGCGCTTTAACCCATAGGCGACATTGTTTTCCACCGTCATGTGCGGGAACAAGGCATAGGACTGGAACATCATGTTGGTCGGCCGGTCATAGGGCGCGACCTTTGCCATGTCCTGGCCGTCGATTTCGATTGTGCCCCCGGTAGGGGTCTCAAATCCGGCCAGCATGCGCAGCAAAGTGGATTTGCCGCTGCCCGAACCACCGAGCAAACAAAACAGCTCGCCACGAAAGATATCAAGATCTACATTGTCGACCGCGACTATCTCACCAAATTTCTTGGTAATGCCGCGTAGCTTGATGAACGGGCGGGCGTCGGCCTGAAGCCATGGTTTGGTGTTGCAGGCAGTTTCAGAAACCGTCGTCATGAAATGCACCGCGCTATCAATTGTTCCTGACAACAGACTATGCGTTCATGTGTGCTGTGAAAAGTGGTTTCACCGCGCCTTGGGTCCGATGCCTGGCAAAATCCGCGCCAACACCGCCATCGCCGCTACTGCCAGCGCAATCCTAAACACATGATGCGAGGTCACGAATACCGGATCGGCGTTGAGGCTGAGCGCGATCAAACCCATTTCGGTGACCCCGCCAGGTGAGAAGCTGATCAACAAGATTTCAAACGGCACTGGCGCGACAGCGACCAGCAACAAACAGACCGCTATAGCCAACGAAAGCATGAAAACGGCAGACACCAACGCCAACCCCATGGATCGCAGCATTACCGAAAGTTCAATGCCGGCGAAACGGCCGCCGAGCCCGACCCCAAGCACCAATTGGGATACCGTGACCAACCAGTTTGGCGGCGTCGCCGTGGTAATCCCAATAACATGCAAAACGGCGCTGGCGATCATTGACCCGATCAACATACCGGCTGGAATGCGCAACAGCCGGCCAGCCAATGCACCGATCAGCCCGGCTGCGGTCAAAAGGATGAAATCAGCGAAAGAAACTTGGCTGGCGTCAGCCGCAAACGAAGTGCCGGAAGCGCTGCCCACGCTTTGGCCCGACCACAATAAGAACAATGTCGGGACGATGATGATGATCATGGCAATTCGCAAGAAATGTTGCACGGTGATGAGGCGCACATCGCCGCCCGCCTGTTCGCCCATCATGATGCTTTCGACCAGCCCGCCCGGTGTGGCGCAATAAAACGCGGTGACGCGATCATACCCGCCTACGCGATGAAACAGCCACGTATTTCCCGCCTGGCTGACCAAGACAAAAACCGCCAGCGCTGAAAATGTGAGCGCAAAAGATCCAAACATGCCAAGGAATGCAGGAGTAAAGGTGCCGCCGATCGCAACCCCGATCACAATGATGAACAGGTCGCGAATGCGCTGTGGAAAAGATAGCCGAAGTTTAAGGAGCCCGTATCCCGCGCTCGCTGCGAGCGCACTGCCCATAAGACCACCTATCATGTAGGGTAGTGGCACCCCGGCATGGACCGCAATCTGGCTGCCAGCCAATCCGGCCATAAGCAGGATCGGGGCGCCAATCCAAATCGGTGGGCTACGCACGGCGCCATTATCTACGCCGACGGTGGCCGAACCTGATGGAGCGCTGGGTGCTGGGTCCTGGTTCAATAATGGCGGATGGCGATCGTGGTCATTCATGGTTCAACCGGTATTGACAGAAACTCTCAGCGTGACATTGCGTTGGCGGGCTGCAGTTTATAGGCTGGAATACTTTCATCGGCCACGCGGCAAAAGGCGGCTGCATCGGCAATTATCGTGTGAGGTATCATGTTTGATTATAGCGGCAAGACCGTATTCGTGTCCGGCGGCACCAGTGGCATCAATCGCGGCATTGCCGAAGGCTTTGCCCGGGCCGGTGCCCGGCTGTTCGTCATCTCCCGCAAGCAGGACAAGGTCGATGACACTGTAGCAGCACTCATGGAGCTCGGCGCTGAAGCAGACGGCGCGAGCGCCGACGTGCGCGAGATCGCGTTAGTAAAAGAAGCGTTTTCGAAATGTGCGGAGCGCTTCGGCGATATCGACGTGCTGGTATCTGGCGCCGCCGGCAATTTTCCGTCAACCGCAAATAATCTGTCGTCGAACGGTTTTCGTGCGGTGATGGAAATCGATGTGTTGGGCACCCACCATGTGATGATTTCCGCCTATCCGCATCTGCGCAAACCGGGTGCTGCGGTGATCAATATTTCCGCGCCGCAGGCCTATTTGGCGATGACCTGGCAAATTCATGTCTGCGCCGCCAAGGCCGGGGTCGATATGATCACCCGTACCTTGGCATTGGAGTGGGGCGCGGACGGCATTAGGGTCAACTCGGTGGTGCCGGGGCCGATCAAGGACACCGAAGGCATGGCGCGGTTGGCACCGATTAAAAATGCTGACGAAATCGTCGCCAATGAAGTGCCAATGCGGCGCATGGGCACCAAGGACGACATCGCCAATATGTGTATGTTTTTGGGTTCCGAAGCCGCAACTTACGTTTCCGGCACGGTGATCGCGGTCGACGGTGGTTGGTCGCTGAACATGAAGGGCACCATGTTCGACGACATGATGAAGGCGTTTGCCAACCAGAGCAAAGCCGACGCTTCCTAACTTCAGGCCGAAAAAGTTCAGCTGGCGCGGATGGTTTCCAGCAGGGCTGGCGGAACCATCACGCCTTTGGTTTGCGCGCTAGCGCGATTGTCGAGCCGGCGCTGGCCCGGTAGGCGCACGCCGGGTTCCTTCAGCATGGCGGTAACCAGGGTCTCGATATTTTCGCCATAGCCGCTTCTGCCGGTTGCGTTCGGATCAATGGCGATAAAGAACTGGCCTACTGCGGGCGGTTCATCCCGTTCGACGCCAAATTCCGGTGCCTGGTGCGAGAAATTGGGACCACCAAGCCCGCCGGCCAACACATCGACCAACAACGCAAGTATAGCGCCTTTAGCGCCACCCATCGGCGCCATGGTGCCGCTTTCGATCACCGCCTTGGCGTCATCGGTCGGTTTACCATCCGCATCAAGCCCCCAACCGGCCGGGATCGGTTTGCCGGCCTTGGCGTGATCCTTGACGTTTACAAAGGCGGTCTGGCTGGTAGCAAAATCAGCCACCAGCGCCGGACCGTTTGGCCTGGGCACGGCAAATGAAATCGGGTTGGTGCCGAAAAACCGCCGTTTACCGCCGGCCACCGCCATGCGGGCTGGTGAGTTGGCAAATGCAAGGGTTATCAGGCCATGGTCGGCGAGTTTCTCGGTAAACCAGCCGAGCACGCCGGCCGAGTAACTGTTTTCGATCGCCAATGTGGCAATGCCGGTAGCTGCCACCCGCTCCACATAAGGTGCCAGCCCATGTTCAAACGCGGGATGGGCAAATCCGAGCCCAGCATCGACAACGATTGCACCCGGTGCTGTTTCGCGCCAGACCGGCACCGCATCGCCGCGAATGCGGTTGTATGCTAAATCCTTGCAATAGATTGGCATGTAGCCAAGCCCGACATTGCGGATACCCTCGCCTTCCGCATCACGGACCGAAGCGGCGACCGAACCCGCCTGTTGGTCTGAGCAACCGCATTCGGCGAGGATTTGTTTCGAAAAATCGAAAATTTCGTCAAGCGACATGCGAATGTCGTCAGCCACTATTATTCTCCCTGTCGCCGAAACCCGATTTATGCCGGGCGGTAAATCCGGGTTTAAAAGAACGCCTGAATACCGGTCTGGGCGCGGCCGAGGATCAGCGCGTGAATGTCGTGCGTCCCCTCATATGTGTTGACCGTCTCCAGGTTCTGGGCATGGCGCATAACGTGAAACTCCTGGCTGATGCCGTTGCCGCCATGCATGTCGCGGGCGTGGCGGGCAATTTCCAGCGCCTTGCCGCAATTGTTGCGTTTGACCAGCGAAATCATCTCCGGCGCCATGCGCCCTTCATCCATTAACCGTCCGACCCTGAGTGATCCTTGCAAGCCGATGGCAATTTCGGTTTGCATGTCGGCGAGTTTTTTCTGGAATAATTGGGTGGCGGCCAAAGGCTTGCCAAACTGCTTACGGTCGAGACCATATTGCCGGGCACGGTGCCAGCAATCTTCAGCCGCGCCCATCGCCCCCCAGGAAATTCCGTAGCGAGCTCGATTAAGGCAACCGAACGGCCCTTTGAGGCCAGACACGTTGGGCAGCAAATGTTCCTCGCCGACTTCCACATCTTCCATGACAATTTCACCAGTAACCGAGGCGCGCAATGATAATTTGCCGTCGATACGTGGCGCCGATAGCCCCTTCATGCCCTTTTCCAGCACGAAACCGCGAATGGCGCCATCATGGGCATCCGATTTCGCCCAGACTACGAACACATCGGCGAACGGTGCGTTGGAAATCCACATTTTCGAACCGTTGAGCACATAGCCGCCGGCGACCTTGCGGGCCCGGGTTTTCATGCTACCCGGATCGGAACCGGCGTCGGGTTCGGTCAGGCCGAAACAGCCGACCCATTCGCCGCTTGCCAGTTTCGGTAGATATTTCGCGCGTTGGGCGTCGTCGCCATAAGCAAAGATCGGATACATGACCAAGGATGACTGCACGCTCATCATCGAGCGATAGCCGGAATCGACCCGCTCAACCTCCCGCGCAACCAACCCGTAGCTGACATAGCCGGCATCAACGCCGCCAAATTCTTCCGGCACCGTTATCCCCAGCAAACCCATCTCGCCCATTTCATTGAAAATCGAACGATCGCTGGTTTCGTTGGCGTAGGCGTCGGTTACCCGCGGCATCAATTTTTCCTGGGCGTAAGCGCGCGCCGCATCCATGATCATGCGTTCATCTTCGCCAAGCTGGTCATAAAGTAGGAATGGATCGTCCCATTGAAACACATTGGAACTGGTGGGCGTATCGGCAGATATATTGGCGGGTTTGCCCGCTGCCCGGTGCGCAGCTTCGGCCATGGCGCTTGCTCCTTAAGATCGCTGACAGTTTGGTCCGTTTTGGCGGTTTTAGCCCGCCCTTGCAAGCTATTGGCGCCTCGCCTGGGCTTGATTTGCCGTCTTTGCCTTCCCACTTGGCAAATGACACCGCGCGGAAGTGATCTTGCTTAGTGCTGGCCGGTCGCGTAATCAGCACATTCTGGCCGGCGCGACCGGCATGCCGCCCGCGCATATTCGACCGCCG
This sequence comes from Rhizobiaceae bacterium, assembly GCA_965248715.1. Lineage (GTDB taxonomy): Bacteria > Pseudomonadota > Alphaproteobacteria > Rhizobiales > Rhizobiaceae > CBDFKB01. Next base: position 512,862 of record CBDFKB010000008.1, read on the forward strand.
GCCGCAGCTATGAACGCAACCAAATGCTAAATTCGCTCGATCTTCCGGGAAGGCCCCAAGACAACCGTGTGGTGGTCGCCATGTCGGGCGGGGTCGATTCTTCGGTTGCTGCCGGAATATTGGCGCGCGAAGGCTACGATGTGGTCGGCGTGACCCTGCAGCTATACGATCATGGCGAGGCGGTGCACCGCAAAGGTGCGTGCTGTGCCGGACAAGATATCCAAGACGCCAGGCGGGTGGCCGAAGATCTTGGTATTCCGCATTATGTGTTGAATTATGAAGAACGGTTTCGCAAGGCGGTGATCGATCCGTTCGCGCGCGCCTATGTGGACGGTGAAACGCCGATCCCATGTGTGCTCTGCAACCAGACGGTGAAATTCGCCGATCTGCTGGAAACCGCGCGCGAACTCGACGCCAACACCCTGGCCACAGGCCACTATGTTCGTTCTCATATCGTCGATCCGGCAACCGGTCGGCGCGGCTTGTTCCGCCCCACCGACAATAGGCGCGACCAGAGCTATTTCCTATTTGCCACTACCCAGCAACAGGTGGATTTTCTGCGGTTTCCACTGGGTCATCTGCCGAAAGCCAAAACCCGGGAGATCGCTCGTGAACTTGGCCTATCGGTGGCGGAAAAAAACGACAGCCAGGACATTTGTTTCGTGCCCCATGGTCGCTATTCCGACATTGTCGCCAAAATGCACCCAAGTGCTGCAACAACCGGTGACATCGTCCATATGGACGGGCGGGTTTTAGGCCGCCATGACGGCATTATCCATTTTACCATCGGTCAGCGCCGTGGTGTTGGGGTGGCCGCTGGTGAACCAGTTTATGTGGTGCATCTCGACCCGATAAGCGGGCGAGTGATTGTCGGCCCGCGCGAAGCGCTGACCACCCATCGGCTGCGATTGCGCCAATTCAACTGGCTCGGCGACATGGCGCTCGACCAAGTCGACGCCGATGGACTTTCGGTATTTGCCAAAGTGCGCTCGACCCGGCCCCCGGTCGCGGCCAGGTTGTTGGTAAACGGCGATGATTTGCAGGTGTTGCTGGAGGACGGCGAAAGCGGGGTAGCACCAGGCCAGGCCTGTGTGTTGTACCACGACCAGACGCCGGATAGCCGGTTACTCGGCGGCGGTTGGATCGCAGCTGCTACCCGCCACGCCGAGGCCGAACGGGCGATCACCGCTATCCTTGCCGACGATCGCACACAAGCTGCCAGGGCCAGCTAGAGCGTGTCACCCAGTGGGCACCGGTTTTGGGAAAAATGGCACGCATAAACAAAGAGATAGCGCGACGAAGCAAATCCTACGCTTCGTGACAGGCGCTAGCGGGCGTTCCCAAGATAGGGCTTGGTGAGGCGGCGGAGATTTGCAGGGCACGCATGCGCAAAATAATTGCAGCGTCGCCGCGCTCCAACCTGGGGCCCGTTGGGTGCTCGACTGACAAGTTCTCCCTGTTACACCGGTTCAACATCGAAGTAGGATGGTGCAATACCATTTGTGCCGCACGCCAGCGCTTGACAGGGCGAAGCGCCACTTCTTATATGCGCCGCGCCAACGAGGCCAAAATGCCAACACTGGCAGTGCGGGACGCGGTGTCCGGCGCGGGTATTGGCGCCCGGTCGGTAGAAGGCCATCACCGTGCAATCATAAATGCACACCCAACGGATGGCGGAGTAGCTCAGCAGGTTAGAGCAGCGGAATCATAATCCGCGTGTCGGGGGTTCGAGTCCCTCCTCCGCTACCAAATAACCCAATAAAATGAATAACTTGCCTTGGGATTGCCGTAATTCAATCCCCAAATTTACGTGGCACGCTTATGGCACGTTTTGACACGAATTTTGGGATTGGAGGCTCAACACGGCAAATCACACAATAATGGGTGGAAAAGTTCACCTTTATCAGCGCCTGGATCACCACGTTGACCAAGGCTGAGATCAAAATCTCCATGGACGGTCGCGGTCGTTACATTGACAACATCTTCATCGAACGGCTGTGGCGCTCTGAACCGCCCCTAGTTTGTCGGAGGCTCTAACTCCTGAGTAGGATAGAGCAATGACAAGCAAAACAACGAACAAGTTTTCCACCGAAGTTCGTGCCCGTGCGGTGCGAATGGTTCTTGACCATGAGGGTGAGTATTCTTCGCGGTGGTCGGCGATTGTGTCGATTTCTGGGAAGATTGGCTGTGTGCCTCAAACTCTCAATGAATGGGTAAAGAAGGCTGAAGTCGACGGTGGCCGGCGTGCCGGTGTCTCGACCGACACGGCCGAGAAGATGAAGGCTCTCGAACGCGAGAACCGAGAGCTTCGTCAGGCCAATGAGATACTGCGCAAGGCCAGCGCATATTTTGCCCAGGCGGAGCTCGACCGCCCGTTCAAACGATGATCGCGTTCATCGACGATCACAGACAGGATCACGGGGTCGAGCCGATTTGCAGGGTTCTGCCGATCGCCCCATCCACCTATCATCTCAATATGGCCAAGCAAGCTGACCCAGCCAAAATGTCCCTGCGGGCAAAGCGGGATCTTGCGCTGAAGCCTGAGATTATGCGTGTGTTTGCCGATAACTTCGGCGTCTATGGCGTGCGCAAAGTCTGGCGGCAAATGCAACGGGAGGGCTTTGATGTCGCCCGCTGCACCGTCGCACGATTGATGAAGGGCATGGGATTGCAAGGCGTTATCCGCGGTAAAACCGTGCGAACAACGATCAGCAACAAGGCAGCACCGTGTCCGCTTGATCACGTCAATCGACAATTTCATGCACCTGCGCCCAACAGGCTGTGGGTGTCTGATTTCACATACGTCACGACTTGGAAGGGCTTCGTCTATGTTGCTTTTGTCATCGATACCTACGCCCGTCGCATTGTCGGTTGGAGAGCAAGTCGAACGGCTCACACAGACTTTGTTCTCGATGCTTTGGAGCAGGCCTTGCACGAACGTCGCCCGGTTCATCGCGGCGGCCTCATCCATCACAGCGACAGGGGCAGCCAATATGTATCGATAAAATACTCCGAACGATTGGCAGAAGCTGGCATCGAACCATCTGTCGGCAGTGTCGGCGACTCGTATGACAATGCTCTGGCAGAAGCCATCAACGGACTATACAAGGCGGAGGTTATTCACCGGAGCGGACCGTGGCGCAACTTCGAAGCCGTAGAATATGCAACACTGGAATGGGTCGACTGGTTCAACAACCGGCGACTGCTGGAACCCATAGGCAACATCCCGCCTGCCGAAGCCGAACAACGATACTACGCCATGCTGGACGAACCACACATGGCAGCATAACTTAAACCAAACAGCCTCCGGTAAACCCGGGACGGTTCACTCTTTGAAACAGGAGGCGGTCTATCTCCACGAATTGCAGGACGGCTTCCAAGCAGAACGGACAATCAAAAACTGGATCGACTTTTACAACACCGAGCGCCCTCACACGGCTCTTGATAAGCAAACCCCCGACAAGGCATACTTCGGGGAGACACAGACACGAAACGCCGCATGAACACCAAACAGATGCATCTTAGCAAAGCCGCAAAACTGTCCGAATAAACAGGACCACTTCAGAGAGCTATCGCAAACAATTCGCCAATACCAAAACTATGGGAATTCAGAAATTATGTCAGGTGATAAGCCATGGACACGCGGGCTTTGCATAGGCGCATAATTTCCGCTACGAGAGGAGGCGATCCGGCTTTATTTCCGCCGTGATAGCACCCGTAGCTCAGCTGGATAGAGCGCTGCCCTCCGAAGGCAGAGGTCACAGGTTCGAATCCTGTCGGGTGCACCAATAAAATCAACAAGTTATAGTGTTTTTAGCTTCTCGACTTCTCCGATTTTCACACGCAACTCACACGCAAATGTGGAAACCACCAGCTTGCATTTTTTTTAAAAAAGACAATATGTTCGGCATATAGTAACTTTAGCGAGCTGTCGATTGCGATGACACAGTACGTATTGAATACAAGTTAGTGCTTATTGAATGTCTCTAGTCATATTTGGTTTAATCCGCGCTAACATAAATTCTTGTATTAGGGCGAATGTAATAAATGGCATCAAAAGAACACATAAGATGGTTTGAAGAAGGTGAAGAATACTGGAATGAGCAGCGAGGTAAGCTGGGTTTTGTTCCAGATCTATCAGGCTTCAATTTTTCACACAAAGACATCATAGGGTATGATTTTTCATACGGCTTTTTTGCAGGGTGCAGTTGGACCCTTCTAGGGTCCAAACTCAATCATTTTGTTGAATTTCTGTAGCAAATCAGATTCAGATTGAACGATCAAAGGATTGGAGACCTGGATGGCTCATTTGTTTTGGCTTTCTGACGCCCAATGGGCGGTGATTGAACCCCATTTACCCATGAACCAGCCCGGAGCACGTCGGGTGGATGACCGCCGGGTGATCTCGGGCATTATTCATGTGCTCAAAACAGGATGCCGATGGTGTGACTGCCCTGGCGAATACGGCCCTTCGACAACGATCTACAACCGCTTCAACCGCTGGTCCCGCCGTCGGTTCTGGGTCGATCTGGTGGAGGCATTGGCTACCTCAGGTGCGGTGACGAAGAGCACGTCCATCGACTCAACCTATATCAAGGCGCATCGTTCGGCACATGGCGGTAAAGGGGGGCGAAAATCCAGGCCATTGGCCCCTCGCGCGGTGGCCAAACCACCAAAATCCATGCCCTCACAGACGTCATAGGCCGCCCCTTTGCCTTCATGCTCACAGCAGGCAATGTATCGGACACCAAAGCCGCACCCACTTTGCTGACAGGTTTGAGGGGCGCACGATATGTTCTGGGCGACAAGGGATACGATGCGGATGCGCTTCGAAAAGCTTTGCGCAATGCGGCCATGGTTCCTGTGATCCCCGGCCGCTGCAATCGAAAACGCAAAATCATCTACGACAAAGCCCGCTACAAAGAACGCCACCTCATCGAAAATGCATTCTGCCGTCTCAAGGACTTTCCAAGAGTGGCAACCCGCTACGACAAACTCGCAAGAAACTTCCTGTCCGCCGTAGCGCTGGCAACACTCGTCGCCTTCTGGTTATGATTGAGTTTGGACCCTAATGGACCAATATTCTCACCAAAAGGCAACTGGGCATGCAAAAGCGCTATTCGATTTATGGAGCGACACATTAAGTATCCAAAATTATGGTGGTTTAATTCAAAAATCGTTCGGGGTGGAAATTGACCCGAAGGAAGTAGAAAGTCTCAAGCAATACTCAGCATCGATCCGATCTCTGATAAGCTCGTAGGGTTACACTTTTTCAAATTTTAATCTAAATGTTGAAAAAAAAGATTATGCGGACTGATGGAACAAGAAAATTCTCTTGTGAAAATAATTACATTTTTGTTGCAAAAAAATATTCTGAATTTGCTCTTTCAGGGATGAGGCTCCAACTTTGGATGACACACGATGTTGCTAAACAACATCAAAGTCAGTCTGGGAGCGTTTTACACTTCACTTTGGCGCACTTCGTCTACCTGATAAGGATGCGCTGCGGTTTGCTGATTTCTACCATATAAGAAAATCTCACCAATTCTTTTGACAGAATTTAATCGATTTCTATCCTTGCCCGGGTGTCCAACTGGACACCTCTAATTTCCGGTGATTTGAGAGCGATTGTGTGCTTTGCGAGTGTGACGGGGCGAGATTCTCTGGATTGACGTGTATTTCTTGGTCATTTGAGCGCCGGATTGTTTGTTCCGGCAGCTGGACACCCGCAATAACCTACCCAATTTAGCAGTTTTGTGATTCACTTCCTTGATGGAGGTACCATCATGAATCCTAATAGCCTTTTCAGTTTATCCGACCATCTTGAGAAACTCAGCAAGGACGGTGATCCGCTGGAGGTTCTTGGCGCAACGGTTGATTTTGAGTATTTGGACACCCGCAAAAACCTCCTGTCCAAATATTTAGCGGGATGTGGAAATACGTTTGATTCCGGTTCGTTCATGATTTGATTCTGGAATGTTTTCTTTATCAGACAACCATCAGAACGACCGCTGAGGTTTTTGCGGGTGTCCAGCTGGGCAATGTGTCGAAGGCCTGCCAGATGATGGGGTACTCACGCGATACGTTTTACCGTTACAAATCCGCGGTGGATGAGGGCGGCGTGGAAGCCCTCTTGGAGCGTACACGCCGCAAGCCGAACATGGCCAACCGTGTGGATGAGATGACCGAACAGGCGGTTATCAATTATGCAATTGAGTTTCCTGCCTAAGGCCAGGTGCGCACCTCCAATGAGCTGCGCAAGGCCGGCGTATTTGTCTCGCCATCCGGTGTTCGTTCCATCTGGCTGCGACATGCACTGCCCGGCAGGCAAGCAAAGCGACGCGGATAGGGACCTGGAGAACTTCAAACTGCGATTGAAGGCCCTGGAAGCCAAAGTTGCCGAAGACGGCATCATCCTCACCGAAGCGCAGGTGCAGGCGCTTGAGAAGAAGAAGCATGATGATGAGGCCTGCGGGAGATCGAGACTGCGCACCCTGGTTATCTGGGCTCTCAGGATACGTTCTATGTGGGTACGCTGAAGGGTGTGGGCCGTGTTTACCAGCAGACTTACATCGACACCTATTGCAAGGTCGCCCACGCCAAGCTGTACACCACCAAGACGCCGATCACGGCGGCCGATCTGCTCAATGACCAGGTGCTACCATTTCATGAAGAACATGATCTTCCGGTGCTGCGCATCATGACCGATCGCGGCACCGAATTTTGCGGTAGGCCCGACAAGCACGACTACCAACTGTTCCTGGCCATAAATGATATCGACCACACCAAGACCAAGGTGAAGCATCCGCAAACCAATGGCATATGCGAGCGATTCCACAAGACGATCCTGCAGGAGTTTTATCAGATCACGTTCCAAAAAAATCTGTATGAAAGCATCGAGCAGCTACACGCTGATCTGGATAACTGGGATTGATTTCAAGGGCACCGTTGCGTGTGACATATTGAGGAAACATCAATGGCTCGAAACCTGGCCAAGATCGTGGAGACACCGGACATGGCAATCGTTCTCAGCGACGGCTGCCGGCTATCGGCGCGCACCTGGATGCCGGCAGACGCGGATACCCGCCCGGTGCCGGCGATCTTGGAATATCTGCCTTACCGCAAACGCGACGGCACCACGGCCCGCGATCAACTAACCCATCCCTGGTTCGCCGAACGAGGTTATGCCTGCATTCGCGTGGATATGCGCGGCAATGGGGATTCCGAGGGGCTGATGGAGGACGAATATGCCGAACAAGAACTGACCGACGGTGTCGAGGTGATCAATTGGATCGCCGGCCAGCCCTGGTGCGCCGGCACGGTAGGTATGATGGGTATATCCTGGGGCGGGTTTAACGCGTTGCAAATTGCCGCACTCGACCCTGCACCGCTAAAAGCGATCATTACCTTGTGCTCAACCGTTGACCGTTATGCCGATGACATCCACTTTAAGGGCGGCTGTTTGCTGAGCGAAAACCAGGGCTGGGGCGCGACTATGTTGTCTTATTCATCGCGCCCACCCGATCCGGCGCTAGTTGGCGACAATTGGCGGGCAATGTGGCTCAAAAGGCTTCAGCACCAGCCTTTGTTGGCGGCGAAGTGGCTTAGCCATCAGACCCGCGATGACTATTGGCGCCACGGTTCGGTGTGCGAGGATTATTCGGCGATCAAAGCTGCCACCCTGGCGGTCGGCGGCTGGGGCGATGCCTACAAAAACGCGGTGTCGCAAATTGTGGAAAATCTTCACGCGCCGGCCAAGGGTATCGTCGGGCCATGGATCCACAAATACCCCCATTTTGCCGTGCCCGAGCCGCGCATCGGCTTCTTGCAGGAAGCGCTTCGATGGTGGGATCGGTGGCTGAAGGATGTCAACAATGGCGTTGAGGACGATCCTGCCTATCGGGTCTATGTGATGGATGGAGTGCCGCCGAAAACTGCTTATACGAAACGCCCTGGGCGATGGATCGCTCAAACCGACGGGCCACACGATGGCGTGGAGAACCGGGTTTTCTCCCTGACCGACACCGGAAGCCTTGTCGATGGCGATTGCCACCAATTCGAACGGCATATCTCCTCACCGCACCATTGCGGCATATATGGTGGTGAATATTGTGCGATCTGGCTGGGACCGGATTTACCAGGCGATCAACGCGCGGACGATGCCTTGTCTGCATGTTTCGACACTTCGCTGTTTGCACATGCAATCGACATTGTCGGCGCCCCAACCGTGACCATGGCGGTCGCCTGCGATCGGCCGAACGGGCAATTGGCGATCCGATTGTGCGATGTGGCGCCGGATGGCACTTCGGCCCGCATCACCTATGGCGTCATCAATTTGACCCACTGCGACAGTCATCAAAATCCAACCACGATTGAACCCGATTTGCCGTTTGCGCTGACGGTCAAACTTGACCACATCGCCTATTGCTTGGCGCCGGGCCACCGGTTGCGGCTGGCGATTTCCACCAGCTATTGGCCATTGATCTGGCCAGCGCCAGAGACGGCGGAATTAACCTTGCTCGAAGGCAGTTTACACCTGCCATTACGCGCAACCGCATCGGGCGATGAGACCGCATTCGAGCCACCGACGACAGCAGAACCCTGGCGGATCGAACATTTGCGTGAAAGCACCAATCGCCGCGAAATAATCACCGACATGGCAAGCGGTACAGTGACGGTTGCGATCGAAGACGATTTCGGCGAGCAGCTCGACCTCGATCATGGGCTGGCCAATGGCAGCATCGCCCGCGAGAAGTGGACCATCGATCCTAATGATCCGTTGTCGGCACGTGGCGAAACCCATTGGACCCAAACCCTTGCCCGCGAGAAATGGTCGGTGCGCACTGAGACGTTTTCCGTCATGCATGCGGACGCGGACAGTTTTTACATGACTGGCCGGATCGAAGCCTATGAAGGCGACGAAATGCTATTCGAGAAAGAATTCTCCGAGACGATCGCGCGGAACCTTGTATAGGGCCGGTTTGTCCGGTTCGCTTACTCGCCCTAGCGCTTGTCACGAAGTGTTGGAATAGCTTCGTCGCGCTATCTGAGCACCTCCAAAAACCCTTCTTTTGGGTCCTGGGAGCAATTTTTCGTTTCTGCGTTTCTCAAATATTTCAACATATTATCCGGTACTCGAAACTTCAAAATCACACCCAGCCCAACAAAATCAAGGGTTTTTAGAGGTGCTCATCTCTTTGTTTATGCCTGTCATTTTCCCCAAAACCGGCACCCACTTTTGGGTGACACGCCCTAGGCATTTTGAGTAACATCCACGCAGATGATAATTTGCTTGCCACCGGTATTGCATATTGTTATGACCAACCGGTCGGTCAGTTAAAGGATCGAACATAGGAAGAGTTGAAACCATGGATGCGTTTGTCTGCGATGCCACCCGGACCCCGATTGGACGCTACGGTGGCGCGCTTTCCACGGTTCGCACCGATGATCTGGCGGCCGTCCCGATCAAGGCATTAAAGGAACGCAACCCTAACGTCGATTGGGCCAGCGTCGACGATGTGATCTATGGTTCGGCCAATCAGGCCGGCGAAGATAATCGCAACGTTGCCCGCATGGCCGCGCTGCTGGCTGGATTGCCGGTCGAGGTGCCGGGTACGACTATCAACCGCCTTTGCGCTTCGGGCATGGAAGCGGTCGGCATGGCAGCGCGTGGCATCAAGGCCGGTGACTATGATCTGGCGATTGCCGGCGGCGTGGAGAGCATGAGCCGCGCGCCCTTTGTAATGCCCAAAGCAACCAGCGCATTTAGCCGCGCCAACACGGTTTACGACACCACAATCGGCTGGCGGTTCGTCAATCCGAAGATGCAGAAAATGTATGGCATCGATTCGATGCCGCAGACCGCCGACAATGTCGCCGCCGACTATGATATTTCACGCGCCGATCAAGATGGGTTTGCCGCCCGCAGCCAAGCGCGATGGGCGGCAGCGCATAAGGCCGGCCTTTTTGCCGAAGAGATTACTCCGGTCGCGGTGCCGCAAAGAAGGGGTGATCCGATCATTGTTGATACCGATGAACATCCCCGTCCCGACACCTCCACTGACAAACTGGCCGGGTTGCGCGGCATCAACGGTCCCGACCTTTCCGTTACCGCCGGCAATGCTTCCGGCGTCAATGACGGCGCGGCCGCACTTTTGCTGGCAAACGAGGCCGCCGCGTCAAGAAACCACCTTACGCCGATGGCACGGATCGTGGGAATGTCGGCGGCAGGGGTCGAACCGCGCATCATGGGCATTGGGCCCGTGCCGGCCACCCGCAAAGTGCTGGCAAGGGCCGGGCTCAGCATCGATGATATCGATGTGATAGAGTTGAACGAAGCCTTCGCGTCCCAGGGTCTGGCCACATTGCGCGAACTGGGTGTGCGCGACGACGCTGAACATGTGAACGCCAATGGCGGCGCTATCGCGATTGGCCATCCATTGGGCATGTCGGGGGCGCGTTTGGTGCTAACCGCCGCCTATCAACTCAAACGCACGGGCGGTCGATATGCCCTATGCACCATGTGTGTGGGCGTGGGTCAAGGTGCTGCAATTATTCTCGAGCGCACCTGACCATAGGAGAGCCAAAAAATGTATGCACAGATGATCAAGACCGCCGGCACCGGGGTCAAATCGCACGAGGAAATGAGCGACCAAGAACGCGAGTTCCAGGATCGCATCGACCGGGACGAAAAGATCGAACCTAAGGACTGGATGCCGGAAGACTACCGGGCGACTTTGATCCGCCAGATCGGTCAGCACGCCCATTCCGAAATCGTCGGCCAATTGCCAGAGGGCAACTGGATCACCCGGGCGCCGACCTTAGAGCGCAAGGCGATCTTGCTGGCCAAAGTACAAGACGAGGCCGGTCACGGGCTCTATCTTTATTGCGCCGCAGAAACCCTGGGCATTAGCCGCGACCAACTGACCGAGGATTTGTTGGACGGCAAAATGAAATATTCCTCGATCTTCAATTATCCGACCTTGAACTGGGCTGATATTGGCGCGGTCGGCTGGCTGGTCGACGGTGCCGCGATCATGAACCAGGTGCCGCTGCAACGCACCAGTTTCGGCCCTTATGGCCGCGCCATGGTGCGCATTTGCAAAGAAGAAAGTTTCCATCAGCGCCAGGGCTTTGACGCCATCCGCGCCTGCGCCGAGGGCACACCGGAGCAAAAGGAAATGGCCCAGGATGCGCTCAACCGGTTTTGGTTTCCGTCCCTGATGATGTTTGGCCCATCGGACGCTGAATCGGTCCACTCAACCCAGTCCATGGCCTGGAAAATCAAGATCAATACCAATGACGAATTACGACAAAAATTTGTCGACCAGACCGTACCGCAGGCCGAGTATCTTGGCCTTACCATCCCTGACCCGGACCTGAAGTGGAACGACGAGCGCGGACACTATGATTTCGCCGAACCCGACTGGTCGGAATTCTTCGATGTGATCAAGGGCAACGGACCCTGCAACGTCGAACGTCTCGCCGACCGCAACAAGGCCTGGGATGATGGCAAATGGTTTCGCGACGGCCTAATGGCCCATGCCAACAAAAAGGCCGCCGTTCAAGTAGGTGCCAATGTGGCAGCCGAATAATCGTGCTGCAAGGAGGATAAACCCATGAACAATGAATGGCCCCTTTGGGAAGTCTTTATCCGCGGCCAACACGGCATGAGCCATCGCCATGTGGGTAGCCTGCACGCGCCAGATGCGGCGATGGCGATCAAGAACGCCCGCGACGTTTATACTCGCCGCAACGAAGGGGTGTCGATCTGGGTGGTTGAGGCCAATCACATTGCCGCCAGTTCGCCAAGCGCCAAAGGGCCGCTTTACGAACCGTCCCAGTCGAAGGTTTATCGCCACCCGACATTCTTCGACATCCCTGATGATGTGGGAGCCATGTAATGGGAAACCACACCGCCTTGTTTCAGTTCCTTTTGCGTATCGGTGACAACACCCTGGTTTTGAGCCATCGGGTTTCTGAGTGGTGCGGACACGCCCCGGTGCTGGAAGAAGACATCGCGCTCGCCAATACCGCACTCGATCTGATCGGCCAAACCCAGATGTGGCTCAACCTTGCTGGTGAAGTAGAAGGCGTGGGCCGCGATGCCGACCGCCTGGCGTTCCACCGCGATGTTTGGGATTTCCGCAATGTTTTGCTGGTCGAACTGCCCAATGGCGATTTCGGCCGCACCTTAATGCGACAATTCCTGTTCGATGCCTGGCACTCGATCCTGCTCGGCCATCTGTTGACCAGCGCCGATCAGCGGGTCGCCGCGATCGCTGAGAAGGCTAGCAAGGAAGTAACCTATCATCTGGAACGGTCCGCCGACACGGTTGTCAGCCTTGGTGACGGCACGGCGGAAAGCCACCAACGCATGCAGACAGCGCTCGACCATCTGTGGCCCTATGTGGGTGAAATGTTCATCGACGATGAAATTGACGCCAAGATGGCCGCTAACCGCATCGCGCCGAACAGTGCCACGCTACGCGACGAATATGACAAGCTGGTACGCAAAGTGCTCGATGAAGCCACATTGACGGTTCCGACAGGCAGTTTCGCCCACAAGGGCGGAAAGGCCGGTACCCGTCATTCGGAGCATCTGGGCCATCTGCTGACCGAAATGCAATGGCTGCAACGCGCTTATCCAGGCGCAAGCTGGTAGCGCCATGGCAAACCCCAGTGTGCAACAGGTGTGGGATTGGCTCGATCAGGTGCCGGATCCGGAAATTCCAGTGATCTCAGTGGTCGACCTTGGCATCGTGCGTGATGTGCAGTGGGACGCCGACATTTTGACCGTGACCATTACTCCGACTTATTCCGGTTGCCCGGCAACGTCGATCATCGCCCTAGATATTGAAACGGCGCTACATGGGCACGGCATCGAAAAGCTGGAACTACAGCGCCAGCTTTCACCGGCCTGGACCACCGATTGGCTGACCCAAAAGGGCGCCGCCAAACTCGAGGAATTCGGCATCGCTCCACCAAGTGCCGCTGGCGGCCCCAGCCGTTGCCCGCGTTGTGCCAGCGAGAATTTGGAAAAGATCAGCCAGTTCGGCTCGACCCCGTGCAAGGCCCATTGGCGTTGCCGCGATTGTCTTGAACCCTTCGACTATTTCAAATGCATTTAGGAATGTAGCGATGGCGCGCTTTCACGAATTGACGGTCACCGATATCCACAAGACAATCCGCGATGCGGTGGTGGTGACGCTCGACCCGGCAAACGGCGCCGGTGAGGAATTCGACTTTACCCAAGGCCAATATCTCACCTTCCGCCGTGACTTCGATGGCGAGGAACTGCGCCGCTCGTATTCGATCTGTGCCGGCAAGAACGAACACATGCTGCAGATAGGCATCAAGCGGGTCGATGGTGGCACGTTTTCCACCTGGGCCAATGAAGAACTGAAAATCGGTGACAAAATCGAAGCGATGCCGCCGATGGGCACTTTCTTCTCGCCTTTGGATGCGGGCGCGCGAAAACAATATCTCGGCTTTGCCGGCGGCTCGGGCATCACCCCGGTTTTGTCGATCATAAAGACCACTTTGGCGAGTGAGCCCAAATCGCGATTCACGTTGGTTTATGCCAATAGGGGCGTGAGCACGATCATGTTTCGCGAGGAGCTGGAGGATCTCAAAAATCAATATATGGGCCGCTTTAACGTGATCCATATTCTGGAGACCGACGCCCAGGAAATTGATCTCTTTACCGGCCTGATTGATGCCAAAAAATGCCAGCAATTGTTCAATTCTTGGATCGATATCGACAATGTGGACACCGTCTTTATCTGCGGCCCGGAACCGATGATGCTGGCGATTGCCGCGTCGCTTCGCGACCATGGCCTTGATGACACGCAAATTAAGTTTGAACTATTTGTCTCGGCTCAGCCGGGTCGGGCCAAGCGCCCACCCGCTTCGGCAGATGCTGCCAGCAGCGCCAACCAGACCATTGCCGCCATCACCATGGATGGTGCCACACAAACGGTGACCATGGCCAAAGACATGTGCGTGCTTGACGCGGCGCTGGAAAATGCCATTGACGCACCCTTTGCCTGTCGGGCCGGGGTGTGTTCCACCTGCCGATGCCGGATTATCGAGGGCGAGGTCGAGATGGTCGCCAACCACGCGCTGGAGGACTATGAGGTAGAAAAAGGCTACGTGCTTTCGTGCCAATCCTACCCGCTGACCGACAAGCTCGTCATCGATTATGATCAATAAGTATAGGGTCCGTAGGGGAAAGTGCCGATGGCTGAAGAAATGACAATCGGGGACTATCTGGCCGCCGGTGGTGTTTTAACCTCGCCGACCAATGTGCCGCCGCGCTATCGCGCCGAATTAATGAAACTGATGGCCACTTTCGTCGACAGCGAACTGGCCGGTGCCGCCGGCTTTGCCGATATCATCAATCAAGGCCCCGGCATTAAGGAACGTATTGCGGCGGCGAAGATTGTGTTGGAAAAGACCGACCATGCCGACCGGATCCTAAAAATCATGGGCGAATTTGGCGCCAATACCGAGAAATATGCCAATCACCACCCGTGGACCGCGCGGCTCGAGCGTGATGCCGATATCGGCGCCACCCGCTCCGAGCACGACATGCGGTTGGCGGTGTTCAACTACCCGTTAGCTGGGTGGGCCGACGCGGTGGTGATGAATTTGTTGATGGGCGGTGCGGTGGCGGTGCAGCTTAGCGAATTTAAACGGGTTTCCTACCAACCTTTGGCGGAACAGTTTCGCGCCATTGCGCCAATCGAGGCCCGTCACGCCGAACTGGCCCGCGATGGTCTAGCGAAATTGCTCGAAGACCAGAGCAATCTGGCGAGCGTTCAAGCCTCGCTCGACTATTGGTGGCCACGGGTAGCGGCAAGTTTCGGCTCGACTAATTCCACCAAAGCGGAAGCGTTGAAAGCATTGGGCCTGCGCAAAACTACCAACGCCGAACTCAAAGCGCGCTGGGAAAGCGAAGCCGGGGTGATGTTGGAGGGATTGGGTCTGAGGGTTGGGTAGAAGGGGCATTGGCCAAGGACACAGACCCCAGGAAACATTTGGACCTATTGCATCCCGGGTGCGGAAAAGCAGGATTAGAAGTGGTTCGGGGAAACTGAGCAGTTGAGATAAGCGGATTTTGGCCTGTAACCGGCGAAGTTTTCCGGCAACAGGAGAACCACTATGGCAAGACGCCCCCGTCGCAATTACACCACTGCTTTCAAAACCAAGATGGCGCTCGCTGCCATTCGCGGTGAGAACACGGTCGGTACGCTGATGAAGGGCGGTTCATTTTGCTTCCGCAAGCTGAAACTAGAGCGTATTCCCGAAAAGTGTGTAGCGGTTTTCGGATAAGAATACGCGACAAAACAAAGCAGATAGCGCGACGAAGCGTATCCAACGCTTCGCGACAAGCGCTAGAGCGTATTCCCGAAAAGTGTGTAGCGGTTTTCGGATAAGAATACGCGCCAAAACAAAGCAGATAGCGTGACGAAGCTATTCCAACGCTTCGTGACAGGCGCTAGAGCGTATTCCCGAAAAGTGTGTAGCGGTTTTCGGACAAGAATACGCGCCAAAACAAAGCGATAGCGCGACGAAGCTATTCCAACGCTTCGTGACAAGCGCTAGAGCGTGTCACCCAAAAGTGGGTACCGGTTTTGGGGAAAGTGACACGCACAAACAAACAGATAGCGCGACGAAGCGAATCTAATGCTTCGTGACAAGCGCTTGTCCTATCAAATTCGTCTTTGTTTCGTGGCGCGAGTTGGGCCATGCATCTAATCTTCGCATTGCCCGTTCGTTGCATTCTGCTTTCTGCCACCGGTCAATACAACAAATATGGCTGGCGCAGTTGGGTAAATTGCGCCGTTGCTGCATCTGCCGATGCGCTGATCGCGCCGGCATTCTGGCTACCTTCCAACGCCTGTTGCAACAATTCGGTCCCAGCCAGTTTGGCAAACCAGTCCGGGGTGAAGAATTGGCTTTTGTCTGGCCAGGCGCGGCGGGTTTTCTGCAATAAGTGGATCGCGGTTTGCACCGGGTGAAAAATGTGCCGGTCGGTGACCGTCATTAGGATACCGTCAATGGTTTCCCCGCCGAATTTGTTGCCAAGAGCGCTGGCCGCGCCCTTTTGAACCATACAGCTGTCGGCCTCGAACCGGACACCCGGCAGCCGCAATGCGTTCATCTCACCGGCGATCCGGTCCGCATCCATCCCCGGCGCACCGATGAAACGAAATGGCCAGGGCGTGCCCCGGCCTTCGCTCAAAACCGTGCCCTCGAATAATACGGTGCCGGCATAGCACAGCGCGGTTTCGAAATCGGGTAAATTGGGGCTGGGCGGAACCCAGCCTAGCCCGGTATCCGGCCATTGCATCCAGCGCTCGAAACCTGTCATTTCGATCACTGACAATGCAAGCTGGCCGACCCCGTCCACCCATTTCTCGCCTTTGATCATCTGCGCTAATTCGCCGGCGCTCAGCCCGTGGGCGAGCGGGATCGGATAGCGACCGACAAACGACCGGTACTCCCATTCCAACACCGGCCCGGCGACATATTCGCCGCCAAGCGGGTTGGGCCGGTCGAGCACCATGAACCTGACGTTATTTTTTGCACAGGCAGCCATCGCCAGACCCATGGTCGAGAAATAGGTGTAGGGCCGCGCGCCCACATCCTGCAGGTCGAACAAAAGCACTTCAATGCCGTCCAACATTTCCCCCGTCGGTGCCAGGGTATCGCCATAAAGGCTGTAGACCGGGACCGTGGTGCCGGGGGCCAAGTGGTCGGTGACCGCAAGCCCGGCGGCGGCGGTTCCGGCAAACCCGTGCTCGGGGGAAAATATCGTTTTCAGTTGCACGTTTGGCGCGGCGCTGAGTGCTGCGCAAAGATGCAGATTGCCAGCCATCGAGTTGTGGTTGGCGATCACGCCGACCGACTTGCCGGCAAGTTCGCAAAAGCCGTTGGCGCGCAAACGTTCGGCGCCGGTCTTGACTGCCATATCGGGTTCCTGCATGTCAGCATGGCGCCTTTTATCGGCGCGTTCGTATTTCGGTTCGGCATCATTCAAGCGTGAACGGCGGCCTTGGGTCAATGCGCATTAGACAGCAACAATTTTGTGGGTCGCAGCATGGTTTGCCGGTTACACGCGATAAACAGGTGGATTAATGGACCGGTCGCAGGTGGTGCACGATAATTTTCTTGCCAGGGTCGCCGCACGCGACTTTCCAGTATCACGCGCCGGCATCGCTTGTGCCAAAGCCGGCCTTGACGATGAGAAACTGGTCGCCTTGTTCGATGCCCAGGTTCTAAGCCGGCAACTCGACCGGATTTCGCGTCAATTACAGGCGCGTGGCGAGGCGTTTTATACTATCGGTTCGTCCGGCCATGAGGGCAATGCGGCAATCGCCGCAGCATTTCGGCCAACTGACATCGCCTTTTTGCATTACCGCGACGCGGCGTTTCAGATCCAGCGTGCCTTGCAGGACGGTAACGCCGACCCGGCCTGGGATATGTTGTTGAGTTTCGTGTCGTCGAGCGACGACCCGATCTCCGGCGGTCGGCACAAGGTGCTTGGTTCACGGCCATTGATGATTCCGCCGCAAACCTCGACCATCGCTTCTCACCTGCCAAAAGCGGTCGGCGTAGCGCACTCGATTGCGCTCGCCCAGCGCCTGCGACCCGAACACAAAATGCTGGAGAACGATGGTATCGTCATCGCCTCGTTCGGCGATGCCTCGGTCAATCATTCCACCGCCCAGGGCGCATTTAATGCCGCCGGGTGGACCGCATGGCGCGGGTTAGCGATGCCGATCGTATTCGTGTGCGAGGACAATGGCATCGGCATTTCCACGCCAAGCCCTAAGGGTTGGGTCGAGGCGGTGCTGCGGGCGAGACCCGGGATC
The DNA here is from genome assembly GCA_965248715.1 of Rhizobiaceae bacterium. Classification (GTDB taxonomy): domain Bacteria; phylum Pseudomonadota; class Alphaproteobacteria; order Rhizobiales; family Rhizobiaceae; genus CBDFKB01. The sequence goes on from CBDFKB010000008.1 coordinate 530,744, forward strand.
GATTATTTTGCCTGCGACGGGCTTGATGTGGCGGACACTTTTTACACCGCGCGGGCGGTTGAAGAGCATGTGCGGCGCACCCGCCGGCCGGCATTTCTGCACTTTACCTGCGTTAGGCTGTACGGTCATGCCGGTGCCGATGTGCAAACATCTTATCGTTCGCAAGCCGAAGTCGAGGCCGAGGAGGCACAAGACCCGTTGCTGCACACCGCGCGCCACCTGGTCGGCAATCGAGTGCTATCGCCTGATCAGGTGCTTGACCGCTACAAAGACTGCGGCGAGCGGTTGGCACAATTGGCCGAAAAGGCGATTAAGCGCCCGAAACTTGTCAACGCCCGCGAGATTATGGCGAGGCTGCTGGCGCCGCCAAGAGCGGTTTCGCAGTCAAACGGCCCGTCGCAAGCTGAACGGGCCAAGACGTTCGGCAAGGCCGATGGCAAGGCGCTGGAACAACCCCAGCATATGGCCAAATTAATTAATTTCGCCCTGACCGACTTGATGTTGGAACATGATGAGATTGTGCTCGCGGGTGAGGATGTGGGCCGCAAGGGTGGGGTCTACGGGGTCACCCAGCGCCTGCAAAGCCGGTTTGGCCGGGCCAGGGTGATGGACACCCTGCTCGACGAACAATCGATCCTCGGTCTTTCAATTGGCCTTGCCCATAACGGCATCGTGCCGATCGCGGAAATCCAGTTCCTTGCCTATCTGCACAATGCCGAAGACCAAATCCGCGGCGAGGCGGCGACCCTGCCATTCTTTTCTGATGGCCAATTCGCCAATCCGATGGTGGTCAGGATCGCCGGCCTTGGCTATCAGCGCGGGTTTGGCGGTCATTTCCACAACGACAATTCACTTGCCGTGTTGCGTGACATTCCAGGCTTGGTGGTGGCCTGTCCGTCAAATGGCCGCGATGCGGTGTTGATGCTGCGCGAATGCATTCGCCTTGCCCGTGTGGAGCAACGTGTGTGCATATTCGTGGAGCCGATCGCGCTCTATATGACCCGCGACCTGCACCAAGCCGACGACAGCGGTTGGACCCATACCTATCTGTTGCCCGGCGCCGAGCCGCCGATCAGCCTCGGTCAAGTCGGTGTGCATGGCGATGGAGAAGATTTGGCGATCATTTCCTATGCCAACGGCTATTTCCGTGCCCGCCAGGCACAAGCGATCCTCGCTGAACACAGCGCCATCAATGCGCGGGTGGTCGATTTGCGTTGGATCGCACCACTCGATTATGACGCGATTGCCGGCGCGATTGGTGATTGCCAAAAAATTCTGATGGTTGATGAATGCCGCGCCTCGGGATCGGTCAGCGAAGCGATACTGGCTGATTTCCTGCTCCGCTATGGCGGCGAACGGGCCGTTGGCCGGATCACCGCTGACGACAGTTTCATCGCCACCGGGCCCGCCTACGCGGCAACCTTGCCGTCGCGAGACGCCATTGTCGAACAAGCGCGCAATATGTACGAAGCTTAGATGTTAGAGGCAAAATGCTAGCCGCAGAAACAAATTTGTGGCGCGAAACCGCCGGTGAAACCCGCGTGCCGGTGCGCTTAGAGCAAGACCTGACGGTTGATCTGGCGATTGTCGGTGGCGGTTTTACCGGTTGTTCGGCGGCTTTGCATGGGGCGCGGCGCGGTCTGTCGGTCGCACTCCTTGAAGCCCATGAAATCGGCCATGGCGGGTCCGGGCGCAATGTCGGGCTGGTAAATGCCGGGCTGTGGCTGGCGCCCGACAAGGTGGAACAGCTTTTGGGCAAAACCCCTGGTGCCAAGCTTAACGCGGCCCTGTCCGGGGGTCCCGATCTGGTGTTCGAGTTGATCAGGCAGCACGCCATCAAATGCCATCCGGTACGCGCCGGCACCTTGCAATGCGCCCATGCGCCGGCTGCCAACCAGGAATTGCGTGAACGCCACAAAGCGCTTAGCGAACGCGGTGCACCGGTGGTGCTGATTGACCGTAATGAAACCGTTAAGCGCACCGGCAGTCCCACCCTGCATGGTGCGCTGTTAGATCCACGCGCCGGCACGATTAATCCGCTCGCCTATTGTCGAGGTCTGGCTCGCGCAGCAGAAAGCGAAGGTGCGACACTATTGGAGCACAGCCCGGTAACCGGCATCAGTTTCAGTGGCGATTGTTGGCAAGTAACCGCAAATGAGGCGACGGTTCGCGCGCGTTTCCTATTGGTTGCCACCAATGCCTACCACACCGATCTTGGCGGCATCACCGCGCCGGTCCATGTGCCGGTGCGGTTCTTTCAAATGGCGACCGCGCCGCTTAGCCCGCAACAGTTGGCGACCATTATGCCAGGCGGTGAGGGGTGCTGGGATACCGCAACCGTAATGAGTTCCTTTAGGCTAGATGCCGCCGGCCGGTTGGTGATCGGTACCATCGGTTCGCTAGGCCATGTTGCTAGCGGCATACATAGGGCCTGGGTGACACGAAAACTCGCCTCGCATTACCCACAATTGGCGGACATCGGGTTTCACCAATACTGGTATGGTAAAATCGCTATGACCAACGACCATTTGCCAAAGATCGTTAGGCTTGGCGCACGCGGTCTACTGGTACATGGCTATTCCGGCCGCGGCATTGCACCGGGAACAATTTTTGGCAAGGCGGTGGCGGAAAGTTTCGCCGGCGCCAATGACGACCAGTTGCCAATTGCCCCGATCGGGCGCCATGAAGAGCGATTTATCAAGCTGCGTGCACTGGCGCTGGAGGCAGGTGCGACATTGGCGCATCTGGCCGGCGCGCGGTGATCAATGGTTGGGGAAGTCGTAAAGTGGCACGCCCTACGGGACTCGAACCCGTGTTTCCGCCGTGAAAGGGCGGCGTCCTAGACCGCTAGACGAAGGGCGCGCAGGATCGGTGCCTTATAGTGACGAATAAGGGGTCCTGCAAGCGCCGAGATGCAGCAACGGAAATCTTTTCACGGTCCCGGCCGCAGCCTAGTTTTGCCGGTCTGATCAATGACCGGCGAACTATGTCTTGCGTTTTTTGCGCGACTTCTTGCGCCGGCACGGATAGTGCCAATCGCGCTTGGAACCAATGTCGAGATGGATCGACTCGGTGCGGCAATAAGTGCCGACGCCACCGCGCCCCGGCATCAGGCGCAAATATTTGGCCAGATCCCATTTGCTGATGCCGGAAAGCTGGAAGTCGGCCGCCTTGCAATAGGTGTGCAACGAGTTCTTGGCGCCACCAGCGCGTCGGTTGTGCTTGGGACTGCGATAACCGGAACTGATGATTGGCTTGGCGTCAAAATGGCTGCCGGCCTGGCGGATCAGCGCCAGCAGGCGTGGATCGAGGCAAGCGGCCTCAACGTCGGCATGTTGCAGGTCAATGCCCCTTGGCGCCAACCGTGCCACCCCGCCAACGGAAGCAACGCGCATCGGCTCCACATCGAATTTTGCCGCCGGTTCGGCCTTGGCGGCAACAAGATCGCTTTCGGCTTCAGTTTGACTTGCCGGCTGTGCCGCTGCAATTTCTGGCGGTTGCTCGGTTGCCGGTTGCACCGCACGCGGTGGCCGGGCCGAAAAACGGTTGATCAAAGCGCTCAAGAAGCCCGGCGTTTCTGTGGTCCAACCATTGTCCGCGCCGCTGGCAGCACTGGTTTTAACCGGCTCCGTCGGCGCACCCAATAGGTCGGCTTGATCTATCGTCGTGGCGGTTTTAGCGGTGGCGGTGGGTTGGGCTGCACCATCGGCGATGGGGTTGGCAATTTCGCCGTCAGCGGGCGCATCGGCCACCGCTTGGACACTAGCAGAAGTTTCACCAGGCCTCGGCACCGGGCTCGGTGCCAATGCTAGCGCAATCGTGCCATCCGGGTCTTGCCCATTTTCATGATAGGCTAGCGCTTCGGCGGAAATCATATCATCGGGCCGCTGCCCGTCCGTGACGTCCTGTGCGGTCAATTCCAGGCCGTTCAGCGATGAGCCGACACATCCATACAGCAACAATCCCGCCGCCAACACGGCGAAATTTTGTGGCCCGCGCCGCAATGATTGCCAAGCGAGCCCGATCATAGGAGTTAAACTCGTCAAACTCGCCTCATTGTGCGCTGCTACGCTACTATCAACAATCTGCGGTCGCTGTTTCGCTGGTCGCGGTTTAGTAAAAATCGGCCAGGCAATCAAGGGTGGCAATCAAGAGTGACCACCAAAGTGGGCCCCGCACCGATCACAATATTCGAGGGGACAAATGCGACCACTTCCAGGCGCAAATGTGGCAAATGCCGACTTTCCCGCAAATTGCAATTACCACTGGCCAGTGTTTTCCATGCTGGCCCACGGCTCGACCGGATCCAAAGCTGCGCCTTTTTGCAGCAGCTCGATCGAAATATTGTCCGGTGAAAGGATAAATGCCATGCGCCCGTCACGCGGTGGACGGTTGATGGTTATTCCATTGTCGCGGAGCGATTGGCAGGTCTGGTGGATATTGTCGACGGCAAATGCCAGGTGGCCGAAATTGCGCCCACTACCATAGGGTTCTGGATCCCAATTGTGAGTGAGTTCGAGTACCGGTGCCTGGTCGCTCGAATCGGGTTTTCCATCCACCGTTGTCATATCGTCGCTGGCCGCCAGAAACACCAAGGTGAACCGGCCCTGTTCATTGTCCCAACGTCGAACCTGTTTCATGCCCAGCTTATCGCAGTAGAAATCCAGCGACCGGTCAAGATCGCTTACGCGCACCATGGTGTGGAGATATTTCATGTTTGCCTCCAGGGGAGTTAGCGGCGTCCGATTGAACACAAATGGTTGCGATCAGGATTTGATATCAGTGCTACGGGCCCCTGACTACCGTCGACAATCTGTTTGTGTGAGCACTGTCCACAGGTGGCCAAGCAATTGTTGCGTGCATATCGCAAATAATGCTTGCCGTCGCCGACACTGAAAATGTTATCTTACAAAAAGAATCAGATTGGGACGGCTGTTTGTACTGAGCAAAATCGACTGTCCTTGCGGCGAATAGAGGTGGTGCAGATGGGAGCCAAGCTCTCACAGGGAGAAGATGCTACTGAGATCCGCGAAGAAGAGCGGACGGAGGCGGAAGCACCTGTAGGCGTCATTGAGATCGCCGGTACCATTAAATGGTTCGACATTTCAAAAGGCTATGGCTTTATCGTTCCCGACAACGAGATGCCGGACGTATTGCTGCACATTACCTGCTTGCGTCAGGGCGGCTTTGAAACCGCGCTTGAAGGTGCCCGGGTGGTGTGCGAGATCGTGTGGCGGTCGCGCGGCTTTCAGGCGTTCCGTGTTTTGTCGATGGACGAAAGCACAGCAGTACATCCGTCGCAATTGCCACCTTCGCGCACCCATGTTGAGGTCACTCCGACTAGCGAACTGGAGCGGGTTCAGGTCAAGTGGTTCAACCGGGTTCGCGGCTTTGGTTTCGTCACCCGCGGTGAAGGCACCGAAGATATTTTCGTGCACATGGAGACGTTGCGCCGTTACGGCATGGCCGAATTACGACCGGGCCAATTTGTCATGGTGCGCTACGGTGATGGACCCAAGGGCCTGATGGCAGCGGAAATCTACCCGGAAACCGGGTCTCGGGTGTCGGCCCAGCACTAAATATCCACCGGTGCGTTTGAGCACGTTTCGCGTAAATCTAATCGCTCAACATGCATAAACAAAGAGATAGCGCGACGATGCAAATATTCTAACGCTTGGTGACAAGCGCTAGGCCCAATGTTTGCCTCGGTCTGCAGGATGCCACATTGCCTCGGTAGATTGATGCGGGTTGCCTTGGAATTGGCTGTATATGCTGCATCACACTATTTTGGTTATACGAATCCTGATTGGTGGCACGATTTTGGCGCTGACCGTGATCGAAGACGCCGGGTGCAACCAGTCGCTGGCTCAGCAGATAGCGCAGCAGATCGACCCAGACCCCACTCCTTTGGTTGTGTACACCGCCCGTGGCAAATATTCGTTTTCGATAGAAATCGCCGATGAACCGGGCGAACAGATCGTCGGGTTGATGTTCCGCGAAACTATGGCGACCGATCGCGGCATGTTGTTTGTCCACGACGTTCCGCACATCATCACCATGTGGATGCGCAATACACCACTTTCCCTCGATATGGTATTTCTGACCGCCGACGGCCAGATCGCCCACATTGCCGAGCGCACCGAGCCATTCTCGCTAGATACAATCTCTTCGCAAGGCCCGGCCAGCCATGTGTTGGAAATCAATGCCGGGGTGGCGGCGCTTGCCGGCATGGAGGTCGGCGATCGGGTGTTGCACCCACTATTTGACAATGCGACGAATTCGCAATACCCGCAGTAAATGATTGTGGCGATACATACACAAAGGCGGGTAAGTAAATATCGCCAGTAATTGAATTTCCCCAAGGAGGGTGTGACCCATGTCCCTGCGATCATTGTTCTTTTTGGCTGGCCTGATGGCCGTGTCCAGTGCCGGTGCAGGTGAACGCGCGATCATCGTGCTTGATGCATCCGGTTCCATGTGGGGCCAAATCGATGGCAGCGCCAAGATCGAAATCGCCCGCGAAACCCTGTCACAGGTGCTGCAATCAGTACCGGGCACGAGCGAACTCGGGCTATTGACCTATGGTCACCGGGTTAAGGGTAAGTGCGATGACATCGAACTGTTGGTGCCACCGGCAGCGGGGACTTCGCAAGCAATCGCTTCGGCTGCCAATGGGTTAAAACCAAAGGGTAAGACGCCATTGTCACGGTCAGTGCGGCAGGCGGCGGAAGCGCTCAAATATACCGAGGAGCGGGCAACTGTAATCCTGATTACCGATGGCATTGAGACCTGTAATGCCGATCCGTGCGCGCTCGGCAACGAACTGGAAAAGTTCGGCGTGGATTTTACCGCCCATGTGGTCGGATTTGGCCTGTCCAACGAAGAGGGTCGCCAGGTCGCCTGTTTGGCCGAAAACACCGGTGGGCTCTACATCCAGGCTGGAGACGCCGGCGAGTTGGTCGATGCTTTGACGCAAACTGTAGTGGTCGAAGCCCCAGTTGAACCGGCGGAAACCGCTACAGCTACGCCGTTGCCGGAGGCAACCCTCAGCGCTCCTGATACGGCACCGATCGCCGCAGTGGTCAGCGTGGGTTGGACCGGTCCTGGCGACCGTTATGATCGTATCGAGATTTTCGATCCCGATGCCCGCAATGGCGCGGGCGATGTGGTGCGCTCGCGCGGTGTACACAGTGGCGACCTCGATCAGCGCACCGTCCGCCTGGCCTTGCCGGCAACACCTGGCCAGTATCAGTTTCGCTATTATCATGGCAAACAGCGGGCGATTTTGACAACTACGGTAATAGAGGTCACGCCCGCTGATGTGGCGCTGCTCGCGCCGGCTGAAATCGCGGTCGGCCGCACCTTTAAGGTCGAGTGGATCGGCCCGGGCGGGCGCTATGATGTGGTGCAATTGTTTGATCCGGCAGCACGCGGCGGCGAGGGCAAAATGGTGCGCGACAAACGGTTGCTGAACGACGATTTCGATGCCAAGACAGTCTCGATGCCGGCACCGGCGAAGCCAGGCGACTATGAACTGCGGTACTATAACGGCCAAGACAAAGAAGTTCTGGCGACCCGCGCACTTGTTGTGATTGAGGCACCGGTTCGCATCGAGGGGCCGCAAAGCGTAGAAGCTGCGGCCAAGGTAACGGTCGATTGGATCGGTCCCGGCGGTCGCTATGATTCGATCCAGCTGTGGGATCCGTTGGCTCGCGGCGGCGAAGGAAAAATGCTGCACGACAAACGATTGCGCAATGATGATTTCGACAATCAGCGGGCGAGCCTGCCGGCGCCGGCCAAAGCTGGGCAATATGAACTACGTTATTGGAACGGCGCCAACAAAATCGTGCTGGCAACGGCGCCACTAGCTGTTGTTGAAGCGGTGGTCACCCTCGATGCACCGGATCAAATTGGCCAAGGGCGCACCATTAAAGTGACCTGGCAAGGTCCGGGCGCGCGCTATGATGCGGTGCAATTATTCGACCCGCGTGCCGGCGGCGATGGCAAGGTGATCCACGACAAGCGTTTGTTGAATGACGACTATGACAACAATCAAGCGTCGATGCCCGCTTCTCACAAACCGGGTCAATATGAATTGCGCTACTGGAATGGCGACAACAAAAAAGTGCTGGCGCGCCGACCGATCCAGGTAGTGGCGATCGACATCGGCCTCAGCGCGCCGTCAACTGTCGAGACCGGCACAAAATTCGTGGTCGAATGGCAGGGGCCGGGCGGGCGTTATGATTCGGTGCAGATTTTTGATCCCAATGCGCGTGGCGGCGATGGCAAAGTGGTGGCCGAAAAGCGGCTGCGCAATGATGCTTTCGAGAACAACCGGGTCACGATCAAGGCGCCGGACAAAGCGGGCAATTTCACGTTGCGCTATTGGAACGGAGACAATAAGGCTGTTTTGGCCAAGCAGCCGATCGACATTCAATAGCCGGCCAACTCTACGGGTGCTATCCCCACCGATCCAACCAGCATGCGCGGCTGCGGTGTAGTCAATCCCACCATTGAGGCGCCGATGCCGAACGCGTTTGACCGATCCCTTGCCATGGAACAAATCGCCGTTGACCGGTTTCGCGGCGAAACCGACCGAAATTATTGGAACATGATCGGCCCCTTTGGCGGTTGGATCGCGGCGGCGCTGCTTAAGGCTGCGGCGGAACCAAACCATGGCGTTTTTGAGCCGTTGAGCGCGACCGTGGATTATATGCGCGGCTTGCCGCAAGGTGGGGTCGAAATTACCCGCGAATGCGTGCGCGAAGGGCGTAATACCCGGTTTTACGATGTACGCATGGCCCAGTCAGATGGGCCGATTTGTGCCAAGGCCAGCATTATTTTGTCGACCCGGCGGCCGACCTTGAAATTTGCCGATGCGGTGATGCCAGATTGTCCAGGGTTTGAAGATATTGAACCGATGGACGTGCGCAATATGCGGGTCGAATGGGCAAACCGATATGAAATTCGCACGGTTTCTGGCGCATTTGGCGAAGAAAATGACAATGCGACTTCCGCCATGTGGATCCGCGATGCTGAGCACCGCCGGCTCGACCATTTGTCAATGATCGCGCTCTGCGATGCGCCGTTTCCTCGATTGTTTTATGTCACTGGCGGCTTCTCACCGATCTCGACCATCACCATGACCACCTATTTTCACGCCGGCGCTGACGAATTGGCGGCGATTGGCAGCGCGCCGGTGTTTGTCGAGGCGCGTAGTGAACGCGGCAATGGTGGGTTTTTTGATCAGCATTCGCGGGTGTTTGCCAGGTCCGGTGCATGTTTGGCGACGTCCCATCAAATGGTTTGGTACGAACGTCCTGAGAAATAACCGCGCGGGATGTTTGAATTGGCTCCACGGCTTTGCTGCGACGTGACGGTCTTAACTTTTACCCGGCATTGGCCTGGTGTTCGGCAAACCAATCCTCGACCGCCGCCTGTTCCTTGGCATTCATTTTAATTCCCATCCGGGTGCGGCGGAACAAAACATCTTCGCCAGTCTTGGCCCATTCGAAATCGGCGAGGTATCGCAATTCCGCCTCGTAAATGCCGTGGCCGAAATGTCGACCAAGATCGGCCAGCGCGTTCACCCCAGCTAGCAATTTCGATGCTTCAGTGCCGTATGCCCTGACCAGGCGTTCCAACAAGGAACGATCAATCGTTGGAAATTCTTTGGCGATTTCTGCGACCAGGCGGTCATAACCGGTGGGTGGAAAGTCGCCGCCTGGCAGGGGTGCACCGCCGGTCCAGCTTTTGCCCCGCCGGCCGAGGGTCTCCTCGATCTCGGCCATCATCGCTTCTGCGAGCCGGCGATAGGTGGTAATCTTGCCGCCGAAGATATTGATCAACATGCCGTCGCCGAGTTGTTTGTCGCGGCGGATTACATAATCGCGGGTCGCCTCCTGGGCTTTTGAAACCCCGTCATCATAAAGCGGCCGCACCCCTGAATAGGTCCACACAATGTCGGATTTTTCGACCGGCTCGATGAAGTAGGCACTGGCGGTGCGGCATAGATAGTCGATTTCCGCACCAGTGATCTTGGGCGGGGTCATGGCATCGCCATGCTCCTCATCGGTAGTGCCAATCAGGGTGAAATCGCGCTCATAGGGAATGGCGAAAATGACCCGCCCGTCGGTGTTTTGGAAAATGTAGGCGCGCTGGTGGCTGAATTTCTTGGCAATCACAATATGGCTGCCGCGCACGTGGCGCACATTGTCGGGGTTGTTGCGGCCAAACACAGTTTTCAGCACTTCATCGACCCACGGGCCGCTGGCATTGACGATCAGCGAAGCGGTGACAGCGGAAAGTTTTCCGGTCCGGGCATCTTTCAAGGTGGCCTGCCATTTTCCATCTTGGCGGTGCGCCTTGGTCACTTTTGTGCGTGGGCGAATGTCGGCGCCGCGCTTTTCGGCATCGCGCAGGTTCAACACTACTAGCCTGCTATCTTCGACCCAGCAGTCTGAATATTCAAAGGCTTTGCGGAACTCGCGCTTTAATACCTTGCCGGCCTCGTCGGTGGTCAGATCAAGGGTCTTGGTGCCCGGCAGTAATTTACGACCGCCAAGATGGTCGTACATCAACAGGCCGAGCCTGATCAACCAAGAAGGACGCATACCGCGATGCAACGGCAACACGAAACGCATCGGCCAAATAATGTGCGGTGCCAACCGCCATAACACCTCGCGCTCCATTAACGCTTCACGCACAAGGCGAAATTCATTGTGCTCAAGATAGCGCAATCCACCATGCACGAGCTTAGTGGAAGCCGAAGACGTGCCGCTGCCTACATCGCCGGCCTCGCATAGGCAGACCGAAAACCCACGCCCGGCGGCATCTCGGGCAATTCCGGCACCATTGATACCGCCACCGATGATCAGTAGGTCGAAATGCGGCGTGGCGCCGGTGCTTTGCTGTGGGTCAGCCATCAGGCAAACGCTTCCACGCCAAATGCATCGGCGATGATCAGTTCGACCCCGGTGCTTTCGCAAATATCAATAATTTCTTGGGGTGGGGCGGCATCGGTGACAAATGTGTCGATCTCCGACAGATGACCGATCTGTACCGGCGCGTGCCGCTCGAATTTGGTAACATCGGCGACCAGGATCGATTGCCGGGCCTGGCCGAGAATGGCCTTGGCGACCCTGACTTCGCGATAATCGAAATCAAGCAGCGCACCATCCATGTCGATCGACGAGGTGCCGATTACCGCGTAGTCGACCTTGAACTGGCCGATCAGGTCGATCGCGGCGGCGCCGACGATGCCGCCATCGCTTTTGCGCACCATGCCACCAGAGATCACCAGTTCGATGCCAGGCGCGTCGGAAAGGATCATGGCGACATTGAGATTGTTGGTAATCACCATCAATTCCTTGTGGCGGTTCAGTGCCTGGGCGACATTTTCCGTGGTGGTGCCGATGTTGAGGATCAACGAAGCATTGTCCGGGATCAGCGTTGCCACCTTGGCGGCGATCCGCGCCTTGCCATCGGCGGCAATTTCGCGCCTGGCCTGGTAGGCAAGATTGACGGTGTTGGAAGGAAACACGGCGCCGCCATGTACCCGATGCAATTTATCCTGATCGCACAGATCGTTGAGGTCCTTGCGAATGGTTTGCGGAGTGACTGCAAAGCGGGTGGATAGCGAATCTACTTCGACGCGCCCTTCGCGGCGCGCAATGTCCAAAATATCGGTCTGTCGGGGTGGCAATGGCTGCATTTCATGATTCCGCGTAGTGGCCATATATAATTGCGTTTTTTTTCGCGTGAATCAATATTATTGCTATTGACTTTCCTTTTTTTTCACTTGCATGTTGATAATATTCGTGTGTGGGTTCCATGCACGGTATTAATATGTACTTTGGAGGAGATGAGATGCACAAATTGCTCATGGCCTCGGCGGCTGCCGTGGCCTTAAACGTGTTCGCTCTTCCGGCTTTTGCCGGTATGGCCGAAGCGGAAAAGTGGATCAATGAAGAATTTCAACCTTCCGTGCTCTCGAATGCAGAGCAGATGAAGGAGATGGATTGGTTTGTAAATGCCTCGGCGCCGTTCGCCGGCATGGAAGTAAATGTACTTTCCGAGACCATTCCGACCCATACTTATGAGTCCGAGACCCTTACCAAGGCGTTCGAAGAGATCACCGGCATTAAGGTCAACCATCAATTGCTCGGCGAAGGCGAAGTAGTTCAGGCGGTCCAGACGCAAATGCAGACCGGCCGCAATCTCTACGACGCCTACATCAACGATTCGGACCTGATCGGCACCCATTCCAGGCTGCAATTGGCGATCAATCTTAGCGATTGGATGGCCGGCGAGGGCGCAGATGTCACCAATCCGATGCTCGATGTCAACGACTTCATCGGCAAGTCCTTTACCACCGGACCTGACGGCAAACTCTATCAGCTTCCCGATCAGCAATTCGCTAATTTGTACTGGTTCCGCAAGGACTGGTTCGACCGTAAAGACCTGCAGGCCAAGTTCAAGGAAATGTATGGCTACGATCTAGGCGTACCGGTCAATTGGTCGGCTTATGAAGATATCGCCGAGTTCTTTTCCGTGCATGTCAAGGAAATCGACGGTGTTAGGGTCTATGGCCACATGGATTATGGCAAGCGCGCGCCGGACCTTGGCTGGCGCATGACTGACGCCTGGCTCGCTATGGCGGGTGCCGGAACCAAAGGCGAACCGAATGGCGTACCGATTGATGAGTGGGGCATTCGCATGGAAGCCGGTTCTTGTAACCCGGCCGGCGCCAGTGTTAGCCGCGGTGGCGAGGCCAACGGGCCAGCTTCGGTTTATGCGATCCGCAAATGGGACGAATGGCTGCGCGCGTACGCGCCTCCAGGCGCCGCCGATTACGACTTTTACCAGTCGCTGCCGGCGCTAAGCCAAGGCAATGTGGCCCAGCAGATCTTTTGGTACACCGCATTTACCGCTTCCATGGTGGCGCCGAAGTCTGAAGGCAACAATACGGTGGACGATGATGGCAACCCGCTATGGCGGATGGCTCCTTCGCCGCACGGTCCTTACTGGCAGGAAGGCCAAAAAGTCGGCTATCAGGATGCTGGATCGTGGACGATCATGAAATCGACCCCGACCAACCGTGCCAAAGCTGCATGGCTTTATGCCCAATTCGTGGTCTCCAAGACCGTCGATACCAAGAAAAGCCATGTCGGTTTGACGTTTATCCGCGATACTACGGTTCGTCATGCGAGCTTTACCGAGCGTGCGTCAAAACTTGGCGGGTTAATCGAGTTCTATCGCTCGCCGGACCGGGTGCGCTGGTCACCGACCGGCATCAATGTGCCGGATTATCCCAAGCTGGCGCAGATCTGGTGGCAGCAGATTGGCGATGTAAACTCCGGTGCTTTTACCGCGCAAGAAGCCATGGATCGGCTCGCTAGCGAAATGGACGTTACCATGTCGCGCATGCAGCGTGCCGATGAAGCGGGCAATGTCTATGGCGGTTGTGGTCCGCGCCTAAACGATGAAGTGGATCCATCAGAATGGCTTGGCAAACCGGACGGCCCGAAGGCTAAACTCGACAATGAAAAGCCCCAGGGCGAAACGGTCAACTATGATGAGTTGGTAGCTCGTTGGGCCCAATAAACGGTATCAACTGATCCTTTATGCAATACAATAACAGTGCCGGCGCTTATGGGCGCCGGCAGGTTTCGGTCGAAATGGCCTAAGAAACTGGGCGGTATTTTGACGATAGTCGGGGGCACGAAGGTGCTGGAACTCAAAGGTGTGGCGAAGTCGGTTTCTGGCGCGGTGCACATTCACCCGACCAGCATGGTCCTACGAGCCAGGTGAGTTCAACACGTTGCTGGGCACCACGCTTGCCGGCAAAACCACACTGATGCAAATCATCGCTGGCCTGGAAAAACCCACCGCCGGCGAAGTGTGGCTGGACGGCCGAGACATCACCAACCTTACGGTGCAAAAGCGCAACGTGTCGATGGTCTATCAGCAATTCATCAACTATCCGATGATGAGTGTTTACGACAATATCGCCTCGCCTTTGCGGGTGGCGCGCCTGGCGCAGGACGAAATCACCCGCCGGGTCGGCGCGATGGCCGAATTGCTGAAAATCTCTGCGTTACTGGACCGCCGCCCAGCGGAATTGTCCGGTGGCCAGCAACAACGAACGGCAATGGCGCGGGCGCTGGTAAAGGATTCCGACCTGATCCTGCTCGACGAGCCGCTCGCCAATTTGGATTTCAAGCTGCGTGAGGAATTGCGCGACGAATTGCCGAAACTATTCGCAACTCGCGATTGTGTGGTGGTTTATGCAACCACCGAACCATCGGAAGCTCTGTTGCTTGGCGGCAAGACCGCCGCGCTGTTTGAAGGCCGGGTGGCGGATTTCGGCCCGAGCGGCGACATTTATCGCAAGCCATCGGATCTCACGAGTGCGAAAGTGTTTTCCGAACCGCCGATGAATATCGCCAAAGTCACCAAATCGGGCAATCGGGTGGTGTTGAACCAACAGGTTGGCTGGGCTGCGCCTGACGAACTCGCCGATGGCGACTACACGGTCGGCATTCGCCCACACCACGTTTCGCCGGTCACGGTAAATGGCGAGGCGGTGGCGGTCGAGGGAACGATCAAAGTTGCCGAATTGAGCGGATCGGAAAGCATCGTGCATTTTGATGCCTATGGCAATTCCTGGGTGTCGTTGTCGCACGGCGTTCATCCCTTCGAGGCAGGAGCGACAGCAACGCTTTATGTCGATGTTTCGCGCTGTTTTTACTTCGATCGATCGGGCGCGCTGGTGTTGGCCAGCGGCAAGCAGGTGGGGGGCTAAGATGGCAAAGATCACGCTTTCCAACCTCAAGCATAGTTATCTTTCCGATCCGCGCGGGGCGGACGATTGGGCGCTTAAGGAACTCGATCTCGAATGGGACGATGGTGGTGCATATGCGCTGCTTGGCCCGTCTGGCTGTGGCAAGACGACCTTGCTCAATTTGATCTCGGGTCTGCTGGTGCCGAGTGCAGGTAAGGTGCTGTTCGACGACGAAGACGTGACCAAGCAGAGCCCGGAACTGCGCCGTATCGCCCAGGTGTTTCAGTTTCCGGTGGTCTACGACACCATGACTGTGTTCGACAATTTGGCTTTTCCGCTGCGCAATCGCGGTGTTGATGAAGGGTTGGTGCGCAAGCGGGTCGCCGAAGTCGCCGATATGACTGATCTTTCCGCCATGTTGGACCGGCGCGCATCGGGGCTGACGGCGGACGGTAAACAGAAAATTTCGCTTGGCCGCGGGCTGGTTCGCACCGATGTCAACGCAATCTTGTTCGACGAACCGTTGACCGTGATCGATCCGCACCTAAAATTCCAATTGCGTTCGAAGCTAAAAGAGCTGCATCAGCGCATCGCCATTACCATGATCTACGTTACCCATGACCAGACCGAAGCGCTGACTTTTGCCGACCGGGTGGTGGTGATGAACGCTGGCGAAGTGGTGCAGATCGGCTCGCCGCAAGAATTGTTTGAAACTCCGCACCACACATTTGTCGGCCACTTCATCGGTTCGCCGGGCATGAATGTGGTGCCGTGTGAGACCGACAATGGAGCAGCGGTATTGGATGGGCACAAACTGACTACCGCCAATACCGCCGACGATGGGCCGGGCCAAGTCGAAATCGGTGTAAGGCCGGAACATGTACGCTTTGCCGATGATGGTATCGACGCGCGGATCGTCAAAATCTCGGATACCGGCCGGTTCCGCATTGTCGAAGCCGAATGCGCTGGCGGCAGCGTCAAATTGCTGGTCGGCGAAGGCACAAATATTCCAAGCGAAACCGTAAGGCTCGCCTTTGACCCGGCCGGCACGCGGATTTACCGCAATGGCTGGCTGTGTGGCACAGGACGCGCGCCATGAACAAGACCGTCAACCAAAAGGCCTGGTTCCTGGTATTGCCGGTGCTAATTTTGGTAGCGTTTAATGCCATCGTGCCGTTGATGACCGTGGTCAATTATTCGGTTCAGGAAACCTTCGGCAACAATGTATTTTTCTGGTCGGGGATTTTGTGGTTCGAGCAAGTGTTGCAGTCGTCACGGTTTCACGAGGCGCTCGGCCGCCAGTTAACTTTCACCTTTACGATCCTCGCCATTGAGATACCGCTCGGGGTGGCGATTGCGCTGGCCATGCCGCGCAAGGGCATCTGGGTGTCGGTTTGCCTGGTACTAATGGCGATGCCGCTGTTGATCCCGTGGAACGTGGTCGGCGCGATGTGGAATATTTTTGGCCTGCCGGAGATCGGCCTGCTCGGCAAGACGCTGAATTCGATCGGCTTCGACTACAATTATACCCGCCAACCCGGTGACGCCTGGTTCACATTGATTCTGATGGATGTGTGGCATTGGACATCGTTGGTGGTGTTGCTCGCCTATGCCGGGTTGGTGGCGATCCCCGACGCTTACTATCAGGCGGCGCGGATCGATGGTGCTTCCAGTTGGGCGGTGTTCCGTTACATCCAACTGCCAAAGATGAAACGCGTGCTGACGATCGCGATCTTGTTGCGCTTCATGGATTCGTTCAACATCTACACCGAACCATCGGTACTGACCGGCGGCGGTCCGGGCAGTTCCACCACCCTATTGTCGATCGATTTGGTCAAGATTGCGCTCGGCCAATTTGACCTAGGCCCGGCGGCGGCAATGTCCCTGGTCTATTTCCTGGTGATCTTGCTAATGAGCTGGGTGTTCTACACCATCATGATGCGTAACGAGGAACAGTAATGAAACGGTTTTCCTGGCTGGTGCCGACGCTCTACATTTTGTTCCTATTATTGCCGATCTATTGGCTGATCTCGATGTCGTTTAAGACCACCAATGAAATCCTCGGTTCGTTCACCCTGTGGCCGCAAAAATTCACCCTTCAGAACTACCGCACCATTTTCACCGACCCGACCTGGTATATGGGCTATGTCAATTCGATCATCTATGTGTCGATCAACACCGTGCTGTCGGTTACTGTGGCGTTGCCGGCGGCGTACGCGTTTTCGCGCTACCGGTTCCTCGGCGACAAGCATTTGTTCTTTTGGCTGTTGACCAACCGCATGGCGCCGGCGGCAGTATTCGCGCTGCCGTTTTTCCAGCTCTATTCCGCGGTCGGTATTTTCGACACCCATTTGGCGGTGGCGTTGGCCCATACCTTGTTCAACATTCCGCTGGCGGTGTGGATTTTGGAAGGGTTTATTTCCGGGGTGCCAAAACAACTAGACGAAACCGCCTTTGTCGACGGCTATTCGTTCCCGGTGTTTTTCACCCGCATTTTCATTCCGACGATCGCCGCCGGCATCGGTGTTGCCGCCTTCTTCTGCTTCATGTTTTCGTGGGTCGAATTGTTGCTGGCCAAAACGCTGACCGCAGTTGCCGCAAAACCGATAGCTGCCGCAATGACCAAGACCGCGTCGTCGTCCGGCTATGAGCTCGGTCTATTGGCGGCGGCCGGCTCGTTGACGATCATTCCCGGCGCAATCGTGATCTATTTCGTGCGCAATTATATCGCCAAGGGTTTTGCGCTGGGCCGGGTATAGGGCCAAATTTGTGAGGAAATAACCATGCAAGACGCGGTACTATTTAGTTTTCAGTGGTGGACCGAACCGCTCGGGTCGTGGATGGCTTGGACCCGGGCAACAATCGCCTTTTTCCTCTTCATTTTCACCTGCATCGCTTCCATGGGAGTGTGGGAATATTTTAAGCCCGGTGGCGACCCGCGCCATGGGGTGTTGACCCTTGATACCACCAGGGGCGACCGGTTGTTTATCTCCCTGATCGGCGCCGCGTTCATCTTCATCGGCTGGTTGTTCGCGTTCGGCACCCCTTTGTGGTGGCCGCTCGCATTTGCGCTTGCTTGGGGCGTATTCGTTTTTTGCTATGTGTGAGCGCTAAATGGGATCATCAAAAGGCCAAAAATTTCCACCGAAATATTCCCTCAAACCGCCCGGATCCAAATGTGGACGTCGTGAAATACGCCGCCGCCGACCGGCGCCGGTACGTCACCACCGACCAGGGTATTGATGCCGCAACCGTCGACAAAGGCGCTGTTGGGCCAGATCGAATGGGCGATTGCCACTTTGCGCCGGAGCCCCGACATCGAATTTGCATGCAGACAAACCTGTCCGCGATGGTTGCCGATAACGATTTCGGCGCCGTTGGAAATACCCAGTTCGGCCAAATCATCGGGATGGATGAACAATTCGGGCCGGCCCTCTTGATCGAGCGAGGTTGGGGTTTCGTTGAAGGTTGAATTGAGGAAATTCCTGGCCGGGCTGGTCGCCAAACGAAAAGGATGTTGGTCGTCGGTTTCTTCCAGTACCTGCCAGTGATCGGGAAAGCGCGGCATGTCGCTGACATTTCCATAGGCTTTGATGCCAGGGCGGAAATGGGCTTCGCTCCAGTCGGGGGCAAAGCGGAATTTACCGTCCGGATGTCCGAAGCCGTTTAGAAAATGCGATGCTTCGAACGATGGCTGAACGTCCATCCACCCGGTTTTTTCCAATGTCACCAGATCGCCATGATTGCTGCGTTTCAGTACATCGTCGATGATTTCTCGTGCCGTCATCGAAAAACCGGCATGCTCGAAGCCAAGGCGCTTGGCTAACGCGCAAACCACATCGTGGTTGGACCTGCATTGGCCAGGCGGATCAATCAGCTTGGGCCCCAACATTACGTGCTGATGGCCACCGCCCTGATAGACATCGTCATGCTCCAAAAACATGGTCGCCGGCAGCACGATATCGGCCAATTGCGCGGTTTCGGTCATGAATTGCTCGTGGACACAGGTAAACACATCCTCGCGCGCCATGCCTTGTTTGACCAAGGCCTGCTCCGGCGCCACCGAGACCGGGTTGGTGCTTTGGGTGAGGAGCGCGGTGACCGGGGGGCCATGTTTGAGTGCTTCGCGGTCACCGGTCAGCACCCGGCCGATCTGGCACTGGTCGAGCCAACGAACGCTTTCGTCCTTGATGTCCAGCCCTTCGATCAGGGTTTTGTCCCAACCATAGATGCCGCCGGAATTGTGGAAGGCGCCGCCGCCCGCGAAACGCCACGATCCGCGCACCGCGGCGATCGAGGTGACCGCGTGCATGTTGACGGCGCCGTTGCGCTGGCGCGCGAACCCATAACCGATGCGAAAATAGGTGCGGTCGGTGCGCCCGATCATGGCGGCCAGTTCCTCGATGCGTTCTATCTCTAGCCCGGTAATGGCGGACGCCCACTTGGGTGTCTTATCGCGCAAATGGGCCTCCAGACCTGCCGGATCATCGGTATACTCGGACATGAAGGTGCGGTCGGCGAAGCCATCACGAAACAGCACATGCATGATCGCGCAGGCCAGCGCACCGTCGGTGCCAGGTCGGATCACGTAGCCTTGATCAGCCGCGCGCATGGTAGCGGTCTCGTAAACATCGACGCATACCAATTGGGCGCCGCGTTCCTTCCTGGCCTTGGTGGCGTGAGACATGACATTGACCTGGGTATGTACCGGGTTAGTACCCCAGATCACCACCAGATCGGATTTGGCCATTTCACGCGGATCGGAGCCGGCCAGTTTGCCGGTGCCAGCGGTGTAGCCTGACCAAGCAAGTGACACGCAAATCGTGTCGTACAAGCCCGAATATTTGCCTGCATGGCGCAGCCGGTGGATGCCATCGCGCATCAATAGACCCATGGTGCCGGCATATTGATAGGGCCAAACCGATTGCGAACCATGCGCGGCTTCAGCCTTGGTAAAGGCTTCGGCGACTTCATCGAGCGCGTCGTCGAAACCGATTTCCTGCCATTCGCCGCTTCCTTTCGTGCCCTTGCGCCGCAACGGTTTTGTCAACCGGTTTGGGTGGTGGACACGCTCGGCGTAACGCGCAACCTTGGCGCAGATGACGCCGTCGGTATAGGTCTGCGCCGCCGCGCCACGCACCCGGCCGATTGTGTTGGCGTCAAGAACCTCAACTTCCAGCGAGCACGAGGACGGACAATCGTGCGGGCAAACCGAAATTCGAGTGTCTGGTTTGACTTGCAGGTTCATGTTGGTTCCCCATCAGGGTCGAACGGATCAATCGGCGTCTTCAGCGCAACGTCGCAAATCTGCTCTAGCGTTTTGGCTACCTTCAGCAATTTTGCTTCGCCGCGCGGCGGGCCGATCAACTGGATACCCATCGGCATGGCTTGGTCGGTAAAGCCGACCGGCAACGAAATCGACGGCAGCGCCGTGGTAGTTGCCAGAAATGAAAAGCGCAGCCAGTCCACATAGTCGGTGAGCGGCTTGCCGTCGAGTTCGGTCGGGTATTCCTGCTCCACAGGGCCTGGGGCCAGGCCGACCACCGGACAGGCGAGCACGTCGTGGCGCTCAAAGAATGTACGCATAGTGGCAAATAATTGAGAACGATTGCGCTGGGCATCGTAAATTTGATCGGCGGTCAGTCGCTGGCCAAGTTCAATATTTTCACGCAAGGTGGGTTTGAAGTGTTTCTGCACCGCTTCAGGCAATCGGCCGGGGCCGGCGGCCCACACCATGGCTCTGAGCGTAATATAGGTGTCATACAGATTGGGCAATTTTGGACATTCTTCGGCGACCCGCACCCCCGCAGCAGACGCGCGTTCCAGCGAACCGCGCAAAATGGCGTCGACTTCACCAGTGATCGGTGACAACCCGTTCAAATCACCGGCCCAGGCGATCGAAACGTCGGTGTCTGCTTGCAAAACTGCCTGTTGAAACGGTGTTTTTGGCGCCTCGATGCTGATCGGTGAAGCAGGGATAAAGCCGCACATGGCGTCGAGGAATAGCGCCGTGTCGCGCACCGTGCGGGCCATCGGTCCTTGCACGCTTTCGATATTAAAGGCGGTGTCCGGACCGGCGCCGCCGGCGCGGCCGGGTGTCGGCCGCAATCCGACAATGCCGCAATAGCATGCCGGGGTTCGAAGTGAACCGGCAAGGTCGGAACCATGACTAAGCCACACTTCCCCGGTGGCAAGCGAGGCTGCCGCGCCACCGGACGAACCGCCGGCATTGCGGTGGATATTCCAGGGATTGCGGGTGCGCCCGAACACATCGTTAAAAGTGTTGCCGCCAGCTCCTTGCTCTGGTGTGTTGGTCTTGCCGGCAACAATGGCGCCGTTGCGCTCCATCTGCAGAACGATATCGGAACTGGTTTGCGGTACGAAATCTTTTAGGCCCCGGGTGCCGGAGGTGGAACGCACACCGGCGACTGCGCTTAAATCCTTGACTCCGATCGGTAAACCCGCCAGCCAACCCGGATCGCCCCTGTCGACGCCAAGGTTTTCGGCCGCTTTGTGTGCCCGTTCTTCGCAGCGGGTTACCATCGCATTGATCGCCGGTTCGACTTGGCCAATGCGCTGGTAGGCGGCGTCGAGCAATTCGCTCGGGCTGATTTCGCGTCTCTTGAGCAGATCGACGGCCTCATGGGCCTGCAAAACACATAATTGCGGCCCGGTGAAATTGGTCTTCGGCTTATTCATAAATGGGCTTCCCGATGACAAGGACGGCGCTATTTCAGATTAGAACCATTTCCAACTCGCGATCAAACGAAAACAAATCCCAACTGGCCAACAGGCCCTAGGGTCAGGCCCCATTAATCTGGCTGCAATGGTAAGTCCTATTTGTACGGATATTAGGAGCAAGCCTGCAGGTAACCTGCCTGGTTTTCAAAGGCTTGCGACGACATAGTCCGTGCAAATAGGACCTATCCATAGGACGTTCGATATGACAGCGAACTCCTGCGTCAAACCTCTCAACCGGGGCAAAGGCCCCGCTTTTCGAGCTTTTCCTAAGAATTCTTGTCATATCGAACGCCATTGTAGCCAGATTAATGGGGCCTGGCCCTAATGTCTGACCGGCTCTAATCGTTTAATATTTCCAGTGCCTGTTCAAGGTCGGCGATCAAATCTTCAGTATCTTCAAGACCGATCTGCAACCGGATCAGGAAACCGTCTAGCGGCGTGGTGGCGACCGTGCGGTCGCGAATATTGGCTGGAACCGCGAGGCTATCATACCCGCCCCAAGAATAACCAAGGCCAAAAATCTTCAGTTGGTTCAAAAACGCCAGCGCCGCCTCAAAGTCGCGGTCCTTTAGCGTCATCGAGAACAATCCACTGGCGCCGGCAAAATCGCGTTTCCACAAATCATGATCGGGATGGGCGGCAAGTGCCGGATAGTTGACTGTGCCAATATCTGGGCGGCCTTCGAGCCAAGTGGCGATTTCAAGCGCCGAGCGCTGGTGCTCGCGAAGGCGAACTCCCATGGTGCGCAGACCCCGGGTCACCTGGAAACAATCATCTGGACCAGCACAACAACCCATCGCCAGGAAGGTGGCGCGCAGTCGCGGGTAGCATTGTTGGTTAGCCGAGACCGAACCGAGCACCAGATCGGAATGGCCGCCCGGGTATTTGGTCAACGCCTGAATTGAAACATCGATACCAAAATCCAACCCTTTGAAAAATATTGGCGTCGCCCAGGTATTGTCGATCATCAGAACCGGTTGTTTGCCGGAATTTCCCGCCTGACGGGTTGCGGCAATGATTGCGGGCATATCCTGAACCTCAAAGGTGTTGGAACAAACTCCCTCGGTATAGACGAGTGATGTGTTGGGGCGGATCAGTGAGGCAATGTCGCCACCGATCTTGGGATCGTAATATTCTACCTCGATGCCCATGCGGCGCAGCACCGTGTCGCAGAAATTGCGCGTCGGCCAATAAACCGCATCAACGATCAATACGTGATCACCGCTGCTGGCAAAAGCCAAAAGCGGAATGGCTACCGCCGCCAAACCCGACGGAACGATTACCGATCCGGCCGCACCTTCCAATTCGTTGAGGAGGTTTTCCAACGCTTCCGATGTTGGCGTGCCTATGGTGCCATACAGATAACGTCCCTCGCGTGCGACCATGGCTTCGGCATCGCGGTATAATACGGTCGACGCATGTACGACCGGTGGTGCGATAAACCCAAAAAAGTCCTTTGGATTATTTCCGGAATGCGCAAGAAGCGTGTTGATGCCGCGCTGCTGTTTGTTCGCGCAATTTTCTTCTTCGGATATCATCTTTGAACTCATTTGTGGTCTAGTGTCGGTTGCATATCATGGCACTGGGGCCGATTGGGATTCGTCCCTACTGGGTCGGCTTTGCGCTATTTGTTCTTGAAATATGCCCGATGCGTCCCTTTTCGCTCCGTGACATCGGACCAATCGGGGCTAATTGGCATCACCCATAAATATGGATCCGGCCCAACAAAATTTATGCCTTTTGCCATGGATTGCGGCGGTTTTCATGGCCGCGTTTGATTAGCAAAGCTGCCCCAACCGGTCAACCGATTGACGATGGCGCCGGATAGATACTTGACGCTATGGCAAAATTGAAATTGTATGGGCTGAGATTGTGCGGGTCGCCCGCCCCTACGGCTCGGCCGCGATACAACCTGCTGGTTGTATGGTCAGGTCTACAGGTGGGCAGAATGCGCGATCAGTTCGTTGCCTGGATCAATGCAGAGGGGCTTTGATCATTTTCTATAGTCATAAAGACTGTCGATGCTTTGAGTTCGCGGGTCCCGCGCACCATGGCAACGGGTATTATTTAATTAAGAACAGGAAAGGCTGTTATCCATGAATTTGAAAATCGCTTCTGCTGTATTCGGTGCCGCCGCTTTGGCCGCCACCGGCGTACATACAGCTTCGTTCGCGGCAGGCACACTTGCCGCAGTAAAAGAAAAAGGTTTCGTTCAGTGTGGCGTGAGCCAGGGCGTTCCGGGGGTTTCCAACCCCGATGACCAAGGTAACTGGTCGGGTATCGACGTTGACGTCTGCCGCGCCATGGCGGCGGCAATATTCGGCGATGCTGGTGCCGTTAAATACACCCCGTTGTCGGCCAAAGAACGCTTTACCGCTCTGCAATCGGGCGAGATCGACGTTTTGTCACGCAACACCACCTGGACTGCGACCCGCGACACCGCGCTTGGTCTGAACTTTGCCGGCGTCAACTATTACGATGGACAGGGCTTCATGGTCCGTTCGGAAATGGGCATTTCTTCTGCGCTCGAACTTTCCGGCGCATCGGTATGTACCAACACAGGTACTACCACCGAACTGAACGTTGCTGACTATTTCCGCGCCAATAAAATGGAATACGAAGTCATCGCATTTGAAAAATCCGATGAGGTTGTCGCTGCTTATGACGCCGGTCGTTGCGACGTTTATACGACGGACCAGTCAGCCCTTTATGCCAACCGGCTGAAGCTGACCAACCCCGCCGAGCATGAGGTGCTTCCGGAAATCATTTCCAAAGAGCCCCTTGGACCAGTTGTACGCCAAGGCGATGACGAATGGTTCAACATAGCCAAATGGTCGTTGAACGCCATGATCAACGCCGAAGAGATGGGTCTTTCGTCCACCAATGTCGACGATATGAAATCCTCGGACGACCCAGCCATTCGACGCGTTCTTGGCCTCGAAGGCACATTTGGTGAAAATCTTGGCATCGGCAATGACTGGGCCTACAGCATCATCAAACAGGTCGGAAACTATAGCGAATCCTTCGACAGAAACGTCGGACCGGATACCCCGATTGGGATTTCCCGTGGCCTGAACGCCCTTTGGAGCGATGGCGGCATCATGTATGCCCCGCCAATCCGCTAACACGGATTTCGAACCGGCCCGGAATTCCGGGCCGGTTCATCACAGTCAGCATAGCCAAGATTTCCTTGGAACAGATTGATTAATTTTTACAACGCGTTACCATAGCGTTGCGCAATGAACCAGTTCTGGGTTCGGAACATATAACGACAAGCGGACGGGGAGAATATGACAGTTCAAGAAGTAATTGGGGTGCGCAAATCATCGGGCGCATCATTGTTTAACGACCCCAAGATCCGCTCCTTAGCCTACCAGATTTTGTTGGTTTTGTTTCTTGGTTGGCTTGTCTTTACCGTAACCAACAATGTGTCCGCAAACCTGGAAGCGCAAAATATTGCCACTGGCTGGGGCTTTTTGACCACGACAGCCGGTTTTGGCATTATCCAAAAACTAATCGGCTACACTGAGGCGTCGAGCTATGGTCGTGCGTTGATGGTGGGTATCGCCAACACATTATTGGTGTCGATTATCGGCGTATTTTTGGCAACCATACTCGGTTTTCTATTGGGTGTGGGGCGCCTTTCTTCCAACTGGATTATCGCCAAGATCGCCACTGTTTATGTGGAAATCGTGCGCAACATTCCGCTGCTGCTGCAGATATTCTTTTGGTATTTTGCAGTGCTACGCACCGTGCCGGGCAAGCGCGATAAAATTAGCTTGTTTGATACTTTCCACCTGAACATTACCGGTATTCGCGGGCCGAAAGTGTTGTTCGAACCCGGCTCCTGGCTGATCGGTGCTGCGTTGATCGCGGCCATTGTAATTATTTATTTCCTGCGCCGCTGGGCACACCAGCGTCAGCGGGATACCGGCGAGCAATTCCCGGTATTTAGAGTATCGCTAGCTATTTTGCTTGGCCTGCCGTTAGTGGCCTATTTTCTCGCGGGCATGCCATTGGCGCTCGAGCATCCTGAATTCCGGGAAACCGGCGTTATCTTCAAACGCGGGTTTGTGCTTGGCCAAGGGATCAATCTGATACCGGAGTTTTTAGCGCTGTTGGTGGCGCTTGTAATTTACACGGCGGCCTTTATCGCCGAAATCGTGCGTGCCGGCATTATGGCGGTCAACAAAGGGCAGACCGAAGCATCCTACGCGGTTGGCATGCGGCCAGGCCCGACATTGCGTTTGGTGGTTATTCCACAAGCGATGCTGGTAATCATTCCGCCATTGATCAGCCAGTTCCTGAATCTTACCAAGAACTCTTCGCTGGCGGTGGCGATTGCCTATCCCGACCTCGTGGCGGTTGGTGGAACAGTGCTTAACCAGACCGGACAGGCAATCGAGATTGTTGCCATCTGGATGGTGGTTTACCTGACACTATCATTGGTCACTTCTTATGTGATGAACCTTTACAACCGGTCGATGTCTTTGGCGGAGCGATAAGATGGCTGAATATGATCCCAACGCCGTCGCCTTTGTTCGCGACGAAATGGTGGACACGTTGCCGGCGCCGGCAAGCGAAGTTGGTATTGTGGGGTGGATGCGAAAGAATTTATTTTCGTCCATCGGCAACACGATCCTGACATTGCTTGGCGCCTACCTAGCTTATTTGGCAATTTCCGGATTTTTGGGCTTCGCAATTATTGATGCCGTGTGGTCCGGCGAGGACCGAGAAGCCTGCGTCGACGAACACGGCGCTTGCTGGGCGTATGTCGGAGCTTATTTCGACCAATTTATCTATGGGCGATACACATTTTCCGAACGCTGGCGGGTAAACATCATCTATTTTCTCGGCGCACTTGGTATCGCTTGGATGGTGTACGAATATAGCCCACGCCGCGCCCTGGTCGGACTGTTGATGCTGACAGCTTTTCCGGTCATTTCGTTTATCATGCTCACCGGTGGCGCCTTGGAATATTCCAATGGTTTCATCTGGACCTTGATCGTATTCGCCGCAGCAATTTTGATTGCCGCCGTTGTTTTGCCGACATTGACCAAATCTAACCCGATCCCAACCCTGATCACCGCGGCGATTGGCCTTGGCGCGGTGGCGTTCGTGTTGGTGCTGTGCGGATTTGATTTTGGACTGGAAGAGGTTGAAACTGATCGTTGGGGCGGCTTGCTGGTCACCTTGGTGATCGCGATCACTGGGATCGTAATTTCGCTGCCGTTTGGGGTAGTCCTGGCACTTGGCCGGCAATCGAAAATGCCAGTAATTCGCATGATTTGCGTGGTGTTCATCGAGTTTTGGCGTGGCGTGCCGTTAATCACGATCCTGTTCATGGCCGACGTCATGTTGCCTTTGTTCATGCCCAAAGGGGTTACGGTCGACAATTTGCTGCGGCCAATGGTCGGAGTTGCCTTCTTTGCTTCCGCTTACATGGCCGAGGTGATCCGTGGCGGATTGCAGGCACTGCCCAAGGGGCAATATGAGGGCGCGCAGGCGCTTGGTCTTAATTACTGGAAGATGATGCGTTTGATCATTCTTCCCCAAGCACTGAAATTGGTCATTCCCGGTATCGTCAACACCTTTATCGGGCTTTTCAAGGACACGACGCTGGTTTCGATCGTTGGGCTGTTTGATTTATTGGGGCAGGTACAGTCGTCGTTTTCCGATCCGAAATGGTCGACCCATCAACAAAGTCACACCGGCTTTCTATTCGCGGCAATGGTGTTCTGGATATTCTGTTTCAGTATGAGCCGATATTCGATCTACACCGAACGAAAACTCGATACCGGGCACCGCAGCTAGATTGCCGCCCAGATATTGAGCAGAAGAGGGAATAAAGCGTTCATGGCAAATAAACAGCAACCAGAGGCGATTGCCAAACCTACCGATCCGGATGATCTGAAATTAATTTCCGGTGTTGGACCGAAGTTGTCGGGCCTTCTCAACGGGGTCGGTGTTTACAAATTTGAGCAGATCGCTGGTTGGAAAAAGGCCGAGGTGGATTGGGTTGACGATTACCTCAGTTTCAAGGGCCGCATCGAACGCGACGATTGGATCGGACAGTGTCGGCGCTTGATCATGGAGCGCGATGATGCTTCGCAGACCAAGAAACCCAAGAAAAAGACATCCAGCAAATCGGCTGCGGCGAAATCCGGAAAGGCAAATGCCATGAGTAACGACAAATCTGCTGATGCCTCTCCTGTAGCTGCGCTAGCGTCGGCCCCGGTTGCCGCATCGGCCAGTGGTGATCCACCCAAGCGCTCCAGCTTGCACATCTCGGAGACCGATGTGGCGGTTGAAATCGTCGATATGCACAAGTGGTACGGTGAGTTCCATGTGCTCAAGGACATCAATTTGAAAGTTATGCGTGGCGAACGGATCGTTATCGCCGGCCCGTCCGGTTCCGGCAAATCGACCATGATCCGCTGCATCAATCGGCTCGAAGAACACCAACAGGGCGATATCACTGTCGATGGCATCGAACTGACCAATGACCTTAAAAAGATCGATGTAGTGCGCCGCGAGGTCGGCATGGTGTTCCAACACTTCAACCTGTTCCCGCACCTGACCATTTTGGAAAACTGCACCCTGGCACCGATTTGGGTCCGCAAGATGCCGCAAAAGGAGGCCGATGAGATTGCCATGCGTTATCTTGAAAGGGTCAAAATCCCTGAGCAGGCACTGAAATATCCAGGCCAGCTATCCGGCGGTCAGCAGCAGCGCGTGGCAATCGCCCGCTCGCTATGCATGAACCCGCGGATCATGTTGTTCGATGAGCCAACCTCGGCGCTTGACCCGGAAATGATCAAGGAAGTGCTCGACGTTATGGTCGATCTGGCCGAGGAGGGCATGACCATGTTGTGTGTGACCCACGAAATGGGATTTGCCCGTCAGGTAGCCAACCGGGTGATGTTCATGGATGAAGGTCAAATCGTCGAGCAGAACGAGCCCGAGGAATTTTTCACCAACCCTCAGCACGAACGTACCAAGCTGTTCTTGAGCCAGATCCTGCACTAGGCCGTGTCACCCAAAAGTGGGCACCGGTTTTGGGAAAAATGACACGCAAAAACAAAGCGATAGCGCGACGAAGCTATTCCAACGCTTGGTGACAAGCGCTAGCGCGTATTCCCGAAAAGTGTGTAGCGGTTTTCGGATAAGAATACGTGCCAGGAAAAAAGTGGCCCGCGTATTCCCCAAAAGTGGGCACCGGTTTTGGGAAAAAGGGCACGCATAAACAAACAGATAGCGCGACGAAGCAAATCTAACGCTTCTTGACAAGCGCTAGTCTTGCGCCCGCCAATCGTGGATCCAGTCGAACTGGCTGGCGAGCCGTTCTGCAGGCAATCGTTTAAGGACCAGGTCGCGAGCGAACGCGAACGGCATAGGTGTGTGATAGATCATGCGGGTTTTTCGTGCCGCTTGCCATACCTGCTTGACCCGATCGACCCGTAAAGCAGCATAGCTTTGCGTCGCCTCGGTTGGTGCATCCGGTAGGCGGGCCAGTTGCGCGGCCAGCACGAATGCATCCTCCAGCCCCATGGCGGCGCCTTGCGCCAGGTAAGGCACCATGGCATGGGCCGCGTCGCCGATCAGGGTAATTGGCACTTTTGCGATGGGGAAGGCCGGGGGCACTTCGTAAAGCGGCCAAGGTGTCCAACCGCCCGCAATATTTGCCAGATCTGTGAACGGAGCCGCCGATCGGGCGAGAATTGCGCCAGGGATCGCATCGTCTGGTTGCGCGCGATTTTTCGGTTTTCGAGTATTGGTAATTACAACCAGATTGACATAGCGGCCGCCACTTAGAGGATAGGTGACGATATGGGTACCGGAACCAAAATAGACGCTCACCTGCTCAAGATCGAGGCCGGGTGGCAATTCCTGCTTAGCCGAAACCAGGGTGCGCCATGCGGTTTTTCCAGTGTCACGAGCCGGCTCACCTTTGAGCAATTGGCAGCGCGTGGTGGAGCGCACGCCATCAGCGCCAACCAAGGCGATGCCCCGCAATTCGGTCAATCGGCCTTGCTCCTGGGTTAACACGGTTACGCCTTGCCGGTGGGTGGCACAGTCGGCAAGCGTGGAGGCAAAGCGCAATTCGATATCGGGATGTTCCAGGCAGGCCGAGCCTAGCATCTGTTGCAAGTCGGCGCGGTGGATGACCAGATAGGGCAGGTTTTGCCCGCCTTTAGACCGGTTGGTCAATGGCACGCTCGCCAATTGCCGGCCGGTGCGCAGGCTGCACAATCTGATCGCCCGGGGCGCATGGGCGAGATCACGAACCTGGCGAGCGAGGCCCAGCCAATAAAGGACGCTTAACGCATTGGGCGAAAGCTGGATGCCGGCACCGAGCGGGTCAAATTTCGGCGCTCGCTCCAGCACCGTTGCCCTGAACCCGCGCCTGGCCAAGCAAAGAGCCGCTGCCAATCCGGCAATGCCTCCGCCGGCAATGATGACCGTGCGCGCTCTTGGGTCAAAACCCATTTATGTCATCCATTTGGAGCAACATCTGATCACATTGGTTCGTTTGAGTGCAGGAATTTTGTCCTGTGACGAGAAGCGGAAATCGACGCGGTGTAAACACCGCTAGATTTTCGTGACGACATTCGTGGTGCAAAAGAACAAGCTCAAGCGTTTGCATTTGGTAGTGTCCCGAGACGTGGTGTAAATTTGGTTCCCCGGCGTCGGGTTGCGCCGGTTCAGATGGATGCGATTTGAGCGGCATCCAATGTGTCATCGTGGCAGACTTGTTGGACGGTTTCCAGTGTCATGTATCGCCGGGTGAGGGCCCACTCGTCGTTGTGTTCCAGCATGAGGGCGCCGGCCAAACGGGTGATGGCCGCCTCGTTGGGGGAAGATTCCGACGACATTTGTGCGCCGTTTGATCTCCTTGTTGAGGCGTTCCAGCGGGTTGCTCGAATGAAACTCCCGGCCACAAGGCTCCCGCCGCTCGGCATCACGGCGATGCCCAGAACCTCACGGTGGCCGTCCGTGTTGACCGCTACGGCGACTATTGCGGCGATAGAGATGATGCGCTCGTTGCGGCGCACCTTGAGATAGGTGGCGTCGAGCCACAGGTAGGGCCAATCGCCTTCAAGTGGTGATCGAGAAACGCGTTGACCCGCTCACCGATCTGCGCACACAGCCGGGAGACCTAGCTCTTTGAGATCCCCGTCATGCCCATGGCTTTGACCAGATCGTCGCCCGACCGGGTCGACAGGCCCTGGATGTAAGCTTCCTGGGTGACCGCCGTCAGCGCCTTGTCCGCAGTCCGGCGTGGCTCCAGGAACTCAGGGAAATAGGAGCCCTTCCGCAGCTTCGGAATGCACACATCGATTGCGCCGGCGCGGGTCTGCCAGGCTCGATCACGATAGCCGTTGCGATAATTGCTGCACGCGTCGGAACGTTTGTGCGTTTGTGCGTTTGTGCGCCGCACAGCTGGTCGACATCGAGCGCCATCAACCGGTTGGCGATGAAGGAGAGCATCTCGGAAAGAAGTCCGGTATCAAAGGCCTTTTCAAGCAGTCCTTTTATACCAAGGGAACTTAATATTGACCTATTTGATGGATGCAAACCGGTTGATCCGGCGAGAGCGCGTCACCCAAAAGTGGGTAGCGGTTTTCGGACAAGAATACGCGCCAAAACAAACAGATAGCGCGACGAAGCTATCCCAACGCTTCGTGACAAGCGTTAGGCGCAAAACCCAGCGCGATGCCAGGGTATTGGGCCAGGGTATCGGGCCAGGTATTGGGGCAGGGTATCGGGCAAATCTTGCAACGACGTTGGAAACGTGTGGGCAAAAACCAGCACCGTGGTTTTGCGATAATCACCGGTTTAAAACCCAAGCACAGGGCGCTTTTCGGCGCCCGAAATCGAGCGGAAAAGCACCTTTAGTGGGCGGTTTGCTCCACCACGGGAGGTTGGATCATGTTGAGATATGAGCACAGTATGGCCGCGCGATTTTGTTCGCTGAAATTGTTGGAGCCCGCTTGTGGTGAGCTCGCACCACGGCTCGGTTTCCGCCTAGAGGTTCGATTGCAACATTTGCGTCCTGTTGCAACACTGTGGTTTGCAAATGTTGGAAACAAAAGAACCACCAGCAACCTGCTAGGCCATAATCCCGAAAAGTGTGTGGCTGTATTCGGATAAGAATACCCAATGAGCGGCCAAGCGGGCGAAATCGGGATATTCGGCCTGATCAGCGCCGTTTGCGCCGGAAAGGCCGATCCGGAACTTCAAACCAATCGGGAAATGCCAGGTTGACCGGGCAAATTTCCTGGCGGCAGACTTCCAATTCGCATAACCGGCAGACCACGTGTCGGTCGTTGCCGGGATGGACA
This sequence comes from Rhizobiaceae bacterium, assembly GCA_965248715.1. Classification (GTDB taxonomy): domain Bacteria; phylum Pseudomonadota; class Alphaproteobacteria; order Rhizobiales; family Rhizobiaceae; genus CBDFKB01. Next base: position 562,616 of record CBDFKB010000008.1, read on the forward strand.
ATTGCTGGCATGATCTTGCGCACCAGTTTGCCGAATATGACCAGTTCTTCGGTGTCCAAAAGGTCGGTAATTTTGGAAAGAGCAGTGCGGCGCGCATCGAGAATATCGGTGAACAAATCTTCGCCGCGCTTGGTCAATTCGATGATAACCGCGCGACGGTCGCCCGAACATCCGCGCATCCGCGCCACCAAACCTTTTTTCTCCAGCCCATCTAACAGCCGCACTACGCTAGAATGTTGTGAATTGCGCATCTGGCGCAGGCGCTCGATGGTCAGGCCAGGTTCGGAACCGATCTGCACGATCGCCGAATTTGCCGAACTGCTCAGTCCGGTCGTGGCAATTGCGGCCTCGTCCACGCGGTCAGCAAGTGCACGGGAAAATGCGCCAATCGCGTTGCCGGTAAACTTGCTGCTTGCGCGCAGCTTTCTAATATTTGCCATATTCATTGCCCCACATACACCAACGTTATAATCGCTGAGCGCCCCAAATGGTTGACAATAACTTCCGAAAATTTCATTCAACTCTTTGAATTATATATGGAATCAATGTGGATTGTTAATCGCGTCGTGGCCATTTGCATATTTCATCAGCGGACGCAGTTTGCGATATGCGCTGCTGAATAAATGTAAGGTGCATAAAATACCATATACCCCTTTAGGGTGAAAGTGTAAAATTGTCACACAATGCTTTACCCACGCGCGGCGCGACGCTGCGCACCTGCTTGAAGGAACCAATTTGGCTCGATCAAACGGACTATCAAATCACCTGGCCTACAATTTTTGGTCGATCCCAGCTGGTTTGAGCACGGCACTTGCCGTGTGCCGCGACCTGCAAATTTTGTCTACCGGAAAGGTTTTATCAGTGATCGGGGCTGCACCAGATTTCGTGATCGCTCCCGCCTTGACCCTAAAAACTGCAGCCATGCGCCTTTAGTAATTTGACCAGTTCGTGGTGGAAACCGCGCGCCATCAGTGCGGGTTAGTCAATTTCACGGCGAACGAAGTTTGGACGCCGATATGATACTGGCTGCGGTTTTCCAGCAAAAGTGTACCAAGATTTTCGTTGGTACATTTTTTATCTCTGTAACGAATTGTTTTTATTTAACAAAAATGGCAATGGAGGCCTCGGAGGGAATCGAACCCCCGTAAAAGGATTTGCAGTCCTCTGCGTAACCACTCCGCCACGAGGCCATGCCATACAGGTAGTGTTTACCGTTTGTCCCGGGATCGGCGACCAAGACGGCGCTGATTAACAGAGGGCATACCGATTGCCAAGCGCATTTGCAATTATCGTCGACATAGTTGGCAACACCTACGACATTTCTCGCAAACCTGGTTAGCGGTTGGTTTGCTTGCGGTTGCCTTCGGCGAACGGCGGCGATATGGATTGACCGCTCTGTGCTACTTCGAGCATGGAACTGAACGTTTCACAAATCTGATCAGGTCAAGCGATGGATAGCTACCAACGAGCCCGCATCCGCATGGTCGACAATCAGGTCCACACCAATGACGTTACCTCGCACACAGTGCTTGATGCCATGCGCCAGGTGGAGCGCGAACATTTCGTTGCTCCCGAACTAGCCGAACTGGCATATATCGATGAAGAAATGGCGGTGGCGTCGGGAAGTCCTCGCCGATTGATGGCACCGGCGGGCTTCGCCAAGTTGGTGCAATTAGCCCAGGTCGGCGCACAGGATATCGTGCTCGATATCGGCTGTGCAAGCGGCTATTCCAGCGCTATCTTGTCGGTACTTTCGAACTCGGTGGTAGCGCTTGAAGAAGATCCGGTGCTGGCCACCATCGCCATGCAAAACCTGGCTGATCTCGGTTACGACAACGCTGTGGTAGTCGAGACCAGGCTTGCCGAGGGCTATGCTTGCGAGGGTCCCTATGATGTGATTTTTCTCGGCGGTGCGGTCGATGAAGTGCCGGCGGCCCTGTCGAACCAACTCAAGGACGGGGGGCGGCTGGTCACGGTGCTTGGAACCGGCAATGCTGCGTCCGCGATGGTGTACCTGAAATCCGGTGGTTCGATTGTCGGTCGCGACGCATTTAATTGTTCGGCACCCCAATTGCCCGGATTTCAAAAGGCGGCTGAATTCAAATTCTAGTGGTTCGATTCCAACATTTGCGTCCCGTTGCAACACTGTGGTTTGCAAATCTTGGCAACAAAAGAACCACTAGCAAAATATTGAATCTAGTGGAATTTTTAAATTTGACATTTGACATTTGACATTTGACATTTGACAAACGACGAAGCTGTAAATGGGCACCAAATGTCAAATTCATACCACTAGTACCATTCGAATACGATAATCGCGCTCCCAATCCTATTGTGGTTCGTGGGTGGAAGTCGCCGAAAAGGCGCGGCGGAGCAAATCTGCAACAGATTGCACCGAATACCTATTAGACTATCAACAGGCCCCGGTAGATCGGGCCTCGAATTTGTGTATAAGTGCCATGGTCTAATTTTTCGGTTCACGCTGATCGCCGGCACTGCTATTTGGCAAGGATGGCGGTAGGCAGCGGGTTGGTTGTCGGGCGGGTTTACGCTGTTGCAGCTTGGTTTTAGTGAAACCATTTAACGGGACGAGTGGTGCGTTTGTTGAGTGTGTCGCGGATTGCCGCCGTGTGGATGGCGGTGTTAATATTACCGTTTGGCCAGGCCAGCGCCGAGACGATTTTTGGCGCTATGGCGAAAGCCTATTCTCGCAATCCGTCCCTGAATGCCCAGCGGGCCGGCACCCGGGCGGTTGACGAGGCGGTTGCGATTGCCAAATCCGGCTATCGGCCGCGGGTCAACCTTTCGGCCGACATTGGTTACACCCACACAACGACCAATGGGTTTTCGACCAAGCTAACACCGGGCGGGTTCGGGGTTTCCATCTCCCAGACTTTGTATGATTGGAACCGCACCCGCAATTCTGTGCAGTCTGCGGAAGCTGCGGTACTGGCCAGCCGCGAAACCTTGCGCAATGTGGAACAGAACGTTTTATTCGATGCCGCGTCCGCGTTCATGGATGTGCGTAGAGATGCTGCAATTGCCTCCATTCGATTGCGCAATTTGGAATTTCTCGAAGAGGAAGTACGCGCGGCACGGACCCGCTTTGATGTTGGCGAGAGCACCCGCACCGACGTTGCCCAGGCCGAAGCCCGCAGGGCGGCAGCGGTCGCCGAGTTGAATGCGGCGCGCGCGACCTTGAAATCGTCCGGTGCTGTCTATCGCCAAGTTGTCGGCACCGATCCATCCAATTTGAAACCCGGCAATGGGGTCGTGGGTCTGCTGCCGGCTCATCTTAACCGGGCGCTTGGCATTTCTGCGGTCGAACATCCAGCGATCAAAGCGACCCTGCATCTGGTCGATCAGGCGGGATACGACGTCAAAGCAGCGCAAAGCGAGTTGCTGCCGACATTGTCGCTGAGCGGATCGGCGACCCGTGGATATGACCGGGCGGCAAGCGGCGCGATTACCGACAGCACGTCGGTTAGCGCTGCACTTACGGTTCCGATTTATCAAGGCGGCGCAGCATCCGGAGTGGTGCGTCAGCGCAAGGAAACGCTCGGCCAACGCCGTATCGAGGTCGATCAATCGCGTGATAATGTGCGCGCCGCAGTGGTTTCCGCCCATAGCCAATTGGAGGCGGCGCGGGCATCGGTTTTCGCTAATCACTCGCAACTGCGCGCCGCGCGACTGGCGCTTAGCGGTGCGGTGGAGGAGCGCAATGTCGGTCAGCGGACAACCCTTGATGTGCTCAATACCCAACAAGATGTGCTTTCAGCGCAAATATCCCTGGCACAGTCGGAGCGCGACCAGATCGTTGCCGAATATGCACTGCTTTCGGCGGTTGGCCGCTTGAGCGCTCGCACGCTTAATTTGAAGGTTGCGAGCTACCAGGTTGAAGAGCACTACGAGGCCGTTGTAGACAAATGGTTTGGCTTGCGCACACCAGATCAGCGCTGAACTATTGAGCAGCGTTACCGGCTCCAATTCTAAGCTGGAATTTGCCTGTGGATTTCTTGCCGATTTTCTTTGTCGCAACCCTTACATAAATGACCGCCTTCATTGATAATCACTGTGATTCGGCAATTTGGTCACAATTGCTGGGTTGGGTCGTTCAATTATCGGACATGGTTATGCGTAAGCCCGTCAACTGCAGTTGACCCCTCAGGACAGGCTCGTCTGAATGGCGTGTCGGTCGTGGCAGAAACGCAACCATGGAGATTTAGTTCATGTCCGGAACAGCAGCGGCAAAAGAACCAACCATGGAGGATATTCTTGCCTCCATCAGAAAAATCATTTCTGAGGAAGACAAGACAACGGGAACTTCTGATGCGGCCGCTGATGATACTGGTGCAGGGCAACCGTGGAAATCTTCAATATCCGAACAATCGACCCCGGCCAGGCAAAGCTATACCGAAACGGATACCAGCCAAGCAAATCTGGCAAGCACCACGCCTGCTAGCGCGGTCAGACCATCGGCGTCCACAGCGCCAAGCGCTGGGGGCCAAAGTGGTAATGCGCCAAAAACCCTTGCGGAATTGGCGGCAGCCAGTGCGCTGGCATCGTCTGGCGATAGTGTTGCCCAGCCCGACACAGACGCCAATGCCGTCATAGACGCTGCAGACAGTTTGCAGAGCGCCATGGGTTCGCCGAACCACGAAAACAGAGATGATGCCGCGCGCTCGGCGCTTGCCGCACTGGCAGCTGGCGACAATGCTGGTTCTACCCACTCTGATCAGGCGACAGAAGAGGCCGCTTCGACGACAGCAGGGTTGCCGACACCGGTGCCGGCCGCAACGCGCGATACTGGTACCGATGAAGCGGAAGCATTTCGCGGTGCGCTAATGTCGCCAGAGACCGGGTTGACGGTCGGCAGTGTTTTCGAACGGCTGAAATCTAGCGAAGAGCTCGATGACGATTTGAACAATTCGGTTGATGGGCTGTTGCAGCCGATGCTGCGAGACTGGCTTGATGAAAACCTGCCATCGTTGGTAGAACGGCTGGTCCGTGAGGAAATCGAACGAGTTTCGCGCGGACGACGCGCCTAACACCCGTTGAGCTTGGTCGAAGTTTGTTGCCCGCCGACCGGTGGTTTTGACACATTTTCCCTTGTGCATGTAATGGCGCTACCGAAGGCCGGGTTTATTTGGCTTTTGGTCGTCGTTGCGGCCGGAACGCGCTAGTGGAATGAATTTGACATTTGGTGCCCATTTGCAACATCGTCGTTTGTCAAATGTCAAATTTAAAAATCCCACTAGATTCAATATCTTGCTAGTGGTTCTTTTGATTCCAACATTTGCAAACCTAAGTGTTGCAACGGGACGCAAATGTTAGAATCGAACCACTATAGCAAGTTTTGACCATACGGTAACGCTTGACCGATTTTCCACGTCTGTTGTCAAGGCGAGATTTTTCCGGGTTGGCAGGCCAAAATATTTGCCAAGGTCCCGGCATCGCCAAAGTCAACTCGACCTTCGTATTAGTGATATTGTTGAATTGTGACTTTGCGGCGATCCAGCATAGTAGTGAAATCCTTTAGGCGTATTCCTGCGCCTGGTGGTGTATCCGTGAACCTGGGAGGATTTCCACATGAGTGACAAACTTTTGGTCACCCGTCGTAACGTTATGAAATATGGCGCCGCAGCGACCGCTGTCGTCGCAACCCCGTACTTTTTTACCCGCGGCGCGCTTGCTGCTAGTCATGAATACCGCAACGCACCGACCGGCGATACGGTAACGCTCGGCTTTAATGTCCCGCAGACCGGCGCTTATGCCGACGAAGGCGCCGACGAATTGCGAGCCTATGAACTGGCGGTTGAACACATTAATGGCGAGGGCGATGGCGGTATGCTGAACACCTTCTCTTCGAAGGTGCTAGGCGGCAACGGCATCAACGGCAAAAAGGTCGTTTTCGTCACCGGTGACACCCAAACCAAATCGGATGCCGCGCGTGCTTCGGCCAAGCGGATGATCGAAAATGACGGTGCCATCATGATCACCGGCGGTTCCTCGTCTGGTGTGGCGATCGCCACCCAGGGCCTTTGCCAGGAAGCCGGTGTTATCTTTATGGCCGGTCTGACCCACTCCAATGACACTACCGGCAAAGACAAGCGCGCCAACGGTTTCCGTCACTTCTTTAATACGGAAATGTCTGGTGCAGCGCTTGGTCCGGTGCTCAAGAACGCATTCGGCACCGACCGTACCGCCTATCATTTGACCGCCGACTATACCTGGGGCTGGTCCCAGGAAGGTTCGATCGTTAAATACACCGAAGCCCTTGGCTGGAATACCGCTGCAGCGGTGCGCACGCCGCTTGGTGCCGGTGACTTTTCCCAGTACATTACCCCGGTTCTTAACTCCGGCGCTGATGTGCTGGTCCTCAACCATTATGGCAAGGACATGGTCAACTCGCTGACTCAAGCGGTTCAGTTCGGCCTGCGCGACAGACAAGTCAACGGCAAGGATTTTGCCATTGTCGTGCCGCTGTATTCGCGTTTGATGGCTCAAGGTGCCGGCGAAAACGTCAAAGGCATTTTTGGTTCCACGAACTGGCATTGGTCGCTGCAAGACGAAGGTTCCAAGACCTTCGTAAAATCATTCGGCACCAAATACGGCTTCCCACCGTCCCAGGCTGCCCACACGACCTATTGCCAGGCGCTACTTTATGCCGATGCTTGTCAGCGGGCCGGTACTTTCCGCCCGTCGGAATTTGGCAAAGCGCTTGAAGGCTTCTCCTTCGACGGCCTCGGCAATGGACCGACCGAATATCGTGCCGCCGACCACCAGTGCTTCAAAGACGTACTGGTAGTGAAGGGCAAGGAGAACCCGTCATCGAAATTTGACGTGCTGGAAGTGGTGGAAGTAACGCCGCGCGCCCAGGTCGAATATCCGGCATCCATGCTGGGTGGCGAACTCGGCCCGTACAACGACGGCTGATCGGTACTATTTATGACATTGGCTTCGGCCGTCGTTTCAGGCGGCCGAAGTTAGACCGGTAACGGTCGAACTGGTGCGGAGGGCCGGTTGTTGGCGCAGTGTGATCAGCGAGCTAATGCTGTTATCGCGGCCACAAATCCGGTGCGGACATCGGGGAACATGCGAGGGTCCAGGCGCTGCTCGGCATTTGACCGCAGTTGGATTGCGCTCCATTCTCGTAAAATTTGCCCCTTTGGACCAATTCCACATCGCCGTTGCGACCGAAAGGCTTGAATAGCGAAGGCAATTCCTTCAATTTTTCCGGCGCACCGGCAGTATTGAAACAAATTTAAGGCACGGCCGTTGCATTTATGGCAATGTGGCGAACCCAAACGATCATTAAGGCGTAAGCGAAGATGGATGCGATCTTTCTTCAGGTATTAAACGGACTGGACAAGGGCGGCGCCTACGCGCTGATTGCACTGGGCTTAACCCTGGTGTTCGGTACTCTTGGCGTAGTCAATTTCGCGCATGGCGCGCTGTTCATGCTCGGAGCGTTTTGTGCCGTTACCATGAACAAAATTCTCCATCTTGGTGTGGAAATTCCCGCCGAAGACACCGGTCTCGGTTTTGTCCCGCCGCCGGAGGTAATTCCCTACGTCAAGGTCTGGTTCGGCGATGGGTGGGGCGAAGCTATCCTTGATTATTCCGTGCCGATTTCGCTGCTGCTGGTGGTCATTTTCATGGCCATTGTCGGGATCGTGATGGAGCGTGGGCTGATCAAACACTTTTATAAGCGCCCCCATGCCGACCAAATTCTGGTTACCTTTGGGTTGGCGATCATATTGCAGGAGATCGTTCGGCATTATTTTGGCGCCAACCCGATCCCGCAGGGTGCGCCTGATGTAGTGGCCGGTGCCGCCAATGTCGGCAGTTGGTTGGGCCTTGGCGACAATGTGATTTACCCCTGGTGGCGTCTGGTCTACTTCCTGTTTTCGGCGATTATCATCTTTGTGGTGTTTGCGTTCTTGCAGTTTACCACCTTTGGCATGGTGGTACGGGCCGGTATGCAGGATCGCGAAACCGTCGGGCTGCTCGGCATCAACATTCAAAAGCGCTTTACCTTTGTGTTCGCAATAGCGGCGGTGGTCGTTGGTCTGGCCGGCGCCATGTACACACCAATTTTGCCACCGGACTATCACATGGGAATGGATTTCCTGGTGCTGTCGTTCGTGGTCGTCGTAGTTGGCGGCATGGGTTCGCTGGCCGGTGCGGTGCTGGCCGGTTTCATGCTCGGCGTCCTGCAAAGCTTTGCTTCGATGAATGAAGTAAAATCGATTCTTCCGGGTATCGACCAGATCATTATCTATCTGATTGCCGTAATTGTTCTGCTTACGCTGCCGCGCGGACTGCTTGGCCGCAAAGGCGTGATGGAGGACTAGGCCATGACCCGTTCATTTTCCCGCGCTGATTGGATGCTGCTGTTAGGCTTTATCGCATTCGTGCTGAGCGTGCCGTGGACCATGATCCCGTTCGGCGCCGCTTATCCTGACTTATTACAGAAGTTTGCCATTTTCGGCATCTTTGCCATCGGCTTCAATATTCTGTTTGGCCTGACCGGCTATCTATCCTTCGGCCATGCGGCATTTATCGGTGTTGGATCTTATATTTCGGTATGGACATTCAAACTGCTGACCATGAACGTATTGCCGGCGCTTGCGCTATCGGTATGTTTCGCTGGCGTGTTTGCGCTTTTGATCGGCTTTGTGTCGTTACGTCGCTCGGGGATCTATTTCTCGATCCTGACGCTGGCTTTCGCGCAGATGTCGTACAATCTGGCCTATTCGGTGTTGACCCCGATTACCAATGGGGAAACCGGGCTCCAGGTACGCGCGATCCGCAGCAATCCAGAAATCTCGCTACGTGACGGTGACATCAGGGTCATCGATCAGGCGTTCGGGATTGAGGAGTTCGGCGTGCCGATCACCAATTTGTTCGGCATCAAGATGAGCGGGTTTCCTGGCTTCTATTTCTGTGCGGTGTTGCTGATCATCTGCTTTTTCATCGCCCAATGCATCACCAAATCCAATTTCGGAATGATGCTTAAGGCGATCAAATCAAACCAGAACCGGTTAAACTATACCGGCATCAATACCAGGCCCTATTTGATTACGGCATTTGTGATTTCTGGCATGTATGCTGGGCTGGCTGGTTCGTTGATGGCGATCACCGACCCGATTGCTGGTGCCGAGCGCATGCAATGGACTGCTTCCGGCGAAGTGGTGCTGATGACCATCCTAGGTGGCGTTGGCACGCTGGTCGGGCCGGTTCTTGGTGCCGGGTTGATCAAATATGCCGAGCAAAAAGTATCGTCCTGGAACGAAGGCATATTGCATAAAGCATTCGAGTTTCTGCCTGATGGGATGGAAGATTTCATTGTCGGCATCGCCTCGCTGTTCGTCGGCGAGGGCTGGCATTTGACACTCGGGCTGTTATTCATGGTAATCGTGATCTTCCTGCCCGGTGGACTGATGGAGGGTTTGCAGCGGATCCGCAATCTGTTTGGCCGCTCCAATACGCAACCGGGCATCGCCAAGCCGGCGCCCGCAACGGCACCGGAATAGGGGGGTTCGATGGCAGTTGCACAAGCATTGAGCGTTGACGCTGAAGCCCGCGAATTTACCAAAGGGGTTCCCGACAAGATCTTGCACATCAATGACGTGCACAAGAGTTTCGCCGGCCTGCACGCGCTTTCCGATGTCGACCTTGATGTGCGCCAGGGCGAAACCCATGCGATTATCGGCCCGAATGGCGCCGGTAAATCCACCTTGTTGAACGTTTGCGTCGGGCGACTTAGTCCGGACCGGGGCAGTGTCACCTTTGACGGCGACACGCTGACCGGCAAATTACCGCACGAGATTAACCAGCTTGGGGTTGCCCGGGTGTTTCAAACCCCGGAAATTTTCCCCGACCTGAACGTGCTGGATAACATCATGGTGCCGGGGCTATCGAAACGCTACGGCGCGTTTACGCTGAACCCGTTTTCCAGCTTTGCCGCCGAGCATGAAATCCGCGATGAGGCGGAGGCCATCGCCAGCAGCGTTGGCCTTGGCGAACAGTTGCAAATGCTGGCCTCAAGCATGTCGCGCGGTGACAAACGGCGACTGGAACTTGCCATGGGATTAATCCAGCACCCGAAACTGCTGCTGCTCGACGAACCGACCGCCGGCATGGCCCGGGCCGATACCAATGCCACCATCGATCTTTTGAAAAAGATCAAGGAAGGTGGCATGACCAAGGTGATAATCGAGCACGACATGCATGTAGTCTTTTCGCTCGCCGACCGGATCAGCGTTCTTGCCGGCGGCCGCATTATTGCCCAGGGTGTGCCCGATGAAATCAAGGGCAACCCCAAAGTGATTGAGGCCTATTTGGGCGAGGAACAGGTATGAGTGTGGAGACCCTTCAGGCCGCGCCGCAAACAGTCGACAGCACATTTTTCAGATGCAGCGGACTAGAAGCCTATTACGGCGACAGCTACATTGTGCAAAACGTCTCTTTTCAACTAAACGAAGGCGAAATCCTGGCACTTCTTGGCCGCAACGGTGCCGGCAAAACCTCGACGCTGAGAGCGATTGCCCGTGCTTCGACGCCAGAATTGCGTAGCGGTGAAGTCTATCTCGATGGCGTTGCATTACACGACAAACCAAATTTCTTCGCCGCTAATGTGGGCGTGCAACTGGTGCAGGAAGATCGGCGCATCATCCCAGGACTTTCGGTCGAGGAGAATTTGCAACTGGCGCTGATATCCGGCGAGCCGGGATGGCCGTTTGAACGCATTTACGATTTGTTTCCACGTCTGAAGGAACGCCGCAAACAAGAGGGCACCACCCTTTCCGGCGGCGAGCAGCAGATGCTGGCGATCGGGCGCGCGTTGGCGCGAGAAGTCAAATTGCTGTTGCTTGATGAACCTTACGAGGGCTTAGCGCCGGTGGTGCGGCAAGACATTGCCAAAGCGCTGAACGAAATCCGCAATTCCGGGATAACCAGCATTCTGGTCGAACAAAACGCAGTAGCCGCGCTGTCGATATCAGACCGTGCGCTGATCCTTGATACCGGAGAAGTAGCTTATGACGGGACGGCGCAGAAAGTGCTCGATGACGAAGATTTGCGGCACAAATACCTAGCGATCTGACCGGGCTTTCACCGGTGTTCGCAAAAGGCGCGCAAAGGATAGCAAACCGATCAACGTGGCGGCAGACGCGAATGCGTTGCTGCGCGAAAATTCAGTGAATCGGTGGACAGAAATAAGGAAAGTGGATGCAACAAAAGACCAATGCCGACCGGGTCGCGTTCCTGCACCAAGAGCAGGTGATGGAAGTCGACTTTTCAGACATGCTTTTTGATGTCTCGAAACCAGTCAACGACATTTATGACGAACTCGACAAGCAGGCAAAAGAGACCGGTCAAAAATGGTTCTTCATGGTCAATTATAAGAATTGCACCATTATGACCGAGGCGTGGATCACGTTTGCCCATCGTGGTAAGAAGCTTAACCTGGCCTATTCGCTTGGCACCGCGCGCTATGCGGCCAGCGAGGAAGTTAGGGGTGCGGTCAAGGAGCGCTCGCAGTTTGAAGCGTTCGACCCCAACCTTTACCCCTCGCGCGAGGCGGCGCTGGATTTTTTGAGTTCGTTGCGCGACGAAATTCCCGCTGAACAATATGCCGAGGCGATCATGCAGGACGCCACGGTGGCGGAACGTTCCTTCGAGGACCGCATCAGCTTTCACCCCGATCTCAATGTGATGGAAATGGACTTTTCCGACGTCACCTTCGAGCGCTCGCAAAACGTCAACGCCTTCTACGATATCTTGGAGGAGAAAGTCACTGAGACTGGCAAGAAGTGGTATTTTATGGTCAATTACCGCAATTGCTCGATTCTACCCGAAGCGTGGATGGCATTCGCTGCGCGCGGCAAGAAGGCTAGTTTGGCCCACTCTCTCGGTACCATCCGCTTTGATGCTAGCGCCGAGACTGCACACACGATCGAAACCGACTCGCAAAAAGAGCATTTCGACCCCAATTTACTCCATTCCCGCGAGGCGGCAATCGCCCGCGTTATCGAACTGCGCAAGGAGGCTGAGGCTGACGGCTAGGCTTATACCGACGGTGGTTACAATTGACCCAATCGATGGCGGAAATATCGTTTGGTGGAACCGTTGATTTTATTGAATATTCTTCCGTTGGATACAGGAATGTTGTGTTGAAGCGTTTTCCAGAGGGAAGCGAAGGCAGATGTGGCGCTGTTGCATCGGGCAGTCTTGTTTACGCCGTTGCGACCGATCCGATTTGTGCAGAAGGTATTGCTGAGCAAACTCGGAACACATTGCAAGATATGGAAAGATTGCTGATCAAGGCAGGCAGTGGAAAGATTGGATTGATACAGGCAACAGTATATCTCAGTGACATATCAAATAAGCCTGAAATGGATTCAGTCTGGCGCGAATGGATTGGTGCAGAGGAAAATTGGCCGCAACGAGCCTGTGTCGGGGTGGAGCTTGACGATGGGTATTTAATTGAGGTGGTAGTGGTCGCGAAAATACTGTGATTCCGTTGGTAATGCAGTAATTCTTTCAATTAATGCTGTCGGCAACGATGGTAAATCACCAACGATTTATAATGGACTATATTTCAAGAGTTTGATTTGTAAAGTAATTGTAATAATACCATAGGGTAATTCCTATCCGTCGCAAAAACTGGCATTTTGCACAAACATAGACTGTGTGTCAGCCAGTGCGATTACACACTGCAGCGCGCTGCTCGCCTCGCTGAGTGGACTGATTTGGCACCATCAAGTGATGCCGTATGGTCGAAACTTACTCTATTTCGTCAAAATCAGGGAATTCCGTGGAATTGCAACCCGATATGACAAAACCGACACAAGCTTCGCCGCAAACATCAATCTGGTTGCCACAATCCGAACAGCACTCTAGTTGCCCACAGGCCCTGGGGCCTGTTAGATATTCTTGACCCATTTTTTGGCAATTTCGCAGACGAGCCAACAACCGCGTGGCATTGCACGCAAACTGGAGATGAAACCGATGTTCCTGCTCAACACCTTGAACCGGAAACTCCATCTGCCGCGGGAAAACGAGGCGATTACCGGCCGTGATGAGGAAATCGAAACTGCCAGCCATCACCACATCAATGGCAACCCGTTAAAGGGACCATTTGCCAAACATTTGCAGCGGGCAATGTTTGGCATGGGCTGTTTTTGGGGCGCAGAGCGGAAATTCTGGGAATTTCCGGGGGTCTATGTAACTGCGGTTGGCTATGCCAGCGGTTACACGCCAAACCCAACCTACCAGGAAGTATGCACCGGCCTGACCGGCCATAACGAGGTGGTGTTGGTAGTCTTTGATCCCGGCAAAATCAGTTATGAAATCCTGCTGGGCAGTTTTTGGGAAAATCACGATCCGACCCAGGGCATGCGCCAAGGAAATGATATCGGCACTCAATATCGTTCCGGCATCTATACCTATGCCGACGACCAACAGCGCGCAGCGGAAGCATCAAGAACGGCCTATCAGCAGGCGCTCAACGATGCCGGGATGAAAAAGATCACCACCGAGATCGTTGCCGGGCCGACATTTTATTACGCAGAAACAGCGCATCAGCAATATCTGGACAAGAATCCGAACGGCTATTGTGGGATCGGCGGCACCGGTGTTGCCTGCCCAACCGGCATTGCCGCCAAGGCATAATTAGAGCATTTTTCGCGATTTGTGAATCGCAAATAGCGCTCTATCTATTTGTTTTTGCGCACAATATTTCTGAAAATTGGCCACCATTTTTCAGATTGTGCTCTAATTCCAAGGGAGCTCGATATAATCAGCCGGCCTGCAGGTGGGCAATCGCCTCATCAAGGGTGCCGACCATTTCGATCCGACCATGATTCATGACCGCACCAAGGTTGCAATATTGCTGCAGCATAGGAATTGAATGGCTGGCGAACACCAAAATGCCGGAATTATCGATCAAACGATCGAGGCGCTCGCTGGCTGCGGCCTGAAACCCGGCATCGCCAACCACCAACCCTTCATCGATCACCAGAATTTCGCAGTCGAAAAATGTTGCGACGGAAAATAGCAACCTGGACAACATGCCGGCGGAATAGGTGCGTACCGGCGCCTCCAGAAACGCCCCGAGCTCGGAAAATGCACCAATCTCATCGCGATGTTTGTGGATGCTGCGCAGACTTTGGCCGAGATAAAGCCCGCGCATCACGATATTTTCGTATCCGGTGGCATCCGGGTCGAGCCCAAGACCGATGTCGAGCAGCGGCGCAACCTGGCCATGGATTTCAACGGTCCCGAAACTTGGCTCGTAAATCTCGGCGATCAGCTTTAGCAGGGTGCTTTTTCCAGCTCCATTATGACCGACAAGGGCCATTCGGTCGCCGGCCTTTAACTCGAGCGAAATATCGTCCAGCGCGGTAACCAATCCAACCCCATTGGCAAAACTCGCAAATTTTCCGCCGACCACAGTATTGGCCACCTGTTTCTTGAGCGAACGCCCAGACAGTTCGAAGACCGGATAGTTGACGGTCACATTCTTGATCGAGACAGAAGGCATGGTGGTGCTTTATATCCAATAGACGATTGAACGGCGTTTGTAGGTGAACAAGGTAAAGGCCACCGCCCAGCCAAACACAGCCATTGCGATGCAGATCAATAAGGATTGCATTGGAAACGGCTCTCCAAGCAGCGGCGCACGACATAATTCAAGCAGGTGAAAAAATGGATTCCAGGACAAAAACGTCAACCGATCTGGCAAATCCTTGGCCCGCCAGATGATCGGAGTGACGAAAAATAGGATTTGTAGCGCGCTGGCAACAATCGGCGGAATATCCCGATAACGGGCGCTGATGATCGCGGCGATGAAGGCGGCGGCACCGATATTGGCCAGTAGCAACAGGAATAACAGCGGCCATAGCAACAATGTCCAGTCGAGCTGCTGCGGAAAGATCACCAAAACCACGATAATGATGATCAAATTGTGGGCGAAGATGATCATATTGCGGTAAAGTAGTTTGAACAAGAACATAAGCTTGGGCAGCTTGGCCTGTTTCAAAATCCCACCGCTGTTGATGTACATGCTACACCCGTCGGTGATGGTGGTTTGGATCAGGCTCCACATGATCAAGCTGATGCCAATATAGGGAATGTATACGGCCAACGGATTGCCAAACAGGCCACCATACAACACGCCGATTCCGGCAATCAGCACCGCATTGGTTATGGTGATCCAGAAAGGGCCAAGGATTGACCGCACATAGCGTTGCCTGATCTCCTG
Organism: Rhizobiaceae bacterium; assembly: GCA_965248715.1. GTDB lineage: Bacteria > Pseudomonadota > Alphaproteobacteria > Rhizobiales > Rhizobiaceae > CBDFKB01. The sequence goes on from CBDFKB010000008.1 coordinate 577,887, forward strand.
ATGAGCCAGATAGAACCACACCTCCCGGCTGCCGATGGCATCTTTTAGGTCTTCTATGGCGGATTGTAGCTTCGGCATTGGTATTGAATTCCAGAAATAGGAGACGGGCAAACCAAGGTGGGGAAATCCGATCTCTGACTATTGTTTCGGTTGGCAAAATGCAACCAAAATAGTGGTGCGACACATTGGTGCAATATATTGTCTGTTCAGCAAAATTGATCCAAATGCCTGTCGTATCCAATATTGGCAATGGCGCATTTGTGTAATCCAGTACGAATTGCTTGCTTGTAACGGTTCCAGAACCCAAAACACGGCTAATAGAAATATAAATTCAGGTTATTGGCATGAACGAATTTCAGCGATATCTGCGCACCCGATGGTCATTATTTACTCGAAATCGGGTTCGTCTCAGCGTCAAAGGGCTGCATGCAGCCCTTAAAGCCCTTGGTTTTCCAGCCCGCCGCCCACCGGGTTTTAGTAGCCAAAAAGGCGATATCGTCGTGCCGGTCTACAATAATCCAAACGATGTCAGAAAACTGCTTGGCCACCTAGCCGAAGCCAATTGGAGCAAGCGCGGTCGTATTGTCATGATCGATGATGCGTCGAGCGATTTACAATGCCGGACGATGCTCGACGATTTCCACAACAAAGATAACGCCCGCATCGTGCTCTATAACCAAACCAATTGCGGGTTTGCCGCGTCGGTTAACCGGGCGACACGCCAAACTGAACAGAATTTCATCATTCTCAACACTGACATTGATTTCACCGAGGGCGCGCTCGACAATCTGCTCGCGCATTTACAAACGCAACCCAAGGTGGCCACGGTTACACCGCAAACCACCTACGGATTTCTGGCCGGAGTGCCCGACCCGTTCTGCGCCAACGCACTTTTTACCGGCGATGGCTGGCGCCAGCTCAACACCCTCTTTGCCAACCTTGGCCACGGCTTGTCGACGCAAATACCGGCCGGGGTAGGGTTTTGCATGGCAGTCGACCGGGATGGCTTCGCCGAAGTTGGTGGATTGCCGGAAATTAGCCGCGGTTATGGCGAAGACACTGGTTTTTCGCTTGAATTGGCACGAAGGGGTTGGCTTAATTTGTTGGCGCTGGACTGTTTTGTGCCACACACCGGCGGCGCCAGTTTCGGCGCCTCGCGGCGTCGCTTGATGCGCGAGGGCGCGCGCCGTATCCAGTCCGCCTACCCAGAGTTCAACCGCCGCGCGATTGAGTATATCGCCACATCACCGGCCCGATACATCCAGTTTCTGGTACTGTTAGAACTCGCAAACACGCGCCCGGACCTGATAACGGTCCGCAAGACCCGCCGCCGCGACATTAAATCCGTGGTTGGTTATTCAGCCACAATTTTCACCTTTCCCGAGACCGGGCAAAGGCATCAATATCTGGTCGACAACGAAATGTTGGCGCACGCCGAACACCTGCTGGCAAAAATCGCCGAGCAGCAAGATCATCCAAGCCTGGCGACTGCGGCGGCTACCCGTTCGCGCTGATCTTGATAGTCGGCCAGTTTTTCACGTTCCAGGGCGACAATCGCCTCCGGCGCGTTGGCGACGAACTTTTCGTTGTCGAGTTTCTTTTCCAGCCGTGAGATTTCACCGTCCAGCCTAGCTACCTCGCGGCCAAGCCTGGCGATCTCTTCTTGGACATCAACGATCCCCTCAAGTGGCAGACAGGCGATCAGTTCGCCAATTAAGATCTGAACCGCTCCCTTTGGTGCCGTGTCGGCATAAGTCATGGCACCGATGCGGGCCAGATGCTCAATCGATGGTCCCAGTTCGCGGATGCGGCGTTCAGCGTGGATGTCGGCGTTGACGAACACCAGGTCGAGCCGTTTGGCAGGCTTTAGGTTCATTTCGGTGCGGGTCGAGCGAATGCCGTTAACCAGCTCGATCAACCAATTGATCTGGCCGGCCGCATCCGCATCGCGAAATGCTGGTTTCGGCCAATCGGCATGACACAACAAAGAGCCGCGCTCGCCGGTTTTGGCCCATAATTCCTCGCTCAAGAACGGCATGAACGGGTGCAACAGCTTATAGATTTCGCTGAGTACATGGGCCATTGTCGCCCGGGTTTCGGCCACAGCGGCTTGATCATCACTGGCCAGCACCGGTTTGGAAAGTTCCAGATACCAGTCGCAAAACTGATGCCATACGAACCGGTAGATCGCGCCGGCTGCATCATTGAAGCGGTATTTCTGCAAATTATCGGTGACTTCCGCAGCGCAATCGGACAATTCGGTCAGGATCCAGCGATTGATCACCTGTTTGGTTGTGTCGGGATTGATCTTTGTTGCGCCCAGCGCCTGGTTCATTTCCGCCAGCCGGGTGGCGTTCCACAATTTGGTGCCGAAATTTCGATAACCGGCGATGCGCGTCGGATCGAGTTTCACGTCCCTGCCCTGGGCGGCCATGATCGCCAAGGTGAAGCGCAGCGCATCGGCGCCATATTCGTCGATCAGTTCCAGTGGATCGATAACATTGCCCTTCGATTTCGACATTTTGGCACCGTTTTTATCGCGTACCAACGCGTGAACGTAGACAGTGTGAAACGGCTCGACCGGCTTGTGGTCATCGTCCTCCATGAAGTGCAGGCCCATCATCATCATCCGCGCCACCCAAAAGAAGATGATATCGAAGCCGGTGACCAAAACGTCGGTCGGGTAGTAACGCGCCAGTTCCGGCGTCTCCTTCGGCCAACCAAGGGTGGAAAACGGCCAAAGCGCGGAGGAAAACCAGGTGTCGAGCACATCCTCGTCCTGGATCAATTCCACCGTTTCTGGGTAATGCGCTGCGGCAGCGCGCGCCGCGTCTTCGGCACTTTCTTCGACGAAGCAGGCGCCGTCCGGGCCATACCAGGCCGGAATCCGGTGGCCCCACCACAATTGCCGCGACACGCACCAGGGCTGAATATTTTCCATCCAATTGAAATAGGTGTTTTCCCAGTTCTTAGGCACGAAATTGGTCCGGCCCTCACGCACCGAGGCGATCGCCGGCTTGGCAAGCGTCGCCGCATCCACATACCATTGGTCGGTCAAATAGGGTTCGATCGGCACCTGGCCGCGGTCACCATGGGGCACCGTGTGGGTATGGTCCTCGATTTGTTCCAACAGGCCGTGCGCCTCCAGCATGTCGACCAACAATTTGCGGGCGGAAAAGCGGTCTTGGCCGTCCAGCAAATCGACGGTCGATTTCACCTCTGCGGCATCGAGACCGTCCAGAAAGTCAGCATTGTCGCGCAGGGTAATCGAGGCATCCTCGGCCATCACGTTGATGCGCCTAAGGTCGTGCCGGTTGCCGACCTCGAAGTCGTTGAAATCATGGGCCGGGGTCATCTTCACCGCCCCGCTGCCGGTCTCCGGGTCGGCGTAATCGTCGGCAACAATCGGCAACAATCGGCCGACCAGCGGCAGGATCGCCGACTTGCCGATCAGATCGCGGTAGCGCGGGTCATCGCCATTGACCGCTACCCCGCTGTCGCCGAGCATGGTTTCCGGTCGGGTGGTCGCCACCACCAGATAGTCGCGGGTCTCATGTCCTGATGGTTTGCCATCCGATGGCTTCCAGTCGCGGCGATTGCCCTCGTCATCTTCAACATAGGGGTGGCGGTAGGTCAGTGCGTCGGCCAAGCGATAGCGCAGGTGCCACAAATGGCCCTTGATCTCGATCTGTTCAACCTCAAGATCGGAGATCGCCGTGCCGAGCTTCGGGTCCCAATTGACCAGCCGTTTGTCCTTGTAAATCAGCCCTTGCTTGTAAAGGCGCACGAATACCTTGAGAACCGCCTTCGACAACCCGACATCCATGGTGAAGCGTTCGCGCGACCAGTCGCACGAGGCGCCGAGCCGCTTGAGCTGTTCAAAGATGATGCCGCCGGATTGGTTCTTCCATTGCCATACCCGTTCGACAAATTTCTCGCGCCCCATTGCCCTGCGGTCCGGCTGTTGGCGCTCCATCAATTGGCGTTCGACCACCATCTGGGTGGCGATACCGGCATGGTCCATGCCCGGTTGCCACAATACGTTGCGGCCGCGCATGCGCTCGAAGCGGATCAGGATATCCTGCAACGTATTGTTGAGCGCATGGCCGATATGCAGGGAACCGGTGACGTTAGGCGGCGGAATGACGATTGTGTAGGGATCGGCATCGGTTTTTGCCCCAGCCCCGGCGCGAAAGGCGTCGGCCGCATCCCAGCGTTCGGCAATCCGCGGCTCAATATCGGCGGCGTGATAGGTTTTTTCCAGCATTATCGGTTCCGTTGGTGAAAGACCCCGGAGCGATACCAAAGGGGCATGCCAAGTCAACTGATTCAATCGGGAAAGGGGTTATTTGGCGCCGGTGGGACGGGGGAAGCCGTGTGCTGTTGGGTTTGGTTGGCAACCAGGGGAACATGGGGATGGGCTGAACCCCCATTCCAGGCATGGTTCATTTGCATCCATCAAATAGGTCAATATTAAGTTCCCTTGGTATAATTAGTAATCAGACCTGGAATATATACAGCACATTCCACACCTACCAATTCAGGATTGGTTCCATTGCTGCACGAAAATCGGCCTTTTCATCATCGCTAAGAGGACCAAGCGGAGCGCGGCATTCACCCACCGGAATACCCTGCAGTTCACAACCATATTTGATTTTCTGCACAAACTTGCCGCTTTCAAGGATATTCATCGCTTTATAAAGCGTCGCCATCTGATCGCGCGCTTTGTCCAAATTGCCGGATCGGAACGTCCGGTCCAGATCGCAGCAGGCCTTGGCCATGCAGTTGGCTGGCCCGCAGATCCAGCTATCTGCGCCCCAAAACATGAAATCCAGAGCGATATCGTCAGAACCGCTGACCAAATCAATGCGGCCCCGATAGCGGTTGTAGATGTCAACGGCCCGCTGAAGGACACCGCTAGACTCCTTGATCCCGACCACACGCGGATTGTCAGCTAGTGCATCCATCAGATCGAAAGAAATCTCGATTCTGTCCTTGGGCGGGTAGTTGTAGAGCATCAGGTTCACATCGACGGCGTTGAGCACCGTGTTGTAGTGCGCCAGCAGTTCCGTGTCTGTTGGCAACGTATAAAACGGGGTTGCCAGCAACACAGTATCGTAGCCGATTTCCTTGGCCGCAGCGGTGTGTTCAATCACCTCCCGTGTGGCGGGAGCATTGGTACCTGCAATCAGGGTTTCATCTGCGTTGGCAAAATCTTTGACGAATTTGAGAACCTCAGTACGTTCCTGCGATGACATAGAGAAATATTCTCCCGTCGAACCGCAGGGCAACCAGCCGCTGACACCTGCTGCACGCATACTGGTCATGTGCGCTTCAAGCGCCTTGAAATCGACCTTGTTGGTCTTGTCGAACGGAGTTACCAGTGCAGGCATAACGCCAGTGAACTTCATTGTTTTCTCCTCTGTTCGAATACAGAAAGTTAAGCGCTAAGCTGCAGCCACAAGTGGCCCAACTGGCGAGAAAAATTTAAGTGCTAACAACCTTCAGCATCCTGGATTCTGCTGCCGAAACCGATCGGGTGAGCGCGAAGCCGACAACGAAATAAATGATGGCAACAGCGGTTAGGATTTCGATTGGCTTGGCTTCCTGAAGAGCAAGGCTATTGCCCAGATACATGAGATCGGTCATGCCGACAGCCGAGACCAGGGCACTTTCTTTGAACAGCGATACAAGATTGGACAACAGGTTCGGTATTGCACGCAATACCGCCTGCGGAAAAACGACGTAAAACAGCTTTGCCAACGGCGTCAGGCCAAGGGCGATACAAGCGTCATATTGATCGGACTCGATAGACTTGAGCGATGCCCTGAAGCTTTCACTCATGATCGCTCCGCTATAAAGGGACAAAGCAATCACCGAAGAAGTAAAGGCCGAAAAATTCGTGCCTAACAAAAGGGGAAGACAGAAGAATATCCAGAAAAGTTGCACTAGAACGGGAGTGCCACGGAAAAATTCCACATACACGGTACTGAGCCAGTAGATAACCAAGCTTCTAGACGTGCGCGCCAGACTGAGAGCAAAACCCCACATGAGGCCAATCGCCATGCATATGACGATGAAACTAAGGGTTACGCTCAACCCTTTGAAGATCAAGAGCGGAATGTGTTCCCAGATAATATAGAAATCAAAATTCATGTCTCTAGCCCCTTACCTTGCCATCATTCGCTCATTGCGCCGCTCAAAGTAGGTGACGAACAGCGAAACCGGGAACGATATGGCGAAATAGATAAGTGCGACCGTTGACAGAACCTCGATATAGCGAAAAGTCTGCGAACCAATAAATCGGCCCTGGTACATCAAATCCTCGATAGAGATGATGGCGACCAACGCGGATTGCTGAAAAATACCAATCATGTTGGTCATCAAAACCGGCAGGGCGGTTCGGAAAGCCTCGGGGAAGATAACATGACGAATCCGCTCAAACGAGGTCAAACCCAAAGCGATGCCGGCATCAAGATGGGCGCGTGGAATTGACTGGATCGCAGCTCTGTAAGCCTCCGCGTTAAACGCGGTGAGATTAAGCCCAAGGGCTAAAATGCCGAGGGTCATAGGGTCCCACCAGACGTTGAATATCAACGGAACACAATAAAAAAACCAAATCAGCTGAATCAGCGCCGGCGTACACCGGAAAAATTCGATAAACACAGTGGTCGGCACAGTCAGAAACTTAGATTTGCTCAGGGCGCAGAGCGCGACTCCGAAACCGGCAATTGTCCCCAAGATCGTGGCCCAAAGCGTCAATTGAAGGGTGACCAAAAGCCCCTGCCAGAGAATTGGAAGGCCTTTCCAGATATAAAAGAAATCAAATTCGTAGCTCATCACACACCTATCGGTTCCCAGCACGGAGAACATTATTGACGAAAGCCTTGGTGCGTGCCTTCTTCGGGTTGGAGAACAGTTCTTGCGGCGGCGCGTCTTCCACGATTTTTCCGCCTTCGGCAAAAATCACCCGTGTTGCAATATTCTTGGCAAACCACATGTCGTGAGTAACGATCATCATCGGAAGCCCCTGCTCGGCGAGATGCATCATCATTCCTTCGACCTCGGTCACAAGTTCCGGGTCAAGGGCTGAAGTCACCTCATCAAACAGCATCAATTTGGGGTCAAGCATAAGAGCCCGGGCAATCGCCGCGCGCTGTTTTTGCCCGCCGGAAAGTTGAGAAGGATAGCTGCGGGCCTTGTCGCCGAGACCAAAGTTTTTGAGCAACTGCCCGGCCTTCTCCTCCGCTTCGGCCCTGCTTGTCCCTCGGGACTTCACCGGCGCCAAGCACAAATTCTGTAATATGGTCATGTGGGGAAACAAAGTATAGTGTTGGAACACCATGCCAATTTCGTGCTGCAAGGCTCTATCGATTTTCATCTTCCGGCCTTCGCCGCCGGTTATGTAGAGTTGACCATCCAAATCAATCTTACCATCGGAGATTTGCTCCAGACCCATCATACACCGGAGCAAGGTACTTTTTCCTGAGCCCGATGGTCCAATAATGACCAAGCGGTCATTATGACTCATCTTGAGATCAAGGCCATCGAATATTACAAGAGACCCGAAGCTTATTTTCAATCCTTCAATCGCGACAAATGGTTTGTCTGAAGTTTTCTTTTTCATGGCGGGCCGTTTCGCTTTCCAACCATTTGAATCATTTTCCCCGGATTTACCAAACCCACCCACTGCGCAGGAAGTCTACTTTGTTGGGTTTTGGTGCCAGGCAGGAGCACTTTCCGGCCGCCGCCGGCAAGCCTCGGGCTGGCCGGCGGAAGTGGCTGGTTTTTTCGGGTTCTTATCTACTTTGACATCGCCGATTGAGCCCGATCAAATGCACGCTGAACTGCTCCCTTTGCTACTTCAGCTTCCAGGTAGATATTGAAGACCTGGATATCCGAAAGCGAAACTGCTTTGCTGAAACCGAAGGCAACACCCTCCTTGGTGATAGCGGGCGTTGGAAGAATCTGGCTTGCCCAATCCGGGTTTTTGCGGATTGTCAGACGATTGGAATCTGAATCGACAGCAAAATAATCTGCCTGCCGCGAGATAACTGCTAGGCGTCCTTCATTGGCTCCGGGCAGCCTTGTAATCTTTGCATTCTCGATGATTGGCGTGAGAGCCAAGTCGGCCGCCGCGCCCTGCATTACTGCAATCGTAGTGCCCGATTTGTCGATATCTGCAACTGTACTCGCGCCTTTGGCTTTCGGGTTCTCCATGTTGTGCAGAAAGCCAATTTGATAATACCAAATCGGAATTGAGTAGTTGACAGCAAGCGCCCGCTTGGGTCGACGATTTAAAGCCGACGCCACGTCACATTTACCGGATTGAACGGCCGCAACCATATTTCCCCAGGTCGTCTCTACCGGTTCGGCTTCTACATCAATTGATTTTGCAAAGCCCTCTGCTACCTCAACGAAAAAGCCGGACCACTTACCAGTCGCTGCATCGCGTGCGAGATAAGGCGGGGCTTCTGCAACACAAACTCTGAACTTGCCAGACTTTTGAATGTTACCCCAAAAATTGTTGTCTTGAGCGTTTGCGGTTCCACCAACCCATGCGGTCGCCACTAACCCAGCAAGTGCAAGTTTGATAACCCGATTGGATGTATGTGCCATGTACTGATTCCTCCATTGTTAACATCGCCACGATTTTCATATGGCTATCATTTCTAATCGTGAGCGTAGGACCCGTTGACGAACTGGTTTCGGTCACGGCGCGCGTCAGATTTTGTGTCTGAACAGCCGAAAGACCCAACATGGTGCCCCGCACCATAAGGGGATTTTAACCCATTCAGGGGCAAAATCTGACACGCCTTCAAAAGATATAGCGAAAACCGCCCATATTGGCGTCGCGAACTCTTGCAAAGGCAAGGCCTCCTCTGCGAATTCGCTCTTAAATCTGTACCGTTTTCACTCATACCGTACTCCAAATCCAGTTTGTCAACAGGTCCTAGGTTGTCGATATTTAGTCGGCATCTCTAAAAGCAATCTCATTTAGTCGACATATTGTCGACTTGTCAATAGCGAGTGCAAAGTGTAATAGATTTTGGTGGATGTAGATTGCGTCTTCATCCAAGCGGATAAATCTCGAATTTGCATGAAACAAAAAGAAAGCAAGGTTGGCTCGGTGCAAAAACTCACTACAATTCGCGGTAAAAGAGGCACTGGTAGTGATAAGGTCTTGAAAATTCTTGAAACAGAAATCTTGACCCTGAAACTAAAGCCCGGCCAGCCACTCGATGAAACAGCCCTTTCTACCCGGTTCGGAACTTCGCGCTCACCAATCCGTGAGGCGCTAATCAGGCTAACGGCAGAAGGGCTTGCTGTATCATCGGCCAACCGAAGCACCCTGGTATCGCCGATTGATCTGGATGTATTCCCAAAATATGTCGATGCGCTCGATCTTTTGCAGCGCGTCAACACAAGGCTTGCAGCCCAACAGCGCACCGAAGCCGATATCGTGCATATCCGGACAAACATGGACGCATTCGAGCAGGCAGTTGAGTGCAACGACCATTTGATGATGTCAGGCACAAATCGGGATTTTCATTTGGCAATTGCCCAAGCTGGCAAAAACCCATTTTTGGTGAGCCAATACAAGACTTTACTGAATTCTGGGCGCCGTATGCTGCATCTGCATTTTGACTATCTTGCTCAAGTTCGAGAAGAAGAATTGTTGACAAAGGAACATGAGCGGATGCTTGAGGCTATCATCGATCAGGATCAAGACAGGGCAGAAAAACTGGCGCATGCCCACACACGACAGTTTCGTGATCGGTTCCTAAAATTTATGTCTCAGAATTTTACAGCAGAATTCTCAATCGATCCATAAGCTGGCGATGGCACCAGGAGCCCGGTTGCTGGCTGGGGTGGCATGAAGGGTGCGATCAAAAACTATTCGCTCTGGGTTGTATCACTTGCATAACGCAGGCCAGATCGCGCATGATCAGCGCCGGTGAAAGGGGTCCAAACCATCTGACATCTCCATATTTGTTGCAAAATACGAAGAATCTGATTTGCTCCTTTCACTCAACCCCGCGTTCTTGGACAGACACTAATATCACTCAATATTATCGCGCAAAACAAATCGAACATCTTCAGTGAGCTGCGACTTATACATTTCAAAAGTCATATCATCATTTGAAACCAGTTCGATATAAAGCATGCCTTCGATCCTAAACACGATGTCGCCAAGTTGCCTGATATTGCAATCGGGCGAAAGTGTGCCCCCTTTTTGCATCGCCTCCAACATGCGAATAATTCGTTCCAACAAGAATTTGTTTAATTCGGCAAACCGGGCACCGAGAACCGAGTGTCGCTGAATTATCGACATACCCACCAAATGCCGCCAATTTTCCCGGCCAACGTGTGCCAGGGAATGGCGCGTGGTGGCAAAAAGAACTCCGCATACGCCGTCAATTACATCGCGCGGAGGGTGTTTTATGAAGCCGTCAATCTCAGCCGAGATGACATCATCATGCATGGTCACCAATCGCAGCAGCAAATCAGATTTGTTCTCGAAGTAATTGTAGACGGTGCCGACCGATACCTCGGCCTCCATCGCCACATCGTCCATTTTCGTTTGGTTGTAACCGTTCAATCGAAACAGCCGCTCAGCAGCGTCGATGATGCGCCGTTCCCGTTCGATTTTTTGTTTTTGCCTTAGTCCGGTCAAATACTTCAATCCTCATTGTTGCCGTATCACCTACCACAATAATTGAATTGACATCAAAAATGAACCGGTTCATATTGAATTGAACCAATTCATTTTTCGCTATCACAAATGGCTTTGTGTGAATTTTAGCAAACGGTGGGTTGGCGCCACTTATTGGGAGGAAAAGATGAAACTGGGATATGTGGAAAAATTCGAAACCAATTTTCGCCAGCAAACAAGATTTGCTGTGCTCGGCGTTTCGACGGCTGTTTTTGTTGCCGGTGCCGTCTCAATGTCACTTGCGGCGGACGAACTCAATGCGCTGGTTTGGTGCGATCACACGGATCAATCGCTGATTGAGCCTTTCGAGAAACAATATGACGTCAAAGTCAATTTGAAGGACTATGAAGGAACCGGCACGGCATTGTCGATTATCGAACAGTCGCAGCCCGGCGATTGGGATGTGTTCGTGGTTGACGGTGTTGACGTGCCCCGTGTGGTGGATGCCGGAATTTTGGCTGAACTGCCCGGCGATCAGCTGCCGACGGCCGACCTGTTTCCCGAACTGGTGATGGCGGAAAACCATACCCGAGATGGCAAGATTTATGCGATTTCGGAAAAGTTTGGCTACAACACAATCTCCTTCAATAAGTCGAAAGTCGATCCGCAAGACATGGACGACATGTCGGTCATCTGGGGTGATAAGTATAAGGGACGTATCGCTATCTATGACTATTACCTGCCGGTAGTTGGCATGGTGGCGATCGGTATAGGCAAAAATACCGCAGAACTTGGCGAGGCCGATCTACCTGCGATCAAAGAAAAACTATTCCAGATGAAGTCGGTTTCCAAACTGGTCGGAGACGTGGTGGCCAGCCAGACAGCCTTGGCCACAGGAGAAGTTGATATTCTGGTTGGCGGTGGCGAATGGGTGACCGCAGGTCTAACCGCGGAAAAACCGGAACTCGACTGGATATTGCCAAAACAGGGCGGCGTGCGCTGGTCGCAATCGATCGGAATATTCGAAACATCCAAAAAGAAGGATCTCGCCTTGAAATTCGTCCAATACATCCTCAGCCCTGAGGGTCAGGCCCGGCTTGCTACCTCGTCGTGCTATTGGGCGATGCCAGCCAATGCCAAGGCCGGTGACCTTCTCAACCAGCAGCAGAAAACAGCGTTGCGTTGGGACGATCAGGGCGCCTATTTGGCTCGCTCACAGCTTTATCCTGCGCCTAGTTCAGAACTCGATGCAAAGATGCAAGATGCCTGGACACAGATGCTGCAACAGTAGGCTTAAGCGAGCTTATGGGGGCAAGAGGTCAGTGGCCGCCGATTTGACCGCAATACGCGACCGCCGCAGAGCGGTGACCTTCGTACTGCCAATACTTTTGTGGACGCTGGCCTTTTTCGTAGTACCGTTTGCCTTCATGGCGGTGATGAGCCTTTGGCAGCGCATCGGAACTAAAATTGTAAAGAGCTGGACGCTCGATAATTACTGGACCTTCTTCGAGCGTCCGCATTTTGTTGAAGGCCTTGCAAACTCACTAGAAATCACCGCCACGGTCACGGTAATATCGGTCATTCTGGCCTATCCTTTGGCGTGGATCATCGCCCACAAAGTGCCCGAGAGATGGCAGCGGGCCGCCTTGATCCTTGCGATCCTGCCATTTTGGACATCCTATGTGGTGCGTTCTTATTCATGGACGCTGGTGTTGGCGCAAAATGGCGTAATTAACCAAGCCCTATTGGGCATCGGCATTGTCGACCAACCACTGGAGATCGCCTCGACACGCTCCGCCACGGTAATTGGTTTTGTTCATTTCTTTGTTATGCTGCTTACCTTGACAATTTACGCTAATCTCAAGCAGCTCTCGCCTAATTATGCACGCGCCGCTGCCGATCTTGGGGCCAGCCCGCTGCAAACATTTGCCCATGTTATCCTGCCGCTCACTGTTCCCGGCATTATGGTCGGATCATTCCTGACCTTCGTGCTATGTATTGGCGACTACATCACACCGCAGATATTGGGCGGTAACAATGAGTTGGTATTGCCGCAAATCATTATGCTTCAAATCGGCCGCCGCGCAGATCTGCCATCCGCATCGGCCTTGTCGATCTTGCTAATGCTAGTTGTCACTTTGGTTTATCTAGCTTGTGCCCGTTGGCTGAAGCTCGAAAGGGCATAAACCATGCGACGGGCATATAATTGGCTATACGGGTTTTATGCGGCGGCAATATATGCCTTCATATTCCTGCCAGTCGCCGTCTTGGTGCTGTTTTCCTTTCAGGGCGGCAGGTTGCCGATACCGCCTTTCAATGGACCTTCCTTACAATGGTATGAAGCGGTTCTCAGCGACCCTAGCTTGACCAATGCACTTATCAACTCATTACTGGTCGCGCTAATATCGTCTGCAGTTTCATGCCTGCTTGGTTTTTTGGCGGCATATGGGCTGGCCCGTTACAAGCTTCCAGCCTCACAATTCCAGCGTGCCCTGATTACCGCGCCTTTCACCGTAAGTTATCTGATCATCGGCCTTGGCCTGTTGATCATGTTTAACTGGTTGGGGATTTCACGGTCGTTATTGACCGTCGGCATTGGTCACACGGTAATCAACACGCCGCTTTGTTTTGCCATCATCTTTAGCCAGATGGGTGCGCATCAGGTGGTAATCGAGCGCGCCGCGCGCGATCTTGGGGCGTCGGACTGGCAAGTGATGCGCCTGGTTACCGCACCAATGTTAATGCCGGCGATAATGGCCAGCTATCTATTGTCGGTGACGTTTTCCTGGGACGAATTCATCATTGCATTCATGTTGTCACGCTTCGACGTCACATTACCGGTAGAAATTTGGAGCTTGCTGCGTTCCGGTCTCAATCCGAAAACCAATGCAGTGGGCTCGATCGTATTCCTGTTCTCAATCGCACTGGTTGCGGTGCTTGAACTCACCGTGTTTAGAAAAGCGGTGCGCAAATGACAGCGGCGCTCGAGATCAAAAATATTACCCATCGCTTCGGTGATTTCACGGCTTTAAAACAAGTTAATCTGTCTATCGCAGCTGGCAGTTTTGCGGTGCTGCTTGGGCCATCGGGGTGTGGCAAGACCACACTGCTATCCACATTGGGCGGTTTTCTCACGCCAAGTCACGGGCAGATATTAATCGGCGGGCGCGATGTTACCCATGTCCCGCCCGCCAAGCGCCCGACAACAACAATGTTTCAGGACTATGCGTTGTTTCCGCATATGAGCCTCGGTGCGAATGTTGGTTTCGGTCTTCGCATGCGCGGGGTCAATGGTTCCAAGCGCAATGCCAGGGCTGAGCAGTTGCTGCGGTTGGTCGGGCTCGAAGATGCGTTTGACAAAAAGCCGCACGAACTTTCCGGCGGTCAGCGGCAACGGGTAGCGCTCGCCCGCTCCCTTGCGGTAGAGCCCGAAGTTTTGTTGTTGGATGAACCGCTTGGCGCGCTTGATTTAAAGTTGCGCCGGCAAATGCAGGAAGAATTAAAAGCGATCCAAAGACGCATCGGCACCACATTCATACACGTGACCCACGACCAGGAGGAAGCGATGGCGATTGCAGATGAGATCATCGTCATGAATCAGGGAGAAGTTCAAGATCAAGGTTCACCGGAGCAAATTTATCTAAGACCCAAATCCAGGTTTTCCGCGGCTTTCATGGGCGAGGCCAACTTCGTTTCCGGCCATATCAAAAGTGTTGATGGCGGCGTTGTGGTAGTCGTTAGTCCCTTCGGGCAGCATGGTTTTCCTTCAACTTCGTTGATGGATGACAATCTTGGTCGGCGCGCGCATGTAGAGCTTTGTTTCAGGCCGGAACATTTGCGGACTGGTAAACCTCCCAAAGGCACGCTGGATCTGGGCCAAGCTGTTGTAAATGACCTGTCTTTTTTCGGAACCCATTATCGCTGCCAAATGGCTCTGGATACTTTAGAAGGGGTTACTGTGATCGCCCATTTGCCGCAATCAGCCCAGCCGATGGTGCATGGCCGAATACCGATGTACCTTGATCCGGTCGATATGATTATCCTGCGCGGCGGCGACAAATAGCAATTATGAAGCGAGTGCTTTCAACCCAATGGTATGAAATACGCCGTGTTGGTGACGACGTAACTTATATTGGCGAACCGTTCATCAAGGAGTTTTATCGCTGCAATGTCTGGCATGTGCGCGGGCGTGACAGCGACATGCTGGTCGACAGTGGCATGGGGGTGGTCAGTTTGCGCGAGCAGGTTCCCCTGGTGACCGAGAAAACCTGCCTTGCGGTGGCAAGTCACACCCATTTTGACCATATCGGCTGCCATCACGAATTTAGCGACCGGCTGGTGCATTCGGCAGAAGCCGGTCTACTTGCGCATCCGACAAACACCAGCATCTTGGCCTATCCTTATGTGACAGACGAAATTTTTACCAGACTGCCACCACAGCCATACCTGTCAGCCACATATTCAGTAAAATCCGCCCCGGCCACACGGTTGGTTGAAGATGGCGATATCATCGATCTCGGCGACCGGCATTTTGAAATCATCCACACGCCTGGTCATTCGCCGGGTGGGATCGCGCTGTGGGAAGCGTCCACCGGCATCCTTTTCTCCGGTGATATCGTCTATGACGGTCCGCTTATCGAAGACACTTATCACGCTGACGCGAAAGACTATTACGCCAGCATGAAGCGTCTATTGGACTTCCCGGTGCGTGTGGTGCACGGCGGGCACTTTCCAAGTTATGACCAAACCAGACATCATCAAATCATTCGGGCCTGGCTGGATGCAAAGGACGCCGGCTGATCGGGGTTTGATTGAACGTCTTTACGATCATCTGGGGTCAAAAGGGTGAATGCGACATCTGATCACTGATCGAAAATGCGGCTCTATCTTTGGAGGAAAAAGGAACGTGGGTGTTGCGCGCTCCTGGCTTGCCTCTTCAGGAGAGGTGGGTGGAGGTGAGCCTGCGGTAGCTGAACTTGGCGGGGGTAGAAGGCGATCGATAATTTACAGAAGAAGTGTGGTTATCCCAATCTTTGCCCCAGGGTTCCGCCCAAATGCACATAGACATGTGGCAAATATTCGTTAGAACCCGGTTGGCGCGGTAACGCGCCGCAAATGCACAGAAATCCGGCACCGGATCCAGAACCGATATTTCATGCAAAAACCCGCCGACAAATTGTTCAGCAACCGAGACCGTTACGCGGTAGTGCGCCGGGTATTTTCGGAAAATTTCTGGCAATACCGCTACCGCTATTTGTTGGCCGCGATCTTAATGGTGATCACCTCGGCGGCGACTGGCGGTACCGCCTATTTGATGGGTCAGGTCACCAATACGTTGCTCAATTCGCGCGTGCTTGAGCCGATTATTTGGACCGCATTCCTGGTGATGGGAGTATTTGTGCTGCGCGGCGCTGCCACCTATGGCCACATGGTGGTATTGCAACGTATCGGCAATGGTTTGGTCGCTACTGTGCAAAAACGGGTCTACGCCCATTTGGTGCGCCTGAAACCACTATATTTTGACAACGTCACCATTGGCGATATTTTGGTGCGCACCACCCAGGGCGCAATCGCCACCCGGTTGATCATCGAGACCATCGTGATTTCAGTGTGTCGGGACGTGCTGACCTTGTTTTTCCTGGTGGTGGTAATGTTCCTCCAGGACCCGATCATGGCCCTGGTCATGCTGACAATCGGGCCGTTGGCCGGATCGTTCATCCGCAATGTGGTCAAGCGCACCACCGGCCACGCCGAACGCCAGCTTGAATCAATGGCGGCGACCTCGTCGATTATCAAGGAAACCGTCAGCGGCATCATGCTGGTCAAGACCTATACCTTGGAAAATGAGATGGAGGCGCGCATGTCGAAGGCGGTGGAAGATGTGCGCCTGCGCGCCGACAAGATTGCCAGGTTAACCGCGCGCACCGCACCGATCATGGAAACCCTTGGTGGCGTCGCCGTCGGCCTGGCGGTGGTCTATGCCGGTTGGCGTAGCACATCGGGTGATTATGCCATGATCATCAGTTCCTATCCTGGCCAGATGATGTCGTTTTTTACCGCCTTCCTGCTCGCTTATCAGCCGGCCAAACGGCTGGCCCGGTTTCGGGTGACGATGGAGCCACAAATCGTTGCCATGGAGCGCATGTACGGCTTGATCGACGACAATGAGCCGGAATTGCTGGCCGGTGAAGCTGGTCCGATTGCGGTCCAATGCGGTGCGGTGCGCTTTAACCACATCGATTTCAATTATCGCGACGACATGCCGGTGCTGCACGACGTTTCGTTTTCGGTCGAACCCGGTCAGCGGGTTGCGCTGGTTGGCCATTCTGGCAGCGGCAAGTCGACTATATTCAAACTGCTGCTCGGCCTCTATCGCCCGAGTTCGGGAACGATCGAAATCGACGGCCACAATATTACCAACCATGACCCACGTTCGGTGCGAGATGCCATTGCCTATGTCGGTCAGGAGGCACATATTTTCACCGGCTCGGTGCACGAAAACATTGCTTTCGGAAATCCAGATGCTGACCAGGCCGCGATCGAGAAGGCTGCTCGTGCCGCGCTTGCCCATGAGTTTATTGTCAAAATGCCTGGCGGCTACGCCGCATTTGTCGGTGAAGCTGGTGCTCAACTATCGGGCGGTCAGCGCCAACGCATCGCCATTGCCCGGGCATTCCTAAAAGATGCGCCGATTATCTTGCTCGACGAAGCGACATCGGCGCTTGATACCAGGTCGGAGAAAATGGTGCAGGCGGCGCTAGAAGATTTGCTCAAGGGACGTACGACGTTCGCGATCGCTCACCGGCTTTCCACCGTACAAAATTGTGATGCAATCTTTGTGTTGCGCGAGGGGCGTATCATCGAGGCCGGCGACCACGAAACATTGATGGCACGCTCCGGCACCTATCAGCAATTGCACAAATTGCAATTCGCTGATGCGGCCCAATAAGCTGGCTGCCGCCGATTTACCGTCAGTCCCGGCGGCGATGCATTGTAGTACGGGTCCGTCGCGACCATAAATAGGCTGGGGCCGGTCGATTAACGCAACACAGCGTAACTGGCGCGCTGGCAGTCGGCTAATACGGGAGTAGGCGAATGTTCCAAGCATCAATGAATTTCGCGCTTGGTGAGGATATCGAGGCGCTTCGGGAAATGGTCCATCGCTGGGCGCAGGACCGGCTGGCACCGATCGCGGCTGAGATTGATCGCGATAATGAATTTCCGTCGGACATTTGGCGCGAGATGGGCGAACTTGGTCTGTTGGGCATGACGGTGGAGGAAGAATATGGCGGAGTTGGCCTCGGCTATCTGGCCCATTGTGTGGCGGTAGAAGAAATTGCCCGCGCTTCCGCTTCGGTCAGTTTGTCTTATGGTGCCCATTCCAATTTGTGTGTGAACCAAATCAGCCTCAACGGCACCCAGGAGCAAAAGCAGAAATATCTGCCGCGCCTGGTTTCCGGCGAACATGTTGGCGCGTTGGCGATGTCGGAAGCAGGCGCTGGATCTGATGTGATGTCGATGAAGCTGAATGCGGAAAAACGCAACGACCGTTTCGTGCTGAACGGCACCAAATATTGGATCACCAACGGACCCGATGCCGATACACTGGTGGTCTACGCCAAGACCGATGCATCCGCTAGTTCGCGCGATATCACCGCGTTTCTGATTGAAAAGGAGATGACTGGTTTTTCCACCTCGCCACATTTCGACAAGCTGGGCATGCGCGGATCAAACACCGCTGAACTGATCTTCGAAGATGTGGAAGTGCCCTATGAAAACGTGCTTGGCGAAGAGGGTAGGGGGGTGAACGTGCTGATGTCAGGGCTCGACTATGAGCGTGTGGTGTTGTCCGGTATCGGCATTGGCATCATGCATGCCTGCCTCGACCACGTGATGCCTTATCTGCATGAGCGCAAACAGTTCGGCCAGCCGATTGGCGATTTTCAACTGATGCAGGGCAAGATTGCCGATATGTATACCGCGATGAATTCGGCTAGGGCCTATGTTTACGCGGTCGCTGGTGCCTGCGACCGAGGCCAAGTCACTCGCCAGGACGCAGCCGCATGCGTGCTTTATGCATCCGAAAAAGCGATGGAACAAGCAACCCAGGCGGTGCAGGCAATGGGCGGGGCCGGGTTCTTAAACGATTCTGCGGTCTCGCGGCTGATGCGCGATGCCAAATTGATGGAAATCGGCGCCGGCACATCGGAAATCCGCCGCATGCTGGTCGGCCGTGAGTTGATGCGGGTGTCACAATAGTACCAACGATGGTTGCTATTGGCCGGTTTGATGGCGGAAAAATCGGTTGCTGGCGCAGCCGTAATAAGCACCTGAGCACCTCTAAAAACCCTCGATTTTGTTGGGCTGGTGTGATTTTGAAGTTTTTAGTACCGGATAATATGTTGAAATATTTGAGGAACGCAAAAACGAAAAATTGCTCCCAGGACCCAAAAGAAGGGTTTTTAGACGTGCTCACCTTGGCCGCCACAAAGTCGATGATTAGATTGGCCGCTGCCGCAGGGTGGGTCAAGCCAACAATATGATCTAGAGCGTGTCACCCAAAAGTGGGTACCGGTTTTGGGAAAAATGACACGCGTAAACAAAGAGATAGCGCAACGAAGCGAATCCAACGCTTCGTGACACGCTCTAGCACACCACAAAATCAAAAAAGAAAACCCCGCCGATATGGTGGTCGGCGGGGCCAAGCAGTCCTGGATCGATACAGCGTCGTCATCGACTGGAGGTCAGGACCGATCTCTAAAAGTCGCGCCGTATGGTAACGACCCAACCATCATAATCGAACGTGGAGCCAGCGCCCACGCTGCCGTTAACCAGCGAAGAGGCCGAATTATCGACAGTACCGTTGAAATAGGTGGTTTTAATATGGAATCCTGGCGCTGCGGCTGGATACCAGTTTACTCCTATCGCGAACTGACCGACATCACCTTCCTGGATGGTGCCAGCAATTGGTGCGTTGCCTGCGACGAGGCTAGGTGCCCCACCAGTGATCGCGTTGCCACCATCGGCATGCCAGTAGTTGGCCCAGAATTGGAACTCGCTGCTGAGATCCATTTGTGCCGCCACGCCCCAAATCGATTCCGGGTTTTCGGTCAACAGATTGGTATGGACATAATCGGTGTTGAAGTCGCCATCATCCATGTAATAGGCAGCGATCGTTCCACCTGGCACGAAGCCACTCAAATCGAGATTGGCGCTAACCTTGTAAGCCCAACCGCCAACATCGGTGGTAACGCCAACCGAATTGACCTCTGGCGCCAGCGAATCGTGCGCCGCGGTAAACGCAAGCCCGCCCCACGAACCCGACCAGTTGAAGCCGGCATAGAAGTTGGCGCGCCCGTCGGTTCCGCCCGCGTTGGTTCCATTGCCGAAACCATCACGACCATAGGAAATGCGAGGGTCTTCCGCGCCGACCGTTACGGCGAAACCATTGGCTGCAAAGGTATAATCAGCCAGTGTGGCATCATCAAAGCCGTAAAGTCCGTCTTCATAGGCAATGCCGGAAGCGTTGGATGCGACCGATTCACCGTTAATCCAGCCATAGCCGTGGTTGGTCGACCAGTAATTGTCGGAAAAACCGAAGCGGAAGCCGGCGATCGAAATCAGGGCGCGATCCATGTCGATATCGACATCGGTGTTGCTCTGACCGCCTTCAAGGCGGTACTGCGCTCTAAGTGTGCCCCAATCGGTTTCGTTGCGGGTATCGACATTAAGTCGAGCGCGCTGGCCCCAAAGGGTAAATGACGGATCGGAGGTAGCAACGCCGCCGACTAAGGAACCGTCTATCACGCCGTCGATATACAGTTTTTCATAAGCCGAACGCACGAAGCCGTTAAAGCTGATGCAGGTTTCGGTTCCCGGTATGTAGAAAAAGCCGGTTCCGTATGCATCGCAAACACGCACATATTCGACTGGTTCAGGCTCGACGATTACCGCGTCGGCTGCCTGTGTCCCGGTGACAGCAACCAAGGTGGCCGCAGAACCGAGCAGGAGAGATCTAATTCTCATGGTTGTATCCTTGTTAATCATGATAGCGCACCAGTCGCCAATGACCGACACTGGTGGCAAAATTACTACAAAGGCTCCACAGGCTTGGTCAAGCGGTATAATCACGATAAATACTGTTTGCCGAGGGAAAAGCACAATTTGAATTACATCTGTAGGAAAAATACCACACTAGAAGGCGGGAAATTCCCCATAAACAAACAATATGTCCCGTGCAATTGATATTTTTCACGGCTTCGTGATATATTGCCGTTGGGACAAATAGTGGGGTCAATCTCTTGTTTTCAGGCAGGGATTTGCGTGCGTTTCGCGAGGCACGGGGTTGGTCATTGCGGCATTTTGCCAATGTCACCGGCGTAAGCGTTAAGACACTTCAGGTGATAGAAAAGCAGGACCGCCCGGTTCCGCTGCAGTTGCGGCTGGCCTTGGCCGCGATAAAAGCCGGGGTGCACCCGATCGAGCCGTCCTGAACCCTAAACCCGCTAGTGGAATGAATTTGACATTTGGTGCCCATTTGCGGCTTCGTCGTTTGTCAAATGTCAAATTTAAAAATTCCACTAGATTCAATATCTTGCTAGTGGTTCTTTTGTTGCCAAGATTTGCAAACCACAGTGTTGCAACGGACGCAAATGTTGGCGCCGAACCACTAGTTGCATAATCCATAAATACACGGGTAAAGCTGCCGAACTGTTCTTTGACAACTCGTGCAGCACTGGCGGCAAAAGTGCCCTGATCGCCGTCACATATTTGTGTCTTCCGCGTTACCTGAAAAACCATCAAACTAATGTGATGTTTAAAATAATTTGTGTTTTAGAACCCTGGTTCAAGACATGCCGCTAGGCGACGACGGTAGATCAAATTTAGGTAGAGCGATCGAGGAATTGAAGATGTTGATCGACGGTTCACGGGTTTCTGTAGAAGAAACTGCGGCGCTTATCGGCGATGATCCTGATCGGCTGCGGCGGGTACTGCGCGCGCAAGAGCCGTTGGGTCTAACGGCATGGTTGGCAATGCTTGCAGTAAAGAACGGCCTGCCTCCGGTCGACCGCGACGACAAAAGCTAGGGCGTGTGGATTTCGCTCTACCTGTTTTGGACTTACGCATTCTCGATCGTCCCCGATCTGAAGCTGGACACCCGCAAAAACCTCAGCGGTCGTTCTGATGGTTATCTGATAAAGAGAACATTCCAGAATCAAGCCATGAACGAACCGGAATCAAACGTATTTCCGCATCCGGCTAAATATTTGGACTGGAGGTTTTTGCGGGTGTCCAGCTCGGAATGATTTCGTTCTCGCTCAATCTTTCTTGCAAAAATAAAGCGCGATATAGGGTGGCATGTTGTTGTGCGCATGGTTATCGCCAACCGCTGCTGTTCCTTGCCCGGTCGACTTGTTGTTGGGACCGCCCATTGAAGCCCAATTCACAAATTTTCCATCACCATCCTTTCGATCTGTTCTGAGAATGGGGTGGGAATGAGACGGTAGCTGCTGAACTGATAACTTCGTGCGCTCTTCGCCGCCAAAGGCACCAGCAAGACCTTCCTGCAATGCCGGATAGTCTGTAAGTGCTGCACCGTTGGAGTCTGTATTATTGTTTACACCCGCTCCAACTATCATTCTTCCTGCGGCAACTTGAAACGGTTCCCATCCATTTGGACATCCTTTTTCCGTCGAAATATCAAACGCTAGAACCGCCCCCGATGGTGGGTTCGATAGCACAGCACCCAGTTGACCAATTAATACTTTGTTGTCCTGTAATTCAGAGGCAACTTGGATGGCGCTGATCTTCATTGCCGCATCCCTAGCGGCCTTATTAACAATCACCACGCCGCCGAACCCGAGCAAGGCTATTGCTGCCAAAGTCCATCCGCCAATTAGAAGAGCAACATCCCACTTTTGGCCAGATGATAGACGGCGAGTTACACCATGACTTTCAATCAGCCTCTCAATATTCGCTGTCTGGTCCTCTGAAAATGCGGCCATTTTGCTTTTCTCCAATTCCTACACATATAATCTAACGCTATATATAGGATAATGGGGTATTTTTATACTAATTTAGGTAAAATAGAAAGTAATTACTCACCCCCTTGCCAAATCGGTGATGCTCTGAATCTATGGGGGTATGGAGCGAGGTGATTTGGACACTTCTAAAAACCTCGACGATGGCACCAATATGCGCTCGTCGGTGCGAACAGGTCAGATTCGAATAGTGAACAAACCAGAATCAAACGGCCTGGTATCTCGAAGCCTTGAATCGGTTCAGGGGTTTTTAGAAGTGTCCATTTGGAAAAGCTGAGCAGGCAACAGTTGGAGGGTTCTATTAACCGACGAATTAGCGATGACGGCTTGATTTACTGGTTTTTGGAATTACCGTTTCCCTACGGGGCAAAGGAGTTTGCCCAAACCCTGTCGGTTTGAGCCATTTTGGTAGATTTTGGACACACTTATGCTGCGTTCAGTCTTTCGTGATAGATCAGGCGACGCATGTTATAGGCGATATTGATCATGCCGATTTTGACTTTCGCACGAGCTATACCGATGGTTCTGACAAACAGGCCCATGCGGGTTTTCTGATCGCCAAACACATGCTCGACTTTGGAACGAACGCTTGAGCGTTTTGCATTGGCTATTCTTGTCCGCTGTGGCATGGGGCGACCCTTTGGTTTCTTTTGGTGGATGCGGGATTTGAACCCATTGTTTACCAGCCATGTTTCATTCTTCTTTGAGCGATAAGCACTGTCAGCCCACACATCTGATGCCGTATTATCTTTGCTGAGAACATCACGCAAATACCGGCCGTCATAAGCAGAGGCCCCGGTGACTTCAAAGCCACGGATAAAACCAAAGCGCCGATCTGTGGCGATGTGATTTTTAAAACCAAATGCGGGAATGGCAATATCCACATGCCCGGCCTTCTTGCTGCCATCGGCGGCAGTTTTGGCCCTGGAATATTTGATCGACCAGCGCGCATCGGTGTCTTTGTGACGTGCCTTGTGGGAGTTGCCCCAAATCTCGTCAGCACTTTTGCCTTCTTTGATCTGAGCCTTCTCTTCATCCTTCAATCGCTGTTTGGGAGCAGGTACAATTGTGGCATCCGCGATCTGGCCACCCATTGCCAAATAGCCCTTTTCAGTAATCATCGCGTCACATTTTTGGAACAAGGTATCAATCGCATCGGCCCGGGTCAGAAGATCGCGGTAGAGCCATATGGTGCGTGCGTCCGGCATCCGCTGGCCAGGTTCAAACCCCAAAAACCGCATGAACGACAGCCGATCATTGATCAGGAATTCAAGACGCTCATCAGACAAATCATTCATCGCCTGTATGACCAGTATTTTGAACATCGTGACAACGTCATAGGGTGGACGACCGCCCTTCGAGCCATCACTGCGATGCAAAGCCATGATCAAATCCGGTCGAAAGACCTCAAAGTCAACGACCGTATCCAAAGTTTCCAGTTGATCACCCAAATCACTCAGGCGTTTCAGTTGATTGTCTATTCCAAATAAATTCTTTTGAGCCATACGCCCAGTGAATCATAGAACAGGTGATTTGCATAGGTACTTAGAAGTGTCCAGTTTGTTGATGTAAACCAGCCCAACGCTACTACAACAATGTTCCTGTTGGCCGCAATTTTTATGCTACTGACTTTTTTGGCTTTCGTGGCCTATGGTGGATGTGCGGCGCTTGCTCATGACTACGTAATTACTCGACCTGCTGTCATGAAGTGGATGAAGCGTTCTTTTGCTGGAGTGTTCGCATTCCTTGGTTTGCGACTGGCATTGGCAGAACGGTAAGCGTCACCAAAACGGTCCCGACTGCGTGGAAACTCAGCGGACAGAGCTAACCGGTATTTTTGGTGATGGCAGCATCAGGCGGCGTTTTGGTTGATCTGATTTTGTTGCTCGATACCGTCATTGAATGTGGCGCCGGTGATGAGTTTTCGCGATTGATTTTTGCCTCGTAGTTTCAGCCAGGTTTTCTCTGCTTCCTTGATGACTTTGAAGACCATCACCTCCATGGTCTTCATCGACAGGCAGCCTCTCTCGAGCGTTCGGTGCGGTGCGGGCGGCCAGCGCGCGGTTCGATCATGTGAAGCGCCGCATTGCGTTCGCCGTGACCATCGGCCAGCGTGGCAGCAGCATCCACAATCAGTCCATGGCGGTTTTCCATGACCCATGACCCATGAAACACAGCTTGGCTTCCTTGCCAGCGCCTTTCTTGTACAACCTTGCGTCCGGATCGTTGGTTGAGCTGTGGGTTTGATTGGAACGCTTTTCATCATGAAAATCCCTCTGGCGGTTGCGACCCTTGGTCTTCCCGCCAGCTTCACCATCACTGTTATGGGAGCCATCAACCGGGCGAAAGCTCTTCATCGAAGCCCAGGCACCGATCAAGGTGTCAATGAGCGTTTAAAACTGACCCCTGTTTGGCATTTAAAACTGACCCGCCCTATGGGTGTCAAAACGGGATATTAATAGCCAATGATGTTGCGGAGGGTTGTCCATAGGTCCCGCTTCGCGAAGTGGCCCCATAGCAGGCGTAGCGGAGCGGGGGCTGTGGTCAAGCCGGGCTTGTGAGCGTTTTCTTTTTACGGCTGTGCGAGAAGCGGTATGAGTTGTTGCCGGTTTCAATGATTGAGCAATGATGTGTGATCCTGTCGAGGAGTGCTGTTGTCATCTTGGGATCGCCAAAGACGGAGACCCATTCGCCAAATTCCAGGTTGGTGGTAATGATGACACTGGTATTTTCATAGAGTTTGCTGATGAGATGGAAGAGCAGTGCTCCACCTGATTTAGGGAATGGAATGTAGCCCAATTCATCGATGATGACGCAATCGGTCTGGCTGAGCTGGCGGATAATTTTACCGGTGTTTCCCTCAGCTTGTTCCCTGATCAGCGCATTAATGAGATCAACCGCATTATGGAAGCGCGCTTTTTTGCCCTGAGCGATAAGTGCCGTTGCCAGTGCAATGGCGATGTGGGTTTTACCGGTTCCAGTACCGCCGACAAGGATCAGGTTGTGGGCATCGTGTGTGAATTGACCGGTGCATAGCTGTTTGATCTCAGCGGGCTTCACAGCCGATGCGCCATAGTCGAATGTGGCAAAGTCTTTATGATGAGGAAAGCGAGCAATGCGCATCTGGTATTGAATGGAGCGCACACGCCGCTCAACAGTTTCCGCATTGATCAGTTGTTTGAGCGCTGTTGTCAGATTGAGCGGGGTGCGGGCCGTTAGCAAGTCCTGTGCACTTTGTGCCATGCCGTGCAGGCGCAGGGCTGTAAGCTGTTCAATGATGGCATTCATGACATCACCCGCGGCGTTGCATAAAGCAGCTCATAGCGTTTGCAATCGGCTTGTGGCATTACCTGCAGCTGTGGATAGCAATGGGTCCGGGGCAGCGGATCAATCACTGGTTCCACAAGCTGGTTGATCAGGTTGGTGATTGCCGGCAGGCGCGTTGTTTTTTGCTCAACAGCCAGATCGCAAGCTATTTCCACTGTCTCGATCCCGTGTTCCTGGGCTCGTTGTCGGCAGGCGATGTTTGCATCGCCGAGAGGGGCATCAAAAGTTCAACAAAGTCTCGGTCACCGCCTTTGGTATCCATGTAGCGGGCCTTGATTTTGTTCATGGCGGCGGGAAGCTGCCATTCCATAAAAGGTGCACCATTGCGCAAAGCTCCGGGTTTGCGCGACAGAAGCGGCACATAGTGCCAAGGCTCAAAGTAACTGATGTTCTTTGTAAAATGACGTTTGTGTTCGGCGATCACCTCATCGGCGGCAACCAGGACAATTCGACTTGCATAAGCCCGCAACGAGACATGGCGCCCGGCATACCGGGCAGGAACGCTGTAACGGTTACTGTCATATTGAACCAGGCAGGTGGAGCGCGCACGCACTGCTTTCTCAACATAGCCGTCAAAGCCAAGCCCCAGTGGCCGCAGTTCGGCGCGTTCCAATGCAAGGACTTCATCAATGGTTTGCTCTTTTTGTTCGGGGTGGCGCCGCGAACCCAACGCGTTACAGCGCGCAAACAGCCAGGTATTCAAACTTTCCAGATCATCAAAGCACAGCTTGGGGGTGAACAATTGGCGGCGTAAATCCTGACCTGGTTCTCAACTTGGCCTTTCTCCCAGCCAGCTGCGGGCGTGCAGGCAACCGGTTCCATAACGTAATGGTTCATCAATGCCAAAAAGCGCGGATGGAATATCCGCATCTTTGAACGCGACACATAGGTCACCACCGCCTTTGGGCTCTGCACAAGGCAGGAGCCGGGTGTCTTGGGATTGTCGATGATGACCCGGCGCGGTACCCCGTCATAAAATGCCAATGCCCGCATAAAGGCATCCAGCACCATCTCCTGGGATTCACCAGGATAAGCCACCACAAAAGGCTTGCGAGAATGGCACAAACGGAAGTGCGCAACCTTGATCTTGTGCTCTACGCCACCCAGAACAACATGCTCCTGGCTCCAGTCAAACTGCAGCGCATCACCGGCTTTGAAGTGTAAAGGAATAAAGGCTCCGGGAAGTTGTGATCCATCGGCTTTCAATACCTTGATGAACCGGCAGACTGGTGAGTACGAACCGGTATAACCTTCCACAACCAGTTGTTCATAAAGCTTCACCGCAGTGCGGCGCTCCCGGCGGGGGTGGCTTAAGTCCTGTTTGTAAAGCGACCGCAAACGAACTTCAAAACCAGCAAGCTTGTGCAACACAGGTGGTCCACTACGATGATAGTTCGGCGGTGACGCGTCATTCAGATATTTTCTGATCGTATTGCGGGATAAACCCGTGCTTCGACTTACTGACCGGATAGAGTGGCCATCGCGCAAAACCAGACGACGAATCTTTGCTGCACTTTCCATTAATATCACCTGCTCATTCTCCGCACTTAAATGCACGGATGCTAACAAAACAGGCGGGTCAATTTTAAACGCCAATTACCCACCTAAGTGGGTCAATTTTGCATGCCAATTCACAATCAAGGTGGAGGGTTCTATTAACCGGAGAATTAGCGATGACGGCTTGATTTACTGGTTTTTGGAATTATCGTTTCCCTACGGGGCAAAGGAGTTTGCCCAAACCCTGTCGGTTTGAGCCATTTTGGTAGATTTTGTACACACTTATGCTGCGCTCAGTCTTTCGTGTGTTCCCCGTCAGCACCAATGGGATCAATTAGGATGATTGCTTAAGGGAGAGTTTTTGGCTCATCTTCACCACACAGGAGTAAAGAATGAGACATACACCTAAACGCCATACCGATGCGGCTGATCGCACGGTCAAGGACATCCGGCGCAAGACGCGCAAGCGCTATTCGTCTGAAGACAAGATACGCATCGTCCTTGCCGGACTTCGTGGCGAGGACACGATTGCTGAGCTTTGTCGCCAGGAGGGTATTGCACAAAGCCAGTATTATTCTTGGTCCAAGGAGTTCCTCGAAGCGGGCAAGAAGCGCTTGGCAGGTGACACAACACGCGAGGCCAACACCGGTGAAGTACAGAGTCTGCGCCGTGAGGCGCGTGATCTGAAAGAGGTTGTTGCTGAACAAACGCTTGAACTGCGCCTGCTCAAAAAAAGCATGATCGCAGATGGGGAGGATATCGAATGAGGTATCCTGCATCAGAGAAACTGGAGATCATACGGCTGGTTGAGCAATCACATTTACCGACCAAGCGAACTATCGATAAACTGGGCATTCCTCGAACCACGTTTTACCGATGGTACGACAAGCATCTTATCGGCGGTGTCGAAGCTTTAGAAGATCGCTCTCCCAAGCCTTTGCGTGTCTGGAACCGTATTCCGGACGAGGTTCGCCAGCAGATAGTCGATCTTGCACTGGAAGAGCCAGAGCTATCACCAAGAGAACTGGACACTTCTAAAAACCCCTGAACCGATTCAAGGCTTCGAGATACCAGGCCGTTTGATTCTGGTTTGTTCACTATTCGAATCTGACCTG
This sequence comes from Rhizobiaceae bacterium, assembly GCA_965248715.1. GTDB lineage: Bacteria > Pseudomonadota > Alphaproteobacteria > Rhizobiales > Rhizobiaceae > CBDFKB01. The sequence continues at coordinate 606,524 of CBDFKB010000008.1, forward strand.
TTCGCACCGACGAGCGCATATTGGTGCCATCGTCGAGGTTTTTAGAAGTGTCCAACTGGCTGTGCGGTTCACTGATATCCAAAGATACTTTGTCTCGGAGGCCAGCGTTTACAGGCTGTTGAAGGCCCACGACCTCATCACCAGCCCAGCCTTTGTGGTGATCAAGGCTGCCGATGAGTTCCGTGACAAGACGACGGCCATCAATCAGATGTGGCAGACGGATTTTACCTACATCAAGATCGTTGGCTGGGGCTGGTATTATCTGTCGACCATTCTAGACGACTTCTCACGCTACGTAGTGGCCTGGAAACTGTGCGCCACAATGAAGACAAGTGATGTCACCGATACGCTGGAACTGGCCTTGCAGGCATCAGGCTGTGACCAGGTTACTGTTCAGCACAAACCACGATTGCTGTCTGACAACGGAGCCAGTTACGTCTCCGGTGAGCTTGCAGACTGGCTCGGCTCACAGGACATGGATCACGTTCGCGGTGCCCCATACCATCCACAAACCCAAGGTAAGATCAAACGCTGGCATCAGACATTGAAGAACCGCATCCTGTTGGAAAACTACTTCCTACCCGGTGACCTCAACGCCAGCATTGAACGCTTCGTGGAGCACTACAACCACCATCGTTACCACGAGAGCCTCAAAAACCTCACTCCCGCAGACGTCTACTTCGGACGCGACCAAACCATTCTGCTCGAACGCGAAAGGATCAAACGCAACACATTCAAACAGCGGCGCTTGCAATACCGCAATCAAGCCGCATAAGATCAACAAAATGATGAGCCAATATCTCGCTTAATCTAAGCTGCAATCAAGCCTAAAAACCCTGACGACGGACACTCAGGCGACGCATGTTATAGGCGATATTGATCATGCCGATTTTGACTTTCGCACGAGCTATACCGATGGTTCTGACAAACAGGCCCATGCGGTTTTTCTGATCGCCAAACACATGCTCGACTTTGGAACGAACGCTTGAGCGTTTTGCATTGGCTATTCTTGTCCGCTGTGGCATGGGGCGACCCTTTGGTTTCTTTTGGTGGATGCGGGATTTGAACCCATTGTTTACCAGCCATGTTTCATTCTTCTTTGAGCGATAAGCACTGTCAGCCCACACATCTGATGCCGTATTATCTTTGCTGAGAACATCACGCAAATACCGGCCGTCATAAGCAGAGGCCCCGGTGACTTCAAAGCCACGGATAAAACCAAAGCGCCGATCTGTGGCGATGTGATTTTTAAAACCAAATGCGGGAATGGCAATATCCACATGCCCGGCCTTCTTGCTGCCATCGGCGGCAGTTTTGGCCCTGGAATATTTGATCGACCAGCGCGCATCGGTGTCTTTGTGACGTGCCTTGTGGGAGTTGCCCCAAATCTCGTCAGCACTTTTGCCTTCTTTGATCTGAGCCTTCTCTTCATCCTTCAATCGCTGCTTGGGAGCAGGTACAATTGTGGCATCCGCGATCTGGCCACCCATTGCCAAATAGCCCTTTTCAGTAATCATCGTGTCACATTTTTGGAACAAGGTATCAATCGCATCGGCCCGGGTCAGAAGATCGCGGTAGAGCCATATGGTGCGTGCGTCCGGCATCCGCTGGCCAGGTTCAAACCCCAAAAACCGCATGAACGACAGCCGATCATTGATCAGGAATTCAAGACGCTCATCAGACAAATCATTCATCGCCTGTATGACCAGTATTTTGAACATCGTGACAACGTCATAGGGTGGACGACCGCCCTTCGAGCCATCACTGCGATGCAAAGCCATGATCAAATCCGGTCGAAAGACCTCAAAGTCAACGACCGTATCCAAAGTTTCCAGTTGATCACCCAAATCACTCAGGCGTTTCAGTTGATTGTCTATTCCAAATAAATTCTTTTGAGCCATACGCCCAGTGAATCATAGAACAGGTGATTTGCATAGGTACTTAGAAGGGTCCAGGTGCCATCGACCGAGAAATGCTCGTTCGACAGCAACGGCTCAACCTCGTTATGGGCTCGATATGGGCTCGATATGGGCTCGATATGGGCTCGATGTGGGCTCGATGTGGGCAAGAATGGCTTTCAGAAAGGCGGATGCCACATCACCCGCCAACAACCGGCCCGGGTTTCTTGAAAACACCGTCGGCACCCATTACCCGATCGTCAATCCCAAGCCCGACAAACCAGCGGTACAAAAGATTTTAGTCCAGCTGATCCATCAACTGCTGCTCCGAGCGGATCGAATAAAACACCTGTAGCAGCAAAGCCCGCAACAGCTTCTCAGGTGCAATCGAGGGACGGCCCATCACCCAATAGCTGTCACGAAATAATCCAACCAGCGAAACCAAGGCGTCATCAACCAAACCCCGGATCACACGAAGCGGATGGTCATCGGGGACCCGGTCTTCCAAATCGACATAAGAAAACAACGAACCCGAAACCGCATCACTCCCACGCATCAAACCCTCCATCATTGCCAAAATGACGGAATCATATTCGAATGCGAATTACGAGTACTTTTTCAGCAACCTGCTAGGGTCTGTGGACATTCAGGATTCCCAAAAGCGTTGATTTCTGATTCAAGCTTCCAAAAGGGAGTTTGTAATGGACGAAAAGCGATTTGTTTTGAATGACCGGGTCTGGGAACGCCTTGCGCCTTTGCTCCCCGGCAAGGCAACAGACAGTGGCCGGACAGGCGGCGACAACCGGTTGTTTTTGGAAGCGGTGTTCTGGCGGGTGCGCACGGGGTCTCCCTGGCGCGATCTGCCGACGAAATTTGGCAACTGGAACAGCCAGTTTCGCCGGTTCCGACGATGGGCCGAGCAGGGTGTTTTCGAGAGTCTTTTCAAAGCCATGAGCAATGACCCAGACCTCGAATACGCCATGATTGATGGCACCATTGTTTCGGTTCACCAAAAGGCAACCGGCGCAAAAGGGGGACTCAAAATCAGGCCATCGGGCGCTCGCGCGGTGGGTTGACCACCAAGATCGTGGCGCTGGTGGACGCGCTTGGTAATCTTGTGCGTTTCATGCTGCTACCGGGACAGGCGCATGACATGAGGGGCGTGGCACCGCTGATCAAGGGCGTGTCATTCGCCGCTTTGCTGGCGGATAAAGCGTTTGACGCAAACTGGCTTCTGGAGGAGCTGGAAGACCGGGGCGCAACCGCCGTTATCCCGCCCAAATCAAATCGGATTGTGCAGCGAGAATACGATGAAGAGGCCTATTGTTGGCGGCATTTGGTTGAAAACTACTTCGCCAAGATCAAGGAATTTCGTGGCATCGCAACGCGTTACGATAAAACCGATAACAGCTACGCTGCCAACTGGAACCTTGTCGCGGCGCTTATCGCATCAAGGTGAATGTCCACAGACCCTAGTGGAATGAATTTGACATTTGGTGCCCATTTGCAGCATCGTCGTTTGTCAAATGTCAAATTTAAAAATTCCACTAGATTCAATATCTTGCTAGTGGTTCTTTTGATGCCAACATTTGCAAACCTAAGTGTTGCAACGGGACGCAAATGTTAGAATCGAACCACTAGCGGGATCGAATTGGCCGCGTGGGAACATCATCAATAGGAATTTCGGTGAATTCGCCGGCACGGATTACAACAAGCGTCGTATTGTCTTGGCTTGGACTATCCCTCTTATCGACCGCATCCAGCAACAAAGAGCAGATTTTCCGTGCGGACGAATTTTTGTTGTCTCTGATAGTTTTCACTATTTCAGCATTTTTAAGTGAAACAAGACCATCTGAAGCCAGCAAATACCAATCGCCCTTTTTCGTTTTGACAAACGAACCAGCAAAATCGACGCGATCTATTTTTTCTCCAGTAACAGCAGAAGTCAGCATGTGGCGAGAAGAGCTGTTTTGTGCGTCTTCCCGCGTAATTTCACCGCGTTCCGCTGCGGCGTCCAATTGCAAAGCTAAGGAGTGATTAGCATTCAATCGGCTCAGTTCATCTTCACGGCAGCGATACAAAATAGAATCCCCAACGCTTATCCAGCGTAGGTTCCCGTGCTTGTATTCAACCCCCAAAAGAGTACACCCCATTCCGCGTTTATCAGGTTCTGTCGCAATATGCGTCGCAATAGCCCGGTTGCCTGCATCAAGTGCCGCCAAAAATCCATCAGAAACTCTGCCGTCGTTTTCACAAGCCGATTCAACAAACGCATTAATCGCAAGTTCTGCCGCCAAACCGCCAGCGACATGACCTCCCATACCATCAGCGATAACTGCCAGCAGTGATCCTTCGCTAGCCTCATCCCCCTCGTAAGTGTCTTGAATTTCGCGCAACAGAAATCGATCTTCCTGATACTTGCGACCACCTATAATTTGAGCAGCAGCAAAATCAAATTCTGGCTTCATTCGGAGGATGCCTGGTTCCAATTGAAATCAGCGTCACAAAGCGGGACAAACATCAAGCGGGTAGCACCAACATCAATCCTGTCACCACGCTTCATTGCCATGGGGGACATGACTGGCAGGTCATTTAAGCGGACAAGGTTTGACTTGCCCCCATGCTGGACATAGAAATCTTGTTGTTTGTCATCAAACACGATAAAGGCATGCGCTTCGCGGGAGACGGTGTCGTCCCCAAAATCCAGTCTTATTTTTTCGCCCTCCCCCCTGCCAATGCTGTTCATCCCGTAGTGGATTTCGCAGGCGTTGCCTCTGCCAGGGCCTTCAACAACCACAAGCCATCCAACCACAGGGCCGTTTTCGTTATCTGCGGCGTGTTTTTTTGATCCATCCTCGGTAGAAGAACCGGCAGACATGAACCGCGTTTTGGGGGTTTCCTTCGAACTTTCGGCAACTGTGTACGTCGCCTCTGGCTCGTCGGCCTCATCACGTTTTATCAAGCGTGTTTTTGCGTCTTGGTCACCGTCATCAGTTAGATTTGAGGGATCTGACACTATCCTCGTCAACTTTTCATTACTCATTTTCTGTCCCTGCTTTCACAATTTTGGAACTGCGGCAAATAATTTAGCCGTCGTCTACAAATCGGAAGCGCACTTCACCCAGTTCAATCATGTCGCCAGATTTCAGTTCTATCTTGCCAACACGTTTCCCATTGACCACAACGCCATTAACCGTATCCAGATCCGCGATTGTCGGCTTCATGTCCGGTGAAAAATGAAAATGTGCATGATGACGGTGAACAGAATCGTTGTTCAATCTGAAATCATTATCGGAATGCCGCCCAATATTGATAGTTGATTGCCTGATCTCAAATCGATTGCTCTGGTCATCCAGCATTTCAAACCAGGCCAGGACTGGTCCATCTCCACCAGCAGAAACCGACGAAATAGCGCGCGTACCCGCTTCTTCTTCCTCGACAGATTCCGTTACAGGTTCATCTTCCTCACCAGTGGCCCTACGGCGCAATCCCAAAACAATAGCAACTAAGGCTATCAAACCGAACAACAGCAAAAGCAGCATTGCCGGCACAGGATTTGAATTTGCCCATGCAGATGCGTTTGGACTCATAAACTCAAAAGTCTTGTAAATTTTGGCAATTGCAGAAAGCGGCGGCGGCGGCTCTTCTTCTTCCTGCAGCCCGGCAAACACCAGGGATTGGGTGTGCTCGAAGGAGGCACCATTCTTCAAATCTATCTTCAGCTTGACATTGTTTTGGCCATCTATGCTCGAAACATCTGCGGTAACGGATCCGCCGTTCTGGAGATAATCCTTAAAGTCTTCAATAAACTCAATGGGAATATCTTCATCACCGGCAACGCGCATCATTGGCCCGCCGGTGTCCTCCGCAAGGCGCTGCAAAACCTGCAAGTCAGGCGTTTCGCTGGCGCGTTCGGCAAATCCCATCCCATATATTACCACTCCAGCTTGGCGGGCGGCATTGACAACATCTTCGTGCTTGTAGGCTTTGTCCTCGGCCTTTCCGTCAGACATTATTACAAGTGCACGGCGGTCCGCATCAAACTGTTCAAGCAGTTTGATGCCTTGAATTGCAGTAGCGAAGAATTCAGTTGCTGCTCCGTCTGCCTTGACGTCGGAAAGCCGACGATCAAGGTCAGCATTTTCATCGCCCAGAGAAACAATAACCCGCAAGTCATTTGCGAATGTCGCTATGCCGAAATGCTGGTTGTCGCGCGACTTTTCGACGATCGATTTAACCAGAGCAATTTTACGTGCAACCGTTCGTGCGCGTTTTGGATTACTACGGTCAATCAAGAACAGCCATGCCGCAGATTTACCCAAGTCTTTGAACGAAGTGTACTGAGGTTCACTCAATACTTGATCGCCAACAGATAAACTTACATCCTTTACCTTTCCCGGTTTTAGAAGGCGTACATCGCAGTTGAGAAGTTCGGAAGATTCTTGACTGTCAACCGTGCAATTCGTGATTAGCGAATTCTGCTGGGCCTGCGCTGTACTTGATAGGCCAACCAAAAACACCAAGCCCCAAAGCCAATTACTCATTTTCTTATTTCCCCTAGCGACACGAAAGGAAGTGCAATTTTTATGATTTTTCACCACAATTTTGTAGTCATAAGATTGGAATATGTAAAGTAATCCCGGAAGCAGATTGCATCAGCAATATTTCAATTGTCAGTGACAGATCCGTTCTTGGAAAGTTTTACAACCCACATATCGCTTTCGCCTGCACCGCTTGATGATGTTGAGCCGACAACAACCACTCCTCCCTCAGGTAAATTTACTAGAGCGTTTGCTTCATCCCATTCGGCCCCACCCAAAACACGTTCCCAATATTTTCTTTGCCGATCTGGGCTAAGCTTGAAAATCCATGCGTCTGCCGATCCCTGGCCTTTCGACAATGTGTGTCCAGCTACTACCAAGCTACCATCGGAAAATACGCCGATCGCAGACAGATGGTCATCTTTCTTTTCGGGAAACACCTTGGGAGGAAATTTGTTGTCAGTGGTCAGTAACGTAATGATGCCGTCGCTAGATTTGGTTCCGAGGTTGCGGGTATTTCCGCTTAAAATGACACTACCGTCCTGTATCGGAACGAGATTTGTAAACTCATCAGCCAACTGACCACCAGGTTTACGTTCGAATATCTTTGCGCCCTTCGAATCGAGTTTCAACAACCAAAAATTCGAAGGGCGCCCTTTGCTTGTTTCGGAGCGGCCGGCAGCAACAATTTGACTGTCGTTTTGGGTATCCAAGGCTGCAATTTCATCGTTCCACAGACCGCCGTAGGTCTCTTCCCACATTACATCCCCATGTTCATTTACTTGAAAAATCCATCCGTCTTTCTGACCGTGCTGACCAGTTTCGGTATATCCGCCAACCAAAATGCGGTTTCCGGACACTACGGACAAATCGTTGATGCGGTCATTCTTGGTTTGACCATAGCGCCGTTCCCAAATTGTTTCCCCATCGGCGGTGGTACGCAACATGTATCCGTCATTGCCTCCCGCGCCCTTGCTGTTAGAAAATCCGGCCGCCACCAAGCTGCCATCGGGAAGCACAACAACAGAGTTGAGTACTTCATCACCATTGCCTCCGAATTTTTTTCCCCAATTTTGCTTGCCGTTCTCCGATAACTTCATCAGCCAGGCTTGGGATTTCTTGGTATGATCTCCGTAGATGCCCGCGACTATTAATCCACCGTCTGCCAGAGTCTGTATTGAGCGACCACTATCACGACCACTGCCACCAAACGTCTTGCTCCAGGGTTTTGCCAAATCTGCAATGGCATTGAGCCCTTGGGCCACATGTTTACCGTCATGGTAAGTATCCAAATAGGATTTATAGGCGTCGCGGGTATCAAGGTTTCTTGCTGTTTCCCATGTTTTCTGTTCAAGGCTGCCTTCCAGTTTTTGTACATAGTGGTATCCACCGAAAGCAGCCAAGATTACGATCACCGCCGTGATCAATGCAGCAGCGGGAACTTTTATCGAAACAGATTTCCGTGGCACGCGAAGTGAAGAAGATGTTTTCAGGCTATCAGCCAATTCCGAAGGTAATTCACCTTTTGAGTTTACTTCTGTGACCGTTTCCTTTGTGTCTAGGGCATGGGTTTTTTCGTCTCCCAGAAGCATTCCCTTCCAGGTTTCGATATCCTGGGGTCGACTTTTAATTTGCGGCGCCAGTCCCGCATCCATTGCTGCAAGAAATCCAGTTGAATATCCTTTTGGTTTCAGGCTGGACACAGGCCGCATCGGGTCATCATCGCCATTGTTGATGGCATCCAGTCGCGCCATTGCTTCAACTGGCTTTTTTCCCGTCACTGCCCGATAAAGCGTGGCAGCAAACGCATAAACATCAGTCCAAGGACCGCGACGCCCTTCCGCGTAATACTGCTCGGGAGCTGAATACCCATCTTTGACGATCAGATTCAACGATTTGCTGTGTCCCCCAAGATCCAACTTTGCCGCACCAAAGTCGAGCAAAACCGATTTTCCATTTTTTCTGATGAAGATGTTATCTGGGGCGATATCGCGATGGGTAATATTGTTGCGATGAACAACATCAAGGGCTTCCAGAAGCGGCTTCGCGATCGCCGATAGCTGCTTTTCGCTTGGCGGTCCTCTAAGTTTTTTTAGCCAAGCGGTAAGCGACTGCCCTTCAATAAACTCAAGAACCATATAAGCAGTGTTGTTTTCGTCTTTGATTACCTGAAGCACCTGCACAATGCCGGGGTGCTTGAATTTGGCAAGCGTCATGGCTTCTTCAATAAATTTGGAGAGTGCCCAATCGTATTCCTTGCTGTGCTTTGCTGCCGTTGGAACGACTGATGTGCCATCGCGGGAGACAAATCCGCCTGGGAAGCATTCTTTGATAGCAACTTTACGTTGAAGGTCTTCATCAAGCGCGAGATAGGTAATGCCGAAACCACCCTGCCCAATGACCTTTTCTATCGTGTATTGACGCAATTTAGATCCGGGCACGAGTGAGTTTCTGTTTTCCATTGCCCCGATTTCTCCCGATACAGATGCCAGACCTGCCTCACTCACGCTGTATTAAATGTCGGCATTCACAAACTAGGTCATGTTTCAATGATTGCCAATTGGAGATTGATTTGCCTTAGCATTATACTGAAATCGTTGCTGTCAATAGCTCATCCTTGAATTCTGTGTTCAAAAATGGTGCGATACATTAATCGAAATTGAACACGGAACGACGGAGCAACAATTAGGTGCTGCAAACAGAACTAGATATTGGAAGACTTTTTCAAAGCCCGGGATTCTGGATAATTACAGCCTTGGTACTGATAGTCTTGAATGTGCCCTTGTATCTGGCGCTTTCCAGATCCGGTAATTTTGAAGATAGCGTGTACCGCATTGATGTAATTTCCCGCGTAAAAGGGCAAGCATTCGTTGGTCACGGAACGGGATTCTTGGTGAGCAAGGATCGGCGCTTTCTTGTTACTAATCATCATGTGATCGAGGGAGCGATAAAAATTGAAGTCAACTACCAGCGCGATAATGAAATCTTGTCACTTCCTGCCAAGATCATGTGGAGCAATCGCGTCCAAGATCTTGCCATTCTTGAAACTCGCCAGCCTTTGCAGGGAACCCCGGTAACACTGGCCGATATTTCAGAAAATTTGTCCATCAAGAGACAAAGCGTAACTGCCGTTGGGTTTCCTGGAATTGTTTCGAAAATTGCAGAAGGCCTGACCGAAGATGATTTTAATCCTAAAAGAGACAAGCTTACAGCGCTGGACCCGACAATGTCTGTTGGTACGGTTCAAAGAGTTATTCCTACTTTTAGTCGACTACTTATCCAGCATAGTGCAAACATACACGGAGGAAACAGCGGTGGCCCGCTCTATGATAGCTGCGGCAGGGTGATCGGAGTAAATACACTCAGTGCAGTTACAAAGGTCACACAAAAAGATCTGTACGACTTAATTGTGGAGAACAAAACCGCCGTGGGAATTACCGCGCCCGGCTCACTTGAGTTTTCTGTCCACAGCAAAGATGTAATTGGTGCGCTGGATAAGGAACAGGTTTCTTACCTTTCTGCAGCGGGATATTGCCGGTTGGGTTTGGCTAGAGCAGGTCAGGTCACGATGGGTGTTTCAACGTTAATGTCCATTGCTGCTTTCTTGATTGCTGGAATTGGTATCTATCAGGGACCCACCGGTTTTGCCGAGACCTACACGCAATTTGTGCGTCGATCCAAACCCGACACCGTTATGGCAATGGGTAGCGAAAAGAAACGTTGGAGCAATTTTGAGCTCAAGCCGATTGGTGGTGGGGCTTCGATTGATCCTTCCATAATCTCCGCCTTGTTGAGTGGCGAAGAGATAAATGTAGGACGTTCCACTGCTGACAACGACGTTGCAATTGCTGATGATTCCATCTCGCGCCAACATGCGGTTCTCAAAATGGATGATGCAGATGTTACGCTTAGAGATCTAAATTCTACGAACGGAACGTTGTTAAATGGAAAGCGTGTCGGCTCGAGCCACTCTGAAATCTTGAGTAACGGCGACAAGATCCTATTTGGTCAGGTTGAATATCGAGTAAAATTGGGCAGCAGGAATGACGCGAGCAGCAGCGGGTCAAAATGGATGTTATCGGGATTTGATCGTGGTGGTCGCGTGGTGCAGTTTGATTTCAGTGCACCTTTGACACCAAAATCAACGGCGAAAGATTTTATAGAAATTTGCTCGGTAGGCCGAAGTTCTACTAACGATCTTTCCATTGATGACAGTTCCGTGTCTCGCACTCATGCTATTATCGGCTGTATTCCTGGAAAGGGTGTTGCTATTAAGGATGCGAGGTCTTCAAATGGTACCTATGTTGATGGTAAGAAGGTGGGATCACACATAGCTAGTCTCACAAAGGCAAAGACCGTTAAATTTGGAGAAGTGACACTTTCCCTTTCGAAGGTGTATTGACTTTGTCTATAAATTTACCCGGAGGAAAAATTTATGCGCATCAATGGCAGGACGGGAATAATTGCAGCAATCTCTTTTGCTTTATTAGCAAGCAGCACACCAATAGATCATCATGCGCAAGCTGCGAGCTTCAAATTCAAGAAAACAAAAATTGGAAAATTCTTTAAAAATTCGCCCAAAATAATCCGAAAAATTACCAAGGACCCGGTTTTTAGGAATGTCGTTGTTCCCTTGGCGCTGGGTGCCGTTCTTCAGCGAAATGGGGTACATGGCGCGTTTGCAGTTGGTGTTGCATTTGCAGTAGCTGGTGCTCCCAAGGCGTTTCAGCGAGATATGGCACATACCTATGGCGATGACTTGCGTTGGTCAGGTTGTGTCAAATGTAGAAAACGTAGGGTAGTTGTGGTGCCTGGGAGAACTGTATCCAGTGCAGAGGAACTAGCGCTTAAACAGCAGGTGGAAGATGACACCAAGGAGTTGCAAACTGCCCTGAAAGCGCTCAATTTTTACAAGAAGCGAATTGACGGAGATTATGGACCAGGTACACGAAGAGCAGTATCTGCATTTCAAAATTCGATAGGTGCAGACAAGACCAGCACTTTGAGCGCTGAACAACGTGTGCTGCTTTTCGGACACGCAGTAAACGCTGGGTTTGAACCAACACTGGATTTACAAACTATCGACAATACCGCTTTAGCGCAAAAGGATTTGGATATTGAACCCATCCCTGAGTACAAACTTGCAAAAAGTCAGTTTGACCGGTTTACACAGGACTATCTGATGGATGGTGATCTGGGGGCTGTTAAAAGCGCGGAAATGCGCCCGGATGGCGCCATGAAAATTACGGTGGATACCGGCTCTTCTTCCAGCGGTAAGGAATCGGTGTTTATTGCTGACGCAGAGAACCTTTACGCAACCGCGCACGAAATTTCCGATCAGTGGGCGCAGTTGATACTTCATGACCGTGATTCTGGGGCAACCGTTACATTGAATACTGTGGACCGCTTCGACAGTGCAGGTGAAGCGCAAGCTTGGATTGAAAAAGCGCATAACAAAATTGCAATTTTAGCGAAGTTGACAGGCAGGACGGTTCGAAAGTCGGGCGATACCATCGTTGCAAATTCTCCCGAAGCAGCCCGCGGCTTTGAAGAAGCAAGTGCCCCCGAAGAAGTAGCAAGTGCCCCCGAAGCAGCTCGCGGCTTTGAAGAAGCAAGTGCCCCCGAAACTTCGAGTATCGAATTGTCATCCAATCCAACTGTAAACCCAGAAGAAGTGTTTATCGATGAACTTTCTACGGGTGCAACTGAAGACGGTGGAAACATCTGCAGAGAAAATGTGTATGTCTCGTTTAACTTTCCAGACGGTGAGGAGCCTATCAGCCATTATAACATAACGCCTCCGGAAAACATTCTTATGATGGATAATGGAGATTCAACAGCCTATTTCACCGGTAGCTGCGTCAAAGGAAGCTACGACTACAAATACGTGTATGTAAAGCACGAGAAAGAAAAGAAGACTTGGGAACACATCGTAAGAGAGGGCACATTTGAACTGGCAAGCAACGCAAACCAATGTGAAATCAGCTTGCAGGGAACTGGGAGCAATGCGAGCGTCGCCTGTTTTTGAAACTTCTGTGAGCGAACGGCGGACTGATTTGGTACCATAATCATGATACTCAACAGACCCTAGCGCCTGTCACGAAACGTAGGATTCGCTTGGTCGCGCTATCTTTTTGTTTATGCGTGTCATTTTTCCCAAAACCGGTACCCACTTTTGGGTGACACGCTCTAGCGCTTGTCACGAAGCGTTGGATTCGCTTGGTCGTGCTATCTGTTTGTTTTGTCGCGTATTCTTATCCGAAAACCGCTACACACTTTTCGGGAATACGCGCTAGCTGGATATCCGAATTTTTACGTTTGCCACGCCAAGCACATCCCGATTTCCCAGAGACTTCCAGGTTCCCCTGGGTATCATTGATCCATTAATGGTAGTTCCATTTTTTGAGCCTCTGCCGTCAGTTCCGACATCACTGACGACAAGTCCAGAACCTCGTCTTTCTATTATACAATGTCGGCTGGAGACCAGTTGTTCCTTGTTCAGCACCAAATCCGCCCAAGCGGTCTCTCTGCCAATTTTCAAGACATTGGCAAGCTTCTCCGCGCTACCTTTGTGTTGCCCCGATATTACGGTTAACCGCCAGTGTTTTGTTGTGACGCCGGATTCAATGGGATCGCCTAAAAGACTGGCGCTAAGCAAAATGCTTTCTGAGCGATTATAAAAGGGAAGCTTGTTTGGATTGAAAGCTACTAATCCAAGAGAAAAAAACTTCAACCAGAAACGCTTTATCCGGGTAGAAAATTTTAACACGCTACCGTTGGTTTCGGTGATCGTGAGACCCGCACAAAACCGCCCGAAGGACTGACCTGCAAAAACAAGCTCACAGACAAAAAGATGTAAAACCACTGCTGGTACGAGCAGGATCAAATCCAATATTGCACCGTACTCAGAGACTAAATGCGCAGGCAGAATAATCGGACTTAACATGCGGACAATGAAAATTGAAACCAGCAGGTCAATTGTAGTCGCAGTTACACTTAGCCGGGCAAGAGTTTTGCGGAATGTTGTTTCATTGGTGCTACTCATCGAACAAACATGGAAACTAGAGCTAAAAATAAAATGGAAAGCGCAAACGTCATCAAGAACCCGGATCTTGCATGGATCATTTCAAGTTCCGAAGTATGGACAAGTCGGTATTTTGTAATTGCCAGTTTGAAGGTGATGAATATCCCACATAACAACATCAAGCTTGAAAAAGGAATTGTCCCAACAGCTCCCCCGGCGAACATCCATTCGGCAAATCCTGCTAGCAATGCAGCCCAGCAGGCTGCGAGGACATGGCCAAACACAAGTTCCATTTCGCCACGCCTTTTGGTTAGCCAGATAGTAATCGCGCTCATGCTCCAACCGATGGCGGCCGCAATAATGATAAACAGCAGAATCTTGCCGGCAAGCGGGACCTCTTGAAGTTTGGACAACAAGCTTTGGTGACCGCTAGCCGATCCGTCAGTTATGCCACGGATAAACGCTGCAAAGGTAGCGAACGTACCAATGATTGTAAGACCATCAGCAATAGATGATATGGGATGTTCACCAAATTCCTCTTTCAACTTCGGTACAAATTTCTTTTGGTTCATAGCTATATCTTGATACATTCCGTGAAATTATTTCACTACATAATATTCAAATCAGAAAAACCTGACTCCTGGAAGCCCCCATTTACCTATCCTTCCCGGTTCATTTCTAATTCATTGTGATTGGAGGAGATTTTGGAATGAAACAAGCTGGCTTTTTCGATCTTCCGGATCACTTGAAGCGATTGTCGGATGCGGGCGATCCATTGCTTGAGCTTGAGCGGATCATTGACTTGGAAGCGAACCACTAGTGGTTCGATTCCAACATTTGCGTCCCGTTGCAACACTTAGGTTTGCAAATCTTGGCAACAAAAGAACCACTAGCAAGATATTGAATCTAATGGAATTTTTAAATTTGACATTTGACAAACGACGATGCTGCAAATGGGCACCAAATGTCAAATTCTTTCCGCTAGGGTCTGTTGACATTCATGATTATGACGCCGGCGTGGCCCAATTGGTCGCTGGCAAGGCGCGAAATTCCACCAAATCCCAAACACGCGCCAGGGTGGAGCACGTATTTGGTGAGCAGAAGCGCAAAATGGACCTGTTCGCACGGCGCCCGGTCGGGCTTGCGCGCACTTTGTGTTGGTTGCGCTATCGGCTATCGCCTATTTGAGCGCAGATTTTGCTCTCACGGCAGTTCGCTGCGCTCGGCCGAACCCGCGCAGTAGCAACGCGGCCCGCGAGAGAGACCAATTTTTAAAATGCTACGAAAGAAAACGGTTCTGGAAGCCGGCTACTGGTGCCCAACTATAGAAATTTCCAATAGATGTATTGGTATTATAGATTTTACAAACGGCAGAAACCGATGCGACCATATTGCGACTATTTAACAAATTAGGTTGAATGCCGGCGAATTCGCCGGCGATGGGGCAACGATGAGCAAACCGGTAGCAGGCGATAAAACTACCGAATTCCGCCCTTCGGTGAACGGCGATCCACATATTTATGTTCCGGTCGCGTTGCCTGCCTCACAGTTATTCTTTCTGGATAAATCAAGCCGTTTGGTCCTTTTGAATATTGTATGCCACCATTTGTTGCGGCCGTTAGCCATCTGGACCAACGGTCGGGCCCGCGGCCCGCATTTTCGCGGTTTGCTTGGTCGCATGGTCGACAGTTTGCGGGCCATTATTACATTGCGCGTTAGGGCCAAGCGCATTGCACCAAATTGGCAAATTGACCGGGCAATCTTGCTGGGCCCAGCATCCATGTTACCTACACAAGCGGCGGCCAGAGGTGCAAATATCGCGATCCTCGCTGGACGCGGTCATTTACTTAGCCCATCATGCCCAATAATCGCGACCTGATTGGGAATGAAGAAAAAAACAGGTAATCGAGCGAAATTTACAAAAGCAAAAGGAGTACTTGAAGATGACGACAAGTTTGATGAAGAACCTGCTGGCGGGAGCGGCCACGGGACTGGCGATGTTTGCTTTTTCAGCCATCACCGCTCAGGCGCAAACCGAACTAACGGTTTATACAGCGGTCGAAGCCGAGGATCTGAAAAAATACGCGGAAAACTTTAACGCCGACCACCCGGATATTACGATCAAATGGGTTCGTGATTCGACCGGGATCGTGACCGCCAAACTGCTGGCCGAGAAAAACAATCCTCAGGCCGATGTGGTGTGGGGGCTGGCCGCAACCTCGCTGCTGCTGCTGAAAAGCGAAGGCATGTTGGAACCTTACGCGCCAGCAGGTGTCGAACTGCTCGATGCCAAGTTCGTTGACAATTCATCGCCACCGACTTGGGTTGGCATGGACGCGTGGGTGGCAGCGGTTTGCTACAACACCGTTGAATCCGAAAAATTGGGACTGCCCGTGCCGACCTCGTGGATGGACCTGACCGATCCAGTCTACAAGGGCCATCTAATTATGCCGAACCCGAATTCCTCGGGCACCGGTTTCCTGGATGTGTCAAGCTGGCTGCAAATTTTTGGCGCGCATGGCGGATGGATGTTCATGGACGCGTTGCATGACAATATCGCGCGTTATACCCATTCGGGCTCCAAACCTTGCAAACTGGCGGCAGCCGGGGAAATTCCGATCGGTATCTCCTTCGCCTTCCGTGGCGCCAAGTCGAAAGCTGCCGGCGCACCTTTGGAAATCATCGTGCCAAGCGAAGGTGTGGGTTGGGACATGGAAGCAACCGCGATTGTTGCCGGTACTTCCAAGGGCGAAGCCGCAAAAACGTTGGTCGACTGGTCAATTACCAAAAAGGCCAACGAAATGTACAATGCCGGCTACGCCGTGGTAGCAATGCCTGGAGTGGCCAAGCCGGTGGAACATTTTCCAACGAACTTGCTGGAAAAGATGATCGGCAACGACTTTGAATTCGCTGCCAATAATCGCAAACGCATTCTTACCGAATGGCAGTCGCGCTACGATTCCAAGTCGGAACCAAAGGGCTAAACCGTCCACGGCTAATAAACTTCCACCGGCGGCCGCTTCATGCGCGGTCGCCGGTGCTAATTTAGAGTATTCCAGCGAAAGAGGGGGCGGGTGAAACAAGATACAGTCGGCGGATCTTATCTAAGTATCCGCAACCTGACCAAGATGTTTGGCGCCTTTACGGCTTTGCAGGACGTAGCGCTTGACATTAATGAGGGCGAATTCGTTTGCTTCCTCGGTCCTTCCGGTTGTGGCAAGACCACCTTGCTGCGTGCAATAGCCGGCCTCGACATCCAGACTTCTGGTACGGTTATTCAAGCGGGTGTCGATATTTCGGCATTGCCGCCGTCGGAACGTGATTTCGGCATCGTATTTCAGTCATACGCCTTGTTCCCCAATCTGACCGTAAACCGCAACGTTGCTTACGGCCTAGAAAATGCCGGCCTTGGCCGGGAGAAAATTAACACCAGGGTGGGCGAACTGCTGGAGCTGGTCGGTCTGCCTGATCAGGGGCCGAAATACCCGGCACAATTATCCGGTGGCCAGCAGCAACGAGTAGCCTTGGCGCGGGCGCTTGCTACCTCACCGGGCTTGTTGTTGCTCGACGAACCATTGTCGGCGCTCGATGCCAAAGTAAGAGTGCATCTGCGCCATGAAATCAATTCACTACAGGACCGTCTCGGTGTCACCACGGTCATGGTGACCCACGACCAGGAAGAAGCATTATCGATGGCTGACCGCATCGTGGTGATGAACCAAGGGGTAATTGAGCAGGTGGGAACGCCAACGCAAATTTACACCGAGCCGGCGACCTTGTTTGTTGCCGATTTCATTGGCGAAATGAACCACCTTGCCGGCCATGTTTCGGCGAACGGAAAGGTCAAGACCGGGCAATTGTCGCTTGATTGCAACACCGCCGGGTTTGCCAAGGATCAAGCGGTGGTCGCCACGATCCGGCCAGAAGACATTGTGGTGCATACCGGTAAAGCCGCTAACGGAACCGCAAACACGCTCAACATGCGGGTTGATGAGATGGAGTTTCTTGGCTCGTTTTGGCGCGTCGACCTGTCGAACTCAGCGCTTGCCCAAGCGTCGTTTTGCGCCAACGTATCGATCAACAACGCCAGAAGCCTGGCGCTCGAAATTGGCAGTTCAATCAGTGCCGAATTACCCCGCGACCGGATCAGGACTTTCCCAGAGCCAGGATAAACCCCAGTGAATGATGCCTCGCTAACCGACAATTTGGGGACCATGGCGACCGTGAAACCCAAGATCAGCCGCGACGACCGGCTGATGCGGCTTTTCATGGGTATCATTGCGCTTTATCTCGCCGTAACCTTGATACTGCCGCTCTATACGATGCTGTCGAAATCATTTTCCACCTACCAGTTTGATCTTGGTGCTTATGGGGTTCAGGTCGACGACGGGCAGGGGTGGGGTATTGAAACCTCGTTGCAAGCGCTAAACGACCAACATGGCGCGTTTCAATCCGCCGATCTTGCCGCAAGTTCGGATTCGCGGCTTTCGCCGCTAGCATTGTTTCCTGATTTTTCGTTTCGCAGCCCGACCAATTATCGGCTGAAAAATACCGCCACCGGCGGTGTGTTCCTGTTTGGCAGTGAGCGCATCGCCGGCGATACGTGGCACGAATATTCCAGCAATGATTTCAGGCGTATAAGCTTGCGCCCAGTTAAAGATGTCGGTACCGACAATTATTTTCGCTATTTCTCGACCCCGGCGCTGTTTTATTCGATCTACAATTCGCTGTTCATCGCCACCATCAGCACCATAATCACCGTCTCAATCGCCTTTGGTTTTGCCTATGCGCTGTCGCGCAGCCAGATGCGTTTCAAAGGCATCTTCAGGCTCATCGCCATGGTTCCGATCCTGGTGCCATCACTGTTGCCGGGCATCGCGCTGGTTTATCTGTTCGGCAATCAAGGGGTGCTCAAAGGGCTAATGTTTGGCCATTCGATCTATGGGCCGATTGGCATCGTCATCGGTTCGGTATTTTTTACCCTGCCGCACGCCTTCATCATTATTCAGACCGCGCTTTCGATTTCCGATGCCAGGCTTTACGAAGCGGCGGTAAGTTTGCGGGCGAGCCGCTGGAAGACCTTTTGGACCGTCACCATTCCTGGCGCGCGTTACGGGCTGATCTCAGCCTCCTTTGTGGTGTTTAACCTGGTAATCACCGATTTTGGCCTACCCAAGGTGATTGGCGGACAATTCAATGTGTTGGCAGTCGACATTTACAAACAAGTGATCGGCCAGCAGAATTTCGAGATGGGGGCGGTGGTTTCGGTGGTCTTGCTGGTACCGGCCCTGCTGGCGTTTACCATTGACCGCATCGTGCAACGGCGCCAAGTGGCGCTATTGACCGCACGATCGGTTGCCTATGAACCCAAGCCGAACCGGCGCTTCGACCTGATTTGCCTGGCCTATTGTATTTTGGTGGCGATCTTCATTCTTGGCCTGCTCGGTATGTGCCAATATGCGGCACTGATCAAATTCTGGCCATACGATCTCAGCCTGTCGCTCGCAAATTACAATTTCGACGTCATGGATGGCGGCGGCTGGGCCTCCTACGGCAATTCCATCAAGCTGGCGCTGTGGACCGCCGGGATCGGTACCTGCATCATCTTTTCCGGCGCCTATATCGTTGAAAAGATGAATGGCTTTTTCATCGGGCGCGGCCTGTTCCAGTTGATCGCGATGATGCCGATGGCGATCCCGGGAATGGTCTTGGGGCTGGCCTATATTTTCTTTTTCAACGAACCGTCTAACCCGTTCAATTTTATTTACGGAACCTTGGCGATTTTGGTGGTTTGTACCGTCACCCACTTTTATACCGTAGGCCATTTGACCGCGTTGACCGCGTTAAAGCAGATGGACCCGGAGTTCGAGGCGGTATCGTCTTCGCTCAAGCAGCCGGTGTGGCGGTTGTTCTCACGGGTAACGGTTCCGGTCTGTCTGCCGGCCATCCTCGATATTTCGATCTACATTTTCGTCAACGCAATGACCACAGTATCGGCCGTGGTCTTTCTTTACAGTCCGGACACGACCCTAGCCTCGGTCGCGGTCCTCAACATGGATGACGCCGGTGATATCGCCCCGGCAGCAGCCATGGGCATGATGATTTTCTACACCAATGCCGGAGCTCGCATTGTGCACTTATTCTTAAGCCGTGGCGTCATGCAACGCACCCAGGCTTGGCGGTTGCGATAAAGTTTGACTTCACCGAATTCATCAAAATAGCTATAGGATCGAAGGAGCGCGGAGTGGTGCTGGCAATTTCGCCGGTTTGGCCTTTGGAAGTTATCCCTGCCGATGATATTTCCCCATTCATACCCTTGTCATATCCGCAATCAGCGGATAGATAGGCACTATGAAAGGCGCGTCGAGCCGACAGGATAGGCTCCACGCGCCCATTTGCGTGGACATTGCGGAAATCTGACCCAAATTCAGCTTCGGGAATTTCGATCTGTTGGTACCTATATCCACATTTGTATTGTGGATGATGTGGAGTATGACCGGTTTAACGCCGTGCCAAAGTTTGAAACGGGAGCGCAGCCGGTTTGACAGTCGTCGCCCAGATGTCGCCCAAATGCGCGCGAAGCAGGATAAAAAGGCGAATTTTTGCAGGCCGACGCGCGCCGAAAATGGAAGTATTTGATGGCAGGCAGAACCAACCCATTTGCGTTTTTGCAAGAAGTTCGTTCCGAAGTTTCCAAAGTCACCTGGCCCGGCCGGCGGGAAACAGTGGTTACCACCATAATGGTGTTCATCATGGTATTTTTGGCTGCGATCTTCTTTTTTCTGATCGATCAGGTGCTCGGTTGGGGCGTTGGCATGGTGTTGAATTTAGGCGGCTAAACAAACTTCAGGTTTGTAGGTCACCAATCTAGGGACAAGAAAAGAACCAAACATGGCTGTTCGCTGGTACATCATTCACGCCTATTCAAATTTTGAGCGCAAGGTCGCCGACGCAATTGAAGAACGCGCGCGGCAAAAGGGCCTGGGCCATTTGTTCGAGGAGGTAATGGTGCCGACCGAGAAGGTGGTGGAAGTACGCCGTGGTCGCAAGGTCGATGCTGACCGCAAATTCTTTCCGGGCTATGTGCTGGTGAAAATGGAGATGACCGACGAAGGTTATCATCTGATCAAGAATACGCCGAAAGTGACCGGGTTTCTTGGATCCGACAATCGACCGATGCCGATTTCGGACCGCGAAGCGGAGCAGATCATCACCCAGGTCCAGGAAGGTGTGGAGCGCCCGAAACCGTCGGTGTCCTACGAAATTGGCGAGCAGGTGCGGGTCTCCGACGGTCCGTTCGCCTCGTTCAACGGAGTTGTCGAAGATGTCGACGAAGAGCGCGCACGGCTCAAGGTGGAAGTCTCGATCTTCGGCCGCGCGACCCCGGTCGATCTGGAATACGGTCAGGTTGAAAAACTGTGACTGTTGCGCCGCCTAATTAGCGGCAAAATTGTGGGAGGTGGGATGGTCGTAGCCTGACCGATCTGCCGGACCACAAAACTGCACTGCCGGGCGGCTGCAAACCGCTTGGTCAATGGAAATAGCACCGCGGGCTTATGGCTGCGGTCTTGAGATAAGGGCAGTCATAGTATGGCTAAAAAAATTCAAGGCTATCTGAAGCTTCAGGTGCCTGCCGGCAATGCTACCCCGTCGCCGCCGATTGGACCGGCGCTCGGCCAGCGTGGGCTCAATATTATGGAATTCTGCAAGGGGTTTAATGCACAGACCCAGGAAATGGAGAAAAATTCTCCGGTCCCGGTGATCATCACGATCTTCCAGGACAAGTCGTTTACGTTTGCAATGAAGCAGCCGCCGGTATCGTACATGCTGAAAAAAGCGGCCGGCCTGCAAAAGGGTGGCGCGACGCCTGGACGAGCCAAGGCCGGTTCGGTGAAACGCAACCAGGTGCGCGAAATCGCCGAAGCAAAAATGAAAGACCTCAACGCGGACAACGTGGATGCGGCGATGCGAATTGTAGAAGGCTCAGCCCGTTCGATGGGCCTGGAAGTGGTGGGCTGAACCGATGGCTGGAAAAAGAATTAGTAACGCTCGTTCGAACATCGAACGCGAACGCCTTTATGGACTTGCGGATGCTGTGGCGATGATCAAGGAAGCGGCTAGCGCCAAGTTCGACGAGACCGTCGAATTAGCGTTGAACCTCGGTGTTGATCCGCGCCATGCGGACCAGATGGTGCGCGGCGTGGTCGACCTGCCCAACGGTTCCGGCCGTTCGGTGCGCGTGGCGGTGTTTGCCAGAGGCGACAAGGCAGATGAGGCCAAGGAAGCAGGTGCCGACATCGTTGGCGCCGAAGATCTGGTGGAGCAAGTTACCGCTGGCAAGGTCGATTTCGACCGCTGTATCGCCACACCGGATATGATGCCGCTGGTCGGCCGGCTCGGCAAAATCCTTGGGCCGCGCGGTTTGATGCCGAACCCGAAGGTTGGCACCGTTACCCCTGATGTCGCCGCCGCCGTGACCTCTTCAAAGGGCGGCGCGGTCGAATTTAGGGTCGAAAAGGCAGGCATCATCCACGCCGGCATCGGCAAAGTTTCGTTCGATCAGGCGGCGTTGGAAGAAAACGTCAAGGCTTTGACCGGCGCGGTGATGCGGGCCAAGCCGAGCGGCGCCAAGGGCACCTATCTGCAACGGATCGCGATCTCCTCGACCATGGGTCCTGGGGTAAAGATCGATCCCGCGTCGGTGCTCGGCGCCTAAGTATATTCGGCGGGCCCGGGCCCGTCACGTTTTCCGGCGTTCGCGCCGGGAAGGCGGTTATGCGCGCTATACGCGCCTAACCGCATCTGTCCGAGACTGCAGGCGGCTCGCCTTAATTCGACAAACGGGCCTGCAATAGATGGGTAGAGGATCATTTTTTTACCACCGCATGGTGGTCGAGAATCTGGTTTGAACTCGTAAGGCCTTGCGCCACCAATGCCTAGGCAAGGGTGATGCACAAGGGGACAGGAACCTTGAGCGTCGCCCGGCCGTGGCAAGCCGGAACTGCGGAACGGTTGCAATTGCACCGCTCGGTATTTCCGCTTCCAGGGTCAGGTGGCAATGGCAACCGGCGGGGACCAAATGGTCTCTGTCATACGGAGAAAGAGCAGTGGATAGAACGGAAAAGCGCGAGTTTGTCACTTCGCTGAACAAGGTGTTTTCGGATGCCGGTTCGGTGGTGGTGGCACACTATACGGGCCTAACCGTGGCTGACATGGGCGCACTGCGTTCATCGATGAAAGCCGAGGGTGGGACCGTAAAGGTCGCGAAAAACCGTCTAGCGCGGCTCGCGCTCCAAGGCACGGAAGCGGAACATATTTCGGAATTATTTCAGGGCCAGACCCTGATCGCATATTCGGAAAATCCAGTTACCGCTCCCAAGGTCGCCGTGGATTTCGCTAAGAAAAACAACAAGCTGGTTATTCTTGGTGGGGCCATGGGGACCCGCAATCTGGACGAGGACGGTATCAAGGTACTTGCTACGATGCCGTCGCTCGACGAACTGCGCGCGCGAATGATCGGTATGATTTCCACACCGGCATCGCGCATCGCCCAGGTCGTAAACGCACCGGCAGGCCAGCTTGCCCGCGTTTTCGCAGCATATGCCGAGGAGAACGAGGCCGCGTAAGCGGATCAATCGCATCTTTCCAAGTTTGAACCAGTTAGGAACTGAAAAATGGCTGATCTAAATAAGATCGTGGAAGAACTTTCCACATTAACCGTGATGGAAGCGGCGGAACTTTCCAAGCTTCTGGAAGAAAAATGGGGGGTTTCGGCCGCCGCACCGGTGGCAGTCGCGGCGATCGCAGGCGGCGCGGAAGCTGAGGCAGAAGAAGAAAAAGTCGAGTTTGATGTCGTTCTCGCCGAAATCGGCCCTAAGAAAATCAACGTCATCAAAGAAGTGCGCGCGATTACCGGACTTGGCTTGAAAGAAGCCAAAGACCTGGTCGACAGCGCACCGAAGGTAGTCAAGGAAGCGGTTCCCAAAGCCGAGGCCGAAGAAATCAAGGCCAAGCTGGAAGAAGCTGGCGCCAAGATCGAAGTCAAATAGTTCGGTTGTCAGCGGTAACGCCGTTACAAATCGCCGGCTCCCGACAAACGATCCGGGGCCGGCAAGTTACCGGGCAGTGTAGTGGATTTCCGCGTGCCCGATTGAACCGTAAATCAGATCACACCGGCAAACCGGTGTCCTTATGGCCGATAGGATGGGCCATGTGGAGACGGGATTTAGGCCGCACACAACCGGCACACAATAAGGAGCGAAAATGGCTCAGACGCAGACGTTCAATGGTCGCAGGCGTGTCAGGAAATTTTTCGGAAACATTGGTGAAGTAACGGAAATGCCGAACCTCATTGAGGTTCAAATGGCTTCCTATGACCAATTTCTGATGATCGAGGAACCGGAAGGTGGCCGGCGTGATGAGGGGCTGCAGGCGGTTTTCAAATCGGTATTTCCGATTTCGGATTTCTCCGGCACCGCGCGACTGGAGTTTGTCTCCTATGAATTCGAGCCGCCGAAATACGACGTGGAGGAATGCCGCCAGCGCGACATGACCTATGCCGCGCCGTTGAAGGTGACCCTGCGATTGATCGTGTTTGATATCGACGAAGATACCGGCGCGAAATCGATCAAAGACATCAAAGAACAAGAAGTCTATATGGGCGACATGCCATTGATGACCGGTAACGGAACCTTCATCATCAATGGTACCGAACGGGTAATCGTATCGCAGATGCACCGCTCGCCGGGCGTATTTTTCGATCATGACAAAGGTAAGAGTCATTCTTCGGGCAAGTTGTTGTTTGCGGCCCGCGTCATTCCTTATCGCGGCTCCTGGCTTGACATCGAGTTCGACGCCAAGGATGTGGTGTTCGCGCGCATCGACCGGCGACGTAAAATTCCCGCAACCGCGTTGCTGATGGCGCTTGGCCTTGAGCCGGAAGAAATTCTTTCGACATTCTACAACAGCCTTGAAATAACGAAGTCGGGCGATAATTGGCGCATGCCGCTTGATCCCGAATCGATGAAAGGCACGCTGGCCGATGCCGACATCGTCGACGCCGATAGCGGCAAAGTAGTTGTCGAAGCCGGCAAGAAGATCACCGCGCGGGTCATCAAGCAGCTCAAGGAACAGGATCTGAAATCGATCCTGGTCACCGACCCCCAGCTTTATGGCCGCTATGCCTCGGTTGACGTGGTCAACATGGAGACCGGCGAGATCTATATCGAGGCCGGTGGTGAAATCGATGAAAAATCCCTGGCGCTGATGGTCGAAAGCGGCATCGACACTTTCGAGGTGCTCGATATCGATCACATCAACATCGGTTCCTACATCCGCAACACCTTGGTTGTCGACAAGAACGAAAGCCGCCAGGATGCGCTGTTCGATATTTACCGGGTCATGCGGCCCGGCGAACCGCCGACGATGGAAACTGCGGAAGCGATGTTCAAGTCGTTATTCTTCGATCCGGAACGCTATGATTTGTCGGCGGTTGGTCGGGTAAAGATGAACATGCGCCTTGGCCTCGATGCCGAGGACACGGTCCGGGTGCTGCGCCGCGAAGACATTTTGTCGATCGTAAAGACATTGGTGGCGATGCGCGACGGCAGAGGCGAAATCGACGATATCGACAATCTTGGCAATCGCCGGGTGCGTTCGGTCGGCGAATTGATGGAAAACCAGTACCGCATCGGCCTGTTGCGCATGGACCGCGCGATCAAGGAACGCATGTCGTCGATCGAAGTCGATACGGTGATGCCGCAGGATTTGATCAACGCCAAACCGGCGGCTGCGGCGGTGCGTGAATTCTTTGGCTCGTCGCAATTGTCGCAATTTATGGATCAGACCAACCCGCTGTCGGAAATCACCCACAAACGGCGTCTTTCGGCGCTTGGCCCGGGTGGCTTGACCCGTGAGCGGGCCGGTTTTGAGGTGCGTGATGTGCACCCGACCCATTATGGACGGATTTGTCCGATCGAGACCCCAGAAGGCCCCAATATCGGCTTGATCAACTCCTTGGCTACTTTTGCTCGGGTCAACAAATATGGCTTCATTGAGAGCCCGTACCGGAAAATCGTCAACGGCAAAGTGACCGAGGAAGTGGTTTATCTGTCGGCGATGGAAGAAGCCAAGTTCCACGTCGCCCAAGCCAACGCATCGATGAACGATGACGGCAGCTTTGCCAATGAATTCGTTATCTGCCGCCACGCCGGCGATGTGATGATGGTACCGCGCGACAATGTTGATTTGATGGACGTGTCGCCCAAGCAATTGGTTTCGGTCGCTGCGGCGTTGATTCCGTTTCTCGAGAACGACGACGCCAACCGCGCATTGATGGGTTCCAACATGCAGCGCCAAGCGGTGCCGCTGGTGCGTGCCGAGGCGCCATTTGTTGGCACAGGGATGGAATCGGTGGTGGCCCGCGATAGTGGTGCCGCCATCGTCGCGCGCCGCAGTGGCGTTGTCGATCAGGTCGATTCGACCAGGATCGTCATCCGCACCACCGAAGACATCGACGCCTCGAAGTCTGGCGTGGACATCTACCGGCTGATGAAATTCCAGCGCTCCAATCAGTCGACCTGCATCAATCAGCGGCCGCTGGTGCATGTTGGTAACGTGATCGAAAAGGACGACATCATCGCTGACGGACCGTCGACCGATCTCGGCGATCTGGCGCTCGGACGCAACGTGTTGGTCGCGTTCATGCCTTGGAATGGCTACAATTTCGAGGATTCGATCCTGCTTTCCGAGCGCATCGTGCGCGATGATATTTTCACCTCGATCCACATCGAGGAATATGAGGTGATGGCGCGCGATACCAAACTTGGGCCGGAAGAAATCACCCGAGATATTCCCAACGTTTCCGAAGAGGCTTTAAAGAACCTTGACGAGGCCGGGATTACCTATATCGGCGCTGAAGTAGGACCGGCCGACATTTTGGTCGGCAAGATCACACCCAAGGGCGAAAGCCCGATGACGCCGGAGGAAAAATTGCTCCGCGCGATCTTTGGCGAAAAGGCGTCCGATGTCCGCGATACCTCGTTACGCATGCCGCCGGGTGGGTTTGGCACCGTGGTCGAGGTTCGCGTGTTCAACCGTCACGGCGTAGAAAAAGACGAACGCGCGATGGCAATCGAGCGCGAGGAAATTGAAAACCTGGCCAAGGACCGCGATGACGAGCAGTCGATCCTCGACCGCAATGTGTACGGTCGGCTTGCGGAAATGCTGAAAGGCAATACCGCAGTATCGGGACCAAAGGGCTTCAAGAAAAACGCTAAGATCAACGACGCGATCCTTAATGATCATCCCCGCTCGCAGTGGTGGCAGTTTGCCATCGGCGATGAAATGCTGCAGGGCGGCATCGAAGCCTTGCAGAACCAGTACGACGAATCCAAGAAGTTGCTGGAAGGCCGCTTCATGGACAAGGTCCAAAAATTGCAGCGTGGCGACGAAATGCCACCCGGTGTGATGAAAATGGTCAAAGTCTTCGTCGCGGTTAAGCGCAAGCTGCAACCGGGCGACAAGATGGCCGGCCGGCATGGCAACAAGGGTGTGGTATCGCGCATCTTGCCGATTGAGGACATGCCGTTCCTGGAAGATGGTACCCATGCCGATGTGGTGCTCAACCCGCTCGGGGTTCCCAGCCGCATGAATGTGGGGCAAATCTTGGAGACCCATCTCGGTTGGGCTTGCGCCGGGTTGGGTCGCAAGATCGGCGACATGCTCGATGCCTATGATGAAAAAGGCGATGTCAAATCCCTGCGCAAACAGCTCGAAACCATCTATCCGGTCAGTGATCGTAACGAACCGGTGCGTGAATTTGACGATGAAAGCGTGGTGCGGCTTGGCCGGCAAATGCGCCGCGGTGTATCGATCGCGACCCCGGTGTTTGACGGCGCCCATGAAGTCGACATTGTCGAGATGCTCGAGGAGGCTGGGCTGGAGCATTCCGGTCAGTCGACGCTTTATGACGGGCGTACCGGCGAAGCTTTCGATCGCAAGGTGACGGTGGGTTACATCTACATGCTGAAACTGCATCATCTGGTCGATGACAAAATCCATGCCCGTTCGATTGGACCATATTCCCTGGTTACCCAGCAACCGCTTGGTGGCAAGGCACAATTCGGCGGCCAGCGCTTTGGCGAGATGGAGGTGTGGGCATTGGAAGCGTATGGCGCTGCTTATACTTTGCAGGAGATGTTGACTGTCAAATCGGACGATGTGGCCGGACGCACCAAGGTGTATGAGGCGATCGTTCGTGGTGACGATTCCTTCGAGGCCGGGATTCCAGAAAGCTTTAACGTGTTGCTGAAGGAAATGCGTTCGCTCGGCTTGAATGTGGAACTTGAAAACAACGCTGCGCCGATTGAACTCGACGTTAACGAGGATGAGTTCCCAAATTCTGGTCGCGTCCTTCCCGATGCCGCCGAATGATGGTTGCGTTGGTGCCCGGCGACTGGCCGGGCACGACTATTATTAAAGTATCGCAAAAGGTAGCCGGTTTTTCCGCGTCGGCGCCGAAAACGAATGCCGGGCAAAACGCCCCAAGGAGAGAAAGCACATGAACCAAGAGGTCATGAATATTTTCAGCCCGCAGGCTCAAGCGCAGACCTTTGATTCGATCCGCATATCCATCGCCGCACCGGAAAAAATCCGTTCCTGGTCATTTGGTGAGATCCGCAAGCCGGAAACCATCAACTACCGGACCTTTAAACCGGAGCGCGACGGCCTGTTCTGCGCCCGCATTTTCGGTCCGATCAAGGACTATGAATGCCTGTGCGGCAAATATAAGCGGATGAAATACAAGGGTGTCATCTGCGAAAAATGCGGGGTTGAGGTCACGCTTTCACGGGTGCGCCGCGAGCGCATGGGCCATATCGAACTGGCTGCACCGGTTGCCCATATCTGGTTTCTGAAATCGCTGCCAAGCCGTATCGGCCTGTTGGTCGATATGACGCTCAAGGATCTCGAGCGGATCTTGTATTTCGAAAGTTATGTGGTCACCGAACCCGGCTTGACGCCGCTGAAGGAATTTCAGCTGCTGTCGGAAGAAGACCACATGATCGCGATCGACGAATATGGCGAGGATTCGTTTACTGCCATGATCGGCGCCGAAGCGATCCGCGATATTTTGGCGGCGATGGATCTTGAAAAGACCGCTGGTGATCTGCGCACCGAACTTGCCGAAACCGGTTCGGAGCTTAAGCAGAAGAAAATCACCAAGCGGCTCAAGGTGGTCGAGGCGTTTATCGATTCCGGCAACCGACCGGAATGGATGATCATGGAGATCATTCCTGTGATCCCGCCGGATTTGCGTCCCCTGGTTCCCCTGGACGGCGGTCGGTTTGCGACCTCGGACCTCAACGATTTATACCGGCGCGTCATCAACCGTAACAACCGGCTGAAACGGCTGATCGAATTGCGGGCTCCCGACATCATCATCCGTAATGAAAAGCGGATGCTGCAGGAATCGGTCGACGCGCTGTTCGACAATGGCCGGCGTGGGCGCACGATTACCGGCGCCAACAAGCGGCCGCTAAAATCCCTGTCCGACATGTTGAAAGGCAAGCAAGGCCGTTTCCGCCAGAACCTGCTCGGCAAACGGGTCGACTATTCCGGACGTTCGGTGATCGTTACCGGACCGGAACTGTTGTTGCACCAATGCGGTTTGCCAAAGAAAATGGCGCTGGAACTTTTCAAGCCGTTTATCTACGCCAGGCTCGACGCCAAGGGGTATTCGTCTACTGTCAAGCAGGCCAAGAAACTGGTCGAGAAAGAAAAACCCGAAGTCTGGGACATTCTCGATGAGGTGATCCGCGAACATCCGGTGCTGCTTAACCGGGCGCCGACTTTGCACAGGCTCGGCATCCAAGCGTTCGAACCGGTGCTGATAGAAGGCAAGGCGATCCAGCTACACCCGTTGGTTTGCGCTGCGTTCAACGCTGATTTCGATGGCGACCAGATGGCTGTACACGTGCCGCTGAGCCTGGAGGCACAGCTTGAAGCGCGTGTGTTGATGATGTCGACTAACAACATTTTGCACCCGGCCAACGGCCAACCGATCATTGTGCCGTCCCAGGACATGGTGCTCGGTTTGTATTATTTGTCGATCATTGCCCAAAACGAGCCTGGCGAAGGCAAAGCATTTGCCGATCTTGGCGAGTTGCAGCACGCGCTGGAATCCGGCGTTGTCACCCTGCATACTAAAATACGCGGCCGCTTCCGTACGGTGGATGAAAAAGGCAACGAGGTGTCGAATATATATGAAACCACGCCGGGGCGGATGCTGATCGGCGATCTATTGCCGAAAAACGCCAAGGTGCCGTTCGACACTTGCAACACCGAGATGACCAAGAAAAACATCTCCAAGATGATCGACACCGTGTATCGCCATTGCGGGCAGAAGGAGACGGTGATTTTCTGCGACCGCATCATGCAGCTCGGCTTCGGCCAGGCATGTCGGGCGGGTATCTCGTTCGGCAAGGACGACATGTTGATCCCGGACAGCAAGGCCGGACTGGTTTCCGAAACCCAGGCCCTGACCAAGGAATATGAGAGCCAATATAATGACGGCCTGATCACCCAACGTGAGAAGTACAACAAGGTCGTCGACGCCTGGGCAAAATGTGGCGACAAGGTTGCTGATGAAATGATGGCCCGCATCAAGGCGGTGGAGATAGACAAGAAAACCGGCCGCCAGGTGCCGATGAACTCGATCTACATGATGTCGCACTCTGGTGCCCGTGGCTCTCCGACCCAAATGAAGCAGCTTGCCGGCATGCGTGGCCTGATGGCTAAACCGTCGGGGGAGATCATCGAAAGTCCGATCATCTCCAACTTTAAGGAAGGGCTGACGGTTCTCGAATACTTCAACTCGACCCACGGTGCCCGCAAAGGGCTGGCCGACACCGCGCTAAAAACCGCCAACTCGGGTTACCTGACCCGCCGGCTAGTAGACGTGGCGCAGGATTGCATCGTCAACTCCGTCGATTGCGGCACCACCGAAGGGTTGACGCTGCAAGCAGTAGTTGATGCTGGCCAGGTGGTTGCTTCGCTCGGCCTGCGTGTGCTTGGCCGTAGCGCCGCCGAGGACATCACTGATCCGGAATCCGGGGAAATGATCGTCAAGGCCGGGGTACTGATCGAGGAACGCGACGTCGAAAAAATCGAAAAGGCGGGTATTCAGACTTTGAAAATCCGCTCGGCGCTTACCTGCGAGACCCGCGAAGGGGTGTGCGCTACCTGTTATGGCCGCGATTTGGCTCGCGGCACGCCTGTCAATGCCGGCGAGGCGGTTGGTGTGATTGCGGCCCAGTCGATTGGCGAGCCGGGCACCCAGCTCACCATGCGCACGTTCCATATTGGCGGTACTGCGCAGGTGGTCGATCAATCGTTCACCGAAGCCTCCTATGAAGGCAAGGTGATGATCCGCAACCGCAACATCGTCCGCGATTCGGGCGGCCAGTTGGTGGCAATGGGCCGCAACATGTCGGTGGTGATCATCGATGAGAAGGACAAGGAGCGGGCGACCCATCGCATCACCTATGGTTCGCGCATGCACGTGGACGAAGGTGACACGGTCAAGCAGGGTCAGCGGCTCGCCGAATGGGATCCCTATACCAGGCCAATTTTGACCGAGGTCGAGGGCACGGTTGAATATGAAGATGTGCTCGACAGCCTTTCGGTCACCGAGACCGCCGACGAATCTACCGGCATCACCAAACGCGTGATCATCGACTGGCGGGCCAATCCACGCAGTTCCGATCTCAAGCCGGCGATTGTCATCAAAGACAAGGAAGGCGAGGTATTGAAACTGGAACGCGGTGGCGAAGCGCGGTTCCTGCTTTCGGTCGATTGCATCTTGTCAGTGGAACCGGGTGCGATGGTTTCGGCCGGCGACGTGCTGGCGCGCATTCCGATGGAAAGCGCTAAGACCAAGGACATCACCGGTGGTTTGCCGCGGGTGGCGGAATTGTTCGAAGCCAGGCGGCCGAAAGACAATGCGATCATCGCCGAAATCGACGGAACGATCCGATTTGGCCGCGACTACAAAAACAAGCGGCGGATTGCCATCGAGCCACATGATAGCGAGGCTGCCACCTCTGAATATCTGATCCCGAAAGGCAAGCCGTTCCACTTCCAGGAAGGCGACGCGATCGAAAAGGGTGATTATCTGATCGACGGCAATCCGGCACCGCACGACATTTTGGCGATCAAGGGCGTGGAGGCGCTAGCGTCATACCTGGTCCAGGAGATCCAGGAAGTTTATCGGCTGCAAGGGGTGGTGATCAACGATAAGCACATCGAGGTAATTGTGCGCCAGATGCTGCAGAAGGTTGAAATCACCGACCCTGGCGATACTGGCCTGATTGCCGGTGAGCAGGTCGACCGGGTTGATTTGGACGAACTTAACGACCGGTTGGTTGAGGACGGCAAGGCACCAGCAAGTGGCACGCCGGTGCTTCTGGGCATCACCAAGGCTAGCCTGCAAACCCGTTCGTTCATCTCGGCCGCCTCGTTCCAGGAGACGACCCGGGTACTGACCGAAGCCTCGGTGGCCGGCAAGTCAGATTCCCTCGACGGGCTGAAGGAAAACGTCATCGTCGGCCGGCTGATCCCGGCCGGTACCGGCGGTACCATGTCCAAGATCCGCAAGCTTGCTAGTCAGCGCGACGATCTGATTGTCGAAGCGCGACGCAAGGCCGCTCTCGAAGAGCAGGCGGCTCGGTTGGAAAACCTTAGCGAGGCCGAAGCCGAACAGGCGCCGATGGAATAGAGTAATTACCCAATAGGCACTTGGAACGGGTCGCTTTCATTGGCGGCCCGTTTTGTTTCAGCCACCTTGACGCTAACTGGTCCTGGCGGAGAAATGGCAGGCCGTTCGCAAGGCAGTGATTTGTCCTTGATTTTCGTGATTTAGCGGGAGTTGGGGTTGACGCACCACCGGTATCGGTTTATCTGAACCCGGTCTTCGGCCGATGTGAACAATATCGGTTCGGCGCGACATGCGCCGGAGCAAAAGTTCAAACAAGGCCTGACCAAACGGATATAGATTAAGCGCATGATGGCCCGCTAATTTGGGTCGATCCTCTGCATGTTAGCGGCACCCGCAACGGCAAACGGCGGGGCGCCGCGATTTGCTAGTTGGTTACCGTCCTTTAGCCGGCCGGTAGCAAGTGGCGACGGCCGCTGGTTTGCCGCTTTTGAGTGTGCGATTTAACGCTCGCGCAAGACGGAATACAGGAAAGAGAACAGGCTTATGCCGACCATTAACCAATTGGTTCGCAATCCGCGGAAACCGGTGATCAAACGCAACAAAGTGCCGGCAATGGAATCTTGCCCGCAAAAACGTGGCGTGTGCACCAGGGTCTATACCACCACCCCAAAAAAGCCGAACTCGGCCTTGCGCAAGGTGGCCAAGATCCGTCTAACCAATGGTTTTGAAGTGATCGGCTACATTCCTGGCGAAGGGCACAATTTGCAGGAACACTCGGTGGTGATGATACGCGGTGGCCGGGTAAAAGATTTGCCCGGCGTGCGCTATCACGTTATTCGCGGCGTACTGGACACCCAAGGCGTCAAGGACCGCAAGCAGCGCCGTTCGAAATACGGCGCCAAGCGTCCGAAATAAGGTAGGGTCAAATGTCACGCCGCCACAGCGCAGAAAAACGCGAAATCAACCCGGACCCGAAGTTCGGCGATATTGTAATCACCAAATTCATGAACTCGATCATGCTCGACGGCAAAAAGTCGGTCGCTGAGCGCATTGTTTACGGCGCACTGGACACGATTGAGAACAAAACCCGGCAGGATCCGGTGGCGACTTTTCACCAAGCTCTGGAAAATGTGATGCCGAGCGTGGAAGTGCGCTCGCGCCGGGTCGGCGGTGCCACCTATCAGGTGCCGGTTGAAGTGCGCAACGAGCGTCGCCAGGCGTTGGCGATCCGCTGGATGATCATCGCCGCACGCAAGCGTAACGAGACTACCATGGTGGACCGGCTGTCCGGAGAATTGATGGATGCCGCCAACAATCGTGGTTCGGCGGTCAAGAAGCGCGAAGACACGCACAAAATGGCGGACGCCAACAAAGCGTTCTCGCATTATCGTTGGTAACCGGTTTCAGGCGCGCCGATAAGCGGTGCAATAAAAGGGCTTGAAGGAAATGGCACGCACCTACCCGATCGATGATTATCGGAATTTCGGCATCATGGCCCACATTGATGCCGGGAAAACGACAACCACCGAGCGCATCCTTTATTACACCGGCAAAAGCCACAAGATCGGCGAAGTGCACGATGGCGCCGCCACCATGGACTGGATGGAGCAGGAGCAAGAGCGCGGCATCACGATCACGTCGGCGGCGACCACCACGTTTTGGAAACACCGCGACGGCGAGACCAGACGTTTCAACATCATTGACACCCCTGGCCATGTTGACTTCACCATTGAAGTAGAGCGTTCTCTTAGAGTGCTGGATGGTGCGATTGCGCTGCTCGACGCCAATGCTGGGGTGGAGCCGCAAACCGAAACCGTGTGGCGCCAAGCCAACAAATACAATGTGCCGCGCATGATCTTCGTCAACAAGATGGACAAGATCGGTGCCGACTTCTTCCGTTCCGTGGAAATGATCAAGGAGCGCCTCGGTGCTAAACCGGTGCCATTGCAAATCCCGATTGGCGCGGAAAGTGAATTTGCCGGCGTGGTCGATCTGATCGAGATGAAGGCGCTGATCTGGAAGGCGGAAAATCTGGGCGCGGAATGGGAAGTCAAAGACATTCCCGACGATTTGGTCGATACCGCTAACAAAATGCGCGAAGAGATGATCGAAGCGGCAGTTGAGGTCGACGAAGCGGCGATGGAAGCCTATCTGGAAGGCGAAGAACCGGACGCCGATACATTGCGAGCATTGATCCGCAAAGGCACTATTGCCGTGGAATTTTTCCCGGTGCTGTGCGGTTCAGCGTTCAAGAACAAAGGCGTGCAGCCATTGTTGGATGCGGTGGTCGACTTTTTGCCGAGCCCGGTCGACATTCCTTCGGTCAAGGGCATCGATACCAAAAGCCAAGAAGAAACTACCCGTGTGGCGTCGGACGATGAGCCCCTGTCGATTTTGGCGTTCAAGATCATGAACGACCCGTTTGTCGGCACGTTGACATTTTGCCGGATTTATTCCGGTAAGCTGAATACTGGCTCTTCCGTCATCAACACGGTTAAGGAGAAGCGCGAGCGGGTTGGCCGCATGCTGCTGATGCATTCCAACGACCGCGAGGACATCAAGGAAGCCTTTGCTGGCGACATCGTGGCGATTGCCGGGCTGAAGGAAACCACCACCGGCGATACCCTGTGTGATCCCTTAAAACCGGTGATCTTGGAGCGCATGGAGTTTCCGGAACCAGTGATCGAGATTGCAATCGAGCCCAGAACCAAAGCCGACCAAGAAAAAATGGGCATCGCATTGCACCGTCTCGCCGCCGAGGACCCGTCGTTTCGGGTTTCGTCCGATGAAGAATCCGGCCAAACCATCATCGCCGGCATGGGCGAGCTACATCTCGACATCCTGGTTGACCGGATGAAACGTGAATTCAAGGTGGAAGCCAATATCGGAGCGCCGCAGGTCGCCTATCGCGAGACTATTACCCGCGTCCACGAATTTGACCACACCCACAAGAAACAGTCGGGCGGTTCCGGCCAGTTCGCCCGCATCAAAGTAGTGATCGAGCCGATAGAAGCCGGCACCGGTTTTGAGTTTGTAAGCAAAATTGTCGGTGGTTCGGTGCCGAAGGATTATATTCCTGGCGTCCAAAAAGGCATTGCATCGGTCATGACATCTGGCCCGATCGCCGGGTTCCCGATGGTCGATATCAGGGCAACATTGATCGACGGCGCCTATCACGATGTGGATTCAAGCGTGCTGGCATTTGAGATTGCCGGGCGCGCCGGTTTCAGGGATGGTTGCCGTGCCGCACGGCCGGTGTTGTTGGAGCCGATCATGAAGGTGGAAGTGGTGACGCCTGAGGACTATATGGGTGATATCATCGGCGATCTTAACTCCAGGCGGGGCCAGATTTCGGGAACGGAAACGCGCGGCGTCGCTAATGTTGTGAACGCCATGGTGCCGCTTGCAAACATGTTTGGTTATGTGAACACCCTGCGCTCAATGAGCCAGGGCCGGGCCCAATTCACCATGCAGTTTGATCACTATGAGCAGGTGCCCAAAGCGGTGG
Organism: Rhizobiaceae bacterium; assembly: GCA_965248715.1. Taxonomy (GTDB): domain Bacteria; phylum Pseudomonadota; class Alphaproteobacteria; order Rhizobiales; family Rhizobiaceae; genus CBDFKB01. The sequence goes on from CBDFKB010000008.1 coordinate 642,210, forward strand.
CTGATGAGGTACAGGCAAAGTACGCCTGAGTTTTAGACAGAAGAGGTTCGGGAGTGAACTTCCTGGGTTATCCGTCGCGCGAGCGACCCATGATGGAGAGCCAAAATGGCAAAAGCAAAATTTGAACGCACCAAGCCGCACTGCAACATCGGCACGATCGGCCATGTCGATCACGGCAAAACCACGCTGACCGCTGCGATCACCAAATATTTTGGTGATTTCAAAGCCTATGACGAAATTGACGGTGCGCCGGAAGAAAAAGCCCGCGGGATCACGATTTCGACTGCTCACGTCGAATATGAAACCGATGCTCGCCATTACGCCCACGTCGACTGCCCTGGCCACGCCGACTATGTGAAAAACATGATCACCGGAGCGGCGCAGATGGATGGCGCGATATTGGTGGTTTCGGCCGCCGACGGTCCAATGCCGCAGACCCGTGAGCACATTTTGCTGGCTCGCCAGGTCGGCGTACCGGCGATCGTAGTCTACATGAATAAGGTCGATCAGGTTGACGACGAGGAGTTGCTCGAACTGGTCGATATGGAAGTGCGCGAACTCTTGGCACTCTATGAATTCCCCGGGGACGATATTCCGATCATCAAGGGCTCCGCCCTTGCTGCCATGGAAGGCCGTGACGAGGCGATCGGCGAAAACTCGATCCGCGAATTGATGGCCCAGGTCGACGCTTATATTCCGCAGCCGGATCGTCCGATCGATCAGCCATTCTTGCTGCCGATTGAAGATGTGTTCTCGATTTCCGGTCGCGGCACCGTGGTGACCGGCCGTATTGAGCGCGGCGTGGTCAATGTTGGCGATGAAATTGAAATCGTTGGCATTCGCGACACCAAGAAAACCACCTGCACCGGGGTCGAAATGTTCCGCAAGCTGCTTGATCGCGGTGAAGCCGGCGACAATGTTGGAACGCTGCTGCGCGGCATCGACCGTGACGGTGTGGAACGTGGCCAAGTGCTGTGCAAGCCGGGCTCGGTTAAACCACACACTAAGTTCAAAGCCGAAGCCTACATTTTGACCAAGGATGAAGGTGGCCGGCATACGCCGTTTTTCACCAATTATCGGCCGCAGTTTTACTTCCGTACAACGGATGTGACCGGTGTGGTGCATCTTCCCGAAGGTGTGGAAATGGTTATGCCGGGCGACAATATTGAAATGACCATCGAACTGATCGTACCGATCGCGATGGAGGAGCGGGTTCGCTTCGCGATCCGCGAAGGTGGCCGCACAGTTGGCGCCGGTATCGTTGCCAGCATTATCGAATAACGACAACGAGATTGGGTGTGCGTGCCTTTGGGCATGCGCGCCTTTTCTTTGAAGGAAAATTGAGCATGGCCGGTCAAAACATACGCATCAGGCTAAAGGCATTTGATCATCGGGTGCTGGATGCGTCGACAAAAGAGATTGTGTCGACGGCCAAACGTACCGGTGCGCAGGTCAGAGGCCCGGTGCCGCTGCCTACCAGAATTGAGAAATACACGGTTAACCGGTCGCCTCACATCGACAAGAAGAGCCGCGAGCAGTTTGAAATGCGCACGCACAAACGGCTCTTGGATATTGTCGATCCGACACCGCAAACGGTAGACGCGCTGATGAAGCTCGATCTTGCCGCCGGCGTCGATGTAGAAATCAAGCTGTAGATTTACCGCAACGATCCGAAGTCGGGAACTACAGGAAGCAAGGAACGATTGAATGCGTTCAGGGGTAATAGCACAGAAGCTTGGAATGACCCGGATTTACCGGGATACGGGCGAGCACGTGCCGGTTACGGTTCTGCGCGTCGACAATCTTCAGGTTGTCGCGCAGAAAACCGAGCAAAAGAATGGCTATAACGCGGTCCAGTTGGGCGTCGGCATGGCCAAGGTCAAAAACACCACGCGGCCGATGCGCGGTCATTTTGCGGTCGCCAAGGTTGAGCCAAAGCGCAAAGTGGCGGAGTTTAGGGTTTCGCCGGAAAACATGATCGATGTGGGTGCGGAAATTACCGCCGACCATTTCATCGCCGGCCAGAAGGTTGACGTTACCGGGATATCGGTCGGCAAGGGTTTTGCCGGCGCCATGAAGCGGCATAATTTCAAAGGCTTAAGGGCAACTCACGGGGTTTCGGTTTCGCACCGCTCGCACGGTTCGACCGGCCAATGCCAGGATCCGGGCAAGGTGTTTAAAGGCAAAAAGATGGCCGGCCATATGGGCGCTGAGCGGGTAACGACCCAGAATTTGGAAATCGTCACCACCGACGTCGAGCGTGGCCTGATCATGGTTCGTGGCGCGGTACCAGGCTCCAAGGGCTCGTGGATTTATGTCCGCGACGCGGTCAAGAAAGCGCTGCCTGAGGGCGTGCCGTCACCGGCGGCAATTCGCCAGCAGGCGCAAACCGCAGCGCTCGCCCAGGAAGCGGCAACGACACAGGTAGGCGAAGATGCCGGAGGTAGCGAGTGATGAAGTTCGATATCACCTCGCTGGACGGCGAGGCCAGTGGCTCGGTCACAGTTTCCGATGCGATTTTCGGACTGGAGGCGCGCAAGGATCTTTTGCACCGCATGGTTCGTTATCAGTTGGCCAAGCGCCGCCAGGGTACCCATGCGGTTAAGAACCGTGCCGACATTTCGCGCACCGGCGCGAAAATGTACCGGCAAAAAGGCACTGGCCGGGCTCGCCATTCAACCGCCAAGGCGCCACAGTTTCGTGGTGGCGGACGAGCCTTTGGACCGACCCCGCGCGATCATTCGCACGGACTGCCAAAAAAGGTTCGCGCGCTGGCGCTAAGGCATGCACTGTCAGCCAAAGCGGCCGGCGAAGCGATCATCATTTTGGACAAGGCGGAAGCCGGTGCTCCGAAAACCGGCGATTTGCGGGGCAAACTGCAAAAGCTCGGCCTGGTCAATGCGCTGATTATCGGCGGCGGCGAGATCGATAGCAATTTCGCCCACGCGGCGCGCAACATCCCCAATCTCGACGTGCTGCCGATACAGGGGATCAATGTTTACGACATTTTGCGGCGCGACAAACTGGTTCTGACCCGCGATGCGGTCAAGGCTCTTGAGGAGCGTTTCAAATGACCGATTTGCGCCATTACGACATAATTGTTTCACCGGTGATTACCGAAAAAGCGACCATGGCTTCGGAAGCTAATCAGGTCATTTTCAATGTCGCCGGCGATGCTACCAAGCCGGAAATCAAGCAGGCGGTCGAGGGCCTGTTCGGGGTCAAGGTGAAAACGGTCAACACCTTGGTACGCAAGGGCAAGGTGAAACGTTTTCGTGGCCGTTTGGGACGGCAAAGTGATGTCAAGAAAGCGGTGGTTACCCTGGTCGACGGCCAGTCGATCGACGTAACAACCGGACTATAGACAAAGTAAGGGGCCGTTTGAAACGGTACCAAGGTATATGCCATGGCGATGAAACATTATAAGCCGACGTCTCCGGGTCACCGACAATTGGTGATCGTGGACCGGTCCGGTCTTTGGAAAGGCAAGCCGGTCAAGCGATTGACCGAAGGGCTACATTCCAGCGGCGGGCGCAATAATGCCGGACGCATCACCAATGATCATCGCGGCGGTGGACATAAACGTGCTTATCGCAAGATCGATTTCAAACGCCGCAAATGGGATGTGGAGGGTACGATTGAGCGGATCGAATACGATCCCAACCGTTCCGCACATATCGCGCTGATCAACTATGCCGATGGCGAACAGGCCTATATTTTGGCCCCGCAACGGGTTGGCGCCGGTGACAAGGTAATTGCGGCAGCGCGTGCCGACATCAAGCCCGGCAACGCAATGCCGCTCAACACAATCCCGATCGGCACCATTGTCCACAATGTGGAAATGAAGCCTGAAAAGGGTGGCCAGATCGCCAGGTCTGCCGGCAATTATGCCCAGCTGGTTGGCCGCGACGGGCCATACGCGATCATGCGTTTGAATTCAGGCGAACAGCGGCTGATCCATGGCAATTGCATGGCAACCATCGGCGCGGTTTCCAACCCGGACAATGGCAACATCAATCTCGGCAAGGCCGGCCGCAAACGCTGGCTTGGACGCCGCCCGCACGTGCGCGGTGTTGCCATGAACCCGATCGATCACCCGCACGGTGGTGGCGAAGGCCGCTCGTCAGGCGGTCGTCACCCGGTAACCCCGTGGGGCAAACCGACCAAAGGCAAACGCACCCGCAGCAACCGGGTGTCGGACAAATTCATTATGCGCTCGCGGCATCAGCGCAAGAAATAAGAAGGTACAGCAAAATTGGCTCGTTCTGTTTGGAAAGGTCCGTTTGTCGACGGCTATCTGCTGAAAAAGGCGGATAAAGTACGTGATGGCGGACGCAAGGAAGTGATCAAGACTTGGAGCAGGCGCTCGACCATATTGCCGCAATTCGTCGGCCTGACGTTCGGTGTCTACAATGGCAGAAAGCACATACCGGTGTTGATCAGCGAAGACATGGTCGGTCACAAACTTGGTGAGTTTTCGCCGACCAGAACCTATTACGGGCATGGTGCCGATAAGAAGGCCAAAAGGAGGTAAGGATGAGCAAGCCAAAGCGCGAGCGCATCTTAAACGACAATGAGGCCAAAGCCGTGGCCCGCATGGTCCGTACCAGCCCACAAAAGCTGAATACGGTGGCTACCATGATCCGTGGCCAAAAAGTCGCCAAAGCGCTCGCTGATCTCGAATTTTCGCGCCGGCGGATCGCCAGCACGGTACGCGCGACATTGCAGTCGGCGATTGCCAATGCTGAGAACAATCATGACCTGGATGTGGACAGCCTGGTTGTCGCTGAGGCCCATGTCGGCAAGGCAATGATCATGAAACGCTTCAGGGTGCGCGGGCGCGGGAAATCGACCCGTATCAACAAGCCGTTTTCGCATCTGACGATTGTGGTTCGCGAAGTTGACGCGAGCGAAGAGGAGGCCGCCTGATGGGCCAAAAAGTCAATCCGATCGGCCTTAGGCTCGGCATCAACCGCACCTGGGATTCCCGTTGGTTCGCCAACAAGGGCGACTATGGCGACCTGCTGCATGAGGATATCCGTATTCGCGAATATCTTGAGAAAGAATTGAAGGCGGCATCGATCTCCAAAGTGGTGATCGAACGTCCGCATAAGAAATGCCGGGTGACGGTCCATGCGGCCAGGCCGGGCATCATCATCGGCAAAAAGGGCCAGGACATCGAAAAGCTGCGGCGCACGCTTTCCAAGATGACCGGCAGTGATGTGCACATCAATATCGCCGAAGTGCGCAAGCCCGAGATTGACGCGACCATCGTTGCCCAGTCGATCGCCCAGCAACTCGAACGCCGGATCGCGTTCCGGCGGGCGATGAAGCGGTCGGTCCAGTCGGCAATTCGACTTGGTGCGCTCGGTATTCGGATCAATTGTGGCGGCCGTCTTGGCGGGGCAGAGATTGCGCGCATGGAGTGGTACCGTGAGGGTCGGGTGCCCTTGCACACCCTGCGCGCGGACATTGATTACGGAACCGCCAAAGCAGTGACCGCGTATGGCATCTGCGGTGTCAAGGTTTGGATCTTCAAGGGAGAAATCCTCGAGCATGATCCAATGGCTTCGGAGCGGCGCTGGATCGAAGGACAGGAACAAGGTGCGACCGGTTCGCGCCGCCGCGATCGGTCATGACCGTAATGCGTAGTTGAGGTAAATTGAAATGTTGCAGCCAAAGCGCACAAAGTTCCGCAAGCAGCACAAGGGGCGCATCCACGGTGTTGCCACAGGTGGGACCAATTTGAACTTTGGGACCTATGGCTTAAAAGCCCAGGAACCGGACCGCATTACCGCGCGTCAGATCGAGGCGGCACGGCGTGCGATCACCCGCCATATGAAACGCGCCGGCCGGGTTTGGATCCGCATATTTCCGGATGTGCCGGTTTCGTCCAAACCAACCGAGGTTCGCATGGGCAAGGGCAAGGGCACGCCTGATTTCTGGGCTTGCCGGGTCAGGCCTGGGCGCATCATGTTTGAGATTGATGGGGTATCGGAAGAAGTTGCCCGCGAGGCATTGCGCCTCGGTAGCCGCAAACTTTCGGTCAAGACCCGTTTCGTCCAGCGCATTGCGGACTGAGCTGGTAACGGGAAGGGTTGAGCGATGAAAGCGAGCGACGTGCACACAATGACCAGTGACCAGCTTATGGATGAGCTGGCACGTCTTAAGAAAGAACAATTCAACCTGCGGTTTCAGCGGGCAACAGGGCAGTTGGAGAACACGGCGCGGGTGCGTCAAGTTCGGCGCGATATCGCCCGCATCAAGACGATCGCTCGCCACAAGCAGGGCGAAACGGCGAAAGCCTGAACAGGAAAGTACGAATTATGCCGAAACGCATTTTGCAAGGCACGGTGGTTAGCGACAAGAACGACAAGACGGTGGTGGTAAAGGTCGAGCGCCGGTTTACCCACCCATTGTTCAAGAAAACCGTGCGACGCTCGAAAAATTACAAGGCACATGACGCCGATAACCGTTGCAAGGTGGGCGATCAGGTGCAGATCCAGGAAAGCCGCCCGATTTCGAAAGACAAGCGTTGGGTGGTGCTGGAAGGCGCACAATAACGAATAGGGCCGGCTGCCTAGCTGGTGTTTGAAACTTCGGCCTGGCGCCGGACAATTGAAGAGAACAAGCCATGATACAGATGCAAACGAACTTGGAAGTCGCCGACAATTCCGGCGCCCGTCGTGTCATGTGCATCAAGGTGCTGGGTGGATCGAAGCGTAAATATGCTGCGGTCGGCGACATCATCGTTGTGTCGGTCAAGGAGGCTATTCCGCGCGGCCGGGTGAAAAAAGGCGATGTCATGAAGGCGGTCGTGGTGCGAACGGCCAAGGATATTCGTCGTGCCGACGGCAGCGTGATCAGGTTTGATGGCAATGCGGCGGTGTTGGTGGACAATAAAAGCGAACCGGTCGGGACGCGCATCTTCGGGCCGGTTCCGCGTGAACTGCGTGCGAAGCGGCACATGAAGATCATCTCGCTTGCTCCCGAAGTGCTGTAGGGAAACGGGAAGAACATGAACAGAATTCGAAAAGGTGACCGAGTGGTCGTCATTACTGGCAAAGACAAAGGCCGGGTTGGCGAAGTTATCGAGATCCGCCTGAAAGATGATCGTGCTGTGGTGCGAGGCATCAATGTTGTGAAACGGCACCAAAAGCAGACACCTTCCCAGGAAGCTGGGATCGTCAATGTGGAGGCGTCGATCCATATGTCCAATCTGGCCCTGGCCGATCCCGGTGACGGCAAAGCGACCCGGGTCGGCTATAAAACTACCGACGACGGCCGCAAGGTGCGTTTCGCGAAGCGTTCTGGAGATATGATCGATGGCTGAGGCGCAATATTTGCCGCGCATGCGGGTAATGTATGATGATACCATCGTTGCCAAAATGGTGGAGGAATTCGGCTACAGCAATCCGATGCAGGTGCCGAAATTGGAAAAAGTCGTGCTCAATATGGGCATCGGCGAATCAACTCAAGATTCACGCAAAGCGCAAAGTGCGGCTGACGATCTGAGCCTGATTGCCGGTCAAAAAGCGGTGATTACTAAGGCGCGCAAATCGATCGCGACGTTTAAGGTGCGCGAAGGCATGCCGATTGGCGCCAAGGTAACCCTTCGCCGGGCGCAAATGTACGATTTCGTTGATCGGCTGGTTACGGTTGCCCTGCCGCGGGTACGCGATTTTCGCGGGCTCAGCCCGAAAAGTTTTGACGGGCGTGGCAATTACGCCATGGGCATCAAAGAACACATTGTGTTCCCGGAAATCGACTACGACAAGGTCGATGAGATCTGGGGTATGGATATCGTCGTCTGCACCACGGCACAAACCGATGATGAAGCACGCGCGCTGTTGCGCGGTTTCAACTTCCCGTTTGTGAACTGATTTAGCCGGGCAGGCGAAAGCAAAGGACAGGTACTGGAATGGCTAAAGTCAGCGCAGTCGAAAAGAACAACCGCCGCAAAAAACTGGTCGGGCGATATGCACGCCAGCGTGCCAAGTTAAAGGCGATGATCAACGATCGGGAACTGCCGATGGAAGAGCGGTTCCGCGCCCAATTGAAATTGACGGAAATGCCGCGCAATTCCAGCAAAACCCGTGTGCGCAACCGGTGCGAGATTTCCGGGCGACCACGCGGCTATTACCGGAAGCTTAGAATGTCGCGTATCGCGCTGCGCGAACTGGGCTCGCTCGGACAGGTTCCGGGCATTGTGAAATCAAGCTGGTAGGAGACGGGACCGATGGCTTTAAGTGATCCGCTCGGCGATATGCTGACCCGCATTCGCAATGCGCTGATGCGCGGGCGCAGCAGTGTAATAACACCAGCCTCTGGCCTGCGCCAACGTGTGCTCGATGTGCTGGAATCGGAAGGCTATATCCGTGGATATTCACGTACCGATTTCGACGGCGGCAAGTCGGAACTGATGATCGAGCTCAAATATGACGAAGGCGCTTCGGTAATTCAGAATCTGGAACGCATTTCGACCCCCGGGCGACGGGTATATTCATCGGCCAAAAGTATTCCGGTGGTTGCAAACGGGCTCGGCGTGTCGATTTTGTCGACCCCCAAGGGTGTTATGGCCGACCATGATGCCAAGGCCAACAATGTGGGCGGCGAGGTGCTGTGCCGGGTCTTTTGACCACGGTGTCAGTGCGTTGGTGCGATAGGATTGATTAGATGTCTCGAATTGGAAAACAACCGATAGCGATACCCGATGGGGTTACCGCATCCGTTGAAGGCAGCATCGTCACGGCCAAGGGGCCGAGGGGCGAGTTGACCTTTGCTGCCAATGACGACGTGCGGGTGAAATTGGAGGACGGTGCGATCAAGGTTGAACCGCGCGATCAATCCAAGCGCGCGCGGTCGCAATGGGGCATGTCGCGTACCATGATCTCCAACATTATTACCGGCGTCAAAGACGGGTTCGAAAAGAAGCTTGAAATCAATGGCGTTGGTTATCGCGCGGCGATGCAGGGCAACAATTTGCAATTGTTGCTTGGCTTTAGCCACGAAGTGGTATTCGTCCCGCCGCAAGGGGTGAGCGTTGCTTGCATCAAGCCGACAGAAATCGTCGTCTCGGGCATCAACAAGCAACAGGTTGGGGAAGCGGCAGCGAAAATTCGCAGTTACCGTCCGCCCGAACCCTATAAAGGCAAAGGCGTCAGATATGCGGACGAAATCGTCGTCCGCAAAGAAGGCAAGAAGAAGTAAGGCAGTCAGGAAATGGCCAACAAATCAACCACTGCCAAGCGAACCGACCGGGTTCGCCGGTCTTTAAGGGCAAGTGCAAACGGCAGGCCGAGACTTTCGGTTTTTCGTTCATCGAAGAATATTTACGCGCAGATAATCGACGACGGGAACGGGTGCACAGTTGCCGCCGCCTCGACGCTAGAAGAAGATTTGCGTGCGCGCTCAGGTGCGGACCGCGATGCAGCCGCCACAGTTGGCAAATTGGTTGCAGAACGGGCTACCAAAGCCGGCGTCAGCGAAGTGGTATTTGATCGCGGGCCCTATCTTTATCATGGACGTGTCAAGTCGCTGGCCGATGCCGCGCGCGAAGGCGGGTTAAAATTCTGATCGCAGCCGGCGCTGGCGATCCAGGCAACAAGGGTTACTGAATATGGCTCCTCGAGATAGACGGGACAGGCGGGACCGGGATGATCGCGATAGCGAATTCGTCGACAAGCTGGTCCACATCAACCGCGTCGCCAAGGTCGTTAAAGGCGGTCGGCGTTTTGGTTTTGCTGCGCTGGTGGTGGTTGGCGACCAAAAGGGACGGGTCGGTTTTGGCCATGGCAAGGCGCGTGAGGTTCCTGAAGCAATTCGTAAGGCGACCGAAGCTGCCAAGCGCGACATGATTTTCGTGCCACTGCGCGCCGGTCGCACCCTGCATCACGATGTTGCCGGGCGCCACGGTGCCGGCAAGGTAATCTTGCGCTCCGCACCGGCTGGTACAGGCATCATCGCCGGTGGCCCAATGCGCGCGGTGTTCGAGACTTTGGGGATCCAAGACATCGTTGCCAAGTCACTTGGCTCGTCGAACAAGTACAACATGGTGCGGGCTACGTTTGACGCGCTCAAACGGCAGATGCACCCCAAAGATATCGCGGCCCGTCGCGGCATCAAATACGCAACCCTACAAGCGCGCCGCCGCGATATCGTTGGTGCGGAAGAAAACGCTTAGATGACCCGCAACCGGTTTGGCCGGGTTGTTACTGTGTGGTCAATCGCTAACCCTCGGAGTGCCGTAAATGGCTGACAAGAAAAGTGGCAAGACCGTTACGGTGGAGCAGGTGGGTAGTCCGCTGCGCAAGCCGGCCGATCAGCGCGCAACGCTGGTGGGCCTTGGTCTAAACAAAATGCATCGCCGTTCGACTTTGGAGGACACGCCTGCGATCCGCGGCATGATCCGCAAAGTATCGCACCTGGTGCGCATCGTAGAAGAAGCCTGAGGCCGGCACGCCGGTCAGGAGTGACGAAATGAAACTGAACCAGATCAGCGACCGAACCGGGTCGAGCAAGAACGCTAAGCGCGTTGGCCGCGGTATTGGCTCGGGCAAGGGTAAAACCGCCGGACGGGGCGTAAAGGGGCAGAATTCGCGCTCCGGCGTCGCGATCAAGGGCTTTGAAGGTGGCCAGATGCCGCTTTACCGGCGCTTGCCAAAACGCGGATTTAAGAACCTGTTCGCCAAGAAATTGAACATCGTTTCGGTCGGCCGGATCCAGACCGCAATCGATGCTGAAAAGCTTGAAGGTTCGGCCAAAATTGACGCCGATGCTTTGCTGAAGGCCGGGATCATTCGCCGCGTGCACGATGGTGTTCGTCTGCTTAGCGATGGCGAGATTACCGCTAAAGTGACTTTCGAGTTGGCCGGTGCTTCGAAATCGGCGATTGAGAAGGTAGAAAAGGCTGGCGGATCGGTGACGATTTTAACGCCAAAGCGTGTTGCAGAGGCTCCTTCGACTGAAAGTGAATAATCGCGACGTCTTACCGGTTGTGCGAAGTGTGCGCGACCCCATATTTGGGTGCAAGACACGGTAACCGGCTGCACAGAAAGGTCAGTTGATGGCATCAGCGGCGGAACAACTCGCAGCCAATCTCAGTTTTTCATCATTTGCCAAAGCAGAACAGCTCAAAAAACGGCTGTGGTTCACGCTTGGCGCGTTGATAATCTACCGGCTTGCCACTTATATTCCGCTGCCCGGCATCGACCCTGATGCGCTGGCGCAGGCTTTTGAGCGCGCGCAAAGCGGCATTCTTGGATTTGCTAATGTGATAGCCGGCGGTGCGATTGAACGGCTGGCGATCGTCGCGCTTGGCATTATGCCGTATATTTCCGCTTCGATCATCATGCAGTTGATGACCTCGGTGGTCCCCAGCCTTGAACAACTCAAGAAAGAAGGCGAACAGGGGCGCAAGGTTATCAACCAATATACCCGCTACGGCACGGTAATATTGGCAACCCTGCAGGCCTATGCGATTGCGGCCGGCCTTGAATCAAACGGGCTTGCGCTTGATCCGGGTTGGTTTTTCCGCATTTCGGCGATCATCACCCTGGTCGGCGGCACTATGTTTTTGATGTGGCTCGGCGAGCAGATTACCGCGCGCGGCATCGGCAACGGTATATCGTTGATCATCTTTTCCGGCATTGTTGCTGGCCTGCCGTCGGCGATCAGCGGCACGCTCGAACTTGGCCGCCAGGGCGCGCTTTCCACGGTGCTGATCTTGGCGGTGCTGGTGCTAGCAGTGGTGTTGATCGCGTTTATCGTTTTCGTGGAACGGGCGCAGCGCCGGCTGATGATCCAATATCCGAAACGCCAGATCGGCAATCGCATGTTTCAAGGAGATTCTTCCCATCTGCCGTTGAAACTGAATACCGCCGGGGTTATCCCGCCAATTTTTGCGTCGTCGCTATTGTTGCTGCCAACCACAGCAGCCGGATTTGCCGCAACCGCCGATATGCCAGCTTGGCTAGGCACGATTATTGCGGCACTTGGCCATGGTCAGCCGATGTTTATGGCGCTTTATGCGGCACTGATCGCGTTCTTCGCGTTTTTCTACACCGCGATTGTGTTTAATCCCACGGACACCGCAGACAATTTGAAGCGCCATGGCGGATTTATTCCAGGTATTCGGCCGGGACAACGCACGGCTGAATATATTGACTTCGTATTGACCCGCATCACCGTGCTCGGCGCGATCTATTTGGTGGTCGTGTGTCTGCTGCCGGAGTTCCTGATTTCCGCCACCGGGGTTCCGTTCTATCTTGGCGGTACGTCGCTGCTGATTGTGGTCAGCGTGACCATGGATACGGTGGCCCAGGTACAAAGTCATTTGATTGCCAACCAGTATGAGGGGCTGGTCAAGAAATCCAAATTGCGTGGGGGGAAGCGCACACGATGAGGTTAATATTGTTGGGGCCGCCTGGGGCAGGCAAGGGTACACAAGCAAAAAAGATCGTCGACGCCTTGACGATACCGCAGCTTTCAACCGGCGACATGCTGCGCGACGCGGCCGGCGCCGGCAGCGAGGTAGGCAAGCGGGCCAAAGCAATAATGGATGCAGGCAAGCTGGTCTCGGACCAAATCGTCAACGAGATCGTTGCCGAGCGGATTGATGCTGCGGAATGCGCCAACGGCTATATTCTCGACGGTTATCCACGTACGCTGGCCCAGGCCCATGCACTTGGTCAGTTGCTGGAAGATCGCGTTGTGGCGCTGGATGCGGTGATCGAACTCAAGGTTGATGACGAAGCGCTGGTTGAGCGCATTGTCAATCGCTTCACCTGTGGCAATTGCGGCGAGGGCTATAACAAGATCGCCCGGATGCCAAAGGTGGAAAATGTTTGCGATCGGTGCGGCTCTAGCGAATTTAGAACCCGTGCCGACGACAATGCGGAGACTGTGCGCACGCGGCTTTATACCTACTACAAGGAGACGGCGCCGCTGGTCGGGTACTATTTCGCCAAAGACAAATTGCATGCGGTAGACGGCATGGCAGACATGGATGCGGTGAGCGGAGAAATTCTCGAATTGCTGGGTGGGCTCGGCAATTCATAGAGCGGAACGTTGCGTACCGGCGGAACACCCGGTGCGAAACGGCGAAGGACGCTTGACTTGCCCGGCAACGGTCGGGTAAAGCAAACAAAATTCGCAACAAGTCGGGCATTGATACCGGATAAAGCGCGCTGAACCGGCGCGGGGTACTGGTATCGGATGCTCGTTATACGTGTTTCATATAAAAACGCACGGGCTTGGGCCCGAGGCAGACAGGAGACCCGGACGTGGCCCGTATTGCAGGTGTCAACATTCCGACCAACAAGCGCGTGGTGATCGCGCTTCAATATATTCATGGTATCGGCGCCAAGCATGCCAGGGATATTCTCACCAAGAGCAATGTCGACGCCGGCCAGCGGGTAAATCAACTTTCCGACGCTGATTTGATGCAAATCCGTGAGGTAATCGACCGCGATTACATGGTGGAAGGTGATTTGCGGCGTGAGAACTCCATGAACGTCAAACGGCTGATGGATCTTGGCTGCTACCGCGGCTTGCGCCATCGGCGCGGCCTGCCGGTGCGCGGCCAACGCACCCATACCAATGCTCGTACCCGCAAGGGTCCGGCAAAGGCAATTGCCGGCCGGAAAAAGTAATAGCTCAGCCTGTGCTTTTGTAGCTACGTGGCCGCATACGCGGTTCGCCGCAATTTGGGTGCAGTTTGGTAAATCGGTGGAGCCGCTGGAAATACGGCGGTGTCGAGATCTAGAGGAATAAAAATGGCCAAAGATACGGCTCGGGTTCGCCGTCGCGAACGCAAGAACATCACTTCGGGCGTTGCCCACGTAAATTCGACATTCAATAACACCATGGTGACCATCACCGATGCCCAGGGCAACGGAATTGCCTGGTCCTCAGCAGGTGCTCAGGGCTTTAAGGGTTCGCGTAAATCGACCCCTTACGCCGCCCAAATGGCGGCTGAGGATGCGGCCAAAAAAGCCCAGGAACACGGCATGAAGTCGCTGGAAGTCGAAGTTCGCGGGCCTGGTTCGGGCCGCGAATCGGCACTTCGCGCGCTGCAGGCGTCCGGATTTACCATCACTTCGATCCGCGATGTCACGACAATCCCTCATAATGGTTGCCGTGCCCGCAAACGCCGCCGCGTTTAGCCGACGTTGAGTTCCGCAACAAATCCACATTGCGGCGCTTCCTTGGAATATTGCCACGAAGGGATGGTGGCAAATGACCGATGGGACCTTCTTACATGATCCAAAAGAATTGGCATGAACTGATTAAACCGAACAAGCTTGAGGTGATTTCGAAAAGCGCTACCAGAGCGACGATTGTTGCCGAGCCGCTGGAGCGTGGCTTTGGTTTGACCCTTGGCAACGCGCTGCGCCGGGTGCTGTTGTCCTCTTTGCAAGGGGCGGCGGTAACCGCGGTGCAGATCGACGGTGTGCTGCACGAATTTTCCTCGATCCCCGGGGTGGGTGAAGATGTCACCGATATCATCCTTTCGATCAAGGAGGTGGCGCTTCGCATGGAAGGCGAGGGACCCAAACGCATGGTCGTGCGCAAGGATGGCCCGTGCGTGGTTACCGCCGGTGATATCCAAACCGTCGGCGACATCGAGGTGCTGAACCCGGATCTAGCAATTTGCACCCTCGACGAAGGCGCGGAAATCCGTATGGAACTGACGGTCGATACCGGCAAGGGTTATGTTTCAGCAGAACGCAACCGTCCCGAAGACGCGCCGATCGGCACGATTCCGGTCGACAGCCTGTATTCTCCGGTGCGTAAAGCGTCCTACAAAATCGAAAACACCCGCGAAGGCCAGGTGTTGGACTATGATAAGCTGACGCTAACCGTTGAGACCGACGGTTCGATCTCGCCTGAAGATTCAGTCGCCTATGCCGCCCGCATCGTTCAGGATCAACTGTCGATCTTCGTCAATTTCGAAGAGCCAGAAAAAGAAACCATCGCCGAGCCGGTGACCGAATTGGCGTTCAATCCGGCCTTGTTGAAGAAGGTCGACGAATTGGAACTGTCGGTCCGCTCGGCCAATTGCCTGAAGAACGACAACATCGTCTATATCGGCGATCTGATCCAGAAAACCGAAGCGGAGATGCTGCGCACGCCGAACTTCGGTCGTAAATCACTAAATGAAATCAAGGAAGTGTTGGCCTCGATGGGGCTGCATCTTGGAATGGAAATTCCCGCCTGGCCGCCCGAGAACATTGAGGATTTGGCTAAGCGCTATGAGGACCAATACTGACCGGATAATAGCGCTCTTGCCGGTGGGTGCCGGCAAGGCCAAGTCCGCAATGGGAGCATATCATGCGTCACGGAAAATCGGGCCGTAAACTAAATCGGACGGCCAGTCACCGCAAGGCGATGTTCGCCAATATGGCGGCGTCGCTGATCGAGCACGAACAGATCATCACCACTTTGCCCAAAGCCAAGGAAATGCGGCCGATCGCCGACAAATTGATTACCCTTGGCAAGCGTGGCGATCTGCATGCGCGCCGTCAGGCAATCTCGCAAATCCGCAACCCTGGCCTGGTGCGCAAATTGTTCGAGGAGTTGGCGCCGCGCTACAAGGACCGCAATGGCGGCTATACCCGTGTAATGAAGGCAGGTTTTCGCTATGGCGACAACGCGCCGATGGCGGTGATCGAATTGGTCGATCGCAACCTGGAGGCCAAGGGCGCCGTCGACCACGCCAAGCGCGATACCGAGGAAATTGCCGATGACGCGCAGGTTGCCGCCGAGGCGTGAGGCGTAAATGCGCTATGATTATGAGGCCGGGTTCAGCCCGGCCTTTTTTGTGCCCGAATGATGTTTGTGATGGCATCTGCAAGGTGAGCACCTCTAAATACCCTCGATTTTGTTGGGCTGGTGTGTTTTTGAAGTTTCGAGTACCGGATAATATATTGAAATATTTGAGGAACGCAAAAACGAAAAATTGCTCCCAGGACCCAAAAGAAGGGTTTTTAGAGGTGCTCGGGTACGATATTTGATCGAATCATCGATCGTCAGGTATGAGAAGGCAACATGGTTGAACGCTTCGGGCAATTCTTCACCACAACAATAGCGGCGGCGTTGGTCGTGACCACCATATTGGCCGGCACGCCAGTGTTGGCACAAGACAGCACCAGTGATGTGCTTCGGCGCACGCTGGACAATTTTCTCAATCCCGAACCCGAAGCGAAACCGGCCACGACCAATAGCCAGGTCCAGGTGCCGCAATCGATGGCCGAGGTCAAACTGTCGTTTGCACCTTTGGTCAAGGAAGTGGTACCGGCGGTGGTCAATGTCTACGCCGCACGCAAGATGGTCCAGCGTTCACCGTTTTCCGGCGACCCATTTTTCGAATTTTTCATGGGTCGAAGAAATTTGGGGAAACCGAAGACCCGCATGCAGTCTTCGCTCGGCTCCGGTGTGTTTGTGCGTGCCGATGGCATCGTGGTCACCAACAATCACGTAGTGGCAAATGCAGACGAGGTGAAAATTGCTTTGTCGGACGGGCGTGAATTCGAATGCACCATCTTATTGAAGGATGAGCGTTCCGACTTAGCGATCCTCAAAGCGCAAAGCGATGAAGCGTTTCCATTCCTGCCGATCGGCAATTCCGATAATGCGGCGGTGGGTGATTTGGTGCTGGCGATCGGCAACCCGTTTGGAGTAGGCCAGACCGTTACCAGCGGCATTATCTCCGCAATCGCGCGCACCCAGGTCGGCGTTAATGATTTTGGCTCTTTTATCCAGACAGATGCGGCGATTAATCCTGGCAATTCAGGTGGCGCGCTGGTCGACATGCAAGGCAATCTGGTCGGCATCAATACGGCGATCTTTTCGCGCTCGGGCGGCTCGAACGGTATTGGATTTGCAATTCCCGCCAACATGGTGCGCGCGGTACTGCGTTCATCGGAAGCTGGTAATCACCGGGTTACCCGGCCTTGGCTCGGTGCCGGATTTCAGACCGTTACCCCGGACATTGCCGAAAATCTCGGCATGGCCCGGCCCAGCGGGGCGATTGTTGTCAATGTGGTGGCGGCAAGTCCGGCAAAACGCGCCGGTATCAATGTGGGTGATGTGGTTCTGGCGATCAATGGCCAGCACATTGAACACCCGGACGCGATCGGCTATCGGTTGGCGACAATCGGCATCGGTGGCCAGGTCGAATTCACCTTATTGTCACGTGGCCGCCGGGTAACAACAACGGTGGCGATGGAAGCAGCGCCGGAAACCGTGGCACGCGACGAACATCGGTTGGGTGGCAGGTCGCCGTTTACTGGAGCGGTAGTGGCCAATCTCTCGCCTGCGGTGGCTGAGGAACTGGGTATTCCAGCCAACAAGAGCGGGGTTATCGTCATCGAAGTGCCTCGCCGTACGCTGGCCGAGCGGTACAAAATTCGGCCTGGCGACATTATCCGCACCGTCAATGATGTGGAGGTGGAAAACACCCAGCAGATGGCAGCGCTCGCCAGCGAACGTCCAGGCTCTTGGGATTTCATCATCGAGCGCGGCGGCAGGCTGCTGCGCCGGCGGGTGCGATAGCGCTATAGTCCCGGCGACACGATCGCCGCAGCAGAGGTGGCAATGACAGATCTGTTCGCGGGGCAAGCGAAATCCGAAAATATCTTCCGGCCACTTGCCGACCGGCTGCGCCCGACATCGCTGGACGAGATCGTTGGCCAGGAACATTTGAGCGGGGCCGGTGGCACCATCACCCGCATGCTTGCCTCGGGAACACTGGGCAGCCTGATATTTTGGGGCCCGCCAGGTACTGGCAAAACCACCCTGGCACGGATCATGGCCGGCCAGACCAACCTTCATTTTGAACAATTATCGGCAATATTTTCCGGCGTAGCGGACCTGAAAAAGGTTTTTGATGCGGCGCGGCTGCGCAAGACCAACCGCATCCAGACCTTGCTGTTCGTCGATGAAATTCACCGCTTCAACAAGGCGCAACTCGACAGTTTCCTGCCGGTAATGGAGGACGGCACCATCGTTCTCGTCGGTGCAACCACGGAAAACCCATCCTTTGAACTCAATGCGGCGCTGCTGTCGCGGGCTAACGTGCTGGTTTTTAAGGCGCTGGAGGCAAATGATCTGGAATACCTGCTGGCGCGGGCGGAAAAAATCGAGGGCCGGGCGTTGCCGCTAAGCGGGGAGGCGCGCGCAGTTGTGGTCCGCATGGCCGATGGTGACGGTCGGGCATTGTTGAGCTTGGCCGAAGAGGTGTGGCGCATTGATGGCGACAAGGGCGCGGTGATTGACGAGGCGATGTTACAGGAATTATTGCAGCGTCGGGCGCCGGTCTACGACAAATCCGCCGATGGCCATTACAATTTGATCAGCGCGTTGCACAAATGCGTGCGCGGCTCGGACCCGGACGCAGCACTTTACTATCTGTCGCGCATGTTGGATGCCGGCGAGGATCGACGGTTTATCGCAAGGCGCATGATCCGCATGGCGTCGGAAGACATCGGCCTTGCCGACCCACAGGCGCTGGTGATCGCCAATGCGGCGCGAGAAGCGTTCGACTTCCTTGGCAGTCCGGAAGGCGATCTGGCATTGGCGCAAGCTTGCGTCTATTTGGCCACCGCACCGAAATCGAATGCGCTTTATAAGGCGTCCAAGGCGGCGATGAAGGCGGCGAAGGCCCAGGGCTCCCTGCCGCCGCCAAAAATCATTCTCAACGCGCCCACCAAGCTGATGGACCAAGAAGGCTATGGCGCCGGCTACCGCTACGACCACGACGAACCGGGCGCGTTTTCCGGCCAGGACTATTTTCCTGAAGCGATGGACCGGCAGCAATATTACGACCCGCCGGAGCGCGGCTTTGAACGCGACATTCATAAACGGTTAGCGTTTTGGGCTAAGCGGAGGGGCGAGCGGGAGTGATATCAGTTCAAGAATCATACCATCTGGCGGCTTAAAGGCAGTAATTGACAGGTGAACTCCATGCTTGCTTGGGCAAAACGATCATTCTTCTGCTGTCGTTTGCAATAGATTCTCTGCATCAAATTCTTCCGAAAAATACCATTTTCTTTCGAAATAGTCATAAAGGCTGTCAATGAAACCATCCCCCTTGTTTGTCCACCGTATGTATGGATTGGCGCTTGAATATTTCGTCAGGTAGAATCCGCTGTAGGCTTCTTCGTACCGTTCCCCCTTTTCAACTATTATAATCGGTATTGATGGCATATCTTTATAAAAACGAAGCTCAAATTTGCCTATTATGTCGACTGATTCTTTCATTCTTCTATAAAAATCAAGCATTTCATTAAAATTAGCTTCCAAATTCTTATTATAATCTTCAATTCTATGGTTCACATGATTTTCATCAAGATGATCTGCGCAAGAATCTCTCCCTCTATAGCTGGAACAATCATTATCTTTGTGCATTAGTAATAATTTTACATGAGTACCATTAGTTAGCGCAGCTTCAATGCTTTCCGTCATATTATTTCTTCGGTTATATTTTGTATTCATCAACATAATCTTCTTATTTTTTGAATCTTTTATTATTGTATGGTCATCTATTTTCCCTTGAATTTCTTTCATTCCGAACTTCACTGTAGCTTCAAAATATTTTGTACGTCACTCTTTATATCATCTCTTGCCGATGAAATAATGGCAGTGATTCTATCAATAATCGACTTTTTTTCAAACGTCCTTTCCGATAAAACAATAATAACTGCAATTAATATGGAAGTCATAATCGCTATTATAACACTATATCCAAATCCATTTTTCTCCAATACATATGAGTGCGAATTAGCATAAAAAACGAATAGGAATATACAGAAGAAAACAAATGCCACTAAAATGACTTTGGCATTCTCGGCCACCATGTCCCAAATAGTATCTGCTGGAAGCCCATTTTTATGATTTATTAAGGTTTGTTTATCATTATCTCGGTTGGAATTATTGTTAGCAACGGTCATTTGCGAGCTCCATGGAATACAATATGAATAGTGAAAAACAGAGGGCGGACGCAGTGGTTAGGGTGTTTATGGTGGGAGCATTTTGCTTGGTCATCTCACTTCCCATTATTGGACTTATGTATATCTTAGGATAAAAAACTTATACGGGCAATTTTTAATTTATGAAAATACTCGCTTCCGCGATTCAGGGCATGTAAGCCAAGACATACAAACGATAAAAATCAAATTGCACTTTCTTTTGGAATTATTCATCTTTTCTTAAATCGTAATGATTCAGATTCATTTTTCTTGCTTGAATTGTTTAGTTTATAGGTTGCCACGACTACCGCAAACATTGTTCGAATTTGGGTGCAGTTCTAGTCGAGTAAATCACGGCACCTCATCGAATGCTTTATGCGCTCAGTAAACTTCATCGTAGTGAGATGGACACCCGCAAAAACCTCAGCGGTCGTTCTGATGGTTATCTGATAAAGAGAACATTCCAGAATCAAGCCATGAACGAACCGGAATCAAACGTATTTCCACATCCGGCTAAATATTTGGACTGGAGGTTTTTGCGGGTGTCCAGATGATCAAAGACGCGGGTATTGGATTTACATATCCTGGTCGTGAGCGGCGGGACCGGAAAACAATTGCGATTTCGGTATCGGTTTTGAATCTATTGCGTTGTCAAAATTGGGCCAATACAAACGGGTAGGCGAATTCTACAATTCGGTATTGACCGAATTTGTTCAAGGTATTTCCATGACCCATTTCCTCCTAGTCTTCATCGGTGGCGGGCTCGGCGCTGGGTTGCGCCATCTGTCCAATGGCCTGGCGTTGCGTCTCATGGGGCCGAATTTTCCCTGGGGTACGATGTTCGTCAATATCGCCGGGTCGCTGGCTATGGGACTGTTCGTTGGTTGGCTGGTTAGGCGCAGCGGTGGCGCTAGCAACGAATTGCGGTTGTTGATTGCCACCGGGGTACTTGGCGGCTTTACCACCTTTTCCGCCTTTTCTCTCGATGTAGCGAATTTGTGGGAACGAGGTGCGATTGGCGCAGCAATGCTGTATGCCGGTACCAGTGTGGGGATATCGATTGCGGCTTTGTTCGCCGGCCTCGCCCTTGCCCGTGTTTTTTAACCCCTAATGTGGCGTAATCCATGGCACAAATTGGCAACAGGGTCGTTGCGGCCGACGAGGCGGGCATGCGGCTCGATCGCTGGTTCAAGCAACATTTTCCCGGGCTCGCCTTCGGCCATCTGCAAAAATTGTTGCGCTCCGGTCAAATTCGTGTTGACGGCGGTCGTGCCAAGACACAAAACCGTCTGGCCAGCGGGCAATTGATCCGCATTCCGCCGATCCTTGCCGGCGATGACATGGCGCGTGCCAAACCACTTACCCGCAATACCATGCGCGACCGTACCGATGCTGATGTTCTTAGAGCCATGCTGCTTTATGAAGACGCCAAGGTGCTGGTGTTCAACAAGCCGGCCGGGCTGGCAGTGCAGGGCGGTTCCGGTATCAACCGGCATGTCGATATGATGCTGGAAGCCCTGCGTTCGCCGAAGGGGGAGAAGCCGCGCCTGGTGCACCGCCTTGATCGCGATACCTGCGGTGTATTGGCGGTGGCACGCACCCGCGGTGCCGCGGTTGAGCTCACCAAATCATTCCGCCATCGCGACACCGAAAAGGTATACTGGGCGATCTGCAAGGGAGTGCCGGCTAAGCGCGAGGGGCGTATATCCACTCATTTATTGCGGGAACGCAAGGTCGAGGGCGACCGGGTTCGGGTAGCGCGGCACGGCGAAGAGGGTGCGGACCATGCGGTTACCCAATATCGGGTGGTCGAGACCTCGGGGATGAAATTAAGTTGGCTGGAACTAAAGCCGGTTACCGGCCGCACCCACCAGCTGCGGGTGCATACCTCCCACATCGGCTGTCCGATCATCGGCGACAGCAAATATTTTGATATTGAGAACTGGCAGTTGCCAGGCGGGATTCAAAATCGCCTACATCTGCACGCGCAGCGCCTCAAAGTGCCCCATCCAGATGGCGGATTGCTTGATATTGTCGCACCATTGCCGCCTCATATGGTGCAGACCTGGAACTTGTTGGGCTTTGAAGTGCCACACGATGCCCGCGCCGACTGACGATTTATTTTGAAATAAATAATTATCCCGGTTGACCAAATGCCATGAATCATTGAGAGATTCCCCGTGTTAGTGATGTTTGGTTGTGTTGCGTTGATAATTTGCTTGGGGAGAGCAATGAGCAACAGCAAACACCCGGATAACGAGAATTATTTGCTGGAACTTATCCGCACGATACAAAACGCACATTCAACAAACTATCGCTATACGTGTAAATACATTCGCCGTAGCGCCGACCGTCACGTTGCGACGTGTCGTGACGGGATCGCTAATCCGATGGCATTCCTGCGCCACGCCAGGGCGATAGCGGCGGTGCTTGAAGATTTAGCCTATGCGGATAACAATGAGCATCGCGAAATCGGCATCAAGCGCAATACCTTGTCTGGGTTGCGGGAGATCCAATATTTGCTGAGCGCGGCCAAACCTGGGGCAACCGCCGCCGTTGCACCAGTGCCGCAAAGCGCGGTTGATCTGGCGGAAACCGGCTGACCAACCGCGAATTCGAAAACACAATGGAATTGTGGTGAAGGTCGGTGTATGAAGCGCGCGTGAGCCAACCGGGTTTAAATTAGTCGCCGGCGGTAAAATGGGTCAACGTTAAGTTTCCTAGAGCGTGTCACCCAAAAGTGGGTACCGGTTTTGGGAAAAATGACACGCATAAACAAAGAGACAGCGCGACGAAGCTATTCCAACGCTTCGTGACAAGCGCTAAGTATAACATCCTGGCTCTGGCCGCTTTCCGATATGACCAATGATCCGCCAAATAATAATCCTCCGGGTGCTGCCGCTGATCCGCGTGATCTGGTGCGCCGGGCTTTAACCGCCGATCGACCGAAACGTTTTTACAAGCACGCTTCGATTGCACCAGCCGCAGAGGCTTTTAATGTAATTCTCGATGGTCGGGTGTTGCAAACGCCGATGAAGCGGGCGTTGGCGCTGCCGAACCAGAATGCCGCCGCGCTGGTCGCCGAAGAATGGAACGGCCAGGGTTCGCATATCGATTTGGCAACCATGTATGCGAACCGCCTTGCCAATACTGCGCAAGAAGGTACCGCACGCGATCCCCAGGCGGTTTTCGAAGATATTGTCCGCTTTGCCGGCACTGATCTCTTATGCTACCGCGTCGAGAGCCCGCCGCAATTGGTGGCGTTACAACGCCGTTATTGGGATCCGGTGCTCGATCGGGTCGAAGCGGAATTGCACACCAGGTTCGATTTGGTCGAGGGCGTGATGCACTGCCCACAGCCCAGTGAAGCGATACGTGGGTTTGCGGCCGCGCTTGGCAAGCACGATACGCCGGTCGCGCTCACCTGTTTGCATGCCATTGCGACCGTAACCAGCTCGGCATTGTTGTCTTTGTCCCTGGCCCGGGGGTGGCTTGACCCAGACAGGATTTGGGCGGCGGCCCATGTCGACGAAGACTGGAACATTTCGCAATGGGGCGCTGACCGTGAAGCCACACAACGCCGCGCCAAGCGACATTTGGAGTTTCAAGCCACCTGCGCGCTATTTTCCACTGTCAACTAAGATTGAAGCCGGCGACGAAAGCTGGCACATATCGTGGCTGCAACGAAATCTGGCAAGGCGGTCGGGCGGTTGGGAATATCATCACCATCGGCAATCGAACCTCCGGTACGCATCGTTCGGGCCATGCTTATCATGGCCTCGGCAATGGTGGTGGCGCCGATTATGGACGGTTTGGCGAAAATCCTTTCGGTATTTTATGACCTGAGCCCGGCATCGATCAACACCGGGCGGTTTGTGGTCCAGATTTTCATTATGTTTTGGATTGTGCTGATCTTTTACGGCGCCCGTAGCCTGATTACCCGGCACCCGGTGATCAACATCCTGCGCGGATTTTTGATTGGCGCGGCCAGCTTGTTGTTCTTTGTGGCGATCAAATACATGCCGATCGCCGACGCCATTTCGATCTTTTTCGTCGAGCCGTTTATCGTCATGCTGTTGTCAGCGGTATTTCTCGGTGAAGTAATTGGCTGGCGGCGCCAAATGGCCGCAGTGGTCGCGTTCGCAGGCGCGCTGTTGGTCATTCAGCCCAGCTACCAGCTGTTTGGCCTGGTCTCGCTGTTGCCGTTGGGCACCGCGCTGTTGTTTTCCATCTATTTGATCCTCACCCGATATTTCGGTCAAGATGATGAACCCTTGACGATGCAATTATACTCCGGCGTTGGTGGTACGATTATCTGTTTGGTGATCATGACCTTCGGTACGATGGCCGGCATTGATGATTTTTCCCTCGAAATGCCCGACCAGTGGATCGAATGGTTGGTAATATTTGCAATCGGCGTGTTAGCCTCGATATCTCATCTTTTGATCGTGATCGCTTTCCGGATGGCGCCGGCAACCATATTAGCGCCATTCCAGTATATCGAAATCATTAGCGCCACCTTGTTTGGCCTATTGGTATTTGGCAATTTCCCCGATGCGCTGAAATGGACCGGGATTGTGATTATCGTCGGCAGCGGGTTGTATTTATTCATGCGCGAGCGGGGGTTGGAAAAGGGCCAGATCCGGATGGTGGAAAGGGTTCCTTAACCGCGTTTGTTGCCAAAGGATAAAACACGCTGTGCCAGTATTTCCCGGCGATCAGGATCATAACCAACGAATTCCACCGTAAATGGACCGTCGGTTCTCTTGATTATTGAATAAAAATGATACGCATAAACAAAGTGATAGCGCGACGAAGCTATTCCAACGCTTCGTGACAAGCGCTAAGCGTATTCCCGAAAAGTGTGTAGCGGTTTTCGGATAAGAATACGCGACAAAACAAAAAGATAGCGCGACGAAGCTATTCCAACGTTTCGTGACAAGCGCTAGAGCGTATTCCCGAAAAGTGTGTAGCGGTTTTCGGATAAGAATACGCGACAAAACAAACAGATGAGTACCTCTAAAAACCCTCGATTTTGTTGGGCTGGTGTGATTTTGAAGTTTCGAGTACCGGATAATATGTTGAAATATTTGAGGAACGCAAAAACGAAAAATTGCTCCCAGGACCCAAAAGAAGGGTTTGTAGAGGTGCTCAGATAGCGCGACGAAGCGAACCCAACGCTTGGTGACAAGCGCTAGGGCGTATTCCCGAAAAGTGTATAGCGGTTTTCGGATAAGAATACGCGACAAAACAAACAGATAGCGCGACGAAGCGTATCCAACGCTTCGTGACAAGCGCTAGTCAAAAACAAAATCGTCATGGTCAAGAGGGTCTATGTCCGGTTCCTTTGGGATCACCGTTGCGCCAAACAATGGTTCGAAGCAACAGCGGAGCGCGTCATCGACATCGGCAATTGTCAAAGTATGGCCCAGGTCGATCAGGCTGGTGACACCGTGGCCGGTCACGCCGCAAGGCACGATACCGGCAAAGTGCGACAGATCAGGCTCCACATTGATCGATATGCCGTGCAGGCTGACCCAGCGCGAAAGGCGGATGCCAATGGCCGCGATCTTGTCTTCTCTGGCTTCGCCGTTACGAAGCGGTGCCAGGTCAGGGCGCCTTACCCATACGCCGACCCGGTCTTGGCGCCGTTCGCCGCGCACATTGAATTGGCCAAGCGCGTCGATGATCCAGTGCTCCAAGGTGGCGACAAATGCCCGCACATCCGGTTTGCGCCGCTTTAGATCGAGCATCACATAGGCGATGCGCTGGCCAGGCCCATGATAGGTATAGCGCCCGCCGCGGCCCGTCTTAAATACCGGAAACCGGCTCGGTTCGATTAATTCGGCCGGGTCGGCGCTGGTGCCGGCGGTATAAAGCGGCGGATGCTCCAGCAACCACACCAACTCATCGGCTTCACCGGCAGCAATTGCGGTCGCCTGGCGGGTCATCTGTTCAAGCGCTTTTTCATAGCCGACCGGGCCGTTGGCAACGCGCCACTTAACCGGCGCCGCTGCCGCATCGGGCAACATGGTGACGCCTTGCCCACGCGGTGGCGCCACAGTTTTGAGGGTGGTCAGCGTCGCACTAACGGTTCCCATTCAAGAACTCCCTTGCGCCCTTTGGACCGGTTGGCCGCAGGGTTTTGCCCGCACCTTGGAAAAGGCGATGACAACCGCCATCTTGTTGTCGCGGATCTGCCAGCAACATCAACCGGGTCAGCGCGTTGGCTGTTCAACTGATGCTGTTCTTGCCTGTGCCGCGGCCAAATACCAAGGGAATTTACTATTGACTTTATTGACCGCCGCGATTTTGTTCGCTGACTAGTGGAATGAATTTGACATTTGGTGCCCATTTGCGGCTTCGTCGTTTGTCAAATGTCAAATGTCAAATGTCAAATGTCAAATGTCAAATGTCAAATGTCAAATTTAAAAATTCCACTAGATTTAGTATCTTGCTAGGGTCTGTGGACATTCACCTTGATGCGATAAGCGCCGCGACAAGGTTCCAGTTGGCAGCGTAGCTGTTATCGGTTTTATCGTAACGCGTTGCGATGCCACGAAATTCCTTGATCTTGGCGAAGTAGTTTTCAACCAAATGCCGCCAACAATAGGCCTCTTCATCGTATTCTCGCTGCACAATCCGATTTGATTTGGGCGGGATAACGGCGGTTGCGCCCCGGTCTTCCAGCTCCTCCAGAAGCCAGTTTGCGTCAAACGCTTTATCCGCCAGCAAAGCGGCGAATGACACGCCCTTGATCAGCGGTGCCACGCCCCTCATGTCATGCGCCTGTCCCGGTAGCAGCATGAAACGCACAAGATTACCAAGCGCGTCCACCAGCGCCACGATCTTGGTGGTCAACCCACCGCGCGAGCGCCCGATGGCCTGATTTTGAGTCCCCCTTTTGCGCCGGTTGCCTTTTGGTGAACCGAAACAATGGTGCCATCAATCATGGCGTATTCGAGGTCTGGGTCATTGCTCATGGCTTTGAAAAGACTCTCGAAAACACCCTGCTCGGCCCATCGTCGGAACCGGCGAAACTGGCTGTTCCAGTTGCCAAATTTCGTCGGCAGATCGCGCCAGGGAGACCCCGTGCGCACCCGCCAGAACACCGCTTCCAAAAACAACCGGTTGTCGCCGCCTGTCCGGCCACTGTCTGTTGCCTTGCCGGGGAGCAAAGGCGCAAGGCGTTCCCAGACCCGGTCATTCAAAACAAATCGCTTTTCGTCCATTACAAACTCCCTTTTGGAAGCTTGAATCAGAAATCAACGCTTTTGGGAATCCTGAATGTCCACAGACCCTAGAGCTCTTTTGATTCCAACATTTGCAAATCACAGTATTGCAACGGGACGCAAATGTTGCAATCGAACCCCTAGGCGAAGACCGCGCCGTGGTGCGAACCCACCACAAACGGGCTCCAACAATTTCAACGAACAAAATCGCGCGGCCAAATAGCGCCGATTTTTCAACCCGATGCAACATCTCGCGGTGGTGCGAACCGGCCGACTAAAGGCGCTTTTCCGCCCGATTCCCTGGCATCGAAAAGCGCCCTGTGCTTGGGTTTTAAACCGGTGATTATCGCAAAACCACGGTGCTGGTTTTTGCCCATACGTTTCCAACGTCGTTGCGAAACTTGCCCGATACCCTGGCCCAATACCCTGGCATCGCGCTGCGTTTTGCACCTAGCGCTTGTCACGAAGCGTTGGGATAGCTTCGTCGCGCTATCTCTTTGTTTATGCGTGTCATTTTTCCCAAAACCGGTACCCACTTTTGGGTGACGCGCTCTCGCCGGATCAACCGGTTTGCATCCATCAAATGAGCCAATATTAAGTTCCCTTGGCATAAGTCCATTCGGCCGATTAATCTTGGAAAGCCCAAGACGGTAACAAATAGCCATAGCAAAGCCTTGCCGTAGGCGCACCGGTTTGATACATGCGCCGGGCTGGATTTGCCAGCCCCGATCCCTGCGGCCGTGGCGGAATTGGTAGACGCGCAGCGTTGAGGTCGCTGTGGGGTAACTCCCGTGGAAGTTCGAGTCTTCTCGGCCGCACCAAATCGGACTTTCCGGCACGAACACTCTCTAACACCTTGAAAGGTAAGGAGGTTTTTGGTGTTCGATAACCCTCATTTCGGCAGTAGGCTATGGGCTCAGAAAAGGCCAGTCTGAGCACCAGTCTTTTCATGTGATAGTGGCCGCAAGCCCATAGATTCCAGGGGTTTGCGAGGAATTGCAGGGAGTGTTCGATAATTTCTTCAAACCGGTTACTGGGAACCACGCTATTTTGCAGTTTGTCGGCGATGATGCGGTTTTGATGCTCCAAGGTTTCAATCTTGCCTTCATAGGCAGCGATAACCGTTGCATTGGAGGCCGATAGAATGCGTTCCAACAGTTCTTCAATCCGTTTTTCGTTTGCCCTGGCTTCCTGGCTGAGCGTCGTAATACGTGCCTCAGCTTGTGCGGTGCGCTGGTTCCATGCTTGTTTGAACATGGTCCTTGCCAATTCAATCAAGTCTCTGGCTGGTTGCAAAGAACGCACTATATCGGCAAACTCGCCCTCGATTACCTCGCGGCGGATTGACTTGCGATAGCTGTCGCAGCCCCTGGTGTCGCACAGATAGTATGGATACTGTTTTCGTTTGCCCTTCGACCAGCAAGAGGTAAGCGGATTTTGGCAATCATTGCACAAGACAAATCCACGCATTGGAAAGTCTTCATTGAGATTTTTCCGGGCCGGCGCCTTTGCCATGCCCTTGCGGCGTTCCTGTACCTTTTCATAGGTTTCTAACGACACCAAAGGCTCATGGCGCGCTTTCAGCCAATGAATACCCCATCGCTTGTGGGTAAGATAACCGGCATAGATTGGCTGCGTCAGCAATTCGGCAACCCGCTGTTGGAGAACTTCGCCGCTTTTGTTTTTCGGGAATTCCGGCTCTGATTGCAAATACCGCCTGACCTCGGCCTGACTTTCCAACCGGCCACAAGCGTACCCCTCAAATGCCTCTGTCACGATTGACGCCAAAGGCTCGTCGGTCACGAGTTCCTTGCCGCCGCCATTTGCATCGGTGTACTTATACCCCTTGGGCGCGCGAAACACCCAAAAGCCTTGTTCAACACGCGCCTTCATCTTTTGAAGCACCTGCCGTCCATTTTGTTCACGCTCCAGTTCGCCTTGAGCTGCGATGATGGTTTCGATGAATTTACCTTCCGGCGTATCTTCGATTTTGAAGTTAAGACAATCAACCAAGGCGCCACGCTGTTTTAGTAACCGGCGCAGTTTGCGGTAAAACTCCACATCACGGGCAAAACGCTTGAGATCATCGAAGATCACCACATATGTTTTTTTGGGGGTTTTCTCAGTCTGGGCCTCAAGATAAGCGAGAAGCGCCACCATGCCTGGCCGCTTCATGAAATCGCCTTCCCCGGTGATGGTATCAGGGAATATCGCTTCGACGTCACAACCAAGTTGCAGCGCTCTTTCGCGGCAGCGGTGTTCCTGACTATCAAGACCCGAGCCCTCGTCTTCCTGTTTCTTGCTGGATACACGACAGTAAATCAGCGCCGCATCCGGTTTTGAAAATGTTTCCTTATCTTGTTTCATGATTGACTCCCTCCCTGCGACGGGCCGGATGACCTATCATTGCTCTTTGCTGGTTGTGACCTGGACTTGTCATTGAAGTCTAACACATCGGGTGTTGTCGCGGCGATAAACTCGCCAATTTCTGGATTCTGCCCACAGGCGCCATCGTTCTGGATGAAGTTCTGGTTTGGGTCACGGTTGGCGTCTACTGCCTGCTGGACGGGGTGCAACCCAAGTCCTAGATCGACCCACGCGACTTGTATGCTCCAAAGCGTTCTAACAAATTCGATTTTTTGGTCATAGGAGAGATCACTATTCTCCAGGTAACCAAGGTATAGCTCCCAATCGATGGTCAGCGCCGGACGGACCGAAGCGGCAATCTCGGTATCCGTGGATGGTTGTTTTGATTCGGTGTCTTTTATGCCATTGTCCACGTTCAATCTCCGGTTTGGTGTTTTGATCTCCTTTTTTTCTCGTTCGAATAAAAAGAGAACACTGTAGGTATATATTCCTAGTATTGCAAGTAAAAACGGCGTACTATTCTTGCGTATTTCCGGGTGTTTCAGTAATAATATGAGTGCAACCTCTTTGTACGGTCGCGATCTCGCAAGAGGCCAGCCGCTGTTTTTTACATTCGCTGCTTGTCAAAAAAACATCAGGAGATCATGCTCATAGACTGGTTCGCTGGCTGTGGCGTTGATATTTATTCTAGTGCGCGTCACCCAAAAGTGGGTACCGGTTTTGGAAAAAATGACACGCATAAAC
This sequence comes from Rhizobiaceae bacterium, assembly GCA_965248715.1. Lineage (GTDB taxonomy): Bacteria > Pseudomonadota > Alphaproteobacteria > Rhizobiales > Rhizobiaceae > CBDFKB01. The sequence goes on from CBDFKB010000008.1 coordinate 672,523, forward strand.
AAAGAGATAGCGCGACGAAGCTACTCCAACGCTTGGTGACAAGCCTCGCTTGCCCAGACTTTGCCAACCCAGACTTTGCCAGCCTAGAATTGGTTTGCGCAATCACCGTCCCATCCTCCTGTTTGAATTGTTTGCGGCAGGCCGGGCATGAACCAGGGTTGGTAATTGCCATCGATTGCCCGGTGCTGGTTTCGTCATGGGGTTTTTGGTGAAGAAGAACCCCACTTGCCGATCCTCATGCTTGCGAAGGCTGGCGGGAGCGGGAATAGGATTTTGCTTCGCGCCGTTGTTTTTGTTCGGCATCAATTTGCGGACGGAAATATTTTTCATCCAGTTCCTTGCCCCATTCGCGCAATTCGCGGCCTTCGGTATCCTTGAAGGTTTCAGCCATCAGCTTCTTGGCGCCGGTATCCGTGACATTGAGTTCTATGGCCAACTCACCAGCTTGGTGAGCATAGGCGCGATGGAAGGTCATCTTGTTTCCCTCTTCCACCATTTTCCCCACTTCGTTTACTGCCCGGGTGACTTTCTGCTTCTTGGCCTTTGCCAGACCCTTTACAAGTCCCTTTTCGCTGTCAAACAGCTTCTGTTCGTTTTCCGTCAAGGCCTCACGCATCTGGTTCATGGTGACGCCGGTGCGGGTTTTGAACAGATCACGAAGGGTGGAGTCCGCCTTCATGATGTCGAAACGCTCGGTGCGGGCATAGGCATTGGCAAAATCATTGAGGCAATCTTTGAAAGCACCGGTTTCCTTGATCCGGCGCTCGATAATGCCTGTAATCGCCATGGCATCACCAAACTGGCGCTCGGAAAGCAGTCGTCCAGAAAAGCTTTCGCGGGCCTCACCAATGCGTTTCATTTCATCAGGGTTGTATAGGACATTCATCGGTTTTCTCCTTTTGGTTTCCCTGTCGCGCTTGCGCGCTCCCCGCCTCTTGTTTGAGGTTGCTTGGGGTCATCACTCAGTTACTCAATCACTCATGGATTGGGCCCGGCGGCGCTCAGGGCTTTCACGCCGCGATTGCGTTTTTCGCCGTTCTGTCGTTTGCTTGAAACTCTCAAAGTATTTTTTGCGCTGGGATGATTTTTCGAGGAAAGACCTGCTGTCTTTCATCTCCTGACCGTCCAGCCGATCCATCGATTGGAGATGATCGAGGCGGACGTTGAGTTGAGCCTGGCGGCCCAGATCATGTTTGTTGAAACGGTCAATGCCGAAGGTACGCGGTTTTAATTCCGGCGTTTTTGCGCCAGCCCGGTTGAGTAGGCGGCGATAGGCGATCTGAACACGGGTTTTATATTCGTGGGCGTAGAGTTGCTCGCTCGTCGTGCGCTGGCGATCATGTTTATCCTTGATCCGAATAAAGTCCTTTTTCTCCTGACCTTTCAGCAAGGCACGACCGTTACGGCGCAGTTGCTTGAGTTGCAGTGCCAAATTGATTTTCTTGAGATTGTCTGTGGTCATGGCGTTATCCGTTTGCACGGCCTCCCCCATCTTGATGATCTTTGCGGAAGATGATCCAGCTACAGCGGCCGTTTGTAGGAATGGTGGTGAACGACCCATTGGGACCGATGAAGGTACAGCGCGTGTAGGTACGATTGGCCCAGGGATCGTAGCCCTGGCCTTCATCAACCCAGGAATAGGACCAGATAAAATGCGGAAGCCCGAAAACCAGATAGGTCAGATAGACCGCCGCCGGAATGAAAATCCACCACAAGAAGCGCATCACTCTCATTGGATGACTCCAATGTTTGCTGGGGGGCTGGTTGGCAATGTCACTTTCGGATCGGGCGGCAGAACCTGATTGTCTTCCAGAGGGTTTGGTCCAAGGTCAAAGCAAGTCGGCGCGATCTGGTTTTGTCGCAGCTTGCGGCACTTGAGCCAGCCAAAACCCTTGATAAACAAAAGCTGATAGGCCGGATCGAGATTGACCAACTCGGTCGGTGTCATCACCGGCTGTTTGCCGGTACTGAGACTACCGCAGATACCAAGCTGTTTGGGATTGATGTTCAGCGATTGTGAAACGGTGATTTCCTCGCCCATCAGTTTGGAGATTTTTTCAGCATCGTCAGGACTGATCGCGAGATATTGAATGACCGCGCAATTATCCATCAACACGGCCAATTCCTGCTTGCCGTATTGCCGCTCGATGTCCAGAAGTGTTTGCGTGATGTAAATGCTGGAGGTCTGGTAACTTCTTTGTATTGTCACCAGATCGACGCTGTATTTTTGCGGGCTGTTGCACATTTCGTCGATGACATTAATCAGCCGACCGCCACGCCCGGACATTTGGGCGTCCATGAAGGATTGCTGATGCAGGGCTGCATGAACGCCAACCTGTTTGGCGTGGCGTTGCGGCAGCACATCAAAGATCATCCAACCATCGCGACACAATTCTTCATGGGTGATGGTAGCGCTCGCACCGGCTTTGTTGAGCACCGATCCTGGCTCGTAAATCTGCAATGGCGTCAAGGCCGCCTGCATATGTTTGAAATAGGATTCCGGTTCCCGGTCCTCCATATCAAGGGATAGTTGCGCACGGGCCTTTAGGGCCGGAGAACCTTCATGGATGGCGTTCTCCCGCATCAGCCGCCATGTGGTTGGATCGGCCATGGTTTCATAAAGAACACCGGGGGTCAGGTGATCGCCGAGAAATTCCAAGCCGCCCAGAATGCCAAGATGTATTTTTTGTCGCGGCGATTCTCTAAAATGCCAATTGCGACCGCCGTCATTCACTTCGGGGATAATGTTCAGCGTTGTGTTATTGATGGTGAATGTAAGGGTTTCGGGGCTGTGTTTTGCAGCCGAAATAACCGCGCCAAGAGCGTTCACTTCCAGTCGGTCTTCATTGTCGAAGCCGTAAACGCCCATGTCATCAATACAGCCGAATATCCTATCATATTTCTTGGCCACCGGGCGGAACTGGGCATAGACCTCCCCGTCCTTATGATCGACGGTTTTCACCGCCACATCGGGGTAGGCAATAAGTGCCTGATTGGTTGTCGTGACGGTGGTGGTCGTCTTCCACGCTCCGCTTGGGCCAACCACCAGACGCGATAGATTGGGATAGGGATCGACAACAAGTTTACCGCTGTCCATCAACCCCAAAGGCAAGGTGAGGTCATTTGGCATCTTTGATCACGCCCTTTTCCGTCAGAAAATCTTCTGCAAGCAGTGTGGAGGATTTGACCTCATTGCCCTTGGCCAGGAATTCTTTCTGGTCCTCTTCGAATTCACGGATGTCGGCGATTTGCCGAAGTGCATTGATGGCAAGGGCAACAGCGGCCATGCCTGTAAAAACGCTCAACAGGCCAAAGCCGTACCACTTGGCGTTGGTTGGCCAGATCCCGTAGGAAACCACCCCAAGAATAACCGCGTAGGCCAGCTTTGCGTTAATAGCGACAATGGCGCTTTTGGAAGGCTTGAAGGTTTTCATGGGACTTTTTCCCCGTCGAGGTCTTGCAGTTTTCCGGCAATCTGCAACCGCACCGCATTGAGCGCCGCATAGCGACCCCAGATCACATCCCCAAGCTCATTGCCGCTCAACTCACGGGACAGCAGTTTCAATTGCCCCACTTGAGTTCCGGCAATCAGGGTCAGGGCACAAATGCCAGCCATGGCAAGAATTTCGGCTGGATAGAGCAAATCGGAAAACGCCGCGCAGAAAGTGGCAAGTCCGGTGACGGTCAGGATTGAACTGGGCAGAAACACCCGGCGCACTGAGACGACAGAAATCCTGTCGAGCAAATAGCTATCCCGGTGGGTCGAGACCGCCTTGTCGGTTACGGTGATGGTGCCAATTATCGCGACGGTCATTTGCTGCCACCTTTTGCAGCACAGCGCGGCGCATTCAGCGCACTGACCAGTTCAGGCTTCAGATTGTTCTTGAGTGCGGCAGAGCTGATCAGCCTGATCGAGCCGGCATAAAGCGCAAGCGGTGTGCGGTTACGCTCAATCGCCAGCGATACAGCGCATGAACATTGCGATGCCGACTGCGATACCGCAAAAGACAAACGCCTTTCCTGCAATTCATTTCTTTGCCGCTGAATGTTGTTCAACTGATCCAACATCGGCAGCTTGAATTCTGGATTGCCATGGTTGCGGCATACCGCCTCCATGCCTGGAAACAACGCCCCAAGCGTCGATTGGCAATCGAGCTTTGGTGTAAACACCGGTTCAGGCTTTTCCAGTGCCAGTTGCGCGCTGATCAAGGCCTGGCATTGGCCATCCCAATTCGAGCGCTCCACTAATCTTGCGCCAATAACCGGCCCGGCCACAAAGAACGCCGCAGCGCCATAAACAAGAACGCCAAACGCCAGTCCCCCGCCAAGCGGCAATCCGCCAGCATCAATTGGCATGGCGGCCACCGTTTAGATTTTTACGGGTATTTTTCGCTTGCCGGCGCTTACGGTTACCTGAAGTCTGGCCGCAATTACCACGCCCAGCACCGTTGAGCGTTGCCCTGGCCGCAGTGGCCACAGCTGATTGTGTGGATTGAGAGTATTGAGCGGCCTGATCCTGCAGGCGGATTAAGAACCAGAAGGTGTAGAGCCACAACGCCAGCGGAAAGATGCCTTCCGCCACCCAGATGACGCCTGCCACCGCAATGAAGTTGCCGATATAGGCAAAGGTCGTGGTAATCCCCGCCTTGGCCGGAAACTGCGGTCTTTTGGTGTCAACGATATCAAGCGTGGCAAGAACGGTAGTAATGGCCGTGCCATGTTTTGCCAAAAGCCGGTTGACCGCCTGTGTTGTCTTCGCACGACCAGGAATATTGACACCTGATTTCAATTCCCCGCCATAAGCAGATAAAAGTGTAACAGGCATCGCCTCATGAAGCGCTGTTATCGCCTGACCGATGTGGGCATCAATCCTGACCAGTTCCTGGCGGCGTTTGGCGATAGATTGATCGCCTCGGTCTAAAACCGTTTGGTAGTCGCCAACCAGTTTGTTGATCCTGGCAATGGTTGCGGCATGAAGCTGCGCACCTTCTTCCACCTGTTTGGCGATATCACCGCCGCGTGCGGCCTTTTCCTCCAATACCCTTGTAATAGGACCGCGCCCGCCATTGCCACGACCCGACAAACATGAAGTCCGTGCCTCACATTCGCCATGATGAAATAAATCATCTTTCGCCGCGCGGATGACCGGCACGATACGTTTGGACTTCGATGCCTGTTTGTTTTGTGCTTCGATATAAAGAACCAGCGCCCGTCCATAATTGTCCAGTTGCAGATAGCGCACATCGCCCAAGACAATACCGGCATAGGTAAAGGCCCACAAACAGGCGCCTACCGCCAGCATCGACAGCACACTGAATATACCGGCGCTGACAATTCCGGAGGCCGCAAGCTCCGTTCCCCAGTCGACGGCAAAGCGGTTGATGCAGTAGGAGACCAACCCCACAACCACACCGACCATCACAGCTTTGGCGATATCGGAAAACCCGCTGCCACTTTGCAGGTTGAGCATCGCCCAAATCGCCAAGCCGCCGGCAAAGACGGGAAGGATGACAAGGATCATACGGTAATAGGGCGGTATCTGTTTTTTGGCCACTTTGCCCGGCGGGTTTTGAGCCGGATCAATGGGCAGTGTCCTCGTGCGATCAATCGGCGTCATGGCGATCATCCTTTTGATTGGTGGCGGTGAGGTGGGTAGCGGTGCTCGCGGTAATCAGGTCGTAGGATCGATTTAAGTTCTGAGTTCGTGTTGTTTCCACGCACCGGAGCCGCGATAGTTCTCGCGCTATGGCCCAATTCGTTTTCAAAATTATTCTTGCTGGACATTTACCTGGCTGCCTGAAGTTAGATGTGCTGTGCCGGTACCAAATGTCACAAAGCCCTAATTGGCTGTGTTACTGCCAGGGCAAGAATTCAGTAATGAATTACCGACGGGAGAAGCGAGCGTGCCTATGAAAGCGGCCTGGATCGTTGATTGGCGCCAGACAACAAACGCCGAGCGCCGTTGTCTATTTGCCGCCCTGGACCGTATCCGCCGAGCGCGCGAGATTGACTGGCCAGACGTTTGGCGCGAGGCGTTCGGCCCCGACCACGGTCTTGGCGATGGTTATGAGGAAAATTGCCGGAAGGGCGCTATGGGTAGGCCGCGCGCGGCACGATTGTTCGAGTGGGTTTTGACCTACAATCGAGCCGAGGCTGAGGCGGCCGAAGACGCTGTCCTGAGATTGCGATTGGACGAAACAGACGACGCGGAGCGGCAAATCCGGTGGGAAGATTACATCCGGCGGGTTGGCATATTTTCTAACATCGATCTGTTGCCGGTGCCTGACGAACCAAGAAGTCTAATTGCGCTGACCCGTGCTGAGCCCCGCGAGCTTGGCACGGTGAGGCTCGGCGAGAGGTTTCGTTTCAAATTACATTGTTCGCGTTCGGGGTTCCTGGCGATCCTTATGAGTTATCGTCATCATTGGTATCTTTTGGAACCGGCAGAGCGGATGTCTTTTGTTTCAATACCGGCGCCTGGCACGATCATTGTGCCACCACCTGAAGGCCAAGGGTTTGGCGACGCGCTATGCGAGGAAACCGATCCTGGCAAGCACCGTTTTGTTTTCGTGTTCGCTCCCGGCCGCAATTTTCTCGCGATCCTTGATGGCAGGGTTCCGGGGATAAGCATCGCAGATTGCGATCTCGACGAACTCGCGAAAACACTCTCATCCCTCGCCGAAAATGTCCTTATTTATAGGTGCTCGATCATAGTCACGTCATAAGCGTCACGGGCCGGCCGGGGCCGGTGAAATATGCATGGCGATCAAGCATAGGCCGTAGGGTTTCTATCTCGTCAGCGTAGCGCGTCAACTCGGCCTGGAGTTGCGGATTCTCAATATCCTCATATAATTTCGATGCAGCGTATTTCGGCTGAATCGCGCACTGGATGGCATCAAATGCGTAGATCGCCTCCTGATTGAGTCCAGCATAGTTTGCGACAAGCGGATCAAGGTTCGAGGCTCCGATCCGAAATAGATGATGAAGGCGTAAATAGGGTGGCGGATGGCTCGGCTCATCACTGCTGCCGAGATATGCTTGAAACGCTTCGAAAAGCCAACTCATGGCATAGCTCGCAAACAGCGCGAGCTTCAAACGAAGCCGAAGGTCTAGGGCGCGAATTCCTTCAATATTCTCAAGCCCATCAGTCTGAATTCGCGTGCACGCCCAAAAGGACGACTGATCCGCATCAAACTCAAGAGCCTGCAATACGCGCGCGCATTGCGCTGTGGTCATAACCGGCGGCTTGGTCCGGCCAATAATAGGCAGAGGCTCGGCTATTTCGCACAATCGAAGCGCGATCCGCCGTTTGCGCACATATCCGATGTGCCCAAGAATTGCGTGTGAGAACTCGTGCATCCACGCCGCCCGGCTCATGAGCAAGGCGAGGTAACGCGCAAACGCAACGCGAACCGGGCATTGTGGAATGACGTGTTCGGCGTGCTCAGGCGTAACCCGTCCACCTAACCGCGTGAACCCGATCAGCCAGAGGCCCGGCGGATAGTCATTTAGAGGTTCCGGCGAGTGTTCCATGCCCGGATCGCCAATCTCGGGAAAGAACCGAGCCTGCGTAAAGCAGAAAGCCGAAAATTCCTCGATAGCACCGTGCAGAGCGACATGCATGCCGAGTATGAAATGACTTTCGAATTGGTCTGCAAAGGCATTTGGTGAATAAGATTCTAGATAGCCGGCTGCCATACGAAAAGATTGCCCGCTAATGTTTTTTGCCTCACTCGACCAAAGAGTACGTTCGACAAAAGAGTTCAACGATGGGCTAAATAGCGCGCCCGTATCGGTGTCTTCTTCGACGCGGTAGTGTGGAGATCGAATGTGCTCGGTTGCATACCGATCAAACAATTCTGACGCTTCGTCAGCCTTTTCATTGTTATCATTTTGCATCGCGACACTCGAAAAATTGGTACAGCACCCATCCCCATCCCCATCCCCATCCCCAGCGCCAAAGACCGTAAGAACGAACAATTGTCTCTGACTTTTTTTTGTACTAGTGGATCGATTCCAACATTTGCGTCCCGTTGCAACACTGTGGTTTGCAAATGTTGGAATCAAAAGAACCACTAGCAAGATATTGAATCTAGTGGAATTTTTAAATTTGACATTTGACTAACGACGAAGCCGCAAATCGAACTCAAATGTTAAATTCATTCCACTAGCGATCCTCTGGCCGCTCAAGATGAGCCCCAGTATGGTAAAATTGCGGCATCTGCCAGTTTTATTCTACGCCCAGTAATTATAACGAGGAGAGACAAGTGGGGACCTCTAAAAACGCTAAGTTTGAGTCGAGTGCCAGGAAGCGGGTTTTTGAGAACCGCAGAATACTGCTGATATTTGAGGATCGCAGAAAGCGCGTTGACGCGGCAATCGGCCAAAATTGGGGTTTTTAGAGGTTCTCAAGTGGGGCAGTTGGTCAATGTCATCGACAATCCGTTCTCCGGCCACCCGAGGTTGGTCGGGATCGCGCAACCGGGTGAGCAGGAGGCGTATCAGCTGCCTCCATTTATTCGAACCATCCCTTATTCTACGTGGTCCGGCTGTCCGGGCGGGCTTTATTGGCCTAAATTCGTTCCTCATTAAGGCCAACCGAACCAAATAAGAGGCGAGGAGTGCCCCGGGCACGACAGGGGTAAAACAAGAGGCGAGGAGTGCCGCAGGCACGACAGGGATAAAACAAGAGGCGAGGAGTGCCCCGGGCACGACAGGGATAAAAAAAGTAGTTTCGGCCCATTCGGGTCACTATCCCTGACAGAAAATCATTTTGAGGCGGCCCCCATCAAAGACAGGTGCCGCCGCTTGTTTTAAAGCGCGTAGGGCACGCGCTTGGAACCCTAAAACCAGCTTTGCACAGTCTTTGAAATTTTCAATCACTTTTACCCGTAAGCGGTTCCAACCATCCTTTCGATGCCTGTTCTTACCCGAAAACCGGTTCCCACTTTTCGGGAACAGGCATGACAGAATGGGGAAGCCGCTAAACGGTCCCCCACAAAAGGGATTGATAATTGAAAAGCCAGTGCACAACCGTCCAAATCATAGTCGCCACAAAGGGTTTGTGGCGGTTTTTTTGTTGTCGCCAACACGATGTGTCCGCGATGGGGTTTTGGACGCTCGCCGCTAGGCAAGGGTTCATGCGCGGGGTAGTGAAAAAGAATTCTCGCGTTGTTTGAAACCATCAACAGCCATTTGGCAAAGCGAGGAAACCATGACCGCACTATTATATGCACAGCCCTACAACATGGATGCGGAAGGCTTTTATTTCCGAACCGCAGAAGAGTACGTCCAACAGGCAAAGAACCTGACAGACCGTTTCGGCCAACCCGTCGAGGAATTTGAACTGCAATTCATTGACGGTGAATTGATTGATTGCGAACTGGCCAAAGCCATTGGCATCAACCAAGCAAATTGCAGTCGCTTCCTTGAATTGGCGGAAGAGTGGCGAGATCACGAGAAAATCCGTTTCATCATTGCAGTTGGTGAATGCGGTTGTTCCTTCAATATTGAAAGCGACGATATAGATCAGCTTGACGTCGATATCTACGAAGAAGACTCGATGCGCGATCTGGCAATCCGCTTTGTCGAAGATGGCCTGTTCGGCGAAGTGCCGGAAGCGTTTCAATTCTACATCGATTATGACGCCATCGCTCGTGATTTGGCCGTTGATTATGGCGAGATCACCATTGCAGGCGAACCCCTGATCTATCGCGCCGCCTGATTGCAACACAGAAGCCAACTCTGGCTGGCTTCGCTGGTGCAATGAGGCATCCGACAACTGAAAGAGATTTTACCATGGCAAGAACCATATCAACACCGAGCGAAGCGCAAGAAACAGCCTACCAAGATGTGAGCGAGCACGATTTCGACAGTTTTCAATGGTGGCTGGAAGGCGAGGCTGAATACGTAAAGAGCCTTTGGCCTTCATTCCGCGATTGCGACAAATGGATTGCCCGTGAAGACCATGCAGTCTTGGAAAACAATCTTTGCTTTTTCGGCGTGTCAGAATATTGCGGACTGGCCGCACTCTGGTTGGTGCCGAAGGAATTTGCCACGGACGGGTGCTTTTCCGATAACGACTATGTTCTGCCGCTGGCGGAGAATTTCATAAAGCGCATTGCCCCGAAATTTCACAAAACCTTCGGGCAGTACCGAAAAATCGGCGCGTTTTCCAACGGCGAAGCCATCTTTGAAAAAACCGGATGATTGCAACACAGAAGCCAGTCATCCACGAACTGGGCTGGCTTCGCTGGTGCAATACCGCGCCCAATACCCATGAATGGAGGAACCCATGGAACTACAACATATTGAAATCGATAATCTGAAAACCACCAACATCAACGTGCGCAAGATCGGGGCGAAAGACATCGCCGACCTTGTGCCAAGCATCAAATCACTTGGCATTCTGCAACCACTTTTGGTGCGGCCAAAGACACCTGGCGCCGATTGCAAAAACCCTTCGTGCCAAGACTATGAGATAGTCGCCGGACAGCGGCGTTATCATGCGCTTCAAAAAATCGCGGCGGAGGCAGAAGAAACTGGTGCAGATGGAAAAGCGAAAATTGACCCCGCCCACAAGTGGGTGCCCTGCATCATCATGCAAGAGGGCGATAATGCCAAGGCCATTGAAGCATCGCTGGCGGAAAACCTCGCCCGTCTGCCGATGGATGAAATAGACCAGTACAAGGCATTCTCAGCGCTGGTCAAAGAGGGCAAGAGTGTTGAGGAAATCGCTAGCCAATTCGGCATTACCGAACGGTTGGTACAACAACGCTTGGCAATCGCCAATCTTATCAGCCCCATTCTGACATTGTATCGCAATGAAGATATTCACCGTGAGACTATTCGTATTCTGACCATGGCCACCAAACGTCAACAAAAGGCATGGCTGGCACTCTATAATAGCGAAGATGAATATACTCCCCAAGGCCATGCGTTAAAAAGCTGGCTGTTTGGTGGTGCCGATATTCGCGTTACCCATGCGCTGTTTGATGTTACCGAATACAACGGCAGTATCGTGTCTGATCTGTTTGGTGATGAAAGCTATTTTTCTGACAGTGAAGCCTTCTGGCAATTGCAGAACATCGCCATTGCCGAGGCCAAAGAGCGCTATGAGGCCAATGGTTGGAGCGATATTATTCTGCTTGATGTTGGCGAGCACTGGCCATCATGGGAACATACCAAGACAGCCAAGAAGGATGGCGCCAAGGTTTTTGTTCAGATTGCCAATGATGGTGAAGTGACATTCCACGAGGGCTTTGTCACCGAAAAAGAAGCCAAGCGGTTGGCAAAGGCGGCCAAAGGTGAAACCGTTGAGGAAAAAGCCGAACGCCCCGAACTGACCAAGGCCATGCAGAACTATCTCGATCTTCATCGTCATTCTGCCGTGCGGACAGAATTGCTTGGTCATAGCGGCATTGCGCTGAGATTGGCCGTGGCACAGATGATTGCAGGTTCAGAGCTTTGGCAGGTTCAGGCCGACCCGCAGAAAGCCAACACAGACGCGATTAAGGACAGTCTTGCCACCAACAAGGCCGAAGAAATGTTTAGCGAGGAACGTCAGCGTATCCGGGCACTTCTCGGTATGGAAGATGTCGCTGAAGATACGCTTGTTTACCGCAAGGACGACTGGGGAAAGTCCCATGATCTTCATGCCATCTTTGCCAAGCTGATTGAATTGGATGATGCCAGCGTAAACACAATCCTGACATTTGTCGTCGCCGAAACATTACCGGCGGGAAGCGCCATGGTGGAAGTGCTAGGCAATATGTTGAGTGTGGATATGGCCGATCATTGGCAACCAGACCAGACATTCTTTGATCTTTTCCGCGACAAGGAAGCGATCAATGCTTGCCTCAAACATATTGGCGGCAAGCGCGTTGCTGACGCGCATATCTCTTCAACTGCCAAAGTGCAAAAGAAAATCATTGCTGATTATCTGGATGGAACCCGTGAGGGTGGTAAACAAGAGGCGGGGAGCGCCACAGCGCGACAGGGAAGCAAAAAAGCCACCAGTGGCAATTGGCAACCGCGCTATATGGCTTTTCCATTCGGTGTTTACACCAAGCGCGGCGGTATTGCGGCCATCGACCAATGGAAGGCGGTCAAGAAATTTTACGCCGCATAAATGAACACCTGCGCCGCCCGAGCAGTTTCTCGGGCGGTGTGCGCCAGCCACTATTGCCTAGCATTATTACTGGCAGGTAATTGATTTATATATTAAAATGATTGCAGACGATGACGACAGACACCCAACAAACACAGAAAATTGCCGCCTTGAATGACCTGCTGCGGCAATCACAGCTTACCGGACAAGTTGTTCTTTCGCCTGCCATCCGGTTGCTTGATCGTAAAACACGCGAGCGCATCTTGAACGGCGTAAAAATCTACAACGCCTTTGCACCCAAAGGGGACACACAGAAGGAACGGGATTTTGGCGCGTTTAGCGCGTATTCCCGAAAAGTGTGTAGCGGTTTTCGGATAAGAATACGCGTCAAAACAAATAGATAGAGTGCTCTGAATGACACTGATTAATCGAAAAGCACTCTAGTTGTGGCATTCATGACATATTCTGGGTCGTCGATTGCTACGATGAAAACAGCCATTACCTAAGCGAAGACCCCGCCGATCTAAAGCGTTTTGCGTTCTATTTGGTTCAAATAAGCGCTGGAAAACACGTGAATTTGGCGTGTTTTCCGGCTCTGATTAAGCGCAACACGCTGTAAACCGCACCAATCGCGTGCTCCGCGTGATGTTGGTGGAGGAATACTAGAGCGTGTCACCCAAAAGTGGGTGCCGGTTTCGGGATACGCGCCAAAACAAACACATATGGCTGGTTGAGCGATTCAAATCAGGCGAAAAATGTTCCATGTATACTCCATGCACCCGAAAAGTGAGCACCGGTTTTGGGATAAGTGTATGGAGCAAAAAACATTTATACCCTAAAACACAAGTTTATTGAGTGCTTTGGGTATATTATGGCAATTCAAAAAATTCGCGCCACCGTCCAACAACCAGTCCGGCGACGCATGGTCAAGCAAACTGTTGACGATGTTGCTGCTGAATTAACCTGCCGACTAAACGACCTATCGCCATTGCTGCGGTAAGTCCTGGCGGACGCTGCGGATCGTTGCAATCCTGATCACGTTTTCACGAATTTCATAAATCACGAAGTGAGAGCGATAGGTGAAGCGCCGTAAATTGCCACTTTGATCACTATGGATCACGCGCCCCATCTTGGGATTATCGGTCAGAAGATCAAAGCTGTAAAACAGGCCGTCGAGATATTCGTCGGCCTGCGCCTCATCAAAATATTGAACCGTATATCGGGCTATGTCTTTGATATTGGAACGCGCCAGCCCCGATAGCTCATATTCCATGCTTCAGTTCGTCCAGCACTTCGCCCATGATCTCGGCTTTGCTGGCTTTTAATGCAGGCGGGCCTTTTAACCCTTGCTCGACATCGCGCATAATAACGGCCTGTTGTTCTGCCGGAGAAAGGGAATGCCACAGCTTCATATCCTCGTCAGTCGGAAAAACTGTCGAAGTAAACTTGATATGAGAAACGTCAATTGTATCGGTCTGGCTCATTATCCGATTCTACCACAAAATCGTGGTTCATTGATAGGATTTCTTATACCGCCGAATGGAGCGGGTGACGGTTGAAGGGTGCACCCCGTTGAGGGCAGCCATTTCTGCCACACTGGCCTGTTTGGCCTCAATCTTCTGCTTGGCTGCGTGTATTTGCGCATCGGTCATTTTAGGCGGGCGCCCAAGGATAGCACCGCGTTTTACAGCTTCTTTCAGACCTTCAATGGTGCGTTCTGATGTTTTCTTGCGTTCACGCTCAGCCGCAGCGGCGGTAATGACATAGCTGTATTTGCCATCGGCGGTATCGGTCTCAATTTCGAAATTCATGGCATGGAATTTGATGCCACGTTTGCGCAGGTTCTTCTCGTGATAGAGCGCATCTTCGGTGGAGCGAAAAGCGCGATCCAAATCCCACACAAACAAGGTATCGCCGCGTTCTAGTTCATTTAGCACTTGATCAAATACAGGCCGTTTATCGGCCACTGCCGAGAGTTTTTCGATATAGAGCCTGTCACACAGTTCTTTCAGACCGTTGATCTGCCGGTCTGGCCGTTGGGTTTTGGTGCTGACACGCAAATATCCTATTTTCATTCTGTTTCAGTGCCTTAGCGGTATCAGGCCATGCATTCGTATGGTGCATAAACGACCCTTTCCGCATTGCGGCCTTTCATTGGGGCCTGGCATATCGCCAAAACGGCCAAACCCTTGATATTGCATTACTCTCTCATAATTATAACAAAACCGAGGCATGTAAGTAAAATATTGCATAATCGGTCGATTATGCAGGTTAATAAATGGTTGAAATTAAGAAAATATCAACAAATATTAGCGATAATACTGCTAATGAACTTGACAATAACTCAACAAACACAAGCACAAAACCTAGATGCCGATTTCGTGCTTAACAAGATGACCTCGGATCAGCAAGTCAGCTTTGTTGCCGGAGTGGTCGAGGGTTTGGCCTTTTCGCGCTGGCAAAGAGACAAACCGGATCGTACCGGGATTCAGTGCATTTATGCATGGTACGGTAAGAAGGATAAATGGCCGAAAATCGAACAATGGTTTGGCAGGCACCCCGACAAACAAGTGGGGCCGCTATTGTATATTCTAATCAAGCAGGACTGCGGAGCGTAAATTGATTCAACTGATGCACCATTTTGGCAATGACAGCCGCTTCTCTCATTCGCAAGAAGCGCGGCGCAAGCAGTGGTTTATCAAAGCCAGACAGGAGCAAAAGCTTCGTGAAGACATTGCAGAAGAGGCTTCGGAAAATGCCACCGTAACCGCCATTGGCGTATCGGTGATAATGGCATCTGAAATTCAGATTGCGGCGTTTGATGCCAAACTCGATATTTACGACGAAGCGACCACTGCCGCCCTCATGGACAATCAAATTGAGTATGAGGCGCTGCAAAGACGTTTGATCGAGATTGAAGCCCGGCTTGAGGGGATTTGGCAATACGCCAATACCATGGCGGATGGAAGCCGGGTGTTTTTGAATGAGGCGCGAACTCAAGCCTACGATGAATTCGGCAAGCCCGTATCCGATGAAGAATATTCCTACGATCAATTTCCACCCGATCATTTTCCAGTTGATGACTTTCTGTCAGACCTAAAAGCGCGCGGTGCAGCCCACGACGCGATGCGCAATAATCGTCAGGAGCGTGACAAGATTCATGAATTTGACGATCTGAAAGACCGGCTCCGTGAGGAACTGGCTCAAGGCGGACTATCTGAAGATCGGCTAAATGAAATGGATGCGGAATTGCTTGATACGATGCCGCCCTCGGTAAAAGCGCATGTGCCAGGGCTTGATACCGCCGATAACGCACCCGCAGCAAAAACCGCCTTTACCGCAACAGCAAAACCCGAAGCAGTAAATCCCGCCATTGCTCCATCCCACGACCCGCAAATCCAGCCGCTTTGAATTGTTGGAATTTAATCCAATCAACCAGGCTCCGGTCAGTTCCCAACAAGTCCCTGCAACTCCCGTTCCGGCCAAATCCTAGTGGAATGAATTTGACATTTGGTGCCCATTTGCAGCTTCGCCGTTTGTCAAATGTCAAATGTCAAATGTCAAATTTAAAAATTCCACTAGATTCAATATCTTGCTAGTGGTTCTTTTGATTCCAAGATTTGCAAACCACAATGTTGCAACGGGACGCAAATGTTGGAATCGAACCACTAGAATGCCCCGGCAAGACGATGTGGATGAAATTGAAGATTCCATGAATTCCGCTTTTCTCATTCGCTATTACTCTGCACCATTGGCCTGTGCTGGCATCGTGCCACACCCGGTTTGAAAACCCGGAAGGCAGGAGAACGGCTCAAAACAGGGCCGGATTGCTCCGAACTAAGGCATTGCACGAATAAGGAGCAACGTAGCCTGCTACGGTTTTCAAAATCCGGCCACCATGAGACTTGGAGCCAAATCAAATGACAGATTCAGATAATGAACCAATCAGCCTATTGGGGGTCAAACATTCACGAATGACCCAACAGGGTAAATCAGCACTGGTTGATCTTGCGGAAAATTGCCCGCCAGATTTGCCAGATTTGCCAGATTTTATTGACGCACCCATGAAGAAGAAAACCGGGGAATGGAGGATCAAGCGGCCCTCTTAGAGCCTTCTTCATGGGCGCGATTGATGGCGCGTACCAAATGGTAGACGCTCTTGCGGATATTATTATCGGGCAATGCCATGATGTCGGCGGCGATAAGCAGACCCGTTTTGTTGGTATTTGATGGCGTCGGCATGGTTTCACCCTCACCGTAGAAAAAGCCGACCGGCGTATTGAGCTGGCGCGCGCAAATATCAAGCGCTTCGGGTGAGATATGGATTTCCCCGGATTCATAACGTTGAATGGTCTGTTTTGATACGCCGATGAATTCCCCAAGCCGACTTTGGGAATATCCATTCAGGTGGCGCATTTGCATCAGCCGAAACCCCAGATCGATATAGAACTTGTGCTTGTTTCCCATTTTCTCCCCCCAGAGATATTCGTTATGCGGCAATCGCCGTATCAATTGAACCGGACGCGGACACTCGCACCGGATAAGGTGATTGTTGTGCAGCACTCAGGGCATCACGATACATCGGCTGATACAGTTTCAGGCTGATCCACCAAACCCGGCGGATTTGCCGGAAGTCGGCCTCCATGCAGCGCAGTTTAATTACCGTGACGTTTTCCGGCGCATCAACCCATTTTGCCCGCAACAGTCTCAATTCAGCACGTAATACAACCGCCTCCCCAAAAAACTGCTCCACCATCTCGGAAAGGGCCTTTACCAGCATATAGTCCGGTGTCTTGCCCTGATTAAGCGTGGCCTTGATCGTTTTTGTGATTTCCTGCGCGGTTTTATCGCCATAACGGGCTTTTAGCATGGCATGCAGTGTCTTCAGGTCGCTGTTTTGTTGGGTGTTTGCGTTAGTAATACTCATTGTAATATCTCCTTTGTTAAATCAGTTAATATGTAAATCAATAAAATATGTTGTAATATCTACACAGATATGGTTAAAGAATAGTTAATAGATAAGTAATAATAGAAAATATATTATAATATGTACATCAAAAAACCATGATCTCTAAAGAACAACTGCGAGCAGCAAGAGCCCTGGCCGGACTGGAACAGAAAATCGTTGCCAGCAATATCGGCGTCGACCCGAAAACAATTTCCAATATCGAAAGCGGTAAAGGTGATGTTTCAAGCCCGCACGCCACAAGCCTGGTAAAATTCTATCAATCACGCGGCATAGAGTTTACCGATCACAACGGGGTAAGACAAAGCCCATCCGGTATACGAATCTATCGCGGTAATGCCGAGTTTCGTCAGTTCTATGATGATCTCTATGAAACCGCCAGAACCGTCGGCGGTGATATGTGTTTGTATAATGCCGCATCCGCATTGGTCATTGGCGCGCTTGGCGAGGACTATGTAAAAATCCAGCAAGAGCGCATGCTGGCGTTGAAAGAGAAGAATTCTGACAAATATACCTACAGAGTGATTTTTGCCGAAGGCGACGGCACCTTCTTTGGTGAGAGTTATAGCGAATACCGCTGGATTAACCCCGAGCATTTCAATGACACGGCAACCTTTGTCTATGGCGACAAGGTTGGCATCGCTACTTTCGAAGACAATGACGTTAATGTTGTTGTGGTGAAGAATACGGGATTTGCTGACTCCCTGAAAAAGCAGTTTGGCATGCTTTGGCAAATGACATTTGAGCCGAAGCCATGACCGGCAAGATTAAGCGGACGCATTTTGCTAGATACCGGCATGGGTTTAACGAAAACGGTATTATCAAGACAAACTCATTGAGAGAATTAACGCCAACACCGCAGCGCATTGTCGAGCGGGTATCACGCATTCCCTGGAACTGGATCAACAAGAAAATTTATGATCCTGACATATTGCAGAATCGAATTGTCGAACAGCGAATGCGGCTATTTGATTTGCTCGACCACAGTAAGGATGGTGTCAAGGATGGCGGCAAGGATAGCGATGAGAATGTTGGCTATGTCATTGCCGTTGATCCAGACATCGATATTCGCCGTTCTTTCCTAAACGCAATGGCGTGCACTAATCCGGTTGAGATTGAAAACATCGCCCTGTTTCCCACGCAGGCAGGCAGGGGACGGGGCCGTAGTTTTCTCAACTTGATAGAGGCGAGACTATTTTCAGATGGCCACGACCTGACATATCTCAATACCAGTGAAACCAACTTCCCAACCCTGCCAGGATTCTACACCCGCGCCGGCATGATCTGTCTTGGACAAGATGAGGTCGTCGACTTCAACGACAGACAGCGTTCCCCTGTTGATTGGCCAAAAGTCGAAGGACCGCAAGTTGAATGTCGACAAATTGTAAAATTCCCTGATCGTCACGCAAGACCGCAACCTCAAAAGGGCGCGCTCATATCTCGGCTTCCGTAAATAGTTCCAATCGTGGCGATCTTTGGTCTACTGCATTTGTATGTTCTCGCTCGCGGCAATTCTTCGCTTTGCTCAGGCCGGCGCGGGCGCGGCGCATAAGCGCCGGTTCGCTCTTCGCGAACTACAAATAGATTAAATTCAATTGCAACTGGTATAATACCTTATGGCGCAAGTAATAATCCCCAGTATATCATCTAAGTACCACGTCACACGCAACCAGGACCCTGGTTTGTCACGTCAAAAGTCGCGTCTGGCGTGATCGCCGCAATCGCGATGATACGTCAGACGTGTCAAATGCTGCGGCATATCGTTTTCTCTTGAAGGCACTTTCCTGCCTGTCACACAATTGGGCGGTGGTTGAACATCTTTCGTTCGATCACACCCAATCGGTCTTTGTGCCTGTTCCCCACGCACAAAGGCATGACCGGGCCCAAAAACCGGGGGAGAGCGGACTAGCGCCAGCATAGAGGGTGTCACCTTCTCCCCCGGCCTAATTTTGAAATGACGAGATGATGCAAGAGGAAAAAGATATTGAGTTGTTCATTGGCAAACGGGTGAAAATGGCCCGTAACAAAAGCCGCCAGACGCAGAAGAATGCGGCGAAAGTGCTGGGCGTATCGTTCCAACAGTTCCAAAAATACGAAAATGCCACAAACAGATTATCCGCCGCCGATCTACTAAAACTGTCGGTGTTTTTTGATGTGTCCATCGACTTTTTGTTTCAGGATGCGCGGGCCGCATTGACCGGTAAGCCGCTGCCATCATCCGGGCAACAAGAGCAAGCACGCAATCTCAAAGAACAGACCATCTTCGCCTATGGCCTTGTCATCAGCGCTATCGCCGACAAGAAGTTTCGTGATGGAATTCTCAGCCTTGCCAAACGCCATACCAAACTATGCGGCGAGGCAAGCGATGATTGATCCCAGCCGCAATCGAACCCCGCCCAATAGAAGGTCGATAGTTCGCGAAGCGCGAACCGGCGCCTATGCGCTGCGCAGGCCCGGGCGATGCGAGGAACAGCCATGAGCCGGAAAACCAAAAAGCAGTCCGACAAAAGCCACTGCGCTTGGGATGACAACAGCGATCCACCACCACACTTTTTCCCTGGCTCCACCGTGAGAATGAAAGCCTATTTCTGGCATCGGCTGATGGTCGAAAAACTTGACCCACAAGAAGCCGTCCACCGCTACATCTCGCAGATGCCAAACTCTCAAATTGAACAGGAGTTCATGGCGTTGCTAATCGAGGGCGTTGAGGAAAATCTGAACAATTTTCTCGTTACCGATGTTATTCGCACTGCTATTTAGCACTGCCATGCTTTTCCCGTGCAGAATGGTTTTACAGGCATGGTCCGGCAACGGATGATGCAATGCTAATGCTTTCTCGATTGGCACAACAGATCAGGACGCAACTTGTTCCGGCTTTGCAAAAACAACCGACGCGGCCCATGGGTAAATCGCGCCAGCTTCGGCATCAGCTTCGCAAGCGCTAATTGAAAGACGAAAAGCAGAGCGCCGACCCACAGCAAAGCAATACGGCACATGCACCGCAAGCAACGCACAGCACAGGCCGAAAAAACAAAGCGAATCACAAAAGCAGCGGCGAGCGAAAGGCAAACCGCAACAAGGACAAAAACGCGGACCGAAGCGAGAACCAAAACGCAAACGCGGCCCGCAAGCTGTGTTTTGTATTACAAAACCACTTGGCAAGGGGGCAAAGCCCCCGTTGCATCCCGTGCGCCGGATTAACCGGCAAGGAGTAGATGGTGAAAGTCCATTACAATGAAGGTCTGGCGAACCACATTGTTCCCCGAGCCGTGCGTGGCAGTCCGCGAGGGCTGTGGCGAAGCGTCGGCAGGGGTATGTGCAGGCTGGCAGGTCAAAGCCGCGAAAGAACGGAAGTTTCGGATGCCGACGTCTTGGGATATGCGGAAGGCAATACGGATGGGTGCGTTATACGCTAGAGTATCCGTTATGGTCAGTATGATTTTGCTCATCGTTTGCTCGATGTGCTCATTTTTCGGGTTCTACCGGTGGAAGATTTGATCGCAGTTGGCCAATTTGATTTGGCTCCACAGTCCTCTATTCGAGAAAATGTAAATAGACTAAAGTAGGCCCACATGTGAGCCCTGCAATTTGCATTGGAATGATTAATGAACGGGAATTACAGCACGTATTATGACACTGATTCCGTAGCATCAGCGGTGGAGGAAGACGGGCACCGTGAATTCATCGGGGGGTTGTGGGATGAACTCGGTATATTACAATTGAACCTGCTCACCACATATGGCCTCGCTCCCGAACATCGCCTTCTCGATGTAGGTTGCGGCAGTTTGCGAGGAGGTATTCACTTTGTACGCTTCCTAAATAGCTCATACTATTACGGCACTGATCTCAACCAGGCATTGCTGGACGCTGGCTATGAGCGAGAACTTGTTCCACTCGGGTTACAAGAAAAACTGCCTAAGGAAAATCTCATAGCCGACACATCATTCGAATTCGGACAATTTAACAAATCGTTCGATCGTGCCCTGGCGTTCTCCGTATTTACGCATCTGCAGCTGAACTCGATTCGGATCTGTCTGGAGAAGCTGGCCAAAGTCATGCGGCCGGATGGTATATTCCACGCTACTTTCTTTGAGCTCCCAAAAGGGGCAGAGTGCTTGTCAGACATTGAGCATCCACCTGGAGACATCGTTACGCATGGTGATGCCGATCCGTATCACTACCGCTTCGCAGATCTGCAATATGCGGCCGAAGGATTGCCGTGGCGGGTCGAGTATGTGGGAGAATTCGGCCATCCACGCGGACAAAGACTCGTCAATTTCGTCCGTCTTCCAGATGAAAGGGACGACCGAGTTTCGGCATCGCAGCGCAGTTTGTCGGTCGAAGAAAGCAATCGGCTCCTGGCTGGTGACGACCACTACCGAGCCTATGTCGGTCCGCCTGAACGTTATGACTTTATGAGCGCCACACAATTCGCTTTGCTGTTCCAGATGGGGATGAGGGATCGTGATAAGATACTGGATTTCGGTTGTGGTTCGTTGCGACTTGGGCGCCTTCTTATCCCCTTTCTTCAGGCGGACCGCTATTTCGGGATCGATCCCAACAAATGGCTCATTGACGATGGTATCGAAAATGAGCTAGGCGCCGATATTGTCCGGATCAAGAGACCTCGCTTCGACTTCAATTGCGATTACAACTGCGAGGTATTTGGAACTAGATTCGACTTCATCATGGCGCAATCGATCGTCACGCATACGGGACGGAACTACATGAACGCCCTGTTCGCTTCGGTGGCGGGAAGCCTTGACGACGGCGGTCTGTTTCTGTTTTCTTATATCCGCTCGGATGACGCCAATGCGGAGCTGCCAGCCGATGGCTGGCATTATCCGGGCTGCGTCGGTTACACCCAGCCTGCACTCGAACAGATGCTTGCCGCTCATGGCCTGAAATCGGTTGCTGTTCCTTGGTTTCATCCAGGCGCGGCATGGCATGCAGCGGCATTGACCAAAGAGGCATTGCCAGGTCGGGAGCAGCTGATGCTCCTCAATGGCGCGGTGTTGAGGGAGGAACAATGGAAAGCAAGTGCGTTGGGAGGCGTATGAAGAGAGCAAAGACCGAAGCTTTTTCGATCTTGTTGCGGTGGAAGATCGGGGAATTCGCCTGCGTCCTCGCTGCTGTGCTTTAC
Organism: Rhizobiaceae bacterium; assembly: GCA_965248715.1. Classification (GTDB taxonomy): domain Bacteria; phylum Pseudomonadota; class Alphaproteobacteria; order Rhizobiales; family Rhizobiaceae; genus CBDFKB01. The sequence continues at coordinate 694,741 of CBDFKB010000008.1, forward strand.
GTTCTTCTGCAGACAGTGACAGCACACGAACTTGCCATGAAGGCAGAAAATCCTCGTGTGCGCATCCTCGACCACGAGGCTGCTGTGGAGCTTGGCCGGAAAGTGGGTGTAGGACGAACCGAAGCCCTTGTACCAGAAAACGGGCAACCTCTTGTCGCCGCCAGCTTCCAAGAATTCCGTTTTCGCTATACCGCTGGAAAGTGCCCTATAGAAGCCGGTGGTCACATCAGGATTGCCATGCGGCACGTCTCCCATTGGTCCCAGCCGCAGACCGGCGATGAAACACTTGCTGGTTATACCCGCGTCAGCGGATCGGGCGACGCGGTTTTGAAACTTGTGCCATGGCCAGAACGCACCGATTACTTCGATCATTTCCTAGCAACTTTTCCCTGGCAGCGCACGATCGAAGTGCGGGTCGAAAGTGGTCGAGTGAACCCGGGCGATACCGTCGAGATCATCTATGGCGATCGTTCGAAAGGTGCCGCCGGAGCGCAAATCCAAGCTTTCGAGGAACCGGCTTATGCCTTTCGCACCTATACGGCCTGCAATGCCAGCGCTCCTGCATTGCCCTCGAACGAGGTTGTTTATTCCATTGTCGGTGGGCCAGTGCATCATCTGTCGGTCGTGGCTCCGAGCCAGGTCGGCCCGCACGATGCCTTGACGTTGACCATCCGTGCCGAGGACAAGTTCGGAAACCGGGCAAGGGACTATTCAAAGCGGCTGGAGATTTATAACGAGGACGGCGACGTGGTCACTAGCGCCAGCTTCTCGGTGAAGCATGCGGGCGTGCTCAAGCTCGAGATACCACGGCCAAACGGTGCCGGAGTTGCTCGTTTTCGGGTGTCGAGTGGCTCGTACAACGCGCTCTCGAATCCGGTACGTTTCCTTGCGGCGAAAGACCGGAGACCAAAGATATATTGGGGCGATCTTCATGGCCATACGCTAAACAGTGACGGTCGTGGCACCGTTGCTGATTTCTACAAGTATTGCAGAGACGTGGCGGCGTTGGATTTTTGCGCCGTTACTGATCACGGGTTCATGATATCCGACAAAATGTGGCGACGAAGCAAGCAAATCACAGAGGCGTTCAATCAAGCCGGAAGCTTCGTTACTGTCCAAGCCTATGAGTGGTCCGGAATGACCGAAGTCGGTGGTGATCACAATGTCTATTTCCGCACCTCCGACCCCAAAATTTTACGCGCGCGCTCCTACTACGACTACCGCAATCAGCAAGCGTACCACGGCCTAGAGCCGCAAGTGAATTTTATTGAGGACCTGTATTCCACTCTGCTCGCGACCTACCCAAGGGGGGATGTGCTCGCCATTCCACATTTCGGAGGGCGCCAAGCAAACCCATCCTGGCATGACCCAAGAGTGGAGCGTCTGGTCGAGGTCTACTCCGAGCATCGCCGGGTTCTTGATTGGGCTTATGGGTTTCTCAAGCGCGGATATAGACTGGGCATTATCGCAAGCACGGACAATCACACCGGCAGGCCCGGATACGGCTTTCTGATCAATCCGTTTGAGGCGGGAAATGACGTTGAGGTCGGCGCGGCCATGGTTGCGGTCAAAGCTGAGGAGCTGTCACGGGACGCGATTTTTAGTGGTCTCTACAGCCGAAAGACCTATGCAACCACAGGCGATCGAATTTTGCTAGATGTCAAATGGGGTGACGCGCACATGGGAGAAGAGGTCACGGCCCCGGAACCACGCCCGTTTAAAGTCGCCGTTACCGGAACCGCGCGGATCAAGAGAGTCGAGATACTCCGCGATGCCCAGGTGGTAGCCTCGTTTCCTTACAACAAGGAAAGAGTAGAATTGTCTTGGACCGATCCGGCACCGAAGAGGGTCGGAGAGACAACCGCCTATTGGGTACGGGTGGTCCAGAACAATAGCGAAGAGGCAGTATCGAGCCCGATTTGGTGGACTCGCACCAAGTTAGATGCATCCGTTTGGTTTTCGGACAAGGTAGAGGAATGACTGTTCTCCGTCAGCGCCAATGGAACAAGCCAGGCTGATTGCTTAAAAAGTGTTCAGTCCCGGTATTTGATGGATCGGATTTAGGTTGAATTTTTCTGACTCGTTTGTCCAGATTTTGCAGATGTATTCATATGGAGTTAACCCCCTGAGAGTTTTGAGGTGTCGGGCGTAACTGTAGGCGTTTGTGAAGTCGTTGAGATGATCTTGTAGCTGTTCGCGGTTATCATAATGGTATCGCTTGACGGTCGCTTCTTTGATGGTCCGATTCATCTGCCCGACCTGGCCGTTTGTCCAAGGGTGGCGGATTTTTGTGAGCCGACGCTCGATCCCATTTTCGCGACAACGCATGTCGAACATGTGGGTCATATAGGTTGCCGTTGGCCCGTCTTTGTAGCGAGGCGGGAATGTAAACTGGACCCTTCTAAGTACCTATGCAAATCACCTGTTCTATGATTCACTGGGCGTATGGCTCAAAAGAATTTATTTGGAATAGACAATCAACTGAAACGCCTGAGTGATTTGGGTGATCAACTGGAAACTTTGGATACGGTCGTTGACTTTGAGGTCTTTCGACCGGATTTGATCATGGCTTTGCATCGCAGTAATGGCTCGAAGGGCGGTCGTCCACCCTATGACGTTGTCACGATGTTCAAAATACTGGTCATACAGGCGATGAATGATTTGTCTGATGAGCGTCTTGAATTCCTGATCAATGATCGGCTGTCGTTCATGCGGTTTTTGGGGTTTGAACCTGGCCAGCGGATGCCGGACGCACGCACCATATGGCTCTACCGCGATCTTCTGACCCGGGCCGATGCGATTGATACCTTGTTCCAAAAATGTGACGCGATGATTACTGAAAAGGGCTATTTGGCAATGGGTGGCCAGATCGCGGATGCCACAATTGTACCTGCTCCCAAACAGCGATTGAAGGATGAAGAGAAGGCTCAGATCAAAGAAGGCAAAAGTGCTGACGAGATTTGGGGCAACTCCCACAAGGCACGTCACAAAGACACCGATGCGCGCTGGTCGATCAAATATTCCAGGGCCAAAACTGCCGCCGATGGCAGCAAGAAGGCCGGGCATGTGGATATTGCCATTCCCGCATTTGGTTTTAAAAATCACATCGCCACAGATCGGCGCTTTGGTTTTATCCGTGGCTTTGAAGTCACCGGGGCCTCTGCTTATGACGGCCGGTATTTGCGTGATGTTCTCAGCAAAGATAATACGGCATCAGATGTGTGGGCTGACAGTGCTTATCGCTCAAAGAAGAATGAAACATGGCTGGTAAACAATGGGTTCAAATCCCGCATCCACCAAAAGAAACCAAAGGGTCGCCCCATGCCACAGCGGACAAGAATAGCCAATGCAAAACGCTCAAGCGTTCGTTCCAAAGTCGAGCATGTGTTTGGCGATCAGAAAAACCGCATGGGCCTGTTTGTCAGAACCATCGGTATAGCTCGTGCGAAAGTCAAAATCGGCATGATCAATATCGCCTATAACATGCGTCGCCTGATCTATCACGAAAGACTGAACGCAGCATAAGTGTGTCCAAAATCTACCAAAATGGCTCAAACCGACAGGGTTTGGGCAAACTCCTTTGCCCCGTAGGGAAACGGTAATTCCAAAAACCAGTAAATCAAGCCGTCATCGCTAATTCGCCGGTTAATAGAACCCTCCAACTGGATGCCATTGTTCGTGAGAACAATGTTGATCTTGTAGGGTACAGCTTCAATAAGGGCTTCAAGGAAGGCTGATGCCGTTTTCCGGTTCGCTTTATCAACGAGTTGCACGAACGCGAATTTACTCGTTCTATCAATGGCAACATAGAGGTACAGCTTCTCTTCTGCGGTGTGCAGTTCGGCAATATCAATGTGGAAATAGCCGATGGGGTAGCGCTTGAACTTCTTCTTTGCAGGTTTATCACCGTTCACGTCAGGTAGTCTGCTGATGCCATGGGGTTGAAGACAACGATGCAGGAATGAGCGCGTCAGATTGGGAATGGAGGGCTGAAGCGCGTAGAGACAATCATCCAATGGCAAGAGAGTATGCCTGCGAAAAGCAACAATCGCAGCTTCCTCAACCTCACTTAGAACCGTGGACTGAGATAGCTTGGGACCGGTCTTACGGTCTTCAATGCAGGTCCGCTTCTTCGACTTCAAAACCGTCTTGGGATTTATCGCGTAGGTCTCGCACAACACCGAGGCCGAAGCTTGCGATCGCTGTATTCCTGCTCTGATAGCGTACGTGGTCGCGGCGCTGATATGTAAAACCTGGCCCATAGTGCTTCCTTCCATTGTGAAGAAAATAGTGCACCATCAAATGCTGGGCTAAACACCATGGGAGGGATTTTGGTTCACAAATCTTCCTCCATTTCCGGATCAGTTTTCGACGCTGTAATCAGGCGAAGCTCCTCTATTGCCATTGCAAGACAGAACCCCGCCAATTTGCTCACAGATCGAACTTCAACAAAAAGGTAATCCAGCATTGCAATAACGTCATTAATATTGCTGTTAGATTCATGAGATCGGTTCACTATTTTGTCTTTCATTATCGGTTATTTACAAAATACTTTATCTGTGCTCCATTGACCTTCCGGTTGAATTAGTGTGTGCGCGCCGGAGTGTGCAGTGAGGCAGTCGTCAGTAACAGGCAATTCTAGGTCACCTTCAATGTATTTCTTGTCAGTCATATAGGTGATGCCGTCGCCTTTTCGCGGTTGGAACCCATATCGTTGCCAGAGTGGCACTAGTTCGGATTCGGCGTGCCCATATAACCGGCGATATCCTTTCTTTCCGCAAAACGCGATGCCAGCCGAAATTAACTCAAACGAGAGACGTGTGTGCCGAAATTGCTTCAATACGGCAAGTCGTTCAAGCTTCGCGAAATCAGCGAAGTATCGAATGCGCAAACAACCTGCCGGTTCATTACCAACAAACCCGAGCAAGTGGGTAGCTGTGAAGTCATTTCTGTCAACGTCCTCTGCATAAGGAATTTCTTGTTCAGCGATGTAGGTCGCTGCACGGATAGAGAGCGCTTTCAACAATTCGTCCATACTATGCACGACTTTGATGCCAATCCCGCCATTCATTTGTTCAGGCCGATAACTGTCATACGGCGTCGTTGGGCGTGGTTCTGGGAGCGTCATCCCCGCATCCACCGCCTCGACTGATCGCGGACAGTGCATTAGATCTGGCACATGATGACCATTCAGTGTTGCGCCCATAACAAATCCAAGAGATTCAAAGAAACGCTCGGCCTTTTCATTGTCTGCTTTGCAGTAGAGCGGTGCATGACGGTATTTGCGTGAACTGACGCGCTCCATCATATGGGCAATACCGCCTGACAGTTTTGGCGTAATGTAGATGAACCAAACGTAGATTGATGCCGGTGTCTCGTGCTGACCGGCTATAAACTCCACCGTAGGTGTCTGTGTATTTAGACGCCCATCAAATAGTGCGTCTGTTCCATCTCTGGTGAGAGGAAGCATTGCAATGAATCCCTCGGTTTCATTCATCTTTTTTTCCCGACCTACTCTGCTAAAAACCGTAATCGTATCCGGGTTGTGGCAATAGATTTTTTTGACAGTTTCGAGGCATGCCATCCCGGAAACCTTCTTGTTCGCCAACACCAGAAGCCTTTCGATAGTTGGTACTGAGGGGTTGTATCCAACAACGGATCGGGCGAGCCTCGACAATGCGAATTTGTCAAGAATTCGGGGAGACCTTCTTTGCATCTGGTTGCAATTTGCCGTTAGAAAAGTTTTCATCGCAGGTCTATCTCACTTTGATAATTCCGCAAACATTCTGTGACAAGATATACAAGTACGGGTAATCCAAAAATTGATACAGCTGGTGCACAATATGGAACACTCATCATATAAATTTGGCGCCAGATTTAGTTGGGATGACGTTCGGATATTCGTTTGTGTTGCACAGTTAGGCAGTTTGAGAGCTTCGGCGAATATTTTGAACATATCTGTCAATTCTGTGCGCAGAAGGATTGAACACCTTGAATACGAAATTGACACACCCCTTTTGATCCGCAGTTCCACAGGAGTTGAACTTACAGAGGACGGTCGGAAAGTGTTCACCGTCGGCCTGGAAATGTTGGAGTATGCCCAGACGCTGGGACGTTTGCCGGTGGGACGCAATCGTGGCATGTCTGGAAGCATCAAACTAGGTGTGACCGAAGGCATTGGAACATTTTGGATTGCTCCGAGACTTATAGAATTTTTTAGCGCGTGTCCTCTCATTCAGATTGACCTCAGATGCGAGATGCGCCTGCAAGATATTTCACGATTGGAGGTTGATCTTGCGATTCAGCTTGACCCACCACGGGATCAAAATTTGATACTGACACGGCTAGGATATTTGCATTTAGCGCTCTTTGCGACTGAAGAATATTTGGCCAAGTTCGGCATCCCAAGCACCATGGCGGATATCGCACAGGGTCGTTTTGTTCAGCAAGTTTCAGATCAAATTCCGAGCGAGAAACTAGCAAGCTATGTTGCGCCAATCATTCCAGACGAGTTTATCAATCTGAAGTGCAACACCAGTTCAGCACATGCATTTGCAGTCGCTCGTGGAGCTGGCATTGGTGTTCTTCCAACATATGCGATCGCGGTCTCAAAACGGCTCGTTTCAGTGATGCCGCACATGACCATTAAACGGGATATTTGGCTTGTATGTCATCCAGAAGCGGCAAAGGTTAGGCGTGTAAAAAGGCTGATAAAATGGTTGAAGAAATCATTTGACGCGAAAATGTACCCGTGGTTTCGACAAGAATACATCCCGCCCGAGAAGCTGTTTTCGAAAATATCAGATAGCGATATCGACATTTTATTTAATGGATTTGAAGATCGTCCGATTGTCAACTCCCGCACTTGACACTACTATTTAAAACTTCAGATGAAAGCGTCAGTGTCAACGCCGGAGTAAAATTGGACACTTCTAAAAACCCCTGAACCGATTCAAGGCTTCGAGATACCAGGCCGTTTGATTCTGGTTTGTTCACTATTCGAATCTGACCTGTTCGCACCGACGAGCGCATATTGGTGCCATCGTCGAGGTTTTTAGAAGTGTCCAATTACACCGTTTTCCGGAGTAAAGATGCGTCACTTGGGTTGCGGAAGTTTGTCCATAGGCCCGCGTAGCAGAGCTGCCGCACAGTTTGCGGAGTGAAGCGGGGCTGTGGACAAACCGGGTGTTGGGTGTTGATTATTTCTGCTTTGGTTTCTGGCTGTTTTTCAACCGATAGCTGGACACCAGCAATAACCTACCCAATTTAGCAGTTTTGTGATTCACTTCTTTGATGGAGGTGCCATCATGAATCCCAATAGTCTTTTCAGTCTAGCCGACCATCTTGAGAAACTCAGCAAGGACGGTGATCCGCTGGAGGTTCTTGGCGCAACGGTTGATTTTGAGTATTTTCGAACCTGGCTCGTTGATGGCCTCAATTACTGTGATGGTGCAAAAGGCGGGCGTCCTCCGTTCGATCCTGTCTCCATGTTCAAGGCGTTGATCCTTCAGGCGCAACACAATCTCAGTGATGCCAGGATGGAATTCATGATCCGGGATCGGTTGTCATGGATGCTATTTCTGAATTTTGAACTGGGGGGAGCCACTCCTGACGAGAACACGATCCGTCACTTTCGAAATCGCCTGACCGAGACCGGAACGTTGAAGCGGGTGATGAAGGCGTTTGACTGGCAGTTGCAAAAGAAGGGCTATATCCCGATGTCGGGCCAGATTGTGGATGCCTCATTGGTGCCTGCACCCAAGCAGCGAAACACTGAAGATGAGAAAGCGGCGGTCAAAGCAGGCAAATCTGCCAAAGAGAATCTGGCCTGATGAACCCAACAAAGCAGCCCAGAAGGATGTAGACGCCCGTTGGACGCTGAAGATTGGTGGCAAGACCCGCTATCGGCCGGATGGTTCACCCTTGCCAATGATTGCAATCGCGACATTCGGATACAAATCCCACATCAGCATCGACCGGCGCTTTGGCTTTATCCGCGAAGCAACAGTGACCTCGGCTACAGGCGCCGATGGTCGTCAATTGAAGCATGTAATCAGCAAGGATAACACTGGATCAGAAGTCTGGGCGGACAGCGCCTATCGATCACAGGCCAATGAAAAGTGGCTTGCCAAGCGAATGTTCACCAGTCGCATTCACCGGCGCAAGCCGAAGGGCAAACCCATGTCCAAGATGATAGCGCAGGCCAACGCCAAGAAGTCTTCTATCCGTGCCCGGGTTGAGCATGTCTTTGGCCATTAGAAAAACCGGTTCGGATTGTTCATACGCACCATTGGGTTAGCCCGTGCAGAAGCCAAACTGATCCTCGCCAACCTCGCCTATAATTTCGACCGCCTGATCTTCCAAGAACGACATTGTGCCACAGAATAAGTGCGCTCAAAAACGGCAAAAACGCCAATACAAGCACCGGATCCCCTGATCCGGGCACAAAAACACGCCCTATGACCAAATCAGGCAATTCGGACCGTAGAAAGCGGGGTTGTTGCGGGTGTCCAGCTTGAGAATGGTTCTCATACTTTTGTTCCACAAGAGATAATTACCCGCCTCGAATTTCCGCCAATTGCATTGCCAATCACCGACGCATTTGACACGGTTTGACCACACTACACGACAATTTTGGATGAGAGCGTGAATTGATGGTATTTTGAACGCTTCACTTGCCAATGGAGTCGTTCGATGTCGATACCGTTATTAACCCACGCTCTCGGTGTGAATTTATCGTGTCATCTTGGTTTGAACAAGAGCCGCATTGAGACGCTTATTGTGATCATTGTTGGTCTTGTGAATGGCCGCACGGTTACTCTCAGTCATATTGCCTGCCATTTTTGCGGTCCTGCCAAACACGCATCCAACTACCGCCGCCTGCAGCGGTTTTTTCAGTATGTGCGTCTTGATAATGATTGGGTGGCGCGGATGATGGTGCGCCTGTTGAACCAGTGCGGACCCCATGCCAGACCATGGCTGCTGGCACTTGATCGCACCAACTGGAAGGTTGGGTCGCGAGATATCAATATATTGATGCTGGCGCTGGTGACACGCCGGTTTCGGGTGCCGCTGATGTGGGTAATTCTTGACAAGCCGGGCAGCAGCAATAGCGCCGAACGCATCACGTTGATGCGGCGTTATCTGGCTTTGTTTGGCGCATCATCGGTTCGAATGCTACTGGCTGACCGGGAGTTCATCGGTCACGACTGGTTTGATTTCCTCAACAAAAACAACATCCCCTTCGCCATTCGCATCAAGAAGGCGATGTATTTGACACAACAAGACGGATCAAAATGGTCGTTTCAAACATTGTTGCGCAAACACCGTTCGATCAAAACAATCAGGACATGGTCGGGCTGGTTGACAGATATGGAGCGCAGGCAGAACAACCCGTTGAACTTTGCAGCACGGCGCATCAAAGACGGCGATTGGCTGATCATCGCCTCCAATCGCGAACCCAAAGATGCGTTGCGCAAATACCGCAAAAGATGGGCCATCGAATGCCTGTTTGGTGATACCAAAAAGCGAGGCTTCAACATTGAAGACACCCGCATTACCGATCCGGCCAAACTCGATCTGTGGCTGGCAATAATCGCTCTTACAATGAGTTGGACACTTCTAAAAACCCCTGAACCGATTCAAGGCGTCGAGGCGCCAGGCCGCTTGATTCTGGTTTGTTCACTATTCGAATCTGACCTGTTCGCACCGACGAGCGCATATTGGTGCCATCGTCGAGGTTTTTAGAAGTGTCCAGTTGGACCTATCGTTGCGCCAGCAAAACCATCGGGCTTTCCCCGATCAGGAAAAAGAGCCATGGATACAAGGAAAAATCATGGTTCAGAACCGGACTTGACCAACTCAGAAGATGGATCATTCACCAGCCCCAAAAGGCAGCAAGGGTCTGGACAGCAAAATGGCCAAAGAAAAAATCAACACTCAAATCCGCCGGAGTCGTGTAGTGTGCGGTTTGACTTGCCCCAATTGTGCGTCGGTACTATGTATTCTCGTCCAAGGTCTCAGCAACAATATTGATAAATTCTTTGGAATCTACGTGGATACCAAGTTGATCAGCAGTCGGCAGAAGAGACCGATGGAACCGATCTTTATCGGAAAGGGCACTCATTCCAATTATGGCCTCTATGGAACGCGCACCGTGCTTGAATTTGTCCACAATCAAGAACGCCCGCAACACGCCACGGTCAATTCGCAATTTTTGGCCATCGAAAAGTTCTGGCCTATTTGATTTGATTAAGCTCCGAAATAGTACAGCACGGCGTAATATGTACTTCTTGTCGTTGTCAGTCTCTATATCCTCAATCCTGTTTGGACCGGAAATGTTCACAAATCCACTTAGTCGGCTGATGAAATCAGGCAATTTTACTTCCCGCCGCCGTTCCATTTTACTGCCAAATTTGTTTGAAAAATCGAAGAACGAATTTTCTATTCCACCAGCGAATACAAATATTGTCTTCCCGAGGTCGTGCAATGCGTTGTCATCCCGGAAATTTCCATCCTGCATTGGCGCCAGGAAAAATTTTAACCAACCAAGTTCATGGCTTTCGTACTTAGTGTCAAATTCATCGAAGAACACAATCGGAACTTTCCCTGCAATGGAATCATTACGAACTAATTGCAGAGAACGGACGAGTTCCTTTACTGAAACAAACTGCGCCACATTGATGACGTGCGTTTCACCAATTTCAAAGTCACATGCGTCCTTGACATTTGAATCTTTGATAAAAGCCGTTACCTCTTTCACACCAAATGATTTCCCCGAGCCGGGCGGTCCAAAAACTGCAATTGAAATAGGCTTTTGCGACGCCCCAGCTTTCAGAAAATCCCGCAGCTGCCTGTTCAAATTTCGAAAACTTTCGATTTCACGCCGATCAATTGTATGAAGTCTATTAAATTGAGCCTGTGGAATGCCTCGATCGCTGGAGGGAAATATGCCATTCACAACAATATCAGTAGCTAGTAATTCAATTTGTTTGTCATCTCCCTGAGCTGCCTCCCCCAGAAGACTCCACTTGGTCCACTCACGGCCATCGGCGTATAAAATGAAGCTCGCGCGAGAAACTTTCTTGTTTGAGGCATATTTTCGGTCGAAGGCCAGAAGATGATCCACGCCCGCTGGCCTGCCTACTTCAACTCTATAACCGTTAGCAAACAACCGTCGCGCGGCTACGATTGCCTGTTTTATTGCCAATTCAAATCCAAAGCCGCCTTTATCGTCGTAAATATCGGCAAACAGTGAGGCACAAAACGTTTCCCCTATACCCGCAATTGTGCCTACAAATCGTTCTTCGAAATCTCCCTCAGCTGAGTCGGAATAAAAATAGATATTCAGTTGCTCCGGTTCATCGCCAGAATGAAAGTGAATTGCGCCGTCTATACCGAATCTGATGACAGTATTTTGAAATTTCTTTACTCCCTCCCATCGGTTTTGTTTCAACAGAAGCGCGACATCTGACGCCGTCTTGTCCCATGAAATACCTCTACTAATTTTAAATCCAGCATCCCGCAAATCGTGGGCATCAAGAAGAATGGTACATGAACCAGATACATCACGGAGCAGCTTGGATAACTCCGTATCCTCTCCATTGTCATCGGAAAGAAACTCGATTTTCGTATAGACAAATACATGTTTGAATCTAGAACCACTGTCTACATCTCCAAAATTGGAGAACTGCGAATTAACTCGTTCATCTGGATTGGGATCATTTTTGGCCATTATGACAAGGCAACTATCATTGCTGGGTTTCTCGATACTTTTATCATCGGGCCGCTTAGAAACTGAATTATTGGGATCGCTCTCTTTGTCTATACCAGACTCAGCTTTTCCTGTATTCGTTGCATTTGAATTCAAATAGTATTTTTCTTGAATGGATACCGATCTTTCTTCGTAATATCTCTCGATGTCATCCCTCTTCTGTCTTGTACAATCCACATGAACAACGGGGCAAAATATTGAACCATTTATTGGTTGAATACTGAGTCTATTATTGAAGTCTTCAGCACTCACGAGAGGTGATAAATCCACATGATGGATGATTTCAGGTGGATTTCCATTAGGAACCTGGGAACTATTGTTTCCGAAATTGGATTCCAGTAGTGACGCGATCAAGAAAGTTCCATCTCTAATGTAATTGAAACTCGCATATTTTGCACCATGGGATCTAAGGCGGTCATCTGCGATTTCGCGACCATCGGTTCGCAATATTTCGAACTTCAGGGCACGAATAGAAATATCACCTACTACAAAAATTTTCATATTTTACTTTCGGTGTTCACGCTGTGATAGGCTTTCCGGAAAATCTTTGCGGAGCTAATCAGACAAGTCAAGGAGATCTGGGAACATGGGACCGTTATTGCACGCAGAACGAGGCCACAACTTCCGAAAATGAAGCACCGATAAATCCCTGCAACTTTCTGCAATCAGAGAATATTGCCCAGCAAATGCGATCTGCCAGTTAACCAATTGACAGATATTTTCTTTCGAATGTTGCCGACCACTTGTTATTATACCCGCTGATGCGGAAATTCGCTGCGGAATAGATAGATTGAGTGCGATGAAGAAGAAAAAGAATGATCCAAAATGCGGAATGAAAACAGTGGTCTTCCATTCGTACAAGGGCGGCGTTGGGCGTACAATGGCTGTTTTGAATTTTGCGAGGGCTCTTTGTGCACTTAAAAAACGCGTTCTGGTGCTCGACCTTGATGTAGATGCACCCGGACTTCATTTAAAACCAGGAATTTTACCGACAAACGGGGACGATGAAGATCCAATTAAAGGGACAATTCCCGACAGAGGGTATGTAGATTATTTGGCGCATTTTCATGATGGGGAGGCGGATGGCTGGGACATCGAACGCGGCACCGGCCGTTGGGAAAAATCAGTAGACTCGGCGAAATTCGAGGAAGATAGAATTTCGTTTCTAAAGAAATTCTGCGTCGGGGAAACGAACGTAACAGATCCAACGGGAGATTCTCCGTTCTACAAATACATCCCGGCTGGAATCGGGAATGAACGGTATTGGTGGAACCTCAGCTCTAAATGGTTCCATGATTTTTTTGCAGTTTCGAGAAACGAATATTCCAGCAATGGAACAATATTGTTGCATGAAAATAGATTATTGTTTGAAACAGAAAAGGAAATACTGCGTCAAATATATGATAAAGGAACTGAATACCTGCTAGTAGATTGTAAATCGGCAAGAGAATATTCCTCCGCACCACTATACTATTGGGCTGATGTCGTTGTTTCAATGTTCCCGGCCAATGAAGAGGGCGCCCAAGGCGCCTGCCGTATGTACAGCGCGGTTACCCAGGCAAGCAGTTCCATAAACCGACAGGTGCGCGTGCTTCCAGTTATATGTCGGGTGCGCACTGGATTTGATGTAAAATCCCTATTATCGGGAGAATCGAATGCGAATAATCCGTCTACCAATTTTGGTGAGAGAGTAAGGAAATTACGGGGCAAAATTAAGGAGCGCGCGCCGCTTGCAGGTGCCGAATCATTACCATTTAACGATTATCGCTCGAGTGGAGGAGAGCCTGATCTCTTCCTGAGTGAATCGGACTTTGACTCTATCAGTGAATCGTTCAGAGTTACTGTCGAAGAAAGCATGATTGTTGCCCACCAGGATCAAGAATTTGTTCACGGTATATCTTGGCATCATCAAATTATTGAGGATCATGGCCGACTGTATAGTCGGATATTCAGGGCTTTGTCTGAACTAGGATTGTCGGATGATAGCGATCAACAGCTCGGGAGGGAAACGAAAATCGGAACAGTTAGAACCGCTCCACAATGGGTGAAAGTTTTGATAATAGATGGAAGCGAGCCCAGACGCGATATTAGTCTCCATATGAATAGGTTGGGCCAGGCGATAAATGCGGATGGTGAATTTAATGTTCTCCTTAGAACGGAGACCGTGCGCCTAATTTTTTCATCGCTCGCAAAATACCTAACCCAGTTGAACGTGAAGTCGAAGCAGACACGCCGCGTATTTAGGAAGACTGGCAGAAAAGTCGGCTTAAGCTTTGGAGAGCAGATTATTGGAGTTGGAAATCATCCGTATGCAAAAATAGTGGATCCCGGGGACGATTATCGGACATGCATAACAAAATGGTGCAAATACGATAGCGATGATGCCGGATTCGGAATTCTTGAACCGACCTTCGGCACTGAAGAGTTCAGCGGAGCAGCGACAGAAATTGCGATAATAAGTTGGAAAAACTGCTTTCTATCTTATAAACCTGCTCGGGAAACCAGTTGTTCGCCAAATGGCGCACAAAATGATTCGGGCAAAGAATTTGCTAATGTTGAAACCTGCGAGTTTTTAGTTGGATACGTTCAGGGAATTATTCAGGCAATATTATTATTTATTGATCGGGAAGAAAGAGTTAATGAAATTAATAGCATATTGTACTGCAATAATGGCAGAGAATTGAAAGGAAAAGTCATTGTCAAATTGATCGAGCCAGGTATGGGCGGTAAAGCTCTGAAACCGCTAGATATTTCTGGTTCAACACTGAAATTTGGCGTTCGATTGAAATGTAAATCCGCAACCGCATAACCCCAACCGGACTTAACCTGTGCTGCATTTTGTGTCTGAACGGAAATTCTTCTTATTGTGCGTGCCGAAGTTCATATTTCTGAATGTGAACCGGACGAAAATGTCTGCCTCCGATAGTTTTGCGTTTTGCAGTGAGGCCAATATCCATCGGCACCTGGACACCCGCAAAAACCTCAGCGGTCGTTCTGATGGTTGTCTGATAAAGAGAACATTCCAGAATCAAACCATGAACGAACCGGAATCAAACGTATTTCCACATCCCGCTAAATATTTGGACAGGAGGTTTTTGCGGGTGTCCACCTATGAATAGTAACAACAGCCCGATTGCCATAGCAATCTGACTGGCAATGCTCCAAAATGTCGTATAAAAGGACTTTGGATTCACTTAGCATAATCAGAGACTTTTTGTGCTGTTATAAAATGGTGCGGTTTGCAAAAATGACCGAAAGCGATAAGAAATTCTGCCTAATATACACCGGCGGCACCATAGGTATGGTGGCGGATAAAGGCGGCGAGCTTCATCCGCCAAAGAAACCGGAGGATTTCTTGGAAGTTGCCCCGGAGTTGGATGGCCTATTCGATTATGATTTTTTGCCTCTTATAAACAAGGATAGCACAAACATTCTGCCCGCCGACTGGACAGATATGGCAGTGGCAATAAAGGTCGGAATTGATTCTGGGAAATACCGCGGATTTGTGATCGCGCATGGAACAGATACCATGCATTTCTCAGCATCAGCTGTGGCATTTGCGCTCGGCAAAAACCTCAATCTTCCTGTAGTATTTACCGGGGCCCAGGCTAATCCCAGCGTCCATCATGGCGATGCCCGTATCAATCTTCTACGAGCATTTAAGGTTGCGAATGAAGATCTTGCGGAAGTAGTCATCTCTTTTGGCGATTTTGTATTTCGTGGATGTCGCACGCAAAAAAAGGATGAACGACGGTTTGATGCCTTTGAATCTCCCGCGCTTTATCCAATTGCTGACATTACTGAAAATATACTCATTCATCCCACCGCAAAGCGGCAAAATGAAAACACCATAGAAATTATATTTAGGCCAAATTTTGCCGGTAATATTGTCCAGGTGAGCCTTATTCCGGGTTTGCATCCGAAATCGTTGGAGCCTTTGCTCGATAACGGTTGTAAGGGCATTGTTCTGCAGTCATTTGGCGCCGGCAATGTACCTGACAAAGAGATTGGAGAATATGGTTTCGAAAGCTTCATTAAGCAGGCCAAGACAAAGAATATTCCAGTTATTATTACAAGCCAATTTCCGGCGAATTCAACCTACGATACCCATTATGCGCCTGGCAAAAATGCGGAGCGGGCGGGAGCCATTCCGACGGGGAACATGACGAGTGCCGCCGCAACCGTAAAATTTCGCTGGGTAATGGCTCAGGTTGACCAAGAGATTGACGATTGCAATCTCACAGATCTGCAAAAAATTGACCGTTTACGCGAATTGATGTGTGAGGTGTATGTAGAGGAAATGGATGAGCTTAAATAATTTGACTGTACAAATGATATGAAATCAAGTTGGAGAAAGGATTGACCAGAACAAAACACAGCACGGTTGGGAGTTGCGTTAAATTGGATCTGAGAGTCGGAGGAAATCGGGATGCCAAAATCTAAAGTTTATGTGCTCTATACAGGTGGCACGTTTGGTATGAAGCCGGATGAGTCGACCCCAGGCACACCGTTGCGCCCAATGCAACTCCCTGAGCTGAAAATAGCGCTTCCCGACGCAAAGCTACTTGCCCCTGGTGTCGAAGTCACCCTGGAACGTTTTACCCATCTTATCGATTCCTCGTCAATGACTCCAAAAGACTGGGTTGATATTGCAAGGAAGATTAAGACGCATTACGATTCCCATGACGGTTTCATTATTATCCAAGGCACTGATACGACCACTTACACCGCATCAGCCCTAAGTTTTATGTTGGAAAACCTGGCCAAGCCGGTCATCGTAACAGGCTCGCAATTGCCGCTTGTAAATCCGCGCACCGATGCGAACCTAAATTACGGTCATGCACTCATGATTGCCGGCTACAAGGCCACAGATTTGCCTTGCATTCCGGAGGTCATCGTCGTGTTTGCCGACAGAGTTTTGCGCGGTTGCCGGGTGCGCAAAATGAGTGCCAGTTCATGGACTGGGTTCGACACGCCGAATTGTCCTCATTTGGGTGAAATTGGCGAGCATGTTCGCATATTCGAAAGCCAAATTCGGCCAGCGCCGCCGACAGGCATCGATTTTCAAATCAATGCTACATTGAATTCCGACGTTCTCGACATTTCTCTTTTCCCTGGTCTTAGGGCGAGCCACCTGAATCAAATTCTCAATCTAAACTCCGTAAAGGGCGTCGTCCTGCGTACTTACGGTACCGGAAATGCGCCGGAAGAACCGGAATTCCTTGACGCACTTGGCGATGGTATCCGCAATGGTGACAAGGTTGTTGTCAATATTACCCAATGTCCGCAAGGCTCTGTCGAAATGGGCCTTTACGCAGCCAGCATCGGACTGATCGACAATGGTGTGATTTCTGGTCTCGACATGACACCGGAAGCAGCACTCGCCAAACTGATGGTCACTATGGGCACGCGGATTGGTGATCAGGTCAAACTGCAGATGCAGATCAATCAGCGTGGCGAGCAATCTCAAAACCTGTTCGATTTCAATTTCAAGGCGATTGAAAAGCCGACAAGCGCTCCGCACTCCGACTTTGTTGTTCCAGACCGGCGCTTTGATCCGACAGCGCTCAGCAATGCCGTGCTGCGCATTAAGAATTTGGATGCTAAGATTGCGAAGGGTGCAGACTATCCAGTCATCGATCTTTATTTGAATTTTCCTTCTGCCAAGGTCGAAGTGATCAGCGAGCCAGACCACCCACGACGTCTGCACCGATTCAAATTAACCAAGAGCGGCGCCTTTGACGTCGTTGAGCAACTGTCCAAGGAAATGGTCAAGAACATTATCGGCGATAGCGACATTGTGCTAACTTTCGTCCCGTCAACAGGGGTGACCTTTGGCTTTGAAAAGCTTTCGCTATCGATGTTTACACGCGCCTGAGATTTTGCCTGTTGATCTGCACATTTCTAACGCTACACTCCGTGCCAAGACAGAGGATTTCCAACAGGCGTACAATGACCAACACAACAAATGAATCTGCAATTGCGGAATATTGTGCGCGACTTGCCAATAAGGAATTCACAGCGGTTGAATCCGTATTGAAATATTTTGATGATATCGAAAAAAGTCGACGTCTGAATGTTTATATCACCGAAACAAAGGCATCGGCACATCGCCAGGCCGAGGAAACAGACGAACGAATTTCAAGAGGAATACCGAAACCACTCGATGGTATTCCTATTGCTGTAAAGGACAATTTTTGCACCAAAGGCATTAAGACCACTGCTGCATCGCACATCCTGGAGAATTTTGTTCCTGTTTATGAATCAACGATTACGCAGAAACTGCTTGATGCAGGTGCCATCATCCTAGGAAAAACAAATATGGACGAGTTCGCCATGGGCTCGTCAACAGAGACCAGCTATTTTGGACCGACGATTAATCCGGTTGGCGCAAAGCTAGGCTACAATAATTTGGTCCCGGGCGGCTCATCAGGGGGCTCTGCAGCCGCGGTTGCGGGAGGTCTGGCAATCGGCGCAATTGGCACAGACACAGGAGGTTCGGTCCGCCAACCTGCAGCATATTGCGGCGTCGTGGGAATGAAACCGACTTATGGCGTCTGCTCACGTTGGGGGATAATTGCCTACGGGTCTTCTCTGGACCAAGCCGGTGTATTCGGCAATTGCGTATCCGATGTTGCCTTATTGATGGATGTTATTGCTGGCGAAGATCCAAAAGATGCGACGTCCGTCTCGGGAAAAAAATATGCATTCGCTGACGCGCTGATTACCGAACCACGCAAACTGCGAATTGCCTTTCCCAAGGAAGTAATAGATTTAGGATCGACAAGTGATGCGGACAAAGTGTGGAATTGTGCCGTCAAGATAGCGGATTACATGGGCGCGGATATTGTCGAAGCGTCCATGCCCAATTTCAAACATGCATTACCTGCTTATTACATTGTTGCGCTCTGTGAGGCATCATCGAACCTGGCAAGGTATGATGGTGTTCGTTATGGGTATCGCACACCAGCGCCCAAAGATATTACCGACATGTACGAGCAGACTAGAAGCGAAGGTTTTGGCGCTGAGGTTAAAAAACGAATATTGCTGGGTACGTTTGCGCTTAGCGCAGGTTATTATGACGCCTACTATTTGAGGGCACAAAAAGTTAGACAAGTAATCTCAAACGAGTTTAGGTCTGTGTTTCAAGAAGCGGACATTATGTTCATGCCAACAGCACCATCATCCGCTTTCGAAATAGGCGTTCATTCAAAAAACCCATTGGAAATGTATTTGGAAGATATTTACACGGTACCAATTAATATGGCAGGTCTACCTGCAATCAGCATTCCCGTGGCGAATAGCACCAATGGAATGCCGCTCGGCCTTCAAGTCATTGGACCGCAATTCAGCGACGAAATAATCCTCCGCGCTGCTGCGTCAGTTGAGGTCGCTGCGGCATTTCTACAACTATAGAATTTGCAGTTTGGATTGTTTGGCAGCATGTCTACTTTTCGGTATTGGATGCAGCGTATTTTTCCGTGACCTGATGATCGTTATTGGGTAGTGTCAAGAATAGGGTCTCGTTCAGCAACTCGTCACGCATGCGGCCGTTGAAACTGGACACTTCTAAAAACCTCGACGATGGCACCAATATGCGCTCGTCGGTGCGAACAGGTCAGATTCGAATAGTGAACAAACCAGAATCAAGCGGCCTGGCGCCTCGACGCCTTGAATCGGTTCAGGGGTTTTTAGAAGTGTCCAATTGATTTTGTGATCCTTCGACCATGCAAAGATCGCATTGGATGTCAGTTCGGTTCCGTTGTCAGAGACAATCATCCCGGGTTTGCCATGCCGGTCGATGATGGCCGTCAGTTCCCGGGCAACACGCCGCCCGGAAATCGATGTATCGGGGATTGCCCCCAGACATTGCTTGGTCACATCATCGATGATGTTGAGAACCCGAAACCGCCGCCCATTGGCGAATTGATCATGAACGAAATCCAACGACCACCTGGCATTGGGCTTGGCTTCCACCACAATGGGTGCCCGCGTTCCCACGGCTCTGCGGCGGGCGCGGCGCTTGCGAACCCCCAACCCTTCCTCCCTGTAAAGCCGGTAGATGTGGTTGATGCCCGAGGGTTCACCCTCACGGCGCAGCAGGACAAACAGACGCCGATAGCCGAACCGGCGTCTCTCATTGGCCAGATCACAGAGCCGCTGGCGCAGTTCGCCATCCGGTGCACGGCGGGATTGGTAGCGGATCATTGAGCGATCCGCATCAACAAGACAACAGGCCCGCCGCTCTGACAGACCCATCCCGGCCTTCAGATGCGCAACGGCTTCGCGCTTCACGGCGGGCCCTACCACTTTTTTGAAAGCAGCTCTTTCATCGCTGCCGCATCCAACATCTGCTCGGCCAAAAGCTTCTTCAGTTTTGCATTCTCACTTTCCAATTCCTTCAACCGTTTGGCATCCGACACGTCCATGCCGCCAAACTTGGCCTTCCAATTGTAGATCGTCGCTTCCGAAACACCGTATTTGCGGCCCAGATCACCGGCCTTCGCACCGGCCTCATTCTCCCGCAAAATCCCGATGATCTGCTCTTCACTGAAACGTTTTCTCTTCATCTGTCCGTCCTTTCAATAAGGGCCGGACTCTAATTCATCATGGAGGAGATTCGCAGCGGCAGGTCAAGCTCTCGCCATCGGGGAAAGCGCCGACAACCCGCGTTTGAGAATCCCGGTGCAATAATACCTCACTGGAGGCTTTCGGTTTCCTTAGAATTCCGGTTCAAAGGGCATTTGTTTTCTTTCCGATCTGAGTTGAAATCGCTGCAGTACGTTCCAGATATTCGTCCAACATGTGGATTTCTTTCGCGCTGTACTCAATGCATTGTCGGGCCGCGATTACGGCGGTAGCGGCGTCTGTTTGTTTGGTTGCGGCTTGGTTGATGCATGGCTTGTTCGGGTGTTTGATTTTGGCTCAGTTTGCGCAACGCGCTGTATTCACCGTAAATGCGGGCATCGTCGCGGTGACGGGTGAGCGCCACATAGGTTAAATGCCGATCCATGGTGGTTGAGCCAAGCACGAAAGCACGGTCAACGGTTGCGCCCTGGCTTTTATGAATGGTGGTGGCATAGCCGTGATCGAAGGCGGTGTAGCGTTGTGGTGATAATGTGATGAGGTTGGGTTCTTTGCCGTCCAGCCGCACAGTCAGTTGTTCGGCACCAATAGTTTCCACTGTGCCAAGTGACCCGTTCTTGACGCCGAGATCGCGATCGTTGCGTGTGAACAAAATCCTGTCGCCTGCAGCAAAGGCGCGCGGACCGAAATCGGTGCGAACGAGCGTTTCCTTGGATAAATCGCCGCTGGATTTTCGTGCCGAGCGAATGATTTGATTGATCGCGTGCACATCCTTGCGGCGATGGGCCAGCGCCAGCCGGGATGAGTTGGCACCATGTAGTTCAATATCAGCCATGCAATCTTCCACCAGTTTGGCAATGGCCAGTGATGTGTCTGCCGTCTCGGTGACAAAGCCTCTTTCCCGATAGGCTTTGAGTGCATCACCGCTGCGTTGCTCCGCCAGTTCGCGGGAAGCGGTGCGTTGCCAATCGCTTCGTTGACGGCGAATTTCGCTCAGTTTCGCCGCATTAATATTTTCAACCATTTCCCTGAAAGGCGTGCCGGCCTGAATGGGCTGCAATTGTTCTGGATCACCGACAATTACCAGCTTCGCCCCCCGCGCCTGTGCTTCTTTGACAAAGCGCTGCAGTTGCCGTGTGTCGACCATTCCGGCCTCGTCAATCACCAGCACATGATTGGCGGTAAGGTGGTGGTAGCCATTCTTCCAACTATGCTCCCACGAAGCCAGTGTCCGGCTTTCAATTGCGGAGGCTGCTTGCAAGCCATTGGCGGCCTTACCGGATAGGGCCGCACCGACGACTTGATATCCCTGTTTCTGCCAGGCATTGCGGGCGGCATTCAGCAACGTGCTTTTGCCGGTGCCGGCCAGACCAACAATGCAGGAAAGCTGGTTGGGCTGCAAAACATGGTGGATCGCCGCTTTTTGCTCTGCACTCAAACTGGCGCCAACGGTCTGTTGCAGGGCGACGTTTTCTCGATTGATTGCCGCATTGATATGATTGACGCCAACCTGATATCCGGATTTTCCGGCCATTTCCCGCGTCCTATTCATCAAGTCGATCTTGGTGTTCTGTAATTGCCGGGTGGAGTATTTTGGTATCGAAGTCCTGGAGGGAACTTCCAGCAAATCCTCTGATTGCAAAGCCATATCCGCCGCACGGCTCAGGGCTAACGGATCATCGATATATTTGGCCAGGGCACGGATAATATCGCTACGGGAGAAAATCTCTTTCTTGTCCGATATCAGCGTCACGATATGGGTAGGGTCACGTTTGACCCTGGCGGCGATGGTGAGGGCTTCAGGATCAGGCAGGTCAACAAACGGTTGCGCCGGATCGACCTTTAACAGCAACGGCGATGCACTGTGCGAGGTATCAACGGAATCATCCGGGAATGGCCATGTTGATGGCGATTGCGATTGCGATGGATCACCCCGCCGCAACGCTGTCAGATGCAACTCATGGAAATGGCGCGACTTTGTCACTTCATGGGTAAGCGCCCGGCGTTGTTTTAACTGACGCACCACAAGCAATTGGCATTCGGCCCGATCACGAACATTGGCTTGCTCAGTTTCTTCCGCATTCTGCTTTACTATGGCCTGGTAAGAACCGGTCAATCTTGCCCAGGAAGCTTTCAGCCCTGATGGCAAGCGCGAGGCACGCAACCTTGTCTCTTCGATCTGTCGTGCCTGATGTTGGTGCTGCAAATCCACTCTTGCCTGGCGCTGTGATGCAACAAGCGCCAGCATTTGTCGTTCCAGCGCTTCTACATGCCGTTCGAATTTTGCCTGAGCCTGATGAACAGCGTCATCGGCAACATTCGGTCTTTGGCCAGCGGCAATCACATGAGCTTCATCAACACTGGGCAGGCCATCAGGCTTACCCAGCCGGGCGCGTACTTCCTTTGCCCTTATGCCCACCCAGCGGGAAATCGCATAAACTTCTCCGCTGCTATCCACCGCCACAAAGCCGCGCCGATCACCACGCGCCAGAACAAGCCCGTGTTGTTTTAGTGCTTGCGCAAATGCAGCACGCGAATCCGATTGTGCCCAACACTCGAGAAAACACTTCTTGAGTGCGCTCGCATCCTGCTTCGTCCGTTTTGCCTGACGGGCTTCAACCGTTGAATAATTTGACGGATCACAGGCATCATGATCGACAAAACCATCGGGCATGCGCCAATTGTTCTCCAAGTAGATTTGTTGGGCGCATTCGGTCAGCTTGAGTTTGAAATGGGGCAGGTTAATCGCCCGCATTTGTGTCACATCAATGCGCGACCACACACAATGGGCGTGGCGCCGGTTTCCCTTTGGTC
Source organism: Rhizobiaceae bacterium (assembly GCA_965248715.1). Lineage (GTDB taxonomy): Bacteria > Pseudomonadota > Alphaproteobacteria > Rhizobiales > Rhizobiaceae > CBDFKB01. The sequence continues at coordinate 717,914 of CBDFKB010000008.1, forward strand.
CGCACTTTTCATGAAACACAATAGCGCGCGGCTGGCCGACCAAACCCATCTTCTTTTCAATGCGGGCAATAGCCTCTTCAAAGACAGCCACCGGAACATTTTCCGTTTTCGGCGGGCTTAGGCTCAAAGAGAAGAAATACTGGCGGCATTGGGTGCCTCTGGAAACCGCTTCCACTTCGCGCAATGCACCCAAAAGATCACCGGCAAGAAAACCGCTAATCTCATGGATTTCCACATGGTCATTGTCTTGTGTATTGAGCAGATGCCGCGCAAGCCGATCAGCACCACCGCGTTGTGCACCCTCAAGGATCATGGGTCCGAACCGAATTCCTGACCAGCGCTTTGTTCGCCCCGCCCCAATGCCTTCAAGCCCAGGGCCTTCATCAATTCCGCCCTAAGCACCGCAATATGGGCATAGGCTTCATTAATCCGCTGCCGGGTTTCCTCATCAACGATCAAGGAACCGGTATTGGCATGATAGGCCAGTTGGTTGAGATTATTGGCCAACCGTGAGTGGCCCAAAAGCCCGAGAACTCTAGCAAGCGCGCGATCATCCGCCACCGGTCTTGCCCGCCGCCGCCTTTTGCGCCGGGTCATATCGGCGCCAAAAACACACAGCCTTATATAGGCGCTCATGCTTGTCCCCACACAAAGCTTGATCAACTGCGCACGTTCCTCCTCACTCAACCGCAAGGTAATCGGGGAAGGATGCTTCTTTTGGGAACCCTTTGATTGGGTGGTGGCTTCTTTGAAGGCATGGCCAAGCACCGCCTTCGTTCTTTCATCGTTGGTATTAACTGTGCCCGACCGTCTCATGGCGCAGACCCCCGCAACATAAGACCCGCCGTAGCCCGTTCGGCACAGCTATCCCCCTGTAACTCAACACTATTCAGGTCAATATCTTCGGCCTTGAGATAGGTATCCCACTCCTCTAATGTCTCAAACAAAGCATCAAAATTGGTGTTCGAGGTTGCTCCGATTGGGCGCACCAAATCGGACTTTCCGGCACGAACACTCTCTAACACCTTGAAAGGTATGGAGGTTTTTGGTGTTTGATAACCCTCATTTCGGCAATAGGCTATGGGTTCGGAAAAGGCCAGTCTGAGCACCAGTCTTTTCATGTGATAGTGGCCGCAAGCCCATAGATTCCAGGGGTTTGCGAGAAATTGCAGGAAGTGTTCGATAATTTCTTCAAACCGGTTACTGGGAACCACGCTATTTTGCAGTTTGTCGGCGATGATGCGGTTTTGATGCTTCAAATTTTCAATCTTGCCTTCATAGGCCGCGATGACCGTTGCATTAGCGGCCGATAGAATGGGTTCCAACAGTTCTTCAATCCGTTTTTCGTTTGCCCTGGCTTCCTGGCTTCCTGGCTTCCTGGCTGAGCGTCGTAATACATGCCTTAGCTTGTGCGTTGGTTCCATGCTTGTTTGAACATGGTCCTTGCCACCAACGAGACCAACTTGCATCCGCGTTATATGCGTTTTCCATGTTCTGGCTATACCAAACGGAATGGTATTGCGGCCATCGACCAATGGAAGACGGTCAAGAAACATTACGCCGCATAAATAAGCACCCGCATCCGCAAGCAATTGCTCCCGCTCTTCAGGCGTCATGCGTCATGCGCACGGAAATCGGCGAGAGCTTTTTACTCTTTGTTGTTTTGGGATCGGTCATAAATTTTGGATGAATATGTCCGTCAACACCCGGCAACATATGGAGTTGCCGGTGCGGTGCACGGAGGATGAAATTACAGGAAATAAGGAAAGTGGTAGGCCGCCCCCCTATTAAGGGGACGGTTTTGGACCACGCAAACTCGTGTCCTTCAAAATGCGATTCCAGTTGACCAATTCATCAAAAACATCAGATAATTGGTTCAAACTGTCTCCGTCGAGGCCCACCATTTTACCTATCTCACGGCTGTTCCTCGCTTCGCTCGGGCCTGCGATGGCGCGCGATGACCGCGCGGCGCCCGTTCGGGCTTGCGAACCCTGTGGGTTCGAGGTTCCTCCCTCCGGGCCCACCATTTTATATATCTCACAGCTGTAGCGTGCCACCGGGTTTGATAAATTTTGACACCGGGTTTTAGAACTATGAGTATTTGTAATTGCCTTCCAGATTGCTAGTATGCCCGCATGTACCGGTTCCACATCTTGGCAGTTATTGTGTTTTTATTTGTATTTTCCGCCACTTCGGTGTTTGCATTAACTACTGGTGGTGGCGGTGATGGCTGCGGCGGCTGCGAAGTGATCAAGTGGGGGGGCGATGTGATTTCCAGGCTCGCCGTATCCCGAGGCCTTGATGCCGTTGAGGCAAAGAAAACCTATGTGGACCTGATAGGTAAACCATACGACGAATTATTCATCTACAAAGAGCACGAACACCCCTGCAACATTTACGGCAAGTGTGATGGTTACTCAGATGATTTTTTAAAATCGCTTGTTGGTATTGCGATGAAATACCAGGAAGTGGAATATTATCGCCAACAAAGCTGGTGGACCACTGTGGCGGCAATTGCTGCCGTATTGGCGTTTGGCATAAGCCTTGTCGCGTTGCGCAGGTCCGGAGCGAAATCATAGGTCACTTGCCCCCGCGCACGCGGGTTGAAGGCCCTTCAAACGCGATTTGAAACCGTTTTACTGGCCAATATGGGCAGCCTTGAGAGTGCTCCGCGCGCTTCCAATACCAGCCGGCCCCATCGATCAGTCGATAAAATTGCTACCGTTGGTATTATGCCCGCTTGCTCACAAGCCCAGGGTTTCGAAAGTAAGTTTCGAGCTCGACAGCGCGATCCGGTAAGCTGCGGCCGCGCGCGCCGCCTTGGAGCGTTCGGCTTCGATCTCGGCCCGGGTCAATTCGATCTGGCGCTGCAGCACCTCTGAGACCGGCAGCAATCCTGCTTCATATTCTTCGCGGGTTCCCAAAAGCGCGGCCCGCAAATGCCTGGCCCGGCGGTTGGCGGCGGTAGTGGTTTTTTCCGCCGAGCGATAGGCATTCCAATGCCGGCGAATATCACGCTCCACGTTCCGTCGCATGTCAAGCGCCTGATAGTACGCGGCGCTGGCATTGTCCCGGCCTTGCTGGATCGCCGGCATCGCATCGAACGCCACGATCGGCATAGTCAATTGAAGCCCGAACTGGACGCTCTCGGTATTGTCGGTGCCAAGGGTACGGTATTCGGTATTTTGATAAGCTGCGGTCAAATTAACCTGGGGCAAATAACGCGCGGTGGTCGCCTTTGCTGTGTGTTCGGCGGCGCGGCTTTGATATTCGGCGGAAATGATAAGCGCATTTTGCTCCAGGCCGCCGCGCACCGCTTCTTCCACATTGGCCGGCAAAATCTGGCTGGTCGACGGCAATTGGAGCTTTGCCGGCGCGTTGCGGCCGACCAGGCTCTTATAAGCGATTTCGCTCTCGCGCCGCCGTTCGGCTGCTTGCTCCAACTCGCCTTGGAAGAACTGCATCTCTGCGCGCCCGATCGCCAGGTCGGTCAGGCTGGCATCGCCGGCTTCCTGGCGCGCCGACAGCGACGTCACCAAGCCTCGCGTGGCGCCGAGATTGCGGCGGATCGCTTGTTCGGACTTGCGGTTGAAATACAAATCGAGATAGCCGGCGACCGCCTCGTAGGCGAGATCCTGTTCGGCTTGAATATATTGATAATCGGTGGAAAGCGACGCGTTCAGTGAACTTTGCAGGGTGTGGTAATTTCGTCCGCTGGTAAAGATTGGCAGGGAAAGTTCGGCGCCAAAACTGGTTCTGCGGCCGGGCCGGGTAAAATCGACACCGAGCAGATTACGATACTCGCCAAGCGAGGCGGTGGCATTCAAAGTCGGCATGAATGCGGCCAGCGAAATGCCGGCTTGTTGATAGGCTGCGTTGGCCTGATGCAGCGTCGAGCGCAGGCTATAGCTGGTTCTCAGGGCCTCGTTAACGGTCATTTGCAGGCCGCTGGCATCGCTCAGTCGCAGATCGCCAACTTTGGGCAACAAAGCCTCTGACAGCGAAGGCCGCAATGCCGGAAGGGCGTAAAACTCGCGGCCGCCGTTGTGATCAACCCCGATTTGCACCGGCGCAACCGAACCGCGTAGCACCGGATCTGCCGCCAGACTATGCGCACCGGTTAAAAGACTTATACCGGTCGCAGCCGCAAGAATTACAATACGCACGGGTCTCTACTCACAACAACTCGACTGCCATGACTAATATTCCGCTAACGTTAATTCCCGGTAAATCGGCCTGAACATGAATAACGCATTGCCCGATGATGATAACCAATTATTCACCACGAGTATTTAGATTGCAGCCAGGGGTGTATTGACGATCTTGGCAGTGGCGCTTGTTTGACCAGCTTGGTTTGGTTGCAACAACCGGCGGCGCGAAACTTGCGCGGTCCGGTCCGGTCCGATCCGAAACGGGCCACGCCAGCGCCACTACCAAGATCGTCAATAAATTCTAATAAGTTCAGTGAACACGAGCCCTGTAGTGTCAAAGATAAAATCCCTAAAAGATGCGATGCGGCGACCGATCCGAACTATCGCGCTGTTTTCGATCGCGACCAATTTGTTGTTGTTGGCGCCTCCACTGCATATGCTGCAAATCTATGACCGGGTTTTGTCTTCGCAAAGCCGATCAACACTTTTTTATATCACCGCTATCACCATCGCCGCTATAGCCGCATACAGTTTGGCCGAAGTGGTTCGTGGACGGGTGGCGCACCGCTTGGCTGCGACGTTTATGAGCGAGATCGCCGAATTGGTGTTTAATGGCATCGTGCGGTCGCGAGACCCGTCGATGGATGAGCGCAAAATCATGCGCGACATGCAGAATTTGCGAATGTTTTTTGCCAGCCGCCAGTTTGTCGGTCTGTTCGATCTGCCGTTCTCGCCGTTTTTCCTCTTATTGCTGTTTGCCCTGCATTTGACCCTTGGGCTGATCGCGCTGGTCGGCATCGTACTGCTGGTCGGCCTGACGATTGCCAACAACAAGATGACGGAATCCGCTGGCAAAGAGGCCAACGATGCGGAAACCGATGCCGCCGGATTTTCCGCCGCCGTGCTGACCCGCGCGGAAGATATTCGCGCCATGGGCCTGCTGCCGAGCGTTGTGAACCGGTGGGGGGAAAAAACCGCACGATCGCTCAATCGCAGTGACGATTCTTCCGTATATACCAATGCTTTCTTTGGTGCCGGGCGCTTCGTTCGTCAATCGCTTCAGGTAATCACCATGGCTTGGGGCGCGTACTTGGTGTTGAATGGCGATATGTCCGGCGGCATGATCTTTGCTGCATCAATGATCCTTGGCCGCACATTGGCGCCGGTCGAGGCATTGATTGGCATTTGGGACACGTTGCAGCGAACCCGGGCTTCTTGGAATTCGGTCAGTACACTAATCGAACAATTGGAAGATGAAGACGAAGCGACGTTGTTACCGAACCCGGTTGGCCGGATCGCTGTTGAAAATTTAGTCTACACCCCGCCCAATGTCAGCAAGCCCGTATTGTCTGGCATTTCGTTTGTTTTAGAGCCGGGTACGATTTTGGCAGTTGCTGGCCCCTCAGGTGCCGGTAAATCCACCCTGGCGAGATTGGTCGCTGGTGCGATTTCCCCAACCGGCGGTGCGGTGCGGCTCGACAATTTCAAACTCGAACAATGGCGTGACGACCAGCGTGGACGTTATATCGGTTATGTACCGCAGGACATCTCGCTGTTCCCCGGGACGATTTCCGAGAACATCGCCCGGCTACAATTGGATCCAGATGACGCCGACATTGTGCGGGCCGCCCAACTGGCCGATATTCACGAAATGATCGCCGCATTGCCCGATGGTTACATGACCCGGATTGGGCCGAAATCCCATGCTTTGTCCGGTGGCCAGCGGCAACGTTTGGCATTGGCACGGGCATTCTTTTCGGCGCCGCGGGTCTTGGTGCTGGATGAGCCGAATGCCCATCTTGATGTTGCCGGCGAACGTTCCTTGATGGAATGCCTGATCAGGGCCAAGGAAATGGGCACGGCAATCTTGGTCGTTTCCCAACGCCGTTCCCTGCTGCAAATCGCTGACCGGGTTATGACTTTATCGGGCGGCGCGATCACCGCCATGGTCGACCAACAAGTCGAGCAATCCTATATACGACCGCTATCGGAAATGCCGCCCAAACCAGATGCGCTTGTCGCTCAGCTAAAAAGAGCCGCAGCTGCCGGCCAACAGGCTGATCTGCAAGTTAGAAGGCCAGCGTGAAATGACACACACGGCAAATCGCGATCGCTCATGGAATGACGACGTCAAGCGCGACACCGCTCAAATAGCCAAGTTCGGTTACCTGAGCGTTGGCTTATTTTTGGCCGTATTTTGTACGTGGGCGGTTTTGTTTCCGCTGGCGTCTGCGGTTGTAGCCCGAGGAACGGTAATTTCCAGCGGCAAAGACAAGCTTATCCAACATCCCACCGGCGGTACAATCACCGCGATCCACGTCACCGATGGCGCGAGGGTCGCTAAGGGTGCGCCGATTTTGACCCTGGACCCGGTAGTCGATAAGGCAGAACTAAACCGTTTGGAATCCCGCTTGTTTTCGCAAAAAGCGGCTCGGGCAAGGTTGTCCTCATTCATTGCTGGCAAAGACGAAATCGAATTTCCCTCGCCGGCTGAGAAAGTTGGTGACCTTGGACTTCGCGCCGGGGCTGATAGCGGGCCGGCGGCCTATTCGCCATCGCTGCAGCGGATCATCAATACGCAAATCGAGGAATTTGCCGCGATCAGGCACAATCTGCTCAAGGAAACCGAAGCGCTGGTCGAGCAAAAACGTTCGCTGGAAGAGCAGTTGAAAGGATTGGTGGCGCGCGAACAATCCATGAAGACCCAATTGAGCCTGATCGAGAAACAAGAAGCAGATATGGCCCCCTTGGCCCGCAAAGGCTTTGTCGCACGCAATCGGTTTAATGAATTACGCCTCCAGGTATCCGAGTTACAGGCCGCGGCAGCGGATAATTCCGCCAATGTTCTTGCTATCCACCATCAGATCGATGAGGTGGACTATCGCATCGACCAAATTACCGCTGGGCGGCGCGAGGATGCGGCGCGCCAATTGACCGCCGCCAGTGTGGAAATCGAGGAATTGCGCAACCAGGTTATAGCGGCTCGCAGGATATTCGAGCAGCGTCAGATCGTGGCGCCGGTTTCCGGTATCGTGTCAGGCTTTTCGGTCCACACTGTGGGTGGCGTGGTAACGCCCAACCAGACAATCGCTGAAATCGTTCCCGAAGACGCGGGCTTTTCAGTCGAAGCCAGGATAGAGCCGAAAGATATCGATGTGATTCAGCCAGGCGGAACTGCCGATATTGTCATAACCGCATTCAACAACCGACTGTATGATCCCGTCAAAGCGGAGATCGCCTATATTGCGGCCAATTCAGTTATTAACGAACAGACCGGCGAATTTTTCTATACCGTGCGTTTAGATGTCAATGCGGCTTCAAACCCGCTTCAACTGATTTCCAAAATCCGCGCCGGGATGGAGGGCGATGTGTTCATTCAAACCGGCAGCCGGGTATTCTTGAGTTACCTATTTGCGCCAATCGCCGACAGCTTCCGCCGCGCCTTTCGCGAAAAATAATTTTCCCCAACGGGCGAATTCGTGGAAATAGACCGCCCCCCGGATTGCGAACTCGCGCAATTGATCCGAAAATAAGCTCAGGGATGGCCGCTTCATCGGTTTGGCGCTGTCACCGTGGCCGGCAAGGTCGTAAGACAGCACCCGGTATCGTTGTGCCAAAGCCGGCACATGGTCGGCCCAGGTGTCCCGGGTCAGCCCAAGTCCATGGATCAGCACCACCACTGCGCCATCGGCCGGCCCGTGCAGGTCAAACGCGGTGCCGTTCGGGCTGATGCAAGATGTCATTGGCGCTATATTCGGTTAGGCGAATGCAGGCATCACTTCATCGCAGAACAATTGCATTGAGCGCTTTTGTTCCGCCATGCTGAGACCCATGGAGGCATAATAGATGAATGCGTCGACCCCCAGCGCCTGATGGGCTTTGAGCTTTGCGATCACCTGATCCGGCGAACCGAACATCAGGTTTTCTTCCAACATCGCCGGGTCGACCCGCACATTGCCCTTCAGGCTTTCCAGCGGCACCGGCTCCGGAAAACCGTTATGCACCTGGCCGGCCTTCATCATCAAATTGCCGAACTGGCCGAGCACACCGCGCAACCCATCCATCGCCGCCCGGCCATCTGCTTGGTTGCCATAGACCGCCGCATGCCGCATCACCGCGAAAGTGCGCTTGTAGGGCTGGCCGTGTTTGTCGATCGCCTGGTTGAGCCGTTCGCGGTAAGCTTCGGTTTCGGAAAACGGCATGGTTAACGGCCAGGACATTACGTTGCAATCATTGGCAACCGCATAGTCGAAGGTGATCGGCGCCCGCGCTGCTACCCATACGGGTACCTCTGCCTGCACCGGTTTCGGGCACGCGGTAGCGGCCGGGAACTGCCAGAACTCGCCATCATGTTGATAATCGCCGGCCCAAAGCGCACGCACCACCGGCAGAATTTCCTGCATATAGCGCCAACTGTCTTTTTGATCGAGGCCAGGCTTCATGCGGTCGAATTCGCGCTGGTAAGCACCGGAGCCGATGCCGAATTCCAACCGCCCGCCGCTGATCAAATCCAGGAATGCTGCCTCGCCGGCTAGATTGATCGGATGCCAATAGGCGGCGTTGACCACCCCTGAACCAAGGCGGATATGGTTGGTGTGGGTCGCCCACCAGGTCAAAATTTGAAACGGATTTGGCGCGATGGTCATTTCCAGCGCGTGATGCTCGGCCGCCCAGGCGATTTCGAACCCGGCGCGATCTGCCGCCTGCACCATCTCCAGCGTGTGGCGTTGCACCGTTTCCATGTCTTGGCCAGGGTTCATGCGCTCCAGATTAATCGCCAAGTGAAATTTCAATAGCTGGGCCCTACCTGCTGACAAAGGGGTTGGCGACCGGCGCGTTGGACGCGTTGGAAGGTCGGCTCATAACTTTCCAGATCGGCGTCATCAAACACGATGAAAGGCGATTTGCCAATCAGTTCCGGGATATTTCGGCAAGATTATCCGCCGAATTGCGGATGATGTGGCGCGCCGATGCCGACCCGCCGGCAAACCCAATCCGGTCGACATCGTCTGCGGTCGCTTCGGGAATGCGCGCCCAGATTTTACCGGTGGTCGGGTTAATGCTGTCGAACATTGCGCCGTCGCCGGCATCGAACCATTGTCCGTCAATCAGCATTTGATAGGAAACCATCTCCCCCATCCATTCAAACTCCCGATTAGCTTAATTGCTGCCGTGTCATTTCGCCGAACAGTCACCCTTGGCATCGTTGCCGGTCACGGCCCGTATCTCTGCCTGTTTGGGCGATACATTGTGATAGCTGCCGTCGAGATAAGCCAGCGGATCGCTGGTGCCTTCCTCGACGCCGACTACGTGGGCAATAAAAACCCGGTGGGTCTCGAAGGCGATCGATTGCCGCACCGAGCAGGAAAACGCTGTGCTGCCGGAAATAATCGGGCCCATGCCGTGGCCGCTTTCCAATTCAAGACCATCGAACCGGTCGGCCAGATTGTGGTCCAGTTTACCAGCGAACCGGTCGGCGATATCTTGAAATGCAGTGGGTAATATATTGATGCAGAAACCACCATTGCCGGCAACCGCGTCAGCGATCCGGCTATCTGCCTTTAGGCAGACCAGCGTTGACGGCGGGTCGGCGGAAACCGAACAAAAGCTGCTGACGGTGGCACCACAACGCCCGCCCGGCCCATCGGTAGTAACAACCGTGACGCTGTTGGCGACCCGGCGCATGCCGCGTACGAAGGTTTCGCGCATGGCGGTGCCACTGTCTTGCGCTTGGGTGCTGGTCATGTCCACGTCCATGTACCGATCGTGGCGAATACCCTTTCGGGCCCGGTGCATGATCGGGGTAGGGCACTATCAGCAATGGTCGCGCTGGGCATGGATTTGCCTCGATAGAAAACCGGGCTACGGACTGTGACATAATGGCAAAGCTCTCGGTATTTGTGAAACGAAATTTTTCGAACTAAAGAATCGGTTATTCGGATAGATTGCCAGCGCCATAACCGTAATTGTCCAAAGGCCTTTCGCCTATTCAGACAAAAATGTGACACTCACCGCGACCGAAACCATTTTTCCAACGGGTTCTAGATGGAATTTTCATCAAAGCAGGCGCAGGCGCTGACCGAGGTCAGCCGGTGGCTAAAACGAGGCGACAGCCCGATATTTCGCCTATTTGGCTATGCCGGCACCGGCAAGACTACCCTGGCGCGCCATTTCGCCGAAGGGGTCGACGGCGAAGTGTTGTTTGCCGCTTTTACCGGCAAGGCAGCGCAAGTGCTACGCACTCGCGGCGCACCAAAGGCTTCGACGATCCACTCTTTGATCTATCGCCCGCGCGGCGAGGAAACCGTCGAAGACGAGGAAACCGGCGCCAAATCAGTAATGCCAACCTTTGCGCTCAACCGGCAAAGCGCGGTGGCAAAGGCTGCCCTGATCATTATCGATGAATGCTCCATGGTCGACGAGGCGCTCGGCAGTGATCTGATGTCGTTCGGCACACCGATTTTGGTGTTGGGTGATCCCGGCCAATTGCCGCCGATCTCCGGTGGTGGATTTTTTACCGAGCACGAACCGGACGTATTGCTGGACCAGGTGCACCGCCAGGCGCGCGACAATCCGATCATCGATATGGCGCAGACCGCGCGCGAGGGCGGCGAATTGATGATCGGCAATTATGGCCCTGGCGGTTCGGTGATCGGCCGCGAGGATGTGGATGCCGAACTGGTGCTCGAAGCCGACCAGGTGTTGGTCGGTACTAACCGCACCAGGCGGCGCTACAACACGCGGCTCAGGCAACTAAAAGGCTTTGTTGGTCCGCTGCCGGCCGCCGGCGACAAATTGGTGTGCCTGCGCAACGATCCGAAAAAGGGGCTGCTCAACGGTTCGCTGTGGACCGTGTTGAGCGCACCACGCAGCGCCAAGACCGCGATGAATTTGCTGATAAAAACCGAAGATGAAGGAATTGAACAGGCATCGGCCAAGGTCAAACTGCTGAAGGCGGTGTTCGAGGAGCCGGAAGCCGAAATTGCCTGGAAAGTCCGCCGTCGTCATGATGATTTCGACTTTGGCTACGCGCTGACCGTGCACAAGGCGCAAGGCTCGCAATGGCAAAACGTGGTGCTGTTCGACGAAAGCTACGCCTTTCGCGAGCACCGCCAGCGCTGGCTCTACACCGCGATCACCAGGGCGGTGGAGCGGTTGACGATTGTGAAGTGAGGGGGTGTGTTGGCGGTATGGGTAAACCCCTAATCGCGAACTAGCGCCAATAACGGCTCGAAAGCATATAGCGCCGATCTGCTGCCTGCACTTGGCTGAAGCGTTGTTAGAATATTATTTTCCAGCAATATCCTGACGAAACGATGCGCCGTAGCTGCCGGAATTCCCGATTTTGAAGTAAATACTTTGTTCCAGAATACCGGCCTAGAAAACAGAAAATCCAAAGCCGCCGTGCTCCATTGCGACGCTAACAGCTCTCTTAGCTCATCTTTCATATTTTCATAAAGCTGACGCATGCTTTCGGCGGTAATTAGGTTTTCGTTTGCCTGGGATTCCAATGCACGCAAAAAGAAGATCGCCCAATCAGTCCAATCGTCTGAATTTGAAACCTCACGCATCAGGTCGATGTATTGATCGCGGTTCTCTTCAAGATAATTGCTGATGTAAAAATGTGGTGCCGAAACCACGTTGTAATGCCACAACATCAATGTGATCAGCATACGGCCAACCCTGCCATTGCCATCATTGAATGGATGAAGCGCCTCGAACTCAAGATGGGCAAATGCGGTTCTTAGTAGAATTTGATGTCTGTCATCACCGATATAATCGATGAGTTCTTCCATTCCCGCGTTCAATTGAGGCGGGCTTATGGGGATGAACAGGACCCTTCGTTTGGAACTGTCAGCGAGATAGTTCTGGGCGGTTTTATATTCCCCAGGGGACTTATCCGCCCCGCGGCCGAAATCAAGCAACCTACGGTGGACCGTTCGCAGCAAGAATTCGGATACCGGTTGCCCTGATTCAATTTGCTTTTGGGCGTCTCGCATCGCCTGGCCGTACAAAAAGACTTCGATTGCCTCTACTCGATGTTGGGCTATTGCCTTTTCTCCCTCCTCGTGGTCGGCCTCGTAGCGCAATACTTCCTCGAGCGTACTTATTGTTCCTTCCATGCGCGAGGAGATCACCGCTTCCTGGCTACGAAGGGGAGCCAGCAAGATTTCGCTGTTATGCATGGTCTTCAGCATTTGGTCGTAGCGAGCAAGCGCTGCCGACGCGTCCGCGAGAGGCGCGGCAATTTTTTCGTAGTTGATTTTGGTCGGAGGAAACTTGCCGTAGTGGTAGTTTATGGCACCGACCAAACTCAATTCTGCAGCTTGCTTCGCCATTTTGGCTCTCACAATGTTCTGTTTTTAAGATTCAATCGCCTTCGACTGTGCAATATGCGAGTCAAATGTATTTGTCTATCAATTCATGCAATTTTGATACGCAAACGCGTTTGATTATCACCGATGCAACACAAATCGGTTTGTGTCGCAAAAAACAGACAATATGAGAATCGAATGAATACATTGAATAGGTCCAGCTCCAGAAAGAGCCCAGTTCTCAATCCCTACCGGCTCAATTCTCTGGCCGCTTTGTCGAGCCCGTGTAGGGTCAGCGGGAACATGCGGTCGCTGAAGATTTGCTTAATTATCTGGATCGCGTGGGTATCGCGCCAGCCGCGCTCCAACATCAGGTTAGCCAATGATCTGACCCCGTTGCGGAACGCAAATTTACTTGTCTTGATGCACCCATGCCTTAGCATTGGAGCACCGGACCGTTAATTGGAACCATTTTGATGGAGCGATTTGCACCAATACTAAGCTGGGTCGCACACGGCCATACTGGAGGTACAGTAAAGCGGCACGACGCTGATATTGGTGCAAAAACGTTCATCCATCAGGTTTCCGATTGGCGGCCATCCACAGGCAATCCGCCCTTGCCCGATGGGAAAGCATCGCGCGGCGGACGTTTTACCTGCGGGCTGCCGCGCCAACCGAGAAACAGAATTGGTTCCAATTAGCGGCCCGATGCTCTAGATTCAGGTCTGAGTGAAATTAGCTAACCAATTCGCTCAAGGTCGGGAACGCCGGACCTTCACCTCCAAACCGTTCGGAGGCAGTTTAATGAACCTTTTCAAATGCGCACTTGGCTTGGCATTTGCGGCAATCTTATCCATCCACATTGGTACAGCTTACAGCCAAACACCGGTCCGTAAGACAGCGCCTCCACCTGATATTGGCGTGACTGCAATTGTACCCAAAGGTGCCAAAATTCGAATATTCCAAGACTATGGGCGACCTTATCCATTGAGTGAAGCCATGAAGACGAGGCTGAACGTGCCGGACTATCACCACGGAGTTGATTTTACCCGACCCTATGGCATCATTGCCGGTGCCGATGTTCTGGCGGCATCAAGCGGTCGGGTCGTTTTAATTAGAGGCAAGCAGTGTGCTGGGCGCGCGGTCGCAATCGAAAGCCCTCATTTGGCTAATAATGGCTCTTTATTCGTGGAATACAGACATGTAGGTGATATTCAAGTGGAAATTGGCCAGACCGTCGGCCGCGGCGAAAAGATAGCCGTTGTTGAGGAGGATATGCAGGAATTTCCATGTATTTACTTACCGCACTTACATCTTGCGGTCAGGACATCGTTAGCCCAAGACATTCATGCGGACGTTACCAACCCCAATCTTTACTGGCACGATGGCCCGGGGAAGGTGACTTGCCTAGAAACCGCTGGTAAAGAACCGTCCGATAGGCTTGCGCTTACCGTCCCAATCAAATGTCAGCCTGACTGAGTAGCCGACATCGCCTTGTCAAGGCCAAAGGTGCGCTGGGAGTTCGGCTAAGCTGTGCTCATTTTCTGGTTCTTGCGGATCAGTTTGGGCGCAGCGCAACACGCTTGTTGCTGCATTGGGCTCCTACTGATCGTAGTAAGGGCCGCCGACACTTACCCCAAATGATCAGATTGAATGGGAAAGGCTCAATGAGACGCTGGCGCGCGCTAAATCCCTACCGGCTCAATTCTCTGGTCGCTTTGTCGAGCCCGTGTAGGGTCAGCGGGAACATGCGATCGCTAAAGATTTCCTTGATCATTTGGATTGAGTGGGTATAGCGCCAGCCGTGCTCCAGCACCGGGTTGATCCATATTGCGCTACGCCAATGGTCGGTCACCCGGCGCAACCAGGTTTCTCCCGATTCCGCATTCCAAGTCTCGACCCCGCCGCCGGGATAGGCGATTTCGTACGGGCTCATTGAGGCATCGCCGACAAATACCACTTTGTAGTCCGAACCATAGGTCCGAAGCACCTCATAGGTCGGGGTTTGCTGGTCGAAGCGCCGCCTATTGTCCTTCCATACCCCTTCGTAGAGGCAATTATGGAAATAGAAATATTCCAGATGCTTGAATTCGGCCTTGGCGGCGGAAAACAGTTCCTCGACCACTTTGACATGGTCATCCATCGACCCGCCCACATCAAGGAACAATAACAGTTTGACCGCGTTGCGTCGCTCGGGCCGGGTAATAACGTCGAGATAGCCTTGTTCGGCGGTTGAACGGATGGTGCCGTTAAGGTCGAGCTCCTCTTCGGCACCTTCGCGCACCCATTTGCGCAGGCGCTTTAAGGCAACCTTGATGTTGCGGGTGCCAAGTTCGACACTGTCGTCGAGATTGCGGTATTGGCGCTTGTCCCACACTTTGACCGCGCGCCGGTGCCGGCTTTCTGACTGGCCGATACGGATGCCTTCCGGGTTATATCCATAGGCACCGAACGGCGAGGTACCGGCGGTGCCGATCATCTTGCTGCCGCCCTGGTGGCGCTTCTTTTGCTCCTCAAGGCGCTTTTTCAGCGTCTCCATCAGCTTTTCCCAGCCGCCAAGGCTCTCGATTTCTGCCTTTTCTTCTTCACTTAAATGTTTCTCGGCCAGGCGGCGCAGCCATTCTTGCGGCAGTTCCACTTGCTCCATCGTTTCGCCGAGTTCCAGTGCTTCCAAGCCTTTGAATACCTGGGAAAATACCTGGTCGAAGCGGTCAAAATAACGCTCGTCTTTGACCAGCGAAGCGCGGGAAAGATAGTAGAACCCCTCAACATCATAGGTCACCAAGCCATGCTCGAGGCTTTCCAGCAGCACCAGATATTCCCTAAGCGTGACCGGTATCTTGGCCTGCTTCAGCGATAAAAAAAACGGGATGAACATGGCGCTTCTTTCAGTCCGGGCGAACGTTGCCGCGCAGCCAGGCGTCTAGATTGTCTTTGTTAAAGGTGCCGGATTGCAAAGCATTCAAAATGAAAGATTGGGCGGCATCGCTTTCGGTTTCAAGCCGAAATCCATTCATGCGCAAAAACACATACACACAAGCAAAACCGATCCTTTTGTTGCCGTCAATAAAGCCATGATTCATGGTCAGGCTTTCCCACAGTGCTGCCGCTTCTTCGATCAGATCGCGATAATACCCGGTCTGCGGCCGCAGCAACGCCGCTTCGATCAAACCAGCATCACGCACACCGCTACTGCCGCCAAATTGCGCAATTTGCCGCTCGTGCATTTTCAGCACATCTTCTATTCCAAGATATTTGGTCGACATGGCTCGTGTGTGGGATCCGTCACTTGGCCAGCGCTTCGTAAAGCGCTGAATATTTCTCGATGCTTTCCTCGTGGAAGCGTTCCACCAACGTGTCGGAACGGCCAAGTTCGATCATCCGGTTTAATTGCTGTTCGGTGAGGACAAGCGCGATTCGTCGGCCGTTTTTTTCAATCGCGATCGGCTCCACCTGCGCATCGTCCAACAATTTGCCAAACTGATTTTTAGCTTCCGTCGCTGTTACCGATTTCATTTCATGCTCCGATATTATCGCCTAAAATAGACAATTTAGGCCAAAATTCAAGAAGGGCGAGCAAAAGACATCGATCACCGTTCCCAATCCCTTAAAATTTGAACGCCGTCGTCTGGTAGATCTGGTTGATCCAATTGCAAAACAAAAGGTGGGCATGGCTGCGCCAACGGTTTTGCGGTGGCATTTCAGGATTGTCGGCCGGGTAGTAATTATGCGGAATTTCGATCGATGCTCCGGCGGTAATGTCGCGTAGATATTCTTCCTTCAGGGAATTGGAATCATATTCGATGTGATTGAATATATAGAGCCGGTTGCCGGCTGTTTCCGTAATCAGGCACGGGCCGGTGACGTCGCTTTCCATCAGGATTTCCAGTTCCCCGGCGTTGCGCACATCTTTCGAGCGCACCTCGGTCCAGCGCGAAACCGGGATTTGGAAATCGTCGGAAAACCCAGCCAAATAGGGCGAGGTCGGGTTGAGGTTGCGGTGCCGATAAACGCCGAATGCCTTTTGCGGCAATTGGTGCTTGGGAACGCCATGAAAATGATAAAGTGCCGCCATTGCCCCCCAACAAATCGTAAAGGTTGAATGGCAATGGGTAACCGTCCAGTCGAGCACCTGCTCGAGTTCGCGCCAATAGGTCACATCCTCAAACGGCAAGGTCTCGATCGGCGCGCCGGTGATGATGAAGCCGTCGAACTTCTGGTCCTTAATTTCGTCCCAGGTCTGGTAAAACGCGATCAGATGATCCTCGGAAGTATTTTTTGATTGGTGGCTACCGGTGCGCACCAAGGTCATTTCCACCTGCAGCGGAGTAGCGCCGATCAGGCGAGCGATCTGGGTTTCGGTGCGGATTTTGTCCGGCATCAGGTTCAACAATCCGATCCTGAGCGGCCGGATGTCTTGGCGCAGCGCCGTGCGCTCGCCCATCACCATTACGCCTTCGGTTTCCAGGGTCGCGCGCGCTGGCAGTTTGTCTGGAATCTTGATTGGCATTGCCAAAGGCCTCCACACCAAAAAACCGGCCGCGAAATCGCAACCGGCCCAATTCGGGCGGCCTTTTAGCGATTTCTTTTACGTGGCTGCAAGCCGGCCGGCCAAATCACCACGCGCTAAAGATAGTGAGGTGGGAGCAAGGGGTCAATCGAGGTGTCTTCGGCGGCGCGGTCGCCGCCGATAAATCACGCTGGCAAGAATTTCAGCGCCAGGCCATTGATACAGTGGCGTTTGCCGGTTGGCGCCGGGCCGTCGTCGAAAATATGTCCGAAATGCCCGCCGCAACGCCGGCAATGCACTTCTGTGCGGGTCATGAAAAACGAACTGTCTTGCCTGGTGCCAACCGCATTTGGCAGCGATTGCCAAAAGCTTGGCCAACCGGTGCGGCTGTCAAATTTGGTCGTCGACGAATAGGCGGGCAGATCACAGCCGGCGCAGTGAAACGTGCCGGCGCGCTTTTCATTTAGCAGCGGGCTGGTAAACGCGCGCTCGGTCGCTTCTTCGCGTAACACCGCATATTGATCGCTTGGCAAGATCGAGCGCCACTCGTCGGCACTCATTTCGATTTCGAACGTGGCACCAGTCGCGGCATTGGCGAAGCTCCCTTTACCACGGGTCGCAACCGCGAATATTCCCACGGCTGACGCTGCTATAAAGCCGGTAAACATGGAACGCCGGTCAATCATCGTATTCTCCTATAAAAATTGGCAAAACCGTTGGCACTGATATGCGCTGCATAAGGCTATAGCTGGGGCGAACCGCGATAACGCGCAAGTCAACTTACCGGGAACGTATACCGCAGGTTTGCAAACTCTGGAGTTCAACGCGCCCTGGCGACCGACAGTGCGGCCGCAAATTCACCGCCCTTGCTGGCGGGCCAGAAACGCCATGCGCTCGAACAAATGCACATCTTGTTCGTTTTTTAGCAGCGCACCGTGCAATTTCGGCAACGCATTTTTCGGATCACCGCGCAAATCGGCCGGATCCATATCCTCGGCGACTAACAGCTTGATCCAGTCCAGCACTTCCGAGGTCGAGGGTTTTTTCTTGAGGCCCGGGGTTTCGCGGATTTCGTAAAACTGGGTCAGCGCCGTGCGCACCAATTGTTTCTTGATGCCAGGATAGTGCACGTCGACAATCGCCTGCAAGGTTTCGGTTTCGGGAAAGCGGATATAGTGGAAGAAACAGCGGCGCAAAAACGCGTCCGGCAGTTCTTTTTCATTGTTCGAGGTGATGATCACGATCGGCCGATTGCGCGCCTTGATGGTTTCGCCAGTCTCGTAGACATGGAACTCCATCTTGTCGAGTTCCTGCAACAGATCGTTGGGAAACTCGATATCGGCCTTGTCGATTTCATCGATCAGCAGCACCACTTTGGCGTCGGCGTCAAACGCATCCCAAAGCCGGCCCTTCTTGATGTAATTCTTGACCTCATGCACCTTTTCTTCGCCCAGTTGACTGTCACGCAGGCGCGAAACCGCATCATATTCATAAAGCCCCTGCTGCGCCTTGGTGGTTGATTTCACGTGCCATTCGATCAACGGCAATCCGAGAGCCTGGGCGACCTGGATCGCCAGTTCAGTCTTGCCGGTGCCCGGTTCGCCCTTGACCAACAATGGCCGTTCCAGGGTGATCGCCGCGTTGACCGCCACCGTCAGATCATGTTCGGCGACATAAGTCTTGGTGCCTTGAAAACGCATGCTCAATCCTTGGTTGGGGCGAGGGTGAGGGTGAGGGTGAGGGTGAGGGCGAGGGTAACGCCCACTCTAATCATTTAGCGCGCCACGCTTAGCCGAAGCGGACAAGAGGGGCAAGGCTGGGGCCCATGGCCTTACGGGCTTGCGAAACCCTGGAAAGCTGTTTGGCCAGTTGCAACAGGCCCAGTATCGGTTTGATGGGATGTAGCGCTTTTGCGCCAATATCGGCGCAGCGCTGCTTGAGCGTAGCAAAAGGTATGGCCATGGGCCGATACATCCTCCAACCATCCTCCTGATGGCAACTCGAAACGGCTCTTCCCACATACGATGTTCCTTGCCTTAATCGTTTATCGTCGATAAGCGATGGGTATAATGGAAAAAGCCGAACAAGATGCCGAACATCTGGCCCGCGCTTTGCGTGCGTTGGCCCATCCCGTGCGGCTCCACATCATCAACCGGTTGTCGGTTGAACCCAATTGCTGTTGTGGTGATGTATGCCGGGCTTTGCCGCTGGCGCAATCGACAATTTCCCAGCACCTGAAAATTCTTTGCGAGGCTGGCCTTGCCGATTATCATCGGCAAGGAAACCGTTCCCGCTACCGGCTAAATCTGACCCGACTGGAAGAGGTGCGCTGCGCCATACACACAATAACGGCACAATGTGGCTGCGATATAGCGCACGGAGACAATAATTGAGCGATACAGGCACCAACAGCAAAGCCCGTGCGAAAGTCTCCGGCGACGACAGCGGCATGTTGCAGACCCTGTTGGCACTGTGGCCCTATATGTGGCCGACCGGCCGGCCGGATCTGAAAAGCCGCGTGGCGCTGGCCTTTGTCGCCCTAATAGTCGCCAAAATCATCACCGTGCTGGTGCCCTATTTGTACAAATGGGCGACCGATCAACTGACCGGAGAAACCTCCGGCATCGAGTGGTTGCCGGCGATTTTGGTAGCGCCGGCGATGTTGGTAATCGCCTACAATTTCGGCCGCATGGCAATGGTCGGGTTTAATCAGGTCCGCGACGCGCTGTTTGCCAGTGTCGGCCAGCACGCGGTTAGGCGCCTTGCGTCGATCGTATTTCGCCATTTGCACCGTCTGTCGCTTAGATATCATCTGGAACGGCGCACCGGCGGCCTGTCGCGGATCATCGAGCGCGGCACCAAGGGCATCGAATCGATCGTTCGTTTCAGTATCCTCAACGGCATTCCAACCGTGATCGAATTTGCCTTCACGGCGGCGGTGATCTGGTACGAGTTTGGCCTCATCTATGTGCTGGTGATTGCGGTCATGATCTGGATTTATGTCTGGTTTTCGGTGCGGGCCAGCGATTGGCGGATTTCGATCCGCCGCGACATGAACGAAAACGACACGGAGGCCAATTCGAAAGCAATCGATTCGTTGCTGAACTTCGAAACCGTAAAATATTTCGGCAATGAGGCGATGGAGGTAGAGCGTTTCGACTATTCGATGGCGCGTTATGAACGGGCAGCGACCAAGGTGTGGACCTCGCTTGCTTGGCTGAATTTCGGCCAGGCGGTTATTCTTGGTTTCGGCATGGGCACCTGTATGGTGTTGTCGGCCCGCGCGGTGGTCGATGGCACCCAGACCCTGGGTGATTTCGTGATGATCAACGCGCTGTTGGTCCAATTATCGATCCCGCTAAACTTTATCGGTTTCTTGTATCGCGAGATACGCCAGGGTTTCACCGATCTGGAGGCAATGTTCGCGATTCTGGAAATCGAGCAGGAGGTCAAGGACCGCCCGCACGCCCACCCGCTTGAAATTGGCCATGGCGAGATCGAATTCAGCGCGGTCGATTTCAGTTATGAGGCGGCGCGATCAATCCTGAAGCAAGTTTCGTTTGCGGTGCCTGCTGGCAAGACGGTTGCGATTGTCGGTCCGTCCGGCGCTGGCAAATCGACCATCTCGCGCCTGCTGTTTCGTTTCTACGATGTCGGCGGTGGTGCGATTTCCATCGATGGTCAGGACATTCGCGATGTTACCCAGGAAAGCCTGCGCGCGGCGATCGGCATGGTGCCGCAAGATACGGTCTTGTTTAACGATACCATCGCCTACAACATTTGCTATGGCAAACCGGGCGCCACCATGGACGAAATCGTCGAGGCGGCGGAGCGCGCGCAGATCGGTGATTTTATCCGCGAGTTGCCCGACGGGTTTCAAACCATGGTCGGTGAACGGGGTCTGAAATTGTCCGGCGGCGAAAAACAGCGGGTCGCGATTGCCCGCACCTTGTTAAAGGGGCCACCGATCCTGATCCTTGATGAGGCGACCTCGGCACTTGATACTGGCACCGAACAGGAAATCCAGGGCGCGCTCGATGCGGTATCGCGCAACCGCACCACGGTGGTGATTGCGCACCGTTTGTCGACCGTAGTCGGCGCCGATGAGATTATTGTGTTGAAGCAGGGAGTGATTGCCGAGCGCGGCACCCACAAGGCGCTGCTAAAGAAGGATGGCCTTTACGCCGAAATGTGGAACCGCCAACGCGAAGCCACCGAGGCCGAGGAAAAACTTCGCGCAGCACGCGAAAGCGACGAACTTGGCATGGTGGTGCGCAAACCCGCATCGGTTTGACCCTTGCCACCTACTCGGCCGCGTCCTTGAACGATGGTGTTTTGCCACCAGGTTTCTTCTTGATCTTTTTGCTCGGTGTGGCGGTGCCGGCAGCCAGGTCGGTTGCAAGCACCGGTTGCAACACTGGAGCATCCACAGGACTTGCGGGCTTGGGTTTGCGCCGGAGGGAGAATTTGGCGCCAGTCCAGCGCGCACCGCGCACGCTAGCCACGCCGGCAGTTGCCAGATTGGCCGGCACGGTCAACATGACCGGGATCATGATCAAGGTCAGCATGGTGGAAAAGGCCAGACCGGAGATTACTGCGGTTGAAAGCTGCACCCACCAGATCGCGGTAATGCTGCCCAGTCTCACTATTTGGTTGATGAAATCGACGTTGATTGATAGCGCCATCGGAATCAGACCGAAGATCGTGGTGACGGTAGTCAGCATGATCGGTCGCAACCGCTGGGCCGCCGTCTTGAGCACAGCCTCGTGCACGTCGACGCCTTCCGAGCGCAAGCGGTTATAGGTGTCGATCAACACAATCGCATTGTTTACCACAATACCAGCTAGCGCCACCACGCCGGTTCCGGTCATGATGATCGAGAATTTTTGCCCGGTCAGCATCATGCCGATCAGGACGCCGACGATCGCCAGCACCACGGTCGAGAGTGTCAACACGGTCTGATAGAACGAGTTGAACTGGGTCACCAAGATGATGAACATTAAGAACAATGCGCCAGCCGCCGCTTTGGCCAAAAACGCGCCGGCTTCATTTTGCTCTTCATCGGCGCCGCGGAAGCTGAATTGCAAGTTCGTGGGCCACTCATTGGCGTCGAGCCAAGCCTGGATTTCGGTCACTTTTTCGTTCGGGGTCAACCCGCTGGCCTTGGCTTCATCGGTCAGATTGGCCTTGATGTCCATTGCGTAATAGCCGTCGCGCCGGATGATCGACGAGACTTTGGGCCGCGCCTGCATGTCCACGAAATTGGCGATCGGCACCTGGCCGTTGGCGGTGCGCAGCCGCAATTGTTGCAACCCATCAAGCGAGCGCTGTTGGCGGGGCAGTCGCACCCGCGCTTCGACCTCGTCTTCGCTGTCGTCTGGCCGGTACTGGCCAATCAACACCCCATTGGTGATCAATTGGATCATTGCGCCAACCGAACCAATACCGGCATTGTAGCGACCGGCTTCCTCGCGGTCGACGATAAGTTCCCATTCGATACCCGGCAGCGGCCGGCCGTCTTCGAGGTCCTGCAAATGCTCGACGGTGTCGAAAAAGTCGCGCACTTCGTCGATGGTGTCCAACAGCTGGTCATAATCGTTCGACTTGATTTCCAGGCGTACATCCTTGCCGGTCGGTGGGCCGCCTTCGATCTTGCGCACTTCAACCCGAATGCCGGCGATATTGGCGGTACGGACACGAATTTCCTCAAACAGTTCTACCGCCACCCGCCGGCAGCAATAATCCGACAACTCAATCTGCATGGTGGCGATAACATCGCCCGGTTTGTCCTGGGCGCCACCAAGCTGAATAATGTTGCCGCCGCTGCCGCCGGGCGCCGATGCAGTCATGACCACGTTTTCGATACCGGCGACCTTCAGCACTTCGGCTTCGACTTCGCTGGCAATGTCGCGGATATCGGTGGCGGAAAGATTGCCGCGCGCAGAAACGAACACGGTGGCCACATCCGGTTCTTCATCAACGAAGAATTCGACGCCATTATTGTTGGTGGCAAACGCCATGAAAGTGCCGATCGTCATCGCCACCACCGCGACCATGACGATGATGTTGCCGAACAAATTGGCGGTCATCAGTCTTAGGAACGCCAGATAGTCGCCGGTCAGTCCGGGCACCTTGCTAATGTCGAGCGCGCGTTCGGACGAAAACATCTGGGCGACCCCATCATCTTTTGTTTCGCGCGCTGCGCGGCGGCGGATCGCATAGCTGGCCAATTGCCAGGTTACAATTCCAGCCAGCAAAGTAATAAGCGCTGCCGCCGCGATCCGTTCTTCGGTCGCCAGGGTCACAAACAGCGCGAAATTACTGGCCGCAGCGACCAGGGCCATGACGGTCGCGGTAACCAAAATGCGAGGGCGCTTGCCGCAAAATGCCGCTATCTGCCCGAACAACACCCCGGTTACCGGTATGAATATCAAGGCGGTCAAAAGCGACGCCGACAGGACGATAATCACCATCACTGGCAGGTAGCTCATGAACTCGCCGGAAACCCCCGGCCATAACAACAAAGGCAGAAACGCGGCCAAGGTGGTCGCGGTCGAAGATACTACCGGCCAAAACATCAACCGCGCGGCGCGGCCATAGGCCTCCTTGGTCGCCATGCCCTCGGCCATCTTGCGGTCGGCATATTCGGTCACCACGATCGCGCCGTCGACCAGCATGCCGACGGTCAAAACCATGCCGAACATCACCATCATGTTGATGGTCATGCCAAGCGCAGCGAGGATCAAGAAGCCGATCATGAACGAAGTCGGGATCGCCAGACCGACCAGCAGGCCAGACCTAAGTCCGAGCGAGCCAACCACAATGATCATCACCAGCACAATCGCGGTCAAAATCGCCGATTGCAGCGAGCCGAGCACCTCGAAAATGAAGTTGGAGCGATCGATCAGGAAATTGATCTTGATTGTCGAGGGCCATTCCTTGGTGTATTCGGCGACGATCTCGCGCACCTGCTTGTTGTTCTCGACAATATTGGTGCCGATTCGTTTGACCACTTCGATGGCAATCGCCGGTTCGCCATTGACCCGGGTATAAGATGAGGCGTCCTTAAAGGTGCGACGGATTTCCGCCACGTCGCCGAGCGTCACCACCCCTTCGCCGCTTTGCTTGATCGGGATCGAGTAGACATCGAACGCGGTCTCGACCAGACCAGGCACTTTCAAATTGAACCGCGCATTGCCGTCGTCGAGAAATCCGGCTGGTACCAGCTGGTTGTGCTGATTGAACGCGTTTAGCAATTCGCTTTGGGTGATGTCATAGGATTCAAGCTTTTGCAGGTCGAGCAGAACCTCAAGCATTTCTTCGCGATTGCCGGAAAGATTGGCTTCGCGGACCGTGGAAATCCCCTCGATTTGATCCTTCAAACGCCGGGCGTGGCTGTAAAGTGTCCGCTCGGACACTTGGCCGGAAAGGGTAACGATTACTGTTGGTTGCAGCGCAAAGTTGGTCTCGTAGATTGTCGGCTCGTCGGCATCGGCGGGCATTTCCGCCTGCGCCTGGTTGACCTTGTCGCGAATATCGGCCAGCACTTTGTCCTTGTCGGTGCCCATGTTGAATTCCAGCACCACGCCGGCATGGCCCTCGGAAGCGATTGCGGTCAGTTCTTTTAGTCCATTAAGGCCGCGCAATTCGGTCTCAAGCGGTTTGATCAACAGCCGTTCCGCATCCTTGGGCGACACGCCCTGTTGCGGCACCGAAATATAGTAGACCGGAACATCGATATCCGGTTCCGCTTCCTTTGGAATGGTCAAATAGGCAGCGATGCCGGCCACCAACATCACCACCATCAATGTCAAAACGGTTTTCGGGCGCCCTAATATCGCGCCAAGTGCGGAAGTCAATTTCGAACCTCCGCCTTGGTAAGAATTTCGAGCACCGCCTCAACCTGGACGCCAGCCGCAACATATTCCTGGCCAAGCGAAATCACCCGGTCGCCGGCATCAAGCCCTGTTACCCAAAAGCCGCGATTGGTCTGGGCGACGATGCGCACCGGCCGAAATTGCACCGTATCGGTTTCGTCGACGGTTCTAACCCCAATGGCGCCGGAATCGGCCAGGGTCAGCCAGGCCGGTGAAATCTTGTAGGCTTCTTGCGGTTCCAGGCGGATATTCGCGGTTGCGGTGATGCCCGCGCGCACCGCGCCATCGCGGTTCGACACTTCGATTTCGACCAGGAAAGTACGGGTTTTGGCATCCGCCGAGGGCGCGATATAGCGAATCGCACCGGTGTGCATGTCGCCGGTCACCAGTTCGACTTGCGCACTCATGCCGACCGCGACTTCACCGATATCGCGTTCGGATACCTGGCCGACGAACAGGATCGGATCGAGGTTGACCAGGGTTACGCAAGTGTCGCCGGCCTGCAACATGGAGCCAACTTCAGCGATCGGGTCTTGCACCACGCCCCGGGCATTGGCACGAATTTCGGTGCGGGACAGTTCCCATTTGGCGCTCGCCAGCGCGGATTTCGCGCTAATGAGGGCGTACTTCATTGCGCTCAGTTTGGTCTTTGAGGTAAAGCCTTTTTCCACCAGGGTGGAGTTGGCTTCGTAATCAAGTTCGGCTTGCGCCACTTGTGCTTGGGCGCGGGCAACCCTTTCCTGCCTGACACCGTGTTCAATTGCGCACACCAGATCACCGGGTACAACCCGATCGCCTTTGTTGACCAATCTACGTTGCAAAATACCCGCGGTTTCAGAGCGGATCGCGATCACCGCGTCGGCTTCGGTACGGCCGCGCACCGTGACCGATTTCTCGCGGTTTTGTGGCATTAGCGGCACATAGCGTACCTTGAATAATTGTGAGGAGCGCGCGGCTTCGCGCTCGGCAATCGGCTTGCTTTGCGAGTCTTTCGATTGGCCGCCAGCGACAAATTCAGCGTTCTTCATCCATCCGGCGATGCCGACAAGGATTAAAATTGCGATGATGTAGGAACCTCGAATGCGCATATTCAGTGTTTTCCTGCTGGGTTCACGTAGCTGTTTATTCCGCTGCTTGTTTGACGAGGGCTTGTCCGCCTTCGGCGAGGGCGAGTAATTCATCCTCGTTGTCAGTCAGAAATTCGAGGCTGGCCTGTTTAATTGCCTTACCGTAACGCGCGACCAAGTGGATCCCGGGATGGCTGCAATTGTCCAAAGCTTCATGGATCGTTGCCAATTCGGCGTGAATGTCGTCCTTGCGTGCGGCTATTGCTAAGGCGAGGTTTTCGCGACCGCTGATCTCCGCGCACATCGCCATCAACAAGAATTCCGATTTGAATTTGTCCCGTTGTGGCGGCTGCGCCAGGGCATAGGCAAAATCTCGGTGCCCGCGCGCGGTGATCGAGTAAACCTTGCGGTCAGGTTTGCCGTCCTGGGCCACAAAGCGGCAGGTCACCAAACCGTCGATCTCCATCTTGGCCAACGTCGGATAGATCGAGCCATAGCTGACATCGACGAAATAGCTAAACCGGCCTTCGCTCGACATTTTTTTGATTTCGTATCCGGTGGCGTCGCCGAAATTTAGGATCGCCAGGCACAAGGTGCGTACATTCATGTGCTTTTCTTTCTCACGGTGCTGCCGAATGAACGGTTCGCCGGTCGCGCAAGGCGGTTGATTTGCAACTTCATATGCTAGTTCGATATATATCATTCAAGAATATGGCAAAAAAATATTTGTATCGTTCCTTCCGTGGCCACGCCTACCGCCTCGGCCAAGGCTTCCAGCCGATCGCCAGCCCATTCATATGGTTAATGAAATTTATTTCAAGCGCGCCAGCTTGCCGAGGCGAACTGGTAAATTTCGCCATTGTGATCGCGTACTTCAGTGATGATTTTTGCAATCTGCGCTGCCACTTGCGACGGATCAACCAACGTTTTGGGGTCTTCGCCCGGCATTGCCTCGGCCCGCATACGGGTGCGCATAATGCCGGGGTCGATCAGGCCAACCCGCACGTTGGTCTTGGTACATTCGGCGGCGTAAGTGCGCGCTAGCGCCTCCAGCGCTGATTTGGTCATCGAATAAGTGCCCCAGAACGGCCGGCAGAGTTCGGCGGCAGCCGAAGTCACAAACAACGCCGCAGCCGTATCGGATGCACGCAGCAGCGGGTCAAATGACCGCACCAGGCGCCAATTGGCGGTAACGTTGACCGCAAGCACCCGTTCGAACATTTTCGGTTCGATGTGGCCAAGCGGGCTCAAGGTGCCGAGCATCGCCCCATTGGCCAGTAAGATGTCGAGTTTGCCCCAGCGCTCGTCGATCGCTGCCCCGAGCCGGTCGATGGCATCGAAATCGGCCAGATCGACCGGCACCAGGGTCGCACTTGCGCCTTTGGCCTTGATGGCATCGTCAAGCTCTTCCAGGCCGCCGACAGTGCGCGCGAGGGCTATTACATGGGCGCCCTCGCCGGCAAGCTTCAACGCACATTCGCGGCCAAGGCCGCGTGATGCGCCGGTAACCAGGGCGATGCAGTTTTCTAATCGGCTCATCGGCTCCAGATCGGGTAGGGGTTAGCCGTTGGCTTGCGCGAGCAGCGATAATTGGCGCACATTTTGGTGTTCTTCCAGGTCAGTCAAAGTGGTCGGATAATCATTGGTGAAACAGGCATCGCAAAATTGCGGGCATTCATTGTTGCGTGCCGGCTCGTTGGCGGCACGATACAGCCCGTCGATTGACACGAAACCGATGCTGTCAACTTTTAGGAATTCGGCCATTTCGCTGACCTGCATGCGCGAGGCGAGCAATTTCTTGCGTTCCGGCGTGTCGACCCCGTAATAACACGGACCAATGGTCGGCGGACTGGCGATGCGCATGTGCACCTCCAAGGCGCCGGCGTCTCGCACCATCTGGACGATTTTTTGCGAGGTGGTGCCGCGCACGATCGAATCGTCGACCAAAACCACCCGTTTGCCTTTGAGTATTGCACGGCTGGCATTGTGCTTGAGTTTGACACCCATGTGGCGGATCTCATCGGTCGGCTGGATGAAGGTGCGCCCAACATAATGGTTGCGGATAATTCCGATTTCGAACGGTATGCCGGCTTGTTGAGCATAGCCGACCGCAGCCGGGTTTCCCGAATCGGGCACCGGTACCACGATATCGGCGTCGGTCGGCTGTTCCTTGGCTAATTCGCAGCCGATCTGCTTGCGCACCTCGTAGACATCGCGCCCTTCCAATACGCTGTCGGGGCGGGCGAAGTAGACATATTCGAATATGCAAAAGCGTGGGCGTTTTTTCTTGAACGGAAACTGGCTGTGGCAACCCTTGTCGGTGACCACAATCAATTCACCGGGCTCGACATCGCGTACAAACCGGGCACCGATGATGTCCAGAGCACAAGTTTCTGAAGTCAAAATGAAACTATCATCCAGTTCGCCCAGCACCAGCGGGCGCACACCAAGCGGATCGCGGCAGCCGATCAGTTTCTTGTTCGAGATGCCAACGATCGAATACGCGCCTTCAAGCTGCACCAGGGCCTCAACTAGGCGGTCCGCGAAATGGCGTTGGTTGCCCCGGGCCAGTAAGTGTAAAATGACTTCGGTATCGGAAGTCGAATGAAAGATCGAACCGTCGCGCTGCAATTGATCGCGCAATGTCAGCGCGTTGCTAAGGTTGCCATTGTGGGCGACTGCAAACCCACCGCCGGAAAATTCGGCAAAGAACGGTTGAACATTGCGAAATTCATCATCACCGGTGGTCGAGTAACGGGTGTGGCCGATCGCCCGCCAGCCGGGCAGGCGTTGCATGACCGAAGGCTTGGTGAACACATCGCCGATCAGACCGATATGACGCTCCACATGGAATTGTCGGCCGTCGAAGCTGGCGACACCAGCCGCTTCCTGGCCCCGATGCTGTAGCGCGTGCAGGCCCAGGGTCGTTAGCGTCGCCGCGTCACGGTGGCCAAATATTCCAAAAACACCGCACTCGTCGTGAAATTTGTCATCGGCCTCGTCTGCTAATTGCTGACGTTCGATGCGGCTCGGTTCGGTCGCTTCAAACATAGGGTTTGGCAAAGCCTTTCGCCGCGACGATTAGTGGGTGTTCCGAAGCTGAGATTTTGTTCAAACCCTAATTTTGGAACACCTACTAGACCTTCTGATCATCGTCGTTTTTGTCGATGCTGTCGAGTAGGCGTTTGTCCGCATCGTCGGGAATCATTTGGATCACCGATTCGCCGATCGAGTCCAGTAGCGGCTTAGATTTGGCGTTAGCGACCCAATCCGGTTGATGGTCGTCCGGCACCAGCCAATTGTAAAACAAGAGCGCAATGATCACGAGGGCGGCACCGCGCACTGCGCCAAACAAGAAGCCAAGCGAGCGGTCGAGCGCGCCAACCCTGCTGTCGACGATAGTGTCGGCGATTTTCATGGTGACCAGGGATACGATGATCAGCACAGCCAGGAATACCAACCCGGCCGCGGCAATGTCGGCCACGGTTTTGTTGTCGGAAATCGAAGCGACGTAGGGCGCAACATAGCCTGATATATGGGGATAGAAAAAATACGCAGCAACCGCGGCAGCGACCCAGGAACCGATCGCCATAACTTCGCGCGAAAATCCGCGCACCATGGCGAGGAAACCCGACACGCACATAATCGCAAGTAAAATACCGTCGAGAAGAGTGATTGGCATGGTTCTGGCTCCGCCATCGCATAATTTTTCCCAGGCGCTCGTGGCAGATCGAGACACGGTAGGGCTAAGACATGCGGGTCTAGACCGGAATGGTGCAAATTTCCAGAGATTATTGTCTTTGTGTGAAAGGTTCATTCACCGCCAGCGATCGCAGCGACCAGATCGCGCAGTTCACCGAAGCCGGTTCGGGCAATCTCCTTCGCCGGTTGTTCGCCGTCTTTTGCCGGTGCCGCGACAACTTCGGTAAAGCCCAATTTGGCCGCTTCCTTCATGCGTAGCGGCCCGTGTGGCACCGGCCGAATGCTGCCGGAAAGGGCGATTTCGCCGAAATAGGCCCGGTCGGGCGGCAAAGCCTTGCCGGCCAGGGATGAGACCAACGCTGCTGCCACCGCCAAATCGGCAGCCGGTTCGGAAATCCGGTAACCACCGGCGACGCTCAAATAAACATCGTGGCTGCCAAGCCGCACCCCGCAGCGCGCATCGAGAACCGCCAACACCATGGCCAGCCGCGCGCTGTCCCAGCCAACCACCGCGCGGCGCGGTGTGCCAAGTGCTGATTCGGCGACCAGTGCTTGGATTTCCACCAATACCGGCCTGGTACCCTCAATGCCGGCGAATACCGCCGCGCCCGGCGCCATGGTGTTGCGCTCGCAGAGAAACAGCGCCGACGGGTTGGCCACCTCCTTTAGGCCGGTGCCGGTCATATCAAACACACCGATCTCATCGGTCGGGCCGAAGCGGTTTTTCAAGGTCCGTAAAATTCGGAAATGATGACCGCCATCACCCTCGAATTGCAGCACGCCGTCGACCATGTGTTCGACTACCCGCGGGCCAGCGATCTGGCCATCCTTGGTGACATGGCCGACCAGCACCAGACATGCGCCGGTCTTTTTGGCGTAGCGGATCAATGCCTGGGAGGCGCTGCGCACCTGGGTCACTGTGCCAGGTGCGGCTTCGGCGCGGTCGGTCCACACGGTTTGGATCGAATCGATCACCAACAGATCGGGGATTGGCCCCTGTTGCAAGGTCGCCAAAATGTCCTCGACATTGGTTTCTGCGGCCAATTCGACATCGGCGTCACCGACGTTTAAACGTTGCGCTCTTAGGCGAATTTGCGCGATTGCCTCTTCGCCGGAAATATAAATCACCCGCCGCTTTTGCCCGGCAATTGCCGCTGCCGCCTGCATCAGCAGGGTTGATTTGCCGATCCCCGGATCGCCGCCGACCAGGAAGGCGGAACCGCGCACAAATCCGCCGCCGGTAACCCGGTCCAGTTCGTTGATCCCGGTTACCACCCGTTGTGCTTCTTCGGTCTCGCCAGCCAGCGGCGAAAGAGTAATCGGTTTGCCCCGTGAGCGTGCTGAAATAGGCCCACCGCCGACCCCGCTCTGCTTGCCTTCTTCGACCAATGTGTTCCACGCACCGCAGGCGTCACAACGCCCGGCCCAGCGCCCATGCACACCGCCGCAGCTTTGGCAGACATATTGGGACTTGGAACGGGCCATCAATCTTTCCCGCCGGTGCCGGGATCCAGATAAACCCGCTGATAGCGCTCGCCAAGCCCGGTCAGCATTTCATAGCCGATAGTGCCGGCCGCCCGCGCCGTGTCGTCAAGCGTGACATTAGCGCCAAATAGTTCGATCCATTGCTGGCTTTCCAGCACCTGATCGGGAATGTCGGTAACGTCAAAAGCGGTTAGATCCATGGATACGCGGCCAGCAATCGGCACCTTATGGCCGGCGATCGAGCCATAGCCGCCGGGAGTTTCAAGCGCGCGCAATGGCACACCGCTACTTGATGCAGAGCGTGGATAGCCATCCGCATAGCCGACCGAAATGATGGCGATTTTGGTCACGCGGTCAGCGCTGTAGCTGGCGCCATATCCGACGGTTTCGCCTTTCTTGACCGTTCTAATCTGCACGATCCGCCCTTCCAGTTTGGCAACCGACGACATTTGATTGGGCATGTTTTCAACCGCTTGACCGCCATAGATGGCAATGCCGGGTCTGACCAAATCGAAATGATAGTCGGTGCCAAGAAACAGTCCAGCCGAATTGCTGAGCGAGGCCTGGACGCCCTCAAATAGTGCCGTCGCTGCCAAAAACCGTTCGCGCTGGGCGGCGTTCATCGGGTTATCCGGCAGGTCAGCACAGGCAAGATGGCTCATTACCAAAATCGGCGTCAGCGCCAGACGCCGTTTCCGGTCGGAGAAATAGTCACGAGCTTGACCTAAGGTCAGACCGAGGCGGTTCATGCCGGTATCGATATGCACCGCACAGGGCCGTCGCGACCCGTGCGCGCGCCAGTAATCCGCCCAGATTTCCAATTCGGCAACGCTGCCAAGCACCGGCACCATGCCGCTTTCGGCAACCACCGCGACATTGTCGCGATTAACCCCGTTGAGCACGAATATTTCCGCTTCCGGCGCGGTTGCACGTACCCTTAACCCCTCGGATGCCAGGGCAACAAAAAATATCGTGCAGCCGGCACCGGCCAGCGCGCGGCATACCGGCTCAATGCCAAGGCCATAACCATTGCCTTTGACGACCGCAGCGGTTTGCGCCCGCCCGGTCACGGCATCCAATTGCCGCCAATTGGCGGCCAGCGCGCCAAGGTCAACTGTCAACCTGCCGCCGGCGAGCCGTGGGTCACGATAGTTCGGCTCCTGGGTCAAGATCGGTTCAGCCTTGTTGCGACGGCTTGGAACGCGCCGAATTATTCATGGCGCTCTGGTATGTGTTCATCGTCGGCGAGATCGGAGAAGCGGGTAAACTCCGCCTGGAAGCCCAGCCGCGCGCTGCCGGTCGGCCCATGGCGTTGTTTGGCGATGATTACTTCGGCCTTGCCAATGGCTGATTTGAGCTTTTCTTCCCAAGCATACCATTCTTGCGAACCTTCTTTTGGTTCCGCATTGCGTAAATAATATTCCTCGCGGAATACGAACATCACGATATCGGCGTCCTGCTCGATCGAGCCGGATTCGCGCAAATCGGAGAGTTGCGGTCGCTTGTCTTCGCGGTTTTCAACCTGGCGCGATAATTGCGACACGGCGATGACCGGGATGTTGAGTTCTTTGGCCAGTGATTTCAGGCCAGTGGTGATTTCGGTGACTTCTTGCACCCGGTTTTCGTTGGTTCGCTTGGAACCCTGCATGAGCTGGATATAGTCGACGACCAGCACGTCCAGGCCGCGCTGGCGCTTTAGTCGCCTGGCCCGTGCCGCCAGTTGTGCAATCGAAATACCGCCGGTCTGGTCGATATAAAGCGGTGCCCGGTGAAAGGTCTGCACGCAAGCGACCAGCTTGTCGAAATCGGTCTGGGAAATCTCGCCACGACGGATCTTGCTGGAAGGCACCTCGGCCTGTTCGGAGATGATGCGGGTGGCCAATTGTTCTGACGACATTTCCAACGAAAAATAGCCGACCACCCCGCCTTCCAACGCGGCGTGGGAACCGTCGGGTTGCACATCGGGAGAATAGCTGTCGGCGATGTTGAAGGCGATATTGGTGGCAAGCGAGGTTTTGCCCATGCCCGGCCGGCCGGCAACGATCACCAAATCGGAGGGTTGCAATCCGCCCATGCGATGATCCAGCGCCTGAATGCCAGTAGCGATACCGGAAAGCCCGCCATCTCTTTTGTGTGCGGCGGCTGCCATGTCCAGCGCAAGGTTGAGCGCCTCGTCGAACCCGTGAAAACCGCCATCATACTCGCCGGTCTCGGCCAATTCGAACAGCCGCCGTTCAGCATCTTCGATCTGCTCGTTTGGAGGCATTTCAAACGGTGCCTCATAGGCGATATTGACCATGTCCTCGCCGATTGTGATCAGCGAACGGCGGATCGCCAGGTCATAAATCGAGCGGCCATAATCTTCGGCATTGATGATGGTGGTCGCTTCAGCAGCTAGACGCGCCAGATATTGCGTTACGCTCAGATCGCCGATTTTTTCTTCCGCCGGCAAAAAGGTCTTGATCGTCACCGGGCTGGCGGTCTTCGCCATGCGGATCATTTTACCGGCGGTGGCGTATACCTGTTTGTGGATCGGCTCGAAGAAGTGCTCCGGCAACAAAAAATCCGACACCCGATAATAGGCATCATTGTTGATCAAAATCGCGCCGAGAAGCGCCTGCTCGGCCTCAACATTATGCGGCGCGGAGCGATAAAGGTTCGTGTCTTCGCGTTGACGCCTAGCGGCT
The DNA here is from genome assembly GCA_965248715.1 of Rhizobiaceae bacterium. Classification (GTDB taxonomy): domain Bacteria; phylum Pseudomonadota; class Alphaproteobacteria; order Rhizobiales; family Rhizobiaceae; genus CBDFKB01. The sequence continues at coordinate 751,708 of CBDFKB010000008.1, forward strand.
TCGGCCATGCGTGTTTCCCAATTTTTATGATACGCATTACAGGTAAGAGCGGCCATACCCGGAACCAGAAAGCCTGGACAAGTGATACCCTATTTCCACGCCGGACAATTAGGAATCGCAATCGCGACGGCAGTTATCTGCGATACACACACCTTACCACAAGCTGATGTAAAAAATTTCGCGATTACGCAGCTACCACTTGACAGGCGGCTCCAAAATCATAGGCGACCAAACAGAATCGGTTCCATTTGATCGTACAGGGTTATTGTCAGGCGTCGGTCTTTTTGCGGGACTTGGTTTTCCGCCGCCGTGGTTTGCGCAATTTGTCTTCTGCTTCAACCATGTAGTCACGGGTCAGGGGCAAAGACCCAAGCGACTTCGACATTTGAATTTGGAAATTCATCAACCCTTGATAGCGGAACGAAATTTCCGAACCGGACAGATAAAACTCCCACATGCGGCAAAACCGCTCGTCGTAAATCGTGCTTGCTTCGTTCCAACGGTTCATGAAGCGCTCGCGCCAATGGCGCAGCGTCATGGCGTAGTGCAAGCGCAAAATTTCGATATCGGTGACGATCAACCCCGACTTTTCGACCTGCGGCAGCACTTCCGACATCGCCGGAATGTAGCCCCCCGGGAAAATATATTTGGCAACAAACGGGTTGGTAAACGCCGGCCCGTGCAAACGCCCGATTGAATGTAGTTGCATGACCCCGTCATCGGTAAGCAAATCGCGGCATTTGTCGAAGAATGTGCGGTAGTAACCAACACCGACATGTTCAAACATGCCGACCGAAATGATGCGGTCGTACTTGTCGTCGAGTGCGCGGTAGTCGCGCAGCAGGAATTTGGCCTTTGACCCGAGCCCCTGGCTTTCGGCGCGCTCGTTGGCGATTTTGTGCTGTTCGCTTGAAAGCGTGACCCCGACCACTTCGGCACCGCACTCGCGTGCGATATACAGCCCCATGCCTCCCCAGCCGCAGCCAATATCGAGCACCCGATGTCCCGGCTGGATATCGAGTTTGGATATGAGGTGACGCTTTTTGGCCAATTGCGCTTCGTCCAGGGTGGCGTCGGCGGTCTCGAAATAGGCGCAGGAATACTGCCGGTCCTCGTCCAGGAACAATTCGTACAACCCATTCGAAAGATCGTAATGATGGGCCACGTTGCGCCGCGACCTACGCATTGTATTTAGTTGGTGAAGCCGACGCAGTGTATAACGGCGGGCATCTATTAGGCGGGCAATCCAGCCGTCATTTAGCGCTTCGGTGTTCTGCTGGAAGATGAAATCCAGTGCTTCATAGAGCGAACCTTTTTCCATCACCAGCTTGCCATCCATGTAGGATTCGGCAAAAGCCAGCATTGGGTTGAAGGCGATCGCGCGCTCGGCGGCGGCATCGGTAAAGCGCATATGGATATCGGGATCGCCCTCGGCGCCGAAAATATGTGCCTTTCCTGCGCTGTCGGTGACACAAAGTGTGCCATCGCGAACCAGCCGGGAAAGGATCATGGACAAAAGCCTATTCATGGCTTGTCCTCCAAACTTATGCGGTGCGCGGTCATATGCGCACGGGTCCCATATTGTGCCACTCAATATCGAGGGCGCTCAAGGTCAAGCAGGATTGCGGCTTGCTGCCGACGCGCAGTATAATGGCGATTTCCGTGAATGGACAAACAGCGCGCCTGTTACAATTCGGAAGCCAATTCTGTTCAACCAAGCATAAGAATGTCGTGTCTTTGAAAAAATGTCAAAGGAAAGGCAAAGGATCAAATATCGCGAATTCGCCGAGAAATGGTTACAACGCCCAATCACGGCAAATGCGGCCGGGCGCTGTAGCTGTCCATTTCCTTATTTCTCCGGATGTGCGGCTTCCTTGCTATCTTCTTGTTCGCCATCACCATTTTCGTCGGCAGTTTCGGCGTCGGACAGTTCGGCTTCCGCTTCCTCAGGATTTTCGAACACTTCTTCCAGGTCAAGTGTATCTTCGTCGTCCGCCTCGTCGCGATCAAACGATACCCGACCGGTAAGATCCTCACCTGCCGCTTGCCGCGCTGCTTCGTCGGCGGAGCGGGCAACGTTGACAGCAATTGAAGATTCGACTTCCGGATGAAGCACAACCTTTACCCCATGCATGCCGATGACTTTGATCGGCCGCAGCAAATTGATCTGGTTGCGGGCGACGCTAAAGCCGTTCTCCTCAAGCACAATGGCGATGTCGCGGGCCGAAACCGAGCCGTAGAGCTGGCCGGTTTCGCCGGCCGAACGAATTACCATATAGGTGTTACCCTCGAGCTTTTCGTGCACCGCTTCGGCTTCATGTTTGCGCTCCAGATTGCGGGCTTCGAGGTGCGCTTTGTTGACCTCAAAGCGGGCCATGTTGGCCTCATTGGCCCTCAACGCCTTGCCCTGAGGCAGCAAATAGTTGCGGGCATAGCCGGTCTTGACTTTCACCACGTCGCCCATCTGGCCAAGCCTGGCGATGCGTTCCAGCAATATTACTTCCATTTGATTTCCTTTCCGTCGGCATAACAGGTGTCATTCATTGTTGATGGTAGGTTTTCGTGTGCCGCGCGTTGTGTATGAACGAGCGATGCCGGCGATCGCGAACGCGATCAGCGGCAAGGTGAACATCAGGCAGATGAAATAGCTCGCGAATAGGATCAAGCCGCGCGTCGCGCGGCCGCGGGTCGCCAGGTGCAGCGCGGCAAATCCGCTCATGGTGTAAGCCACAAACAACGCCCCAGTGATGGTTTTTCCGACCTGGCCGCCAATGCCGTCGACAAATAGTGCCACCGCTAATGCCACCGCGAAGATTGGCAAGGTGCTCGACGGCAAAGTCAGCTCCAGCGCCAGATCGTCCCTGGGACGCTTTAAATGGCCAGAAAAGCCCACCACTAACCAGGCGATCATCAGCGCTAGCGATTGCGCCAGCAGCCAGATGATTGGAAACAGGAACGGCACCAGCGCGCCGATCATGCGGGCGAGATTGGCAATTTCTTCGTCGGATTGGGCACCGGTTCCTCCGCCTGCGTCACGCATTTCGGTGAAAATCTGCCGATAGGCGTCCTCGATCGGACCAGGATCGAACAGGCCGGTGAAAGCGGCGATGACGCAACCGGCGGCAACCGCAAGGGTTAGCCGGTTAAAGATTGCGCCTACCGGGTACCATTCAAGCTCGCCGGAGCGCTCGTCGATTGTTCTGGAAAGTCCGGCCAGGTGGCCGATCCACGCCGCTGGGAAAGCCATCATGACTCCGGCCAGCATGCCGGACATTGGCGTGTTGAATAAGGCAATCGCCAAGGTGCAAACTGCGGCCGCGATAAATCCCGGAAAGGTGCCCCAGGCCAGTGCGACGATGTAAATCGGTACCGGGGCAATGATCAGCAGAGGCTGTGCCGCCAGGCCGCCGCGTGCAACCGCCATGGTCACCAGGCATGCTGCGATGCCGGCGACTATGGCGGTCAATATATCCTGGCTTTTTAACATACGCTGTCCTGTCACCTGACAGTTAGGGCGCTTTGGCGGCCCAACTTGCCGGCAGTTTGCCACCGCCGGCCGATTGTTCTGCTATTCCTAGTGGAATGAATTTAACATTTGATGCCCATTTGCAGCTTCGTCGTTTGTCAAATGTCAAATGTCAAATTCCACTAGATTCAATATCTTGCTAGTGGTTCTTTTTATTCCAAGATTTGCAAACCTAAGTGTTGCAACGGGACGCAAATGTTAGAATCGAACCACTAGAGCTCCAGAGCACGGCACAATTTCTGTGAAACACGGCCGCGCTTTTGCGGGTTGTTTCGGTGCCCATTTAAATCCCAAAACCGCTACTGACCCCGGACCTGGTTAGGGACAGGGTTTTGTCACCAACAGAACTCTAGCCGATCACGTAGGGCAACAGGCCCAAAAACCTTGCACGCTTGATCGCACGAGACAGTTCACGTTGTTTCTTGTGGCTGACTGCGGTGATGCGCGACGGCACGATCTTTCCTCGTTCGGAAACATAACGCTGTAACAGCCTAACGTCCTTGTAGTCGATCTTTGGCGCGCTCGGAGAAGAAAACGGGCATGATTTACGGCGTCGGCCAAATGGCCGGCGGCCAGCGGAGGAGCTTCTTGGACTATCCATTGCTTTCGCCTTCTTTCGCCTTGGCAGCCGGTTGTGGGCGCGGCGCGCCACCATGGCGGCCGTCACCACGGTCACGGTCGCGACCACCGCGGCGATCGTCGCGGTCGCGTTTCTGCATCATCGCCGATGGGCCGTCTTCGTGCTCATCGACCTTGAGCGTTAAAAACCGCAAAATGTCTTCGTGCAGCGACATTTGCCGCTCCATCTCGCTAACCGCTGCAGCTGGTGCGTCCAGGTTCATCAGTGTGTAATGGGCTTTGCGGTTTTTGCGGATCTTGTAGGACAAGCTACGCAGACCCCAGGGCTCGATCTTGGAGACGCTGCCGCCATTTTCTTCCAATACACCCTTGAATTGCCCGCAAAGCGCCTCGGCCTGTTGGGCCGAAATATCCTGTCGTGCCATTAGCACATGTTCGTATAGTGGCATGTTCACCTTTCCTTATTCTCACCAATCCGCCGACGCAGAGCCTCCAATTCGCTTCCATATGGCCGCAAATGCGGCGGGAAAGGCGTTTCGGATCGCGTTCGAGAGCGGAGACACGGGAAGCCGACAAACGATTGATTTGCCTGAGTGCGAAAATTCGCACATCCTTCCGTTCAGCCCCCAGCCGACGGGCCAGTTCATTAAAGCCGGCGCTTTATACGCTGATCGCGCTGGATTGCAAGTTGCAATTGGGCCGCCGGTGTTGGCGGTTCGGAATAGTAAACCTACCTAGGGTCAGGCCCCATTAATCTGGTTACAATGGCGTTCGATATGACAAGAATTCTTTTATACGCTGATCGCGCTGGATTGCAAGTTGCAATTGGGCCGCCGGTGTTGGCGGTTCGGAATAGTAAACCTACCTAGGGTCAGGCCCCATTAATCTGGTTACAATGGCGTTCGATATGACAAGAATTCTTAGGAAAAGCTCGAAAAGCGGGTCTTTGCCCCGGTTGAGAGGTTTGACGCAGGAGTTCGCTGTCATATCGAACGTCCTACGGATAGGTCCTATTTGCACGGACTATGTCGTCGCAAGCCTTTGAAAACCAGGCAGGTTACCTGCAGGTTTGCTCCTAATATCCGTACAAATAGGACTTACCATTGCAGCCATATTAATGGGGCCTGACCCTATCGTGTGATCTTAGCAGCGTCTCCCACCACGTCGTCCAATTTGAGAATTCCAAGGACGATCGCGCGGGCAACCGCAGCGGTTTTGTTTGCACAACCAAGCTTACGGCGCGCGCTGCGGATGTGACCATGGACCGTAAATACTCCGGTCTCGAGAATGCGGGCGATTTCCTGGTCGGTCTTGCCGAGCGCTGCCCAATTCAGGCACGAGACCTCTCGCCGGGTTAGATCATTGTTGATGCGCGGTTGGGTGCCGTGAACCAACTGATCGATTTTCTTTTGCAGCAGCTTGGCGGACGCCCGCCATTCCGGCAATCTTTGTGCTTTCATCGCTTGCCAAAGATCGGGCGTTGCGTTGAAGGTGAACGACACATTGGTCAAAAGGTTGATGTCACGGGTAGTGGGAATGGTGATGCCCTGGTTGCCCACACCGTGCGAACGGGCATCGTCCAAATATGCCCCGACATCGCGATCCATCTCACCGACTTCATTCCAGTCGATTACCGAAACTTGGTCGAAGCACAAATTGACCACCGGATCGATCGAGAAATACGATTTGGTCAGATAACGCAGTAGCCAATCCGCACGATAGGTCAAAACAAAACGGTAAGGTACGTCTGCCGAACGACGGTCGCGTTCCGCGTAGGTTATGTATTCGATGCCGTGGGCATCACGAATTTCGCGCAAACTACGCAGCAGCAAACCATCGCCAAACGAGTTGTTGGAATAGTTTTTATAGTCGGGATAGCTCATGAACTCGAACATGAGGCGCTCCATTGCCCAGGCGACATCAAAACCGCTGCATTCATTGGATTATGCCGGTCTCATTGGCCGATTGAGCAATTGGCAACCCGTGTCCAATCCCGCGATGCGCGAAGGCTGGTCGCGGTGCCAGCGCCAACCACGATATGGTCGACGATGGTTACGCCAAATAGGCGTGCGCCGGCACAAAGGCGCGCCGTCATCGCCAAGTCACCTTTGCTTGGCGCGGCATTGCCGCTTGGATGATTGTGAACCAGAACAATGCCGCTAGCCGCGTGCGCCAATGCCCGTATCAGAAGTTCGCGCGGATAGACGCAAACATGATCCACGGTCCCGCGCTGGATCATTTCCGCGTCGATCAACCGTAGCGACTTGTCGAGAAATATCCCCCAAAATTGCTCGCGGCTATCGCCGCCGACCAGGCTGCGGCTGTAACGTTTTAGCGCCGCCTGATCGCTCAGCACCGGTTTTCCGGAAATATCGGAGCGCAAAAGTGCCATCGAAAATCGCCTTGCTTTGGCAATTGCACCTGCCGCCTGCTTAGGCAACGCGCACTCCACGGTTAACCGGCCTCGTGACTGGGCACAGACCCGGCCAAGGCTTCCAAAGCGGCTGAGCAGGCGTTGCGCGGTCAACGAACACTCCAATTCCGGCAGGTGGTCTTGCAGCAATCCGGCAAGCAGCGCCTGGTCGCGATTATACCTTACCTCGTCCGCCTCCGCCGATCGTACAATCAAATTGTCCTTTGCACATAAATTCATCGCGTTAGCATCCGCCATGATCCCCTCCATGTCCTGTGTCTGGCGGAATCTTTCGTGCCTAGAAGACAAAATCCACCCCAAAAATTGATAAAATCTGCGAATATTCGTAAAATTATAAGTAACAATTTGATTCATATTCTTCTAAAAGGCGATAATTGCGTAATAATTAAGTAAACAAAATTCAAATGCTCAAAAATTATTACCTCCACCAACATGCATGTTTGGGCAGCCGGCACGCCTCTTGACTTGCCCGCCATGAACGTACAACGCTTGGGAATTCTAGCGCCTTTGCCATTTAGAGGGCCTCGCCAACAGGCTGTGGGTCAGGACGCAATAGTGTGGTGGTGTTTCGAAGAACCTGACGTGGCATAGCTGTGGCCAGTCACGATAATGGAGAAGATATGACGCTTGCGGTATTGTTTCCAGGCCAAGGAAGCCAAGCGGTTGGAATGGGCCAAGAACTGGCGGCCGAGCTTCCAGCCGCCCGCGAAGTGTTTGACGCGGTGGATGATGCGCTTGGCGAAAAGCTTTCCGAACTGATCTGGAACGGCCCGGCCGATCAACTGACCTTAACCGCAAATGCGCAACCGGCCCTGATGGCGGTATCGATCGCCGCCATCAAGGGGCTTGCAAGCGAGGGTTTTGTGCTGGCCGACCACGGGTTTTGCGTGGCCGGGCACTCGCTGGGCGAATATTCAGCGCTATGTGCGGCTGGAAGTTTGTCATTGAGCGATACCGCCCGCTTGTTGCGGATCCGGGGTCGGGCGATGCAGAACGCGGTTCCGCCGGGCAAGGGGGCAATGGCAGCGATCATCGGTCTTGAGGCAGACGCGGTTGAGCAAATTTGTCGTGACGCGGTGCCACAACCGTCCACCGATGCCTGTTGTCAGATCGCCAACGATAATGGCGGTGGCCAGCTTGTTATTTCCGGCAGCGCCAGCCACGTGCAAGCCGCGTCGCAGCTGGCCCGCGAGCGCGGCGCCAAGCGGGCGTTGCCATTGCCGGTTTCGGCCCCGTTTCATAGTGCCTTGATGGCGCCGGCAGCCGAGGTAATGCGCGAGGCGCTCGGCAAGGTTGAAATTATTGCACCCTCGGTGCCAGTGATTATGAATGTGGCGGCTGCGCCGATCAGCGATCCAGATACCATAAGAGCCTGCCTGGTCGAGCAGGTGAGCGGACAGGTGCGCTGGCGCGAAACCGTGATTTGGATGGCTGACAATGGGGTAACTAGCGCCATTGAAGCCGGCGCCGGCAAGATATTGAGCGGTTTGGTGCGGCGGATCGCACGCGAGATCAATTGTGCGGTGGTTGGTAGCCTCGCTGAGGCGCAAAAAGCCCGCGCTATGTGGCAATAACTGAACCACGGGCGTCAAACCCAAACCGTATTTGCAACCAATTGGAACAACATTGATGTTTGATATTGCCGGCAAAAAAGCATTTGTTACCGGAGCCAGCGGCGGCATTGGCGAAGCGATTGCCCGCACCCTGCATGGCCAAGGCGTAACGGTAGCCATCCACGGCACCCGGGTGGAAAAGTTGGAACAATTGGCCGTGGATCTGGGGGAACGGGTCCATGTTTTTTCAGCCGATCTCAGCCAGCGGGCGGAAATCGATGGTCTGATTGCCAAGGTTGAAGAGGCGCTCGACGGCCTCGATATCTTGATCAACAATGCCGGTATTACCAAAGACGGCCTTTTCGTGCGGATGTCCAACGACGATTGGGACCGGGTGCTGCAAGTCAATTTGACTGCGGCCTTTCAGCTTTGCCGTGATGCGGCCTATCCGATGATGCGGCGTAGAAGTGGGCGGATTATCAACATTACTTCGGTAGTAGGCGTTACCGGCAATCCGGGCCAGGCCAATTATTGCGCCGCTAAAGCGGGAATGATAGGCATGTCCAAATCCCTGGCCCAGGAAATCGCCAGTCGTGGGGTGACGGTCAATTGCATTGCACCCGGTTTCATCAAGACACCGATGACCGATGCGCTTAACGACAAACAGCGTGAAGCGATAATGGGGTCGATTCCGGCCCGGCGACTTGGTTCGGGTGATGAAATCGCCTCGGCGGTTGCGTTTCTTGCTTCAAACCAGGCGGGCTATATCACCGGCCAGACTTTGCATGTAAACGGCGGTATGGCGATGATCTAGGCGCAACGTTTTCTGCTGCCGGAAACCATGTTGCAGGAGCCGGCCAGCATATTGTAGCCAGCAATTGGTCTTACCGGCGACCGTGCGTAAGGAAAATCGATTGCACCAGCGCACACGGCAATTGCATTCCTTGCGCCGTGCGGCTATGGAACCGCCGGACGACAGGTACTGGCCTACCTTCGATAAACAGACCCACGATGGTTAATCGTCGTGGCGAGTACACAAACACTAGTCGAGGACAGCGACATGAGCGATACTGCGGATCGAGTTAAAAAAATTGTTATCGAGCATTTGGGAGTCGAGGAAGATAAGGTTGCCGAGAACGCGAGTTTTATCGATGACCTTGGCGCTGACTCGCTGGATACCGTGGAACTCGTGATGGCTTTCGAAGAAGAGTTCGGCGTTGAGATCCCCGACGATGCGGCAGAAACTATTTTGACCGTGGGCGATGCAGTGAAATTCCTGGATAAGCCCAGCACCTAGAACGGATCAGGTTTTACTGAATCGTTTTGGGATTCCCAAATTGTCTGATTTGTGATTCGAGCTGCATGCTGGAAAAGGAGGCCGGCATGCATGACCAAGCCATATTCCAATGACCTTCGAGAACGTGTTGTTGCTGCTGTCGTTGCAGGAGAGCCGACGCGGGCGCTGGCTGCGCGTTTCGGCGTGCCGTATCATCGGTGATCAAATGGCATCAGCGCTATCGCGAGACCGGTAGCGTTGCTCCTGCAAAGATGGGGGCTATCGCCCTGTCATCCTCCAAGCACATCGTGATTTTATCCTGGATGCCATCCAGCGGACACCGCACCTGACCCTCTACAAGCTCAAGGACATGGCGGCCGGGCGCGGTGTGCAAATGTCCCACGACACGGTCTGGCGTTTCCTGCGCCGCGAGGGGCTCAGCTTCAAAAAACGCTGTTCGGCCTTGAACAGGGGCGTAGCGATGTAGCCCGCAAGCGACGGCGCTGGAAGAGCTTCATGGGCCGCCTTGATCCAGAAGGCTTGTCTTCATTGACGAAACCTGGATCAAAACCAACATGGCGCCCATGCGTGGCTGGGGGCCAAAGGGCAAGCGGCTCAGGGCATTTGCTCCCCATGGCCGGTGGCGACCATGACTTTCTGGGCGGCGCTGCGCTTCGATGACCTGAACCCAATCGAACAGACCTTCGCCAAAATCAAACACTGGATGCGAATGGCCGCCGAACGCTCTGTCGACGCTACATGGAAACCGGTGGGTAACCTGATCGATACAATCACAGCCCAGGAATGCCAGAACTATATCAAAAACGCCGGATACGCTTCCCAGTAAGCCGGAAGCGCTCTAGTCTGCCGGAGGCCAGATGCGTGGCCATTGCGTGTCATAATCACCGTCGCAATCCGGCTTGAACCGGGATTCAACCAGCACGAAACCGGGTTCATAATCCTCTCCGACCCAGCGCCAAGTGTCCATGCTGCCGCAATCGCCAAGCCCTCGTCCCTTGAAAAATGCCGACAATTCCGACTTTGCGTCGTCCCAATATACGTTATACGCTGTCGACATGGTACCCGGCCCAGCGTCGGTCATGACCGGCAAATCCACCCGATCGGCAAGATTGCCGTCGGACAGATGGCGAAATATGATGCTTGGCAGATTGTAGGCGCCGGGCAGGCCACAAGGCAGGGCGTACAGGGCGGAGCCATCGCCCAATTCCACCACAAAGCCGGGATAGCTGTTGAGCACATCGGTTTCGTCATCGTCGCATTCATGGATGCCGGATGACCACAGTTTCAAAACCGAATTCGGGACCTCGGTGGAATTGATCAATTCGCGCACCCTGGTTGCCGCATCACGCGCCGGCAGATTGCCGGCTTTATACATTGCATCGACCCGATCGATTCGTCCCTGCACCTCGTCGGTAAACAGCAAAATGGCAGCAATCCCGGAGAGCGAGATCGCGGCCTCCACCGGGCCGGTTTCGGTGACCGCCGACAAATGCATGATCTTGCCTGCTTTCATCGCCCCGATCAGGCGGTTGGCGATCGCATCATCATGGAAGGTCCAACCCGATTGGGAAGATTGCGCAGTTGCTGCCGGCAACTCGATACGGGTGTTTTGGTCGGGTATCTGGAGAACCACCAAAGAGTTCGGGCTCAACTGTTGCGCCGTGTTGAGTTGCAGCACCACCGGTGCGTTTGCTTTTGGTCCGCGTTGCAATCCAAGGGAATATATTGCTTCCGCGCTAACATCGACATTGAGCGTGCAGGTCAAACTATATTCGCACCAAACCGACCAGTCGCGCACCTGCTTGTAGGGCTCGGCCGATGCTTTAAATGCCAAGCCGACAAGAACAATAATCCACAATGATATTCGAAACATTGCATTTCTCCTGACCTGAGATCGCCAACATCAGGTATATACCTGCTGTGCCAGCAATATTTGCAAGGCCATCACCAAATCAGAATTCTGTACAACCAAACAGAATTGATTCCATTTGGTGACGAAGCGCCTTACGGTAAAACTCCTGGTCCACATCTACAACGCCGATTTTTGGTCCCATTGATTATGGCAAACCGCGAATTTTATTCTGTTTTGATTACCGGTGCGTCGAGCGGCATTGGTGCCGCCTTGGCGCTTGCCTATTCGGCGCCCGGCCAGCACCTGTTCCTGATTGGCCGCGACCGTGATCGCCTCGATGAAGTGGCGCGATTGTGTCGCGACAAGGGGGCAATTGCCAAAGATCAGGTAATCGACATTCGCGACACTGCGGCGATGGCCAATTTCTTTACCGAGGCCGATCAAATCGCGCCGCTCGACCTGGTGATCGCCAATGCGGCGATTGCTGGTGGCGGTGGCGAAGCGAGCGGGTTCGAAGACCAGTCGCGGGAAATTTTTGAGGTCAACGTCAACGGTCTGCTCAATACGGTATTTCCGGCGATCGAGGCCATGGTGCCGCGCGGTTCCGGCCAGATTGCCATCGTTGCCTCGCTGCTTTCGTTCAATGGTTTTCAAAGCGCGCCGGCCTATTCGGCCAGTAAGTCGGTCGCGCGCACCTTGGGCGAGGGGTTGCGTGCGAGATTTTACAAACAGGGCATCGGGGTAAGCGTGGTTTGCCCGGGCTACGTCCACTCGCGCATGTCCCATGGTAATCCTTATCCGATGCCGTTCATCATGACTGCCGACAAGGCGGCACAGATCTTTGTGCGCGGCATTGCCCGAAACAAGGCGCGGATCGCATTTCCATGGCCGTTGGCGTTCGCGGTCCGGTTACTATCGATGATGCCGGCCGGGGTGTTTCATTGGATTACCCGTGATCTGCCCCGCAAAGAATAATTATACCAAGGGAAGCTAATTGTGCGCTCTCAACAGGTTGTTCATTGGGGGCTTTTCTTGAAGATTGAAGTACGGTGATACCCAGACATTTTGGCTCCATCAACTCCCCATCCTATCGGTGATAACGTTGCGGTCTTGGCGCGCCAAAACCTCCGGAAAATGAAGCTCGAAGCAAAGGTCTGACAAATGTGTATTTTGATACACAACAAAGTCTGGATTGATAGGCAACGGTTGAGTTGGCCACAACCCTGCCTTAAACTGTCCCTAGGCTGGGCCACGGGACTTTTCAGTGATCAGATCGGTCAAAGGGAGGCTTACATGTCAATAATCAGCAGAAATTCTTTCAAAGCACTCGCATTAGCACTGGCAGGTGCGGTCGCGATTTCGTTTGCATCCGCGCAAACCGCAGAAGCCAGACATGGCAGGCATATCGCGATCGGCATTGGCGCTGCGGCGCTGGCATATTATGTGTACAAAAATAACAAGCGCCATCGCGGCCATAGTCGCCACCATAATGTGCGCAAACGCCACCATAGCCGTCACCACTATCGCTACAATAGACGCGGGCATCATCGCTATCATCGCTCGCGCCATATTGGCCGCTTTTATTTTGGCGGCCACGGTCACTTGCATTAGGGCCTAGTGGAATGAATTTGACGTTTGGTGCCCATTTGCAGCTTCGTCGTTTGTCAAATGTCAAATGTCAAATGTCAAATGTCAAATGTCAAAATTCCACTAGATTCAATATCTTGCTAGTGGTTCTTTTGATTCCAAGATTTGCAAATCTAAGTGTTGCAACGGGACGCAAATGTTGGAATCGAACCACTAGCGCTTGTCACCAAGCGTAGGATTTGCTTCGTTGCGCTATCTGTTTGTTTTGTCGCGTATTCTTATCCGAAAACCGCTACACACTTTTCGGGAATACGCTCTAGGCCGAGGAACTGGCGTTTGGACCTAACAATGTCATCCATCAAGTGATCCCGTATCGTCGAAATTTGCTCTAAATTGTATGAGATTAACCAACCTGGGCCTTGGTCCAGGTATTGGCTGTATCCGGTCGATAGTATGCGGCTCGCCGGCTTTTGTCGGTGAACACGAAGTGTTGATCTAACGTATGTGAACCTGCGGTCGCGACAGCGTATATAACCTGTTGATTATCGTGACTGCATGGGCGGAACCATAATTTGGCCGGAGAATAAGCATGAAGAAACTGGCTTTTACATTAGCGGCAAGCTTAATTGCGACTGCGGCGTGGTCTGGGCCGTCCTATGCGGCTGGCGGCGGCTCAAACAGCGGCGGCACGAAGCCGGTCGATTGTGACGACCAAAATAATACTACCACCAAAGAAGATGAGGGTTGCCCGGATACGGACAAGGAAAGTTCGCTGACCGACCAGGATTCGCTCTTCGAATATGGTCGGGCGCTGGCTTACAATGGCTATCACGACAACGCCATTCGCGTCTTACACCGCGCGCCTGACGCCAATGATGTTCGCGTGCTCAATATGCTGGGTTATGCGCATCGTAAATCCGGCCGCATTGACGAGGCATTTGAATATTATCGGACCGCAGTCGCCATCGACCCGGACTATTCGCTGGTGCGCGAATATCTCGGTGAAGCCTATCTGCAAATTGGTGATTTGGAAGCGGCCCGTGGTCAATTAAGCCAAATAGAGCGCATTTGCGACGGCAAGAAGTGCGATGAATATTCCAAGCTTGCGACACTGATCATCGGCCACCAAATTACCCGGTAGCCGACATTGCCGAGCCGGCAGACGATTTCCGCACCGCAGCGGTAAATTCTAGGCCGTGTCACCCAAAAGTGGGTACCGGTTTTGGGTAAAATGACACGCATAAACAAAGAGACAACGCGGCAAAGCTATTCCAACGCTTGGTGACAAGCGCTAGAGCGCCGACCCCCGGCGGTTTCCTTTGCCTGCCGCGCGCTTTAAGTATTGCCCATGCACGAACTTTTGACCGCATCGCAAATGGCATGGGCCGACCGCCAAGCGATTGCCGGCGGCACGCCGGGCACGATATTGATGGAAAATGCCGGCGCGGCGGTTGCCGGCGCGGCGTTGGGGTTGGTCAAACCGCGCGCCTTGATCACGGTGCTTGCCGGTACCGGCAATAATGGCGGCGACGGATTTATCGCTGCACGATTGCTGGTAGCGCGTGGGCACCAGGTGACCGTGGCGTTGTTTGGCGATGCAGCTCGAATATCTGGCGATGCGCGATACGCGCTTGATCTTTGGGATGGACCGGTGGTGCCGGCCGGCGATGCGGATTTTGGGTCTTGTGATCTGGTGATTGACGCCCTGTTTGGCGCCGGGCTGACCCGAGCGCTTGACCAGCAGTCGGCAGCGCTGGTTATCGCGGCCAATCAGTGCAGTGCGCCGGTGCTGAGCGTCGATCTGCCGAGCGGCCTTGACGCAGATACCGGCCTTATTGGCGGGCCGGTCATTCAGGCAACCGAAACCGTCACGTTTTTCCGCCTCAAGCCGGCGCATGTGTTGATGCCGGGCCGGCGATTGTGCGGCCAGGTAGGTCTCGCCGATATCGGCATTGACAAAGATGTCCTCAAGACGGTGCGCCCGATCGCGTTTGTCAACCAGCCGCAATTATGGTGCGAGAAACTTCCGCGCGCCGCGCCGCATGGCCACAAATATCATCGCGGCCACACGGTTGTGGTTTCAGGCGGCAAAGCGAAAACCGGCGCCGCACGACTTGCCGCCGGAGCCGCGCTGCGCTCCGGTAGCGGATTGGTGACCGTGGCCAGCCCGGCTGATGCAATCCCTGAAAATGCTGCCCATCTGACCGCGATCATGTTGCGCCAGATCGAGGATGGGGATGGGTTGGCCGCAATATTGGACGAGAGCCGTTTTAACACTGTAGTGCTTGGCCCCGGTCTTGGTGTGGGCAATGCGGCAAAGACGATGACTGAGACGGTTTTGGCCGCTGGTCTGGCGGTAGTGCTTGACGCCGATTGCCTGACCAGTTTTGCCGATGATCCGGAACAATTGTTCAAGGCAATTGCGGCGGGTGACGGCCAGGTGGTTTTAACCCCACACGCCGGCGAATTTGCGCGGCTGTTTAGCAATTTCGACCCAGCTAAGATTGGCAAATTGGCTGCCGCGCAACAAGCTGCGGTGTGCAGCGGTGCGGTGATGGTGTTTAAGGGCCCAGACACGGTGATCGCCGCGCCTAACGGGCAAGCCGCGATCAATGATAGGGCGCCGCCAACCCTTGCCACTGCCGGCACGGGCGATGTGTTGGCCGGTATCATTGCCGGGTTGTTGGCCCAAGGCATGCCGGCCTTCGAGGCAGCGTGTTGCGGGGTTTGGCTGCACTCACGCGCCGCTTGTCACGCCGGTGCGGGTATGATCGCCGAAGACCTTTTGCCAGGGTTGCGCCATGCGATTGGTGAATTAGCACCCACAGGCGCGACGACCACCCCCGCGCAAATTGCTAAGGCTGCCGGGGCCCGGATATTTGGCGGCGATGGCGGTCTTGTTGAAGCAAATGGAATGGTCTATCGCTTGCCGCCACCGGGTCTGTAGCTCAATTGGTTAGAGCCAGCGGCTCATAACCGCTTGGTTGGGGGTTCGAGTCCCTCCAGACCCACCATTCCACTTTTCCCCTTTGTAGCTGTAGCGTGCTGTAGCGTGCCACCCGGTGTAGCGTGCCACCGGGTTTTGCAATTTTTGCCACCGGGTTTTGCAGCAATCAATTTTTGAATTTACCCCTGCGCACGCGGGTTGAAGGCCCTTCAAACACCATTTGAAGTTGCTTTACTGGCCAATATGGGCAGCCTTGAGAGTTCGCCACGCATAAGCTGCAACCAGGCTGACCACCCCATTACCGGCCGCATTGGCTCGGTCCACCCCACTGGCCACCCCTGAAGTGGTCCTGTTTATTCGGACAGTTTTGCGGTTTTGCTAAGGTGTATCTGTTTGGTGTTCATGCGGCGTTTCGTGTCTGTGGCTCCCCGAAGTATGCTTCGTTCGGTATTTGGTGATGGCCTCATTCAAAGCCTCAATGCAAAAGCTGGCATCCAGGGTGTTTGATAACCGCCATGTCAGCACCTTACGTGTCGCCCAGTCCATGATTGCCACGAGATGGAGAAAGCCTCGTCGCACAGGGATGTAGGTAATGCTGCTGCACCAGACTTGGTTCGCACGAGTGATTGGTAACTTCCGGAGCAAATACGGATAGATCGGATGTTGTGGGTGTTTCTTGCTGGTCGTTGTCATGTGAGTATCCATTCATTGTTGTTGGATACACCTTAACTCACTGTCTGGAATTGTAGGACCACTTCAGTCACTACATAGTGTGCCACCGGGAGAAAAAGGATAAGGCTATAAATTACAATTATCACGCAATCGTTGATAATTTAGTTGAGCGAACCGCTGATGGAAGTATTTCGACCAAAATACATAAAGGCCGAATTTGAGATCGTTACTCCCATGTTTTTGGGAGGCGCTGAACATGAGGCTGGGAGGATCAGAGAAACAAGCGTCAAGGGCGCGCTGGCATTTTGGTGGCGAGCGCTTAATTACGCTGACTTTGTTAAAGAAGCTGGTAAGGATCAGGATAAAGCGCTGCATAATATGCGCAAGCGCGAAATTGCGCTTTTCGGCGGCGAGACTGAACAGGGAGCGTTTTCGCTTACCGTTGAGCAGGATGAGCCCAAAATACAAAAAGCGGACAAGGGAAAAATTCTCGGCAATAGCGGCCAATTGTTGGAAGCCCAACCGCTCAGTTGGAATAATCAGGAGGTAGCGGGAACTATTGGTGTAGGTGCTCGCTATCTGGGATACGGAATCCTTGAAAGTTTTACCCGACGAAAAAATACTAAGGGAGAAAACGAGGGAAATTGGTGCCCGGATAATATTAAACATTATGCGGGTGAATTGACACGATCATGCCTTATGGCGGGCAATTATTTTACTGTGCAAATTATGTTTCGGGATGAAAATGAAAAAGCCATGAGCTGGTCCTAGAAAATCGGACAGCCTGTTAAGGTGTATTTCTTCGACGATGGAGGAATACGACATGGCGAAACGACGCCGGTTTACAGACGAATTTAAGGCCCGAGTAGCGCTGGAAGCGTTGCGGGGTGACAGGACGGTGCAGGAGATCGCATCGAAGCACAAGGTGCATCCCAACCAGGTCTCGGCGTGGAAGCGCCAGGCAATCGATGGTCTTGGTATTTTCCAAGGGCTCTGGAAAAGATGGTGCCGAGCATGATGCACAAGTTCATGATCTTCACGCCAAGATCGGTCAGTTGACAGTGGAACGGGATTTTTTGGCAAAAGGGCTCAAGCAATGAGCAGGGCGGAACGCAAGGCGATGGTTGCCCGCGATCACCCTGAACTCAGCTTGAGCCGTCAATGCCAGCTTGTCCAGGTCAGCCGCTCATCGTTCTATCACAAGCCAAAGGGAGAAAGCGCAGAGACATTGGCGCTGATGCGGCAGATCGATGAGCTTTTCATGAAATACCCCTTCTTTGGCAGTCGCCAGATACGGCATCACTTGCGCCGGAGCGGCGTGAAGATTGGCCGTCACCGTGTTCGCAGATTGATGCGGTTGATGGGGTTGTGTGCGATCTATCAGGCTCCCAACACGTCCAAACCGCACCCGGAGCATCGGATTTATCCATATCTGCTGCGGCGTATGGTGATTGACAGGCCCAATCAGGTCTGGTGCAGCGACATCACATATATTCCGATGAGGCGGGGGTTTCTGTACCTGGTGGCAATCATGGACTGGGCAACGAGAAAAGTGCTGAGCTGGCGGTTGTCAAATACGATGGATGCCAGTTTCTGTGTAGAGGCTCTGGAAGAAGCCATTTCCCGATACGGCAAACCGGAGATATTCAACACGGATCAGGGCAGTCAGTTTACAAGTTCCGCCTTTACCGGCGTGTTGCTGGATGCAAAGATCAAAATCTCCATGGATGGACGTGGCCGCTTTCTGGACAACATCTTCATTGAAAGGCTGTGGAGGTCATTGAAATACGAATGCGTTTACCTGCACGAAATGACCGATGGCTTTGTGGCCAAACGCCATATTAAAAATTGGCTTGCCTTCTACAACGAAGAACGTCCACACTCGACATTCAACGGTGCAACGCCCGACGAAATCTACGGGTTGAAAAAAGAGAAACAAGACGAGAAACTGGCAGCATGATCAGACAACAAAATACACCTTAACAAAGCTGCTAACCTGTCCAACAATCCGGGACCACCTCACCATTCAAGATGAGATTATCCCATCACTGAAACTGTTTGGCCTGTTGGGTGATTGGGCGCACGGGTTCGCCGTGGTTGGGGATCAGTGGCGCTCATCGCGCTAAGTTCGAACGGCGTTGAGGGATTGTGCGACTGGAATGCGCCGACCACACCCAAGCTGTACAAAGACAAAATCAAATCGACTGTTGGCGCATTGTCGACGAATTCTGGCGAAGATTTCAAAGTAACTGCTTTTGCGGCGAATTCACAAATCTATACCTGGACTGGTTCCGTCGGTTCGAATGCTTTGTCAGCCCTGGACACAATTGGCCGTGGCTTTTTACGCTATCGCGCACGTGGTCATGGTCGTGATCAAAAAATTGGTGATCAGCGCGTTGAGGCAAGTTTTATTGACGACCGTGATTGGTTTCACAGAACTAAAGATACCGATCCGAATAGCAAAGAATCAGAAAATTCCATTCCAATGCGTGCAGCATTTGGCTTGCCGCACAATTATCACAAAAAATATGGGGTGATTGCTGCTGGTGAATTTGACAGAAGAGCAAGTCCACTTCTGTTTCACGTCCATCCAATCGGCAATTGCTATTACCCTGTCGCGTTGTTTCTACCGACCAGATTTCTACCAAAAAATGAGGCGGCTGTTTGGAAAGACAAGCAGGACGACCAACATAAAGCAAGCAAGAATTATATCTTCAACGCGTCAA
Source organism: Rhizobiaceae bacterium (assembly GCA_965248715.1). Lineage (GTDB taxonomy): Bacteria > Pseudomonadota > Alphaproteobacteria > Rhizobiales > Rhizobiaceae > CBDFKB01. Next base: position 770,881 of record CBDFKB010000008.1, read on the forward strand.
TCATCGAGGATTATTTAACGGGAATAATGCACGTTGATTCTGGCACCGGTAAACCTGCATCAACCCCCTATTTCCCGTCCAAAAAGATTTTGTGATGAACGTCCTCCACTTCACTCTCGGCCCGGTACAGGGGTTTATTGCCGAGGCCCGGCGGGTGCGGGATCTGTGGGCCGGGTCGTTTTTATTGTCCTGGCTGTCGGGTCAGGCGATGGTGGCGTTGAAGGACAAAGGTGGGGAGATTAAGTTTCCCCAAACTAAAGGTGACGCGCTGTTTGAGGCCATTGTCGCTGCTCGGGCTGGTGAAATTCCAGATACCGGCCCTTATATCGGCTCGCTACCCAACCGGTTTAAGGCCGATATTTCAAAGGTCTCTGGCGATGCCGGTGAAATCTGCAAACAGGCCGTCACGGATGCATGGATAAACCTTGCCGATGAAGTTTTCAAAACCTTCATCGAAAGCAATTCAGCACCTGACACAGAAGAAATCTGGAACCGGCAGGTCAAAAATTTTTGGGAAATAAACTGGGTATCTGGCCAAGCACCCGCCGACAATAGCGACGGAACATGGCTCGACAAGCGCAAAAACTGGCGCAGCCACTATGGTGGAACAGACGCCGATGAAGGCGGTGATCATTGCCGGTTGATGGGTCAATATCAGGAGATTTCCGGCTATCACCGCTTTGGAGAAGCCAAGAGAAAACAAACTGAATTCTGGGATAACTTGCGCAATTCAAAAGGTATTCGCGATCTCGACCTGAAGGACGATGAACGTCTTTGCGCCATCGCATTGATAAAACGGCTATTTCCGGTTTTGGGTGACGAAAAGATTAAATCCGTGATTGGCTGGGTGCCGGGCACGACAAAAGGCAAAGAGAAGGTCAACATTATCAACTGGCCCTCCACCAGTTATATCTGTGCCGTGCCCTGGCTGAAAGCGGTGAAACCAAATTCTCCGGAAACGGAGAGAGGCACCTATTCCAGCATTGTCAAATCTAGCCTTAAATCCAGCTTCATGGGGGAAACGGAAACCGAGTTGTTCAATTTTCCGAAAGAGGATTTTTTTAAGCTTGATGGACACTTGTTGCATCAAGATGGCATTGCAGCCTGGGATGAAAAGGAGTTCAAGACGAGCAAGGGGGCAGCGGAAACTCGCAAGCAATTGTCGTCTGGGCTGGCCGATGTGGCTAAAAAAGTTGGTGGTTCAACCGCCATCTACGCCAGTGAATTTTACGCGGTTTTGGCTATGGACGGCGACGAAGTGGGCGCGCGTATGAAATTCGATGCCGAACTGATTTCTGAAAGCCTGGCGATATTTACCAGTTCGGTCAAAGAGTATTTCGATCCAAATTGCGGCAACCCCTCCAACCCCTCCAACGGGGTGTTGATCTATGCCGGTGGCGATGATGTGCTGGCGCTGGTGCCGGTAGATAGTGCAGTTCGGGCCGCCAAATATCTGCGTGAAAAATATACCGAAGCTTTTCGTGAGAAGGTTGAAGAACCTTTCACCATGTCCGCCTCGATCATTTTTGCTCAATATAAGATTCCCCTGACCGCAGTGTTGGCCAACGCCCATCATTATCTGGATGAAATCGCCAAAGCCAGAAACGGCCGCGACAGTGTGGCCATAGCAGTGATGAAACCCGGCGGCATCGCCTGTGATTGGACGTCGTGCTGGAAGGATAAAGGTTGCGATCCAGTCACCGCGCTTGAAGAAATTGCCATGGAAAGTCTGGGACAGAGCGGTCACGGCGCGAACGATGATTATTCTTCCAGCTTTTTCTACAATATCCGTGAACGCTACCTGCCGCTATTTGCCGATCAAGAAATGGATGACGGTGATGAGCATCATGAGCCTGATGTTGAAGCTGATTTTGCCGATCCGCAATTCATGGAAAATGTGCTGGAGGCGGAATATTTAAAGTCACTTGGCCAGGCCAAAGTCGAAAGCGATAAGGTGAAACTGGTCATCGGCCGCATGATGAAAATCGGCCAGCCGCTTTATCGCAAGAATAAGGAAGTCAGCAAGTCGGGGATCTATAATTTTGATGGCGCGCTGGTTGCGCGGTTCATGGCAGTGGAAGCTCGCTGGCACATGCTGAAAATTCCGGTCTCGGGGGCGGGCAATGAGTGATCGTTTGTCCCTGAAAATTTCGGCGATTGATACGGTGATGTTTCGCGATGGCAAGCCGTTCAACCAGGCGGATGCAGGTGCAAGCCTGGCCGCCAGTGTTTTTCCGCCCTATCCGCCCACATTAGTCGGTGCGGTGCGCGCCGCGATTTGGAATGCATTGGGTGGGAGAAAAGAAGACTGGGACAAAACCCTGCTTGGTGATGGTACCAATTGGCAAAACGAGAATAATGTACTGGGCAAGCTGGAGTTCAGCGCGCCGGGTGTATTGTGGGACGATAGTCCGGTCTATCGTGTTCCTTTGCACGTGGTGACGGTAAAGGACAAAGAGGGCGAAAAGGGCCGTTCAGAGCCAAAAATACTTTCACCAGAAAAGACTTTCTTGGACTGTGATATGGCAGGTGGTCCGGTGCGATTTCCGGCGATTTCCGGCGAAGGTGTAAAAACCATCGAGAGCCGCTGGGTGACGCTGAAGGGCATGGAGAATATCCTGGCGGGAAACCCTCCGAGCAAAGAGCATCTCATCAAAAAAACCAAAATTTGGCAGATCGAGCCAAGGACCGGCATTGGTATAGAACGCGACAGCCGCACCACAGTTGACGGCAATCTTTATATGGCCAGCCACGTGCGTATGTCAGATGCGACCAGCCTTTATGTGGAGGTAGGCGGATGTGACAAGGGCTGCATGCACGATAGATTACAACCACTTGCAGGCGAACACCGCATGGCCGAAATCGCTTCCGTTGCAAGGGTGGGTTCGCCAAAAAGACCTAAACAGCTGAACCACAATCGATATTGCGTTATCCAGCTTTCCCCTCTCATTTTGGAGTCCATGCCCAACCCCGGCGGTGTATTGCCAAACTTGCCGGGGAATTTGGTCAGCGCCTGTTTGGGCAAGCCTTTGATGATCGGCGGTTGGGATTTCAAAAAATGCCGACCAATCGCCATGCGCCAGGCGATACCCGCAGGTTCTGTGTGGTTTATGGGCGTGGAAACCCAAGAACAGCGCGCTGAGGCCCTCAATTGGCATCTTGGCAAGATCGGCCTGGCAACGGAATGGGGCTTTGGCCAGATAATGATCGGGAGTTGGTGAAAATGGCAGATGAAAAAATGGTGAAACCCACACAAAGCATCATTGTGAGCCTGATGGCCGAAACCCATATTCACACGGGCATTGGTCAATCCACCGGTGCGCTTGATCTGCCGGTGGCGCGCGAGAGGGCGAGCCAATATCCCTTTGTTCCTGGATCAGGCGTCAAGGGTGCGTTCAGGGTCTGGGCGTGCGAGCGGGCCAGATTGAGCGAGGGTGAAATCCGCCAACTGTTTGGCCGCGAGGGGCAGGCCGAAAATGATCAGGGCGATTCCGGTTCTGCAGGCCGGTTGCTTTGTTCAGATGCCCGCTTGCTGCTGTTACCGGTGCGCTCGCTTTCAGGTGCCTATAAATGGCTGACCTGTCCGGGTATTTTGGACCGCTATCAACGTGACACGGCCCGCTCGCAAAATGGTGCAACCGAAGCAAGTAACTCGATCCAGTCGCCTGCGAGAGGACATTATCTGGGTGAAGAGGGTTCGCACAAATGGCTGGGTCTGGAGGAACGGGAATTTGGTTTTCAAAAATCTTGTCATTCCTCCATCGTCACCGCGCTAATTGCGGTCCTGCCCGAGCCAGTTACCAAAGAAGATCTGGAACGCCGCCTGGTGATCCTCCACGACGATGACTTCACCTGGTTTGCCAAATATGCCCTGCCGGTGATGGCGCATAACGCGCTTGAGGAGAAAACAAAGAGAAGCAAAGCTCTTTGGTACGAGGAATCCCTGCCGCCGGACACCATCATGTATGTACTGTTTGGTGAGCGAACCGCAGATGCAGTAAAGACTTTCCGGCAAAAGCTGGAAGGTGCACCCTATGTGCAAATCGGCGGCAACGAAACCGTTGGAATGGGCTGGTTCATAATGAAACCCGTTGCCCGATCTGCCGGGAGAAGTTGATATGACCAATGGCAGAAGAGGTCGTGACCGGGCTTCGCACAAAAAAATATCGGAACAGGAAAAGCGCCTTGCCCAGCAAGCAAAGGCTCAGCAGGAGCCGACCGCCAGCACAAAAAATACTGATACAAGACCCGGTTCGCCAAAAACTGCCAGAAATCCGGCGCCCGAAAGGCCCACCAAATCCGCTCACCGCAGCCTGGCGCAAAAACGCGCCAAACATGCTCTTGAGCAAATAAAAACGCTGGAAAAAGAACGCAAATATGGAAACTACGTTGCCTTTGTAAAAGCCCTTCCCGCCACCATTATCATGTCGGGTCTGGGGCAGGCTCTGGCCATGGAAAAGGCCGGTGCGGCCAAGGATGGCGACGTCAAGCTTGGGCACATGGCGCTGTACAAACACATGGATGAGTGGCTGATCAAGGGCTGGGAAAACAGCGTCTACGAGGGCAGGGGAGATGTTTTGGGGGCGATCTGCAACGGTTGCGAGGCCGACTATATTCGCGCACAAACCGAGGCGATGGACTATCTTGAATGGCTGAAAAAATTCGCAGTGGCGTTTCTCGACGATAAAAATCAGGAAAAAAACAAGGCTCCAGACGGGGAGTTGGAATGACCATGCTACCGCTGCCACCCAGCAAGGCCGGCTCTTCAGCACCGGGCGAAAGAAAGGCACCAGATTTTGGCGCTAATCCCAACAGGGGGCTGATTTACAACAAATTTGTAGACAAATGGCCACTAAACGCGGCACTGGAAGAATTCCAGGGCCTTGGCGAGCAGAAGAAGGAATGGGTAAAGAATTTTACCGGCGGCACCGGCGACGGGAAAGAGCTTGAGAAAGCTGCAAAGCGCGTTTGCTATCTGGCCAAAAATCTTTGCCGCAGCGATGATCCGGAGCCGATGATCTTTCACACCAAGAGCCCGTTTCTTACTGGTATGGGGTTGTCGCATCCGATCGAAAACGGGTTTTTGTGGCACCACACATTGGGGGTGCCCTATCTGCCGGCCTCGTCAATTAAGGGCATGATGCGGGCCTGGATGCGGGACTGGCGCGAAGAGGACCGGGACTTCGTTGTCCGCCTGTTTGGTTCAGATGATGCTAACGCCCAAAGTGCCGGATCGATCATTATCTTTGACGCCCTGCCGGTTGTCACCCCGGAGCTGGCGCTGGAGGTGATTACACCCCATGACGGCGGTTGGCGGATCAAAAAAAATGTGACGCCATCTGATTGGGTCAGCCCCGTTCCAATCCATTTTCTTGGGGTCAAAGAAGGGGCGAAATTCCAGTTCGCCGTGGCGCCGCGCGCAGGCGCAGGCGCAGGCGCAGGCGAAGACGATGTGAAGGACGCCTATCAATTGATAGAAGAAGCGCTGGAGTGGATTGGGGCGGGAGCAAAAACTTCCGTCGGCTTTGGGCGGGCAATAAGCCAGGAAAAGGTCGCGGAAATTGATGCGGCGTCACCGCCGAAGCCGGGCGACAAGGTGCGGGTCCTGGAGACTGACAAAGACCAAAAATGGCATGGCGCGGTCGGCGAGGTTCTTGATAATCCGCCTATAAATGAACTGTTGAAGGTCAAGCGTAATCCCGACGAAAATGGCAAACGGCCTGAACGCTATATCGCTATTGTCGATTTGGTTCGGGTTGCATCGGAAAAATCCTGATGACTGCCTATTTCGTAACCCGCCACAGGGGCGCCGTTGAATGGGCGCGGGCGTGCGGCATTGAGGCCGAGCACCTGGAACATCTGGACCCTGCAATATTGCAGCCCGGCGATGTGGTGCTTGGCACTTTGCCGGTGGCGGTGGTAGCCGAGGTCTGCTTGCGTGACGCCCGCTATATGCACCTTACTTTGGACACACCACCACAAATGCGCGGCAAGGAACTGACTGCCGGGGATATGGAAGAGTTTGGGGCAAAGCTTGAGGAATTTGAAGTGAGGAAGGTGTAATGGACTGGTCTTTTGATTTACTGGAATTTGCGTCCGAAAATACCGCAAGCTTTCTATTCACAACTTTTGTCTTAGGAGGATTTGTAGAAATTTTTCGTAGATTTTTCAACTGGTTGTGGACCCTCAATTATCGGGGATGGAAGGTTGAAGTGCTACCGAGCGACTCCGCCAGAAAACGCTACGACTACCGTATGACTTGGGAGGAAGTAAAAGCGAATGAAGCAAGTCCGGTTGAGAAACGGCGATTTATCCAATCAGTCGTAACATCTGAAGGCGGTTGGCTCTCTGCCGGACAACTTTCTACAGATGATCCCGAGGGCTGGGTATTCATCGATAAGAAAAAGAAGCGATACAAATTTGATATCGGAAAAATTCCGCCAACTTCGAAAAAGCAAAATTAGGGCGAGCAGTGGCAAATCGATAAAATCGATTTGAGCAACGAACGCCTGAGCGCGCCGCCGCAAAGGCTAACCTCCATCAGGACTAACTTCCTCGTTCAAGCCTCGAAAGCCAAATCGTTGGCTTTCCGCCGCCTGCGGCGGATGCCGGGTCGCAAGACGGGCAAGCGCTTCCCTGCGTGGCAGAACAAGATTTGGCGCTAGGCCAAATTGCCAGTTCGTGAACGCACGACACGGCGGATGCCGGGTCGGAAAGCAGACAAAAGCGTGCAGGGGATGCTGGGTCGGAAAATCTGAGAAGCGGTTTGTATCATCTTCATGGCCCTTCGACCACAGGTCTCAGTGCGTTCGTGCGCTTCGAAAGGTCCACTGGACCTTCCGATCCGTCTTCGACGGACCACTTCTCACCTATCCCTGCCGTGCAGGGGATGGGTGATCAGGTTACCCCCAAATAACGAGCGGGGGCAACCCCCTCCCTGCGTGGCAGAACAAGATTTGGCGCCAGGCCAAATTGCCGGTTCGTGAACGCACGACACGGCGGATGCCGGGTCGCAAGACGGGCAGGCGCTTCCCTCCGTGGCAGAACAAGATTTGGCGTAAGGCCAAATTGCCGGTTCGTGAACGCACGACACGGCGGATGCCGGGTCGGAAGACGGGCAGGCGCTTCCCTGCGTGGCAGAACAAGATTTGGCGTCCGCCAAATTGCCAGTTCGTGAACGCACGACACGGCGGATGCCGGGTCGGAAAGCAGACAAAAGCGTGCAGGGGATGCTGGGTCGGAAAATCTGAGAAGCGGTCTGTATCATCTTCATGGCCCTTCGACCACAGGTCTCAGCGCGTTCGTGCGCTTCGAAAGGTCCACTGGACCTTCCGATCCGTCTTCGACGGACCACTTCTCACCTATCCCTGCCGTGCAGGGGATGCTGGGTCGGAAAGCAGACAAAAGCCCGTGTTTTCGTTCAAGCCTCCGGTCGCCGGAACTCGACGACCGACCGCCTACGGCGGACCGGCTTTCACCTATCCCTGCCGTACAGGGGATGCTGGGTCAGGGAAAAATATGCATTCAACCGCCTCTTGGCCGAAGTTTCTATCCCTGCCGTGCAGGGGATGCTGGGTCGGAAAATCTGAGAAGCGGTTTGTATCATCTTCATGGCCCTTCGACCACAGGTCTCAGTGCGTTCGTGCGCTTCGAAAGGTCCACTGGACCTTCCGATCCGTCTTCGACGGACCACTTCTCACCTATCCCTGCCGTGCAGGGGATGGGTGATCAGGCAACCGACAATTCGACAATACTGGTTTGGCTATTCGTTTCTATCCCTGCCGTGCAGGGGATGGGTGATCAGGAGGCCCTCCGAACGCGAATGGCAGTTTGACCGGTTTCTATCCCTGCCGTGCAGGGGATGGGTGATCAGGTTACCCCTAAACAACGTTTTGAATCAATATTAAAATTAATCAATATATCCAAGGCAAAGGCATTTATATTGCAATCTAAAAGAACGAAATAGGAACAATAATTCATATTTTCCATAATATCATATTTATATCAAATATTTACACCTATTCCAAGGCAAACTTTCTAATGGAGAGCGGTTTTTCCACGTTTCTATCCCTACCGCTTCGCTCCGTGGCAGAACAAGATTTGGCGTCCGCCAAATTGCCAGTTCGTGAACGCACGACACGGCGGATGCCGGGTCGCAAGACGGGCAGGCGCTTCCCTGCGTGGCAGAACAAGATTTGGCGTCCGCCAAATTGCCAGTTCGTGAACGGACTGCCCGGCGATGCCGGGTCGCAAAACGGGCAAGCGCTTCCCTGCGTGGCAGAACAAGATTTGGCGTCCGCCAAATTGCCAGTTCGTGAACGCACGACACGGCGGATGCCGGGTCGGAAAGGAGGCAACCCTCTCCCTGCGTGGCAGAACAAGATTTGGCGTCCGCCAAATTGCCGGTTCGTGAACGCACGACACGGCGGATGCCGGGTCGCAAGACGGGCAGGCGCTTCCCTGCGTGGCAGAACAAGATTTGGCGCTAGGCCAAATTGCCAGTTCGTGAACGCACGACACGGCGGATGCCGGGTCGGAAAGCAGACAAAAGCGTGCAGGGGATGCTGGGTCGGAAAATCTGAGAAGCGGTTTGTATCATCTTCATGGCCCTTCGACCACAGGTCTCAGTGCGTTCGTGCGCTTCGAAAGGTCCACTGGACCTTCCGATCCGTCTTCGACGGACCACTTCTCACCTATCCCTGCCGTGCAGGGGATGGGTGATCAGGCCGAACAACCGTACGACATGTTTTGGTCTCTAAGTTTCTATCCCTGCCGTGCAGGGGATGGGTGATCAGGTGACGAGTGGAACATCACATTTCCAAACAGTGAACAAAGGTTTCTATCCCTGCCGTGCAGGGGATGGGTGATCAGGTCGTTTTGAGCGCGAATGCAACGAATGCGGGTGTTTCTATCCCTGCCGTGCAGGGGATGGGTGATCAGGTTACCCCTAAACAAGGTTTTGAATCAATATTAAAATTAATCAATATATCCAAGGCAAAGGCCTTTATATTGCAATCGAAAAGAACGAAACAGGAACAATAATCAGTGTCTTCCATAATATAATATACATATCAAATATTTACACCTATTCCAAGGCAAACTTTCTAATGGAGAGTGGGTTTTCCACGTTTCTATCCCTACCGCTTCCCTGCGTGGCAGAGCAAGATTTGGCGTCCGCCAAATTGCAAGTTCGTGAACGGACTGCCCGGCGATGCCGGGTCGCAAGACGGCAAGCGCTTCGCTCCGTGGCAGAGCAAGATTTGGCGTAAGGCCAAATTGCCGGTTCGTGAACGCACGACACGGCGGATGCCGGGTCGCAAGACGGGCAAGCGCTTCGCTCCGTGGCAGAACAAGATTTGGCGTCCGCCAAATTGCCAGTTCGTGAACGCACGACACGGCGGATGCCGGGTCGGAAAGCAGACAAAAGCGTGCAGGGGATGCTGGGTCGGAAGACAGGCAGGCGCTTCCCTGCGTGGCAGAACAAGATTTGGCGCTAGGCCAAATTGCCAGTTCGTGAACGCACGACACGGCGGATGCCGGGTCGGAAAGCAGGCAAAAGCGTGCAGGGGATGCTGGGTCGCAAAATCTGAAAGCGGTTTGTATCATCTTCATGGCCCTTCGACCACAGGTCTCAGTGCGTTCGTGCGCTTCGAAAGGTCCACTGGACCTTCCGATCCGTCTTCGACGGACCACTTCTCACCTATCCCTGCCGTGCAGGGGATGGGTGATCAGGTCGTTTTGAGCGCGAATGCAACGAATGCGGGTGTTTCTATCCCTGCCGTGCAGGGGATGGGTGATCAGGTTACCCCTAAACAAGGTTTTGAATCAATATTAAAATTAATCAATATATCCAAGGCAAAGGCCTTTATATTGCAATCTAAAAGAACGAAATAGGAACAATAATCAGTGTTTTCCATAATATAATATACATATCAAATGTTTACAGCCATTCCAAGGCAAACAGCCTATTTGAGATCTGGAATTATCGAGAAATTTGATTGCTTATTTGATAAAAAAATTGGGCCGCACAAGTTCAGATGAGATCAAAAGCTGGCCAAAATATTTACTCACACCATGTTTTTCTGTCTTAATGCGCCAGCAGATGGCTAATTATCAAAATTGCATATGGGCGGGCAGTAGCGGGAGACTGGAAATCTTGGTCGGTTTGAGCGCGAGTGAATTCTATCAGCGGTTAAGCAATCCAAGCGAGTGTGCAGATAGTGCAACCCTTGGCGAAAGATGGCATTTTCAGGCGATTGAAGTGTGTCTTGCCGGGCTTGGCGCCTTTGCTGATTTGCCGGGCCTGCTCAACAAGGTGCGCGGTGCATTAGGCAATGTGTTGCTGGCGGGAGCCTCCCCGGAGGTGCGACAGGGGCAGATTTGCCGCTCGACCCCTTGTTGCGCCGCCGAGGTGTTCTTTGCGCCAAAACCTGACATTGATATCGGTTTTGCCGGATTGAGGGCACAAATTGCCAAACCTTTTGTGCTGGCTGCGGAAAAATATGGCAGCCGGGATTTGCTCATCCGCATGACGGTGTTTGGATTGGCTGAATATTGGGGGCAGGCTGCATGTGAGGCGCTGGTTGCCGCCCTGCGCGATCAGGTGCACTGGAAAAAACTGGCGGCCGGCAAATATTTCGTGCCGGCGACAATCGATGTTGAGGCGGTGCGGATTGTCGATCATCAATTGAGTGTGCCACCGGTTTGCCCCAAGGAATGCACATTATCCTTCATCACCCCGCTGGACAGCGAGCGCACTAAGATTGCCGATGCCCCGCACCGGATATTGAAAAAACTGCTGGTGCGCGTGGCGTTGATGGCGCGCTGGCAGGGTGTTCGATTATCGGAAAATCTTGATATGCTTTACCAGAGGTGGGAAAGACTTGAATGCGGTTTCAAGGGCCTGGTGCATACCACCAACCTGCGGCTGGATTCGAACAGAAATGGGCAGAGCGGGTTTCGCGAAGTCTCCATGCTGGAGCTGACCATTGCCGGAGATTTGGCGACATTGTGGCCATTTCTGCAAATCGGGCAGATCACCCATATTGGCCGTGGGGCGGTGAAGGGGCTGGGGCGGTTTGCGGTGTCGGTTGAGTAGGACGCGATCCACTCAATGCATTATTGGGCCGTGATTGCGGCGGTGGCGATTGCGGCGGTGGCGGCTTGGTTGGTGCCTGGCTTGTTCCGGCGTTTGATTGCGCCCCAGTTTACGCAAAGTCCTTTGATCGCCATAGATGCGGGCCTGGTCGCGCTATCTCTTTGTTCATGGGTGTCGTTTTTCCCAAAACCGGTACCCACTTTTGGGTGACACGCTCTATTCAGGTCAATGTCTTCAGCCGTGAGATAGCTATCCACTCCTCTAATGTATCAAACAAAGCATCAAAATTGGTGTTCGAGGTTGCTGCGATTGGGGGCACCAAATCGGCTTTCCGGTTCGGAAACTCTCTAACACCTTGAATGGTATGGAGGTTTTTGGTGTTCGATAACCCTCATTTCGGCAATAGGCTATGGGTTGGGAAAAGGCCAGTCTGAGCACTGCGCGTTGCAGGGCGATCTGGCCGGTTTGCCAAAGTTTCCCGATAATTTCCAAAGTATCCAAGGGTTTGCGAGGGACTGAAGCGCCGGTTCTAGTTTTTCCTCGAACGAGCCGGCAGGAGCGGTGTAATTTGCCGCCTGTTGCTGCAATCTTAATCTTGTGTGCTCGAGATCGGCGATCTTGCCTTCGTACGCGGCGATCACGCTTTCGTTGGTGATCTCGACAATGCGCGCCAACAGCGCCTCGGTTTGTTTTTCGATCTGCCTGATCTGTTGCTTTGCCGAGTTTAGCGCATTTTCAAACTGGGCCAGTCGCTGATCCGGTACCCGCACAAATTAGCGGTGTTTGGAAGTAGAATTTTCTCGGCAGTCAAAATTGCGTCCATGCCGGGAAACTTATGCACAAGCTTCATTCTTGCATCATTCTACAGAGGATTTATCTCTGGAGAACAATCAAACAATGAAGTCTTTGAGAAATTGGCAACGCGCACTTGATCAGCGATCAACGGAATGTGTGCAGCATCTAACGGCTGCAAAGGACTGGTCTTGTGGTCACGAAGTCTTTGCGGTGGCGGCCGGGTGCGTGGCAACGCCCAGCAGCATCACCTGGCTGAAACGCGAGTTGGATCGCGAACGCAGGAGAGCGAAAACAAACGGCCGAAACTATTCGCTAAATCGGCACCTTGCGCTTCTTGAGGCGTTACGAAATCTCAAACAGAAAACGGCGACAAAGGTCATTGGTGCCGAATAATGCCAAAGGAACCCAATATTGATCCATTTGATCACAACAATTTTGCCTTCTGACCAACCACATCACGCGCCATGGGGCGAACCCACCCTGTGCAGGCTCAACAAGGCCACAGGGCAAAATCTTGTGGCAGGGGCACCGGGGGGGGTATCAACGTGCTGGAATTTCGTCAGATGGGGCGCCTCAGCCCCCTAGTGGAATGAATTTGACATTTGGTGCCCATTTGCAGCTTCGTCGTTTGTCAAATTTAAAAATTCCACTAGATTTAGTATCTTGCTAGTGGCTCTTTTGTCGCCAAGATTTGCAAACCTAAGTGTTGCAACGGGACGCAAATGTTGGAACTGAACCACTAGGGGCGTTACTAAGCTTGCACGATGCGTGAACATCACGCTGCGCTTTGCGCCTGGCAGAACAAACCGGTTTGCTGCCATCAAATTGGCCTATATCGAGTTGAGCACCTCTAAAAACCCTTCTTTTGGGTCCTGGGAGCAATTTTTCGCTTTTGCGTTCCTCAAATATTTCAACATATTATCCGGTACTCGAAACTTCAAAATCACACCCAGTCCAACAAAATCGAGGGTTTTTGGAGGTACTCAGTTTCTTACATCAGGTCTTTTTGACAAACACGGTTGTGGTGCAAGTCCAAGGATAACCTTGCCGGCCGCTGACATCAAAATTGAGTCGACGCCCGGCAAGTAGATTAGGAAGACTTGCCGCGTTTGCGGCCAAGACCCATTTCGCGTGCCAGACGCGACCGTGCGGCAGCGTAATTTGGCGCAACCATCGGATAGTCGGGACCAAGACCCCATTTCTCCCGGTACTGTTCCGGTGACAAATCGTAGTGGGTTTTCAGATGGCGCTTCAGTGATTTGAACTTTTTGCCGTCTTCAAGGCAAATCAGATAATCGTCGGTAAGCGATTTCTTGACCGATACCGCCGGTTTTGGCTTTTCCGCATGTTGGCCGGCTGGTGCCGCATATGCTTTGCCAAGTGCCCCATGAATGTCAGCGATCAACGCGGAAAGGTCCGACATGGAGACCGGGTTGTTGCTCACATAGGCGGATACCACATCCGCCGTAAGTTCGATCAGCGGATCACCGCTAATAGAGGTAGCTTGAATCTGTTCCATTTCAATCTCGTTCTCTGTTTTGTTTTGAGTTGCCGGCTTCAACGCCTCACGCATATTGTTTTTCGCGTGCAGCCCCACAAAGCGAATGGCAACCAATTTCCGGTTAGAACATTGTATGGTGGTAAGTCAAGTGTTGAATATTGCATATTTTCAATTTTTCTCGAAAAGCTACACAATAAAACTCGGGTTTTGGAAAAATTTTCACAATTCATTTCCAATTTTATTTGTTCTTACAGGGAAATATCCCTAAAGAATTTTAGTCAAAGTATATACAACTACGAGAAGAAAATTTAAATACACGTTAAAATTACAACCAATGTTTCATTTGAACAATTAAATCAGACAACTGCTGAATGTGCAGATGGACGCCGGACTCCCAATTCGATTTTACAAGTGTAAAACAAATTGCTGTATGGTCGTCAACTTTGCTACAAATTGTGGCTGGGATAAATGACCGCTCATGGAGTGCATAACAAACGCTCTATTCGAAATACGTACCAAATTCGAAATTGGGGCTTCGTTTATCTATTAACAAATTCATTGACTTACCATGCCGGTCCTGCAGCCCATGCCGGCCCGTTTATTAAATGTTCGCACAATTCATTAATTGGGGAAAACCGAGCCGATATAATCAACCGGCGCCAGTATTCCGACCGCGCTTTGCAGGCTGAGCTCCACCGCAAATCCCGGCGCGATGCCGAGCAAGACACCGATTGATGTCAAAGCGATGATCGGCCCCATGCCAAGGCGCATGAGTTCCGTTAAGCTGATCGTGCCTTCCGCTTCAAATTGTTGTCCCGCTTCAGCCGGTTGGTTGCGCCAAAATACATAGGCCCATATTCGCCCAAGCGCGATGGTTGAGGTCAGCCCCGCGAACAAAAGGGTCGCAGCGAGCACCCAAGCCCCAGCGTCGAGTGAGGATTTTACTAGCGCGTATTTCGGCCAGAAGCCGGACATCGGCGGCAGACCCGAAATTGCCAGGAAGGCGATGAAGAAAACCACTGCCAATACTGGTGCACGCCGATACAACCCGCCGAGATTGCGAATATCAAAAGAACCGGCAATATAAGCGATCGTGCCGGCCAGCAGATACAAAACTGTCAACATGATCATGGAGTGATAGGCATAAAGAACCACCCCGGAGATCGCCAGTGTGCCCGATACAGCAATGCCGGCCATCATCGAACCGATGCCGGAAATCACTAGATAACCGGCGATGCGACGGATATCGGTTTGGGCCAGGGCGCCGAAGGCACCGACCAACATGGTCAAGACCGCAACCACAGCGATCGATTGGGCCAGCATATCGCGGGCATCGGCCAACAACATGACGTTGATGCGCAGCAACGCATAGATCCCCAACTTGGTCAAAAGGCCGGCAAACAGGGCAGAAACCACGATACGCGGGGTGTGATAGGACGCCGGCAGCCAGAAATTAACCGGAAAGGCAGCAGCTTTCATGCCAAGCGCCAACAAGAACAAAGCGCCGATCGTAGCAATCGGCACGCCATCAGCGCGTTCTGGCATCTTGCGGACGATATCCGCCATGTTGAGGGTCCCCATCGCCCCGTAAAGAAAGGCGGTGGCGAGCAGGAAAAGCGTGGTCGCCACCAGGTTCATGAATGCATATTTCATGGCCCCGTCGAGCTGCTCCATTTGCGAACCGAACACGATCAGCCCGAACGATGAGATCAGCACTACTTCCAACCACACATAGACGTTGAAAATATCGCCGGTCAGCAAGCAACCGCAGATGCCCGCCATCATCAGCAGTAGAAACGAAAAATAGCCGTGCGCGCGCTCTTTCGGGCTGACTTCCTGGAACGAATACAAGCAGACGAAAAATCCGACCACCGAAGCGACCAATGCAAAAGAAGCGCCAAGCACGTCTGCGGTAAATGCGATGCCGAAGGGTGGCAACCAGCTCCCCATCATCATGGTCAATGGGCCAGCTTTCGTCACATGAAGCAGCAAAAACCCGCAGCAAACCACCAATGCGGCCAATCCAGCCACCGCCAGCGGTGCCTGCAGGTTAGGAGATCGGCGTAACATTAAGAGCATTGCGGCAACGATCAAAGGAATAGCCACGGGAAGGATCGCCAGCCATTGCACCGGTTCAATCGGCAAATTTACCAGTGCGCTACTTGCATCTGATGCTCCTTGAATATCAGCGGCCATGATCAGTTAACCTTCCGTTCGGGAAAACGCACACGTGCCGCAAAGCGCGGGAAAAAAAGGTTTGTTGCCACTGACAGCCAATCAGAAAAATACGATCGGAAAGATTATACATCGCAGGTTAGAGCCCTAAAATCCAACCGGCGGCGGCAGATTTGCCACCGGTTCTGCGACCCGCATTTCCTCAGTGTCATCGGTTCCCAGCACCTGATAGGCGCGAAACCCAAGCACCAACAAAAACGCGAAAATCGAAAAAGAAATTACAATCGCTGTCAAGATTAGCGCTTGCGGCAGGGGATTAGCGATATCACCGGCCAGCGCGACCCCCGATGGACCGATGATCGGCGGCACGTCGCGGGTTAGCCGGCCAGCGGTGAAGATCAACAAATTGGCCGCGTTGCCTAAAATGGCAACACCGAGCAGGATGCGGATCAAATGGCGCGAAAGCATCAAATATATGGCAACGCCGAAGAAGCAGCCGGCTAAGACTGATAACGCGATTTCCATTGCTCAGCCTTCCTCTTCCAGAGACAAAACAACCGCAGAAATGGTGCCTACAACGACCATGTAGACGCCGATGTCGAACAATAATGGGGTCGACAGCGGCAGTTCGAAACCGCCAAATCCGGGAAACCACCACAAGCCGGTCAGATAACCGTTGCCGGTAACCATCGACGGCAGTCCGGACAGGGCCGCAAGCAACAGGCCGCATGCGGCGAGGGTCATTGGACGAAACCGCATGCGGTTGCGCACAGAACTTGGACCAAAGGCGACGCCGTAAATTGCCAGCGCCGAAGCAGCAATCAATCCGCCGATAAAGCCGCCACCGGGCTCGTTGTGGCCACGCAATAATACAAAAATCGAGAACAGGATCATCAAGCTGGCGAGAAAAGGAGCGACTGTCCGAAAGATGATCGTACTCATTGTTGACCGTCTTGTTTATTCGAAGGGTTCATTTTGTACATCCGCATCAAGGTCATGATTGCCAGGCCGGCGATCACCACGACCGAGATTTCGCCAAGCGTATCGAGTGCGCGAAAGTCGACAATAATCACATTGACGATGTTGCGGCCATGCGCCACCGATAGGCTGTTGGCTGCGAAAAATTCGCTGAGATTTTGGTCAAACGGCAGCGATATAGTGATTAAAAGCAAGGAAATAATGCCGATGCCGCACACGGTTGCGATCGCAATATCGAAGATGCGGTCGCGCACCGGCCGCCGATCGGATTTAAACAAATGCAGCCGGGTCATAACCAAGGCCAAGATCACCACCGACAAGGTTTCGACCATGAACTGGGTAAAGGCCAGGTCCGGCGCGCCGTACATGACGAAAATAAGCGCAACGGCAAATCCCTGAATGCCAAGCGAAACAATGGCGGTCAAGCGCGTTTGGGCAATCAAAACCGCTATCAGTCCGGCTATCGCGAGGGTGAATACCGCCCACTCATAATAGCGCAATTGCGGGAATACCGGCCACTTCGGCAATTCGCCAAAAGCAATCGCCGGCCCCACCAGGGCGGTCGCGATCGCGGCCGCAGTTACCGTCAAATACGCCTCAAGACGCCCGCTTTGTACAAACCTCGTGATGCGATAGGAACCGCGCACCAAAATGGCGATGAATTGGTCGAAGCCCTGGTCGGGTCCCCAACCGATCGTTTGCAGCACCCGCACCACCAATTGCCGCGCCTTCACTAATTTCCAGGTCACCAGACAGCCAAGTGCGATGGTGAGGATCGACAGATATAATGGCGGGCCAAGCGCGAACGATACCGCCAAATGGCCTTCGATATGATGGCCATAGATGGCAGAGGCCATGGGCGAAATAAAGTAGTGGTTTAACGGCCCAGCAAAGCCAAACGTCGACAGGCTAAAGATCGCCAATATTGTGGTGCCGAGTACCAGGGCGAACCCAGGTCGGCGAATTCTTCGTTTCGGATCCGCTTGGCCGATAAATGGTAGTACGGCGACGGCGAACGCGATCGCCAACATTAGCCCATTGCCAATGACTGCGGTTAATGTCGCCAGCACATAGGCCAAATCCAGCTTGGCGAGCGCATAGTAGATTTCTTCCTTGGCAACGAACCCGATAAAGGGCGGAATGCCGGCCATCGACAGCGCGCAAACCAACGAAATTCCAAATAGAAACGGCAAACTTCTTCGAAGGCCGGAAAGTTCGGTCACGTTCCTTGTGCCGGCGGACAAATCAATCGCACCGGCCGCCATGAACAGGCCGCCTTTGAAAAACGCGTGGGCCAGTAAATAGGTGGTCGCCGCCAACATCGCTTTTTCACCGCCCCAGCCGACCAGCATCACCAAAAGCCCAAGCGAGGCGACCGTGGTTTGCGCCAACATCAGCTTCAGATCAGTTTGGCCGACGGCAAGAATTGCGCCGACCAGTAAGGTGGTGCCGCCGAATATCGGCAAAATAGTTTCCCAAGCCACAGTATCACCGAGCACCGGATTAAGCCGCATCAGTAGATAGACGCCGGCCTTCACCATGGTGGCCGAGTGTAGGTAAGCAGACACCGGCGTCGGCGCTTCCATCGCGTTCGGCAGCCAGAAGTGGAACGGATATTGCGCCGATTTGGTAAAAGCGCCGCCTAGCACTAGGAGCAGCGCCAGCACATAAAACGGGCTTTCGCGCAGCATGTCGCCGGAGTTTATAACCAACGACAGTTCCGTGAGGCCGGTAATATTCTGGATCACGATATATCCGGCCAATAATGCCAAGCCGCCGGTTCCAGTTACCACCAGCGCCTGCATAGCGGCGCGGCGCGAGCGCTCGCGTTCATGGCCGAAGCCGATCAGCAGGTAGGACGAGACCGAGGTCATTTCCCACAACACGAACATGGTGATCATGTTGTCGGCGCATACCAGGCCAAGCATCGAGCCCATAAACAGGAACATGAAACTGAGAAACCGACCGAATTGGGCATGAGTGCCGAGATAAGCGCCGGAATATAAAATGATCAGAGTGCCAATGCCGGAGATCAGCAGTGCGAAGGTTAGGCTCAGGCCATCCAAAAAGAATGAAATCTGCACCCCATATGCAGGCACCCACATGAACCCGCCGAGATAAGGATGGCCCTCCGCAACCCCTGGGACCATTGCGCAAAAGTGCAGGAATATAACCAACGGCACCAGCGCCAGCACCATTGCCGCATTACGCGACATCGTTCGTACCAAGACCGGCGCCAATGCGGCTGCCGCAAACGGCGTGCCCAGCAACAATAGTGTGATCGTGGGATGCAAGAAAGGCACTGGATAACGGTCCCTAAGCGATTATCTTAACGGTGATCGAACGTATGTTGCGCGAGTTCGCCGCGCCAAGACTTTCACGACAGTTCCGCCCGCTACCAATACACATTATTAGAGCATGGAATTTGTACAGCAGAACCCAAACTGTCGGTATCAGAACAGGAGCGACATGGCAAAAGTCGAAAAACCAGATCATGAGTGGCGCAAACTATTGACCGATGAACAATACAAGGTCACCCGCAAAGCGGGTACCGAACCCCCGTTTACCGGGCCAAACTGGGATAATAAGGCGGACGGCGCATATCAGTGCGTTGGTTGCGGCCGGCCTTTGTTTGATTCCGACGCGAAGTATGATTCAGGTACCGGATGGCCGAGTTTTCACTCCCCAGCCAGCAGCGAAGCGGTAAGCGAGCACCCCGACCGCGCCTTGTTCATGACCCGCATTGAGGTCAAATGCGCCGATTGTGAAGCCCATCTCGGCCATGTGTTTAATGATGGCCCGCAGCCGAGCGGCCTGCGCTACTGCATGAACGGACAGGCTATGACTTTCGTGCCGAGCAAGGATAAATCTTCAAATTGACCTTCGATCTAAAATCAAAACCGCCGGTTGCCGCGCGCCGCCCGGTTGAAACCAGCGTTCACGGCAACAAATTGGTGGACGATTATGGCTGGTTGCGCGCAGACAATTGGCGCGAGGTTATGCAGGACCCGAGCCAACTGGCAGACGACATACGCGATTATTTGGAGGCGGAAAACGCCTACCAGAAGTCGGTAATGGTTGACAGCCAGGGATTGCAGCAAGCGCTCTATAAGGAAATGCGCGGGCGCATCAAAGAAGATGATTCCTCGGTGCCGATGAAAGACGGGCCGTGGCGCTATGGGGTGTCATTCGTCGAGGATGGAGAGCATGCACGCTATGTGCGATTGGCAGCAAACCAAACCAACGAGCAAGTAATCCTCGACGGCAATTTGGAAGCGCAAGGCAAGACCTATTTCCGCATTACCGGTAGCAGCCATTCCCCCGACCATAGCCGTCTCGCCTGGGCCGCCGATGATAAAGGTTCGGAACTAAGCACGGTACGGATACGCGATATCGCATCCGCAACCGACCTGCCAGATAAGATTGAGCGGACCAATGGCAACGTGATTTGGTCGCGGGATTCAAAATCGATTTTGTACACCAAACTGGATCAAAACCACCGCCCTTCGTCCGTTCAAGCCCACCGCGTTTGCGACGATTCCAAAGACGATACTACTATTTATCAGGAACCAGATGGCGGCTTTTTTGTTGGTATCGGCAACACCCAAAGCCGCAATTTTATCGTCATTGATGCCCACGACCACGAAACCTCGGAGAGTTGGCTGGTGCCGGCAAACGATGTCGGCAGTACACCGATTTTGTTTCGAGCACGCCAAACCGGGGTCGAATACAGCCTCGACGAGGGTGGTGGTTATTTCTACATCCTCACCAATCTCGGCGACGCCAAGGATTTCTGCATCTGCCGCACCCCAGTCGATGATTTCACAGACGCAAGCTGGGAAGTTTACGTCCCCCATGCGCCTGGCCGGCTAATCGCCAGTCACATGGTGTTAGCCAACCATCTGGTCTGGCTGGAACGTCGCGACGGCCTGCCGCAAATAGTTGTCAAACGACTAACCGACGGCGGCGAACACGCGATCGTATTTGCCGAAGATGCCTATTCGCTCGGCTTGATCGGCAATTATGAGTTCGATACCACCACCATCCGTTTTAGTTATTCTTCGATGGCAACTCCGGCCCAGGTCTTTGACTACAATTTAGAAACCCACGAGCGTAGCCTGCTGAAATCCCAAGAAATTCCGTCAGGCCACAATGTCGCAAACTATGCCACCAAGCGGATATTTGCGACTGCCAAAGATGGCGCAGAGGTGCCCATTTCCCTGCTTTGGCACAAAGATACCCCCCTGGATGGCACCGCGCCTTGCCTGTTATACGGGTACGGCGCCTATGGAATTTCCATTCCGGCAAGTTTTTCTACTAACGCGCTATCGCTGGTCGAGCGCGGTTTCGTCTACGCAATTGCCCATGTGCGTGGTGGCAAGGATAAGGGATTTGCCTGGTACGAAGACGGCAAGCGACTAAACAAACGCAATACGTTTGATGATTTTGTTGCCTGTGCCCAGCATTTGATTGAGCAGCGATATACCGGCCATGGCCAGATTGTGGCCCAGGGCGGTAGTGCCGGTGGCATGTTAATGGGGGTAATCGCCAACCAGGCGCCCGAATTGTTCGCCGGCATCATCGCCGAAGTGCCGTTCGTGGACGTGCTCAACACTATGCTCGACGACAGCCTGCCCTTGACTCCGCCCGAATGGCCAGAATGGGGCAATCCGATCAATTCCAAGACGGATTACAACTATATCGCCGGCTATTCACCCTATGATCGGGTCACCGCACAATCCTATCCGGCGATCTTGGCGGTGGGTGGGTTGAGCGACCCGCGGGTTACCTATTGGGAGCCGGCCAAATGGGTTGCCAAACTACGTTGTCACCATCAAGACAGCCAGCCGATCCTGCTGAAAACTAATATGGAAGCCGGACATGGTGGTGCGTCCGGGCGCTTTAGTCGACTGCACGAAGTAGCGCTCGGTTACGCATTCGCGTTGATGGCGGTCGGTAGGGCATAATCATCCCTACTTCCTTGTTTCGATCGGCGGCACAAATTTTAGATAGGCAGCAATCGCTGCGCGGTCGGCGGCCGGTAATTTGGCCATATTTTGCTGCACCGCAACCATGGCGTCGCCGAAGGTGTCGAACCCGGGCGTAAATCCGGTCTCCAACCCGTAAGCGATGTCGATTTCGCTCCAA
The DNA here is from genome assembly GCA_965248715.1 of Rhizobiaceae bacterium. Taxonomy (GTDB): domain Bacteria; phylum Pseudomonadota; class Alphaproteobacteria; order Rhizobiales; family Rhizobiaceae; genus CBDFKB01. The sequence goes on from CBDFKB010000008.1 coordinate 792,576, forward strand.
TCGCCGATACCACTGGCGTGCGAAGTGATGTTGGGTATTCGCCCCTTGCCTTCTGGTGCCGGACCGCCGCCGAGCCATTTGCCGGTAATCATGCCGCCGGTGAAATTGCGCGGCGTGTGGCATTCGCCGCAATGACCGGGGCCTTCGACCAGATAGCGGCCGCGCTGTAATTTTGGGTCATCTTGCGGCAAGGCGATAATCGGCGCGTCGGATAGATACAGACGTTTCCACAAACCCAGGCCGCGACGCATGCGAAATATCAACGGTAACTCATGCGGTTTGTAGGGCTTATCTAGCGCCGGAAGGGTCTGCAAATAAGCCCACAGATTTGCTACGTCCTTAAGCTCCATTCGGGCATAAGATGTATAGGGAAACGCCGGGTAATAATGGTTACCCCCCGGCGAAATGCCGCGCAACATCGCGTTGGCAAAATCGGCCAGCGACCAAGCGCCGATGCCCTTTTGCGGATCAGTGGAAATGTTTGGCGGGTAAAAGGTTCCAAACGGGGTTACCAGGCCAAGCCCACCCCCGAGCATGGTTTTGTCTTTGGCGCTGGCGTGGCACGAAGCACACCCGCCGGCCCAAAATACTTGTTCGCCGGCCACTGGATCGCCGGTTTTGATTGCCGCGATTTGATCTGCGCCAAGCCGCTGCGGCCCACTGACGATCCAGGCCGATATCCCGGCTGCCAGCGCGAAAACCGCAAGGATGCTCACTGTCTTCTTGATCGGTATCATGGTGAATAAACTATTGGGATCCCGCTTCGGGTGCGAAACAAATGATTGTGTCAACGTGGCACCGCTCCTGCGGTGTCGATGACCCTCCACAACGAAAAGCACAAAAATCTTAGCGGAAACCAAAAACCCGGCCGCTTGGGCCGGGTTTATTATTGTCGACCAGTACTTGAGAAAAGTCAGGCAGTCGCGGCTTCGTACATTTCGCCCACATAATCCCAATTGATCAGATGATCAACGAAAGCTTCGAGATATTTCGGCCGCGCGTTGCGGTAGTCGATATAGTAGGAATGCTCCCACACGTCGCAGCCCAAAATCGGTGATGCGCCATGCACCAAAGGGTTTTCACCGTTTGGCGTCTTCATCACTTCCAGCTTGCCGTCCTTGACCGCAAGCCAGCACCAGCCGGACCCGAACTGGGTGGTGCCGGCAGCGATGAAATCGGCGCGGAACTTGTCGTAGCCGCCAATGTCACTGTCGATCGCGCTGGCAAGTTTTCCGGGCATACTGGTGCCGCCACCGCCGCCCTTCATCCAGTTCCAAAAGTGAATGTGATTGTAATGCTGGCCGGCATTGTTGAACAAACCCGGGTTCGAGCCATAGCTTCCGCGCACCACATCTTCCAGAGATTTGCCTTCCAGGCCACTGTCCTTGAGCAGATTACTGCCATTGGTCACATAGGCCATGTGGTGTTTGTCGTGGTGAAACTCCAAGGTTTCGGCCGACATGTGATCCCCAAGGCTGTCATAGGCATAGGGTAGATCGGGCAGTTCAAAAGCCATTCGGTGTACTCCTCGTTTTTAAATCGGTTGCCGAGCAACCGCGATATGCGTTCCGGCCGACAATTAGTGACAATGGCGCGCCGATACAATCCCGCGCAGGTTCGTGTAAGCCCAATTCATCCGGCTTTGGCGCATGGTTAACGCAATTAAAAAATCGGCATTTGCGCCAACTGCCAGCTCACCCGTGCGCCCACTCCCAATATAGTTTGCGCGCCTTGGCCGCTACTGGTCCAGGTTGAAATTTGCGATCCTCGAAGCCGATGATCGACATTACCTTGTTGTAATTGCCGGTCGAAAATATTTCGTCAGCGTCGAGAAAATCCTGCACGCTGAGAACCTGATCACGGACCTCAAAGCCGGCTTCACCCAACAATTTCATGACCCGCGACCTTGTGATCCCGGCCAAAAAGGTGCCGTTGGCCGATGGGGTCAGCACCACCCCGTCTTTGACCAGGAAAATGTTGGCGGTCGCCAACTCGGCCACATTACCGAGGAAATCCAGCAACACCGCATTGGTGAACCCGGCTGCCATGGCTTGTTGCAGCGCCCGGCCATTGTTTGGGTACAGGCATCCGGCCTTGGCGTCGACCGGGGCGCATTCTTGGGTCGGTCGGCGTTGGCGCGAGACGCATACGTTAAAGCCGTTGGTCGGCGGTGGTACCGCTGCTTCGAACATGGTCAGGCAAAATCTGGTCGAACTCGGATCGGGCATTACCGTGGTCGGCCCGCCGTGCTCGGCCCAATAGATTGGCCGAATATACAATTCTGCATTGTCGTCAAATCGCTTCAGACCTTCGTGGCACAACGCTTCGATTTCGCCGGCCTCCATGGTCGCTGCCAGACCGAGCGACAATGCCGATCGGTTGATGCGGGCGCAGTGCAGATCAAGATCGGGCATCACCCCTTCGAAGGCGCGTGCACCGTCAAATACGCTCGATCCCAACCAGGCGGCGTGGGTTCTGGCACCCATGATCGGGTGATTGCCTTCATGCCATTCACCGTCGATCCAGTTCCAGGTTTTTGAAAATTCAGTCATGGTGTGTCATGTCCCAATGCAAATTGTGTTGTACTATCAAATCAGCCAATTCAATGATTGTCCAATCTCAATTGTATACTGAACCGAACATGGAGACACGGGATGGCAAATGAGTTCAAAGCCTATGTTTTTGACGCGTATGGAACCCTGTTCGATGTGCATTCCGCGGTCCAACGCCATGCCGGCAATATTGGACCTGACGCGGATAAACTCTCTGCTACCTGGCGCGCCAAACAACTCGAATATAGCTGGGTGCACGGGCTGTGCGAACACTACCGCGATTTCTGGCTACTAACCGAAGACGCGCTCGAATTTGCACTTTGCGCGGTGCCAAGCGTAAACTGTTCGGTGCGCGAAGATCTGCTCCAGGCCTATCGCGAGCTTGATTGTTACCCCGAAGTGCCGGCGGTATTGGGGGCGCTGCGCCAAGGTGGCGCAAAGACCGCAATCCTTTCCAACGGTTCGCCCAAGATGCTCGAAGACGCTGTCAATTCCGCCGGCATCGGCCAATTATTGAATGAGGTGATTTCGGTCGACCGGTTGCAAACCTTCAAGACCCGGCCGCAGGTTTACGCGATGGCGAGCGAGCTATTCGATTGCGATCCAGGTGCGGTTTCGTTTCAATCGTCCAATCGCTGGGACATTGCCGGGGCAAAAGCTTTCGGTTTCCGTTGTGCGTGGATCAACCGCACCAACCAGCCTGACGAATACAAACACTTAGCCCCGGACCAGGTGTTGGGCGATCTTAACGGATTGTTGTAGGCGCTAAATCGCTTATTAGGGTCTGTGGACATTCAGGATTCCCAAAAGCGTTGATTTCTGATTCAAGCTTCCAAAAGGGAGTTTGTAATGGACGAAAAGCGATTTGTTTTGAATGACCGGGTCTGGGAACGCCTTGCGCCTTTGCTCCCCGGCAAGGCAACAGACAGTGGCCGGACAGGCGGCGACAACCGGTTGTTTTTGGAAGCGGTGTTCTGGCGGGTGCGCACGGGGTCTCCCTGGCGCGATCTGCCGACGAAATTTGGCAACTGGAACAGCCAGTTTCGCCGGTTCCGACGATGGGCCGAGCAGGGTGTTTTCGAGAGTCTTTTCAAAGCCATGAGCAATGACCCAGACCTCGAATACGCCATGATTGATGGCACCATTGTTTCGGTTCACCAAAAGGCAACCGGCGCAAAAGGGGGACTCAAAATCAGGCCATCGGGCGCTCGCGCGGTGGGTTGACCACCAAGATCGTGGCGCTGGTGGACGCGCTTGGTAATCTTGTGCGTTTCATGCTGCTACCGGGACAGGCGCATGACATGAGGGGCGTGGCACCGCTGATCAAGGGCGTGTCATTCGCCGCTTTGCTGGCGGATAAAGCGTTTGACGCAAACTGGCTTCTGGAGGAGCTGGAAGACCGGGGCGCAACCGCCGTTATCCCGCCCAAATCAAATCGGATTGTGCAGCGAGAATACGATGAAGAGGCCTATTGTTGGCGGCATTTGGTTGAAAACTACTTCGCCAAGATCAAGGAATTTCGTGGCATCGCAACGCGTTACGATAAAACCGATAACAGCTACGCTGCCAACTGGAACCTTGTCGCGGCGCTTATCGCATCAAGGTGAATGTCCACAGACCCTAGAGTATCCGTATTAATCAAGCGATGTTTTTGCTCCACATTCGTTGATCCCTTAGGAGGGCGTTTGCGAGTACGATGAGTTTTCGCATGACAGCGGTTATGGCGACTTTTGACGGTTTTCCTGCTGCTTTGAGCTGATCATATTTGGCCTTCATATCTGGATTGAACCGGGTTGCCACGAGCGCCGGCATATAGAGCGCCTGGCGCACGTGCGAACGACCACCTTGAACGAAGGCCTGTCCTTTTCGTTTTCCGGACTGTCGTAGCATTGGGGCCGTGCCGGACAGACCGGCCGCAGTCTGGCTGTTCAAGGTGCCGAGCTCGGGCATGTCGATGAGCAACGCCATCGCGGAACGCTCAGCGACACCGGGAATGCTTGTCAAGATAGTGAACCTTGCGGCTAGTGTGGGGTCGTTTTTGATGATGTCCATGATTGCCTTCTCGATCTGGGCCAAGTGTTCTTCGATCTGCTTCAAGCGCTGTTCGACTTGACGTTTGAGGATCGTCACGCAAAGGTTTTTCTGACGGTTCTTGGCGGCGGTCCGGTCCTTGATGAGAGCTATGCGGGCGACATGCATATCCTTGAGATTACACAGGATCTGCGGCACAGCCGGGCGTGTCCGGGGTTCGATGGCAACGCCGAAGCGTGCCAACAGGGCGGCATCCATCTTATCCGTCTTGGCCAGTTGACCAAGCGCCTGGCCAAACCGCTTGGCATGGAGAGGATTGATCTTGGCCAGAGGCAGGTCAGCCCGGCTCAACGCACGCTCAAAGGCGCGGTGATAAGGACCGGTTGCCTCGAAAACAATTCGGGAGACAGGCTCCTTGCCCAGCCATTTGACCAGGCATCGAAAACCTTGTGGATTGTTGGTGAACTGGCGATGCTTGCCTTCGGGATGGCGATGAACGTCCAAAGTCTCTTTCGAAATGTCCACGCCGATGGTAGATTGTGTCATCTTTTCCGCGCCTTTGCTTGTCATGCGGGCCTTCATGCCCTGGTATCCATTCAGGCCATTGGAAAAGACGAGGGTGATCATACTCTAGCTCGGCCCGTAAAACGGCCAGCACTTTCACGATCCATCCCTCGCCGCCGCAAGGGAGGTGGGCCTCCCCGCGGCGGAACCAAGTATGCCCGAACAACACGGAAAATCATAAGACAAGCACTTTTCGCGATTTGTGAATCGCAAATAGTGCTCTATCTATTCGTTTTGTCGCACAATTTTTCTGAAAACCGGCCACCACTTTTCAGATTGTGCTCTAGCGCTTGTCACCAAGCGTTGGATTCGTTTCGTCGCGCTATCGCTTAGTTTATGCGTGTCATTTTTCCCAAAACCGGTGCCCACTTTTGGGTGACACGCTCTAGAATCCGCGTTTGATGCTGCCCAAGATGCCGCGGATCAGTTCGCTGCCGATTTTGCGGGCAATGGTGCGGACCAGGGTTTTGGTCGCGGCTTCGGTAACGCTTTGGCGGCGATAACGGCTGTTGCGGCTGCGAGTGCGCGAACTGCGACGTGGCCGGTCGTCGCGGTCAGCACCCTCATACTCATAGCCTGAACGGCGCCGTTGCATGCGGCCGCGCTCTTCGCGCTCGCTTTCTTCGCGGGCTTCTTGTGCGGCCTCATCTTTTGCACGCTGTTCGGCGCGTAGCTTGAGCACCTCGAAGGCAGATTCGCGGTCGATATCTTTGTCATAGTTCAGGCCGACCGGGCTAAGTGTCATCAATTGCGCGCGTTCCGATTGGGTGATCGGTCCGAGCCTGGACGAAGGCGGCCTGATTAACGTGCGCTGGACGATCGACGGCACACCCTTTTTCATCAAGGTAGAGACCAGCGCCTCGCCTACGCCGAGATTGGTGATCACGTCCATGGTGTCGAAATCGTCATTGGGGCGGAAGGTTTCCGCCGCCACTTTCACAGCCTTTTGTTCGCGCGGCGTATAGGCGCGTAGCGCGTGTTGGACCCGGTTGCCGAGTTGCGATAACACGCCGTCAGGAATATCGAGCGGATTTTGAGTGACGAAGAACACGCCAATGCCCTTGGAGCGGATCAATTTTACGACCTGTTCCACCTTTGCGATCAGATATTTCGGCGCTTCATCGAACAACAAATGCGCTTCGTCGAAGAAAAACACCAATCGCGGCCGGTCCGGATCGCCAACTTCGGGCAATTCTTCGAACAATTCAGACAGAAGCCATAGCAAGAAGGTCGCATACAACCGTGGCGATTGCATCAATTTGTCAGCCGCCAAAATGTTTACTGCGCCGCGCCCGTCGGCAGTGGTGCGCATCAATTCGGTGATCTCAAGCGCCGGCTCGCCGAAAAACATGTCGCCACCCTGCTGCTCCAAGACCAGCAATTGGCGCTGAATGGCGCCGACCGAACTGGTCGACACATTGCCATAGGTCCGTGAAATTTGCTTGGCCCGCTCGCTGACATTGACCAGCAGCGCGCGCAGATCTTTTAGATCAAGCAGCAACAACCCCTCATCATCGGCGATCTTGAACGCGATGTTGAGCACGCCTTCCTGAGTTTCATTGAGATCCATCAGCCGTGACAGCAATAAAGGACCCATCTCGGAAATGGTGGTGCGCACCGCATGGCCCTGTTCGCGGAAGATGTCCCAAAACACAACAGGAAATTCCTGAAACTCGTATGGATCGAGACCGATGGTCTTGGCCCGCTTGATCAAAAAGTCCTTATCCGTGCCCATTTTCGCCAAGCCGGAAAGGTCGCCTTTCACGTCGGCACAAAACACCGGCACGCCGGCATTGGAAAAGCCTTCGGTCAAAATCTGCAGGGTCACGGTCTTGCCAGTACCGGTTGCGCCGGTGATCAGGCCATGTCTGTTGGCAAGCTTCAAATTGAGATACTCAGCGCGATTGATCGCATCATCGGGATGCCTGCTGGTTCCCAGATATATCCGGCCGTCTTCGATCATTTGTTGTCCCCTGCGTGCTGAAATGAGACGGGCGTACCCCGATGCTTAGATATATAGAGGAAAACCACAGGCGGTTGAACCGGTTAGTGAAACCATGTTGGGTGGGCTTTTCTGTCAAAATTCGGCGTTTTTACAGCGTCGTCAACATTCTGGCATAATAATTGCTTGTTGGTTGAGGCATAAATTCGGTCGAATTGGACAAATCGGTCATGAAGCCTATTACCCGCAGACAATTGTTAAGATCGGGCGCCGTTGGCGCGCTGGCGCTACCGGCAATGGTCGCAGGTCCAGCCACCCAGGCCGCTAATCTGGCCGGGCTGCGAGGCTCGATTTCCGATCTGGGGCTGAACGCAGCCGAGGCCGGCATCCGCGCTGGCGCGTTTGATGACCAAGGGCCCGCATTGCAGGCTTTGCTAGAGCGTGCCGCCCAGGAACATCAACCGGTTGTACTGCCGCCGGGTGATTATTTCGTCTCCAACATCTCCTTTCCAGCCAATTGCACGCTTTACGGGGTTCCAGGCTTTACAAGGCTGCGGTTCACCGGTGCCGGACATTTCCTGCATGGTGAATTGGGTAACCGGCTTGAATTGTCCGGTCTGACAATCGATGGCGGCATGCGCGCGACGGCCGGATATAGTGGTGCGCTGGTTCGGATCAATCAGACCAGCCAGGTCATCATCAATGATTGCACATTCGATGCCAGCGCTGAAACCGGGGTGTGGCTGCAAGACACACAAGGCGAAATCCGCAATTGCCGGATCCAACGGGCGATGGGCGAATGCGGGCTTTATTTGCTGGACACCACCGACATGGCAATCAGCCAAAACCAGGTCGCCGACTGTGCCAATGGCGGCATCCTGGTTCACACCAGCGATAAGCGCGAATGTGGCGCGATAGTCGCCGAAAACCGCATCTCCCATATCCGCTCTGACAATGGCGGCACCGGGCAGTGGGGCAATGGCATCAATGTATTTCGGGCCGGTTCGGTGCAGATCGCCGGCAATCAGATACACGATTGCGATTTTTCAGCGATCCGCAACAATGGCGGCGACAATGTGCAGATCACCGGCAATCATTGTCGCCGGATCGGCGAGACGGCAATCTATTCCGAGTTCGAATTCGTTGGCGCGGTGATATCAGGTAATATCATCGACGGCGCAACGATCGGAGTTTCGATCGCAAATTTTATGCAAGGCGGACGTATGGCCGTGTGCAGCGATAATTTGATCCGTAATCTGAAAACCGAAGGACCATACCCAGCCGAGATACAGGGTTTCGGGATCGGCATTTCAGTAGAGGCCGATACCGCCGTCTCAGGCAATGTGATCGAGAACGCACCGGCATTTGGCATCAGCCTTGGTTGGGGACCTTATCTGCGCGACGTCGCTGCGATCGGCAACATCATCCGTCATGCTGGGGTCGGCATCTCCGTTACAGTGGTTGAGGGTGCCGGCACCGCAATCATGCGCGACAATATAATCTCCGATGTTCGAAATGGCGCGATTGTCGGCTATCGCTGGCGCGAAGCGGCAACCGGCGATCTAGCGAATGGGGGCGGGCACGCTTTCCCCCATCTGGTGCTCGACAGCAATCGGGTAAGTTAATTCTCGAAACCGGATGGTTGCAGATAGCCGGCATAGGGCCGGCATACGGGCGGAAATCGCGGTTAGAGTCCGTAATAATTCGAGACCACGTGCCGTGCTTCGGCGAAAAACAGCCAGCGTTCGACCATCACGCCAAAAAGATGCAAAAATGCCGCCAGGGCGAGCGCGGTGTTCGACACCGTCGCGCTACCGGCGATCAACGCCAGAAGCAATGCCAAGCCCGGCACCAACGCGCCGGCAACAAATGCGATCATGCGTAGTTTGCCAACATGTTTACGGGCGACGCGAAATCCCATCTCGCGGGTTAGGTAATTGTCGGTGCTGTGCGGCCGTTCCAGCGATCGAACCTTGCCAATGTGGCCCAGACCGGTGGCGGTTTCCGGGGTCGAACCCTTCGCCTGATGTTGTAGTTGGCCGAGCCATGCGAATTTCACCGCAACCGCTACCAGTACGCTTAATAATGCCGGCAATACCAGCAACAGCCGCGCGCCGCCGAACAGACTATCCAGGGCTGATGCCAGCACCAGCCCGCTGGTCAGCGAGAATGTGAGAAACACTACTGGTGTCAGCCGCTGATGCCACAGGGGCACGGATTTCAGCGATGCGTAGATCATCGCCGTGCAATAAACCGTTGCTATCGCAAGCAAGCTAATTGCCAAGCCGAGCAGCCAATGGCCTTGGCCACGAAACACACACAACAATGCGGCCAGGCCGAGCGGCGCAAAAGCAACAATCGCCAACACCCCTTCACGCGACAGCCAACTGGTGCGCCATTGGGTAAAGGCGAACAGGAACCGCTGCGGATTGCCAAGGTGTAAGGTCGACATCAACAAGCCGAAGCCAATCAATCCTATCGCCAACATATAGCCGGCCGCCGCGCCTACCGATGCCGGATCGAACAAGCCAAGGCCGAGCACAAATGCCAAACCGTATCCGGCACCGGACAGGGTGGTGAATAATATTACCGAAAGCGCCGGGTGCACTAAATTTTCTCCAACGCGCGATCGAGCCAACCCAACAGGCCGGTGGCTTCGCTTTGGTCATCAGGCGCCGCCAATGGTGCTTCTTGTGAAAGTGCGGTTCTTGACCGTGGCGGCAAATATTTGTTGACCGGTTTAGTGCCCTGCTCCGGCATCAGATCATAGCCGCCTCGTTCCTCGACCATTTGTGAGACTGCGCTATCAGGGTCGGCCAGATCGCCGAAATGGCGGGCATTGGCCGGACAGGTGCGCACACAGGCCGGTTCGCGGTCGATCTCGGGCAAGTTTTCATTGTAAATGCGGTCGACGCACAATGTACATTTCTTCATCACGCCGGCGGCCAAATCCATCTCACGGGCGCCATAAGGGCACGACCAGGCGCACAGCCCGCAACCGATGCAACGGTCTTCCTCGACCAGCACGATGCCGTCGGCCTGGCGCTTGTATGATGCACCGGTCGGGCACACGGTGACACAGGTCGCATCCTCGCAATGCAGGCAGGATTTTGGGAAATGCACCACCCGCGCATCGCCGCCTTTGCCGATCACTTCGCCACCGTCGGGCACTACTTCATAAGTGTGGATACGGTTGAGCCAGGCGCCGGACACATCCGCCCCATAGGGCGACTGGTCCGATAGCGGCGCGCCGTAACCACCAGTATTCCACTGCTTGCAATTGACCACGCAGGCATGGCAACCGACGCAAATGTCAAGATCGATCACCAGGCCGAGTTTGCGCTCGGTTTTGTCCGGCAGCGTGGTCATTTGCTACTCCACTGCGCACCGTAGCTAAGCACCGAAGGAACTTCGGTTTCAAAGCGATAACCGACCGGCTCGAAACGCGGCTCGCTTTGCCCTTCGCCAGTTTCTGCCTTTTCGATACGTACCCGCAGATCGTACCAGGCAGCTTGGCCGGTAATCGGGTCGCTATTGGCCCAGCGCCGTTTATCGTCGGCATTTGGCAGCAACTCGCTGATCAGATGGTTGAGCAGAAAACCTCGTTTCGATTCAGGTGTGTCGCCCTGCAATGCCCAGGTGCCCTTGCGTTTGCCGATCGCGTTCCAGGTCCACAAGGTCTTTTGGTTGACCGCGTCCATGCGCGCGACCGGCGCCTTGATGCGCCCGTGCCACGAAATCACCCAGGCCCAGTCGCCGTCGACAAGCCCGACCTGGTCACACACATCACCTGGTACATAGAGCGGGTTGGAAGTGTGGATTTGCCGCAACCATGCATTTTGTGAGCCCCAGGAATGATACATCGCTGCTGGGCGTTGGGTGACCGCGTGGAGCGGGAATTCATTCGCATCGACCTGTTCGCCCTCGAACGGCGGATACCAGATCGGCAACGGATCGAAATGGGTGGTGATCTGCTCGCGCAAATCCTCGGGTGGCTGTGGATCTATACGGCCCTGAGCGGCCAGGCGAAACTTTTGCAGCGGTTCGCAATAGAGTTCAAACGTGACCGGTTGCGGCGTATCAAAAAAGCCCATCGATACCGCGAAATCCTGGTAAGCGGCGTTGGCATGTTTGAAAAAACGGGCTTCGGGCGGCAGATGCTTCCTCCAAAACGAGCCATTTTGCTTATAGCGTTCGATCTGTTCCGGGTTTGGTGCACCGCGCCCTGTCTGATCGCCATTTTCACCGCGAAATCCCGCAAGCGGACCGACGCCTGGCCGGCGCTGATGGTTGACCATATAGTCGGCGTAGCTGTCGTATAGCGGCTTGGCTTTATCGTCGACAAATCCGGGAAGGTCGAGCCTGCCGCCTAGGTCGATCAGCACGTCCTGGAAACAGCGCACGTCGCGGTCCGGCTCGATTACCGGCCAGCGGATCGCATCGGCAACCGCATCGGGTTCGCTGATCGGACGGTCGAGCAACGAAATACAGTCATGGCGCTCCAGATAGGTAGTATCAGGCAGGATTAAATCGGCATAGGCCACGGTCTCGGACGCATAGGCGTCGCAATAGATGATCTTGGGGATTTTGTACTCACCGGTGTCCGCGTCCTTTTCCTTAAGCATGGCAATCACTTCGCCGGTATTCATCGACGAATTCCAGGCAAGGTTGGCCATATAGGTAAATAGCACCTCGATCGAGTACGGATCACCGGCATGGGCGTTGGGAATCACCATATGCATCAAGCCATGCGCGGAAAGCGGCGCGTCCCAGGAAAACGCCTTGTCGATGCGCAATGGGCCGCCTTGAGCATCGAGCAACAAATCTTCCGGGCCACGCGGAAAGCCTAGATGGGGGCCGGCCAGCGGGCCGATGCCATCATCGGGTTTGCGGGCGTGCGGCATGGGATGGGCCTGATAAGGTTTGGGATAAGGCGGCTTATAGCGAAACCCGCCCGGGCAATCGATCGAGCCGATCAAGATTTGCAACAAATGAATGGCGCGGCAGGATTGGAACCCATTGGAATGGGCTGAAATGCCCCTGAGCGCATGGATTGCCACCGGCCGGCCGATGAATTCCTCATGGCGCTCGCCGCGCATGTCGATCCATGGTTGGGCGATGCGGATTTCCTGTTCAAAGGCGGTGCGAGCGATAGTAGCGGCAAGCCCGCTAATGGTTTCGGGGGAAACCCCGGTCCTTTCCGCCACCGCCTGGGGAGCATAGGCGGCATCGCTATATTTGGCGGCGATCAGTGCAAATACCGGCGCCGCGCTTCGGCCATCGGGCAATGTCGCCGTTCCACTAAGTGCAGGCTTGGCGTCCAGCGCATCGAAGGTGGCGATTTTGCCCGAGTGTCGATCAAGGATCAGCGGCTTGCCGTCATTATCGCGTGCGATCAGCCCGTCATCGGCCGCGCCTTTGTCGCTGATCACCAGATAGGCAGAATTGGTGTAGCGGATCAGATAGTCGAGATCGACATTGCCGGTGCGCAGCAATTCGTGCACCAATGCCAGCACCAATAGCCCGTCGGTGCCGGGCCTGATACCGATCCAATTGTCGGCGACCGCCGAATATCCGGTGCGAACCGGGTTAACCGAAACGATCTTGGCGCCGTTTTGTTTTAGTTTCGACAGCCCCATCTTGATCGGGTTGGAATCGTGGTCCTCGGCAATACCGAACATGATGAAAAGTTTTGTGCGGTCCCAGTCTGGCGCACCAAATTCCCAAAATGCACCGCCGAAGGTGTAAATACCGGCGGTCGCCATGTTGACCGTGCAGAAACCACCATGGGCGGCAAAATTGGGCGTGCCGAATTGCTGTGCCCAATAGCTGGTCAGTGATTGCGATTGGTCGCGGCCGGTAAAAAATGCCAGTTTTTCAGGATGGTCGCGCAAGGGCTGAAGCCAGGATACCGCGGTCTTTAGCGCCTCGTCCCAGCTTATCGTCTTGAATTCGCCCGAACCCCTGGGGCCAGTGCGTAACATGGGTTGGCGCAGCCGTGCCGGCGAATAATGCTGCATAATGCCGGCTGATCCCTTGGCGCACAACACGCCCTGGTTAACCGGATGGTCGCGATTGCCTTCCAGATAGCGGATTTTGCCATCGCGCAGATGGACATTGACCCCACATCGGCAGGCACACATGTAGCAGGTGGTTTTACGTACCATGTCCGAAATCTTCGGGGAAAGGTCAATTTTCGCTTGCCTATGTTTCGCCAACTATCTCCCCTTTCATGGCGGTTCGGCAAGATGCGCCGATTTCGAACTGACCGGTCGCCGATACCAAGTTATTCGTATAGGCTCCAGATTGGGCAACGGATAGTGCCAGTGGCGATGAATGCCTGATCATACTAACGCCACAGGGCGGAGACACCATGACCAATCCTTTACCAACGGGCTTTCAATCCCGTTTTGTTGAGACCGGCAAACTCCGGTTTCACGTGGTGGACAATCTCGATAGCGCAAGCACAGCGGCGAAAAAATTGCCGGCAATTCTTCTTCTGCACGGATTTCCCGAATATTGGGGAGCGTGGCTGCACGTCATGCCGGCGCTCGGTGCGCGCTTGCGGGTGATCGTGCCAGACCAACGCGGTTACAATCTTTCTTCCGCACCACGAGGCGTGAAATCCTACAATACCAAGCTGCTGGTCGGCGATGCGGAAGGAATTGTCAACCAACTTGTCGGCGGCGAGCCGATTGCCCTTTGCGGCCATGATTGGGGCGCATCGGTTGCTTATGCCTACGCCATGATGCACCCCGAACGGGTTGCAAAATTGGTGGTTATGAACGGGGTCCACCCGGTAGCGTTTCAAAAGGCGCTGGCCGAAGACCCGGACCAGGCCGAGGCCAGCCAATATATCCATTTTCTGCGCCGCGCCGATGCCGCAGACATGCTTGCTGGCAACAATTACCAGCGGCTGATGGGGATGTTCGAAAAATTTTCCGCCACCCCTTGGCTCAACGATGAACTACGGCAACGATATATCGATGTCTGGTCCAAGCCCGGTCGGCTCAATGCCATGCTCAACTGGTATCGCGCGAGCCCGATGGCAGTGCCTGAACCAGGCGCCACGGTAGCGCCCAACAAACTACTGCAAGTTGGCCCGCACAAGTACCGGATCACTATGCCGCATCTGCTGGTATGGGGCGAAAATGACCAGGCGCTGCGCCCAAGTGCGCGGGACAATCTGGCGCCGTTCTGCGATGATCTCAGCGTTCAAATCATTGCCGACGCGGATCATTGGATCCTGCATTCCCATGGCGATATAATCGCCGAACGCATTGCGGAATACGCAACTGGTTAATGCGGCAATCATGGCCGAGATACTAAATTATTTGATGTAGGCAAAACGACGCCTGTAAAGGCAAGCACAAGTTTGCTATCAATTTGGAGCGTGTGCGGAAAACCGCGCAGGAAGATCAACCAGCTAGATACCTACACCACTCCATATAGCAGATAGCTTCATGATTGACCTTGCCAAACGGGTTTATGACCATACCTGGAAAATTGATCCGATCGTCCGATCTTTGATCGACACGGATTTCTATAAAATGTTGATGGCGCAATCCGTGTTCCGCCACCACCGCGATGTCCGGGTCAAATTCAGCCTCATCAACCGCACCAAATCCATCCGTATCGCTGATATGGTCGATGAAGCAGAACTGCGCGAACAACTCGATCACATCCGCACACTACGCCTGTCGCGCGGCGAGAGCACGTGGATGCGCGGCAACATGTTCTACGGCAAACGGTCGATGTTTCAGCACGATTTCATGGAATGGTTCGAAAATCTGCAATTGCCGGCCTACAAACTCAAAACCGCCGACGGCCAATACGAACTGACCTTCGAGGGCAAATGGTCTGAGGTAATGATGTGGGAAATTCCTGCACTGGCGGTGATCATGGAGTTGCGCACCCGCGCCGTGCTGCGTCGGATGGGGAAATTCGAACTACAAGTGCTGTATGCCCGCGCGATGACCAGGGTTTGGGAAAAAATCGGCAAATTGCGCGATCTTGATGGGTTGAGCGTCGCCGATTTCGGCACCCGTCGCCGGCACGGATTTTTGTGGCAGGATTGGTGTGTGCAGGCAATGATCGAGGGGCTGGGCGAGTGCTTTACCGGCACTTCGAACTGTTTGATCGCCATGCGCCGCGAAGTCGAAGCTATCGGCACCAATGCCCATGAATTACCGATGGTCTATAGCGCGCTGGCCGAAACCGATGCCGAGTTGGCCGATGCGCCGTATCGGGTACTCGCCGACTGGCACGAAGAACATGACGGCAATTTGCGTATCATCCTGCCCGATACATATGGCACCAAAGGATTTCTCGAGCACGCGCCGGACTGGTTGTCGAAATGGACCGGCATTCGCGTCGATTCCGGCGATCCGGTCGATGGCGGCGAAATGGCTATCGATTGGTGGAAATCGCGCGGCCAGGACCCACGCGAAAAACTAATTATTTTCTCTGACGGATTGGATGTGGATAAGATCATCCGCCTTCACCGCCATTTCGAGGGCAGGGCGCGGGTTGGTTTCGGTTGGGGAACGTTGCTGACCAATGATTTTCGCGGCATGGCCGACGATGGTGCGCTCGATCCGTTCTCGCTGGTTTGCAAAGCGGTGGAGGCCAATGGTCGGCCAACAGTCAAACTGTCGGATAATTCACGCAAAGCGTTGGGGCCGGTCGATGAAGTCGAGCGCTACAAGCAGGTGTTTGGGATTGGAAAACAGGCGGAAATGGAAGTGCTGGTGTAACGACTTGTTCGATCTCTTGGGTGACAAATTTGCTCATCTGTGCTCGCGGCACCACAACGTTTCGGCGAGAATGCCAGCCCGGGCCTCGATTACTTCGGCTGCCCGCAGGCACAAATCCTCGCGGTAGCGTGAGCCAATTAATTGCACCCCACACGGAGTGTCGTTGACCAGGCCAGTCGGCACCGAGGCAATCGGCAGGCCCAATACGTTTAATGCGGTGATGAAACGAATTTGCCGGAAAAAGATCTCATAGGGCGCATTTTCATCGGCAATATCAGCCCTTGGCCCAGGCACCGGCATGGTGCTGGCCGGGGCTAAGACCAGCGGATAGGTTTGGTGAAATATCAACCATTGACGCAACATTGCATTGCGTTCGGCGCAAGCGCGCATGAAACCATCGATGGTCGGTTCATCGGTAAAGCGTTTAAAGCCGTTCCACACCTGTTTGAAATCCTCGCTGGCAACGGCAAACATGCCGTCCTCTTGTAGGGTGCGCATTTCGGCCAAAACAGTTTCGCCCCATAATTGCCAAACCCGGTCGATGTCAGGCACTTCGGCCTCAACTAGTTTGTACCCGGCATCGTCGAGCCAACCGGCGGCCTTATCGATTTCGGCAATGACTTTGGGGTCACAGGCCATATCGTCAGGCACTTTCGCCACCGCCACCATGGTCGGCTGTTCGCTGTCGGCAAAGGTGAGCGGCGCCGGCACCCAATTGGGGTCACGGGCGTCAAAGGCACTCATTACCTCAAGGGCAAGTCGAACATCGGCAACAGTGCGCGCAAGCGGACCCTGGACCGAATAGAGTTGCGCCATATAGGGTCTCTCCGAAGTCAGGGACGGATTGAACGCCGGAACCCTGCCAAGGGTCGGTTTGACCGTGGCTACCCCGTTGCAATAGGCTGGCCACCTGAGCGAGCCGCCGATATCATTGCCATGGCCGATGGTGCCGATACCAAGTGCTACCGCTGAACCGGCACCGCCTGACGAGCCGCCACAGGTGATATCGTCGCTCCAGGGGTTTAACGTCAGGCCGTGCAAGGGGTTGTCGGTAAACCCGCGCATGGAAAATTCCGGTGTGTTGGTCTGACCAAGAAATACTGCGCCGGCCTTTCGTAAATTGGCAATTACCGGCGCGTCGGCTGGAGCGATCACATCTTTGAGCGCCGGCACCCCGTTGGGATTGGGTTTGCCGGCATAGTCGGTATTTTGTTTCACAGTTACCGGTACGCCGTGCAGCGGGCCGAGCACAGCACCAGCGTTGACGGCGCTATCGCAGGCGCGGGCCTGTTCCATCGCTTCGTCGCCCATATCGAGAACCACCGCGTTAACCCCCGGATTGGCCTCGCGCATACGTTTCACATGGGCGGCGGTCACCTGTTGGCTTGTGGCCGCGTGATTTTTGATTGCCGCAGCGGTTTCCACCGCGGTCCATTGCCAAATCGGCCTATCGCTCATGTTTTGGGCTCCCGCTGAAGAGTGAAACCTATGTGTAACCCGGTTTATCGGCGCGCGGAAAGGTGTGGGTGCGGGAAACTGGCTGGGGTGGCTGGATTCGAACCAGCGCATGGCGATACCAAAAACCGCTGCCTTACCACTTGGCTACACCCCAGCGGACCGATCATTAACCGGCAAGGCACCCCTATAACGCCAACAAATTGCCGCTGCAACCGGCAAGATATTTCATTTGCAGCGGGAATTGACTATGTTCGGCGGGCAAGCTGTCTTTCGATACAGCAGACTGGGAACCAATAGAAAGCGTGATGCGATGGCAGACCGGAAATTCGCCCCTACCCGTGACCGCCGTGATGTGGGCAAGGTGGTATTCCTAATGGAGAAAATGGCATTGTCGCGGGAACTGAGTTCGTGTTGTATCGGCGTCGAGGCCAATTTGGAGACCCAAGCCGGTTCCGCGACCCTGGAAACTTATCTGGCGCGGCTGGAAAATAGCAAAAAAGTCCGCGATTGAATAAAGCCAGACCCGGCCGGCTTTCAGCTTGGTGTGAACCGACGCAAATATGGCCCGATGTGAAGATCGTTGGCCTTGACAGCGCCGATTAGACAATGCCAACAACATCTTTCCGTCAATTGACTACGGAGTGTGGCGCAGCCTGGTAGCGCACCTCGTTCGGGACGAGGGGGTCGCAGGTTCGAATCCTGCCACTCCGACCAATGATTTCAAGGGCTTATTCCCGATATTTTTTGTAAATCATAACTTACCTGCCCGTGGGTGATCAGCCAGTGCGGCCGCGCTTTCTAGTTTTCGTCGGCGGTTCGGAGAATTGGTGCCGCCAGGCGCGTGAAAATGCCGGCAGGGAGCCGAACCCGCACGCCAGCGCAATATCCAGCATCGGCATACGGGTTTCGATCAACAGCCGCATCGCCTTGTTAAAACGCACCCGACGATAAAATCGGCCAGGCAGTTCGCCGGTACCGGCCTTAAACAGATCCTGCAATTTGCGAGCGCTGACCCCGACCTTCTTGGCGATCAGGGCGATCGGCAACGCCGCCTCGGTGGCGTTTTCCATGATCGCGATCGCCGAGGAAACCCGCGGATCGTCGGCAGGTGAGGTCCGGTATCGGCCGGCAAGCTGCGGTTCGCTGGAATGGCCGGCGCCGCGATAAATAAATTGGTCGGAGACTTCCAGCGCCATCGCATGTCCTTCGCGCGAACGAATCAATTCCAGCATCAAATCGAAGGTTGGCGATGCGCCAGCGGCGGTGACCCGGTTGCGGTCAATCACGAACCGCTCCGGCACCGCTTCGATTGCGTCATAGCGTCCAGCCAGTTCGTCGAATTCCTCCCAATGGGTGGTGGCGCGGTAACCGTTTAATAGACCGGCCCGGGCAAGTAACAAGGTGCCGGATTCGATGCCGGCGATCAGGGTCCGTGCCCGTGCCGCGCGGGCGAGACCGGCCGCAATCGATTTCGGCGCATTGGCGAGCGCGAAATAGCTGGCGACAACAAACAATGGCGCCCGCGAGCGGTTTGGCTCGAAGCGGTGAGAAACCGGAACCGGAATGTTGGAAGCGGTGGCGACCGG
The DNA here is from genome assembly GCA_965248715.1 of Rhizobiaceae bacterium. Lineage (GTDB taxonomy): Bacteria > Pseudomonadota > Alphaproteobacteria > Rhizobiales > Rhizobiaceae > CBDFKB01. The sequence continues at coordinate 811,465 of CBDFKB010000008.1, forward strand.
CGCGCCGGACAAAGATGCAACCGTCCAACGATAGCGCGGCTGCCCGGCGATGCGGTTGGCTGAGCGTAGCGGCTCGATGATCGATGCCAGCAGCATCAGGGTCGATCCGTCGATCATCAGGATTTCGATATCGAGGGGGTCATCGTCGGCTTGAAACATGATGATTTCCGATAATGCAAAATTTGCTTCCGATAAAGACAATCATTGCTTGAAAAAATCGTCAAGTCTGGTGTCTTCAAAACCAACCCAGCGGGAAGTCAGCACCATGCCCCTTACAGCAAACCGGGAAGTCTTCATCACATGCGCTGTGACCGGCTCAGGGGCGACCCAAGACCGTAGTCCGCACGTACCACGCTCGCCGCAACAAATTGCCGCCAGCGCGATCGATGCCGCCAAAGCCGGCGCGGCGATCGTGCACTGCCATGTGCGCGACCCGGAGACCGGTGCGCCGAGCCGCAATCTCGATTATTTCCACCAAGTGAGCGACCTGATCCGTAGCGCCGATGTCGATGTGGTTCTCAACCTGACCGCCGGCATGGGCGGCGATTTGGTGCTTGGCGGCACCGAAAAACCGCTGCCGCCAGGCCCCGGCACTGATCTGGCCAGCGCCGAAGAACGCATGGAACATGTGCGCCAATGCCTGCCGGAGATCTGTACGCTTGACTGCGGCACGATGAATTTCGCTGAAGCCGATTATGTGATGACCAACACGCCGAGCATGTTGCGCACCATGGGCGCGATGATGACCGAACTTGGCGTCAAACCGGAGATCGAAGCGTTTGATACCGGCCATTTGTGGTTCGCCAAGCAATTGGTGGCCGAAGGGGTGTTGAAAGAAAACGCCCTGGTGCAATTGTGCATGGGGGTGCCGTGGGGTGCGCCAGACGATCTCAACACCTTCATGGCAATGGTCAATAATGTGCCGGATACCTGGACCTGGTCAGGATTTTCGCTTGGTCGCAATCAGATGCCCTACGTGGCCGCCGCAGTGCTGGCTGGCGGTAATGTGCGGGTCGGTCTGGAAGACAATTTGATGCTGGAAAAAGGCGTGCTGGCCAGCAACGCGCAATTGGTTGAGCGCGCGGTCACCATCATCGAAAACATGGGATCGCGGGTAATCAGCGCCGCGCAGACCCGGCAAAAACTGGGCATCAAGGCACGGTAGTTGGACAGCAGTGATGCACAATATGAAAATCGTTTGTGTCGGCGGCGGGGTGATCGGCGGTGGTTGGGCCGCCCGGTTCGCACTCAACGGCCATGATGTCACGGTCTGCGATCTGGACCCGGAAGCCGGGCGCAAGATCAACCAAGTGCTGGAAAACGCGCGCCTAAGCTACCCGCAACTCTATACTACCCCACTGCCCACCCCCGGAACCCTAAGCATTACCGCAGATTTGGCGCAAGCGGTTGCTGGCGCCGGATTGATCATCGAAAGCGTGCCGGAGCGCTTAGAACTCAAGCACCGGGTCTATGCCGCGATCGAGGCGGCGGCGCCTGATGACGCGATCATCGGTTCGTCGACTTCCGGCTTTAAGCCCTCGCAATTGCGCCAAAGCGCGGCGCGGCCGCAAAACATTATCGTCACCCATCCCTTCAACCCGGTCTATCTTTTGCCGTTGGTCGAATTGGTTGGGGTTGAGGAAGCCAAGGGGGCCATTGAAAAAGCCCGAACCCTGCTGGAGGCAGTGGGTATGAAGCCATTGGTGGTGCGCAAGGAGATCGACGCCCACATCGCCGACCGACTATTGGAAGCGGTGTGGCGTGAAGGCTTGTGGCTGATCAAGGACGACATTGCCACCACCGCGGAAATCGACGATGCGATCCGCTATGGTTTCGGGCTTAGATGGGCGCAAATGGGCCTGTTCGAAACCTACCGGGTGGCTGGTGGCGAGGATGGCATGGCTCATTTCATCGCCCAGTTCGGTCCGACGCTGACCTGGCCTTGGACCAAATTGATGGACGTGCCGGAACTCGACGATGACCTCACCAAGAAAATAGCCGATCAGTCCGACGCCCAGTCGGGCCAGCATTCGATCCGTGAACTGGAACGGATTCGCGACCGCAATCTGGTCGGCATATTGCAGGTGTTGAAAGGCAATGATTGGGGCGCCGGCGAAACCGTCAATCGGCACGAGGAACGGCTCAACGCCTATTGGAGCGACCGCGAAAAGGGGCAAACTCACGATTATTCGCAACCTTTGCGTTTGGTTGATACCACCGTGCATCCGTCATGGACCGACTATAATGGCCACATGACCGAGTCGCGCTACCTCTACATGTTCTCGCTAACCTCGGATGCTTTCCTGCGCTTCATCGGGTCTGATGCCGACTATGTAGCCAGCGGATTTAGCTATTATTCGGTCGAGACCCACATCATGCATCGCAACGAAGTGCGCGGCGACAAACCGATCTACGGCACCCTGCAACTGGTCGGTGCCGACGAAAAGCGGCTGCACATCTTCATGTGCATTCATCACGGTGAAAGCGACGAATTGCTGGCATCGGGCGAGCAGATTTTGCTGCACGTCGACATCAATCGCAACAAAGCGTGTGCCGCCGCCAATCATATCCAAAGCAAATTTGAACCGGTCCTGGTCGGGCACAGCCAATTGCCCGTGCCCGACGTGGTCGGCCGTCATGTCGGCCAAAGGAGGAATTGACGTGGATTTTGGCTTGAGCGAAGAGCAGCGGCTGATCATCGATACCACGCGCAAATTCGTCGAAACCGAACTTTATCCGCACGAAGCGGAAGTCGAGCGCACCGGCGAACTTCGCACCGATCTTTACCAGGAACTGAAGGCCAAGGCGATCGCCGCTGGCCTCTACGCCGCCAACATGCCGCAAGAAGTTGGCGGCGGTGGGCTCGATACCCTGAGTTGGGTGCTGTACGAAAAGGAACTCGGCCGCGCCAATTATGCGCTGCATTGGAACTGTGTATTTCGCCCGTCGAACATTTTGATGGCGTGCAACGAAGAGCAGCGCCAGCGTTACACCTTACCTTGCGTGCGCGGCGAGCGGGTAGACTGCATGGCAATGACCGAGCCCGGCGCCGGTTCCGACCTGCGTGGCATGAAGACCAGCGCGGTGCGCGACGGCGATGATTGGGTGATCAACGGCACCAAGCATTTTATCAGCCATGCCGATATCGCCGATTTCGTGATCGTCTATGCGGCGAGCGGTGAGGAGGATACCCAACACGGCAAGAAGAAACTGATTACTTCGTTTTTGGTCGATATGGGCCATCCAGGTTTTTCGGTGCGCGAAGGCTACAACAATGTTTCCCACCGCGGTTTTAAGAATTGCGTGCTGGAATTTGATGACTGCCGGATTTCCGACGCCCAACGCCTCGGCGAGGTGCACAAGGGGTTTGATGTTGCCAATGATTGGCTCGGCGCCACCCGGTTGCAGGTTGCCGCCACCTGTCTTGGTCGCGCTGAGCGGGCATTGGCTTTGGCGCTTAATTGGGCGGCCAGCCGCGAGCAGTTCGGGCAAAGGATCGGCAAGTTTCAAGGGGTATCGTTCAAGCTTGCCGACATGGCGCTGGAGCTAAATGCAGCCGAATTGCTGACTTTGCAAGCGGCGTGGAAATACGACCAAGGCACGGTCACCGACGGCGACATGGCGATGGCGAAACTCAAAGCGAGCGAAGTGTTGGCGATGATCGCCGACGAGGCAATCCAAATTCATGGCGGCATGGGGCTGATGGACGAACTGCCGCTGGAGCGCATTTGGCGCGACGCCCGCATCGAACGCATCTGGGAGGGAACCTCGGAAATTCAGCGCCATATCATCAGCCGTGAAATGCTGCGCGAGCTGGGAGCGTAAGGGCCCAACGATGACCGCAGGCAAACCGCGTGAAACCGACCTTTATGATCCGGTAAAGCAAATGCTTGTTGGCCAAGGCTATGAGGTAAAGGGTGAAATCGGTGCAGCCGACATTGTCGCCGTGCGCGACGAGGAGCAACCGGTCATTGTCGAACTAAAGACCGGGTTCTCGCTCACCTTGTTCCACCAGGCCATCGACCGTCAAAACCTCACTGAGGCGGTTTATATCGCCGTGCCACGGGGAACCGGTACGCAGTTCCGCAAATCATTGGCGGCAAACAAATCGCTTTGTCGACGGCTTGGCCTGGGCCTGATCACCGTGCGCATGAAAGACAGTTTCGTGGAGCTCCATCTCGACCCGGCGCCCTATCGTCCACGACTGTCGGTGATCCGCAAGGAACGCTTACTGCTGGAATTTGCCCGCCGGGTCGGCGATCCCAATGCCGGTGGAACAACTCGAAAAAAGCTAATGACCGCATACCGCCAGGATGCGCTACGCTGCCTCAGCACGCTCAACAATAACGGCCCGACCAAAGCGTCGCTGGTAGCCGCTGAAACTGCGGTCGAAAACGCCCGCCGGCTGATGGCGGACGATCATTATGGATGGTTCGAGCGTGTAAAGACCGGCATCTACACGATCACGCCAAAGGGGAAAGCGGCTGTACGCGAATTTGCAAAAGAAATCGGGGAACTAAATTGAGTCAAGCCGACCTCTCGCGCCTATTGCGGCCGAAATCGATCGCCTTTATCGGCGGCAACCAGATGGCCGGGCCGATCCGCACCTGCCGACGCGGCAGTTTTACCGGCGACATTTGGCTGGTAAATCCGACCCACGAGGCGATTGAGGGCATCAAATGTGTGCCATCGGTCGAGGAGTTGCCCCACGCGCCGGATGCGGCGGTGGTCGGCGTTTCTCCTGCGCGTTCGATCGGCGTTGTCGCTTCCCTTGCCGCGATCGGTGCCGGCGGTGCGGTTGTCATTTCGTCGGGTTTTGCCGAATTGGGCGAAGACGGCGCGGCCAGGCAGCAAGAACTCAAAGTAGCGGCCGGCGCCATGCCGGTGCTCGGGCCCAACTGCATGGGCATCTTAAACCAGTTTGACGGCGCTGCCGTGTGGGCCGACGACAACCATCTAGAACGGATCGATGGCTTCGGCGCGGCTATCATCTCGCAAAGCGGCGCGCTATCGATGGGGTTCACCAACAATGAAGAGGCGTTTCCGCTTGGCTATGCGATCAGTACCGGCAACCAGGCGGTCACCGACATGGCTGATTGCATTCTCGGCGTTCTCGCAGATGAACGGGTGCGCGCAATCGGCCTTTATGTCGAGGGCATCAATGATGGCGAAGCACTTGGCCGCGCCTGCTGGCAGGCAATGGCAAAAGATGTGCCAGTAGTGGCATTAAAAGGCGGCGACCAGGCCGAAGGGGCACGGGTCGCGCTCAGCCATACCGCATCGATGATGCTGGAACGGGATCTGTGGGAAGCGTTTTGTGTTCGCTATGGCGTCGTCGAGGTTTCCTCGCCCAAGGCGCTGGTAGAAGCCCTGAAACTGCTAACGGTCGCCGGCACTGCCAACGGCAATCGGCTGGCGCTGATTTCCTATTCCGGTGGGTTGAACGGGCTTGCCGCCACCCGCGCCGGGCCGCTTGGCCTCCAATTGCCGGCCCCCGACCCTGAAAAAGTGGCGGCGCTGAGCGCGATCTTGCCGCAAACAGCGGTAGTCGCCAACCCTTTTGACTTGAACGTTCCGTTCCGCGCTAAGTCCGGGATATCGCTGCAAGATACACAGGTGATTTCAAAGATATTGACTGATTTCTGCGCCGGCCTGGCTGACCAGATGGTGTTTTTTATCGATATCCCGAAACCGGGGATCGACGGTCTGGATGCGATCTGGCGGGATTCGATTATCGGCATGCCGCAGATTGCCAAGCAGCTAGGAATTCCGTGCGCGGTCGCTGGTATTTTGCCGCAGGGTCTCGATGTTGGTTTTCGCAAATGGCTGATGGAAAATGGCGTCGCCGCGCTGTGCGGATATGCAGAGACTATGGAGGCGTTGGCACTCAGTGCGAAACTCGGCGCGCTGAAGGCAAGCTTGCTTGGGGCAGAGCCGCCGGCCCGCTTGTTTGCCGGCAAGAATGCCCAACCGGCACAAATATTAGACGAGGCGACAGCGAAACAGATGCTGGCCCAACATGGCCTTACGACGCCGATCTTCGAGGCTGTGCCGCTTGATGAAGCTGGTGAGGTGGCGGAGCGGATCGGCTATCCGGTAGCGGTCAAGGTTTTGAGCACTACGATCACCCACAAGGCTAGGGTCGGCGGTGTCAAACTTAATCTCAACAACAAGCGTGAAGTCGAACAGGCAATCGATCAAATTGCCTGTGACGTGGCAAATTTTGCAAACGGTGCGGTGGTCAAAAATGTGCTGGTTGAGCGCATGGTCGACGGTTCGGCGAGGGAAATCATCATCGGCATCAAGCGGCATCCGGCGATGGGGCTGGCGATGATGTTGGGCCAGGGCGGCGGCAATGTGGAACGGTTGGCAAACTACCAGACCTTGTTGCTGCCGTTGACGGCCAATGCAATCGAAGAAGCGCTGGCAAACCTTGGTCTTGAAGACAACCGGGCATTGCGCGGCGCCATGAATGCGGTGGCAAGTTTTGCCAAAGCAGAATGCAAGCACTTGGTCACTCTCGATGTCAATCCGGTGATGTTGACCGGGGATGGCCGGGCGATCGCCGCCGACGCGCTGATCATCTTTGGCCAAGAATGCGAAGGACATAGCGATGCCAGCCATTGACCATATCGGCCTCACCGGACCCAGCTTCGATGCCGATATCGAGCGCGGCAAAATTCGTGAGTTTGCCCGTGCGATGGCCGCACCCTTGCCCGAATTTACCACCGGCAATAACCCGGTGATCCCGGCGACTTTCCTGGTCAGCGTGCCCTACACTTGGGGCTATACGTTGGAGCGCCCGCGCGGCACGGTGTTCGAGAAAGTCGATCATGATTTGGCGGTATCGATCCATGCCGAAGAAGCGTTCGAATTTTATGGCGCAATGTTGCGTGCCGGTGACCGATTGGTCGTTCACTCGGCAATCGAGGATGTGCGCGAAAAGATTGGCCGCACTGGCGGCGCCATGACATTTTTGGTGGTGCGCACGGAATACCACGATCGCGATGGCGCTTTGCGCGCGAGCCAACATTCGACCAGTGTTACCACCGAACGGCCCGATGAAAATGACGGCATGCAACCCCCAAGCTATGTGCCGGATTACCCAGGCCGCGAGCCGGCGAGCCCGTTTGCTTCGATACAAAGGGCGCGCTGGCAGGACTTAAATGAGGGTAGTTCGCCTGGGCCAGTGGCCACCGGCCCACTGGCGATGCGCGACATAGTGGCGTTTCAAGGGGTGGTCGGTGAGGATGACCCGCTGCACTATGATGACAAATGGGCAAAAGCACGCGGTTATCCAGGGCCGTTTGCGCTGGGCATGCAACAGGCAAGCTGGATGGCCGCTTATGCCGCTCATTGGCTGGCGCCGGAAACCGTGCGCAGCTTCAAGGTACGGTTTCGCGACATGTGCTGGCCAGGCGACAAATTGGTGTATCAGGGCACGGTCACCGGCACCGACCCTGCGACCCGCCAGGTGGAATTGCATTTGACCTGCCGGCGCGAAAACGGCGATCTGATCAACGAAGCCTGGATGAAATATGACTTCAACTTTGAAAGTGGAGATTAAGGGCGATGGATTATCTCGACCAACCGCCGGTGCGCGCGGTGGTGACCGGCCAGGTGCTGGAAGTAACCCTGGACCGGCCCAAAGCCAACGCGATCGATTTGGCGACCAGCCGCGTGATGGGCGAGGTTTTCCAAAAGTTTCGGGACGATGATGAAATCCGGGTGGCGGTTTTGACCGGGGCCGGTGAGAAATTCTTCTGTCCGGGCTGGGATCTAAAGGCCGCCGCCGACGGTGATGCGGTGGATGGCGACTATGGGGTCGGCGGGTTCGGCGGATTGCAGGAATTGCGCGACCTCAACAAGCCAGTGATTTGTGCGGTCAACGGCATATGCTGTGGTGGCGGGCTGGAAGTAGCACTTTCCGCCGATTTGATCCTGGCCGCTGAACACGCCACCTTCGCGCTGCCGGAAATCCGCTCCGGCACGGTTGCCGATGCCGCTTCGTGCCGGCTGCCGAAACGCATTCCCTATCACATCGCCATGGAGATGCTGTTGACCGGGCGTTGGTTGGACGCGGCCGAGGCGCACCGTTGGGGCTTCGTCAATGAAATTGTCGCAGCCGATCAATTGATGGCGCGGGCGCGGGAGTTGGCAGCCACCTTGGCGTCCGGCCCGCCCCTGGTCTACGCAGCAATCAAAGAGATTGTGCGCGAAGCCGAAGACAGCAAGTTTCAAGATATCCTCAACCGCATCACCAAACGGCAATTGCCCACGGTCGACCGCCTATACGCCAGCGAAGACCAACTGGAAGGGGCAAAGGCGTTTGCCGAAAAACGCGATCCGGTTTGGAAGGGGAAGTAGGGGGTTAGTGCGGCGGGTATTGTCCGAAGGGGGATATGCGTGACAGCGCCTGTTGTCGGGTTAGTAGATCGAGGCGGAATCGCTGGCAGAAGCAGTTACAAATTTCGCGCAAAGTTCATTGTGGAATGTAAAACAGAACCATATATCTTACTGGGAAGTATGATTTGTATCATACTACCGTCATATGAATTGCTATGATGAAGGGGTCATATAATGGCGATGATGCGAAAAACAATCACCATTCCCGATGCGATGGAAGAATGGGTCAAGGCTCAGATCAATAGTGGACGCTATGGCAATGACAGCGAATATTTTCGTGATCTAATTCGACGCGATCAGGATCGACGATCTGGCGAGCGTGAATTGCCTGCCTTGATTGATGAGGGGTTCAATAGCGGTATCAGCGATAAAAATGCTGAAGAAATAGGGCAAGGCGTTCTTAAGCGTCTGAGAGATAATGGACAGCTACCAACTCGGTGAAATGAAACTTTGAATTAGTGTACATTTTATGGTACATGTTGCCATGGATGATCCAAAGCGATTACCAGCACAGTTTTTTGAATCTAGCACTGGCCGTGTTCCTGTGCGGGAATGGCTGCTTTCTCTTTCGCCAGAAGATAGAAAGATCATTGGTGATGACATTAGAACGGCTGAATTTGGTTGGCCTGTAGGTATGCCGCTCTGTCGTTCAATGAAGGGACACAAAGGACTTTGGGAGATCAGAAGCAATCTTTCCAATGGTCGTATCGCCCGTGTGTTTTTCTGTGTCTATGAGAGTGCAATGGTGCTTCTGCATGGCTTCGTCAAGAAAACCCAAAAGACCCCAGACAAAGAACTGAATATTGCTTCAAAACGCATGAGAGGCTTGACATGACCAAAGATATTGAAATTGGAAAAACTGGGCAGCTCTTCGAAGATTTTTTGCGTGAGCAAGGCACTTATGAGGAAACAACAGAATGCGCCATTAAGCGGGTGATTGCGTTTCAGCTTGCCCAAGCTATGAAAGAAAATGGCATTTCCAAAGTGGCAATGGCCGAACGCTTGAAAACGAGCCGCTCCCAACTGGACCGCCTGCTTGACCCCAGCAACGGCAATGTTACGCTTGGAACACTGGCCCGTGCCGCCGAGGCAATCGGCAGATCAATCAAGCTGGAATTGGTTTAACTGGCGCAAAAAGGGAGCAGACCGTGTGGAAACACCTTTTGAGATGACCAATTTAATATTGCGGCTGTTTATTTTCAGATATTGACCTTCATGCAAGATTTCAATTGTCATGATTACCCGAACATCGCGCTGCATTTGGCTTCTTACCGAACCAACCGATTTGCCGCCAGCAAATAGGCTAAAATCGGCGCAGCCCACTTGACCATACCTACCCAAGGGTATGGGGATGCGCGCCGCTTCGTGATCATGACGCAAAATCGCTCCTTCGCAATGACTGCCAATCCCTCTGGACTTTTATGGTAAATAGGAATAAAATCCTATTTACCAGTTGGAGTTCGTGTATGAGTGTGTTTGGGATCAGCACCCGGGTAGGTGAATGTGCGGTATATTCGCGAACCGCCGAGCTCAATCACAAGGCTCGTGATCAATCTTGTTCCCGCGCTGAATGCCGTTTGGTTTGCGTGCTTGTCAGCGAATTCTACCAGGTCGCCCTGACCGATATGTTGTCAATGACCCGGCATTCCGCCATTGCCGCAAACGCCCGTCACATTGCTATGTATCTAGCGCATACCCGGTTGTCGGTGCGCATGGAGGACGTCGCCACGTTCTTTCGTCGCCATCGCACAGCGGTTCGCCATGCCTGCGCCAAGATCGAGGACAATCGGGACGATCGCAACATCGACCAGTCAATTTCCCGTCTTGAAATTCTCATCGACGCAGCAATCGAGATGCGTCTTTCGGCCTATTTCGACAATTCCAGATGAACAGGAGGCAGCATGAAATCCGATGCCAGCATATCGGTTCAATCGACCCGCAGGATCCTCACATTTTTGCGCCGCGGTGACAAAGCGCGGTTTGTTGAAGGACCTGAAGATCAGGTCAAGCTTGTTGCTGACGGCAAGGCCAGCATTACGGTCGCCCGATGTGACATTGTACGGCTGGCGCGCGAGGAGTTGGTTTCTTGCGAACGGAGCACGGCGCGGATTACGGCGACCGGTCGCAGCCATCTAAAGCGCCTGATCTGCGCAGCCGACCCGTTTGCGGAGCAACACCGCATCACCTGTCCGATGCCGGTTTTGGGCCGGGAGGGCGCTGATATGCTCCCGGTCAACCAATGTGAGTCCCCCCTGGCGCGGCTGTTTTTGCGCAAGGGGTCAAAGGGCAGGGGATATCTAGACGAGGTCGAATTTAGGGCCGGGGAGAGATTTCGCGTCGAATTCGAACGCGCCTGCATGATGCCGAAAACCACCGCTAACTGGGATGTAACCGCGCAAACCGGACGTAAAGTCCGCCATATGACAACCGACATGTCTTGTGGCGCCATCGATGCCCGCAAGCGGCTCGATCGGGTCTATGAATGCATAGGCCCTGATCTTTGGGGATTGTTGATCGACGTTTGCTGCTTTCTCAAAGGCCTGGAGAGTGTGGAGCATGAGCGCCAATGGCCGCAACGATCAGCCAAGCTTGTGTTGAAAACCGGCCTGGCGCTTCTGGCTGGGCATTATGGGATGCGCGACAATGCCTCGCCATATACGGCAAACCGAACCCGCCATTGGGGATCAGGCGATTATCGCCCGCAAATCAGGTGACCGTCAATCGACCATGCCGGTCACGCCGCCGGCAATGCGTTTGAAGCTTGGTTGCGGATCCATCCGACCATGGAATGCAGGCCGTTGGAACGCTGTGGGGTGATGTGTTCGCGCAATCCCAGCCGGTCGAAAATACCGTCGGCATCCGCGTCTACGATTTCGCTGGCCCGCTTGTTGGAAAATATCGCGAACACCACTGCCACCAGCCCACGGACAATATGGGCGTCGGAATCACCATGAAAAACCATGACCGGGTCGTGGTCCGTCGATCGCTCGACCGTAATCCAGACCTGGCTAACACAACCGCGAACCTTGTTCTCGGCGGTTTTTTCCAAATTCGATAGCGCCGGCAACCGGTTTCCCAGTTCAATAAGGTATTTATATCGATCGCTCCAATCGTCAAGGAACTCGAAATCGGCAACAATCTCATCAATTTCTGATTGCACGGTTTGCTTTCTTGGGTCTTGCGGCGGCTGAAATCAATCTGTTGGTGCAATATCGGTGCCGATCACCCAATGTCAATTTGAAGCCTAACGGCTAATCGATCAAGACTGTTACAAATACAAGGTGTGGTTAGATCGACTCAAGGCCGGGTTACCGCACCGGTTGTTATCCGGCGTCGGCCGAAGAATTGGCTGCACGGCCGCGCACAAACCCGATCACGCGCCCGGCCTTGGCGACAAATTCTACCGCCAGTTCCGAACCGAGCCTGCAAACCGCTGGCGAACGGCCGCAGATATTGGCGCTGTCAGCGATCAATTCTCCGGTCAGATTGATCATGGTCGCCAGCATCGGACGTGTTGAAGGGTCATCATTGCTGACATTAGAAGTGTCCGGAATGATTGCAACTATTAAAGTGATTAGGAATGCTAAGCGTATCAACGCGCTTTCCCCCGTCTGAATTTGGTCCCGACATCGAACCTATCCTAATTCCCGCAATGTCCGGTTATTTCGGTCGGCGCATTTTGTATAAAATTGGACATAAATTTAATCAGGGGGAACACCCCCCATGGGATGTTTAGGCCAACTCTCATTGTCGGCAAACAGTGAGAATTCATTTACCACGCCACAAGAAAGCTGGCCTTTAGGCCCCGAAATCACGAATGGAAACGGGTTGGTAGCCCTCTAGCGCTTGGTTATTTAGGCTTCCGTTAAATTGCCTGTGCAAGGTTGGCCTGGTCTCAGGTTCAGTATCGAGTAATCCTGTGTATTCAAGTTTATCGACCCCCAATGATGGCGCTTCATTTTCACCGATGGTAGCGCGAGCCACAGGCGCAAAGATTGCCGCGCTGTTGATTGCGATATTGGCGCTCGGCGTCGTATCCTTTTTGCTGGCAGACTATTTAACGTTGTCGGTTTACGCCGCGATGGCTGGTTTAGCCGTAGCATACGCTATTGGCCTCTTAGTTGCTAAACTGCGCGGCGGCGGCCAGGCGGGTTTTAATTCGCAAGCAGCCAAAGTAAGCCCACAACCGCAAGGTTGTGTTTCTTTACATCCTGATCTGGTGGCATCGGTCGCCGCCGATGGTACGGTGCTCGACGTATTGGCCAGGGGCGATTTGCCGGGCTGTGAAGGAATTGCCAATATTGCCAACGCGGGGAACTGGGCAGGCGTGGGTGATCGTGTTCATTTGATGAAGGCGATGCGCGATTGTGCGGAGGAATTGGCCGACCAAACAGTGCTATTCCGGCTTGATCCTTTGTGCCGCCTTTCGGATCGATCTAGCGACAAGACTGCTGCCAAATGGTTTGAAGCGCGATGTCGCCCGATGGGGGATGGCAAGCGGTTGATGGTGTTCGTACGCGATCTGACGGCCTACAAGACGCTGGAAGAAGAGCTTGCCCATCAGCGCGCAGAGGCTGAGTGCGTAGGCATAACCAAAAGCCGGTTCCTGGCGGTCATGAGCCATGAGTTACGCACGCCTTTGAATGCGATTGTTGGATTTTCCGAATTGCTGCATACTGGGCAATATGACCAGACAAACCCGGAAAACCGGATGGAATATTACCGCATCATTCATAATTCCGGCCTGCATTTGCTGAGCATCTTAAACGACGTCCTTGATGTTTCGAAAATCGAAGCCGGCAAATATGAGATTTTTCCAGAACCGTTCGATCTTGTCGCTACAGTTACAGAGTGCCGTGATATCATGGTAGGAATAGCGGTTACCCGTGGAATCGAAATCCAGTTTGCCGATTCCGGTCAGATACCCGATATGGTCGGAGATCGCCGTGCGGTCAGGCAGATCATGCTCAATTTGTTGTCGAACGCGGTAAAGTTTTCGCCAGACAATAGCAAGGTGATGATTGGCATCGAACGGGTTGGCCGTAAAGTCATGATTTCGGTTACCGACACCGGCATCGGAATGAGCGAAGATCATGTTGCACGGATCGGCGAACCGTTTCTGCAGGAAAATAGCAGTTATGATCGCGAGCGTGATGGCACCGGACTTGGCCTGTATGTCGCAAAAGGCCTGACAAATCTGCATGATGGCGACCTCATCATAGAAAGCGCCCTTGACCAGGGCACCAAAGTGACCGTCGCCGTGCCAATCGCCGGCGCTCAAAGCGGGCCGCGGCCAGGAACCGAACATCAAAAGCTGGTACGTTTGGATCGCCCATCTCGCCAATCCGGGGAAACCAAAAAAACACTTCGCGAAGCGGCGAGGGGATGAGGGGCCATGATGGGTTCGATAAGCCGTCTGTTTGTTCAAGGGTTAACCCGTCGGCCGAGGACGGTGGCGTGGTGCGCAATCGCAGCAATGTTTTTTTCTGCCGTTTCGTTGAACGCGCTGGTGCTGCAGGACGGCGAACATCCAGCGCCAATCTGGGCCCTGCGTGACGATCAAACGATCGTCGGCACAATTTCCGAGCACAAGGTGCCGACAATCGCCATACCGGTGCAACGCAGTTTGGATGGTGCACACGATCCGATCCGCACATTGACGAGCCGCGACCAATCGGTTCTTCAGGTGCAACAAAGGCTAGCACGGCTCGGCCTTTATGATGGCCCACAAGATGGGCTGGTTGGGCCGATGACGCAAAAGGCTGTTGTCGACTTTCAGTCCAAACATGGCTTGGTGACCAACGGCGAAATAGGTGATCAACTGCTTGCCTCGTTAGATCAACAGTTCATTGTCGCCCGGCCGGTGGCGCGTGGGCATGATGATCCGCCAAATAGTTTGAACGTGACGCTCACAACGAGGCGGGCAGATGCGGGCATTGTGCGGATTGTGCAGTCAGCATTGCAAAAATATGGTGACGAAATACGAGTCGACGGAATGCTGGGCAACGAAACCCGCGCTGCGATTTCCCGGTTTCAATCCGACTACGGCCTTGTGGTGACCGGTGAGCCCGACGCGCAACTTTTGAAAAAACTGCGAGAAATTGGTGTAGTTAGGGGCGATGGATAACGCCGATTTGGATTGGGCCTAGCCAATGACCAGACTGACATCTGGGTTTTGGATTGGGTCGCTGGTGCGCCGGGTTTCATCCTTGGGTGGTTTCGCAACGGTTTTGCGAAAGGGTAATTCCGAAGCCGGTGCGATATTTGTTGTGATGCGCAATCTTCAACATTCCTGCACATTGCTGGCGCCGGCCCCGCAGGCGATGGTTACCGATAGCCTCGGCGAGGATCGCATTTTCGATCTTGTATTAGACAATCGCTCGGAAGCCGAAATCGACGCCTATGTCGAGCGCATGGGCCGGATGGATCCCGATTTGTGGTTACTCGAAATCGAGCACTTATCTTTGGAGCAAGCCGGATTGACGATCGTTAGCTAGTGGTTCGATTCTAACATTTGCGTCCCATTGCAACACTTAGGTTTGCAAATGTTGGAATCAAAAGAACCACTAGCAAGATATTGAATCTAGTGGAATTTTTAAATTTGACATTTGACAAACGACGAAGCTGCAAATGGGCACCAAATGTCAAATTCATTCCACTAGGGTCCGTTGACAATTATGGCCGCGCCGACACTACAACCATAATTGTCAACACGCTCTAGCCCGAAAATTAGCAAAAGCTGCGGGTTTGCGCTGATCGTCTTTCCGGATCGGCAATTTTTCCGACCGCCTGGCTGAAATGATCTGGTCAAGGCGGGCATGCTCGGCGCCATCGGACCGCAGCGCGGTTTTTTGCTCTTCCTCAAGAAACTGAATGCGTTTTCGGCAAAGTGCCGGGTTGAGCTGCATATACCGCCTGATCGTCGATTTGAGATGGGAAAGATCTTCACCGAGATCAGGTACCAGGAACAATAGCAATCGCATCGCCAAAGGCGCATCCGTGCCACAAGCTCGCAGCAACAAAAGCCCGGTATCAAGCACCGGTTTGTTGAACAATCGCGCCACCTTGGTGTGGTCGAGCCGAAGGCGGTCGGCCAGCTCGCCGGCAAATCCGATCCGATCATTTTGGCGCAAATGTTGCAACATGCGTTGATCCGACTTCGTATCCAAAGAGATCGATTTAGCCTGCCGCGCAGGCTGCACGATCCGATCATGCGGAGCGCTCGCCGCGGTTCGATTTGCAACCGGGATTATTGGCGACCGATTTTGCCCGCTTCGGGTGGCGAGCGATTTTACCGTTTCCAGGGTTTGCGCCGCTGAATTTGATCCAGTGACAGCAACCCGAGCTGCTCCAGTGTCAAGGGTTGACTTCGAGCGCACAGCCGCTTCGACCTCCCAATGCAGCATGTCGGTCATGGAAAGGTCTGGGTTTTCCAGCAGTAATTCAGCCACCGAGGGCTCGCCCTCGCGTATCAGCGCGCGCACGACCGACGGCGTTAAAGCGCGCCGCCTTGCGATAATCAGGCGATGCTGCATCGAAGTCTTGCCGCTGATTTCCACCAGATCTGGCGATTCAAGCGTTTTGGAATAGAGCAACATCGGCGCTGCGACCGAGATTTCATCCATTGCCAAATAGATCGCGATCGTGCGCGGAATATCGATGCAGGCCGACATGATCGACAATCGTTTGCGAGCCGTCGCATTGGCCTCGGCGATCATTGAATTAAATAATTCTGACAGATTACGCCGTGTACAACGGTCAGGATTGGGCATCGCATTGTAGTTTTCGAATGCCGAAATGAGAATATCGCGATGTTTGTTGTCATAGACGCCAATTGGTGGATTTACCGCAGATTTACATATTTGATTTAGGTTCATTGGGCCGCTTTCCGAGACAGAATCGCTATCGCCCCATATTTCTTGGGAAATGTTAGCAAGCTGTTAACTCAATCAATCTTCAATTGGGGTGCGGGATGCCGGGCAGGCAGCGCGCCGCGCAACCGCCGGCTGAAGGACGCCGACTATGAGCAACATTCTCGAATTTCCGATCAAACAAATTGCCCGTGCGGCAATGCAACCAGAAGCCACGAGCGGAAAAAACGCCAGCATCTTGATTTTTACTGGCGTTCGTTATGAACGTGAAACCGGCCCCAAGGTCGCCAAGCGTCGGCGGTCGAAAAAACAAACCGGCAAACGCGCGACCACGAAATAGCGACCAGCGCGGCCAATCCAATACAATCGCTTTCGTTTGCCGCATCTTCAGCGGCGGAAACTGCCCGCACCATAAATGTCCGCAGGCCCTAAAGCTGATATTGCTCGCAAACGACGCTTTCCAAAAATTCCTTCGATAATGCGTGCCAGCTTTCATCCGGCGACCATACCCGCAGGAAAACGAACCCGGCATTGATATCGGCTTCCACCACCACGGCCCGTTCCAGGTCTTCGGGCGGATTTTCACGTGCCCTGATCATCTGCTCCGGATTGACAATTACTAACTCTAGCCGCCCCTGGATCGCGGTGCGATTGTTCAAATTATAAACATTGGTGCCGCCGCGATCGAATACGGACGCCGACCAATAGCGGGCATTTCCCGATGTGCGAATGCGCAAACCACCGTCGGCGAGATCGAACCGACAGGCACCGACTTTAAACTGCGGATCGAGATCGGACAGTTGCGCCAGCGCAGGTTGGTTCTCCGACAGGCCGGAGAAACGCCACGGATCCATCGATCGCGCGATCACTGCCCAGGCGTCCTTGGTGCCGAATTGTGGAATAAGCAAAATGATCGTAATGTGAACGATACCAGCCAACACGATGCCGGCGATTACGCTGTAGAGCAATTTCATTGGCTGCATTCCAGCCGGTCGATGCGCGGCATTACCGGGTCAACCAGGCCAGCATTGCTGGTGATCGGCGTGTCATAGAGCCTCAAAATCAATCTAAAATTACCGGATCCAATTGCCGGCAACCAATTGCCGCTGCGAACATGGCGGCCAATTGCGATGGAAAACGAGCCATCTTGATGGCGAAGGATGTTTTGCGAGTTGATTGGGTGGATCGGCCGCGCGGGGTTGGGTGTTTGGGTAGCTGTGGGTGCCTCGGATGGTAGCCTCAGGCTGGCGTAGGACAAGGTCCATAGGGCAGCAGCAGGGGTTACGCCTTCCAGCAGATATACGCAGTCCGCTGTCAATGGCCGGCCGTCATCATCTTGTCTGGTTTCGAAGGCAATGCCTTCGGCTGCGCCAAGCGGCAGCGCGCCATCGGTGGTCACTTTGGCAATCGTGTAGGGGTCGGCAGCGTTACTGCCAGCCAATGGCCAACCGACCCACTGGCCAATTTTCACTGAACCAATACCGTGCGAGCGCTGGATCGACCACCACGCGGTGAAACTGCCAAGCGAAATGGCGACCGCCAGGATGATTGCTATATGAAACAGGAACCGGATCAACTAATTGCCATCATTCCAAACATGGGTTGAAAGATCGAAGTGCCACGCCATCAGTCTTCCACGGACGCGACCTTTTCATCAAGCGTCAGTTTGGGCGCTGCGCGCAATAAATCGCGAATTTCTTCCAAAAGCTTGGCAGATTCTGCGGAAAGCAATTTCGGACGTAACCGCAACGGCTCGGCAGCAGCTAAAGCTGCACGACTTGGCCGCCTTTGTGTCGACCTGGTGAGTGCCGCCGGTTTGACAAACGGAATATCGCGCAGTTGGATATTTGCGTGCGCGTAGGTCATGAACTTATTCCAGGTTAGGGCCGGTAAATTGCCGCCGGTCAATCGCGCCGTTGAAGTGTAATCGTCATTGCCAAACCATACAGCAGTAGCAAAATTGCCGGTGAAGCCAACGAACCAGGCATCACGGTAGGCCTGGGTAGTTCCGGTCTTGCCACCTGCGCGGATGCCTTCTAGCGCTGCGCGGCGACCGGTTCCCCATTCTGGAATCTGCACCAAGATGCCATTCATTTTCGCGATCGCGTCAACTTCTACGGCGCGCTTGGGCTTTGTGAAATCGGTTTTGTGGTCATACAGTAAATTCCCCTGGGAATCAGTGATTTGGACAATGCCGTGCCGGCCGACCTCCATGCCTCCGCTCATGAACGTTGCGTATCCGGTCGCCATTTCCATTACCGACACTCCATTGGTGCCCAAGGGCATGGACGGATTTGTTTGCAGTTTGGAGTCGATTCCCATCCGGTGTGCCGTCTCGACAATCTTGCCGCGGCCGATGCGGGCGGCGATCTTGACCGGAATTGTGTTGATCGACTTGACCAAAGCGGTGGTCAATTGGACCCGCCCGCGATAGCCGCCCGAATAGTTTCTCGGGGACCATTTGCCGATCGTTACCGGACCGTCCACCACGATGTCCTCCGGCGAAAATCCGTTTTCCATTGCTGCAGTATAGACAAAGGGTTTGAACGAGGAGCCGGCCTGGCGCTTGGCGCTGGTTGCTCGGTTGAATTGGCTTTTGCCATAGTCTCGACCGCCGACAATCGCGCGCACGGCGCCATTGTGTTCGATGCATACCAGAGCTGCTTCTTCAACCCGATAATTCTCGCCATATTGGCGAAGGTGACTTTCTACCGCATCGCGCGCGGCGCGCTGCAAGTCGAGATCAAGGGTGGTTTTCGCAATCAGCGTACGGGCGGGGAACCGCTCGGCGATGCGCTTGACTTCCTCGAAGCTCCAATCAAGGAAATAGTTGGGCTCTTCCACCGCGTCGCGTTCAACGATCGACGCCGGCCGGCGTCGCGCGGTAATCACCTGGCCCTCGGTCATATATCCGGCCTGCACCAAATTGGTCAGAACCTCGTTGGCGCGGGCCCTGGCGGCCGGCAGATTAACATGCGGCGCATATTTGGTTGGTGCCTTGTAGAGGCCAGCCAGCATCGAAGCTCTGCCAAATTTAATTCTTTTACGTCCTTGCCGAAATAATATTCCGCCGCGGCGCCGATGCCAAAATTGCCGGCACCCATATAGGCGCGGTCGAGATAGAGTTTGAGAATTTCCTTCTTGGAAACGTTGAATTCAAGCCACAGCGCCAAAAATGCTTCGCTGATCTTGCGCTCCAAGGTCCGCTCGTTGGTCAAAAACAGGTTCTTGGCCAATTGTTGGGTGATCGTGCTGCCGCCTTGAACCACTGAACTGGCTCTGACATTGGCGATCATCGCCCGTACGAGGCCCAAAAAGTCGATGCCGAAATGCTCGAAAAATCGCCGGTCTTCGGTCGCCAGCACCGCCTTTATGAAATGGTCGGGCAACGCATCCACCTCTTCGGCATCGTTGTGACGGATGCCGCGCTGACCAATTTCCTTGCCGAAACGGTCGAGAAAAGTGATGGAAAAGTCACCCTGGTAACGCCAATCCTTTTGCGAAACCTCAAAGGCTGGTAGTGCCAACGCTAGCAACAGGGTTAGTCCGGCAAGGCCAATGGTAATACTCTCATCAACCAGTTCGACCAGCGCCCGGGTAAAGCCCCGCACGCGAAACCGGCGAAAGAATATGGTGACGCTTTCCCAACCATCACCAAGCCCGTAAGACAATTCATAGAGGGTCGAATCGATCCAGGAATCGATCGCCAGCATGGTTTTGTTGCCAGCCGATTTGCGATTTTTTCCGGCACGATCGGTCACCGATGCTTGCCTCTGGGAAAGTTGATTGCGAAATATATCGTGGATTGGCGATCCTTATACATGCAGAATGTGGCACGACCAATCAAATGTTGGCATTGTCCCTAATATGGCAGCCGATTGAGAGGTTTCGAACCATGGTGGTATTAAATCGGGTTGCGGGCAGCGGCGAACGGTATTGGGAAACCAAGCCGCTAACAAAAATGTCCAAAGCGGAATGGGAGGCGCTGTGCGACGGCTGTGGGCGCTGTTGTCTCAACAAGCTGGAAGATTGGCATAGCGGCGAAATTTATTGGACCAATTTGGCCTGCAATCTGCTTGATTGTACCACATGTCGTTGTACTGATTATGCCAACCGGTTCGCAATGGTGCCCGATTGCCTGGAGCTAACCCCTGAAAACCTGGATAGTTTCACCTGGCTGCCGCCAACGTGCGCCTATGCGCGCCTGCGCGACGGTAAACCGCTGGCCGATTGGCACCCTTTGATTTCCGGTTCCCACCATAGTGTATACGAGGCCGGCATCAGCGTGCGCGGCCGTGCCGATCCGGAGGGCAATACTTTGGTGGAAGAATATGAAGATCACCTGGTAGAATGGCCCGGAAAAGAAAAATAGGAAAATATTCCTTGACACCGCACCGGTGATTTGATAAACATTTGTCATCATCGAAAATGTGTCCACCGGCCGCGCAAATGCGGTGCGGGCACAATAATTTCTTAACATTGTAGGGAATGTGGAATGCTTCAGCGCTGGGCTGCGGCACGCGAAATCTATGAAACCGGATTGGTCGACTTGGCCCTGATTGCCGCTTGTATGGCACACAAACCGGCTACGGTGGATGCGCGGGCGAAACGCGAAAACTGGCGGCAAAATGCACCGCCAAGGACCCAGCTTTCGGACGCGATTGCCAAGCTTTCAGCGCTTGCCGACAGCGAGATCGGCCGTTTGACCGACGATCTGGAAGCAGACGGCCACGACGAACGACTGGCCGGGCAATTGGCCTCGATGACTAAACTGGTCGAATCCCTTTCCAGACTGCGTAAGGAATTCGAAAAACGTGAACCCGGCGACGGAGACACCGGCAGCGGCCATGAATCCATTCTGGAATTCCGCGAGCGTCTTGCGCGCCAAATTGATGTCATTGCCAACCAAAACGGCGCGAAGCCGGTTATTGGATCCTTTGACGGATGAAGATATCGAGCGGTTATTGTGCGACTGGCCAGTTTGGGCGCGCGATGACCAAAAACCGCCTAGTTCCGGCTGGAGTACCTGGCTGTTGATGGGCGGGCGCGGCTCTGGCAAGACCAGGGCAGGGGCCGAATGGGTGCGGGCAATGGCGCTCGGCGATACGCATTTCTGCTCGTCGCCGGCCGGCCGCATCGCCCTTGTTGGCGGCTCTTATCATGAGGTTCGTGACGTGATGATCGAAGGCAATTCCGGCATTCTTGGCGTGCATACCCGCCGCGATCGACCGGATTGGAACCCATCACGCCGGCAATTGCGCTGGGCCAACGGATCGATCGCCCAGGCCTATTCGGCCCAAGAACCGGAGACTTTGCGTGGGCCGCAATTTGCCGCCGCTTGGTGTGATGAGATCGCCAAATGGACCAATGGTCAGGCGACCTGGGACATGTTGCAATTTTGCCTTCGGATTGGTTCAGCGCCGCGCCAGGTGGTCACAACGACGCCGAAGCCGGTCAAGGTGCTAAAGCGTATACTGGCCGAAGCCGGCACTATCATCTCGCGCTCGCGGACTGCTGACAATCGCAGCAATCTTGCAGCCGGCTTTTTCGAACGCCTGCTGAAGGTATACGACGGCACCCGGCTTGCCCGCCAGGAACTCGACGGTGAATTGATCGAAGACCGTGCCGACGCGCTGTGGCAGCGTTCGGCGATTTCGACCTCCAGGGTTGCCAGCGCACCGGCGTTGGAGCGGATCGTGGTTGCGGTCGACCCACCAGTCACCGCCAACGAAAATTCAGACGCCTGTGGCATCGTCGTTGCCGGGCGGTCCGGTGACGGCAGGTTCTACGTGTTGGCGGACGGCACGATTGAAGCTGCGTCACCCTTGACCTGGGCCAATGCGGCGGTTGAGCTTTTTGACAAATTTGAGGCCGATTGCATGGTCGCCGAAACCAACCAGGGCGGAGATCTGGTTGAAACCGTGATCCGCCAGATCAGGCGTGACTTGCCGCTGCGCCAAGTACGGGCGACCCGCGGCAAATGGGTCCGCGCCGAGCCGGTTGCTTCGCTTTACGAACGAGGATTGGTGCACCATGTCGCCAGCATGCCCGGTCTTGAAGATCAGATGTGCGATTTCGGTCCCGGCGGCCTGAGCGACGGGTCTTCGCCCGACCGCATGGACGCGCTGGTGTGGGCAATTACCGAATTGATGGTCGGGGCAGGGCGCAACCCGCGGGTCCGCGGCACCTGACAATTTAGAGCAAGTTTCGACCATACAGTAACGCTTGGCCGATTTTCCGCGTCTGCTGGCAAGGCGGGACTTCCGCCTTGGTCTGGACGACCACCAGGAAAGCCTAACAAAGCCCGCAAGGCGTTAAAGATCGGCCTCCGGTGGGCCAGATCAGCCCATCAGTTTGGTTGAGCAGCTTGTGAGATACCAGTATCGCAGTGCGCTGCTCGCCTCGCTGAGTGGGCTGATTTGGCACCATCAAGCGTTACCGTATGGTCGAAATTTACTCTAGATCGGAAAATCGATGCTTGAATTCATGCGCCGGATGGTCTCCGGCGGAAACGATGGCGCACGGGAAAAAAAGTCCGCCTATCCGGTGTTTGCGTTCCAGGGTGCCGGGTTGGCGAACTGGTCGGCCAACGACATCGGCTCGCTGGCGATCGACGGTTATGGGCGCAATCCGGTAGTCTATCGCTGCGTGCGCATGGTCGGTGAAGCTGCCGCCTCGGTTCCATTGTTGGTTTATGAAGGCAGCAGCGAACTGGTTGAACATCCGGCAATGCAGCTATTGGGCAATCCCAATCGACGCCAAGCCGGCGCTGAGTTTCTCGAAACCGTGTACGGCCATCTGATGGTTGCCGGCAATGCCTATGTCGAGCGGGTTGATCTTGATACCGGCCCGGCCGAACTGCACCCGCTACGGCCAGATCGGGTACGGATAATTGCCGACCATGAGGGGTGGCCAACCCATTACGAGTATTCAAACAATGGCCGCGCCGTGCGCTATGTCGTACCCGAGCACGGCGCTGGTCCGATCCTGCATTTGATGCTGTTTAACCCGGCCGACGAACTGTGCGGCATGCCCCCATTGCGTGCTGCTCACATGGCCTTCGACATTCACAATTCTTCGAGCCGTTGGAACAAGGCGCTGCTCGATAATTCAGCCCGTCCGTCCGGCGCATTGGTCTACAATTCCGGTGACGGTATCAATATGACCGACGACCAATATTCGCGGCTTAAACGCGAATTGGAAGACGGTTATTCCGGTGCGGTGCGGGCCGGCAGGCCTTTGTTGTTAGAAGGCGGGTTGGACTGGAAAGCGATGAGCTACAGCCCGCGTGACATGGATTTTATGGAAGCGCGCAACGGTTCTGCCCGCGATATTGCGTTGGCCTTTGGGGTGCCACCCATGCTGCTCGGCATTCCCGGCGACAATACTTACGCCAACTACAAAGAGGCAAATCTGGCATTTTGGCGCCAAACCGTTTTGCCCCTGGTCAACCGGACCTGCGGCGCGTTGGGGCGCTGGCTGGCAAATGCCTACGAAGCCGATCTGAAGCTTGTGTGTGATCTCGACCAGGTGCCGGCATTGGCAAGTGAACGTGAGACTACATGGGGCCGCCTCGGTAACGCCGATTTCCTGACCGTAAACGAAAAGCGCGAAGCGCTCGGCTATGAGCCGATGCCGGCTAACGAGCATGCATCGAGGAAACCTGCCGATGGATAAGATGCCAAACGATAGCTGGGTGTGGATTGCCCGCAGTGTCGGCGCGGTCACCGGATCAGCGATTTCGATCGCCTATTTGTTGCCCGACAGCCGGCGCGAGGCGGCGCTACGCTTCGCCATCGGCTGCTGCGCCGGGCTGGTGTTTGGATCGATGGCCGGGCTCAAACTGGCCCAAGAACTGGACCTGTTGGAGATGATGGGCCCTGCCGAAATCGCCCTGGTCGGCGCCGGCTTTACCAGCCTTTGTGCCTGGTGGCTGATCGGAGCACTGCGTCGCATCATCACCACCGCCGGCCCACCTCCTGCAAACCGAAGCGGAAAGAAATCAAGCGATGGATGACACCATGGCCCTCTACTGTGAACAAAAGTTCGCAGGAATGTCGCTCGAGCGCATCGACGATGACGGCACCTTTGCCGGCTATGCCAGCGTATTTGAAACGCCGGATCTGGCTAATGACCAGTTTGAAAAAGGCGCGTTTGCCAAATCCCTTACCAGGCGCACTGCGACCGGTGTGCGGATGTTGTATCAGCACGATCCCAGTCGCCCGATCGGCACCTGGGATACGATCCGTGAGGACGAAGTCGGACTTTATGTGCGCGGTCGTTTGACCATGTCGACCACGGCCGCGTCTGAGGTTCATCAATTGCTCCGCGCCGGCGCTATCGACGGTTTGTCGATTGGATTTCGCACCGTGCGGGCAACCAATGACCGGGTGGCGGGGGTGCGCAGGATCAAGGAGGCCGATCTATGGGAAATTTCTGTTGTGACGTTTCCCATGCAGCCGGCGGCACGGGTCGGCAAGGTCAAATCGACCTCCCTTAGCGGATGTTTTCCTTCCAAGCGTCAGGTCGAACGCCTGCTGACCCGACAAGCCGGGCTTAGCCGACGCCAAGCCCGGCTCATGCTTGAGAAGGGCTTTAATCACCTCGCGAGCATGCAGGACGCTGCTGGCGCTAACCATGCGGTTCTAGCGGAGCATATCCGCAACGCCGCTGCAACTCTGTCAGCCAGGAGATAACCGCCATGTTTATTGAAACGGGCATCGCGCCCGAAACCAAGGCCGCGACCGGCAATGCGAGCGATGTCGCTGAGGCATTCGACGAATTCATGGAAGCCTTCGAAGCTTTCAAGCAGGCCAATGAAGAACGGTTGAGCCAGGTGGAAAGCCGGGTCGGCCAAGACCCGGTGACCGAAGAAAAGGTCAATCGTATTTCGTCGGCGCTCGACCGCCAAAAGACTACGCTTGATCAATTGATCCTCAAGCACCGCCGGCCGGCGATTGGCGGCACCATGAGTTCGAGTGTCGAAGCACTTGAACATCGCCAAGTGTTCAATGGTTATATCCGGCGCGGCGACGAAATTGGCCTCAGGGCGGCTGAACAAAAAGCCATGTCGGTGGGCACCGATGCCGATGGCGGTTATCTGGTGCCAGACGAAATGGCCACCGAGATCGGCCGCCGCCTAGCCGCGATTTCACCGATCCGATCGATTGCAACTGTGCGCAGCGTGTCGTCAACCGTCTACAAGAAGCCATTTGCAGTCTCTGGACTTTCGGTCGGCTGGGTGGCCGAAACCGACGTTCGCCCGGAAACCACCACCCCCACATTGTCCGAATTACAGTTTCCAACCATGGAACTGTACGCGATGCCGGCAGCTACCCAAAGCCTGTTGGACGATACCGCGATCAATATCGACCAATGGATCGCCGAAGAGGTCGAAACAGCGTTTGCCGAACAAGAAGGCACCGCTTTCGTCTCCGGTGACGGTGTCAACCGCCCGCAAGGGTTTCTTGTTTCACCGATCGTCGACGAAACCTCCTGGAGCTGGGGCAATCTTGGTTATGTGGCGACCGGCGAGGATGGCGGGTTCGCCACCACCGATCCCTCCGATGTGTTGATCGAAACCATCTACGCGCTCAAGGCCGGCTATCGCCAAAACGCGCATTGGGTGATGAACCGCAAAACCCAAGCCGAAATCCGCAAAATCAAGGACGCCGACGGTAACTATATCTGGCAACCGCCGGCCAGCGCGCAAGCCAGCGCCGCCCTGCTCGGCTTTCCTGTGATCGAAGCCGAAGACATGCCGAGCATCGCATCCGATGCCACGGCAATTGCGCTTGGCGATTTCCGGCGCGGCTATCTGGTGGTCGACCGCGAAGGTGTGCGGGTATTGCGCGATCCTTATTCTGCCAAACCTTATGTGCTGTTTTACACCACCAAGCGGGTCGGCGGCGGCGTCCAGGACTTCGACGCGATCAAATTAGTCAAGTTCGGCACGGCGTGATGCATCCCCTCAATGCCATCACGGCCTGAATAGGCAATGGTGCCGCAAGGACGGCCCCGCTTCCCTCCCGGCGGGGCCGTTCGCTGATGCATTAGCGCCTTCAGCGCACAAATTATAACGGACCACATCATGGCGATTGCGCTTATCACTCCGCCGGCGGTGCTGCCGGTTTCATTGGCGGCGGCCAAGGAACATCTACGGGTTGAACACGATCACGAAGACGATCTCATCGATAGGTTGATCGCATCTGCGCTCGACCATGCGCAAGCGTTGTCGGGGCAAAAATTTGTGTCCCAGACCTGGCGCCAATATCTCGATTGCTGGCCCGTAGGTGGCTTGGTTAGTCTTGAAGTCAGTCCGGTCAACACGCTGGTTGAAGTACGATATTTCGATACCGCTGGCGATCCGGTGGTGATGGCGGCAAGCGAAATCGAGATCGATGCCATATCGCAACCGGCAAGGATTGTTTTCAGCCAACATCCGGCGATTGGCCGACAGATGAACGGCATCGAAATTGATTGCATCGCCGGTTACGGCGCAGTCGCCGAAGACGTGCCGATATTGCTGCGCACAGCGGTGCTGCACCTTATTTCGGCTTGGTACGAGGTGCGCGGCACCTCGTTTTGGCAAGATGGCCTGAAACCGGTGCCAGCGTCGGTCTACGAACTGATTGCACCTTATCGAAACCGGAAACTATGAACCAGATTTCGTTTTTGCAGGCCGGTTCACTCAATCGGCGTTTGGTGGTCGAGCAGCGCACCGGTCAAGCCGACGGTATCGGCGGTATCGATGACACCTGGGAGATCTTATTCGAAGTATGGGCCAATATCCTGCCGCTCACCTCGCGCCAAAAACAAAGCGCTGGCGGTTTGGTCGATAGCCAAACCCACAACGTCTATCTGCGCCATCGAAGCGACATCAAGAGTGGCATGCGTTTTGCGACCAATGGCCGGTTGTTCGAGATATTGACCGTGCATGACCCCGACGAAACCAGCCGTTATCTACATTGTCTGGTCTCTGAATGCGCATAGCTTTTCTTGCCCATGTGAGCTTTGGCGGGATGTCTCGGATGATCAAACAAATCCACGCTTCGTACCGGCAAGCGCACTTGCCGCGGCCGGACAAATTTCACGGACATCTGCCCGCTCACCAAACAAAACAGCGCGCGAGCCTGGACCCGCGCGCGCCAGGAATTGGCACCCTTGATCGCAAACGGCGAAGGAACCGGTCGTGACCCATCCCATGCTGGAACTGCAATCGGCCATCCATGCGGTATTGAGCGCCGATGCCGAACTTACCGCCCTGGTCGGCGCCGGGCGGATATTTGACCATGTGCCGAACAACGCCAAACCGCCGTTTGCGGCGATCGGCACCACCGAGATGGTCGATTACGGTACATCGACGGAAGAAAGCGCGGAACATCTGGTGACGATCCACGTTTGGTCGGCGCGCTCGAGCCGTAGTGATTGCTATCGGGCCCAAGAGATCGTGCACGAATTGATAACCGGCATGGCGACTGCGCTTGGCACCCACGTGATCGCTAACGCCCATCTCGACTTCTCCGATGTCAGACGCGATCAAGAAAGTCGATTTTTCACAGCCTTGAGCCGCTTCCGCATCGTTACCGAGGCGCTTTGAACATCCACATGAACTGGACAGGAAACCGATATGGTCGCACAAAAAGGCAAAGACCTTCTGTTGAAACTCGACCCAGACGGCCTTGGTTCGTTTGTGAGCGTTGCCGGGTTGCGCTCGCGACAAATTTTGCTCAACGCCGAGCCGGTTGATGTCACCGATTCTGAATCGGCGGGTCGTTGGCGTGAACTGATCGAGGGTGCTGGCGCGCGCCGCGCTTCGGTTACCGGCTCTGGTATTTTCAAGGACGCGGCAGCAGACGAAACCGTGCGCCAGGTGTTCTTTGACGGATCGGTGGTCGACTGGAAGATTATCATTCCGCAATTTGGTGAACTTACCGGCAAGTTCCAGATCATCACCTTGGAATATTCTGGCGACCACAATGCGGAAGTGCGGTTTGAAATGTCGCTCGAATCTGCTGGCATCATCGCATATTCGGTAGCGCCATGAACGTAAACCCGCAGCGCGGTGAGGTGGCCGCTAAACTCGATGGTAAGTCTTGGAAACTGTGCTTGACCCTGGGGGCGTTGGCTGAGCTGGAAGCAGAGCTTGCCTGCGCCAGTCTGGTTGATCTGGCCAAGCGGTTTTCCGCCGCCAGTCTGACCGCGCGGGAAATTCAGGCGATCATCGGCGCCGGCCTGCGCGGTGGTGGCCACCAGATCACCGACGCCGATGTCGGTCATATGCAATGCGAGACCGGTGCGACGGGTTATGCCGAAATTGTCACCCGGCTGCTTACAGCAACCTTCGCCGGTGGTGAGCAACCGCAAATTGACGGCGAAAACAGCACCGCCAATCCAGATCAGAGCTAATGACAGATGCCGATCCCTGGCCGCAATTGATGCAGTTTGCGTTTGGACATCTGCGTTTGTCGCCGGACCAGTTTTGGAGCATGACGCCGATCGAACTTGAATGCGCGATCCGGTTCCATGTTGGAAGCAGCCAGTTGCCACTGGAACGGGCGCGGCTCGAAGATTTAGTCGCGCAATACCCCGATAAATAGAACACGTAAAACCAAGGAGGTGAGCGTGGAAGACATGTTAGTGGTCGAGGTCAAGGCCGACACTGATGCCTTCGAAAAGAAGATGGAGGATCTCAAGAAAAAATCGAATGCTTTCGCAGGTGTGATTACCTCGGCGTTGCAAAGTGCGGCGACCCAGGGCGCTTCGTTTCAAGATGTCCTAAAATCGATTGGCAATGAGCTATCGAAAATGGCCCTGCAAAGCGCCATGGAGCCGCTACAAGACTTGTTGTCTGGTGCTTTCATGAGTTTCGCCAACCCATCGCAAAAGAAGCCGGCCTTTGCCAAGGGTGGTATTTTCTCCGGCGCCAGCGACTTGTTGTCGGCCGGTGGCGGTGCGATCGGCGATGGGCCGGCGATGTTTCGTCATGCCGGCCAGATCGGCACAATTGGCGAGCGTGGTCCTGAAGCCATTATGCCGTTGCGGCGCGGCGCTGACGGCAAGCTCGGAGTTGCCGCGTCCGCCACCTCGTCGCCGGCCAATATTGTGTTCAACGTTAGCGCCAACGACGCCGAAAGTTTCCGGCGCTCGGAAGCGCAAATCAGTGCCATGTTGACCCGCGCGGTCGGCCGTGGCCGGCGCAGCCTTTGATTTTATAGGAACTTGCTAATGAGTACCGCTTCTGGATTTCACGAGGTTCGCTTTCCGAGCGATGTGGCGTTAGGCGCCTCCGGCGGGCCAGTTCGCCGCAACGAAATCATTTCGCTCGGGTCAGGGTTTGAGCACCGCAACGCCAAATGGCAAGACGCCAAACGCCGTTACGATGCCGGCTTCGGTATCCGCACTGTGGATGATCTGCACGACGTGATCGGATTTTTCGAGGAGCGCCAGGGGTCCTTATATGGATTTCGTTTTCATGATCCGGTGGACTGGAAATCCTGCAAACCATCGATCACAGTCAGCGATATCGATCAACTAATCGCCACTGGCGATGGCACCACCACAGTATTTCAACTGATCAAAATATATGGCGGCGGTGTTGCGCCCTATGTGCGTACCGTCTCGAAACCGGTCGCCGGCAGCGTTCAGGTGGCGGTTGACGGGCAACCGGGTGTCGTGGGAACCGACTTTACCATCGATCACACTTGCGGTGAGGTCACGTTCCTGCCGTCGGCAATCCCCGGCGCCGGGGCGCAAATTACGGCCGGCTATGAGTTTGATGTTCCGGTCCGCTTCGATCTTGACCAGTTGACCGTCAACCTGAACGCATTCGAGGCGGGAGAAATCCCGTCGATCCCGCTGGTGGAAGTACGCATATGAAGGTTCTCTCCCCCGGCCTTTCCGACCATCTTAGCGGCACCGTTACCACCTTATGCACCTGTTGGAAGGTGGTTCGTGATGATGGTACAGTGCTTGGATTTACCGATCACGACCGCGATGTGTCCTTCGACAGCACGTCATATGAGGCGCAATCTGGTTTTACCAAGACCGCGCTCGACCAATCATCCGGGCTGTCCGTCGACAATGGTGAGGTCGCCGGTGCGTTGCAGTCGGACCAAATATCCGAAGACGATATTCGCGCTGACCGCTATGACAATGCCCGGGTGGAAATCTATCTGGTCAATTGGTCCGAACCTAGTGAACGATTGTTGCAACGGGTTGCGACGATTGGGGAATTGACCGAGGAAGATGGTGCCTTTCGCGCCGAATTGCGCAGCCTTTCTAGTGGGTTGGACCGGGCTTTCGGGCGCTATTTCAATGCGACTTGTGATGCCGAACTTGGCGATGCGCGGTGTGGTTTTGATACTTCGGCGCCGGGATATTCCGCCGTCGGATCGGTGGTGACGGTCAGCGGGGTGATGGAAATTATCGCCACCGACATCCCGGCGTTTGACAATCGCTGGTTCGCCCACGGCAATTTGGTGTGGACCAGCGGGGCAAATGTTGACGTCAGCACCATGGTCACCGCCAGTCGCTTCGACAATGGCCAGTCGGTGCTTGGCCTGTGGCGGCCGATGCCGGCGCAAATTGCTTCCGGCGACACGTTCGATCTGACTGCCGGATGTGACAAGAGTTTTGTTACCTGTGGTGGCAAATTCAGCAACCGGATCAATTTCCAAGGCTTCCCGCACATGCCTGGCGAGGATACGGTGTTTGCCTA
Source organism: Rhizobiaceae bacterium (assembly GCA_965248715.1). Classification (GTDB taxonomy): domain Bacteria; phylum Pseudomonadota; class Alphaproteobacteria; order Rhizobiales; family Rhizobiaceae; genus CBDFKB01. The sequence goes on from CBDFKB010000008.1 coordinate 842,461, forward strand.
TCCAGCTTCCGGCGACATCCACGACGGGAGCCCTTTGGTCCGGTGAATAAGAACTTACGCGCACAAACGATCGCCGCCGAAGCGCGATCTTGGATCGGCACGCCCTATCGCCATCAAGCAGCATGCAAGGGTGCTGGCGCCGACTGTCTGGGTCTGGTGCGTGGGGTCTGGCGCCGCTGCATCGGACCGGAACCGGAAATCGATTTTGCCTATGCACGTGATCGCGGCGAATATGGCCCAGGCGAGCCCGTATTAGGGGTAGCCGAAGAGCGCCTAGTTACGCGCAATAAGATGCCGCCGCTGCCTGGCGATCTGCTGATCTTTCGGTGGCGAAGGGCAGTCCCAGCCAAACATCTAGGCATCATGAGCGACCAGGACCTATTCGTGCACGCCTACGAACGGGCCGGGGTTTGCGAAACCAGATTGTCCGGATTTTGGGGTTCGAAAATGGTCGCGGTGTTCCGCTTTCCTGGAGTTGATGAATAGTGGCAACCGTCGTTCTACAAACCGTTGGTGCAACCGTTGGAGGCGCTATCGGTGGACCAATTGGCGCCGTTGTTGGGCGTGCCGCAGGTGCACTTGCCGGCAGTTATATCGACCAGCAATTGTTCTCGGACGACGAAACTATCCACGGTCCAAGGCTGGAAAACGCGCGAATTTTCACGTCGCGGCAGGGCGCCTCGATCCCTCGGATTTTCGGCCAATGCCGCCTTGGTGGCGAGCTGATCTGGGCGACCCGTTTCGAGGAAGAAGGGGTGACCACATCCGGCGGCGGCAAAGGCGGTCCGCCTGGCCCATCGACTACGAATTACGAGTATTTCGCCAATTTCGCGATGGCCGTGTGTGAGGGCGAAATCGCCCATGTGCGGCGAATTTGGGCCGATAGCCGACCGCTCGATCTTTCCGTCCACGAAGTGCGCGTCTACCGCGGCACCGGCGACCAAACTCCCGATCCGCTGATCGAAGCCAAGCAGGGGGCGGATAATGCGCCAGCCTATCGTGGCGTCGCCTATCTGGTGTTCGAACGCCTGCCACTTAGTGAATTTGGCAACCGTATTCCACAGATTTCGGTAGAAATAGTCCGTCCGGTCGGCGAACTGGAAAAGTCGGTCCAGGCGGTGACGATTATCCCCGGTTCTACCGAATTCGGTTATCATCCGATGCGGGTCAAAGATTTGTCGGCATATGGCACCGGCGCGTTGTTGAACCGGCACAATGCCCGTGCCGAGACCGATTGGCAGGCCTCGATCAATGAATTGCAGGCGGTATGCCCAAACTTGAAATCGGTTGCCCTGGTGGTCGCATGGTTTGGCAATGATCTTCGTTGCGGCCATTGCACGCTCCGACCCGGCATCGAAACCACCTTGCGCACCGAGACCTCGATCCCGTGGGCCGTTTCCGGCATCGCCATGGATGCGGCCCATATTATCTCACAGTATGACCAAAGGCCGGCTTTCGGCAGCACGCCGTCGGACAATTCGGTGATTGCCGCGATCGCCGATTTGAAGGCACGCGGCCTGAAGGTACTGCTCTATCCATTCATCATGATGGATATTGCGGCGGGTAACACATTGCCTGATCCTTATGGTGGCGCCGGCCAGGCGGTCTATCCCTGGCGTGGCATGATCACCGGCAACATCGCGCTCGGCCAGGCGGGAACCACCGATCTTACTGCGGCTGCACGCACGGAAATTGACGCATTTATCGGAACCGCAGCACCGGGTGATTTCGCCGCTGGCACCGATACCGTGATCTATAACGGGTCGGCTGAGTGGAGCTACCGTCGGTTGATCCTGCATTACGCTCGCCTGGCGGCGTTGGCCGGCGGGGTGGAGGGTTTTTTGATCGGTTCGGAAATGGAGGCGTTAACCAGGCTGCGGGACGACGCCAATAGCCATCCGATGGTCGACGAATTAGTGTCGCTTGTCTCGGACGTGCGTTCAATCGTCGGCCCGTCAACGAAACTGACCTATGCTGCCAACTGGGCAGAATATTTCGGTTTCCAACCACCCGAAGCCCCGGGCGATCTCGTATTTCACCTCGATGATTTGTGGGCTTCGACAAACATCGACGCGGTTGGGGTCGACAATTACATGCCGCTTGGTGATTGGCGCGATAGCGGTGTCCCCAATCCAGGTTTCGCGCGCTCGGCTTATGCAAGGGCGGAAACCGCTGCTTCGGTCGCTGGCGGCGAGGGCTATGATTGGTACTATGCCTCGGCGCTAGATCGAGCGCTGGGCATACGCACCGATATCACCGATTCTCTCGGTGAACCGTGGGTCTGGCGCTTTAAGGATTTGGTCTCGTGGTGGTCCAATGCCCACCACAATCGGGTCGCTGGCATACGTAGCGCCACCCCAACCTCTTGGATCGCGCAAAGCAAGCCGATCTGGTTTACCGAACTCGGCTGTCCGGCGATCGACAAGGGCGCCAATCAGCCCAACGTCTTTTTCGATCCGAAATCGGCGCAAAGCGAAATACCCTATTTCTCCGACGGCACCCGCGATGATTATTCGCAACGCCGATATTTGGAAGCCCATCTTGCCCATTGGGACCCAACAGCGGTTGATTTCGAAGAAACCCATAACCCGCCATCTTCCCTATTTTCAGGGCGGATGATCGATCCGGAGACTATTTTCATTTGGACCTGGGACGCGCGGCCGTTTCCCGAATTTCCCAATTCCGACGAGGTGTGGGGCGACGCGCAGAACTGGAATTCAGGGCATTGGCTGAACGGCCGGCTTGGCGCCGCGCCGTTGTCGGAATTTATTTCCGAATTGCTGCGAAGTGGCGGCCACAGCGCGTTCGATGCTTCCCAAGTCGACGGCGTGGTTGATGGGGTCTTGATGCCCGACCCAGCCTCGGCGCGGCGCATTCTCGAACCGATTTTGGCGCTGTTTCGCATCGAGGCGTTTGAATCCGACGGGATTATCCGTTTCACCAGTCGTGGGCGCGCGGTGCCGGTCGAAATTGAACTCGGTCAGGAACAGGAACCGCTTAACAAGCCGGCAATAATCCGGCAGCGATCACACGAGGCAGAACTGCCGACCGAACTGTCGGTCAAACACCTGGCGCTGTCGCGCGACTATGATCCTGCGACCTCATTGTCTAAACGCGGCACGGTGTTGGGACATCGTCAGGCGACCATGGATTTGCCGATCGTTTTGGAAACCGGCGCGGTTGGTTCCGAGGCCGATGATTGGCTACGCGAAGTGTGGATTGGTCGAGAGACGCTAGAATTTTCGCTACCGCATAAATGGCAGAACCTGGAGCCAGGCGATTTGATCAAACTTGACGCCGCACCAGGGCGGATATGGCGCATAGAATCGATCGAGGACAGTGATTTCCGCGCTATCGTCGCGCGCGCTTATCAGCCGATTGCCTCCACCCCTTCTTCCGTCGTGCCGCAAGCCAATTCCCAGACTTTCCGCGAGCCCCAGGCGCCGATTGTCACCCTATTGGATCTGCCCAATCTAACCGGCGTGGAAACCGGCTGCATGGTGCGTTTCGCGCTTTATTCCGTGCCCTGGCAGGGCCCCTATAGCCTGTTCAGTTCACCCACCGATGAAGCCTATGAATTCCAGGGTAAGGTAGCCCGACCGGCGATCATGGGAACCTTGGTAACCGCCCTTAGTGCAGCACCATTTGGCCGGTGGATATATCGCGACCAGTTGGAATTGGATTTGTTCTCCGGTGCGTTGGCGTCGGCCGACCCGGTGCTGGTGCTCAACGGCGCCAACGCAATCGCGGTCGAAGCCGATAACGGCGATTGGGAGATCATACAGTTCCGCAGCGCTGAACTGATCGCACCCAATCGCTACCGGCTTTCCAGCCTATTGCGCGCTCAAGCTGGCAGCGACCAAGCAATGAATGCCGGCGCCAGCGTTGGAAACCGGTTTGTGGTGCTGAACCAGGCATTGGGCGAAGTCGCGATTTCCGCTTCGCTTGAGGGGTTGGCGATGAATTGGCGGGTCGGACCTTCCAGCCGTCCGGCCAGCGATCCAAGCTACACGCAACTATCTCATACTTCTCAACGACCCTGTCTGACACCATTCAGCCCGGTTCATGTGCGCGGCGCACTACACTCGAACGGCGATCTTGCGATTTCCTGGATCAGACGCTCGCGGATCGACGCAGATAGTTGGGAGCCGGCGGAAATCCCGCTCGGCGAAGCCGAAGAGGCATATGAATTACGGGTATTGGTTAGTGGCGTGGCGGTACGAACCGTCGAGAGCGCCGCACCGCAATATACCTATAGCGCGAGTGACCAGTCCGCCGACCATGGTGGCGCGCCAAGCCAAATAGACCTTCAGGTGCGGCAAATCGGAACCAGCCGCCGGCTCGGCTACCCGACGTTAGCAACCATTTCCCTTTCTTAAACCCGAACTTAGGAGCATGCGATGAACGCTTCCAAACCATGGTATTATTCGAAATCGATCTGGGGATCCCTGGTCGCGGTAGCGGCCGGCCTTGCTGGTTCGCTTGGTCTCAGCGTCGACGCGACAAGCCAAGGTGCACTTGCCGATGCGGCGGTGCAATTGATCGGCGCACTTGGCGCACTGTATGCCATTTATGGCCGGATATCTGCCAACCAGGTAATTGCCTGATCGCTGACCGCCTTTGCGTTCATCGCCCGTTCAGGCTTTTTGTGCTAACTAACGGGTATGAAAACCCTTCTTGCAATTATGATCGCGACCGCGCTCGCGCTTGGTACCGGCGCCAATGCCGATGCTGGCATACGTGCGTTGCTCGGCGACAAAATCGGTCTAGCGCCGACGGCCAGCACGGCTGCAAGGTTGGTACAAAATGATTGCCAGGCGAAGGCGGAAGCATTGCGGGCATCTTATGGTCCACAAGCGGTTCTTTTATCCTGGCAGCCGACAAGTGCCGGTTGCCGGGTAAAGATTTTGGCGCCCGGCGATGGGTCCAATCCACGTATTGTGGTAAAGGTCATCAAATAAATTTGGCCCACGCGATCATTCGCCGGGAGAAAAGTCGTGCGGATCCTCGTTGTAGAAGACGAACCTGAACTCAATCGCCAGCTTTGTGAGGCTGTAACCGAGGCCGGCTACGCGGTCGATACTTGTTTCGACGGCGAAGAGGCCGAATTTCTCGGCGAAAGCGAACCCTACGACGCAATCGTATTGGATATAGGCCTGCCGAAGATGGATGGACTGACCGTGTTGGAGAACTGGCGCCGTAACCAAATTTCCACCCCGGTATTGATCCTCACCGCCCGGGACCGCTGGAGCGACAAGGTTGCCGGCATTGATGCGGGTGCTGACGATTATGTCGCCAAACCGTTTCACGTCGAAGAGGTGCTGGCGCGGCTGCGCGCCCTGATCCGCCGAACCGCCGGACACGCAACATCACTGCTTGAATGTGGTAAAATTACCTTAGATACCAAGACTGCGAAGGTTACCAGTGCCGGTCGCACGGTAAAGTTGACCTCGCACGAATTGCGGCTGTTGTCTTATCTGATGCATCACCAAGATAAGGTTGTCTCACGCACCGAACTTACCGAACATATTTATGATCAAGACTTCGATCGCGATTCCAATACTATCGAAGTGTTTGTTGGCAGGCTGCGCAAAAAGCTTGGTCCTGGCTATATCGAAACCGAACGCGGTCTTGGATACCGGTTGCGTGCGCCGGAGTAGCCAAGCATGGCCGATTGATCGTGCCATCAATTGGTCTAAATCGCTGCAACAGGTGCCGGCAACGGTCGCTTTGGCTGGCCACGTTGGCATCGCCACCGCTGACGTAAACTGACCCGGCGGCGCCATGCGAACCGGCTCACTTACCCTTAGACTATTCCTGCTCTCTTCGATCTGGACAATCATTGCGGTTGCCATCATCACCATTGTGCTATCGACCGGGTTGCGCCGGTTCGCCGAAACGCAGTTCTTCGATACTCTTACCGCCCATCTCTACAATCTCATGGGCTCGGTGGATTCAAACGCCGCCACACCCTTATCGGGCGCGCCAAATCTCGGTGATCCCCGATATTTTGAGAACCGGTCGGGCTGGTACTGGTTGGTGCAGTCAACTGCCAATGCTCGAATTGCGCTCAAATCCCAATCGCTCGGCGCGTTGACCATGCCGGCCTATGATCCATCGACTGCCGGCAACAATTTTTTACGTACCTTTTTTATAACCGGTCCTCATGGCGAACCAGTAGCCGGGGTCGAAGCGGTGGTATTCCTCGGCGAGGGCGATAGGCTTTTTCGTTTCGTGGTCACCGGCCACCGTGCTTTGGTTGAAGCGGAAATCAGAAAATTCCGGCGTTTGATGATCATCTATCTTGGTTGTTTCGGTGCCGGGTTGGTAGTCGTTGGCTATTTCGTCGTCCATTTTGGCTTACGTCCGCTGCGGGCGGCCACCGAGGCGCTTGACCAGATTTCGAAAGGCAAAGCGGATAAGCTCGAAGGTCGCTTTCCTTCTGAAATCGCGCCATTGATCGACGGCATCAATTCGCTGATCGCATCCAATCAACGGGTAATCGTTCGCGCCAGGACACAGGTCGGCAATTTGGCCCATGCCCTAAAAACACCGATTTCCGTGATTCTAAACGAGACTTCGGCCGGCGGCACCGCCAAGGAGCGGTTGATTTCCCAGCAAACCGAACAGATGCGCGGCTTTGTGCAGCGCTACCTCGACCGGGCAAGGGTGGCAGCCAACGTGGGAGTGGTGTCATCGTCGACGCGGGTCAAGCCCCTGGTCGAACGCCTAGTCAGGGTGCTTGACAAACTCCATCATGAACGGGTGCTGACGCTGGATTTCGCAGCCGATCTAGGGCTCCTGTTTCAGGGCGAGCAGGAAGATTTTGAGGAACTGCTTGGCAATTTACTGGAAAACGCCTGCAAATGGGCCAAGGAGAAAATCGTGGTAACGGTCACCGGTCCCAATGGCGCTGGCAAATCCGCCACATTTACCATCGTGATCGACGATGACGGTCCCGGCATGGCTAAGGATCAATTCAAGGAAGCGCGCAAGCGCGGCCGCCGTCTCGATGAAACCGCGCCGGGTTCGGGGCTTGGCCTGTCGATTGTCGATGAAATCGCTACCGAATATGGCGGGTGCTTTGAACTAGCGCGCTCACCGCTCGGTGGATTGCGGGCCAGCATTACCTTGCCTGCGGCCTAGACGCCCAACACCAATCACGGCAATCTTCTTCCTGATCAAAACCGCGTCAGAACCGCACGCTCGGCACCATCATCGGGTGTTATCGATATCTGGTGCCATTGTCTTGCGCCAAACCGGTGCTATCTAAGCCCCATGATGATTTGGATCGAATTTGCGTTAGTGGCGCTAGCGGTGGCTGCGGTGATGGTTGCCCCGGCCGCTTATGCGCGTAGCGCAGGTCAAACCGGTGGGTTTTTGCCTGCTGGTGATGCTCGCTCCATCTACTACCGGCGTATGGCCGAGGTTGAAACCGATCTTGTGGCCGGCCGGCTCGCCGAAGCCGATGCTGAGGCGGCGCGGATCGAAATCGCCCGCCAGGTGATCGCCGCCGACCAGGGTATGCTCGGCGAATTGGCTACCAAACCCGCCAAATCTTCCTCGCTTTGGTTAGTTGGCGCCTTCATGGCCGTGCCGTTGCTGGCGCTGCCGATATATTGGGCAAGCGGTAATCCCGCCATGATCGACCAGCCGCTTGCCGGGCGCAGCCAACCGTTGCCAGACAACCGCTCGATGGCCGAATTGCTGCAAAGTGCCGAACAACGACTTGAGGCCAATCCTGACGATGGTGCGGGGTGGGCGGTGGTGGCGCCGATCTACGCCGGCATCGGCCGGTTCGAGCAATCGGCAACCGCTTATCGCAACGCTGCGCGATTGCTTGGCCGGCCACCGCAATTGCTGGCTTCGCTGGCCGAGATCCTTACGGTGATGGATCACGGTCGCATAACAGCCGAAGCCCGCTCCTTGTTTGTTGAAGCCGGCGCGGCTCTACCCGAAGACCCAAGGCCAGGGTTTTATTTGGCGCTCGCCGACATGCAGGCCGGGGATTATCAAAATTCCATCGTTGGTTGGCAAAAAACCATCGCCATGGCCAGGGCCGAAGAACCGTGGCTAGAGCTCGCGCGCCACTATCTCAACCAGGCGCGCCGCAATCAACCGCCAAGCCTGCCGCAAGCTGCCAATGTTGGCCCTTCCGGCGAGCAAGTGGATGCTGCAGCGGAGATGAGCCTGGAAGAGCGCACTAAGATGATCCGCGCCATGGTGACCGGTCTTGCCGATCGGCTGGCCGATGCGCCTAATGATCTAACCGGTTGGAGCCGATTGTTACGTTCCTATCGCGTACTTGGTGATAACGGTGCAGCACAAGCCGCATACGATCGTGCAGTGGCGCATTACTATGCCGATCCGGCAGCGTTGGCGACACTGAAGACCGAATTCGAACGGTCGGGGCCTTAGCAGATGATTGATCGCCATGACACGTAAACAAAAACGCCTTGCCGGGATCGGCGCCATCGGCTTGGTGCTGGCGGCCGCGCTTGTCTTGGTGCTGTTTGCGCTCAGCAACCAAATCCGCTTCTTCTACTTTCCCGAAGATATTCATACCGGCGCGGTCACCGATGCCAGCGGAGCCTTCCGGCTCGGCGGGTTGGTCAAGAACAACAGCGTCAAAAAGGCAGGCACCAAAGTAGCGTTTGTTATCACGGACGGCGAATTTGACGTGCCGGTCACCTTTGTCGGCATCGTGCCGGATCTGTTTCGTGAAGGTCAGGGTGTGGTGGCGGAAGGCAGACTTTCGGGCGATGGCGAATTTATTGCCGACAATGTGTTAGCCAAGCATGACGAGAATTATATGCCGAAAGAAGTTGCCGACGCGCTTAAGGACAAAGGTGAATGGCGCGGTGACAAACAATGAGGAAAAATTAGCCCGTGTACGTTGAATTCGGCCACTTCCTGCTGGTATTGGCGCTTGCGGTCGCGAGCGTGCAGTCGGTTGTGCCGATCGTAGGTGCGCGCCGCAAAGACCCAGCGCTGATGCGGGTCGGGTCGACCACCGCGCCGATCATATTTCTTTTGGTACTGGGCTCCTTTATCTGTCTCGGCAATGCCTATGTCTCGTCGGATTTCTCGGTCCTCAATGTGTGGCAAAATTCCCATTCGCAAATGCCGCTGCTTTTCAAATTTTCCGGCATTTGGGGCAATCACGAGGGGTCGATTTTGCTCTGGGTGTTGATCCTTGCCCTGTTCGCCGCCCTGGTATCGGTTTTCGGTGGTGAGTTGCCAAATGTGCTTAAGGCCGATGTACTGGGAGTGCAGGCCTGGGTCATGGTTGCGTTCCTTGGATTTATCCTCGTTACCTCCAACCCTTTTGAGCGCATCAATCCGGCCCCATTTGAGGGCAGCGACCTCAACCCGGTGTTGCAGGATATCGGCCTAGCGATCCATCCGCCGCTGCTCTATCTCGGTTATGTCGGTTTTTCGATCACCTTTTCATTTGCCGTCGCGGCGATGCTGGCGGGGCGCATCGACGCCGCATGGGCCCGCTGGGTCAGGCCTTGGGCGCTGGGTGCGTGGATGTTTTTGACTGCCGGTATCGCCATGGGATCGTACTGGGCATATTACGAACTGGGCTGGGGTGGATGGTGGTTCTGGGACCCGGTCGAAAATGCCTCGTTCATTCCCTGGTTGACCGGCACTGCACTATTGCATTCGGCCTTGGTGATGGAAAAACGCGAAGCGCTGAAGGTGTGGACCTTATTGTTGGCGTTGATTACTTTTTCGCTGGCGTTGTTGGGCACGTTTTTGGTTCGCTCCGGTGTGCTGACTTCGGTCCATGCCTTTGCCACCGATCCGACCCGCGGCGTGTTCATCTTATTGATCTTGGTATTGTTCATCGGTGGATCGCTGGCATTGTTTGCGGTTCGGGTCGGACAATTGCGCCAAGGCGGTTTATTTGCGCCGATTTCGCGCGAAGGGGCTCTGATCTTCAACAATCTGTTTCTTGCCACGGCGGCAGCGACGGTACTGATCGGCACCCTCTATCCCCTGGTTCTGGAAGCCTTGACCGGCGACAAGATTTCCGTCGGCGCGCCGTTTTTTAATTACACGTTTGGGCCGACAATGGTTCCGCTGGCGCTGGCGATCCCGTTCGGGCCGCTGCTGGCCTGGAAACGCGGCGATCTTTATGCCGCCTCGCAGCGGCTCTTCTATGCCTTTGGAGTGGCGCTGGTGGCAATCGTGATTGCCTATGCCTATGCCGGAGATGGGTCGGTGATGGCGGCGTTCGGGGTCGGCTTGGCGGCGTGGCTGATGGCCGGCGCGGTGGCCGAACTGTGGCTGCGGGCCGGTTTTGCCAATTCCGGGTTTGCGGTTGGATTTTTACGCCTGTTTCGTTTGCCGCGGCCGATATGGGCCTCGGCGATTGCGCATTTTGGTGTCGGTGTTACCGTGCTCGGCATCGTCACGGTGACCGCGTTTGAGCAGGAGCACATCGTTGAAATGAAACCAACCCAATCGACCACGACAGCCGGATTTCAGCTAACTTATGAGGCGGTAAATTCGCGCCGTGCCGGAAATTTTGTCGAGGATGAAGCTCGGTTTTCGGTTTCCGGCGAAGGCATCAAACCAGTCATCATGACGCCGACCAAACGGCTTTATACCAGCCGGCAGATGCCGACCACGGAATCGGCAATTCACACCTTTTGGTTCTCGCAACTCTACATTTCGCTCGGTGACATGCAATCCGATGGCACGGTGATCGTGCGGATATGGTGGAAGCCGTTAGTGACGCTGATCTGGCTTGGCGGGTTATTCATGGTTGGTGCCGCCGCATTGTCGCTAAGCTACCGGCGGCTGCGGGTCGGCGCGCCTCGTGCACGGCTGCCTTTGGCATCTGGCGATGAGGCTAACGCCAAATGATCCCCGCCCTAGAGCGTGTCACCCAAAAGTGGGTACCGGTTTTGGAAAAAATGACACGCATAAACAAAGCGATAGCGCGACGAAACGAATCCAACGCTTCGCGACAAGCGCTAGTGGTTCGCTTGCAACATTTGCATCCCGTTGCAACACTGCGGTTTGCAAATCTTGGAAACAAAAGAACCAGTAGAGCGTGTCACCCAAAAGTGGGTATCGGTTTTGGGAAAAATGACACGCACAAACTAAGAGATAGCGTGACGAAGCTATTCCAACGCTTCGCGATAAGCGCTGGCAAGTTGTTGAATCTAGTGGAAATTTTAATTTTGACAGTTGGCAAACGGCGAAGCTGCAAATGGGGACTAAATGTCAAATTCATTCCACTAGGCCTTGCCTTAATCGTCGGTTTGTTAGTGCCATTGACCCCGGTTATGGCTGTCGAGCCGAATGAGGTGCTCGAAGATTTGATGCTTGAGGCGCGCGCACGTGATCTGTCATCGATCCTGCGCTGCATGGTGTGTCAAAACCAGTCGATTGACGATTCCGATGCTGAGCTCGCCCGCGATTTGCGTGTGTTGGTGCGCAAGCGTTTGACCGCCGGCGATAGCGACAAACAAGTGCTTGACTATCTCGTCGCCCGTTATGGCGAATTTGTGCTGTTGAAACCCCGCCTCAACATTCGTACCGCTATGCTGTGGTCATTGCCGGTGATCGTGTTATTGGCCGCAGCCGCAATGGCTTATGCAGGCTGGCACCGACGGCGAACCGTAGCACCGGCCGCGCCACTGACAGCAGACGAAAGCGCACGACTGAAGGCGATCTTGCGTGAAAGTGATCGCTAACCGGTTTTCGTTGCCGCTCCCAATCACAATATATCCGATCAACACCGGCGCTTATTGATCGATAGCAGCGAGCGGGTTACCAAATATTCGGAGAGCGACATGAAAAGCAAATCACAGCGCATCAATTTCGACGGTGGCGACGGTGCCAAACTATCCGCCAAACTGGATACGCCGCCCGGCGAGATCCGCGCTTTTGCGTTGTTTGCGCACTGTTTCACCTGTTCGAAAGAAGTGCACGCTACCCGACGCATTGCCGCCGAGCTGGCGCGGTTGGGAATAGCGGTCTTGCGGTTTGATTTTACCGGGCTCGGCTCCAGCGACGGCGATTTCGCCTCCACCAATTTCTCGTCCAATGTGGAGGATTTGGTCCGAGCAGCCGAATTGTTGCGGGAAAATTTCGCGGCACCCTCGATCCTGATCGGCCATTCTCTCGGCGGTGCTGCGGTGTTGGCGGCAGCCGGCCGAATTCCCGAAGTGCGCGCGGTTGCTACCATCGGCGCGCCGGCCGAGGCCGAACACGTAATCCACAATTTCTCCGCCGATATAGGCGCGATCGAACGCGATGGCGAAGCCGAAGTGATGCTTGGCGGGCGCAAATTCAACATTCAGAAACAATTTATCGATGACCTTCGTTCCACCCGCCTGACCGATACGATCGCATTGATGAAAAAAGCACTGCTGGTCATGCATTCACCAATCGATACCACGGTCGGGATTGAAAACGCGCAAGCAATATTTCTCGCCGCCAAACATCCAAAAAGTTTTGTCTCGCTCGATGGTGCCGATCATTTGATGACAAAAGACCAAGATGCATTGTTTGCTGGCCAGGTGATCGCTGCCTGGGTCGCGCGATATCTCGATGGCGATCAGACGCAAACGGAAACCGGAGATTTGGCGGGTGTTTTGATTTCGGAGACCAACGCCGGCAAATTCCAGAATACGGTCCAATCTGGCCCCCACCGGTTTTTTGCCGATGAGCCAAAAAGCGTTGGCGGACTAAATAGCGGGCCTTCGCCCTATGATCTGGTGGCGGCCGGGATTGGCGCCTGCACCTCGATGACCCTGCGCATGTATGCCGATCTAAAAAAGCTTGATATCGGCCGCATCAGCGTTCAGGTATCCCATAACAAAGTGCACGCCACCGATTGCGCGGTCTGCACCGATGAAGAACGAGATAGCAACGCCAAGATCGACATTTTCAATCGCATCGTCACGACCAGCGAGCCGGTCGACGATGCAACCCGAGAGCGGCTGCTCAAGATCGCCGACAAATGCCCGGTGCACCGCACATTGGAACACGGCGCCAAAGTGGAGACCGAATTCAGAGATTGAAGTCGACCCCGCAGGACCAACATTACCAAGATTTAATGAACCGGAAATGGCTTGGTAATGTTGGCTTTGCCATAGCTGGTGCCAACGAACCCACGCGGTTCTGCGATCAGCTTTGATCAGAAAGGGTCTCACCACATGTCTGAACATCCAGCCAATAAGAATTCTTCACCTACCAAAACATCCCTAGCTAAGGCCACCACTTTGGTTGCTTGCGGCGCTATCGCCGCCGCAATCGCCTTGCCACTTGCCCCGTTTGCCACCAACACAGTGCTCGCCGATGCCGTGCACATCGAAGCACCGCAGGTGGCCGGTTTCGCCAATGTGGTCGCCGCCGTACAGCCGGCGGTGGTTAGTGTCAGGGTCGAAGCGAAGGTCGAAGCCACCTCGGACAATCCATCCCACCGCTTTGGCCGCGGTTTTGGTGGTTTCCCCGATGACCACCCGCTGGCCCCGTTTTTTGACCGCTTTGGACCGGAATGGGAAAAACCGTTCCGCAAGTTCTTTGAACGCGACGACGATGATCATCAGCGCGGCAATAAACGCCGCCGGCCGCGCAATTTCGGCATGTCCCAGGGTTCAGGGTTTTTCGTCTCCGATGATGGCTATCTGGTCACCAATTATCACGTAATCCGCAACGGCGCCAAGTTCACCGTGATCTTGGATGACGGCACCGAATATCAGGCTGATCTGGTGGGCAGCGATCCGCGCACCGATCTCGCGGTTCTCAAAATCAAAGCCGACCGCGAATTTGTGTATGTCGACTTTGCCGACGCCAAAAGCGTGCGCATTGGTGATTGGGTCGTAGCTGTCGGCAATCCGTTCGGGCTTGGTGGCACCGTGACTGCAGGCATTGTCTCAGCGCGCGGCCGCGAAATCAACTCCAGCAGCTATGGCGATTTCATTCAGATCGATGCGGCGGTCAACCGCGGAAATTCCGGTGGTCCGGCGTTTAATCTCAGTGGCGAGGTGATCGGCATCAACACCGCTATCTTTACGCCGTCTGGCGGCAATGTCGGCATTGCCTTTGCGATTCCCTCGGACACTGCTGAGGATATCGTCATGGATCTGATCGACGACGGAACCGTAGTGCGCGGTTGGCTTGGTGTGCAAATCCAGCCGATCGATGAGGAAATCGCCGAATCGCTTGGTCTTGAAAGCGCGCAAGGCGCGATTGTCACCGAACCGCAGGACGGTAGCCCGGCTAAAAAGGCTGGCATCAAAAGCGGCGACGTGATCATTGCGGTCGATGGCAATACCATCAAGGGGCCCAAAGAACTTGCCAACACGATCGGCGATCTACCGCCTGAAGCCGAGGCCACCATTTCTGTCTGGCGCAATGGCAAGGTGATCGAGTTTTCGGTCGAACTCGGCAAACTGGCCGAAACCCAGGCCAAGACACCTGCCGCCCCAGCAAAATCATCGCTGGCCGACTATGGTTTGGAGCTGGAAAGCGCTGATAATGGAGTAACGATCGTCAAGGTCGAAGCAGGCAGTCCGGCCGATGACAAGGGTCTGCGTGCCGGCGACACGATCGTCACCGTTGGCGGCAATGCAGTGTCGACGCCGCTCGATGTCCGCAAGGCGCTGGAAACGGTCAAGGAAACCGGCCGCAAATCAGCATTGTTGCAGGTTCGCCGAGGCGACAATAGTCGGTTTGTAGCGCTTGCGATCAATGCCTCACGCGGTTGAACCGTCTACCAAAACGCAAGAATTCGGCGGCGGATCCACGCGGTAAGACACATTGCCGGCTGGACCCGCCGCCTGTTGCGCGTTTAAAACCATAATGCCTGGCCAAACCCGACCCGGCAAACGCCCACGCAAACCGGCTGCGCATTTGCCATGAAGATATTGCTGATCGAAGACGATGTTGAAGCAGCGGACTATCTGCGCAACGCATTGTCGGAAAGCGGCCACACCGTGGATCACGGGCGAGACGGGATAATCGGCTGGGAACTGGCGGCGACCAATGATTATGACGTATTAGTGGTCGACCGCATGCTACCGGGCAAGGATGGGCTGGAAGTCATTGGCGCGTTGCGTGAAGCGGGCGACCATACTCCAGCGCTGATCTTATCGGCGCTTGGCCAGGTTGATGACCGGGTCGAGGGGCTGCGCGCCGGTGGCGACGATTATCTGACCAAACCATACGCCTATTTGGAATTGCTGGCCCGCGTGGAGGTATTGTCGAGACGTGGTGGTGGTGCCAGCGCCGACACGGCGCTTACGATTAGTGATCTTAACCTCGACCGGTTGAGCCGGCAGGTCACTCGCGCCGGTGCCGAGATTGCGCTACAGCCGCGCGAATTTCGCCTGCTGGAATATCTGATGAAGAATGCGGGGCGTGTGGTTACCCGAACCATGCTGCTGGAAAATGTGTGGGAATATCATTTCGACCCGCAAACCAATGTGGTCGACGTTCACATTTCGCGGCTGCGGGCCAAGATCGACCGTGGCCAGGATCATGCACTTCTGCATACCGTGCGCGGCGCTGGCTACATGCTCAAGGAACCGGAAAGGTGAACCTGGCCGGCCTGCGCACGCTTTGGGGGGTGACCGCATTTCGTCTGTCGGTGGTCTATTCGCTAGTGTTTGGGCTGGCCGCTATCTTGCTGGTCTATTATGTCTCCTATCGCACCACCGAAATTCTCCGCCGCGAGGTGCTCGTTTCAATTGAACAAGAAGTAGAGCGCCTTGATGCGATCTATCAGGCCGGCGGACTCAACCGACTGATGCGCACCCTTGATGCCCGTTCGCGCGCGCCAGGCGCTAATCTTTACCTGGTCAGCGATCCGACTGGCCGCATTCTCGCCGGCAATGTGGAGAGCATCGCTTCCGGCGTGCTCGACGAACCGGGCTGGACCCCGCGCCCGTTCCGTTATGTACGGTTTGCTGGCGATCGCGCGCGCGAGCACTTTGCGTTGGCCCACGTGTTCGAGTTTGACAACGGGCTAAGGATTTTAGTCGGGCGCGATATCCGCGATCTTGAGCAATTGCAAAAATTCATCGGCCAAGCCTTGCGCATTTCACTAGGCGCCATGGTGCTGCTTGGCATCGCCACTTGGATTTTCGTTGGCCGCCGGGCGCTTAAACGCATTGATTTGGTTTCCCGTTCGACCTCGCGCATCCTTAGCGGCGATCTTTCCGAGCGGCTGCCGATCAGTGGCGCCGGGGATGAATTTGATCGCTTGTCGGCGCGCATGAACGACATGCTGGCCCGCATCGCCCTGCTTGATACCGGCCTGGGGGAGGTATCAGACAACATTGCCCACGACCTCAAGACCCCGCTGACCCGGCTGCGCAATAAGGTCGAAGCGGCGCTGGCCGGTAAAAGATCGGCTGCCAGCGACCGCAAACTATTCCAAGAGGTGATCGCCGACAGTGAGCAATTGATCAGCATCTTCGATTCGATCCTGATGATTTCGCGCATCGAAACCGGTTCGGCGGTGGCGCAATTGTCCGACATCGACCTGGCGGCGGTTGTCGACGACATCGTCGAGTTGTACGGTCCGGCGGTGGAAGAAAAGGGGGGGCAATTGCGCGTCGATATCAAACGCCCTGCCTTCGTATCAGGCAACCGCGAATTATTAAGCCGGGCAGTGGCAAATCTTCTGGAAAACGCGATTACCCATGCGGCAGGCGAGGGCGGCCAGAAATTGGCGGTCAATTTATCCGTGCGCCAGGAAAACGGTGTCCACATCATATCTATCGCCGACAGCGGCCTGGGCATCGACGAAGCCGATTTGCAACGGGTCCAGGAGCGTTTTGTGCGTCTGGAACCAAGCCGCAACCGGCCTGGAACCGGCCTTGGCCTCGCCTTGGTCAAAGCGATCGCGGTATTTCACGGCGCCGAACTCGCATTGCTACCGGCTAATCCCGGCCTGTTGGTGGAAATACGCTTTCCTTCGCACCTACCGGCCAAGAGGTTGTCGTGAATGGGTTTGAACCCTTTGCGCCGCCACGGCCATTGCCGCTCAAAAAGGCTGTCAAAACCGTTCTTGACGATTTGTGCGAGCAGGCGGCGGCGCACGAATGCGATCTGCGGTCACTGCTTGATCGCCACCCTGCCTATGGCGAATTTTTAGCTTCTGTGTTTGCCTTGTCGCCATTCTTGCGCGACTGCGCCATACGCTCTCCGAAACTGATCGCTGAACTGCCGGATACCGGCTTCGACAATGTCTGTGAAACCATCCTTGTCGAAACCGGCCAAGCAGCTCTTGCGACCAGCGACCAGGCGCAATTGATGGCGAAATTGCGCCTGAAGCGCAGCCAAATGGCGCTGGTGTGCGGTCTGGCAGATCTCGGCAAATGGTGGGACGGGATAACCGTAACCGGCAAACTGTCACAATTTGCCGATCTGGCGTTGGGCGCGGCGATGGGATTTGTATTGGCTCGGGCCAACGACGCCGGCCGGATCAATTTGCCCGATGCAAGCGATCCGCAAACCGGCTGCGGTTGGGTAGCGCTGGCGATGGGCAAAATGGGTGCCGGCGAACTGAATTATTCCAGTGATATCGACTTGATCATTTTCCATGACGACCAGGTTGCGGCAGTGGCCGGGATCGACGACCCAACCTCGTTTTTTGCTAGGCTGGTAAAACAGGTGGTCAAGATCTTGTCCGAGCGCACCGGCGACGGCTATGTGTTCCGCGTCGATCTTCGATTGCGGCCTGATCCGGGTTCCACGCCACCGTCTCTGCCGATGGAAGCAGCGCTCAATTATTACGAAGGCCAAGGGCAAAACTGGGAACGTTCGGCGCTGATCAAGGCGCGCCCGGCGGCCGGGGATATGGATGCCGGCGCCTGGTTTTTGTCCGAGATTGCACCTTTTATTTGGCGTCGGTACCTGGACTATGCAGCAATTGGCGATATTCACTCGATCAAGCGGCAAATCCACGCCCACAAGGGGTTCGCCGACATCGCGGTGCGCGGCCATAACGTCAAGCTCGGCCGTGGCGGCATCCGCGAAGTGGAGTTTTTCGTCCAGACCCAGCAATTGATTGCCGGCGGCCGCAATACCGAATTACGCGGCCGCGGCACCATTGCCATGTTGGGTGAATTGGCCAAAAACGATTGGATATCCGATCAGGCGGTGGACGAACTTACTAAAGCATATTGGTTTTTGCGTGATACCGAGCACCGGCTGCAAATGATTGCCGATGAACAGACCCACGTCTTGCCTGAAGGCAAGGAGGGAATGCGGGTAGTCGCCACTATGATGGGGTTTGACGGCGAAAAGGCTTTCGCCAAGGAACTGACCGCCCATATGCGGCGCGTTGAGAACCATTATGGACATCTTTTTGAAACTTCGGCCAAGCTCTCCGGTGTTGGCGGCAATCTGGTTTTTACCGGCGGTGATGACGATCCAGGTACCCTTGAAACACTGGCGCAGATGGGATTTGCCAAACCCTCAGGCGCCATCCGCATCATCCGCAACTGGCACTATGGCCGCTTTGCCGCAGTGCGTTCGTCTGCGGCGCGCGAACACCTGACCGAAATCACTCCGGCGTTGCTGGAAGCAATCGCTGCCACCGGCCAGGCGGACATCACGTTGAGCATATTCGATGCATTTCTTTCCGGTCTGCCCGCCGGCATCCAATTATTTTCTTTGCTAAGATCCAATCCAGGCCTGACCCGATTGCTGGTGCTGGTGATGGGGTCGGCGCCGCGGCTGGCCGAAATCATTGCCAGGAAACCGCATGTGTTCGACGCGGTGATCGATCCAGCATTTCTCGACGATCTGCCGGCCCGCCCGCTGCTAGAAAGCCAGCTTGTAGAAAGTCTCGACCAGGCAAATGGCTACGAGGGCGCGCTCGACCGCGCGCGCTTATTCTGCGCCGAGCAAAAATTCCTGATCGGCACCCGCCTGTTGATGGAACGTATCTCGCCGGCCCAGGCCGGTTACGCATTTACGGTGCTGGCCGAGGTGATCACCGATGCGATTGTGCGGTTGGTATCGGCCGAATTCGCGCAAGCCCATGGCCAGGTGCCCGGTTCGAGAATTTGCGTCCTTGGCATGGGCCGGGTCGGCAATCGTGAACTGACCTTCGGTTCCGATCTCGATTTGATGTTTCTCTACGATCATCCCCCGGAGGTTGCCGCCTCCGATGGCCGGCGCGCACTTGACCCGGTCAGCTATTTCATTCGCCTATCCCAACGCATCATTTCAGCCATGTCGTCGCCGATGGCCGAGGGGTTGTTGTATGAGCTAGATTTCCGGCTGCGGCCGTCGGGCAATGCCGGTCCGCTGGCGACCCATTTCGACGGGTTTTGCAAATATCAGCGTGAGGAAGCCTGGAATTGGGAACATATGGCGTTGACCCGGGCGCGGGTGATCGCCGGCGACCCTGGGTTGGCCGGGTTGGTACAAGGGCAAATTGCGGAAATTCTCACCCGCGAACGCGACCACAAAAAGCTGGCCAAGGACATCGCCACCATGCGCGAACGCATCGACAAGGAAAAAGACAGCGCCAATGCGTGGAAATTAAAGACCGTCAAGGGCGGTATCATCGATATTGAATTCATCGCCCAATGGCTGTTGCTGAGTGTACCCCGCGATGTTGGTGGCATGGACCCGCCGACCACCGCCGCAGCAATCGCCGCTGCACCTGCTGAGCGGCTAGGCGCGGGGGACCGCGAATGCCTGGCGCAGGCGCTTGATCTCTATTCCACTATTACGCAAATTGCCCGGGTGGCCGTAGCCGATGGCACGTTTCTCGACGAGGCCCCAGCCGGCCTGATCGAAATCATCTGCCAGCGCTGTGATATGTCGACCAGCGTCATGCTCAAGGCCCACCTTGTGGACACGCAAAAACGGGTACGCAGGATTTTCAACAAACTGTTTCGCAGGTGATATTTAAACAGGAAAGACGCTGGGACTAAAAAACCCCGGATCGCTGGATCCGGGGCAAAGTTTGGCAGGGTACGCATTACAAATAAGAAATCGCTGATGCCACAGTCCGTGGGTTGCGGTGGTTAGGCAGCTTCGTGCTGGTGTTCGATATATACCGACCAGATGACAGGCAGGCGCAGTGAAACCACGGTTCCATAATTTTCCAACGAAGCGATACGCATGGTACCGCCGTGGATTTCCACCAGGGAGCGGGCAATTGCCAAACCGAGCCCCGAACCTTTGTGGCTTTTGGTAAACTGGTTCTGGACCTGCTCGAACGGCTGGCCCAGTTTTTTCAAATCATCGCGCGGAATACCGATGCCGCGATCGCGTATGGTGATAACCATCTTACTGCCGACATTGCGCGCGCGTAGGTCGACCTGCTCGCCGGCTTTCGAAAATTTTACCGCGTTTGACAGCAAATTGAGGATGACCTGTTTCATTGCCCGTCGATCCGCCTCCATCCGCAATCGACCCTGGCAATTGGTGTTGATTTCGACGTCTGGATGTTCAGCCTGGAATGAAACGATGCGGATTGTCTCGTCGATGGTTTCGACCATGTCGACTTGGTCGCGTTCAAGAATTTGCCGGCCGGCTTCAATTTTCGACATGTCGAGAACATCATTGATCATGCCCAAAAGATAGGTGCCACTTTGATTGATATCGCGCACATATTCGCAATATTTGCCGGAGCCCAGGGGGCCGAACAGGCCCGTATTCATGATGTCTGAGAAGCCGATGATCGCATTGAGTGGGGTTCTCAACTCATGGGAAATATTGGCAAGAAAATCGGACTTGGCACGGTTAGCGGCATCGGCCTTTTTCGATTCCGCCTCATATTTGGCCGCCATGCTGGAAAGATCTTGTTTCTGCGCCTCCAGTTCCACCGTACGCGCCTGTAGTTCGCGCCGCGAGGATCGCAGATCTGATACTGTCGCCATTAGTCGCCGTTCCGACGAAACCAACTTTTCTTCGTGCCGCTTGATGGCGGTGATATCAGTACCGATAGAGACAAAGCCGCCGTCGGCAGTGGTGCGTTCGTTGATCTGGAACCAGCGGCCGTCGCCGAGCCGTAATTCTAAGGTACGGGCATCGTTTTCGTTGTTTTCCGCCGAGATCAATTGGCTGGCCGAAATGCGGTTTTTGCCGGCGCTAAATACTGCATCTTGCCCCATGCCGGGCAAGGCAAGATTGGGTTCGATGTCATACAGTTCACGGAATTTCGAATTGCACAACACCAATCGTTGTTCATTGTCCCAAAGCACGAATGCTTCCGACAGGCTCTCGATCGCGTCGCGCAGGCGCAGGTCGGCTGCCCGGTTGCTCTCCTTAAGGTCCTGTTGCTCGGTGATGTCGACCGCAATGCCAATCAAATGGGGCTGATCGACATCGTCATTGATCAGTTCGGCGCGTGCCCGGACCCAGACCCAACCGCCATCGCGATGCTGCATGCGAAAGGCATGGTCCACCGTGCGCGTGCCACCGCCGGCCATCAATTGGTCGACTAGCTCGTACAAATTGACGTCTTTGCCGTGTACCAATGCTTCGACTTCGCCGAAACTCAGCAAACGGCTGTGGCGCGGCATACCCAGCATGTCGAACATCGAAGACGACCAATACAGGCGTCCTCTGGCAACATCCCAATCCCATAGGCCACAGCGACCGCGCATTAACGCTGTGTCGAAGCGGTTTTGTATCCGGGAATAGATTTCATCGGCCTCGCGGGCCCGCGCCGATTGTGCAAAATAGGCATAGACGATTACCAACAAGATGCTGGCGGTGCCAACGAACAAGGTAACGTTGAGCGATATCTTTTCGCGCCATGGCGCTAACAGCCGCGCCTTGGGTTGGATTACGGTTATTGCACCAAGCGGGCCGCTAAATTGACGCGATACGGCCATTATCATTTCGCCGCTAATCCCGGTGGTAGTTTGCACCTGCGCCTTTGCGCCAAACGTGGTCAATAGCATGACATCGCCAAGTGCTGCATCTAGCTGGCGCCCGACCAATTCTTGGCGCAATGGCGATACGGCGATGATTTCGCCGTCCGAATTGGTCACCATTACCAAACGGCCATCCTTGAGCATGCGGGCATCAAGTGCTGTATCGAGCCGGTTCTGGATCGCGTGTTCGTCTAGGGCTACGGCAGGGTCATCCAGTTGTGGTTCGATAGTCAGTCTGGCCAAATCAGCGACATAGCCGATTTCGGCCCCGGCATTCATTTCCAGCGCTGTCGCCTGGCGTGACAATTCGATCCAACGCGCAACGGCGACAATGATCAAGAATATAACAATAAGTACCGGAACCAGCCGGCGCAGCAAATCTTCGGAGTGCAATAGCCGTTCGTATGCTGGATGGCTCAGTTGACGAGCATATCCTGCCAATTTCTCGGAACTTAGCCGTTGCCTGGAAAACAGGTCGCGACCGAATCCGATTATGCCGTCTGCGCGCGCACGAGGCGCGCTTGCCCCGGCCATCACAAATCTCCAGATAATTCAATTTGTAAGACAAAATCCGGCAACGCTGCACGACCGAATCAGTTGCATTTGAATCGAGGTGATTCGCGAAGTCCAGCCCAAATTGGTATATTTTTCCCACCATCGGTTTTGACCTATACTTCCCGCTATGCGTGTCGTAGCGAAATCCGTGTCGCGTTTGGAGTGCAAAACCAACTACCCGCAGCAAAGTCGCGATAGGGTCACGATGGTTCGGCCAGGATGCGTTCGAGGATGTCTTGGACGTCTCCAGATAGGCTGGGCTTGGCGCCAAGTGCGCGCAAATGGGTTTCGGCCTGCGCCCGGCGCCCGGATGTGAACAGCCGGTAGGATCGAAATGCGGTCATCAGGCGGGCCGCGACCTGCGGATTAATTCCATCGATGTCGGCGGCAAACTCGGTCAGCAGTGCGTAACCGCTGCCATCGGCGGCGTGGAACCCGGTCGGATTGCCCATGGCAAACGTGCCGATTAGGGCGCGCACCTTGTTTGGATTGTCGGTGGCAAACAATTTGTGGGCCATCAGTTCGCGCACCCGTATCGCCGCCCCGATGCCAGGCGCCATGGCCTGTACGGCAAACCATTTGTCGATTGCCAAATTATCGACGCCATAGCGCTCGTAAAACATCTTTAGGCATTCGCGGGTGGCTGCTGCTTCCATATCGTTTAATACTAGCCGCGCTAACGAATTGTAGCGTTCGCTCATGTTGTCGGCGTGTTCAAACTGGGTGCGGGTTGTGGCAAGCGCCTCAAAATCGTTAGCAGCGACCGCGAAATCCAGTACCGCGCCGACAAGTCGGCGTTTGCCAGCCTGATCGGCATTTGGTGAATAGGTCGCGTCAGGCCGGTTTTGCGCTAACAAATCCTCCTTGTGCGGTGCCAGGCAGGTGCCGGTTAGCGACTTTAACGCCAGTCGAGCGGCATAAACCCGGTCCGGATCCACATCCTTGCCAATTGCCTGATCTAGCGCGTGGTCGGGGGGTGGGGTGAGGCAAAGCGCGCGAAACGCCGGTTCCAGGGTCTGCTCATTGGCAATTGCCACAATCAAACCGGTGAGCGCCTGGTGGTGGGTGTTTATGGCCTCGGGCACCCGATAGGTTTCGCGCAGCCAACGCATCTGCAATTCCTGTAGGGACTGCCAACGGTTGAACAGATCAGTGTCATGACCGGCAAGGAATGCCAGGTCTTCGCTCGACTGGTCGAACTGTATATTTACCGGCGCGCTGAACCCGCGGTTGAGGGAAACATATGGCCGCTTCGATATCCCGCCAAAGGTCACCTGCTGGCTGCGTTTCGTGATGTTGATGATGTGGTTGGTAAATTCAGCGCCTTCGATTGTTTCGATCGGAAATGGCTGGCCGGCAGGATCGATCAGCGCCACCGAGATTGGTAGATGCATCGGTTCCGTGTTGGATTGCCCAACGCTTGGCGGCAGGGATTGTTCGAATGCCAGGGTCAATTTCGAGGTCGTTTGATCGTAACTGCTCGATACCTGCAAATCAGGGGTTCCGGCCTGGGTATACCAAAGGAAAAACTGGCCGAGATCGCGCTTTGCGACTTCTGCGAAGCAATCGATGAACCGTTCGACGGTTGCCGCTGTCCCGTCATGGCGCGACAGATAAAGCGCAAGCGCGGCGGCAAATTCTTCTTCGCTCAACATGCGCGACAACATGCGCACCACTTCTGCACCTTTTTCATAGACGGTGGCGGTGTAGAAATTGTTGATCTCACGATAGGCGCACGGGCGCACCGGATGTGCCAACGGCCCGGCGTCTTCGGGAAACTGCCGCGCCCGCAAGGCATTGACATCCGTCACCCGCTTGACCCCGCGCGAGCGCTGGTCGGCGGTAAATTCCTGGTCGCGAAATACGGTCAATCCTTCTTTGAGGCACAGTTGAAACCAGTCGCGGCAGGTGATCCGGTTGCCGGTCCAATTGTGGAAATATTCGTGCGCGACGATCGCTTCGATATTGGCGTAATCGCCATCCGTAGCGGTTTGTGGATCGGCGAGAATATATTTGTCGTTGAAAATGTTGAGGCCCTTATTCTCCATCGCACCCATGTTGAAATCGGATACGGCGACGATGTTGAAAACGTCCAAATCATATTCCAGCCCGAAGCGCTCCTCGTCCCACTGCATCGAGCGCACCAATGCGTCGAGCGCATAGTCAGCCTGTCGCGTCTTGCCGGGTTCAACATGGATCGCCAGCCCAACATCGCGCCCGGATGCGGTGGTAAAGTTGCGCTCCAGGCAATCGAGCCGACCACCTACCAAGGCGAATAGATAGGATGGTTTGGGGTGCGGATCGTGCCATTCGGCAAAATGCCAGCCATCAGCCAATTCGCCGCACGAGCGCGGATTGCCGTTCGCCAACAAAACCGGCGCCTCCTGGAGACGCGCTTCAAGGCGCACGGTATAGGTGGCGAGCACATCCGGCCGGTCGGGAAAATAAGTGATGCGGCGAAACCCTTCGGCCTCGCATTGGGTGCAGTAGATGCCGTTGCTTTGGTACAGGCCCATTAATTTGCGATTTTTGGCCGGTGCCAATCGGGTGCGGATTGTTAGCTCGAATTCGCCGGTCAACGGCGGATTATCAATCCGCAGCCAATCGCCTTGCGCTTGGAAAACCTCCGGCGCTGGTTCCGCGCCGTCAATGGCTAGCGAGATCAATTCGAGCTCGTCACCATCAAAAATCAGCGGCTTGCCAGGGGCCACCCCTTCATTGCGGCGGACTTTTAGGATCGCGGTGACATCGGTTGCCAACCCATCGAGGCGAAAAGTCAAATGCACGTCGTTGACCAAATAGTCGGCTGGGCGGTAGTCGGCGAGTTGCACTGGTTGGCCAGCTTCTGTTTTCATGAATCACCATCAGATATTGGGTAGGGAACGCGCATTCTTGCCAGTTTTAGCGCAACAGATAAACCTGCTAGAGCGTGTCACCCAAAAGTGGGTACCGGTTTTGGGAAAAATGACACGCATAAATAAAGACAGACCGTGTGGAAACACCTTTTGAGATGACCAATTTAATATTGCGGCTGTTTATTTTCAGATATTGACCTTCATGCAAGATTTCGATTTCAATTGTCATGATTACGCGATACCGGGCGGTATTTGGGTTTTATCGATTGATATTGACTGATTTTGGCCAATGGCGCCTCCTCAAGCCCGTATTGCCACCATCAATCCTTTTACCCCGACGAGATTGAGCGCCCGGCGGATGTTGTAGGCCAATGCGGTAAGCGAGAACTCGGCGCGGACGTTTTCCAGACGTCGCATCAGGAATGCACCCTGACCCATCCATTGTTTGATCGAACCAAAGGGATGTTCAACGCTGTTGCGGCGCTCGTTCATTATTTCGGGCTGGGCTTTCACGCGCACTGCCATACGATCCAGAACCGCTTCATTTTCCAGTCGAGATACCCGTCGAAAACTCTTTGTGCATTTTGCTTTCAGATTACAGGTACGGCAGGCCTTGCGGTTACAATAATCAATCTTCCTGTTGCCTCGCACTTTGCTTTCATACATTGGCAAAAGAACCGCACCTGCCGGGCAGATATACTGGTTCTTGTCCGCATCATAGCTAAACACATCCTTGGCAAACAAACCTTCGCGCACCGCTGAACCACGCTGCGGTTTGGCCACAAAGGGTACAAGCCCGGCTTTCTCACAATCCTCGATATCTTCAATCTTGAAGTAGCCCCGGTCAGCCACAACATTGATTTCTTCAACACCAAGGATCGTGCGGGCTGGTTCCGCCGTTTTGGCCAGCAGGCCCAGATCGCCAACCTGTGTACAAACTTCTTGCGCGACGATCAGCTTGTGTTTGCAATCAACTGCAATCTGCACATTGTAACTAACGCCTGCCTTGGACTTGCCCGCTTGATACCGGCTGTCCGGGTCGCTCAGCGATATCTGGCTTTCGCCATTGCACTCCATTTCGCCAAGCAGGGCCTTGTGGCGGCCTTGCCTGGCCTGAAGTTTGGCGATCTTTTCACCAAGCTTGGGATCACCACCTGAAGGGCGTGAGCCATCCTCGCCATTATCGCCGTCATCCATATCACTCAGATATGCGGCCAGACGCTCGTCTGCCTCTTTGATGGTTTTGGTCAATCCGGTTTTGGTAAAGTTCTTGTCCTTGGCGTTCACAGCCTTGATCCGGGTTCCATCAACGGCCAGCAATTCCCGGCCAAACAGATCAAGTTGGCGACACAATAACACAAACTCCCGGAACACATGTTTGAAGG
The DNA here is from genome assembly GCA_965248715.1 of Rhizobiaceae bacterium. Classification (GTDB taxonomy): domain Bacteria; phylum Pseudomonadota; class Alphaproteobacteria; order Rhizobiales; family Rhizobiaceae; genus CBDFKB01. The sequence goes on from CBDFKB010000008.1 coordinate 869,134, forward strand.
CCGCCCGGTTATCGCGTCGGAAATCAGCAATCGTTTTGAAGTCTGGCTTCAAATGCCGCAACAGCCAGATCACTTCAATATTGCGGTAGCACTCCACCTCCAACCGGCGGCTTGAGCGCACCCGGTTGAGATATCCATAAATATAGAGCTTCAAAAGATCCGCCGGATGATAGCCGGGCCGGCCCGTCGCCTCGGCTTCAACCCTTGTAAAGCCCGCACCTTGCAAATCCATGGCGTCAACAAAAGCATCAATGAAGCGAACCGGGTTATCCGCCCCAACATAATCCTCCACCCTTTCGGGCAACAACAACATTTGGGTGCGGTCAGTTCCAGAAATATGAGCATGGTGAAAAATACCATGCTGCACACCTATATGGAATCTAAGTTCGAGTTTCCACACAGTCTGAAAGAGATAGCGCGACGAAGCTATTCCAACGCTTGGTGACAAGCGCTAGTGGAATGAATTTGACATTTGGTGCCCATTTGCAGCTTCGTCGTTTGTCAAATGTCAAATTTAAAAATTCCACTAGATTCAATATCTTGCTAGTGGTTCTTTTGATTCCAACATTTGCAAACCAGAGTGTTGCAACGGGACGCAAATGTTGGAATCGAACCACTAGAACCCGTTGACAAACTGATTTCGGTCACGTCTTGAAAAGATATGGTGAAAATCGCCCCTATTTGGCGTCGCGAACTCTTGCAAAGGTGGGGCTTTGTGAGCGAATTCGCTCTTAAATCTATACCGTTTTCACGCATACCGTAGTCCAAATCCGGTTTGTCGACGGGTCCTAACGATGCGAGTATGTATCCTTAAGGTTATTGTCCTATTTATTTGATAGGACAAGTCTTATTGAATGGTTTAACGCCCATGATCCTTTCCCACCTGCCACAACAACGCATCGCTGCGCTTGCCGCCCACCGTGACCGTTTGAGCGCGACCGGACTGAAGGCGGTGCATGCCGCATGTCCAACCCAATTTGACGATCTTTCGTTAGAAATTGACGGCTTGATCTACGATTATTCCCGCAATCTGCTGGATCAGGATGTGGTTTTCGAACTTGTTGGCCTCGCGCAAGATGCCGGTGTCGCCGAAAGGCGCGATGCCATGTTTGCTGGCGAACCGGTTAATTCGACCGAAAACCGCGCCGCGCTGCATACCGCGTTGCGCCTGCCACCCGGTAGCAGCTTGATCGTTGACGGCAACGATATTAGTGCCGACGTGCAAGGCGTGTTGGTGCGCATGGCAGGGTTTGCCGACGCGGTACACGATGGTGAGTATCAAGTTTCCGGCGGCAGGGTGGCAACTGTGGTCGGCATCGGCATCGGCGGTTCAGACCTTGGCCCGCAAATGGCGGCTGAGGCACTCAAGCCGTTTGCCAAAGGTCCCGATTTGCGTTTTATCGCCAATGTGGATGGCGCTGATATTTTGGACGTGCTCAAAGGCATAGATTTGTCGCGTACCCTTTTCATAGTCACCTCGAAGACGTTTACTACCCAAGAGACGATGGCCAATGCGACCAGTGCCAGAGTTCTGGTCGCTGAAGCGGTTGGAGATAAGCGGGCCGGGCGCCATTTTGCAGCGGTATCGACCAATCTCGAAGCGACCCGCGCCTTCGGCATTGATGACGAACGCACCTTCGGATTTTGGGACTGGGTCGGCGGCCGTTATTCGATTTGGTCGGCGGTCGGCCTGTCCTTGATGATTGGCATCGGGTCTAAACAGTTCCGCCAATTCCTTGCCGGTGGCTACGAAATCGACCAGCATTTTCAAAGTGCGCCTTTGGCCGCCAATATACCGGTGCTGATGGGCCTGATCGGCATATGGCACCGCAATTTTTTGCGATATCCGGCCCAGGCGATCGTGCCCTACGAACAAAGACTGGCCCGCTTTCCCGCTTTCCTACAGCAATTGGAAATGGAATCGAACGGCAAGAACGTGCGCCGCAACGGTGAGCTAGCCGAAGATGCCTCAGCATCGCTGATCTGGGGCGAACCTGGCACCAACAGCCAGCACGCATTCTTCCAGTGGTTGCATCAGGGCACCGATGTGGTGCCGGTCGATTTCCTGGTCGGCGCCAGTTCGGCGAGCGATACTGGCGACCATCACGCCATGTTGCTAGCAAATTGTTTGGCTCAGGCCCAGGCGCTGATGAGCGGTCGGAGCACCGACAATGCAAAAGCACAATTGCTTCGCGCCGGTTTCAACGAAAGCGAGGCCGGGCGATTGGCGCCGCACAAAAGATTTGCTGGCAACCGCCCGTCATCGACCATCCTTTATGACTGCCTGACCCCTTCGACCCTGGGGAAATTAGTCGCGCTTTATGAACACAAGACTTTGGTGCAAAGCGTCATCTGGGACATCAACCCGTTTGACCAATGGGGGGTGGAACTCGGCAAGGAAATGGCCAGTTCTTTGTTGCCGGTTATACGCGGCGACGGTAAAAAGCTTGGCCAAGATGCGACCACGGACGGGCTGATTGCTGCGGTCAGTCGCATGCGCGGGTAAATCTGGCCGGTCCCAATATTCACACGTTGCCCAATATTCACACGTTGCCCAATATTCACATGTTGCCCAATATTCACATGTTGATTGTAACGGTGTAGGATCAAGCTTGGACCGGTTTGTCGACGGGTCCCAACGAACACCGCTACCCGGCGGCCGTACTTTCCCTTTTCACCTGGATGACGCGATGAACGAGATTTCGCATGCAAAATTTGGCATTGGCAATGCGCTGACCCGGCTGGAGGACGACCGTTTTATCACTGGCAGTGGTCAGTTTACCGATGATTTTTACCAAGAAAACCAACTGCACGGCTTTGTAGTGCGCTCGCCGATTGCGGCTGGCAAATTTAGGGTCGGTGATCTTTGCGCCTGTAGGGATCATCCAGGCGTGCACAGGGTATTTTTGCACCAAGATATCGCCGATCTCGGCCACATTCCGTGCCAGACGCTCGGCCCCGATCCGGACGGTACCAAGCGACCGTCGAAAGATATCCCGCTTTTATGCAAAGACACGGTCTACCATCTCGGTGACGCGATCGCGTTTGTGATCGCCGACAGCGTCGAAATTGCCCGTGACGCAGCCGAGCTGATCGAAATCAATTTCGATCCCTTCGACAATATCGTGGTCGATACCGAAGCCGCTTTGGCCGACGACGCGCCGCGTGTTCACGCCGATCTCGACGCCAATGTCGCCTTCATCATTGCCCGCGGTGACGCCGATGCCGCAGGCGATGCGTTTCAATTGGCCACCCATGTCTCCTCGCTCAAGGTGATCAACAACCGGCTGGTCTCCAATTATATGGAGCCACGCGCGGCATTGGCCAGTTGGAGTGAAACCGACGACCGCTTCACGATCACGGTTTGCTCGCAAGGCGTTCACTCGGTGCGCCGGACGCTTGCTGGCGTGCTGGGTATCGACCAGGAGAAATTGCGGGTCCTGACCAAGGATGTTGGTGGCGGGTTCGGTACCAAGGTGTTCGTCTACCGCGAATATGCGCTGTGCTTGTTTGCCGCCGGCAAGCTCGGCCGGCCGATCAAATGGACCTGTGATCGAAGCGAACATTTTCTTGCCGATGCGCACGGTCGCGACAATGTCACCACCGCCCGCATGGCGATGGACGCGGCCGGTCGGTTCCTAGCGGTAGAAATTGATATTTTGGCCAACATGGGTGCCTATCTGCACACGTTTGGCCCGTTTATTCCAGCCCTCGGCATCTCCATGACCACCGGGGTTTACCATATCCCCGCAATCGATGTCCGGGTGCGTGGCGTCTATACCAACACCACGCCGACCGATGCCTATCGCGGCGCCGGGCGACCTGAGGCGTGTTATTTGATCGAACGTCTGGTCGACCGTTGCGCTATCGATCTTGGTATCGGCGTTGATGAAATCCGCCGCCGCAACATGATCCGCCCGGAGCAATTGCCCTACACATCGCCGACCGGGCGTATGTATGACACCGGCGAATATCAGGCACATATGGAACAATGCATGGAGCGCGCCGGCTGGGCAGATTTTGAAGCCCGCAACGCGGCGTCGAAGGCGCACGGCCGGTTCCGCGGCATCGGTATGGCGACCTACATAGAAGCATGTGCGTTTGCTGGCGCAGAACCGGCCTTTGTCGAACTTCATAAAGACGGCAAGATAACCCTCAAAATCGGCACCCAGTCGAACGGCCAGGGCCACGCCACGGCCTATTCGCAGATGGCGGCGGAAAAACTCGGCGTCGATTACAGCACTATCGAAGTGCGCCAGGGCGACAGCGACGAACTTGCCGCCGGCGGTGGCACCGGCGGTTCGCGCTCAATCCCGCTCGGCGCGCCTTCGGCTGCACGGGCCGGGGCTAATTTGGCGGAAAAATTACGCAAAATCGCCGCCGATGAACTGGAAGCTGATGCCGGTGATATCGAACTTGTGGATGGCACTGCCAGGATCGTTGGCACCGACCGCTCGATTACTTTTGCAGCTATTGCCGAAGCGGCAAACCAAGAAGACCTGAAAGCGGAAGGCGTCTTCAAGCAGGAAGAGGCGACCTATCCCAACGGTACCCACATCTGCGAGGTGGAAATCGATCCCGATACCGGGGTGACGCAAGTGCTCACCTATACAATCGTTGACGATTTCGGTGTCACTGTGAACCCGCTTTTATTGGCTGGGCAAATCCATGGCGGCACCGCACAAGGGATCGGCCAGTGTCTGCACGAACAGGTTATCTATGATCAAACCGGCCAATTGTTGACTGCCAGTTTCATGGACTACCGAATGCCGCGCGCCGCCGACATACCTATGTTCGATTTTGCAACCCGCAATGTACCATCGACCACCAATGAGCTGGGCATTAAGGGTGCGGGTGAAGCCGGCACTGTCGGCTCAACCCCAGCCACCATGAACGCGGTAATTGATGCCATGCGCCGGCAATATGGCGTAGTCGAACTGGATATGCCGGTCACCCCATTCGCGCTGTGGCAAGTGATCCAGCATCAAAAGGGCTAACCTCGAAATTGCCAATGTCAATGAACGCGAACCGCGCCACGTGGGTGATATTAAGTTCCCTTGGTACAAATTGGCCTGGCGGCGGCCTGCCTCGTCAATCATGAAACACAATTGACTTCGAATTTGGCAAATCAGCACCAGCTATAGGCCAAATCATGGCGTGGTGATTGTGATTAAGGAAAACGGGGATTTCTTTGTAGTCATATATGATGAGACGGATAAATCTGCTATCAAGATACTGTGTAATTGGGTGTTAAGGCGGTAAATGATTTTGTTGCGGGAATGTTGGATATGCGTATGTCATCTATCCCTCGAGTTGTCTTATTGATACTGACTGCACTGCTGCTGGCTTGTTTTTCGACCGCCTTTGATAGTGGAACTACTGCCGCAATGGCCGAGGGGCGTAAGTCGCTATTTGAGGTGCTGACGGGGCGGGGCCTTAGGACCGCGCGATCAAGTAAGATTACCCGTGTCGCCGCCGCCCCTCGAAAAAAGAAACGCCGCCGTGCCGCTAAAAACCAGACCGACCGGGTTTTGCCGGCGCCGGCCGATTGGCTGATCGCCAAGCAAAGCGGCGAACCAGTGCAGTTGATCGTCAATTTGGCCGAACAGCGGGTGCGGGTCTATGTGGGCGACAGCGAGGTCGCTTCTTCACAGGTTTCCTCCGGCAAAGCTGGATACGATACGCCGACCGGGATATTCTCCATCCTTGGCAAGAGCCGGTATCATCGCTCCAACATCTATTCCAATGCGCCAATGCCGTTCATGCAAAGACTAACCTGGTCCGGCATCGCATTGCATGCGTCAAACAGCGTGCCGGCCCAACCTGCCTCCCATGGCTGCGTGCGCTTACCTGGCCAATTCGCCGGCCAATTGTTTGGTTTCACCGAACGCGGCGGCCATGTGATTATCACCCATAACCAGGTGGTGCCGAAGCCAATCGATCATGCAGCGCTGTTTCAGCCCGGTGCCCAATATGACCCGGCCGCCGATCTAAGAAAGGTCGAATTTTCAATCAGGCGCCATTTGGCCAAACGCCACAACCCGTTCGACTACCCGGTCAAGGACCGTTTCAACGGCGACAGCCGCAAACCGGTCCGTATCTATTTGACCAGGCTGTCCGAGCACGAAAAATTGCGCGATGTTCAGCGCTTGTTGCACCTCTTGCATATGCGGCCGGGAGAAATCGATGGGTATATGGGCCCCAACACCGGCAACGCCATCAAACGCTTTCAAAAGCACTATGGTTTGCAGGTGACCGGCGCCATGTCCGATCAAGTGCTCACCGATCTTTATCGGATCACGGGTATTGGCACGCCGCCTGATGCGCGCATCTATGTACGTCAGGATTTCCGGGCAGTGTTTGAGGCCGACATTGGTCTTGCCGATCCGCAAGTGCCCCTGGGCGAGCATCTGCTGACGATCAAACGCTTCGACCGTGATGCCGGCCGGGCTTCCTGGCTGGTCAGCTCAATTTCCGATGGCAGCCAATCTCGCGACTTGGACAATTTGGTAGCCGGCAATGATCTGGATGCGGCGTTTGCGGTGGTTACCGAGCCGAACTATTTGATCGCCCATGTGCTGGATCGCTTCGATATCCCGCAAAGGATCCGTAACCGTATTTCGGCGCGTTTGACCGCTGGTTCGTCGATCGCCATCTCCGATACCGGTATCAGCTGGGAAACCGGCCTTGGCACTGACTTTATCGTTTTAACCAAGGAACGGGATCAAGCGGTAAGCGGATAGGGCATTTCGGCCTCCAAATAAGGGCTGTTGCGCTCTGGAGCGGGTCACCCAAAAGTGGGTACCGGTACTGGGAAAAATGACACGCGTAAACAAATAGATAGCGCGACGACGCTACTCCAACGCTTCGTGACAAGCGCTAGTCAGCGAACAAAATCGCGGCGGTCAAATCGGTCAATAGTAAATTCCTTTGGTATGACTCGGTCATGGTCAACAAAGATAAATACTAAGTAAGAAAACCAAATTTCATGGATTCACTAGCGAAATAACTCAATATGATATCCAAGTTTTTTGCCATGGCTATGATTTTCCTTGTTGTCGGTTCTGCTTATGCAAATGAACGCTTTAAGGTTAACTGGCTGACGATTTCGGATCCAGTTGAACTTGATAAAACTTGGAATGATGCTCTGGTTTACTTACCTGAACAATTAGGTGGTGCTTTTGGTCGCCTAATTCGAGATGGTCGATTTGAAAAGGCAATTTCTCTGAACAACAAAGATAAAAAATGGCCGCTTATTGTTTTCATGCACTATTGTGAAGGCTTGGGGCATCATCGTGATGACATGAACCGCTTGTCCAAACTCGGTTTTATAGTAATTGGCCCAGACAGCTTCGCGCGAGAACACCGGCCATTGGGGTGCTACGAGGATCGTGCAAGGTATATCCGTTATTTTGATGCAGCAGTTGCTTTCCAGAAATCAGAGCTCGACTATGCGGTTCAAAAATTGGCGGCTTTTAATTGGATTGATAGGAAAAACTTTTTTCTCTTTGGCAGCGGAATGGGTGGTCTTGTTGTGGCTCACTATGAGGGCAATGAATTTGCTGGGCATCTGATTGAGGGTTGGGGGTGTAGAGGGCCCAACCCAATTTTTGACGGAATATGGGCACCACTTGATGTACGAGTGTTCACCACCGTTTCAAGAAACACACCATTTTTGAGGAAAAACCCTGGATTCTCGGTAGATTGTGAAAGCTTCATAAAGCAACGAAAAGAAGGCATTTCAGTCGTTTTGGACCGACCGGCCCATCAGGTGAGTTGGTATCCGAAATCTTTCAAGCCGATGATACGTTTTTTGATGCGTGATATGGGAGTAGAAGTCGGGCCCCTTTTGGAAGATACGCCGCAAATATTGAAACGTTCGTCGGATGGAATTGAGCTGCGCGAAAAATGGTCCAATACGGCTGTCCATAAAACGGCCAAAGAGCATTGCGCAAAAAGTGGCAAGCATATGCGACTGACGGGTGAACCATTCGACGGCATCTACAAATTCGTATGTGAGTGAAGGCAATGAAACGATTATCAGTGAAATTGTGCCGGCACCACGGTATTGGATTATTCAGTGACGGGGGGGTTCGCCTTCCTCTTCGTCTTCGGTAAACGAACGTGGGTCGAGCACATAAGATTCCGGCGTCATCGCCTTGCCCACCGCCACCGCTTGGAAGTCGACCGTTTCCACATCAGCTGGCGGCGAGCGCTGCAAGGTGCGGTAGGATATAAACAGGGCCAGCACTACATGGGTGCCGCCGATAGTGGCAAACAGGCCGAACACGCCGAGCCAGTCCATCACCGTTGCCGTCAATAGCGGCCCGACCATGGTGCCGAAACCGAACAGCATCAGCAATCCGGCCGAAATTTCGACGAAATCCTCCTGCTCGGCAAAATCGTTAGCGTGGGCTACTACCAGCGCGTAGATCGGATAAATTACTCCGCCGAACATCAGCACCATGGTAAAGAATGGGACACTGGTGCCAGCTTCGAAATTGCCGTAACCGCTAAGTACCAGCCCCATCACCGCGCCAAACAGCGAAACCCCAATCATCACATAGCGCCGATCGACCATGTCGGACAATTTGCCGATTGGGTATTGGAATACTACCGAACCTACCAACGCCACCGCGATTAACGAGGCGATCTCGGCGTTCGACATTCCCACCGACAGGCCAAACACTGGCGCGAAATTGCCCCAGGCGGACGAAATCATGCCGGCGAGCACCGCCCCGACCGCCGCCGCCGGCGAATTGGAATAGATCTTGCGCAGATCGAACCGCACCTTGGTCAGCGGTTGCGGTGACTGGGCCTTGGACAGCGCGGTTGGGATTACCGCCAGCGCGTATAGGATCGCGCCATACATGAACATCATATGGGTGCTCGGGTCGCCGGTAGTGAGCACGTATTGCCCACCCATATAGGCGGTCTGGGTCACGATCATGTAGAGCGAAAACATGGTGCCGCGGTTTGCGTTGGTGATACGCTCGTTAAGCCAGCTTTCGACGATCATGTAGGAGCCGGAAAAGCACAAGCCGGCAATGCCGCGCAGCACTACCCAGCTATAAGCCTCGACGACCATGCCGTTGAGCAGCATGACGATGCACAGCGTCGCCGCCAGTGCGCCGAAACTGCGCACATGGCCGACCCGGCGCACCAGCAACGGAACCAATATGCAACCGGCGGTAAAACCGATCGCCCAGCCGGTGCCGATCAGGCCGATCTGGAAATTGGTGAACCCTTCCATTTGCGCCCGCACGGGGATCAAAATCGCATGCACACCGCCGCCGGCCATCAAAAACGCGGTGGAAACGAACAGAGCAAGAATGGGCAGCAACTGGCGGGCCATGGGCAGGTCTTTCAAACCGTATCAATAAGCGCCCGTTACAAGCCTTTTGGTGGCAAAACAAGCAATCAATGTCGGCGCCCTGTACAATTTTCGATCTGTGGTAATTCAATAAAATTTGTTGGGGCCAAAAGGCCGACAGGCCCTAGGGTCCGTTGACAATTATGGTTGTGGCGCCGGCGTGGCCCAATTGGCCGCTGGCAAGGCGCGAAAGGCGTCGTAGTGCTACCCACTTCAAGCTTTTCGCAACGAAGTCCAGGGGCCAAATGGGTAGCGTCCCAAAGGGATTTGGCCAAATTGCCCCGCTTTCGCGCCGCTCGTCGTCGAATATGCCCAGCATGCCCTTCCTTCTCACACCACGAAATTGGACCAATTTGATCAAACCGACACTACAACCATAATTGTCAACAGGCCCTAATCCTGCGCGAGGGATTGGTGGATTTTTATCAGGTCCTGCCAGGCCAATTTCTTTTGCGCCGGCTGGCGCAACAAATAGGCCGGATGCAAGGTGGGCATGGCGCGAAACTGGCGGTCGGCAATGGTGATTTTTGCCCAGCGACCGCGTAACTTCAAAATGCCGTCGGTGGTTTTAAGCAGGGCTTTGGCTGCCGCGCCGCCTAGCACCACCACAAGCTTAGGGTCCATCAGCTGGATATGACGCTCGATGAACGGGCGGCACAATTCGGTCTCAATCGGCGTCGGTGTGCGGTTACCCGGCGGTCGCCAAGGTATGACATTGGTGATGTAGACATCTTCGCGTTTAAGGCCGATTGCGCCAAGCATGCGTTCGAGCAGCATGCCCGAACGGCCAACAAACGGCAGGCCTTGGCTGTCCTCCTCGCGACCTGGCGCTTCACCGATCAACATGATCTTCGCTTGCGGATCGCCGTCTGCGAACACCAGATTGCGGGCTGAGTGGCGCAGATTGCAGCCATCGAAATCGGCCAGCGCCTGGCGTAGTTGGTCAAGATTTATCGCAGCACTCGCAAGCGAACGCGCATCGGCGACCGCCTGTTCGTCCGGGATGCGGGCATTGTCGAACCCGAAGGCCGATGATGGCTTGTTTGACGTGGTGGCGGTTTGCCGGCCCGCTGATTTTGTCTCAAGCGCAGTCTTGGCCGTATCGCGCGCTTGCTTGCGCTTTTCCTTTATCACGGCTGATTGTGCGAACCGGTCAACCGGCTGCTCTTCGAGGGCGATATCGACCCCAATGGCCACATACCATGCCGCCAGTTCCTGGATGTCCGGGTTTTCGCCGCTCGAAGCCGTCATGGTCGATACCTAAATTGGCCAAGGTGCGAACCTACCGCCTCGGACTGGCAATTCCAACTGTTGAACTTGCGTGAAGGAGCAACAGCAGTTCACTTATCGCTTGATTTTGCGATATGCCGCTGAAACAAAGGCGCGACATCGCCGGTATTAATCGATGCATAGAAGGGTAGGAGGTCGCCATGTCGGAGACTGAAAACGAAATGCAAGGCAACCAAGCATTGCCACAACGCGAAGCGATGGAGTTCGACGTGGTAATCGTCGGCGCTGGGCCGGCCGGGCTTGCCGCCGCGATCCGGTTAAAGCAGATCAACCAGGAACTAACCGTCGTGGTTCTGGAGAAGGGGTCGCAAGTCGGCGCCCACATCCTATCAGGCGCCGTGGTCGATCCGATCGCGGTCGACCGGCTGATCCCCGACTGGAAAGACGATCCCGACCATCCATTCAAGACCCCGGTTAGCGCCGATGAGTTTTATCTAAGAAGTGAGAAGGGCGGCTTCAAACTGCCCAATTTCGCGTTCCCGCCCTTAATGAACAATCACGGCAATTATATCGTTTCGCTTGGCAATGTGTGCCGCTGGCTTGCTGCGCGGGCCGAAGCCATGGAAATAGAAATCTATCCAGGTTTTGCCGCCGCCGAAGTTCTTTACGGCGACGATGGCCAGGTGATCGGCGTTGCCACCGGGGATATGGGAGTGGCAAAAGACGGCACCCCTGGCCCCAATTTCGAACGCGGCATGGCGCTGCTCGGCAAATACACCTTGATAGGTGAGGGGGTGCGCGGCTCGCTGGCCAAGCAACTGATTGCCAAATTCGATCTTGGTGCCGACAGTCCGCAGAAATTTGGCATCGGCATCAAAGAATTGTGGGAGGTCGATCCCGCCCAACACCAGCCCGGCTTGGTGCAGCACTCCTTTGGCTGGCCGCTCGATAGCGCCACCGACGGCGGGTCGTTCATCTATCACCTGGAAGACAATCAAGTCTCTGTCGGCTTTGTTGTCGCACTTGGCTACAAGAACCCCTATTTGTCGCCGTTTCAAGAGTTCCAGCGCTTCAAGACCCATCCCAAAGTGGCGCCAGTGCTGGAAGGCGGTAAACGCATTTCCTACGGCGCGCGCGCGATTACCCAGGGCGGCTGGCAGTCGGTTCCCAAACTGTGTTTCCCCGGTGGCGCGCTGATCGGCTGTTCGGCCGGTTTCGTCAACGTGCCGCGCATTAAGGGTTCGCACAACGCCATGCTGTCCGCCATGATGGCGGCGAAAAATGTAGCAGAGGCGATTGCCGCCGGCCGCGCTGGCGATGAATTGACCGCCTATGATGACCAATGGCGGGCCAGCGACATCGGCAAGGATCTCAAAAAAGTCCGCAATGCCAAACCGCTGGTTGCCCGCTTCGGCACAATTTGGGGTACGTTTGCCAGCGGTTTCGACATGTGGTGCAACACGGTTTTTGGCGGCTGGTCGCCGTTTGGTACTTTAAAACACAAGAAGGCCGACTATCAGGCCACCGAACCGGCAGCCAATCATTCACCGATCGACTATCCCAAACCCGATGGCAAATTGACCTTCGACCGCCTGTCGTCGGTATTTCTGTCCAATACCAACCATAGTGAAGAGCAGCCGGCACACCTGCACGTGGCTGATTTGGAGTTGCAAAAGACTTCTGAATTAGGGGTCTATGGCGGACCAACAGCGCGTTTTTGCCCGGCCGGCGTCTATGAGTGGGTGGATAGCGACGGCAATCTGCTGGTTGGCACCGACACATCAGATGCGCGTTTTGTGGTCAATTTCCAGAACTGCGTGCACTGCAAAACCTGCGACATCAAGGACCCGAACCAGAATATCAATTGGGTTCCGCCCCAGGGCGGCGAGGGGCCAGTCTACCCGAACATGTAGATGGCGAAGCGTTGCTGGCGGTAGCGGCGTTCAATTGCCGGTCAGGCAATTATAGGAAACCTGGTCGGGCATTGCGCTGCAACGCTTTGCCTGCTTGATGTGGTGTTTCCAGGCATAGCGGTTGGCATTATCGCCAATCTCAACTTTGTGCTCGAAGGTTTTGAACGCTTCAATCGCTGTCTGCGAGGAGGCCATAGCAGCCGTTGTCAATTTTTCGCGCCGGCGTTTGGCGATTTCCGCCTCCAGGATTTCGCTGTCGGCTTTCGGCAGGCTGGTGAGGACGTCGTCATATAAGGCGACCCGATAGAGCGCATAGGCCGTTCCGTAGTCGAGCTTGGCGAACAGCACTTTGCGTTCAGCCGGCGCAAATTCTGCCAACTCCTGGCCTCCCGCGAATGCATCATTTATTTCCGCAATTTTTTCGACCCTTCGGTTATCCGGCAATTCCGCGTAGATATCGGCAAGCTGATTGGAAAGCTTGATCCCAAAATTGTAGTGGATATCTCGACCGGCGGCAGCCAGCAGATAGGCTTTGTCAAAATCACGCCCCGGTACCAGTTGGTCCTTTAGGGCCGGCGTATTTTCCTCGAAATAGCCGTGATAGTGCTCCAGCAATTTCTCGTCGACAAATTGTGGCGCCCGCAGATAGCGGGCGGCGGCGGCGCGCAGTGTCGGATCATCGTTGACGATCAGTGCGAACATGGCATTCAGGAATGCAGGCTCGCGTGGCCGCTCCTGCGGTGGAAGATTGCGCAACTTGCCGATAAATTCGGCCTGTTCCTGGTTGGAAAATCCGCTGCCTAGCAAAACCGCGCCGGCGACATCTGCGGTTCGTTCTGGTGAATTTTCTAAATAGCTGTCCAGGCGTTGGGATTGCTGGGTATCCGAATTGCCGATTGTCGTTTTTAGGAATTCGCGCTGCTTTGTATCGATCGATTGCGCGAATGCGCGGCCAATGGAAAACAATTGGTGCAGGAAACCATCGCTCGGCGCCGGCACGGGTGCAACTGGCTGTGATTGGGTGGGAAGCGCTAGTGCGAAGAAAAAACTTCCATCGAGATTGTCCAAGCAGGGAGGACCCTCCTGATGATTAACGTTTATGAGATTGATCGCGTCAGCATTGATCGCTTCCGCCTTGGTAACCAGTAGACGATCATGGGCCGCGTCCACGCCCGGTGTTTGCTGATCGGTCAAATATTTGAGTTCGATGTTAAACGTTTGATCTTCCATTACCGCTTTGCTGATATCCAACCAAAACGTCGTCGCGGGACGAACCACTTGGCCCGATCCGCCGAACTCCGGGTCGAAATCATCAGCGTTTGTATCCGCACAAGCGATCGGTTGGCGATTTTCAATCGTAATTCCGATCTTCTTCGTGTTTTTTTCGAACAGCAGATCGTACTGAAATACTGAATTATCGAACTCATCTTGGTTTCCGCGTTGAAAATTCGGCGCCGGCCGGCTCGATATTTTGATGCCGGGAATGCCACTGCCGGCGCTTTCGAATTTCGCCCAAATGGCAGCTTTGTGGAATTCGCCGGTTTTGCCAGCGCGGATGGCCATGTATCTGTAGGCGCCCAAGGCGACGATTATCATTAACAGTGAAACAAAAGTGCCGGCCAACACCTTGCCGAGAATTCCCCAATTCTTGGCGAAAAACAGCACAAAAATCACTAGGAACGCCAATGCGATGGCGATCATTGCGATCGCCGGGCGCTCGGCCAGCATGTTGTAAAATCCCTGGGCCAGCGACAACAAATTGTCAGTCGCGGTCTCAGGCTTGACGTTGGTCGGGTCTGGCATGAATGCTCCGTTCAAAGTTGGAAGCAAGCCCCACTTCCAATTTGCCACAGGCCCTAGTTCTGGCCGGCGCACCAACTATAGCATGGCTGTCGAACGCTAGAAATATATATAGCCGGCGAACAAACTAGATTTCACCATCGTAGATTATTGAAATTGTCTTGAATGTATTGGGATTTCCCAAAGCACCGTTGGTATTAGGTTACTGAAACGCGGTTTCATTAAACGAGCGCAGTTTGCGTGAATGTAACCGCTCCGGTGGCATTGCCCGCAGTTTTTCCAATGCCAATATACCGATCCGTAAATGTTGGTCGACCTGGCGTTTGTAAAATTCGGTGGCCATGCCGGGAAGCTTCAGTTCGCCATGCATGGGGCTTGTCGGAGACGCACAGCAACGTTCCGTACGGTACCCGGAAACGAAATCCATTGGCGGCAATGGTGCCCGATTCCATATCAAGGCCAATCGCGCGCGACTGCGAAAGCCGTTGCATCGGACCGGTATGCTCGCGCAGTTCCCAATTTCGGTTGCCGATGGTCGCGACAGTGCCGGTGCGCATGATCTTTTTTAGTCCGTAACCCGAAAGGCCGGTGGTTTCCGCCACCGCCTGTTCGAGGGCGATTTGCACCTCCGCCAGGGCCGGCACCGGTACCCATAAAGGCAGATCCTCATCGAGTACATTGTCCTCGCGCACATAGGCATGGGCCAACACATAGTCGCCCAGCGACTGGGTGCTGCGCAACCCGGCGCAATGGCCAAGCATCAGCCAGGTGTGTGGCCGCAATACCGCAACGTGGTCGGTGATCGTCTTGGCATTGGAAGGGCCGACGCCGATATTGATCATCGTGATCCCGCATTTATCGTCACGGGTTAGATGGTAGGCTGGCATTTGCGGTTGACGTAGTGGCGGACCAACAGCGCGTTTTTGCCCGGCCGGCGTCTATGAGTGGGTGGATAGCGACGGCAATCTGCTGGTTGGCACCGACACATCAGATGCGCGTTTTGTGGTCAATTTCCAGAACTGCGTGCACTGCAAAACCTGCGACATCAAGGACCCGAACCAGAATATCAATTGGGTTCCGCCCCAGGGCGGCGAGGGGCCAGTCTACCCGAACATGTAGATGGCGGTCGCTTTCTCGGGCGCTCTATGGGTTCTTGTTGGTATTTTCCCGCAATATCAGCCGTTAATGGCCACCGCTCGGGATTTTCCAAGCCACGTATCGATTATGTCAAGCCAACGATCTGGTGAAGTAAACGTTGACAAACAATCGTCCAGGCCGGCTTTGCGGCAAATTCCAAGATTGCAATCCGTTTTCTGCGACGTAAAACCGATTATCGGCGTGTAAGTTTTTCCGTTTTCGATTTCACGTACAGCCTGCGCCGTTTGCATAATATGCATGTCAGGCATTGAAACGTCGATCAGGATCAGTCTCGGTATTTGTTTTTTGCTTCGGTCAAGGATTTGCTCGCTGGTGCTAACCGTGACAGTCGAGTAGGCGGACCCCAACAAAATACCGGAAAGAATGCCATTGCCACCTTCGATATTCTCGCAAACCAAAATATCGAGAACGTCGTTAGTCGAGTCCGACCATTTGGGCCGCCCCGTTACATCCGCCTTGTCGCCAATCGAGTGAACGATTGCATCCAATAAAAGGGAGTTTCGGACCGGCTTAATTAGTTGACGTTGATTGTCGAGGAAAGAAAGTGATCTATCATATTCTTCCTGATTGATGGCGGTCATCATGATCACCGGAATATTTTCCAGTTCCGCCTGCATGCGCATTGCATTAACTAGTTCGCCGCCATTCATTTGCGGCATTTGATAGTCAGCAATCACGCAATCGATCGCTACACCCCTAGAAATGGCCTCTCGCATAAATTGCAGCGCTGCAGCACCAGAGGCGACGGCAGCATAGTCAAACTGCCAAGCAACCAATTGCTCAGCGATATTGGACCGATTGAGCGCATTATTGATGACCACCAGCACTCGCGATCCGACAAGTTCCGCCGGAACCGGGTCGCTCTCGGCCATAAAATGTTTCGCTAGCGTGACTTCAAACCAAAATGTTGAGCCCGCTCGCTCCTTGCTTTCTACGCCAATTTTTCCACCCATCAATTCGACTAGCGATGCGGCGATCGAAAGTCCTAGCCCCGTGCCCTCGTGTCGGCGTGTTGCAGATCCGTCGATTTGAGAAAATTTATCAAACACTTTGTCAATTTCATCGGCGGGAATACCCATTCCGGTATCGACCACCGAAACCCTCAAGCCCACACTTTTCCCATTGCCGGGACGAGGAGAAATATTTTCGACATTGACACACACATGTCCATTTTCGGTAAACTTGATTGCGTTGCCCAGCAAATTGGTGACGATTTGACGCGTTCGGCTAACATCACCAACCAGCATTTTCGGCAGCGTTGGATCGATACGTAAAATCAATTCCAAGCCTTTTTCAGCCGCTTTTGATGACAACAGCGCCGCCACATCCTCGAATGCGTCCGCGAGTGTGAAAGGAGCAAGCTCCAGTTCAAGCTGGCCAGCATCGATTTTGGAAAAGTCGAGGATGTCATTGATAATTGTCAGCAATGCGTTGCCGGAGCGTACGATGACATCGGAAAACATCGCCTGCTTTGGATCAAGACCTGATTTGGAGAGCAGTTCGGCCATCCCCATGACGCCGTTCATCGGCGTCCGTATTTCATGGCTCATATTGGCGAGAAATTCGCTTTTCGCGCGATCAGCGGAGGTAGCCTGTTGATGAGCCGCTTCCAGTTCCCTTTCTCGTTCCACCGTGGCGGTGATATCAGAGCGGATGCCGACCCATTCACCGGTTGAGGTGCGTTTTTCCACGCGACGCATCCAACGACCATCTTGAAATTGGAATAAAGAATTTATTGAGGTTTCCGTGCGCCTTAATTCAAGGTGCTGTTTAATCCATTGATCTAGATCATCTGGCGGCGATTTCCAGACATTACGGGCGAGGCTGGCCTTCAACAAATCGACATAGGCAACGCCCGGCTTGATCAAATCCGCGATCGAGCTATTTAGTTCCGTAAATGCATGGTTATACAACGCCAACCGGCTGTCTGCATCATAAATGGCAAATCCGTGTTCAAGCACTTCGATCGCGTCGATCAGGCGCTGCCTTTCGCGGTCGGCTTCGGCGCGCGCGGCTTCCAACTCCGCCTCTCGCCGTTTGTGCTCGCTGATGTCTGTGCGCAAGCTGACAATATTGCCGGAGGGAATTCTTTTGTCGCGCTGCCGGATCCAATCGCCGCTATTGTTTTGGTAGGTTACATCTTTGCCGTCCAATCGACTGCGTTTTTCGAGCAATTCGCGCACATATGCATCTTTTGTGCTATCAATTCCCGGGATCAGATTAAGATCGATCATTTCCCTTAATTGTTGCTCATAGGTCGAGCCCGGTGCGATAATAAATTCTGTATCCTTGCCGACCACTTCCCTGAAACTGTCGTTGCATATGATCAATCGGTCTTGCGCGTCATAAAGCGCGAATCCGTCATCGATCGTTTCGATCGCATCTTGAAGCTGATTGCGGGCGGTGGCCGCTTCTTCCTTAGAGCGCTCAATTTCGTTTTGGTGCCTATTTTGCTCGGTCACATCCAAATATGTGAGTAATCGCCGGCCCTGTGAAAGCTCGATAATCGAAAAAATCAGCTCTTGCCCGCTGGGACGCTTGACCAATCTTGGGCTGATTTTTGCTTGCCTGATCTCTTCACAACGAGTTTTGACATAACTATACCATTCATCATCCTCCACACCATAGATACCAGCGCTCCGATTTTCTTCCAGCAGGTCACGAAAATGAGTGCCGAGGCGTACAGTGCTGCTTCGCGTATTCCAAAAATTGTTGAAAGCGTCGTTGACAATTTCGACTTCAAGACCAGCATTCACCACCAAAACCCCAAGGGGTAATGCATCTAAAGCATCGGTGAAATCCTGATGCAGCGCCGAATGCCGGCTGTTGGACGCCGCCAGTTTGTTTTCGCGTTTCTTTATCGCGCTGATATCTGTGTGTTTGCATACACGTAAGCCGTTTTGCAGGCACTGGCTTCGAATTAGAATCCATCGGCCGTCATCGAGACGCCATTCGCTTTCGTAGGAAGCCGCGCGATACAATTCCAATTGCTCGCGCACATAATCCTGTTCGCTGGGTGGACCGGACCGCCATTGCGTGATTCGATATGCGAGACGAAATATTTCGGAGAGATGGGCACCCTTTTTGAGATGAACGGACAATTCGGGATAGGCGGAATGCGCAAAATTGTTGTAATATACGATTTGATCATTTTGGTCGAAAATGAATATCGCGTCTGACAGCTCGTCCAAGGCATCTGAAAAAATACTCGTTTGTAATTCCACTGTGCATCCTAGTCACTGGCTGTCCACCCTAAATAATTTTGCGCGCATTGAACCCGAATTTTGTTAAGAAAGTGTGGTATTGTAACAATTTAAGGAAAATTCGGTATTTACTGAAAAGCGGTTTCATTAAACGAGCGCAGTTTGCGTGAATGTAACCGCTCCGGTGGCATTGCCCGCAGTTTTTCCAATGCCAATATACCGATCCGTAAATGTTGGTCGACCTGGCGTTTGTAAAATTCGGTGGCCATGCCGGGAAGCTTCAGTTCGCCATGCAGGGGCTTGTCGGAGACGCACAGCAACGTTCCGTACGGTACCCGGAAACGAAATCCATTGGCGGCAATGGTGCCCGATTCCATATCAAGGCCAATCGCGCGCGACTGCGAAAGCCGTTGCATCGGACCGGTATGCTCGCGCAGTTCCCAATTTCGGTTGCCGATGGTCGCGACAGTGCCGGTGCGCATGATCTTTTTTAGTCCGTAACCCGAAAGGCCGGTGGTTTCCGCCACCGCCTGTTCGAGGGCGATTTGCACCTCCGCCAGGGCCGGCACCGGTACCCATAAAGGCAGATCCTCATCGAGTACATTGTCCTCGCGCACATAGGCATGGGCCAACACATAGTCGCCCAGCGACTGGGTGCTGCGCAACCCGGCGCAATGGCCAAGCATCAGCCAGGTGTGTGGCCGCAATACCGCAACGTGGTCGGTGATCGTCTTGGCATTGGAAGGGCCGACGCCGATATTGATCATCGTGATCCCGCATTTATCGTCACGGGTTAGATGGTAGGCTGGCATTTGCGGTTGACGTAGTGGCGGGGCACCGGCTGTTTGGGCTTCTGGCCCACGCGCGGTGAACAGGTTGCCCGGTTCTACCAAGCGGGTATATCCGCTGTTGGCATCGGCCAGCATCGCCTTGGCGTAGCCAATGAATTCTTCGATATAAAACTGGTAATTGGTGAACAGTATATAATTTTGGAAGTGCTGTGGGCTGGTGGCGGTGTAGTGGGCCAGGCGATGCAGGGAATAGTCTACGCGCTGTGCGGTAAACGGCGCCAGCGCCATCGGCGGGTCGAAACTGCCTTGCCCATTGGCGATCTTGTCGTCGGTGGAAACGATATCCGGCGCATCGAATACGTCGCGCAGGGGCATCTCGAGATGATCTTGGATCGCGCCTTCGACATGGGTGTTCTCGTCGAATGCAAAGTGCAGCGGTATCGGGGTCTGGGAAGGCGCTGTGGTAACTGGAACACCGTGATTTTCGATCAGTAGGCCAATTTGGCGTTCCAGATAATCAGCAAACAGGTTGGGATTGGTCACCGTGGTCGAATATTCGCCCGGCGCCACCACGTGCCCGTAGGACAGCCTGCTGTCGATTTCCGCGAAACTGGCGGTGGTTAAACGAATTTGCGGGTAATAAGCCCGGTATAACCCCTCTACCGGCGCACCGGAAATCACCGCTGCGAACCGATCTTTCAGGAACTTGGTGCCGGTGGCGTAGATTTCTTGCAGCGCGCGCACCGCTTGGCTGGCATCGGTGTGGATTTGCGCGGGGGCGTATGGCGGACAAAGAATTTTCAGTTTGCCAACTGGATTGATGGAATCGGATTTCATGCCCAATTATAGTCGTTACCACAGGCAAGTGCGAGTGGGCATCCAGTATGGCTGGCCAATCAATACCGGTTAGACACTGCAACGGCTGTGACCAGTTCGCACAAGGCACGATCCGTGTCGCAAGCATTTGTTCCGATGAAGCCAAGACCAGGTTCCGTGCCCGATTGGGTGCCCTCGATCAAATGCGCGATGCCTACTCCGATGGCGGCTATCATTGCCGCGACCAGCATAAAGCGCCGAAAAAGGATGGTGTCGTTGATCATCATTTGTCCCCCTAAGATTAGCTTGATAATGGCAGGTCACCATTGAACTGGCGATGAGCGCTTTGTTCATGTTGGGTTCATAAATGTGATGGGCTGGCCTTGTGGACCGATTGGCGCACGCGATAAGGGTTTTGCGGGCAATTCGCGCAACGCTATATCGGCAAATACAAAGGACGCTTATTGGATGTCTGAAAAATCCGGGATCGAACTCTATTACTGGCCAACGCCGAACGGTTGGAAAATCACGATCATGCTTGAGGAGCTTAAGTGCCCCTATGAGGTGAAATACATCAATATCGGAAAAGGCGAGCAGTTCGAGCCGGATTTCCTGAAAATCGCCCCAAACAACCGCATGCCGGCGATTATTGATCTGGATGGCCCTGACGGCAACCCGGTGTCGGTGTTCGAATCGGCGGCGGTCTTGATGTATCTCGGCCGCAAATTTGGTCGATTTTATCCCACACACGAGCGCCAGCGCGTGGAGGTCGAGCAATGGTTGATGTGGCAAATGGGCGGACTTGGACCGATGTGCGGGCAAGCGCATCATTTTCGTGGCTACGCGCCGGAACAAATCCCTTATGCGATCGAACGCTATACCAATGAGGTTAACCGGCTTTATGGGGTCATGAACACTCGTCTGGCCGACCGCGAGTTTCTTGCCGGCGAGTATTCGATCGCCGACATGGCCTGTTACGGCTGGGTTGTACCCTACGAACGCCAGGGTCAGGATTTAGACGATTTTCCCAATCTCAAGCGCTGGTTTGAGACCCTTGGCGCCCGCCCGGCGGTGGAAATCGGCATGGCGGTGGGTCGCGAAATTCGTGAACAATCAAACCTTGCCGACGATAAGGATGCGCAGAAAATATTATTCGGCCAGCGCGCCAGGTAACCAGGCCTAAATTACCGGGCCCAAATTACTGGACATTAGCGCTTGTCACCAAGCGTTGGAATAACTTCGTCACGCGATCTCTTAGTTTATGCGTGTCATTTTTCCCAAAACCGGCACCCACTTTTGGGTGACACGCTTTAGCGGCACCGAAAGCAGAGGCCCGGTTGCGACGCCGGGCCTCGATATTCTTACAAATCTTGCGTGACGCTTAGCGGCCGTGGATGTCGCCAATAGTCGGGACAACCGAGCGCTCAACTATTCCGTGTTTCCTGGTGATAGCGAAATGGGTGCCCCGGCTGATGCCCCAAGCGAATTCTTTTACCGCAGAGAAGATAGCCATTTTTCATACTCCCGAAGTTGCGCCTTGCGGCCGTTGTTATCTGAAACGCGGTCTGCTCATCGGCGAACCGCTTGGCCGTGATCTATGCCACCAATGCCGGTTCGACTACCCCCTGAGTGTGCAGGCCAGGATTGCAATAGATGCATGGGTTAATAAAGAGTTTTTTTTGGTGGAAATTGCCACCGGAAACAGAAAAACCGGCGCCGTGGTGGCGCCGGTTTCCAAATTGTTGCGATCCTTACAGCACTTCCAAAATAGTACCCACCGTTGGTATGAGCACCGGCTATCCGTGCGCAAACGGCTTATACCAAGGGAATTTACTATTGGCCTATTTGATGGAGCCAAACCGGTTGATCCGGCTAGAGCGTGTCATTTTTCCCAAAACCGGCACCCACTTTTGGGTGACACGCTCCAGAAAATGCGGTCTACTGCTTACGCCAATATTGGGTTTTGCAGAAGATCGCCAAGGTGCACCCCTTCAGCTTGATCTTGTTCGCTGATTGCAGGGTCAATTTTCCGGAATATTCCTTGTCGTCGTCATTGACGTCGATCACGGTGCCAGAATAGGTGCCGCCGCTGCCTGAAATCTTGAGGATCAGTTTCCCGTTGTGTTCTCCACCGATTACCTTGCCGCAATAGGTGCCACAACCGCGATACATACTAACCGTGCCACCGGTTGCGGTGGTCCAACGACCATCGAGCTCCCCGGCATGCGCGGCCAAACCGCCGAGCGGTGCCACCAGTGCTATAATCGGCAATGTTTTCCAAATACGCGAAATTGTTGCCATTGGTTCCTCCAATTTGGCTGTGAGCGTTAGCTAATATGTAGCATCGCTTATGCGCGCGGTAAATATTTACCAGTGCGGCCTGCTGGTAATTGTGTGCGCACTTACCGGCGGTGCGTTTCGCACAAAAAAGTACGGTTCGGTTGCCGTGGTTAGTAAGGGGTTTATCTTATCCGTGGGAATTATTTTCAAATAGTCGAAAATTGCCGGAATTCGGAGGTTCCCAGAGTAAACCAATAATAAAATTTACCGATCGTTTGGGTTTCATTTGTAGCAAATTAATCAAGATTCTTAACTTGGATTTTAACTCCTCGCCAACATAGTGGGCCTCGGTAAAGCACAAAAGGTCGGTTGGGGAAACGGCGCGCCGCAGGGAACAGGAGAGGTAAATTGGCAAGAATGCAAACAGCAGACATGAGCAGTCCGGAGCTGGCTGGCTTTAACGGTGCGGAGAAGCTCTACGAATTGGGTAAGATGTATGCGAGTGGTCGCAATGGCGATTATGACATCGTTACCGCGCACAAATGGTTCAACCTGGCGGCCCATGGCGGCTGTTTGGCGGCCAAGTCTGATCGTGAGCGGTTAGCGGCTGAAATGACCAGCGCTGAGATCGCCAGCGCCCAGCGGGCCGCGCGGGAATGGATTACCCGCCACTAGAGCGTGTCACCCAAAAGTGGGTACCGGTTTTGGGAAAAATGACACGCGTAAACAAAGAGCGTATTCCCGAAAAGTGTGTAGCGGTTTTCGGACAAGAATACGCGACAAAATAAACAGATAGCGCGACGAAGCAAATCCTACGCTTCGTGACAAGCGTTAAAGATAAAGTTGGCGAGAAATTGGTTCGGCTGGCGCTACGGTGGCAGTCTGGGGCGATGCCCGAAGGGGACAGCGGGTATCGCAAAATACAAAGAGCGCTAAAAGGTGCCGAATACGGTTTTTAACCGTGATCAAAGAACCGGTTTATGCCGGTTGCCTGCTCCTGATTTTCAAACAGGGTGGGCGGGGATGACAGCGGGAACAGCCAACGGTTCGCCAAGCGCGACCGTGCCGGCGGTTCCCGCCTTTTTTTGTGTTTCTTTGTAAATTTCAGCAGTCGGGCTTGAATGCGGGCCGTGGCCATACCCATTTATACCGACATCAGTCGGTATTGGTATTTTGTGCAGTTTTGCTTGCTCCGATAAGCAGTTAGGGCTCTGGATGCAATTTCTTGAAAACCGTATTCGCCCCCCGTTCGTCGCCCTGATCGCCATCGCGCTGGAGGTTCTGGCCAGCTATTTGATGCCGCTGGCCGGTTTTGATTTCAGTTATAATTGGCTGGTCGGTATCGTGATCGCATTGGCAGGATTTTGCTGTGCTTTTGCTGGTCTGCGAGCCTTTAGCCGGGCTGGCACCACCCACGACCCGGTGAACATCGAGGCCGCGTCGTCGCTGGTGACCACCGGCATTTACCGCTACACCCGTAACCCGATGTATGTGGGTTTGACTTTGTTGGTAACGGGGATTGCGATCGGGCTCGGCGCATTGTCGGCACTAATCGTGGTGGCCGGGATGGTTTTTTACATCAACCGCTTCCAGATCATTCCCGAAGAGCGGGTGATGCACCAATTGTTCGGCGAGGAATTTGAAAAATACAGCGCTGCAGTGCGTCGCTGGATCTGACCCAAATCTCCAGTTTCGGCCATTGATTGAACCGCTGGTACTTGCCATAAACCTGCCATAAACCGGTTGGCTGACATCCGCGATAGATAATGCGTCGATGATCGGTGGCGCGGGTATGTGTTCGCTCGAGGAAATTTCACAAGCATGGCCTATCTGGTAACCGGCGCCGCCGGCTTCATCGGTTTTCATACGGTTCAGGCATTGGCCGAGCGCGGGGAAGCGGTGATTGGCATCGACAATGTCAATGATTACTACAGCGTTGAATTAAAACGGGCCCGTTTGGCAAAATTGCGTGATTTGCCAGGGTTTGAATTCCATCAGGTCGATATCGCCAATGAAAAAGCCCTGTCGGCGGCTTTGGCGGGCAAACCGGTTCGAAAAATCATCCATCTGGCAGCCCAGGCCGGGGTGCGTTATTCGCTGATCGATCCGGGTTCCTACGTGCGATCAAATCTGGTCGGCCACGTCAACATGCTCGAATATTGCCGCAACCTCGACGGATTTGAACATATGGCGTTTGCATCTTCATCGTCGATTTATGGCGGACGCCGCGACGTACCGTTTCGCGAGACCGACCGCACCGACCAGCCGGTCTCGCTTTATGCTGCCACCAAGAAATCGGACGAGGTGCTTAGTCATTCCTATGCCCATCTTTATGATTTGCCGATGACCGGGCTGCGGTTTTTTACTGTCTATGGACCGTGGGGACGGCCCGACATGGCCTATTTCTCGTTTACCAAGGATATCCTTGAGGGACGGATCATCAAGGTTTTCAATCATGGCAAAATGGAACGGGATTTCACTTATATCGACGACATTGTCGATGGGGTCTTGCGGGTAGTCGACGCGCCGCCTACGAGCGACCCGGGGCCACCGCTACGGGTTTACAATATTGGCAATAATAACCCGGAAAAACTCAGCGATTTTATCGCCTGGTTGGAGCAGGCGCTTGGGGTCAAGGCGGTAAAAGAATATCTGCCAATGCAGCCAGGAGATGTTCCCACCACCTACGCCGATATCTCGGCGATTGAACGCGACCACGGATTTCGCCCGACCACCGGACTGCGCGAAGGGCTCAGCAAATTTGTCACCTGGTATCGCAGCTTTTATGGGGTTTAAGCCCTTGCCGGTTTGCTGGTTCCATCAAGGGAACGGCTAGTGCGTCACAATAAACCGTTAAAGTCTTTCCGGTTTAAATGGCAGCGACTTGATCGGCAGGATTTTTCGTTTCAGCGAGGAAAAACCGCCACGCGATAGGAATATCGGGCGAGGAACTTGACGAGGTTGAAGCGGAAAATAGGTTCAGGCGGAATTGCAAAGAACCCATTGAAAATGCACGACAATCTGCAAATCGTTGCCACTTGCTGTTTGGCACCCCGCCGCCATAATCATGATACTCAACAGGCCCTAGTGGAATGAATTTGACATTTGAGCCCCATTTGCAGCATCGTCGTTTGTCAAATGTCAAATTTAAAAATTCCACTAGATTCAATATCTTGCTAGTGGTTCTTTTGATTCCAACATTTGCAAACCTAAGTGTTGCAACGGGACGCAAATGTTAGAATCGAACCACTAGTCTGTGGTCTTGTTTCAGGAAACCTTGGTGTGCTCCGGTACCTATGGAATTAGGTCGGCGGAAGCCGTGAACCACGGACATTGCGGCGCCAGATATGCCGCTTTGCATTTGTCACATGGTTGTGTAAACCTCCGGGTGTTGGAAACGTTTAACTGATCGTGGTGGCTTGGTTGGCCGATTGCCGACACCGCGCGACGAGCGTTTTGGCTTGACGGGAGGAATTGCGCGTAAACTGTTGGCGGCTAGTCGGGCCGAGGACCGGGTTCACGCAAACACAAGCAAAAGGCGGACAGGCCAAGCAGATGTCGCAATCTGCCCTGTGGCCGGCTAACTTGTCGTTTGTGCGAAATCGGCAGCCGGGACTGTTGGTGCCAGGCGCCGGCGTCGGCGTAAATGCCTTGAAAAGTCGCGCATTTATGCGATGACGGTTCAATCCATCCCGCAGGTTGTCGCATTAGCGGTTTGGGATGATATCGGCGCCCAAATATCGGCGCCGGCATTGCCTGAACGCGGTATGGGATTGTGGGGCAGGGATTGAGTATGGCGTCGAGTAACGGCGAACTGTTGAAAATCGAAAACCTGCGTGTTTCGTTTAGCGTGCAGGGCGGCAAGGTTTCGGCAGTCAAGGGGGTAAGCTTGTCGGTCCACCAGGGCCGGGTGGTGGCGCTGGTCGGTGAATCAGGATCGGGCAAATCAGTCATTGCCCAGTCGATCCTGCGCATTTTGCCTGGCAATGGCTGCATCGATACCGGCCATATCTGGTTCCGCGATCCGAGCGGCGATGGCAAGGTGATTGACATCGCTGCCTTCGGTGATCGCGACCCGTTTCTCAACCATTTGCGCGGTGGTCGGATTTCCATGGTGTTCCAGGAACCGATGACCGCGCTTTCGCCCTTGCACACGATCGGCAACCAGGTTGAGGAAGCGTTACGCATCCACCATCGCAGGAAGGGCAAAGAGGCGCGCGCTAAGACCGAGGAAATTCTGCGCCTGGTCGGGTTTCCCGATCCGACCCGTGCCTATGAGATGTATTCGTTCGAATTATCCGGTGGCCTGCGCCAGCGTGCGGTTATCGCGATCGCGCTGATTTGCAATCCGGCGATGGTGATCGCCGATGAGCCGACCACCGCACTCGATGTCACGGTTCAAGCGCAAATTCTTGGCCTGATGAAGGAATTGCAGAAACAGTTCAACACTGCGATCTTACTGATTACCCACGACCTCGGCGTCGTCGCCAATATGGCCGATGAGGTGGTGGTGATCTATCACGGCGAAGTCATGGAAGCAGGCCCGGTCGAGACGATCTTCAGGCGCCCGCAGCACCCCTATTTAAAGGCATTGATGGCAGCCGTGCCACATTTCGAAATGGAGCCGGGCGAACGGCTGGTATCACTGCGCGACATGGAAGGCGATGTCCGCAACACTATCCACGCCATGGCGGCCAGGTTCCGCACACCGCATGATCCTAGCGATACTAGACCCCATCTCGAAGTAGCCGGTTTGCGCAAGGAATTCGTGACCCGAAAAGGTAGCTGGTTCGGTGCCAACTCTGCCAATACGGTGGTTGCTGTCAATGACGTGTCGTTCTCAATCGAGCGTGGCCAGTGCTTGGGTCTGGTTGGCGAAAGCGGCAGCGGCAAGACTACCGTATCCAAATTGATCATGCGGGCGCTTGATGCCACCAAAGGCTCAGTAACGTTGAATGCCCAGGAGGGAGCGCTCGACGTTTTGACCCTATCTGGCCGTCCGCTTGAGAGCTATCGCCGCAAGATCCAGATGATATTTCAGGATCCGTTCTCATCGCTCAACCCGCGCATGACGGTGCAAAACGTGTTGCGCGAACCGTTTGTCATTCACGGCATCGGTTCGAACAAACAACAGGTAGCCGACATTATCGACTTGTTGAAACTGGTTGGCCTCGATCCGCGCTTCCTCAATCGGTATCCACATTCATTTTCCGGCGGCCAGCGTCAGCGCATCGGCATCGCCCGGGCATTGGCATTGCATCCGGAAATCATGATCTGCGATGAACCGGTTTCGGCCTTGGACGTATCGGTTCAGGCGCAAATCTTAAATCTCTTGAATGATTTGCGTACAGAACTTGGCCTTACCAGCCTGTTCATTTCGCACAATCTGGCGGTAGTGAATTATGTCGCCGACCGCATCGCGGTGATGTGCCAGGGGCGTCTGGTTGAATTGGCCTCCCGCGAACAATTATTCGAACATCCGGTGCATCCATATACCCGCACGCTGTTGGCGGCGGTACCTTATCCCGACCTCGATCGGTTGCTTGACTTCGAGACGATGACATTTAAGGGCGCTGACGATATTTCCCATTGGGGCGGTGCATTTGCGCCAGACCAGGCCGATGGATCGCTGCTCCCGGTGGAAATTGATGATGGGCATTTCGTTCTGGCGAACCGGAATGCGGATATTGGGGAACTGAGATCATGAACAAGACACTTGGAAATCTGGCGATGTTGCTCGGTGTGGCCGGGTTATTGGCCATCGGTGTGACGGACACAGCGATCGCGGAAGTGCCTTCGCTTGCCGATAAGGTAGCCGCAGGCGAACTGCCGCCGATGGCAGAGCGTTTGCCGGAGAAACCGATGAAGATCGATTTTGCCGCCGAGGGCAAGTCGCCCGGTAAATATGGTGGCCGGCTGCGGCTGTTGATGGCCCGCGCCAAAGACATTGGCCAGATGACGGTTTATTCCTATGCCCGGCTGGTAGGCTATAATCGCGACCTCGAATTAAAGCCCGACATTTTGCAATCGGTCGATGTCGAAGACGGCCGCATCTTTACCTTCACGCTCCGCAAGGGTCATAAATGGTCCGACGGCCATCCCTTCACGACCGAGGATTTCCGCTATTATTGGGAAGACATGATCGCTCATGAGGACCTGGGCCGCACCGGCACTCCGCCCGATATGCTGGTCGACGGCACCGGGCCTAAATTCGAGATCATCGACGAGCGCACCGTGCGCTATACCTGGCAAGGTCCCAACCCGGCGTTCCTGCCGGCGTTGGCGCGCCCGGCGGCGCTTTATTTGTACCGGCCAGCCCATTATCTAAAACAGTACCATGCCAGCTATCGCGATCAGGCTGAACTGGATGCCATCGTCGAAGAGCGGGGGCTGAAAAACTGGGTATCGCTGCACACCCGCGCGCAACGCCAGCGCCGCCCGGAAGATCCCAATTTGCCGACCTTGCAGGCCTGGCGCAACACCGTCGCTCCGCCGTCGCAGCGTTTCATCTTCGAGCGCAATCCCTATTATCACCGCACCGACAGTGATGGGAACCAACTGCCTTATATAGATTCCATCATCATGTACATTTCCAGCAAAGACGTGATCCCGGCCAAGGCCGGTACCGGCGAAGCCGATTTGCAGGCGCGCTATTTGCGGTTCGACAATTATACCTTCCTAAAGGGAGGCGAGGAGGCCTACGGGTTCAAGGTCCATTTGTGGGGCACCGGCAAGGGCGCCCAGGTGGCGCTGTTTCCCAATCTGAATGTGGAAAACGCGGTGTGGCGTGGCCTGATGCGAGATGTGCGGTTCCGCCGCGCACTGTCGCTGGCCATCGACCGCGATGAGATCAATGAATCGATTTATTTCGGCCTCGCCTCGCCCAGCGCCAATACGGTGATGCCATCAAGTCCGCTGTTCGATGAAGGCTTGCGAACCGCTTGGGCAACATATGATCCGGGCCAGGCCAACCAATTGTTGGATCAAGCCGGCCTTGGCGCCCGCGATAGCGACGGCGTGCGGCTATTGCCGTCCGGCGAACGGGCCGAGATCACCATCGAGAGTGCTGGTGAGAGTACCGAGGAAACCGATGTGCTGGAGCTGATTGCTGATCATTGGGAAGCGGTGGGCATCAAATTGTTCGTGCGCGCCTCCCAGCGCGACATCTTTCGCCGCCGCGCCTATACCGGCGAGACTATGATCTCGGTGTTTTCCGGTTTCGACAATGCATTGGCTACCGCCGACATGAGCCCACAGGAGCTTGCACCCACCGCCCGCCCGCAATTGCAATGGCCAAAGTGGGGCCAATTTTACGAAACCGCGGGAAAAGCGGGCGAACCGCCACAGCTGCCTGAAGTAATCAAACAGTTGGAACTCTATTTGGCCTGGACCCGTTCGCGCACCGTCGAAGAGCGTAGCGAAATCTGGCGCAAGATGCTCACCAACTACACCGACCAGGTGTTCACGATCGGCACGGTCAACAATTCCCGGCAGCCGGTGGTGGTTAGCAACAAACTGCGCAATGTTCCCGAGGACGGGGTTTATGCCTGGGAACCGACAGCAGTTTTTGGCGTTTACCGGCCGGATACGTTCTGGTTTTCCGAGTAAGGCGCGAATGGATTGATGATTTGAGCGGGCAGCGGCGATGATTTCCTATTTGATCAAACGAGTACTCTACATGATACCGACCCTGGTATTGACCAGCATTTTGGTATTTGTCCTGATCGAACTGCCGCCTGGAGACTTTTTGGAAACCTTTGTCGCCGATCTGCTGGCCTCTGGCGAGACCGTCGATCCCCAGCACATTGAATTTCTGCGTCAGGAATATGGTTTCAACGAACCCGCCTATGTTCGTTATTGGAACTGGGCGACCGGCATGCTGGTCGGCGATTTCGGCTTCTCGTTCGAATATCAACTGCCGGTGCGCGATGTGATCGGCGATCGGTTGATCTTGACCATGATCATATCGTTCGTAACCGTGATCTTTACCTGGCTGGTCGCGTTTCCGATCGGCATCTATTCGGCCACCCACCAATATAGCTGGGGCGACTATGGGCTGACCTTCCTTGGACTGCTTGGCCTGGCGACGCCCAATTTCTTGCTGGCGCTGTTGATGATGTATCTGGCCAAGACCTATTTTGGCACCTCGATCGGCGGTCTGGTCGATCCGGAATATATTGGCCAGGCGCTGACCTGGGGCAAGTTCTGGTCCGTGGTCGAGCATATGTGGATCCCGGTGATCGTTATCGGCACCTCGGGAACGGCGGCGATGATCCGCAGGGTCAGGGCCAATTTACTCGACGAACTGCGCAAACCTTATGTAACCACCGCCCGCGCCAAAGGTTTGCCTGAATTCCGCGGCCTGATGAAATATCCATTCCGCATGTCACTGAACTTTTTTATCGCTGACATTGGCGGCGTGTTGCCGACGATTATTTCCGGCGCCGAAATCGTTGCCATCGTGTTGTCGCTCGAAACCACTGGCCCGCTGTTGATTGCCGCGTTGCAAAGCCAAGACATGTATCTGGCTGGGTCGTTCCTGATGATGCTCGGCTTCCTGACCGTGATCGGTGTGTTGATATCCGACATTGCACTCGCCTTCCTGGATCCGCGCATTCGCCTGCAGGGAGGGGTTAGCCGGTGAATAAGGGCAATGCTCCGGCATCATCTAAGCCAGTGATGGAGCATTATGTCTCCCAGGCGCCGTTCGATCCAAAAGCGATCGAGGTCATGACGCCCGAGCAGGAAAATTTGTTTCTGGCCTCGCAAAAACGGTTGATGTGGTGGAAATTCAAGCGCCACCGGATCGCGGTGGTTTGTGGCGCGTTTCTCGGTCTGATTTATTTGGCCTGCCTAATATCCGAATTCCTCGCGCCCTACGGCCTGGAAACCCGCAATTCGAAATTTATCTACGCGCCACCCCAGAGTTTACACCTTTTCCACGAAGGTTCATTTGTCGGTCCTTTTGTCTACGGCACCAACCGAACCTTGAATATGGAAACCCTGAAACGCGAATATGCGATCGATACCACCAAGGTCCATCGGTTGCGCTTTATGTGCCATGGTGACGACTATCATTGGTGGGGATTTGCCAAAGGTAATTTTCATTTGCTTTGTCCGGCCAAGGGCGAGCAATTGTTTTTGCTTGGCGCTGACCGACTTGGCCGCGACATGCTGTCGAGGATCATTTATGGCGCACGGATTTCGCTAACCATCGGGCTGATCGGCATATCGGTTTCGTTCGTGCTTGGCATCGTGATCGGCGGGCTTGCGGGCTATTATGGCGGCTGGGTGGATCTTGTGGCCCAGCGCATAATCGAAGTGGTTCAGTCGCTGCCGGCGATCCCGCTGTGGCTGACATTGGCGGCGATCATGCCGGTGACCTGGTCGCCAATCCTGGTTTATTTCGGCATTACTATCATTCTCGGCCTGATCGACTGGACCGGGTTGGCGCGCGCGGTGCGCTCGAAACTATTGGCACTGCGCGAAGAAGACTATGTGTTGGCTGCCCGAATGATGGGCGCCAGACCGACGCGCATTATCGGCATTCATATGGTGCCAGGGTTCATGAGCCATTTGATCGCCTCGGCGACAATCACCATTCCAACCATGATCCTCGGCGAAACCGCCCTATCGTTTCTCGGCCTTGGTCTGCGTTCGCCGATCGTTAGTTGGGGGGTATTGCTCAATGAAGCGCAGGATATCAATGCGGTCGCGGTCTATCCGTGGCTGATGTTGCCGGTGGTGCCGGTAATCCTGGTGATCCTGGCGTTCAATTTCTTCGGCGATGGTTTGCGTGACGCGGCCGATCCCTACGGTTAACCGTTGGTTTAGACCGGAATTTTGGGCCCGCTACCAATGCCTGGAAGGTGCGCCGGTACTGCAAATTCGTCGAGCCGATGCCCCATAAACAGCGCTTCCTGATGCCAGCGGCCAGTTTTGGTGCTGATGCGCGGAGCCGGCTCGGTCACCAGGTGAGCACCTGCCAAAAACCCTTCTTTTGGGTCCTGGGAGCAATTTTTCGTTTTTGCGTTCCTCAAATATCTCAACATATTATCCGGTACTCGAAACTTCAAAAACACACCCAGCCCAACAAAATCGAGGGTTTTTAGAGGTACTCATGTCGCGGTTTCGGCTTCCTCGATGAGGCTATCAGCAGCGACCCATTCCACCCCATCGTCGTGCCGGCTCCACTCGAAAACTGTCTCCAACACCGACCAGGCTTGTTGATCATGGGCGAGATGATGGGTGAGCAGGCCGATTGCCTGGCCGTCGCGCTTGCGAGCGAGCAGCAGATGGTAATTCAATTGCTGCAATACCCAGGTCAACTGCCGACCGACCTGGCCACCCGACCAGTGGATGATATCCACATGGGTGTTGAGCGCCGGCACCATAGTGGGTTCAACGGGCCAGCCATGGGCCGAAACGGCGGCAAACCCGACA
Source organism: Rhizobiaceae bacterium (assembly GCA_965248715.1). Classification (GTDB taxonomy): domain Bacteria; phylum Pseudomonadota; class Alphaproteobacteria; order Rhizobiales; family Rhizobiaceae; genus CBDFKB01. The sequence goes on from CBDFKB010000008.1 coordinate 902,141, forward strand.
TCACCGACCCGCGCACGAATCACGGGATCGATCCGGTTCCAAGGCGGCACCAGGATCGATGAGATTTCGCTCCTGAACATATTCATCAACAACCGGCGGCCCTGTTTAAGTTCGCCGAGCACAATATCGACGGGACGATGCAGACCGAGTTCGCAAATTTTTTCGCCCGGCGGCGAGTGGTCGATATGGCCAAAACCGTGCACCGCCGGGGTTATGTGGCAATGTCGCTCTACGCATCTGGCCAGCGCCGGCGTTGCCGGTTTGGGGATGATTGCCAACAGCAACGGCACTTGGTGGTGCCCGCAAAGGTCGAGCAGGCGGTTGAGCGCGATGGTATCGTCGACCGCATCATCGTCGCGCAAAAACATGCGCGGGCGTAAGCCAGCCTGGCGCCAGTTTTGTAGTTCTGCATTAAGCGCTGCCCAGGCATCGGTTTCGTCCACCAATGCCGCATGTTTACCCTCATTCATAGCCGATTATCCACAAACAGCGGCTGCAGGATTTCCTTCAGCCGCATTGCTGCACCATCGACCGAACGCTGTTCGCGCACGAAAGCCTTTGCGCCGGCCGCCAGCAGCCGGCGCAGTTTGTTGTCGGTGATGATTTGCGCCAGGCACGCGCTATAATGCTTCGCGTCAGGCGGATTGGCCAGCAGGCCGGAAACCCCATCGGCGACCACCAACGGCACTCCCATATTGTCAAGCGCCACCGAAGGCACGCCGTGTGCTGCCGCCTCAAGATAGACCATGCCATACGCCTCCCGGCACCCCGGCCAGGCCAAAATGTCGGCGTCTTTGATCAGGGAAATCGCCTGTTGTGGGGTGCACTCGCCGGCAAAATGGACGCGACCTGTAGCAATTTCGCCGAACATTGCGCGGATTTCCGTTTCCCCTGGCCCGCCGCCGGCGATCACCAGGTTCCAATCTAGGTTTAAGATCTGCTGCAAAGCAGTGGCCAACACTTGGTAGCTTTCCAGTTTGGCACCTGGGCGCATCATGCCAAGCGTCAGCAATTTGATCCCGGGGCGCAGTTCGGCCCGACATTTAGTTGCCGGAAAATCATCGCCGGCGATCAGCAAGTCCGGATCGATAAAGGGTGGCATCTCGCGAATATGGTCATCGCCAACAAATGTGTCGAGATAGGCCCGATCGGACGGGGTCATGACGATGTTGATATCGGCCGCCAAGATTGATTTCTGCGCTTCGGTGCGCCACGGTCCCCATTCATTGTTCTGGCCCTGGCCGGTTTTGCACGGTTCGATATTGACCAGCGGGATGTTGAGCGCTTTGCAGACAATCGGCCCGATCCAGTCGACGGATTTGTCATAAGGATGATAGCAAAACCAAAGATCTGGCGTGCCGCCGCGGCGTTGCCAATCGATCAGCAATCGCTCGGCCTCGGCCGCAGCGCCATCACGGCGCGCGGCCAAGTGTTGGCTGTCGCTGCGCTTCGAATAGGAAATGTAGCGCGAGGCCAGTACGGTCTCATATCCAGCCTTTTCAAGTGCGGAAAACAGCATTCGCGCCATCTGCCGGTCGCCGGAAGGAATGTGGTGGTCGGGGGGTTTGAGGGGTGCATAAAACGCGACCCGGCGCTTGCCCAATTGGCTGTTCCTGATACGGGTTTGTCGCCGCCGATATTGCAGTCCCAAGGGCCGGATACAAGATGCGGTCACGCGTTTTTGCGTATCGATCGAACCATTACCCATTGCTCTTGCCCCTACAGTCGGCTATCTGACCCGGTCGCAGAAACCGGCCGGGCGGGGCAACATGACACAACCAACGATCGTTAATTCCTGGAATGAATGGGATCCGCTCAAACACGTCATTGTCGGGCGGGCGGACGGCGGTTGTATTCCACCACCGGAGCCGGCGCTCGATGCCAAGGTGCCCGAAGACAGCGACATGCGTGGCCAATGGGGTCCACGCCCGCAAGACGCCATTGATCGGGCCAACCAATTGCTCGACGATTTTGCCGATATGTTGAGCAAACGCGGGGTTACGGTGGACCGGCCAACCCCGCTCGATTTCAATCAGCAAACCGCTACCCCGGACTGGGAAACCGGTTCGATGTTTGGCTGCATGCCGCCACGCGACGTGTTGCTAACGGTTGGCAAGGAGATGCTGGAAGCCACTATGTCATACCGTTGCCGCTGGTTCGAATATCTGTGCTACCGGCCATTGTTGCAGCGCTATTTTGATGAAGACCCGGACATGCGCCACGAGGCGGCGCCGAAACCGCGCCTGACCGACGCCGATTATCACCGTGACTATCTGTCGGCAAAGATCGGGGTGGAAAAACGGTTGAAATGGACCGCTGACAAGCATTTCGTGACCACCGAGGAAGAGCCGTTGTTCGATGCCGCCGATGTGCTGCGCTTTGGCCGCGATCTGGTGGTGCAACATGGCTTTACCACCAATCTCAAAGCGATCGACTGGTTGCAAAGGCATTTTCCCGACCATCGGGTGCACGCGGTCAATTTTCCAGGCGATCCTTATCCGATCCACATTGATGCTACTTTCACGCCCCTGCGGCCAGGTTTGATCCTCAACAATCCAGAACGCCGCTTGCCTGATGATCAACGTGGCCTGTTTGAACGCAATGGCTGGGAAATAGTTGACGCCGCCAGGCCGGCCCACAATGCGCCACCGCCGCTTTGCTACTCGTCGGTATGGCTGTCGATGAACGTGCTGGTGCTCGATGACAAAACGGTTTGCGTGGAAGCAAGCGAGGTGCACCAGCAAGACCAGCTCGACCGGCTTGGCTTCGAGGTGGTGCCAGTGGAATTGCGCGACGCCTATGCCTTCGGTGGCGGGCTGCATTGCTGCACGGCAGACGTGTATCGCGACGGGACGCTTGAGGATTACCTCCCCAAACAGTGACATCTATCACCAGAAAGTCATGCTATCTCGACAACATAGTGCCTTGTTTGTGACATGATGGTTGGTTTAGGGTCAGGACCTTCAACCGGATTTATTTCTATGCATTCACCTGTCAAGCGTTTGGAAAACATCAGGATCCTGATGTATAGCCACGACACGTTCGGGCTCGGTCATTTGCGCCGCTGCCGGGCAATCGCCCATGCTATCGTCGAACATTTCAAGGGCGTCAGCGTTATCATCGTATCGGGATCGCAGATTGCGGGTGCGTTCGATTTCCGAGCCAGGGTGGATTTCGTCAAAATCCCCAGCGTCATCAAATTGTACAATGGCGAGTATGATTCGGTCGGCGAATATATTTCGATCGACGAAATCCTGTTGATGCGCAAGCTGATCATCCAGCGCACAGCGGAGGTGTTTCAACCTGATTTGATGATTGTCGACAAGGAACCGATGGGTTTGCGCGGCGAATTGGAGCCGACGCTGGATATGCTGCGCAACACACCGACCAAATTGGTACTTGGGTTGCGCGATGTGATGGATTCTCCAGAGCTTCTAAAGGCGCAATGGGCACGCAGCAACATTATAGAAAAGATCGACCACTACTATGACCGTATCTGGGCCTATGGCCCACGGGATTTCTGGAACCCATTGCGCAATCTTAATACCCCGGCGAGCCTGCGCAAAAAACTATACCATACAGGATTTTTGCGCCGCGAATTGCCCGCTAGTCATGGCATGGAAACCATGCACCTGCCGGAAAACTATATTTTGGTTACCGCCGGCGGCGGCGGCGATGGCAGCCAATTGATGGATCAGATATTGGCGGCGCGTGAATACGACAGCGCCGAGGATTACCCGATTGTCATGGTGCTTGGCCCGTTCATGAAAGGAGAAAGCCGCGAACGCATCCGCCATCGGGCTTCGAGCCTGCCCAACATTACCATCATCGATTTTGAGGCGCGCATGGAATTGCTGCTCAACCGCGCTATCGCCGTAGTCGGCATGTGTGGTTACAACACGTTTTGCGAGGTGCTGTCGTTTGACAAAAAGGCGCTGTTCGTGCCCAGGGTGGAGCCACGCAAGGAACAATATATCCGCGCTTGCCGGGCCCAGGAACTGGGCTACTGTGAAATGCTGACCCCGCATGAAGCCTCGATCCCCAACAAGATGTCCGATGCGTTGCGCAAACTGCCGACCATTGCCAATCCGTCAGTATTGCTGCCCGATATTGACCTGCAGGGTCTTGACAATATCTGCGCCGATCTCGCCGAGATGGTTAGTACGGACGACAAGCCGCCTAAGGTGCCAACCGATACGAGAGAACAGGCACTGCTTTGACCGGTCAAACCCTTGGGGTTTTTCTAAAGGGCTACCCGCGCCTTTCCGAGACTTTTATCGCCCAGGAATTCTTGGAACTGGAGCGGGCAGGATTTACCATCGAAATCGTTTCGCTGCGCCGCCCGACTGACATCCACCGGCATCCGGTGCACGAAGAAATTTCGGCGCCGGTGCACTATTTGCCCGAATATGTCCATGACGAACCGCTAAGAGTGTTCAGCGCCTGGCGAAAGGCACGCCAATTGCCGGGCTACCGCGCTGCATTTCGCCAGTTCTGGCGCGACTTTTGGCGTGATCCGACCCGCAATCGCGCCCGCCGTTTCGCCCAGGGTCTGGTAATCGCCGCCGAATATGGCGCCCGCTTTTCCTGGCTCTATGTCCATTATCTACACACGCCCGCATCGGCGGTGCGGTATGGCGCTACCATGACCGGAAAACCGTTTTCGATTTCGGCCCATGCCAAAGATATCTGGACCATCGAGCAATGGGAAAAGGCCGAAAAATTGCATCAGGCCGAATGGTGCGTAACCTGCACCGCCAGCGGCGCTGAACATCTGGCCGCGTTGGTGCCGGCAAGCGGCAAGGTGCATCTAGTACACCACGGCATTGACCTGGCACGATTTCCGAGCCCACCTCGATCCAAGCGTCACGCAAATGGCGCCGACGCCAACGATCCGGTCCGCCTGGTTACCGTGTGCCGGGCGGTTGGCAAAAAGGGCCTCGACACGCTGATCCACTCGCTGGCGGCATTGCCTGATGATCTTAATTGGCGCTGGACCCATATCGGCGGTGGTGAACAACACGCGGCAATGGTGGAACTGGCGCAAAAGTGCGGGCTTGGCGATCGGGTGCAATTTCTCGGCGCCCGACCCCAACAAGACGTGATTGCTGCCTACCGTGCCAGCGATCTGTTTGTGTTGCCATGCCGGATCACCAAAAGCGGCGATCGCGACGGCTTGCCGAACGTGTTTGTCGAGGCACAAAGCCAGCGCCTGGCGATCCTCACCACGCCGATCTCCGGCATTCCCGAACTGATTACTGATCGGGTCAATGGGGTTTTCGTCGAACCTGACGACCAGCCGGCATTGACCAACGCGCTGTTGGAGCTTGTCCGGGACCCGGCGCTTCGCGGCAATCTCGGCGATGCCGGCCATGATATCGCTCGCGGCAAATTCGACCACCTGACAACAATCCACAAACTGGTGGCGCTTTTTGACCAACATGCACCAGGATTAAGAAATTCGGCCACCATCAAACAGGCGACGCGATGACCGGCCGGGTGTTGTTTTACGTCCAGCACCTGCTCGGTATCGGCCACGTGTTTCGTGCGACCCGGGTGGCCAAGGGGCTTGTCGCGGCCGGTTTTAAGGTGCGTGTTGTGCTCGGCGGTGTGCCGGTTCCCGACATGGATCTCGACCACCTCGACCTGGTTCAGCTTACCCCGGTTCGGGTCAAGGATGAGGGATTTTCCCAATTACTGCACCCCGATGGCAGAGATTTCACGGCAAATGACGAGCAAAAACGCGCTGCCCATCTGCTTAGGGAATTTAACACCTTCAACCCGGACGTTTTGATTACCGAGGCATTTCCGTTCGGCCGCCGGCAATTGCGCTTCGAACTGCTACCATTGCTGGAGGCGGCAAACAAAAGGGTGCCGAAACCCTTGGTGGTGGCATCGATCCGCGACATTATGCAGGAAAATCGTGCGCCCAATCGGGTGCAAGAAAGCCTGGAGACCTTCCGCAGCAGCTTTGATTTGTTGCTGGTGCACGGCGATCCGAACCTGATTGTCATCGAAGACACTTTGCAAGGGGTGCCGCAAATCCTTGATCGGGTCCGCTACACCGGTCTGGTATGCCCGCCGCCGATATCGCCGTTTGCGAAACCTTCGGTTGCGGCAGATATCGTTATTTCGGTCGGTGGCGGGGCGATCGGTGATCCGCTGCGAAAATGCGCATTTGACGCCATGCGCCTATCAAAACTGCGTGACCTTAATTGGTGCATGACCACCGGCATCAACCTGTCCGAGGATGAATTTACCCGACTTTGCGCCGAAGCGCCGGCCAATATGCAAGTGGTGCGTTTCCTGCCCGACCTGGCCGCCGTCATGGCATCTGCCAAAGTTTCCGTGTCTCAGGCTGGATACAACACGGTGGCAGATGTGCTGCGAGCCGGCTGCCCGGCAGTGCTGGTACCGTTTGCCGGCGGCGTAGAGAGCGAACAGTTGCGCCGGGCCCGATTGCTGGACCAGCTTGGCCGGGCGGTGTTGGTCGAACCAAACAAATTGGAACCAGCTACCCTTTGCCAAGCAATCGAACGAGCCGTAAAAGGAGTAGATACAACCGCAGCGATTGATCTCGAGGGGGCGGCAAACAGCGCCGCCATTCTAATCCGTGAATTGACCGGTTCTAGCGCTGGCAACATTGGGCATACTCGTGCATAACATCCGCCATTGACGCATCCCCATCTTCGCGCTGGTGAGCCCATGAAACCATTCCCAAGCATTATCGACAGTATCGGCAATACACCGCTGCATGAGGTCAAAAACCTCGATACCGGTCGGTGCCGATTGTTTCTCAAACTCGAAAACCAAAATCCCGGCGGTTCGATCAAGGACCGTATCGGTCGTTCGATGATCCAGGCGGCGGAGGCCGATGGGCGACTGAAACCGGGCGGCACGCTGATTGAAGCAACCGCCGGCAACACCGGTCTTGGCTTGGCCTTGGTGGCGGCACAAAAAGACTATCGGCTGATCATCGTATTGCCTGACAAGATGGCCCAGGAGAAGATTTTTCACCTCAAGGCGCTCGGTGCCGAGGTCCTTATCACCCGCTCTGATGTTGGCAAGGGTCACCCAGAATATTACCAAGATATGGCCGAACGCCTAGCTAAGGAAAATGGCTGGTGGTATGTCAACCAGTTCGATAATCGCGACAATCCGCTCGCGCATGAAACTACTACCGGCCCGGAAATTATCTCACGCATGAATGAAGCCGGCCTAACCTTAGATGCCATGGTCTGCGGTGTTGGGTCGGGCGGAACGATTACCGGTCTTGCCAATTGTTTCGCCAAAATTTCTCCGCACACCGAGATGGTATTGGCCGATCCGCAAGGTTCGATCCTCGCCCATTATGTGGATACAGGGGAAATTTCCACCGACGTTGGATCGTGGAGCGTTGAAGGTATCGGTGAGGATTTCATACCGCCGGTGGCCGATTTCAGCCGGGTCAAGACAGCGTTTACGATTCCCGACGACGAAGCTTTCTCGACCGTGCGCGAATTATTGCGCAAGGAGGGGGTTCTCGCCGGATCTTCGACCGGTACATTGCTGGCGGCGGCGCTCAAATGGGCACGGGCGCAAAGCGAGCCGAAAACCGTGTGCACCTTTGTGTGCGACAGCGGCAACAAATACCTTTCCAAGGTCTTCAATGATTTTTGGATGATCGATAATGGCTATTTGGCACCGAAACCCACCGGCACCCTGCGCGATCTGATTGCCCGCAAGCACGGCGAACGCAACGCGGTTACCATCAAGCCGACCACCAGTCTCGATGCCGCCTACAAACAAATGAAACTTTATGACATTTCCCAGCTTCCAGTACTTGATGGCGACGATCTGGTCGGCATCCTCGACGAAGAAGACATCCTGCTGCACATCTATCAGGCCGGTAATTTCGATGGGGTTGCGTCCGACGTTATGGCGCGCGATTTGCGAACCGTTGCTTCCACCGATAGCATCGACCGGGTGCTGTTGTTATTGACCAAGGGCATGGTGGTGCCGGTGGTCGATACCGGGCGTTATCAGGGTCTGATCACCAAGGTTGACGTTTTGAACCATCTACGGCTACACGCCTGACGAGTGATCACCGAACGGTATTTGGAGAATTAGATGCGCAGAAATAAACAGGGCTTTGCGACCCGTGCGATCCATGCCGGCCAGCGTCCTGACCCGGTAACCGGGGCGATCATGACGCCGATTTATGCGTCGTCGACCTATGTTCAAGAAAGCCCCGGCAAGCACAAGGGGTATGAATATTCGCGTACCGCCAACCCGACCCGCAAGGCGTTGGAAGATTGCATTGCTGACTTGGAAAATGGTGGCGCCGGCTTTGCCTTTGCATCCGGTATGGCTGCCACCGGTACGGTGTTGGAATTGCTGGATGCCGGCAGCCATTTGATTGCGGTTGATGATCTTTACGGTGGCACCTACCGAATTTTGCAAAATGTCCGCAAGCGCTCTGCTGGCCTTAACGTCAGTTTTGTCAATTTTTCCGATCATGCCGCGGTCGAAGCTGCGATAACACCAAAAACCAAGATGATCTGGGTCGAGACCCCGACCAATCCGCTGTTGAAAGTCATCGATCTGGAAGCAGTTGCCAAAATCGGCCGCAAACACGGCCTGATCACAGTTGCCGACAACACTTTTGCCTCGCCCTGGTGCCAAAACCCGCTCGATTTCGGCATCGATATGGTGGTGCATTCTGCTACCAAATATCTCAACGGCCATTCCGACATCGTCGCTGGCGTCGTGGTGACGCCGCAAGATAATCGCCACGATGATCTCGCCAGCCAAATTGGCTATCTGCAAAACGCGGTCGGCGGCGTATTGGGCGCCAACGATGCGTTTTGGGTATTGCGGGCGCTCAAGACTTTACCATTGCGGATGCGCCAACATTGCCAATCGGCGCTGGAAATCGCTACTTGGCTCGAGGCACACCCGGCAATCGAACGGGTCTATTATCCTGGCCTTGGGTCCCATCCACAGCATGACCTGGCGAAACGGCAAATGCGTGGGTTCGGCGGCATCGTGTCTGCGGTAATCGCAGGTGGGCTGGAGGGCGCGCGGCGATTTTTGGAACGAACCGAATTGTTTGCGCTGGCCGAAAGCCTTGGCGGCGTTGAAAGCCTGATCGAACACCCGGCGATCATGACCCATGCGTCAATCCCGCCAGAGGTGCGTGCGCAAATCGGTTTCGTCGACGGGTTGGTGCGGTTGTCGGTTGGGGTCGAAGATGTTGACGATCTGATCACGGATCTCGACAACGCGCTGAAATAAATTGAGCAGCTATTCTTTCCTGGCACGTATTTCCAATAAACGATAACAATATTGGGTTATGGCAACCGATCATCGACAGCTAAATATTGTCAGCAATACCAAGGGAACCTAATATCGGCCTGATTGACTGCGGCGATTCTGCTCGCTGACTAGGCGGAAACCGGACCTCCACAAGCGGGTCGCAACAAAGTTAGCGGGCAAAATCGTGCGGCTGAATAACGACTAATTATCAATGCTTTACTGCCCTTCAAGGTGATGCAAACTGGCCCACCGAACGTCGTTGCAAAGCTAGTTCAACACAATAATTCGGTTCCTGTCACCGTATTTCGCAATCACTTGATGCATTGCATTTCTGTCGCCTTTTTGAAGTCAAAGGATGCTTGTTCAGCGAAATTACCTGCTCCTTCTAGCCCATCTGATTTCATTTTTTCTGAAATTGTATCGGGTTGATTCATAATTTGCTCTCTAAAGGCTTTTTCCTTCAACAAACCTTCTTTGACAATTCTCTTAATAGGGTCACAATTAAACTCATAGGATTGGTAAAAATAGCCTTTACCCTCCGCTTTGTTCGCCTCATTCTTCTGTACCCAAGATGTTTTTGAAACTATTGCCATATCTCTATACATTGATCTAGCGGCGTCAATCATCGTTAGAGAGTTTCTTTTCCAAAGTGGTAGGTTATCATTATCTACACTGTCTACATCTATGGCATTAGGCATAATGGCTGAGCAGGCATATTTATGTTCGCCATCTTGAAGTACACCAATTGCAATGTTTGATACTTTTGTCTGGTCATTACTTTTAACAAGTACCCTGTCTGTTCCCTGAGGAAATATATCACCTTTTTTGAAAATACTCTTAGTGTCGACATCAACATTGTCGGTTTGCCAATACCTGATTACTGCTTTTCTGCTAGAATCCACTTTCCAGTTTACGACGAAAATTGATTTACTTCCATTCTCCACATTTGGTTCAAAATAGCAGCTTAACCCTATGCTATCCAACATGCATTTACGCCAGTTCTCAACGACCCCCGTGGCCAATGTTCTCTGAGCCTCAAAAACATATTTGCTTGTTGCATGTTCTGAAGAAAAATTAGAGCAACTTTTTGACTTCCATAATTGAAACTTGCTTGAGGATGTTTTTACATCAGCATCAAAAATGCTATATGAGGCAGCAGCTTCAAATCCATTGCTCTTTTTGAATTCATTATAACTGTTTGTACAAGCTTTCAATTTGATCGCATTAACTATGCTAAACGACGAACTTGATGTACTGTTATTGAACAATTCGGCATCAAGAATTGCATTGCATTGGTTGAAACTTGCGAATGCGGGATAGGTCAAAATCAGTGAGATTACTGCTACTAAACAATTCAATTTTCTCATCATTTCGAAAGCCTAATTTGTACCAAAATTAGCTTAACACAATTGTTGGCGACAAATAAACCCGATGAATTCTATCTGGCATTCCTCGGCATGTTGGCGATCAATATTCCCGGCCGCTATCGTGGAGATGTTCCGGTGCTGGTGATCGGGTTTGGCGGCGCGCGCGACACCGCGTTTCCGCCATCCTCGCAACGCGCGACAGCCGATGCTTGCACCGCCAATATGATCATCAACTGAACCGGATATTTTGAAAATAGCATGTAGTCGGTTCTTTGCGGTTGGTGATCACTCATTCATTTCTTGCGCAACGGCACCATTCGATATTTGGTAAATACGCGACCTTGGCCGGGCATAATGTTGTCGGTGGCAAGGTTACTCACGGGAGTAGTTATGAGTGTTCCAACGGCGGTATTGCGCAATAGTCCGGCGGTCGGGATAGGCTTCGTACTGGTCGCCATGATGGCAATTTCAGTCAACGACATGCTGGTCAAACAGTTTTCCAGTGGGTACCCGCTGCACCAAATTGTGTTTATCCGTTCAGCGATCGGCATCTGCTTTAGCTTGATTATGGTGCAGTTTGAGGGGGGATTTTCCACACTGCGAACCGAGCGGCCAGGCTTGCACCTTTTGCGGTGCTTGTTGTTAGTGGTCGCCAACATGACCTTTTTTGCTGCGCTGGCGGCAATTCCGCTCGCCGACGCCACTGCAATGTTTTTCGTCGCACCCTTGATCATTACCTTGTTGTCGATCCCGTTTCTTGGCGAAAAAGTCGGCATCAGGCGGATCGGCGCGGTTGTGGTCGGCTTTTTCGGGGTGCTGATCATGTTGCGTCCAGGGGTTGCTTCCAACCAAGCAAGTCCCGACCGGATTATTTTGCTGTTGCCGATTGCCGCTGCGTTCGCCTATGCGGCAATGCAAATCCTGACCCGACGCCTTGGCGCGCGGGCGACCGCATCGGCGATGGCGGTCTATGTGCAAGCGGCTTTTCTCGCCGTAGGCGCCGGATTCTGGATTGTTGCTGGTGACGGCCGGTTTGCCGATGGGGTGGAAAACCAAAGCATCGTGTTCCTGTTGCGCGCCTGGCGCTGGCCCGATCCGCAAGATTTCGTGCTGTTTATCACCCTGGGCCTGATGTCGGCGGTGATCGGTTACACGCTTTCTGCAGCTTACCGCGCGGCAAATGCCGCGACCGTGGCGCCGTTTGAATATAGCGCATTGTTAATGGCGGTGTTTTGGGGCTGGATGATGTGGGGCGAGTTGCCCGACTGGTGGATCACTGTCGGCATCGTGCTGATCGTGGGGTCCGGGCTTTACGTATTCATCCGCGAACAGGCCGGTTCGGTCACCCCTTCGCCGGGCCGGCCGCTGCCTCGACGTTGGTAGCAGGCGGCTCTGTCTTTCCTACCCATATACCAACCCAGGCAGCCAGGTGATGATGCCCGGGAAGATCATGCACAGCGCAAGGCCAATTGCCTGGATGATCAGGAACGGGATTGCGGACTTGAAAATGTCCGACATCGGAATTTCCGGTGGCGCCACCCCGCGCAGGTAAAACAGCGCATAACCAAACGGCGGTGACAGGAAACTCATCTGCATGTTGACCAGATAAAGCACTCCGAACCACAAGGGATCAAACCCTAAATCCTTGATGATCGGCACGAAGATTGGCACGCATAATAGCAAAATGCCGACCCAGTCGAGAAACATGCCGAGGATGATCAAGATGATCATCATCAAGATCAAAATGCCCCACGGGCCAAGGCCGGTTGCCGCCAGTGCCGAGGTCACGAAGGCTTGCCCGCCTTCGAGCACATAAAGGCCGACGAATATGGTCGCGCCAAACATGATCCAGATCACCATTGCCGACGCCTTGAGGGTGGTGATGCACGCCTCGCGGATCGTTACCCAGTCGAGCTGGCCGTGCAGGGCGGCGACGATGAACGAGCCGAAGGTGCCAATGCCGGCCGCTTCGACTGGGGTCGCGGCGCCGGAAAACAGCACCGAAAATACCACCAGGATCAAAATGATCGGCGCCGCCATCTTGCGGGTTAAACGCAGTTTCTCATGCATATCGATCCGCTCTTCGAGCGGGATCGGCGGACCCAGTTCTGGGTTCATATAGCTGCGTGCGGTCACGTAAAGGATGTACATGCCAGACAGCAGCAGGCCCGGAAACACCGCGCCGATAAACAATTCACCCACCGATTGCTCGGCCACCACCGCATAGATGATGGCAAGGATCGAAGGCGGAATGAGAATGCCCAGGGTGCCGCCAGCCATGATCGCGCCCATGGCGATTTTGGGGTCGTAATTGCGTTGCAGCATCGCCGGCAGGGCGATGATCCCCATGGTCACCACAGCAGCACCGATCACACCGACCATGGCGGCAAGGATGGTTGAAGCGATGATGGTCGCCGATGCCAGTCCGCCCTTTAGCCCGCCGAGCAATTTATAGATGACATCGAACATGTCTTTGATGATGCCGGCCCGTTCCAGCATCGCCGCCATGAAGATAAACAGCGGGATCGCCGACAATTGATAGTCGGTCATTAGTGGGAAAATCCGCGACGGCACAATGTTGAGCGTGTTGGCGTCGCCGAGCAGGAATAAGAAGACGCAGGCCAGTCCTCCGGTCACGAAGGCTAGCGGCAGCCCGGCCATTAACAGCACCAAAAGGCTGCCGAACATGATCAACGTCAACCAGCCGATGGCAATCTCTAAGCCCATATCACGCTTTCTTTGGAGGCGTGATGACGAGGGAGAAATCCTTGGCCAGTTTCGAGACCCCCTGTAGCAGCAACAATAGGGAACCGATGACAATAAGGATTTTGACCGGCCAGTACTGGATTGCCCATTCGGTGAAGCTGACCTCGCCCTGGCGCAACGCATCGCCAGCAAAAATCCAGCCGGTAACCAGCAGCGTGCCGGCAAAGATGAAGAAGAATATGGATGTCAGCAGATCGATAATCGCTTTGCCGCGCGGTGAAAACTTGGCGTAGAAAATATCGACCCGCACATGGCTCTCGGTCAGCATCGCATAGGAGCCGGCAATCAGATATTGCATGCCGAACATCAAAAACATGCCCTCATGCGCCCAATTGGTCGGCGAGTTGAACATGTAGCGCACGATCACTTCGTAATAGTAGACGAACACCGCGATCACCGACCAAAAGGCAACGAATTCTCCACAAAACAACGAGATCCGATCGATATAGCCGGTCCACCCTTGGCTGACCGCTTTGCTGTCGTCAGCGAGCAATTCCCGGGTTACTTCATCGTCCGGGTTGTCGCGTAAATATGCTCGCGCCTTTTGCACCAAACCCGGGATCAATAGGAAATCAAGGGCCATAAAGGCAACAATGGCAAAGAAGCAATAAAGCGCCATCTTCGACCACCAATGGCGCTCGTACTTGGCCACATTTATCGTCGGCTCGACCCTCACCCGCTCGGTCTCGAGTTCGCTTATTTTGAGGCGGGCGTCATCGCGGCGTTTTTGTTGCTTTTCGATCTTGCGCTCAAGGCGCTTGCGGCCGCTGTCGCCAACCGGCAATTCCACCAATTGGGCTTGTGCGCCGTCGATTGCGACACTCGATTTGTCAATCCGTTTCGACGAGCGCACAAGCGATTTGTCGATTGCCACCACGGATGCCAATGCGTTGGAATAGGTCACGCGGGCGTCCTGTTGCATCGAACTTGCGAAAAGGATCGCGCCGAACAACGGCCAGTACAGCATGCCGAGATAATTTTTCAGATAAATCCGGTGCAGGCCTAAGAAGCCGCCCACCAGCCAGATGAAATAGGCGAGACCAAGGGTCCGGTTGCCAGGTTCAGGCCGCGTTTGGCGCGACAAATACATGGCGACCAGCGGAAAGATGACCAGACCGGCCCAATAAAGCCAGTGCGGTAGGACGAATTCGACACTCGGCAACGCGATGCCCCAGCTATTTGGAAAATCAACTTGGATGAAAATCGAGCCCGACCACGCGGGCCGGGCTCAAATGGTATCGGGACCTAGAATTTAAGCTCTTGGCCTTCGATCATGTCCGGCGTGACGTATCCAAGTGAACCCGACTTCATATATTCGAGTTGGATCTTGAACACCCGCGCGGCGTCCGCATCCTTGTTTGCCCATGCATACCAGCGTGGCACCGCGATTTCTGTGATCACTTCCACGTCGTCCTGGCTCAGCCGGGTGATTTCCGTGCCAGATTCCTCGAATTTCTTCCAGGCGTCCTGGTCGGCTTTTTGGATCTTGGCGTGGTGCATATCCGAATAGACATGAACTTCAGATTCGACAAATCGCTGCATTTCCGCCGGTAGCGCATTCCACACATCCATGCCCACGGTCAGATCCATCAAATCGACCGGTTGGTAAACTGACATGAAGCCTGGCGGTCCCATGGAAATATAGTCTGTCACCTGGTCAAAGCCGAGCGCCAGATTGATCGCCGGTCCAACATAGTCGGCTACGTCAATGGTGCCCTTTTCCAGTGCCGGGAAAATTTCCGAACCTGGCAGCAAGGTAGTTTTGGCGCCAAGCTCCTGGAAAACTTCGGCCACCATGCCGCCCGGCAACCGCATCTTGCGATCGCGGAAATCGTCGACCGAGCGGATCGGCACCTTGGAGTGGATGATGTTCGGACCATGGTGGATCGGGCCAACATAGTACATGCCTTCGCGGGCGAAGATTTCACGGGCAATTTCCAGACCGCCGAGGCCATAATAAAACACGTCCCATTCATGGGGATTGCGCAATCCCATCGGGTAGGAACTCAAAAATACCGAAGCTGGTATACGCCCGGCCCAATACAGCGTGAACGGGTTCATCGCCTGCAGCACGCCGTTTTTCACCGCATCGAACAATTGGAAATCGCCAACCACATCCTTGGCGCCGAACGGTACGAACTCGAGCTGTCCGCCGGTCTTTTCCTTAATCGAATTGCACCAGTCCTTGAAGATTTGCAGGCCGATGCCACCAGGCCAAGAGGTTTGGATATTCCAGCTAATCGTATGGCTAGCTGCAGTGGCAATCGACGGAGCCGCTAATCCGGCTGCTGCCGCACCGCCCAAGATCGCCGACGTCTTTAAGAATTCGCGACGGCCGTGTAGCCGGGTCGGCGCTGATTTGTCTGTGCCCTTCGAATTACTCATGAATTCCTCCCTGGATTTTATTCGCACGCCACTGCAATACCAACCGGTTTGAGAAGATCGCTCCGCTCAATCCTGGGTAAATGTAGGCGCATACCGCAGTTTGCGGTCAATGCTGCAAAAATGTCAAATGGCAATCCGCAGTAGATCCGTTGACAGACTGTGTATGAACTGGGACTTGGCGAAAAATTGATCCATTCAGTTTGAGATCGGTGAAAATTAGTCACGGGCTGGATTGGGCACAAAAAAGCCCATCCGAGACCATTCAAAGCGAGCCGGCAACCCGCACAAAGCCATTTTGATCCATTAGTGGAAGCCACGTGGTTGACAATCGATCCCAGCCGCCGCAATTTTGTCTCCGCTATGCGGGAGAGTTCGGACAAAGTCCGGCGCCGAAGGAGCAACCGCCCCGGAAACTCTCAGGCAACAGGACCGCAGGGCAAAACACAACTCTGGAGAGCAACGGCAAACCGTTCACCGAAGGGGGCAAGCCTTTCCCAGCGAAAGGCGAATTCTCTCAGGTTCCGGACAGAGGGGGCGAACCTCCCAGCCAACGCCTCGGGGGGAATGTCTGTCCGTGAGCAGGGAGATTGGCTTGACGAATGATCCAACCACGACCGCGCTAGCAAAAACCGCCCTTTATGACGTCCATGTTGCCTATGGCGCACGAATGGTGCCGTTCGCCGGCTACGAAATGCCGGTGCAATATAGCGATGGCATCGTCGCTGAGCATAATCACACCCGATCAGCGGCGGGCCTGTTCGACGTTTCCCACATGGGCCAGGCCTGGGTCAAAGCCAACGACCACGCGACTGCATCAGCCGCGCTAGAAGCGCTAGTGCCCGGTGATATCGCCGCCCTTGAGCGCGGTCAGATACGCTATACCCAGTTCCTCAATGACGATGGCGGCATCATCGACGATTTGATGGTATCGCGTCCGGCGCTCAAGGAAATGGAAGGTTGGCTCTATTTGGTGGTCAACGCATCGCGCAAGGATGTGGACTACGCCCATCTGCGCGAGCGCCTTGGCAACCGTGCCGAGCTGGTGCCGTGCGATGATTGGGCATTGGTGGCGCTACAAGGCCCCAAGGCAGCGCAAATACTAAATCAACATGCGAACGGCGCCGACGCGATGTCCTTTATGACTGGCAACCGGTTTCATTGGCGTGGCACCGACCTCTATGTCTCGCGCTCCGGCTATACCGGCGAGGACGGGTATGAAATTTCGGTTCCATGCGATGTGGCGTCGGATTTTGTCCAGGCATTGCTGGCGGAAGATGAAATTGCACCGATCGGTCTTGGTGCGCGCGATTCACTGCGGCTTGAAGCAGGCTTGTGCCTTTACGGCAACGACATCGACGAAACTACCTCGGTGATCGAGGCTGGCCTGACATGGTCGGTATCGAAACGCCGGCGTGCCGAAGGTGGGTTTCCAGCTTTCGAACGGTTTCAAAGCGAACTGGCGAACGGGCCGGTGCGCAAACGGGTCGGCATCCAACCAAACGGCCGCGCACCTGCCCGCGAGGGGACCGAAATCATTTCGGCATCGGGCGAAACCATCGGTACCATTACTTCGGGTGGGTTTGGTCCCACCGTCGCCGGGCCGGTGGCGATGGGCTATGTCACGCCCGCGCACACCAAAGTCGGCACTAAACTGCAATTGATGGTAAGAGGCCGGCAATTGCCGGCTTCGGTTGCCGCGCTGCCGTTTACGCCGCATGGCTACAAGCGTTAGAAAATATCTCTAGGAGACAAGCATGAGCGTCAAATACACCGAAGACCATGAGTGGATCAGCCTTGACGGCGATGTGGCAACCATCGGCATTACTAATTATGCCCAGGAACAATTGGGCGATCTGGTCTATGTCGAATTGCCGGCGGTCGGTGCTGGTATTGAAAAGGGCGGCGACGCGGCTGTGGTCGAATCGGTCAAAGCGGCAAGCGACGTTTATGCCCCGGTCACCGGCGAAGTAACCGAAGTTAACACCGCGTTGGATGATGAACCGGCCAAGGTCAATCAAGATCCGGAAGGCGCCGGGTGGTTGTTTAAGGTAAAGTTGGCCAACCTTTCCGAACTGGAAGGTTTGATGGACGCGGACGCCTACGCCAGCCACACCGCCTGACCAACCTACCAAGATAAGTTCAGATCTGACGGGAGCCTACGCGATGCCAAAAGATGCCCTGCGACTGACTGACCTGCAATCTGGGGCCGATTTTGTGCCACGCCATATCGGACCACGCGAAAACGATATTGGACAAATGCTTGGCGAAGTCGGCGCAAAATCCCTCGACGATTTGATTGCCAAGATTGTGCCGGCCGGCATTCGCACCCAGACCGAATTAAGGCTTCCCGAAGCGCTCAGCGAACGCAACGCCTTGTCAGATCTCAGAAAGACTGCGGCTCGCAACCAGGTTTTCACTTCGATGATTGGCATGGGCTATTACGGCAGCATCATGCCCAAGGTGGTGCTGCGTCGACTGTTGGAAAGCCCGGGCTGGTATACTGCCTATACGCCCTATCAGGCCGAGGTCAGTCAGGGACGGTTGGAAGCATTGTTGAACTTCCAACAGATGATCTGCGATTTTACCGGGCTTGATCTGGCCAATGCGTCGTTGCTCGACGAGGGCACTGCGGTCGCCGAAGCGATGGCGATGGCGCACCGGGTATCGAAATCCAAGGCCCAAGCCTTTTTCGTCGACCAAGACACCCATCCGCAAACCATCGCCGTGGTTGAGACCCGCGCCGCCACATTCGGTTATCAGGTGATCGTCGGTGATCCGGAAACCGAACTGGTGCCAGACGACGTATTTGCCGCCGTTCTTTCCTATCCAGGTTCCAGCGGCGAAATTCGCGATTTTCGTGCGATTGCGGCCAGATTGAAATCGGCCGGTGCGCTTACCATTATAGCAACCGATCTGTTGGCGCTGGCGATGTTGGTGCCGCCAGGTGAACTTGGTGCCGACATCGCGGTCGGGTCTTCCCAGCGCTTTGGCGTGCCAATGGGTTTTGGCGGACCGCATGCGGCATTTTTCGCCACCCGCAATGATTACAAACGCTCGATCCCCGGCCGCATCATTGGTTCGTCGCTCGACACTTCGGGTCGCCGCGCACTTAGAATGGCGCTCCAGACCCGCGAACAGCATATCCGCCGCGAAAAGGCGACCAGCAACATTTGCACGGCTCAGGTACTGCTGGCGGTGATTGCCGGCATGTACGGGGTTTATCACGGGCCCGACGGCATCTTGAAAATTGCCCGGCGCGCCCACCGCTACGCGCAAATTTGCGCCCATGCGATCGCTAGTCTCGGCTATGGGGTCAAAACCACCGGGTTTTTCGACACGATTACCGTGCATGTACCGGGCCGGGCCCGCGCGATCATGGGCAAGGCATTGGAAAAGCGCATCAATGTGCGTTTGGTGGACGGCGACCATCTCGGTATTTCGGTCGATGAAACCACCAGGCGCTCGGAAGTAGAGCGGCTGTTGGCATGTTTTGCACGTTCAAGTCGCGAAAAGGTTGATCTCGAAGCCTTCGACGCTGAAGTCAAAGAATGCATCCCGAAAGCGCTGCTGCGCTCCACCCCATTCATGACCCATCCGGTGTTCAACAGCTATCACAGCGAAACCGAGCTGCTGCGCTATCTGCGTCATCTACAGGCCAAAGACATCGCGCTCGATCGTTCGATGATCCCGCTTGGGTCGTGCACCATGAAATTAAACGGCACCACCGAAATGATCCCGATCACTTTTCCGGAATTTTCCAATATGCATCCGTTCGCGCCATCGGAGCAGGTGCAGGGCTACCAGCAATTGTTCGATGAATTGGAAGCGATGCTGTGCGAAATCACCGGATTTGACGCCGTGTCTTTGCAGCCCAATGCCGGCAGCCAGGGCGAATATGCCGGGCTGTTGACGATCAAATCCTGGCACCGCTCGCGTGGCGACGATGGCCGCGACGTGTGTTTGATCCCGCGCTCGGCGCACGGCACCAACCCGGCTTCGGCGGCGATGGCCGGAATGCGGGTGGTGGTGGTCGATTGCGATGATCGCGGCAATGTCGATGTGGAAGATATGCGCGCCAAGGCGGCCACCCATGCCGACAATCTGGCGGCGTTGATGATCACCTATCCCTCGACCCATGGGGTGTTCGAGGAGGCGATCGTCGAAATCTGCCAGATCGTGCATGACAATGGCGGCCAGGTCTACCTCGACGGCGCCAACCTCAACGCGTTGGTCGGCATTGTGCGGCCGGCTGAAATCGGTGCCGATGTGTGCCATATGAATTTGCACAAGACGTTTTGCATTCCCCATGGCGGTGGCGGGCCCGGTGTTGGGCCGATTGGTGTACGGGCTCATTTGGCCAAATTCCTGCCTGGTCATAATATTGTCGCCGGCGTTAACCCGGCCGCTGGCAATGACCGTACCATTGGCCAGGTCGCAGCAGCTCCTTGGGGTTCGGCATCGATATTGCCGATCTCATGGGCCTATATCGCGATGATGGGTTCTGAAGGGATGACCAGGGCGACCGAGATCGCGATCCTCAACGCCAACTATATCGCCAAGCGGCTGAAGGACCATTTCCCGATCCTTTATACTGGGCCTAACGGCTATGTGGCCCATGAATGCATTGTCGACATGCGCGATCTAAAGGAAACTTGCGGAATTACCGTCGAGGATGTGGCCAAGCGACTGATTGACTATGGTTTCCACGCGCCAACCATGTCGTTTCCGGTGCCGGAAACCATGATGATCGAGCCGACCGAATCGGAATCAAAACAAGAGATCGACCGTTTCTGCGACGCCATGACCGCAATCGCCGGCGAGATCAACCAGGTGCGTTGCGGCGCTGCCGACCGCGAAGTTAATTTGTTGCGGATGGCGCCGCACACCCATGAATTGCTGCTGGAAGACTGGGATCGGCCTTATACCCGCCAGCAAGCATTTTTCCCGCTCGCCTATATTCGCGCCGACAAATATTGGCCACCGGTCGGCCGCATCGACAATGTGTTTGGCGACCGCAATTTGGTTTGCTCATGCCCGCCGATCGAGGAATATCTCGAAGCGGCCGAGTAGAGTAATTTACTGCTCGGCTGCAGCTTCGCGCTCGGCACGGCGTTCGCGCATGAACGAATAAACTCCGGTAATAACGACGATTGCGCTGCCGATGATGGTCCAAAAGTCGGGTAATTCGCCGAAAACGGCAATGCCGATAATGATTGCCCAAACCAGGGCAAAGTAGCGAAATGGCGTCACAAAACTGACGTCTCCGACCCGCATGGTCATAATGCTGAACAAATAGCCGGCGAACAAAAATATTCCGGCCAATCCCAGCATCGCCACATGGGTGGTGGTGACCGGTTGCCATTGACTGGCCAACGATCCGAACGCCCCGACTAGCATCATGCCTATCGATGTCGCCAGCGCTACCAATACCGACGGCACCTTAGTCGGCAGTTGCCGGGTTACGACATCGCGCAAGGTTACAAAACCCACCGCCGCCAGTGCCAATAGCGAATAGGAGCTAAATCCTTCCGCGCCTGGCCGAATGATGACCAAAACGCCGATCATGCCGATGGCAATCGCCAAATAGCGCCGCCAGCCGACGCTGGCGCTAAGGAACCACACCGAGGCAAGGGTAATAGTAAGCGGCGACACTTGCAGGATTGCGGTGGCATTGGCTATTGGCATGTTAAACAGCGCGATCAGGAAACAAATTGTCGCGCCGATTTCGCCCAACAATCGCAACGCGATCAAGGTGCTAAGATAGTATCGCAACTTGCCAAGAATGCCTTGGTGCCAAGAAATGGCGGCAAACAGCCCGCAGACAAAAACGCCTCGCACAAATATTGTTTGATACAGGTTGAGATCGCTTGAAACCAGTTTCATCATCGTATCGTTGAGCACCAATCCGGCCATGCCAGCCATCATGAACAGTGCGCCACGCAGATTATCGGACTGCTGATTCATCGCATTTTTCGTTTCGGTCAAACCAAACGTTTCAGCCGTGTTTGAGGTAATACCAAGAGAAGTTAATATTGATACCAAGGAAAGTTAATATTGACCCATCATATGGGTCAATATTAACTTTCCTTGGTATGACTTGATTGATGGATGCAAATCGGACCGTCCGGCAAGAAGTAAAGCGGAGCGCGATGCCCCAAGGGATTACCCAAGTATCGGACAAGCTCTACAACAACGTTGGAAATGTATGGGCAAAAACCAGCACCGTGGTTTTGCGATAATCACCGGTTTAAAACCCAAGCACAGGGTGCTTTTCGGTGCCCGAAATCGGGCGAAAAAGCGCCTTTAGTGGGCCGATTTGCGTTACCTGAAAATGCGGCAATGGGTTGAAAATGCGGTACTATCCGGCCGCGCGATTTTGCCCGCTGACTCTGCCCCGACCCGCTTATGGTGGGTCCGCCCAAGGGACGGTATTGCGGCGCAGTCCGCGCCTCACCAGTAGACAAAATCGCTACTGTCAATCACGTCAATATTAATTTCCCTTGGTATAAAATCAACAAAAGGCGGCAAACCGGTGGATGGTCAATAGGGCAGGCCGACATAGTTTTCCGCAAGCGCGGACGAGGCGGCAGTTGAACTGCAAAGATAGTCCAGTTCGGCTTCCTGGATTTTTTGGCCGAAGGCATCGGTTTGTGGAAACCGGTGCATCATTGACGTCATCCACCAGGAAAACCTGACCGCTTTCCACACCCGCGACAGCGCCCGCGCGGAATAGGCGTCAAGCAGGGCAGGGTCGTTGTCGGTGAAATGGCTTGCCAGGCCCTCGTACAGATAATGCACGTCGCTGAGCGCCAGATTGAGGCCCTTGGCCCCGGTCGGCGGCACGATGTGGGCGGCATCACCGCACAGGAAAAGCCGGCCGAAGCGCATCGGCTCGGCAACGAAGGACCGAAGCGGCGCAATCGATTTTTCAAAGGATGGCCCGGTGGTGACCGCTTCGGCAATCTTGGTCGGCAGACGGCGGCGCAATTCGTCCCAAAATGCATCGTCCGACCATTGTTCGACCTTTTCATCGAGCGAACATTGCACATAATAACGGCTGCGGGTTTTCGAGCGCATGGAACAGAGTGCGAAGCCGCGCGGGTGATTGGCGTAAATTAGTTCGCCTTCGACCGGCGGCACTTCGGCCAACAGGCCGAGCCAGCCAAACGGATAAACCCGTTCATAAATGTCGATCGCGGCTTGCGGGACACTGGCCCGGCTGACACCGTGAAATCCGTCGCAACCGGCGATAAATTCACAATCGATACGTTGGCTTTTGCCGTCATGGGTGAATTCCAGCGCCGGGCTGGTGCCAGCGAATTCGAGCGGACGGACATCGTCCGCCTGGTAGAACGTCGCCGCGCCGCTTTTGGCCCGCGCCGCCATCAAATCGCGGGTAATTTCGGTCTGGCCATACACCATCACGGTCTTGCCACCGGTCAATCCGGCAAGGTCGATGCGGTGGCTGAGCCCGTCGAACGCCACGGATATGCCGCCATGCACCAGCCCGTGTTGGGTAACCCCGTTGCCGACGCCGGCCTGGCTAAGCATCGACACGGAACCCTGCTCGAGCACCCCGGCCCTGACCCGGCCGAGCACATAATCACCGCATACCCGCTCGACGATCACATTGTCGATGCCGGTATTGGTCAGCAATTGGCCGAGCATCAATCCAGCCGGACCCGATCCGATGATGGCTACTTGTGTGCGCAATGGACTTCCCCGCCAACTTTGTGCGGTGCACACTATCGGTTGTCGCGGCCGGGTCAACGGCGTTGCGGTCACCGATTGCGCCGAGACCGCAAGTTGCGATTGCGGTTCGAATCGTGCACGCCGGTTGCAATCTGGCGCAAAACCGCGATACAGCCGGTGGTGTTTTAGATGATCGCTTGGTATGCAGCGCCGGTCTTGGCCGTGAAACCAAAAACAAGGGTCTCCAGATGGGTGACGTCTTGATCGCACCTTCGGTTCTGTCTGCGGATTTTTCGCGCCTTGGCGAGGAAATCGAGCAGGTGATCGATGCTGGCGCCGACTGGATCCACCTTGATGTCATGGACGGTCATTTTGTGCCCAACATCACCTTCGGCCCACCGGTGATCAAGGCGGTACGCGGCCGCACCGAGCGGGTATTTGACTGCCATTTGATGATCGAACCGTGCGATCCCTATTTGCAGGCATTTGCCGATGTCGGTTGCGACATCATTACGGTTCATGCTGAAGCTACCACCCATCTTGATCGTTCGCTGCAGGTAATCCGCGATCTTGGCAAGAAAGCCGGGGTTTCGCTCAACCCCTCGACCCCCCATAGCGTGATCGAATATGTGCTCGATCGCCTCGACTTGATCTTGTTGATGAGCGTCAATCCTGGCTTTGGTGGCCAATCATTCCTGCATTCGGTGGTGGAAAAGACTAAGCGGGTCAAAGCGATGATCGGCGAGCGGCCGATCTTGCTGGAAATCGACGGCGGCGTTACGCCAAAAACCGCGCCGCTGGTGGTAGCCGCCGGCGCCGATGTGCTGGTCGCAGGTTCGGCGATTTTCAACGGCGGCAATGTCGACAGCTACCGCGCCAATATCGCAGCCATTCGCACCGGCGCCGGCGGTCGCCTGTGACAATGTAAGGCGGTATCGCCGGGCTGTGGCATGAAAACCCGCGCTGCTTTGACGGTTCCGCCCCACAGCCGTGCTCGGCAATCCATTTTTGCGGCCAGCCGACCGGGTCGAAGAAGAAGTGAAATCTGCCTACCGCACTATGCAGAGTAATCCGTTCAAAGATTGATGTTTGATGGTTTCGACACTTAAAGCTCAAATCCACCGGCTTGGCCATCTCGACCGGCTGGAATCCGAGGCAATCTATATTTTGCGGGAGGTTGCGGCTGGGTTCGACAACCCGGTGTTGCTATATTCGATCGGCAAGGATTCGGCGGTGCTTTTGCACCTGGCCATGAAAGCATTTTACCCCGGCAAACCGCCGTTTCCGATCATGCACATCGACACCACCTGGAAATTCCACGAAATGATTGAATTTCGCGACCGTATGGCGGCTGAACTCGGCCTCGAATTGATTGTGCATGTCAACCAGGATGGAGTGGATCGCGGCATCGGCCCGTTTTCGCACGGCTCTAATCTGCACACGGAGGTCATGAAGACCGAAGCGCTGAAACAGGCGCTAACGAAATATAAATTCAATGCCGCGATCGGCGGCGCGCGGCGCGACGAGGAAAAATCCCGTGCCAAGGAGCGGATATTTTCCTTCCGTTCAGCGACCCACCGCTGGGACCCGAAAAACCAACGTCCGGAATTGTGGAACTTGTTTAATACCGCGGTCGCACCAGGTGAGAGCGTGCGCGTGTTCCCGTTGTCGAATTGGACCGAATTAGATGTTTGGCTCTATATTCATCGCGAGGATATCCCTATTGTCCCGCTCTATTTCGCCGCCGAGCGTCCGGTGGTCGAGCGCGACGGGATGTTGATCGTTGCCGACGACAAGCGCATGCAACTTGCGCCTGGCGAACGCCTGGAAACCCGCAAGGTGAGGTTCCGCACTCTTGGTTGTTATCCGCTGACCGGTGCAATGGAAAGTTCTGCGGTGACGGTTGCCGAGATCATTATGGAATTGCTTCATTCGCAATTATCGGAACGCCAGGGCCGCGCTATCGACCATGATCAGATTGGTTCGATGGAAAAGAAAAAACAGGACGGGTATTTTTGATGCCGAACGCCACTGGTCAATTCGCCGAGTTTCTCAAGGCGCGTGAGCAAAAGAACCAGTTGCGGGTTCTTTTCTGCGGTTCGGTTGATGACGGTAAATCAACCCTTTTGGGCCGCATGCTGTACGATACCAAATCGGCCCTGGACGACCAGGTCTCTGCGGCGCAAAACGAAAGCCGCAAATATGGCACCCAGGGTGCCGATATTGATCTGGCGCTGCTGATCGATGGCTTACAGGCTGAGCGTGAGCAAGGCATCACCATCGACGTCGCCTACCGCTATTTCGAGACCGAGCGCTGCAAATTCATCGCTGCCGACGTGCCCGGCCACGAGCAATATACCCGCAACATGGCGACCGGGGCTTCAACTGCGGAACTGGCAATCGTGTTGATCGATGCGACCCGCGCAGTGTTGCCGCAAACCCGCCGCCACAGCCTCATTCTTTCTTTGCTCGGCATCCGCCAGGTGGTGGTGGCGATCAACAAAATGGATCTAGTCGATTTCGACCAGCAAGTTTACGACGCGATTGTTGACGATTACCGGGCGCTTGCCGGAGAACTTCATCTAAACGCCATTGAATTTGTTCCGATGTCGGCGCGGGACGGTGACAATGTGGTGGTCGCCAGTACCCGGATGGATTGGTATCGCGGCGCGCCGATGTTGAGCGTGATGGAAGATGCGGCGGCGGCGGAACCTGAGCAGACCGGCGTTTTCCGCTTTCCGGTGCAGTGGACCAATCGCCCGACGCCTGATTTTAGGGGATTTTCTGGAACCATCAGCGCCGGTGCAATTAGGCCTGGCGACCCGGTTTTGGCCTGCCTTTCCGGCCGCAAGACCCGTGTTCGCTCGGTGTATGGACCGGCCGGTCCGCTGACCACCGGGATCAAGGGTCAGTCGGTCACCATAGTGTTGGAAGATGAAATCGATATCAGCCGGGGCGACACATTAGCAGATCCCAAAGACCCGCCCGCAGTTGCCGACCAGTTTGCCGCGCATATCGTTTGGATGGATGCCGAAGCGATGTTGCCGGAGCGCGAATACCGCATCCGCATTGCCTGCGCGTCTTCCACGGTGCGGATCACCGACCTGGTTCACCGCATTGATGTCAATTCGTTCGAACATCTCGCCACCAAGACCTTGGAAATCAACGAGGTCGGATATTGCAAGCTGGCGCTCGATCGCCCGCTGGTGTTCGATACCTATGGCAAATCCCGGCAAACCGGTTCATTCGTGCTGATCGACCGCTTTACCAACGCCACCGTTGGCGCCGGGATGATCGAATTCGCGCTACGCCGTGCTACCAATATCGGGTGGCACAATATGAAGATCGACAAACAGGCGCGGGCACGTACTAACGCCCAGCAGCCGCTTGTATTGTGGTTTACCGGTCTTTCGGGGTCCGGCAAGTCGACCATTGCCGACCGGTTGGAACAAAAGCTGCACGCCATGGGTCGGCGCACCTATCTGCTCGACGGCGACAATATTCGCCATGGGCTGAATAAGGATCTCGGATTTACCGATCAGGACCGGGTCGAGAACATCCGCCGTGTCGCCGAAATATCGCGACTGATGGTCGATGCCGGATTGATCGTGCTGGTGTCGTTTATTTCACCGTTCCGTTCAGAGCGGCGCATGGCGCGCGACCTACTGGAGGATAGTGAATTTGTCGAAATTTATGTCGATACGCCACTTGAGGTTTGCGAGGCGCGCGATCCCAAGGGGCTGTATGAAAAGGCGCGGGCCGGAAAATTGAAGAACTTCACCGGCATCGATTCGGTCTATGAGCGTCCCGAGAACCCGGAAATTACTTTGTCGACCGCGAACCAGGACCCGGAACTGCTTGCCGAGCAGATTTTTGAATATCTGTCCGCCAGAACTGATCCAGTCTGAATTCACGCTACGCTAAACTGGTAATGGTGCATGGACTATACCGATCTGATCGATCCGCTGGAAAAAGCCGCGCGTGACGCCGGCGCTGCGATCATGCGCCTGCACGGTAATGTAGACGCGGCGGCAAAAACCGACGGCTCGCCGGTTACCGAAGCCGATCACGCGGCTGAGAAAATTCTCCTGGCGGCGCTTGGCCAGGTTGCCGCAGATATCGCCATTGTTTCTGAAGAAAATGCCCTTAGCCATGAAATGGCGCCGCCTGACCGATTTTTCCTGGTTGACCCACTGGATGGCACCAAAGAATTCCTGCGCAATGACCGGCATGGTGCATTTACCGTCAACATAGCACTGGTAGAAACCGGTGTTGCAATTATCGGGATCGTATATGCCCCGGCGTTAGGCCGTCTATTTTCCGGCTGCGCCGGCACCGGCGCGAGCGAGGTCGACAACGGACAACGGCGCGCCATTCATGTCCGCCCGGTTCCCCAGCAGGGTCCGGTCGCGGTTGCCAGCCGATCCCATCGCGACCCGCAAACCGACCAATGGCTGGCCGAAAACCATGTGTGCGAAACCGTTTCGATCGGCTCTTCCTTGAAATTCTGCTTGCTGGCGGCCGGTGAAGCAGATCTTTATCCACGGTTCGGTCCGACCATGGAGTGGGACACAGCTGCCGGAGACGCTATTCTATGCGCTGCTGGCGGCCGGGTAACACATCCGGCCGGCGAGCCGTTTCGCTATGGCAAACCGGGCTATCGCAATGGTCCGTTCATCGCCCATGGCGGATCTTGAAGTCCATAGAGACTTGGTATTAGGGCCTGTTGACAATTATGGTTGTGGCGCGGGTATGATCCCATTGGCCCTAGTTCTAAAATTATTGGAGGCGGCATGCAGGACATCTGGTGGGGATTGGTCGCAGCCTTTTGGCTGATCGTCTCACTTGATTCCGACTTAGTTGAAATCACCTTCAGATCGCTCCAGGTTACGCTCACGGCAGTTGTTTTGGCCTGTTTGGTCGGCATGCCGCTTGGTGCCTGGCTGGCTGTGCGCCGGTTTCGCTTTCGCCGGTTGGTGATTGCGGTTCTCAACGCTTTGATGGGCCTGCCGCCGGTGGTGGTTGGCCTAACCGTCTACATTATGCTGTCGCGTTCTGGCCCTTTTGGCGCGCTCGATTTGCTGTATACCCCGACCGCGATGATCATCGCCCAATTTATCATCGTCACGCCTTTGGTGGCTTCGATCGCACACCAGTCGATCCGCGACTTATGGGCCGAATATCACGACCTTCTGATCTCGCTGAACACCACCCGGTTTCAGCGCATGTCGACATTGATTATCGATACCAGGCGCGGTCTGTTGACCGCTGCGTTAGCCGGGTTTGGGCGCGCCATCGGCGAAGTCGGAGCGATCATGATTGTTGGCGGTAATATTGACCATGTTAGCCGGGTTCTGACCACCGCAATCGCACTGGAGACCAGCAAGGGGAACTTTGCTTTGGCGTTGGGATTGGGTTTTATATTGATCGGCATTGCGATTACCATCAATCTCGCGGTGCATATGATCTCGAAAACGGAGCGTGGCGGACAATGGTAGCGGCCTTGTTACCGCTTCGCGTGCGGGGCGCCTGTGTAAGAATTCGTGGCGTCGATATTATCGGTCCGG
Source organism: Rhizobiaceae bacterium (assembly GCA_965248715.1). Lineage (GTDB taxonomy): Bacteria > Pseudomonadota > Alphaproteobacteria > Rhizobiales > Rhizobiaceae > CBDFKB01. The sequence goes on from CBDFKB010000008.1 coordinate 931,215, forward strand.
TTGATTTGGACCTGGACGGTACCGGCCTGACCGTTGTCATGGGGCCAAATGGCGCCGGCAAGACCACCTTGCTGCGCATGCTGCACGGGCTGGCACGATTGAGCAAAGGCGAGATTAATTGGGGCATGCCGATTGAGCACGCGGTGCCGCGCCAGGCGTTCGTGTTCCAGACCCCGGTGGTGCTTCGCCGCAACGTGCTCGACAATATCGCCTTTCCTTTGTTTTTGCGCGGTGATAACCGGCGCCGGGCGCGCGAACTTGCGGCCGAATGGGCCGCGCGGGTCGGCATTGCGGATTTGGCCGGGCGCCAGGCCGTGGTGCTGTCGACCGGCGAGAAGCAAAAACTTGCGCTGGCGCGGGCACTGATCCGCGAGCCGGACATTTTGTTCCTGGATGAGCCAACCGCCAATCTGGACGGCCGCTCGATGCGCGAAATTGAAGCGATATTGATGGCTGCGAGTGCTGCCGGTACCCGGATCATGATGGCGACCCACAATATTGGCCAGGCGAAACGTTTGGCGGACGAAGTGGTATTTTTGTATCGTGGCCATGTACATGAGCGCGCTGACGTGGAACGGTTTTTCAACCATCCGCAAAGCGATGAGGCGACCGCTTTCATAAACGGAGATATCGTAGAGTGAATCCCATCTTGATCGCCGCCGCAGCCGGGTTGGTTGCTGTGATAGATGTAGTGCCAGTGCATGCCGGCGACCTGCGTGTGGCGGTCACCACTTCGTTCCACAATTCCGGACTGTCCGATATCTTGTTGCCCGCGATCCGTGCTGATCTCGGTTTCGAAGTGCGCCTACTGGTGGTTGGCACGGGTCAGGCACTAAGGCTTGGCAGCGCCGGTGATGTGGATGCGGTTTTGGTGCATTCGCGCGCCGCAGAAGAAGCGTTCGTAGCTTCCGGCCACGGGACTCATCGGCGCGAGATCATGTACAATGATTTTGTAATTGTCGGTCCGGCCGCCAACCCGGCCAGTATCGATGCGACGCAAAGCCTCACCGAGGCGCTTAGGAATATCGCTGAATTTGGCGCCGCGTTTGTCAGCCGAGGCGACGATAGCGGCACCCATCGTCGCGAACTGGTGTTATGGCAGGCGGTCGGTATTGACGTAACTGAAGGCAACGCCAATTGGTATCGCGCCGCCGGCGCCGGCATGGGCGCCACCCTCAACATCGCCAGCGGCATGAATGCTTATGTGTTGGCCGACCGTGCCAGTTGGCTGAATTTCGTCAACAAGGGTGATCTTTTGATCGTGTTCGAAGGCGATCCGGCGCTTTACAATCAATATGCATTCTTGCCGGTTAACCCGGCACGCCACCCCCACGTCGAATTCGAATTGGCCGCGCGCCTGGAAGATTGGCTGACCGCGGCGAAGACACAACAAATGATTGGCGCCTATAGTATTAACGGCGAGCAATTATTCGTACCAAACGCAACCCAAAGCGGCGCCGGGACCGATGGCTAAGACAAAACCGTGCCAGGCAAATGGTTGACGGCTCACATCGTGAAACAGCGCGGGATGACGTAATTGTCTGATCTTGATTCGGTCCTAGTGGTTTCGCTTGAGCATGCGGTCGCAGCGCCCTATGCGTCTTGCATGCTGGCCGATGCTGGCGCCAGGGTCATCAAGGTTGAACGCCCTGAGGGCGATTTCGCACGCGACTATGACAGCCTGGCGAACGGGCTCAGCGCCTATTTCGTATGGCTCAACCGCGGCAAGCAATCGATCTGCCTTGATCTGAAGGATAAGGAAGATGTGGCGTTGATGCGGTCCATATTGGGAAAAGCCGACGTGTTTCTCCAGAACCTGGCGCCGGGCACGATCGAAAAATTTGGCCTTGGCATCGATGATCTACGCGCTGGCAACCCAGGTTTGATCGCGTGCTCGATTTCCGGCTACGGGTCGAGCGGTCCCGCCAGCGGGCAAAAGGCCTATGACCTTTTGGTCCAGGCGGAAAGTGGCCTTAGCGCAATCAATGGCACCGAGGAGGTGCCGGCCCGGGTGGGGATTTCGGTATGCGATATCGCCGCTGGCATGACCGCCTATCAGTCGATTTTGCGGGCGCTGATTGGCCGTCAAAAGACCGGCCGGGGCCGCGCCATCGAAATATCCCTGTTCCACGTGATGTCGGATTGGATGAACGTCCCCTATCTGCAATACCGTTATGGCGGGGTTAAGCCGGTACGTATGGGGCTGCACCATCCGAGCATCGCTCCATATGGGGTGTTTGCCTGCCGCGACGGCGCAAAGATATTGCTGGCGATCCAAAACCAGCGCGAGTGGGCGCGGCTTTGCACCGATGTTCTTGGTGACCCCGGCCTCGCAACCGCGACCGGGTTTGCAACTAATTCAGAGCGGGTGAAAAACCGCCAGGCGGTTGATGCCAAAATTAGCGAAGTGACCGCTAAGTTAGACCGCAACGATGTTTTACATTTACTGAAAGACGCCGGCATCGCCTACGGCCGGCTGAGCGAACCCGACGACCTTATCGCTCACCCGCAACACCGATTGATATCGGTGCAAACCGAAAATGGTCTGATTGAGCTGTTGGCGCCGGGTGCTGTAATCGCTGATGCGCCGCAAAATTTCGGCCCGGTTCCGATGAAAGACGCTGATGGCGCTCGTATCCGCGCCGAGTTTACAGCGCAAGCGGCGAAACAGGATAAAAACTAGTTCAACCAGGCACACCATGCGCCAACATCCATAAATGACCCGGCGATGTGCCACTTCAATCCCTGTGCCAATTAAGCTTCAGCGCTGCCATATTGTGCCAAAATGGCATCGTCAGCGGCCAGTAATTCGGTTCGCTACATGTTCTAACGCGAGGTTGTTCCAATTCGGGAAAAATACCCCGGAAATGAACTGGCACGGTGCTTGCAGAGTGTGGTCCATCAACCACTATCTTTTCAACGCGGCACACGAGGAAGAAACCAATGAGCGGTAACACAATCAAAATTAACGGAAACTCCAGTGACTATGGTTGGGGTCAGACTTTGGATGGCAAGGACATGGTTGTCTGGAAAGGCGACTGGCACCAAATCTACCCATCTGACACCAAACTCCAGTTCAATGACGGCATTGGCACACTTGCCGAATGCGGAGTGTGCGAATTTACGCCTAATCCGATTGAATTCGATGGCAAAATCTGGGGCGACCCGCATTTCGTCGGCGCTGACGGTGGCAAATATGATGTCCATGGTGAGCACGGCAAGGTTTACAACATCCTTTCCGACGCCGGCATACAGGTAAATTCGCAGTTCGCAAACTGGAATTCCAAGACCGCTACAATCATGAATAAGATCGGTATTGTCGCCGATGGTCACACGATCGCGTTCGACCGTAGCGGCAAACTGACGATCGACGGCGAGGCGGTAACCGCAAACGGCAGCTATCTTGACGGTGCCGTGACTAAGAATGGCCTTAGGGTGCAGGTCGAGACTGAAGAATACTCGATCGCGCTCAAAGTCGCGCAGCATAAAAACGGCAATTATCTCAATATCGACTTCGCCAGCGACAATGCAGCGGCCGACGGCATCCTGCCGCACGGTCTTTGGGGTCAAACCGCCGATGGCGACGGCATAGCCCGCAATGGTGATAGAAGCTATACGGCACAAGGCGGCGGCGCGATCGAAGATGAGAACGGTAACATCACTGCCAAAGGTGACAAGCAAGCCTACAAATCTTACGAAGTTGACGGGCTGTTCGACACCACGTTTACTACCCACAATCGCTTCTACGATGCGCCGGCTATAGCCAACGACACAGTTGCGGTAGACGGTGAAGCTGGCGATCCCGAGGCGCAAAATGGCCCGGTGTTTAAGTTAGTTGGCAATTCCGGCGATTTCGGTTGGGGACCGACCGAAGACGGCACTGGTATCGTGGTTTGGAAAGGCGAATGGTTCCAAATCCTTGAAAAAGGCACCCAATTGCAATTCGATGACAAACTGGCGTCAACCGATCCTGAGGGCATGGATTTGGGTGAACTGCAAGAACAGGTATTTGTCGCTGAAGGCAGTTCGGATGAATTTGGTTGGGGCAAAACCTTGGACGGCGAAGGCTATGTCATCTGGCAGGGCGAGGAATTTGACCTGTTGTACAATGTGGACCAGATTGTGTTTACCGATACTATGGTTGAACTTGACGCCATCGCCGCCTAACCGGCGCCAAATTGGTTACAAAGGACCCCGGGTCACTTGAGTGTGGCCTGGGGTTTTTTATTGGAAAATATTTGTCGAAAATCGGGAAAAGGTACTATGGTATTATCAAAAATACTGTTTAATATGTATTTCATTGAAAAAAATCAGTAACATAATATCTTAATTATCAAAACTTGTAAGTAATAATTCTAAAAATGGGAAAATAAAGCATATAAAAACTGGCACAATCTTTGCATGTTTGAAAATCTCAGGAAACGTATCCAGATTATACAGGAGTAATGTGAGATGACTGCGAGTACACATAGGATCGTCGGAAATTCCAATGATTATGGATGGGGTCCGACCGAAGATGGTCAAGGCATGGTTGTGTGGAAGGGCGATTGGCATCAGATTTTCGATGCCCACACAAAAATCCAGTTCGATGACTGCGCTGTCGAACCATTGCCGCATGGCGGATATCACAAGGTCATGCATCAAGTGCACGGTGGCGGTAAGATTTGGGGCGATCCCCATTTCGTCGGCGCCGACGGCGGCAAATTCGACCTTCATGGCGAGCATGGCAAATACTACAATATCTTGTCCGACGCCGGCGTGCAGGTGAACGCCAAGTTTGGCAATTGGGGCACCAAAGGCGCCACCATCATGAGCGAGTTCGGCGTGGTGGTTGATGGCGAACTGATTGCCTTCAACCGTAATGGTCAGATTTATGTTGATGGCCATACCACTTCAAAAGATGGCAGCTATCTTGATGGTAGCGCAATCAAGAAAGGCAATACGCTTACGGTGACCACCGATGAGTACGACATTGTCATGCACATCAAGACCGGCTCTATCGGCACCTTTCTCAACATCGACTTTGAAAGCGAAAACGTCGCCGCCGACGGTGTTCTGCCACACGGTATTTGGGGCCAAACCGCCGATGGCGACGGCATAGCCCGCAATGGTGACACGGGCAATAACGCACAAGGCGGTGGCGCGATCGAAGATGCGAACGGCAATATCACCGCCAAAGGTGACAAGGAAGCGTTCAAGATTTACGAAGTCGACGGACTGTTTGACACCACGTTTGCTCATCACAACAACTATTATGATCATGTCCAAGTCAACACCAACGGTGTCGTTGATGCCGATGGCGAAGCCGGTGAACCGACCGAAGAGGGTGGCAATAATGATACCACCGACGGTACTGTGTTCAAGATTGACGGTAACTCTGCCGACTACGGCTGGGGTCCGACCCTGGACAATTCCGGCATCGTGGTTTGGAAAGGCGAATGGTTCCAAATCCTTGAAAAAGGCACCCAGTTGCAGTTCAACGACAAATTAGCTTCGACCGATGCCTTGGGAATGGATTTGGGCGAGCTGAAGGAAGACGGTTTTGTCGCTGCCGGCAGTTCGGATGAATTTGGCTGGGGTAAAACCTTGGACGGCGAAGGCTATGTCATTTGGCAGGGCGAGGAATTTGACCTGTTATACAATGTGGACCAGATCGTGTTCACCGACACCACGGTTGAACTCGACGCATTTACCGCCTAATATGCGCTAAATTGGTTACAAACAGCCCCGGGTCACGTCAATGTGGTCCGGGGTTTTTGTATGCATGGAAACCGGTAATATCGTGTGCTTTTGATGTCAGCATGCTTTCGGTATTTATTCCGCATGAATTTGCCCAGCAAACCCGAAGAGCGTTACAAAATTACCCGCAGAACCGGTTGGAAAACCTTCAAAGTATCGATACATCCAGTGCCTTTGCGTCTGTCCAAACAATAAATTCGCCGACCCAAAATGGTGACATTGGAGTATCTGAACCTTATATACCCACTGTGTATCTTGTGCGTAAAAATGCTGAGAAGAGGTTTGACATGACAACCGTCAGCGCATCGCCACGCAAGCCGGCAATTTCAGAAGTCGATCCGGTTTGGCAGCAAGTTCGCATGGAAACTCAGGCGGCCGTCGATAGCGATCCACGGATGTCGGCATTTCTGTACGAGACCATCCTTAACCACCAGCGCCTGGAGGACGCGCTGGTGCACCGCATTGCCGAGCGGTTGCACGACCGCGAAGTTAGCGGCGATTTGATCCGCCAAAGCTTTGAGAATATGCGTGATGCCTGGCCCGAGTGGAGCGAAATTGTACGCTCAGATATAGCTGCCGTTTATGATCGCGATCCCGCCTGCAGCCGGTTGATTGAGCCGATCCTGTATTTTAAGGGCTTTCACGCAATCCAGACCCATCGCCTGTCCCATTGGAATTGGCACCAAGGCAATAAGGATTTTGCCCTTTATTTGCAGAGCAGGTTGTCGGAAAAATTCTCGATCGACATCAATCCGGCGGCAAAGCTCGGCCGTGGCCTGTTTTTTGATCACGCCCACAGCCTGGTGATCGGCGAGACCGCAGAAATCGGCAACGATGTTTCGATCCTCCACAGCGTCACATTGGGCGGTACCGGCAAGGAAGCCGGCGACCGGCATCCAAAGGTTGGCGATGGCGTGTTGCTGGGCGCTGGCGCGGTTGTCCTCGGCAACATCACGATTGGCCGCTGTTCGCGGGTCGCAGCTGGGTCAATGGTGCTTAAATCGGTGCCGGAAAATGTTACGGTAGCTGGGGTGCCGGCAAAAGTGGTCGGAGTTGCCGGCTGCTCCGAGCCGTCGCGGTCAATGGATCAGATCATCAATGAACTGGAAGCGCAAAACGGTTCGTGAGGGCTGGCCAGCCCTAGTGCGTATTCCCGAAAAGTGTGTAGCGGTTTTGGGCAAAATGACACGCATTTTCAATGGGTTCTTTATAATTCTGCTTGGACGCATTTTCCGCTTCAGCTTGGTCAAGTTCCTCGCCCGATATTCAAATCACTCCCATTTCAACCGGACACCCTCTAAGCCGCGAGAAATTGGCGAAGCGAATCTTCCATCTGAACCGCGGAGAACTCGACTGCAAATCCGTCTTCGAAGTGACGCACGACCCGCCCGCCGGTTTGGCCGACCCATAATTTGGTTCCCACCGCTGGCCGGACATCCATTTCGATTGCTGCACCGGAGAGCGAAACGTCGATAACCCGCGCCTTATAGGCGCGGCCGTCTTCGAGGCGAATATCGCTCAACCTTCTTGACAGAGGGAAGCGCTCGTGGCGCCGATCTTCGGCAAGATTGAGTTCGTGACGATTGGCGAGCCAGGTCAGTTTGGCGGCAAGCTTGTCGCGGCGCGCCACGCTGCTGGCAAACGACATAGCAAATCCGCCGCTGAACACGCGCAGTATTTCGCCTTCCAGGCGGCCGATGTGATCGATGTAGGCGATCACTTTTTCACCGATTTTTCCGGTTTGCGGAGTTGCCACTGACGCATTGCCTGGCGACATGTTGATGATCTGACAGGGGAACTCCTGATGATTCTCCAGCATAAAGCGGCCAAACAAAGCAACATCGATACGCTGAAACTGTCGATCTTGCTCCTGTATGTCTCTTTGCGCTAGAGTTTCTGCGGATGCCGGCATAAAATACCTAGTGATTACAAAATTTCAATGGTCTGCAATCTAACCGACCCTGGTTAAGCAAAGGTAATTTGGGAGTATCAGTTTGAAAATTTTTATGACTTTTCTTGACCGTTCTCGATTTTCATAATTTGCTCTTCATGCCGGTTCTTTACCGCCGTCATGGACCGTTAAATGTTGCACTTGTCGGCTCGAGAAACTAGCGCTTTGTTTTTGATTTGAAAGAGATTTCCCAACGTTATCGACCCGCAAGCGAGGAACATAAGCAGGTGGATGTTTCTGCCAGTTTCGTGGCTGCATGTTCGGACCAGTGGAATTTTCAGTGACCGGTTTCCCCACCGCGTTCAACTCAAAGTATTCGATCGGTTCGGTTCCTATCCAATAAGGTTTGGATACGGGCGCCATCAGACCGAGCATGCGGACGCTACCATCAGCACTCCTGGCAAGCGGCAATATGATCGCTTCAAAGGGCGCGGTGCGGCCCGTATTGCTGGTCGCCACTGCGGACAAAAATTTGGCAGCGTTTTGCCTGTAGGTCTCGGCGACCAACGCCCTTACCCTAGGTCGGCTTTGCGGGTTCCAAAGCGACAAAAAGTCTAATTCCTTCAACTCACGGCAACAGGCGGCGCACAGGCGGGTGCCGGCAAGCCTGAAATTAATGTTTTCGGCCGGCCCGGTCACTTCAAGAATGAAGGTATCGCCGAGGATGGCGCGAATATCGCAGGGTTCGATTTCGCTACGCTCCGGCGCCGGGCGCCCGGCGCGTAAACGGTTCCAATATTCGAATAATGCGGTTGTGAACCGATGTCTCATATGCATTGCCGGGTTCCCGCGCTGAAACAGTTTGTGGCGCTGCGGCTAGGAAGCTGTCCATTTGCGGGACAAGATCAAGGCCGCCATGCCTGTTGGCAATCGCGTTGCATCGACCGTGCCAAACCGTCCACACGGCCTAGTGGTTCGATTCTAACATTTGCGTCCCGTTGCAACACTTAGGTTTGCAAATGTTGGAATCAAAAGAACCACTAGCAAGATATTGAATCTAGTGGAATTTTCAAATTTGACATTTGACAAACGACGAAGCTGCAAATGGGCACCAAATGTCAAATTCATTCCACTAGTCAACTTAAACCTGCAAAGGTGCGTGAGGGGAGCAAATGACTGTGTTGGCGTCAGCCCGGTTAACCTTAATAAGGGGTAAAGATTGCCGGCTTGCCGGTTTGGTGCGACAAGGCTACAACTCCACTGCTGCGCGATTGCTGATGACGCTGCAACCTACTTGTTGATCTGTTCCCGTGGGACGGGAAAGGGACTCGACCAAGCCGCCCATTGTCTCCAAGATGAGACGACGGGCGGCTTATTTTTTTTTGAAGATGTCGGGGGAAGATGGTGCAGGCAAAAATCGAAGGCGATCACCCGCAAGACCGCAACCACCCGCAAGACGTTGATCGCCCGCCACACCAACCAATATTTAATCTGCCAACGGTGATCGTGGTGTTTGCGGTGCTGTTTTGCGTGATCCGCTTGACCCAGGACCTGTTTTATTTTGACGGTGAGGCCCGGGTCATATTCATCTTATGGAGCGCGTTTTTGCCTGTGCGCTATGTGGCGGAAGGCGCGCAATTGCCGCCGGTGATGGCTGCTTACTGGACGCCGATAAGCTATGCATTCCTCCATGCGGACTGGCTGCACCTTGGGGTGAATACAATGTGGATGGCAGCCTTTGGCACCCCGGTCGCGCGCCGTTTCGGTACTGTGCGATTCGTGGTTTTGAGCCTGGTTGCCGCGATCGCGGGTGCCATCACCCATATGCTGTTTTTCTTTGCCGATATCGTGCCATTGGTCGGCGCTTCGGCAATGGTGTCGGCTTATATGGGCGCGGCAGTGCGGTTTGCCTTCGGCCACGGCAGCGGCCTGTCGGCCGATCCCCAGGCGCCAGCACTCAGCATTTCGCAAACCTTTGCCAATCGCTCTACCTTTTCGTTTGTCGCCGTGTGGTTCGCATTGAATTATTTCACTGGAACTGGCGCACTAAACCTGGCCGGCGAGCATGTTTCGATCGCCTGGCAGGCGCACATTGGCGGGTTTTTGGTCGGATTGCTTGGATTCCGGCTGTTTGATCGCTGAAATTACTGGCATAGTATAACCAACCAATTCTTAGCGCCGCTTGCGGGCCAGTAGCTGCTATGGAATAATCCCGGTTAGCACCGGCTGTAGGTTGGAACAACGGAGGAAATGAAATGACCGTTGGTTTGATATTGAAAGACAAAGGTACTGATGTCTACACAACCACCAAGGATACCCAGGTGATTGCGGTTGCCAAAACCTTGGCAATCCACAAAATAGGCGCGATCGTGGTGCTGGACGGGGAAAAGATCTGCGGTATCGTATCCGAGCGCGACGTGGTGCGCGAGATTGCCCAGGACGGAGACGCTTCGCTGACCATGCCGGTGTCGTCATGCATGACCAAGAAGGTGATTTCGTGCGCCCGCAGCGATACCATCGCCCAGGTGATGGAATTGATGACTACCGGTAAATTCCGCCACATGCCGGTGGAGGAAGACGGCAAATTGGTCGGCATTATATCGATTGGTGACGTTGTAAAACGCAAGATCCAAGCGGCCGAGCAGGAAGCGGCCGAAATGCGTAATTACATTTCAGCGAGCTGAAGATGTTTGGCCAGTCCGGCTGCGGCGACCCGACCCTCTTCATAACCGATTTCAATCGCCTCTTCAGCCCGGTGAAATTCGGTCATGCCGATCTGCAACAGCTTCGGGCGAATAGTGAGATCGGGCGGATCGCCAGCCAATCGTGAACGAGCGATCCGGTCCTGGATGATGTTGAAGGCTTCGATCATCACATTCATGGTGCCAAACCGGCTGTCATTGTCGGTCACCGGTTCGCCACGGCCAAAGAACGGCATCCAACGATAGCTGCCTTCATCGGTATTGGTCTCCACGATCTCAATGGCGCTGCAGCCGGAATATTTTTCGCGGATCACGGTTCCGCGGCCATACACCTCGGCGTTCAAATTGACCGCGATTACCGCGTCGGGTTCCCAGGCGCGGCACACCGACACCGGAACCGGATTGACCAGGGCGCCGTCGACCAGCAGGCGGCCATTGCGGCGCACCGGCCGGAAAATGCCGGGAAGCGCGTAGGACGCGCGGATGGCGCTGACGACCGGGCCGTCATGCAGCCAAATTTCGTGCCCGCTGCGAATGTCGGTGGCGACGCTGACGAAGGGTGCGTCGAGGTCCGCCATGTTGATACCCTCCAGGTGCAAGGACATCTGGCGGGCCAGGCGCTCGCCGGATATCAGTCCGCCACCGTTAAAGGTAAAATCCATATAACGCAGGATATTGCGCTTGGTGAGCGAGCAGGCGAAGGTTTCCAGTTGGCCAAGCTTGCCGGCCAGGTAGCAGCCGCCGACCAAGGCGCCAATCGATGTGCCAGCAATCATCGAAATCGGAATTTCGGCTTCGTCGAATGCGCGCAGCACGCCAATGTGCGCCCAGCCTCGCGCGGCGCCACCGCCAAGTGCGAGTGCAATGCCGTTGCATTGGTGAAAACCATTGACCGATTTCGCGGTTTTGTTTTCAATCGCGAGCGGCGTGTTGCCCAAGGAGGGCTGTGTGGCGTGGGTATCGTCCAACATGGTTTACATCCGACCGGGGCCGTATTGGTCACATTTGCATAAAACTTTATTCAATTTCTGAACTTGTTCCAACCGGGTCACAGCAATAATAGGTCAACAAAATTCATTTTTGGTTAAGCGAAACTGGGACGCCGCTTTCGCGCCAAATGATGACCAGGCCGCCGATAACGATCAAAAGCGCACCAGGAAACAGCCGGCCGAATGGAGCTTCGCCGAAAATCAGCCAGCCGAAAGTAAACGAAGAAATCAATGCAAAATAGGTGAACGGCGCCAAATTGCTCGGCTCGGTCAACCGGAATGCGTAGACGTAAAACAAGATGCCGACCCCGCCGAACGTGCCCATGGCGGCGATCCAAAACCCGTCTGTCCATGTCAGGATCGGTGAAAACCCACCAAAAGGAACCACCAGAACCAGTGCGCCAGCCGCAGCGGCGACGGCGGAATACAAATTGATCAACGCCACCGGTGCGTCATGGTCAACCATCGGCACAGTGACGCTTGCCAGCGCATATAACGCCGCTGCACTGAGCGGCATCAGGGCGTAGATCGAAAACGTGTCTGAACCCGGCTGCATGACCAGCACTACGCCAACAAAGCCAATTACCACCGCCACCCAACGCATGGGTCCGACCCTTTGGCCGAGTAGCGGTACGGAAAATACCGTGACAAAAAATGACATCGACATAGTGATCGTCGCAACGGCGGCATACTCCATGTGGGCGATGCCGAAATAAAAGAATAATTGTGCCAATGCGACCAGCAGGCCGCGACCGAGTGCCAACTTCCAGCGGCGCATCTTGATGCGCCGGCCGCTGCGATGCCACTCGCGCAACAAGAACAGCGCCAGCAGGGTTGGCACCATGCCGATTACGTTGCGGTAGGCGGAAAGTTCGGCGGCAGTATAGCGTGGCAGCAGATATTTGCCAGTCAGCCCCATTAAATCGAGCATGAACATGCCGCAAAACAGCATGATCACTGCTGGTAACACCGGTTGGATTTGTGTTTCAGCCGTTGGCGCCGATTGTGCGGATAAATTCATTCGCCCATAAGCATGCCGCGCGCATCCCAATGTCAATGGCGCAATATCACGAATAGGATCGTTTGGCCGCTGGTTGCCGCGGAATTAATGATCCAGCGCGACTGCGCAAATATTTATGTTTCAATCGCCGGCATGGCGGTGCTCGAATTGACCTGTTCCAATTCTGCGGCGATTTCTTTGCGCACCCAACGAAGGAATTTCTTTAACGGGCCGCGATGTGGTGGTGGCCGGTGCACCAGATAATAGCCAAGGTTTGGGTCTTGTGCTTCCTCGAACAGGGTACACATGCGGCCGGCGGCGATATCGTCGGCCACCCACGCGCGGGCAGTCAGGCCGACACCGTGGCCTTGGCGCAGAGCATCCATCATCAGGTTGCCGGGCAAGTTCAGCACATCGCGGTTTTCGGTCACCGGCACATTATGGGCGGCAAGCCAGGACTGAATTTCGTCGGTGTTGAGGTCTTGGACCCACGGAACTCTGGCAAGATCGGTAGGGTTTACGATCTTATATTGGCGCACGAATTCGGCGGTTGCCACCATCACCACGTCGCTTGCGACCATTCGTACCGCATCGAGCCCAGCCCATTCGCCGCGGCCAAACCGGAACGCGACATCATAGTCTTCGCGCAACATATCGATCACCATCGCACTCGGGTTGACCATCAATTCCATGTCGGGATGGTCGCGACGAAATCCGGCAAGTCGCGGCAATAACCAGCCGGACGCGAATGTGTCGGTGGTGGTGATCCGCAACGGTCGGGTCTGGTCTTCGGTTTCCAAGTGCCGAACGGTCTCGGCGATGGTCGTAAATCCGTCGCTCAATCCGCGTGCCAGTACAACGCCGCGAGCGGTCGGCGCCACACCGCGCCCGGAGCGCTCTAGCAGGGATACGCCAAACCATTTTTCCAGCCGTTTGACCTGTTGCGCGACTGCCGCGTGGGTGACGTTGAGTTCGCGGCCGGCAGCGCTGAGGTTGCCATTTCGCGCCGCTGCCTCAAAGGCGCGCAACGCGGTCAGCGGCGGCAGGCCTGAAAATTCCATATGTAAGTTATCCTAACATGTTGGAAATATTCCTGAGTAGCCTTTTATGCAAGAATTGCCCATATATCAAGGACAGAAACCAAGTGTATGGAGAATTGGAATGTTAACGACCTTCTATGATACTTACATGATAGCCAGCCGCATGGACGATGTTGCGAGTGATAGAACCCGCGATAATGCGTCGGCAATACAGCGCCTGTCGACGCTGAATGCAGCGTATGCGATCGAACGCGCGTTCCGCTATTTGACCGGCCGTGTCTATCGTTGGCACGTCGACGGCAGGACGGATGAGCTGTTGGACAATCTAAATCCGCACTATCGGCGCGATATCGGCCTGACGGACCATATAAATGGCTCAACCAGGCCCAACCCGTTCGCCGATCGCGGCATTTGATGGTGTTGCTAAGCGGTCGTAAATTGCCCGTAGTCGACCGGCTTATCCTTGTCGAGATGCTGGTCGACGGCGGCCATCGGATATTTAAGTCCGGTGGCGCAATTAAAAAGGATGGCGGTGTCGTTGCGGCTGACCATGCCTTCGGCCAGCGCGCGGCGATAAGCGACTGCGGTCGCCGCCCCTTCCGGGCAAAGCAGGATGCCGTCTTCGGTGGCGATCTTGTCGCGGGTTTCGATAATTTCCTCGTCAGAAACCGCCATACAAAACCCGTTTGATTGGTTGACCGCGCGGATGATCAAGAAATCGCCGACCGCGATCGGCACCCGGATGCCAGCAGCGACCGTGCGCGCATTCTGCCACAATGGGGCGTGTTCTTCGCCTGCTTGCCAGGCGCGCACGATTGGCGCGCAACCTTCGGCCTGGACCGCGACCATGCGCGGTAGCGGGCCTTCAATCCAACCCATTTCCTTTAATTCGTGGAACGCCTTCCACATGCCGATCAGGCCGGTGCCGCCGCCTGTGGGATAAAATATCACATCCGGCAACCGCCAGCCGAACTGCTCGGCAAGCTCAAGCCCCATGGTTTTCTTACCCTCAATGCGATAGGGCTCCTTGAGGGTTGAGACGTCGAACCAGCCGGCTTTTTCCTTGCCTTCGCCGATGATCTTGCCGCAATCATTGATCAGGCCGTTCACCAACCAGGTATCGGCACCCATTTGCCTAATTTCACGGATGTTGATGTCCGGTGTGTCAGCAGGGCACAACACGGTAGCTTGTTGCCCGGCGCGTCTGGCATAGGCGGCCATGGCGGCACCAGCATTGCCATTGGTGGGTATGGCCAGGTGCTGGATGCCAAATTCGGCCGCCATCGATACCGCCAGACAAAGGCCACGCGCCTTAAACGAACCGGTCGGCAATCGTCCCTCGTCCTTGATAATCACCTTGCCAGGTTTGCCGCCAAGGCTTGCCGCAGAATTGACCAGCGGGATTAGCGGGGTGATGGATTCGCCAAGCGAGATACGGTTTTTCGGGTCCGTGACCGGCAGCATTGGCGCGTATCGCCAAAATCCCGGTTCGCTCACATTGGCCAAGCTTTCGCGGGCAAACGCAGCACCAAGGGCATCAAGATCATAGCGCACCAGTAATGGCCGGCCGGCCTCGGAAAGACCGTGCACCTGGCCGGCCTGGTAGCGCTTGCCGGTGATCGAACATTCCAGGTGGGAGACAAAGGTTTCGGTCATCTTGCTCCTGTTAATATGGTTCGCGGAAATTGTTGTGGCCTGCTTGCGGTGGGTCCGCCCACGGGTCGATATTGGCGGCCGGTTCGCGCCTTGTCAGCAACCAAAATCGCCGCGATCAAATGGGTCAATATCAAGTTCCCTTGGTATAATATCAGGTTTGCGTGCCATAAGCTGGTTGGCTGATGGTGGATGCGGGTGCTGGAAGTGCGGTGGTGGATAAAGCCCGATATTTTCATGATCGTAATGTCTTCGTGCACCTTCGCTACTTCCTTGGCGGCAAGTGGAAATCTGCCGACTAATTGCAACAGAACGAATGTTCGGTTTGTAAATGGCTGTTTGGTTTGATGAACGGAGATGGTGCGCGGTGAATACCTACGGTACTATCGGTTACACTTCGCCGGTATATTGGCCACGGGCTGGGTAGTTTTTGCTGATCGCGAAATCGAGGGCGCCGATCAGTTCGCGGAAATGCGGACGCACGAAAGGCATGGTCTGTACCGAACCGTAATAAAGCGTTTGCTGGTCGCTCACCACGAACAGACCCGGCTCGCTAAATAGCGCCGGTTCTTCGACCCCGGCCGAGGTCATGCCACGTGAGGTCGAGATATACAGGCCCCAATTGCGGGCCTCAGACAGCGGCAGATCATAGGCAAAGCGCAAATTGGCGGTTTCGATCTTGTCGGCCATTAATTGCGCGCGCTCGGCACCGTCCGACGACACGGCAATCGAACCGACACCGCGCTCGGCAAAATCCGGCACCAGTTTGTCAAACTCTTTGAGATAGGTGACGCAGATCGGGCAATGATAGCCCCGATAAAAGCAGATCACAGTGCCGCGCTTGGTGTTTTCGTTTGCCAGGTCAAACCTACCACCGCCGGTCAACGGTAGTTGTAAATCGGGAGTTTTCTCGCGGGGCATCAACATGGCGGGTTCCTTTGAAAATCTGAGACGGAGCGGCGAAGCGGGGTTTTTGGGCACGCCAAGGGCCGCGCAAGGCTATCGTCTACCCGCCCGCCATGCGTGGGAACAAGTAAATTTCTTGTGTCGCCTCAACCGGCATCAGTAGATCGTCACGATGTATTTGGCCGTCGACAGCTACTGACACCCCGGCGTCGATGAAATCCTTCAGTGCTGGATACAGCACTTTGATTTCGTTCAGCATCTGGCGAATGTTGGCCGCTTCAACCTCGACGGATTCGCGATCATTGGCCAATGCTTGCAAGGAACCCCACAAATGGACGGTTACCTGCGCCATTGCGACAACTAACTGTTTTCGCTGATTGCCTTTAGCACCCGCGGCGGTGACATAGGCAATTCGGTCAACCGAACTCCGGCTGCCGCTGATACTGAATTTGCGATCGCTGCAAGCGGCGGCACAATCGAGGTTTCGCCGACCCCACGCACCCCATAAGGGTGGCCCGGATTGGGCTTTTCGATGATCACAGTGTCGATCATCGGCAGGTCCGACGCAACCGGCATGCGATAGTCGAGGAAGCCCGGGTTTTGCAGCCGGCCATCATCGCCATAAATATATTCCTCGTTGATCGCCCAGCCGATGCCCTGGACCGCGCCACCTTGGAACTGGCCCTCGACATAGGAAGGATGCACCGCCTTGCCGGCGTCTTGAACCACTGTGTAGCGGGTAATGTCGATGCGGCCGGTTTCCGGGTCGATTTCGCTGTCGACAATGTGGGTCGCAAAACTGACCCCGGCGCCGCTGGCATTGACCTCTGTATGGCCGGCGATCGGCCCGCCAGTGGTATCGGCTTGGGCAGCGATTTCAGCCAGGCTCATTGGTTCGAATTCACCAGCATTGGTGCCAGCCGGTTTGGCGTGGCCGTCTTCCCATTCAACCGCATCGACCGGAATGTCCCAGATGCCGGCTGCCCGTTCGCACATGATTTTGATCGCCGCGCGTGCCGATTTGATCACCGCCATGCCGGAGGCAAAAGTTACCCGGCTGCCATCGGTTACGTCGTTGTAGCCAAGCGAGGAGGTATCAGCGACAATCGCACGGACCTTTGCGTATTCAATACCAAGTTCTTCCGCCGCCATTAGGCACATGGAAGCGCGCGACCCGCCGATATCCGGCGTGCCGACCGACAATACCACGGTGCCGTCCACATTGACGTTGAGCGAGGAACAGGTCTGGCCACCGAAATTGAACCAAAAGCCGCAAGCAACGCCGCGGCCCTGGTTGGCGCCAAGCGGTGCTGAATAGTGTGGATGGGCTTGGGCCGCTTCCAGGGTTTCGACTAGTCCAATGGAACGCATTTTCGGCCCGTAGGAGGATTTGGCCCCTTCACTGGCCGCGTTTTTCAAGCGGAATTCGATCGGGTCCATGCCGAGCTTTTCGGCCATCTCCTGAACCACGCTTTCGACTGCGAAAGCTGCCATTGGTGCGCCGGGCGCCCGGTATGCGGCCTGTTTCGGCCGGTTGCATACCACGTCATAGCCGACCGTGCGCACATTTTCGAGCGCGTAGCAGGCAAACGCGCTCATGGCGCCAAACTGTACCGGTGACAGCGCAAAGGCACCGCCCTGATAGCGTAATTCGGCGTCAGCGGCGGTTATTGTGCCGTTTTTCTTACAACCGATTTTGACGTCGATCGATGAAGATGAGGTCGGCCCCGAGGCGCGAAATACTTCAGCGCGCGACATCACCACCCGTACCGGCCGCGAGGCTTTGCGTGACAACGCCAGCGCCACCGGCTCGATGAACACCGTGGTTTTGCCGCCAAAACCACCGCCGATTTCCGACGCGGTTACCCTTAGCGCCGACACGTTGATGCCAAGAAGATTGGCGCAGGTGTTGCGCACCATATAGTGGCCCTGGGTACAGCACCACAATTCCCCCGACCCGTCGACGCCGAGATTGGCGACACAGGCGTGCGGCTCGATA
The DNA here is from genome assembly GCA_965248715.1 of Rhizobiaceae bacterium. GTDB lineage: Bacteria > Pseudomonadota > Alphaproteobacteria > Rhizobiales > Rhizobiaceae > CBDFKB01. The sequence goes on from CBDFKB010000008.1 coordinate 949,134, forward strand.
TAACCCTGGTGGGCGGCGGCGGTGCGGAAGGAACGCTCGATGATCACATCGGCATCGGCGAAACCGGCGTCCACATCACCGTGGCCGAACTGGTGGCGCTCGGCGATATTGGAAGGTTTTGTTGGCGGTGGCGTCACCCCCTTGGTGATCATGTCATCATGCAAAAGCGGCGCCCCAGGTTTCATCGCTTCGTCGACATCGGTGACGTGCGGCAGCACTTGGTAGTCGACCTTGATTAGTTTGAGCGCCTTTTTAGCGGTTGCCCGGTCGATGGCGGCGACAGCTGCCACCGCATGACCGTCATAAAGCGCTTTGCCACGGGCCATGATATTGGCCAACACGTCCTGATCGTCGGCGTCCGCATTAAAATCGGCGGCGGTTACCACCGCCTTGACCCCGGGCAGGGCTGCCGCTTTGGACACATCAATCGAACCGATTGCGGCATGGGCGTGCGGGCTTCGCAATACCAGGCCGACCAACATGCCTGGCAATACCAGATCGGCGCCAAACCTCGCCTTGCCGGTGACCTTGTCAATGCCGTCTGGACGATCTGGCCTGGTGCCGACAACGCCGAATTCGGTTCTGACCGGTTCCTTGACCTTATCCAACATGGTTCATGCTCCTCGCATTTGCGCTGCGGTATCGATCACCGCGCGCACGATTTTGTCATAGCCGGTGCAGCGGCACAGATTGCCGGCCAGCCAATAGCGGACTTCTTCTTCGCTCGGATTCGGATTGTGATCGAGCAGGGCTTTTACGGCGACCAGAAAACCGGGCGTGCACACCCCGCATTGCAGGGCCGCGTGTTCGATGAAATTTTGCTGTAACGGGTGCAGGTTTTCGCCGTCGGCCATGCCTTCGATGGTTTCGACGGTTGAACCTTGCGCCTCGGCGCCAAGCACCAAGCAGGAGCATACCAACCGGTCGTCCAACATAACGCTGCAGGCGCCGCAATCACCAGAACCGCAGCCTTCCTTGGTGCCGGTCATGCCCAAGCGGTCGCGCAATACATCGAGCAGCGTCTCATCGGTTTCACACAAATATTCGGTGTGGTCGCCATTGATGGTCGCGGAAACGTGGATTTGACTCATATCAAGGTCCGTTTGCTATTAGGGTCAGGCCCAAGGCTGGGCCCAAGATCAGGCGCTTGCGCGCTTGTGGGCGATTTGTGCGGCGCGTCGCGCCAATACGCCGGTGACTTTTATGCGGTATTCCCGCGTGCCGCGCTTGTCGTCGATCGGGTCGCATGCAGCAGACGCGGCATCAGCCAACGCTGCGAGAGCCTTTTCGTCGATCTTGGTGCCAATTAAGGCCTGCGCCGCGCCTTCAGGCAACAAAACGGTTGGCGCAACGGCACCAAGTGCGACCCGGGCGCCGGTGCAAGTACCATCTTTGCCAAGGGTCAAACAGACACCGACGCCAACCACGGCGATATCCATTTCGGTGCGCGGAATAAACCGCAGATAGGCGTCACCGGTGCCGGCACCGCGCGGCGGCAAGTAAATCGACTGCACTAGCTCGCCCTTGGTCAGGCTGGTTTTGCCGGGCGCGGTCGGGATTTGTTCCACAGCGACGTCGCGTTCGCCATCTGGTCCGACAACCCGCGCAATGGCACCAGCGGCGGCCAATGCCGGAACGCTGTCGGCGGCAGGCGATGCGTTGCACAAATTACCGGCCATGGTGGCGCGGCCTTGCACCTGGGTCGAACCGATCAGTTCGGCCGCCTCTACTACCCCCGGCCAGGCATCACACAAGCCCTGATGTTCGCCAAGCTCCGCCCCACTGACCGCAGCACCAATGCGAAAGCCACCATCTTCTTCCACAATTGCTCTCGCGCCCTTGGCACGCTTGATGTCAACGATCAGATCCGGCTCCAGGCCGCCATAGCGCATTTGCACCAAAAGGTCGGTGCCGCCGGCAAGTACCCGCGCCGTGCCGCCGGTGGACGCGAGTAATTTTGCGGCCTTAGAAAACGTACTAGGTGTCGCGTATTGCATATCTTCTCCAAACCGTAGCTCAGCCAAGGTCAGGTCGATAGACCGGGTGCCGATATTTGGCAATCCGTATCACATTTATTGGCAAAAGGAATATGGAATTTCGTTTCGCCAACCGCGACTTTCCGCCTAACCAAATGGTGCCGAGAAAGGTATTGCCAGCAGGCGCGGCAAACATTGTTGCCGGCTTGCGATAAGCGGCTATAACCGCGTTTGCGATCATCGGATAAACATGCATCAAAAAAGGCAAAACCCATGACTGGCACCAACCGATATCTGGGCACGCGCACCGCGGCGATCCACGCCGGCGAGGGGCCGGACCCGACAACCGGCGCTTCGGCGCCGAACATCGTCATGTCGTCGACTTACGTGGTCGAAGAGCCGATGGGTTTTTCCGCCCACGATCTCAACGAGGATTCGCCGTTCCTATATTCACGCTGGGCCAATCCGACGGTTGGCCAATTGGAACGCAAGATCGCGGTGTTGGAGGGAACCGAGGCATGCGTATGTTTTGCCTCCGGCATGGCGGCGATGGCGGCGATCTTTTTTACTCGACTTAGCGCCGGCGATCACGTGATAGTCTCCGACGTTTCCTATGCCGGGGTCGCCGAATTGGTGCGCGACACGCTGCCGCGTTTCGGCATCGAGGTAAGCTTGGTTGACACCAGCCATCTTGAAGCCGTTGCCAATGCGGTTAGGCCCAACACCAAACATGTGCACATCGAAAGCCCGGTCAATCCGATCATCCGGTTGACCGATCTTAAAGCGGTGGCGGAAATTGCCCATGATGCCGGCGCAAAAATATCCTGTGATTCTACCTTCGCCTCGCCAATTGCCACCCGGCCGGCCGCTCACGGCGTCGACTATGTTATGCATTCGCTGACCAAATATATTGGCGGTCACGGTGACGCGGTTGGCGGCGCGGTCGCCGCCAATGCCGAAGATGCCGCCGCACTTAATGTCGAGGCGGCAATCCACCATGGCGGGGTCCTGTCGCCATTTAATGCATGGCTGATCGCGCGCGGCGCCGCCACCTTGCCGCTTCGCATGGGTGCGCACCAGGAAACCGCGATGCAGGTGGCTGAATTTCTGGAAGGCGACAATCGGGTAACTCGGGTGATTTATCCCGGATTGGCATCCCATCCTCAACATGATTTGGCTTGCCGGCAGATGGAAAATTTCAGCGGCATGATTGGGTTTCAGGTCGGCAGCGAGGCTAATGGCAACCAGGTAGCGGCGCGCATGGCAGCCGGACTTCAAATCATCCACCACGCGGTTTCGCTTGGCCATCATCGCAGCTTGATCTTTTGGATGCCGACCGAAGGTATGATGTATGCTTCCTTCCGCCTGAGCGGCCAGCAACTAGCATCATATCGCGCCTATGCCGGCGATGGCATTTTCCGCTTTTCGGTTGGGCTGGAAGATGCCGACGACATCATCGCCGATCTCGACCGGGTATTGTAGCCGCGCGCGATTGGGTGCAAACCGCACCTTATCAACAAGCTCCTAACCAGAGGCGCGGCTGGGAACCCAACAATAGCCGTCCGGGTCGAGAATATAGCACTCGCGCAGGCCGTGCGGGCGGTCCTGGCATTCGCGCAGCACGGTAAAGCCATGCGCGCGCGCGTTTGCCTCGGCCAGATCAGGATCGGCCTCATAAAGGCGCAACTCTACCCCGCCGCCGCGCGGACCCAGTTCCGGCGCCAGCGATGGTAGCGGGTTGGAGTGGTAGGTGTGATCGGCGTGCAATTGAAACAGGTCATCACCATGGCTGACGATGGCGAAATCGGCGGTCGGTTGGTGAACGGTGACCGGAAACACCGCACGCAGGAATGCCAGGGTTACCGCCACGTCGCGCACCAGCATGTTGAGCCCGACACCTTTTAAACTCTTGCCAAACGTGACTGCATCGACGCTATCAAGATCCATCGTTCTCGTCTTTCCTTTTGATCTTGGCCAGGAAGCGGGCGAACACCATCAGCCCTTCCGGCCATGGCCCGTGGCCGCTTTCGGTATTGATATGGCCCGACTGTCCGGCATCGACAAATAGGGACCCCCAGGCCGCCGCCATGTCTTCGGCTACTTCATAGCTGCAAAAATGGTCGTTGCGGCTGGCGAGCGTCGCCGAGGGAAAAGTCAGCGGTTCGCATGAAGCAGGACCGAATGTCATCAAGTGCTTGGGGCGGATCGCCGGATTTTCCACGTCTGGCGGCGAAACGAAAAATGCCCCGGCAATCGGCACCGTGAATTCGGGCGCCGCGCGTACGATCACATGCACGGCGATCGAATGGGCGATGAATAAGACCGGTTTTTGCGCCTGGTTGACCCGAGCCACCAAATTGGCCTTCCAATCCTCGAATACCGGCTTGTGCCAGTCACCCATCTCGACCAGGGACGCGGTGGAAATCTTGTCGGCCCAACGCGCCTGCCAGTGGCGCGGGTCGGCGCCTTTGTAACCGGGAGCAACGAGGATTTCCGCTTCGCAAGTTTTCATTACCGGGAAATAGCTTTGTTTACGCTCGCCAACAAGACGGATAAATTGACCCCGGGCGGATTGGATAGGTAATGCCAGTCCGATCGGTTGCGCTCCTTTTGGTGTATTTGATTTGTGCGCAGGGCGCGCAAGCGCAAGCATTGTCTTGTTTTCCGGAAAAAAATTGTAGGCAGATGCAAAATTGTGCCGAAGCCTATTTCCATTTTGCCGAATGCAAGCAAACTCGACGCGATGGGGACGAAGATGGCATCCCATGCGAAAGCCTCTGCGGCAAGACACTTGAGATCATGGCCGCTCGCCTTTCTGCCCAAGGATATGATCCGGCAAGCCCGGTGATGCTGATCGCGCCGGCGGCTGATTTTAGCTGTACGCCGCGAAAAACCTGCGGGCGCATGGTCAGTTGCGCGGAGGCAAAATTCCACCTCAACACCTGCGGCAACTTAAAACTCGACGGCAACAAGGACGGCATTCCCTGCAACAGCATTTGCCGCTGAAAACCGCTCTATAGCTTCAAATTTCTGAGCCGCAACGCATTGCCGATCACCGAGATTGATGAAAGGCTCATGGCTGCGGCTGCCAGCATTGGCGACAACAAGATGCCGATTACCGGGTACAGAACCCCAGCAGCGACTGGCACGCCGACCGTGTTGTAGATGAATGCGAAAAACAGGTTCTGGCGGATATTGGCAAGGGTCGCTTGGGCTAGGCGCCGTGCCCGCAGCAGCGCCGCGATATCGCTGCTAGCCAGGGTGATGCCAGCGCTTTCGATCGCCACGTCGGTGCCGGTTCCCATGGCGATGCCCACATCGGCAACCGCTAACGCTGGCGCGTCATTGATGCCGTCGCCGGCCATTGCCACGTGAGCGCCATCCGCCTTCAAGGCTTCGATCAAGGCCTTTTTATCCTCGGGCAACAGGCCGGCATGAACCGCGTCAATCTGCAACTGTGCGGCCACCGAATTCGCGGTGACCGCATTGTCGCCGGTCGCCATGACAATTTTCAGGCCGCTGGTTTTGAGTGCTGCAATCACCTCGCTTGCCTTGTCACGCAACGGGTCGGCGATGGCGATCAACCCGGCCAATTGGCCGTCTACGGCTACGAACACCACAGTTGCGCCGGTGCGCCGCGCGTCATCGGCAATTTTCGCAGCAGCGGTGATGTCGATGCCGGTATCGGCCATCATCGCCGGGTTGCCGACCACGACCTTGGCACCATCGATTTTCGCTACGCCACCCTTGCCGGCGACCGCGCGGAACTGGCTAGCGACTTTACTTTTGTCGAATTTTTCGGCGGCAGCCAGGATCGCATGGGCCAGCGGGTGTTCGGAATGCCGCTCCACCGCAGCAGCAGCGATTAACATGGTGGCAGTATCGAAGCCGTTGAAGCCATGGGTATCGCAGACCGCAGGACGGCCACGGGTCAAGGTGCCGGTTTTGTCGACCACCAAAATGTCTGCGCGAGCCAAACGCTCGAGCGCCGCTGCCTCCTTGACCAAAACCCCGGCGCGGGCGCCGCGCCCGGTCGCGGTCATGACCGCCATCGGCGTCGCCAATCCTAATGCGCATGGGCAGGCGACGATCAGCACCGATACTGCCGAGATCAGCGCATAGGCGAGCCGTGGTTCGGGGCCGAAACTCAGCCAAACAACAAATGCAATCAGCGCCACCGCAACCACCGTCGGGACAAACCACCCCGATACCCGGTCGGCCAGGCTTTGGATCGGCGCTCGCGAGCGCTGCGCCGCTGCCACCATGTCGACGATTTTGGCTAGCTTGGTATCGGCGCCGACACTGGTCGCCTTGATGACCAAGGCGCCATCGGCATTGACGGTTCCGGTGGAAACCATAGCGCCGGCGCTTTTGGCGACCGAGATCGGTTCGCCGGTTAGCATGCTTTCATCGACCGCGGAACTACCATCGATCACCATGCCGTCGACTGGCAACCGGTTGCCTGGAAGAATGCGCAGCCGGTCGCCGACAAGAATGTTGTCAATCGGCGCTTGATATTCGCTGCCGTCGTTATTGATGCGAAGCGCAGTGTCGGGTGCCAGCGCCATCAACGCACGAATTGCGTCTCCGGCCTTTTCGCGGGCCTTAAGTTCCAGCACCTGGCCGACGAATATTAGGGTGACGATGACCACTGCGGCCTCGAAATAAACCGGAACAGTTCCACCCATACCTATGGTGGCTGGAAAGATGCCGGGCACAAACAACGCGATGGTGCTGTAGCCGTAGGCGGCGCCGACGCCGAGCATGATCAGGGTCCACATATTGGCGTGGCCGGTGCGTATTGAGGTCCAGCCACGGGCAAAAAACGGCCTTGCGGCCCACAATACCACCGGGCTTGCCAGCAAAAACTCGATGATCTGGGCGCTGCGCTCGCCGATCCATTCACGGACCGGTAGGCCCGCCATTGGTGCCATGGTGAGAATCAATAAAGGTACTGCGGCAATCGCCGAGATCACCAGGCGGCGGGAAAAGTCGGTAAGCTCGGGATTGGTTTGATCGGCGGTGCCCGACATCGGCTCAAGTGCCATGCCACAGATCGGGCAAGGGCCTGGCTGGTCACGCACGATCTCGGGATCCATTGGACAGGTATATTCGGCATCGATCGCCACCGCTTGCGGGCGGCGCTTGTGGTTGCCGGTAAGATAAAATACCGGATCGGCGGCGAAACGGTCGTGACAAGAGACGGAGCAAAAATGATGGTGGGTGTCGCGAAAGGTGAAATTTGGCTTGCCGGCATCGGGCGCGACCGTCATTCCGCATACCGGGTCAATCATGGATTGGGGCGGGTTGGGCAAAGGGCCAGGGGCATGATGACAACGCCCGTGATCGGGGATTTGCGCCATCTCTTCGACCGCCATTTCATATTCCTTTAAACGAATTTGATGCCAGGCAGGTGGTGCCGAACCGGGTATTGTTGTCCCGACAGCGGATGTATTGTCTCCATATACGGGAAAGTCAAGGATTGGGCACGAAAGATTGCGATAGCAGCAAGATGCAGCTATCATACTGAATATATTGACGATTTATGACGAATGCGCGGTTTAAAGCTCAACCTGGTAGCTGTTGGCGATATAGCGAAAGCCGACCCCGTGTTTTTCCACAAAGCCAACCGAGGGGTAGGGCATGTGGTAGCCGATAAACGGCATCCGGTCGGTGGCGATCATGTCGAACACCCGCCGTCTGGTTGCTGCCGCCATCGCCTTGTCCACATCGAACACCACTTCCCAGTCGGGGCGCTGCAGGGCGACCACGAAATGGTTGGCGGTATCGGCAGCGATGATGAGCCTGCGGCCGTTGGATGCCACATGGTAGATCATGTGACCTGGAGTGTGGCCGAAGGCGTTGATCGCGGCAATGCCGGCAACTACATCGCCACCATCTTCGATAAACGATATCTTTTCGGCCAGCGGTTTCACATTGGCACCAACCAGTTTAGCCACACCTTCGGTTTTGCCGCTCATGCGTTCGTCAGCGCTCCAGAAATTATATTCGGTGGCGCCGGTAACGTAACGGGCGTTGGGGAATGCCGGCTGGCCGTCTTCCATCAGTCCGCCAATATGGTCTGGATGCATGTGGGTGATGACCACCACATCGATCTGTTCCGGCGTGTAACCGGCTTGGCCCAACACCTGTCGCAATTGTCCGAGCCCGGCCTGGCGGCCCCTGGCGCCGTTGCCGGTATCGAACAGCACCAATTGGCTGCCGGTATTGACGATGGTCGGAGTAAAACCGAGGGAAAATTGTTTTTCCGGCAGGTAATTTTCCTTGAGCAGGGCGTGTACGTCTTGTTCGCTTTGTTTGCCGCCGAAAATCGGGTAGGGACCATCCAGCACCCGGGCACCGTCGCGGATCGTGGTGATTTCGAAGCCGCCGAGCATAAAACGGAAATGGCTGGCCGATTGGGCACCCATCATCTCGGCCTTGCCGAAGGCGGCGCGGACCATCAATTGCGGCGCGGCCAGCAAAGCGCCGGCGGTTCCTACATATTGCAACAATTTGCGGCGGGTGGCGGATCGGTTTAATGGCAACAACATGGCAATCTCCATTCGCGGTACTTGCCATTGTCGCAATTATTACCTTGGCTGACACTTCAATTCTTTGGGAGCACGCCTTCCGGAGCACGGGTGGAGGTTGCCGGTGGTACCGCCGGTTCGAAACGTAATCACCCTATTTTCATTTGGATCTGCCTGTAGAATTACCCAGCCATTTTCAGTTTCATGGCGAGGGTGATCCCACCGATGCCCATGTTTGGTCGTCCGTTATGCCAAGTCCATAGTCATTGCATGGTATGTTCTTGTGCCTCCTTTATCGTGTCAAAGATGTTTTGTGCCAAACCATTCACCATGGACGGTGCGATTGTAACGTTCGATATAGCCGATATTGCCGCGCAGTTTATTCGCCAAACACCCGCTCGAAAATCGCATCCACATGTTTGAAGTGATAAGCATCGTCGAATGCGGCATCAATTTGGGCGGTGCTCAACCGTTCGCTGACTTGCTTGTCGGCTTTCAGCAATTCGGCAAACTGGCCTTTGCCAGCCCAGGCGGCCATCGCATTATCCTGGACTACCCGGTAAGCGTCCTCGCGCGCCATGCCGGCCTGGGTCAGCGCCAGCAAGACCCGCTGCGAATTATGCAGGCCGCCGAGCCGATCCAAATTATCGGTCATGTTTTGCGGGTGCACCACCAATTTGTCGATTACGCCGGTAAGCCGATGGAGCGCGAAATCAAGGGTAATGGTGGCGTCAGGCCCGATCATCCGTTCCACCGCCGAGTGCGAGATGTCACGCTCGTGCCACAACGCCACATTCTCCATCGCCGGCAGCGCATAACCGCGTACCATGCGGGCAAGGCCGGTGAGGTTTTCGCTCAAGACCGGATTGCGCTTGTGCGGCATTGCCGAGGAACCTTTTTGGCCTTTGGAGAAAAATTCTTCCGCTTCCCCCACCTCGGTGCGCTGTAGATGGCGGATTTCCACCGCGACGCGCTCCAGCGATGAGGCGATAACCGCCAACGTGGCGAAATACATCGCGTGCCGGTCGCGCGGGATCACCTGGGTTGAAACCGGTTCTGGTTTGAGACCCAGCGCGTGCGCGACATGGCGTTCGACGGCGGGATCGATATTGGCAAAAGTGCCGACAGCACCCGAAAGCGCGCAGGTGGCGATTTCCTCGCGCGCATTGATCAAACGGGCCCGGGCACGGAAAAACTCGCACCAGGCCTGGGCCAGTTTGAGGCCAAATGTGGTGGGCTCGGCGTGGATGCCATGCGAGCGGCCAATGGTGGCAGTGTATTTGTGCTCAAGCGCCCGCCGTTTTAGCGTCACCAATAACCGATCGATGTCGTCGACCAAAATATCGCTGGCGCGCAGCAATTGTACCGATAAGCAGGTATCGAGAATGTCAGACGAAGTTAGGCCCTGATGTATAAAGCGCGCCTGGGGGCCGACGATTTCGGCCAGATGGGTCAAGAACGCGATCACATCGTGCCGGGTCTCGCGCTCTATTTCGTCGATGCGGGCGATGTCGAATACCGCCTTTTCGCCCTTTTCGCGAATGGTCTTGGCCGCCTCATGCGCGATCATGCCGATTTCCGCCATCGCGTCACAGGCGTGGGCTTCGATCTCGAACCAGATGCGAAACTTGGTCTCGCGCGACCAGATGGCAACCATTTCGGGACGGGAATAGCGTTCGATCATGGGCTTGCCGACTATAGGTTTGAGTAAATGGTGCCCGGTTATCATTGCTTGTGGCCATCGACAAGGATGGCTGGCGCCTACACACAGTCAATTGCCGGATTGCAGACCACGCGCGCTGCGGGTGGCGAACCAACAAATCCCCATCAAAGCTGCCACGGAGAGCGGGGTGACCATTTTGTACAGTCCGCTGGCGCCAAAAAGATAGAGCGCGTTGGCGGTCGTGAACAATTGCTGGATCAACCATTCCAGTTCGAAAGTAGCTCCATGCCATTTGCTGTAATAGAGCCGGTAGTGCAACACGAAGGGTAGGCCGGTGAACGCGGCGGTGCTGGACGCAAGTGCCACAAACAGCGCCGCGAACCGCGCGCTACGCGGCTTGTTGCGAAACCAATTTTTGACCAGCCAAAAACAGATCAGCGCCGCCACCATCGGCCCAACCAACCAAATAGCGGCAATTAACAAGCGGGCATCCAAGGTGCGGTGACCGCGCAACAATAACGGCGCGGTGACATGGGCGCTGATGATCAACGCCCAAAGTGCGGCGAGTAGCCAGTCGGAATAATTTAATCGGGATCCCGGCTCAGCCATCGAACGATGTGGTCACTGCAAGGTAGCGGCCATCTGGTCCTTCAAAACCAATCTTCCGCATCAAAATCAGGACCGCCAGTACTGGTTGGCCGGCCGGCGGATAATAGGTGACGATATCGGCGAGGCTATAGTTGAGCGGACAGCCGCGGCTAGTTGGCAGTTTTGCATCATTGTTGAGCGTCACGGTCGGCCCGTCGCGGGTTTGCAGCGTCAGGCGAAAACCGAACGTGTTGCCGAAATCAGGCGGGCAGAAATCGGGCCCGGGAAGCGGAAATTGGCTGAGCGAGGCTTTGACGAATTTGTCGGATTTGGAATAGAAAATACGCGGCCTGGCAGCCATGTTCTCGGTATCGGTGATTTCGGTCGGCTGGTTGGTGGCGGCGATGAAACCTGGCTCGGTGACCGGTTGCAACAGCGCCGCAGCTTGCTTGCGGGCGCCATTGCGCGCATCAGCCAGGGTGGCGTTTTCATCATCGAGCCGTACTCGGACCGGCGAACCCGGCACCCAACTGTCGTCGGCAGTGGCAATCACGAATATGTTCGAATAGGCAAAGCCGGAACCGTCCTGGATGCCAAATTCTTCAAATGCAAATCTGCCGCCATCGGTGGAAAAGCCAAGGATCACCCGTTGGGCGAAATCGCCGGCGTGGGCGGCCGCCGAAATTAGGAATAGTAGGCAGGACAATGTTAGGGTGCGCATCGCCAAATCCTTGTTAGAGCCCATCTCGATAATACCAGAATCGGGCAAATGGGGCTAGCGGCTGGATGCCGATAATACCAAAGGCACTCGATATGGACCGACTTGGTTGCGGCAAATCGGATTGTCCGGCCAGGCGGCAAACTGGTTCGTGATTGAGAAATGGAAGCAAAAACAAGCCGCTGGCGATGACTATTTGCTTGACAGGCGCCGCCGAAAGACAGCTCGGGATTGCAACATTTTTCGCGGTCCGGCAATTTGTCATGCGGCGATGATATATCGTGGTAAATGTTGGTGTTTGTTGACCAAGCCGGGAATAATATCTGAAATTCATCCAAGCCTTACCGCAATCAAAGGCTCGTTGTCGATAAAATAAAATCCAGTAATCGTTCACTAGTGTTAACAAATATATCGTCAATATTTCGTACATAAAGTACCTGTACAATAGTGGCAAGAGGTTGCAATCGATATTGCGATGACTTGGCGGGATGCCGTCAACGGATTGAGAAGTAACCAAAAATTTCGATGTCCATATAATCCAAATCCGCATTGCGCTTATGCGCTATTTTCGGAGCGTCGAATGAATTCCGCACCCCATGTGACCGGTGAACTGCCACTGCCTGAGGACAATAGTTTTCTCGATATCGGACCGCTCGACCGCAATACGTTGCTGGAAATGCTGGACCGAATCGATCAAGGGGTTTTGATCGCCGACTGCGATAACCGAATCATGGTTATGAACAGTCGTGCCAAACAGTTTCTGCAATTGCGGGAGTGCGAATTCCGAGAATATATGAGCGTCGCGGAGATGTTCCGCATCATTGCCAAAAATGTGGAATGCGATCCCAGGAAATTTGCCATTCAGGTACGCACTTGTTTGAAGCTGGCACGCGAGAATAAGCCGTATGAATTTGAATGTTCCTTGTCCAACGGAAGTATTCTTCGATGTTCCAGCCTGCCATTGCCCAGTGGCGAATTGCTGATGATCTACTCCGACAAATCCACATTGTGGCGCCAGGAAATTGGCCAGGCGGCCGCGTGGTTGAGCGAAGCGACCGATACAATGGCCCATGGCCTGCTGGTGCACGACGGCGATACGATTTTGCAATCCAACAACCGGCTGGCCGAGATTTTTGGAATTCCCGAAGCCGAAGTTAAACCGGGAAAATCGTGGAAAGAATTGGTACGGCGCCGGATAGCGAAAATTGAAGGCTACGCGCCCCATGAGATCGAATACCGGGTGTCCAGGGTCACCGATTCGAACGATGTTGGCGTCTACGAGCGCAAACTGACCAACGGGCGCTGGATCCGGGTCGATTTAAGATGGCGCAGCGAAGGCGGCAAGGTGGCGACGTTTACCGACATCACTGAAGCCAAGTTTCAGGAAGCGATGCTGGAAGAGGCGCAAGAAAAGGCCACGGTTGCCGATCGCGCCAAGTCGGAATTTCTTGCTAATATGAGCCATGAAATCCGCACCCCGATGAATGGCGTGATGGGCATGGCCGAATTACTGGCGAAAACCGACCTCGATGCCCAGCAAAAGGAGTTCGCCGACATCATTGTGCGTTCGGGTGCGTCTTTGCTGACAATTATCAACGATATTTTGGATATTTCCAAGATCAATTCCGGGCAGATGGAACCGGAGCCGGTGCCCTTTACACTCGCGGAAGTTATCGAGGATGTCGCGATGCTGGTTTCTTCGCGGATCGGCGAAAAGGATTTGGAATTGATGGTTCGGATAGATCCTGAATTACCGAAAATGTTTCTTGGCGACGTCGGCTTCATCCGCCAAATCTTTACCAATTTGATGGGCAATGCGATCAAGTTTACGGAAGCTGGCTATGTTTATGTCAATGTTGCAGCGGTGGAAGACAATGCAAACGAAAATGGCAGCATTAATCCAATACGTTTGCACATTGCGGTTGAAGATACCGGCATCGGCATTCCCGAGGAAGATCTGAAACAGGTTTTCGACAAATTCAGCCAGGTTGACGCCTCGGCTTCCAGAAAGCACGAAGGAACCGGACTTGGTCTTTCCATTACGTCTTCGCTGGTTGGGTTGATGAGCGGTGAGATTGGTGCCAGAAGCAAGTTGGGGCAGGGTTCGACGTTCTGGTTCGAGGTCGATTTGCCGACATATGGCCCAATAAATGTAGAGCGCGCGCCTAGCGATGTGTCTGGTGCCAGGGTTTTGGTGGTCGATCACAGTCATATCAACCGCCGCATTTTGACCGAACAATTGAAAGCGTGGAATTTCGATTGTGCCGCAGTATCGAGCGGCGCCGAGGCTTTAGCCGTCATGCAGGCAACGATCGACCTTGACATGCCGATCAACTGTATATTGCTTGATCACCGCACGCTGCAGATGGATGGTGGCCAGGATGTCAAACTCCTGCGCCTCAATTCGGCATTCGCCAAAGTATCGATGATCATGCTGACATCGGCTTGTGAACTGAAAAACGAGGCTATCCCCTCTGCACCAAACGTGCAAGGTCATCTGACCAAACCCACCCGTTCCACTTTGTTGCTGGAAACCATTGTTGGGGTTTTACGCGACAACCGACCGGCCCCCCCGGCAAGGGTTCACGCCGGTTGCGACAAGATCGATATCGATGATGATGAGGATAGCGATTTGCAAATATCGCAAATGCAGGCGTAGTAATACCAACGGTGTCCAATATTGGGCACAGCAATCTCCTATTGGTTCAATCTCCAAAAACTTTTCCAGCATCGAAGCCAAATGTTGATTATTGGGAAGCCGGCTTGGCAGGCGCGTCAATTGGCACAAAACGCGAACCATCCCAGCGTTGCAAAATGAACGGGTTGCGAGCATTTTCGCCGGTCTCGTCAAAGGAAATATTGCCCAGAACGGTCGCGAAATTACCGCCTGCCATGGCGTTGGTCAATTGAGTGGCGCCCAGTTGTAGCGCTTGGTTGATGATCTCGATCGCCGCGTAGCCGTTGAACACGTAAAGCTGCGGCGGGTCTTGCGGTGAAGTCGATAGTGCCTCGACCAGATGCTGGGCCGGTTCCAGATATTCCGGGCGCTCAGGCATAATCGCCAACAGGCCGGCGGGCACGCTTTCGCGATCTTCCAACCAGCGCAAGCTGGTAACCGGTTCGCCGGCGATCAGTTCCATATCGGGGCCAAAATCCATCATATCGCGGGCGATGATCGCTATATCGTCCACGGTGCCGCCGATGAAGGCGGCGGCAACGCCTGAATTCTGCAGCCGGCGGATCAGCCCAGCCTGGGTCGACTGGGCAGGCCGGTAAGTATCGATGAATTGCGGCGGCAGACCGTATTCTTCCATCCTAGCGCGAAATTCGTCCGACAGCCGGCGGCTATACATAGTGCCGTCGTCGATGATCGCGAACGGTTTGTTTAGCCAGCGTGATTTTAAGATTGCGAAATTGGCTTCCGCCTGGCTGTTATCGTTGGGCACGAACCGGAAGGTAATCCAGTCTTCGCGGTCCCGGTCCCGGGTTAATCGCATCGACCGCGCGCCGCCGATCAGGATCGGGATCGCTTCGCCCGAAAGCCGGGCGGCGGCGGTTTCAGCTACGATATTGCACAAAAATCCGGTGGCGATAGCAATGTCCGCCGAGATCAAATCATCAGCGGCCAGGTGAACGAATTTGATGTCGCAATGGTCGTCGATGGCAACAATTTGCAATTTTTCGGCGTCGGCACGGGTGCGGTTGATGTCTTCAACCGCCTTGTTGGCGCCTGCCAGGAATTGTTCTCCAAACCCCTTGAAAGTGCCGGACAATGGCACGGAAACGCCGATGCGGATTTCTCCATGAGCGATTGCTGTCGATGCGACAACCAATCCAATGCCAAAAACGCCGGCCAAGAACGCCCGGCACAATTGGTCGAACCTGGTTTTGATAGAATCAGATTGCCGCAACACATTCATAGCGCTGTTATTAAATGTTGGTTCGGTTTCCGGCAACCGGTTCCAGCAAAGGTGATCTTACCTTGCGTGACGTTTGCTACTATATCAAAGTTATCTGCATTGCGCTTCAGGCCTGCTGGCGCGTCTAATAGGCTGATGGAAGGCGAATTATGTCTGACCCGCACTCGGTGCCTGCATCGATCGACGAAACTCTCGCACTGCTTCGCCGAGGCGACTATGTCGCCGATCGCTCGCTGGCAACTGTATTATATTTGAGCCTGCGCATGGGTCGGCCTTTGTTTCTTGAAGGCGAAGCCGGGGTCGGGAAAACCGAAATCGCCAAGGTGCTGGCCACTATGCTCGGCCGCAAACTGATCCGCCTGCAATGCTATGAGGGGCTCGATGTGGCGAGCGCGGTTTACGAATGGAACTACGCGGCACAAATGGTCGATATCCGCTTGGCCGAGGCATCGGGCGAGAAGGACCGGGCGACGATGGAAAAGGGGGTGTTTTCCGAGCGGTTCTTGATCAAGCGGCCGCTGATGGAAGCCCTTGAAGATGACCGCGCCGGTCCGCCGGTGCTGCTGATCGACGAACTCGACCGCACCGATGAGGCGTTTGAAGCCTTTTTGCTGGAACTGCTGTCCGATTTTCAGGTTACCGTGCCGGAACTGGGCACCTTCCGCGCCAAACAACCACCGATCGTTGTCATCACCACCAACCGGACCCGGGAAATCCACGATGCATTGAAGCGGCGCTGCCTTTATCACTGGGTCGACTATCCCGATGCCGAGCGCGAACTGGCGATCGTGCGCACCCGCAACCCAGGTATCAGCGCGGCGCTGTCTTCGCAAATAGTTACCTTCGTTCAGAAATTGCGCCAAATCGATCTTTTCAAACAGCCTGGTGTCGCCGAAACTCTGGACTGGGCGACCGCGCTCAACGAACTCGACCGCCTGGCGCTTGACCCTGAGACCGTGTCGGACACGATCGGCGTATTGTTGAAATATCAGGACGACATAGCGTTGATGCAGACCGGTGAGGCGGCGCGGCTGATCAACGAAACCAAGACCGAGTTGAAGGCGGCGCAATAATGCAAAATGCGATCACGCCGCAAGCCGCGCCAGTCGCTTCGGGCCGGCTGGCAGATAATATCGTCTATTTCGCCAGGATATTGCGCAAGGCCGGGGTTCGGGTTGGGCCATCGGCGGTGGTAACCGCGATCAAGGCGGTTAATGCCGCCGGGGTCGGTGATCGGGACGATTTCTACTGGACCCTGCACGCGACCTTGATCACTCGCCACGAGGATATTGCAGTGTTTGACCAGGGGTTTCGGTTGTTTTTCCGCTCGCGCGAGCTGGTGGAAAAAATGTTGCAGATGTTTTCACCGGTTGCCAATCCATCTGGCCAGCCGGAGCCGCCGAAAGCGGCTGAAACCCGGGTCTCGCAAGCGCTGTTTCCTGAAACCAACCGCAATAACGCGCAAGAGCGCCCGCAAATCGAAGTTGATGCAGCGTTTACCGCCTCCGCCAAGGAAGTGCTGCGTACCAAAGATTTTGCGCAAATGACCGCCTCTGAGCTGGTTGAAGCCCGGGTGGCGATGGGGAAATTCGTTTTGCCTGACGATATGATCACCACCAGGCGGCTGCGTGCCGCCAACCGGGCGCCGCGCATCGATCCGCGCCGGGTCATGGCAGCGTCGCTACGCACTGGCGGTGACTTAATCTTGCCGCGCTATCGCCAACCGCGAAAAATACGTCCGCCATTGGTAGTGTTGGCCGATATTTCCGGTTCGATGAGCCAATATTCGCGAGTGTTCCTGCATTTCATGCACATGTTGAGTGAGAAGCGACGCGGCGTGCATATTTTTTTGTTCGGCACCAGGCTTACCAATGTGACGCGGCAATTGCGCAACCGCGATCCCGACCAGGCGATCGCCCAATGCGCGTTAGCGGTTGAGGATTGGTCGGGCGGCACCCGCATCGGCACCGCCCTGCATGAGTTTAATCGCGCGTGGTCGCGCCGGGTATTGGCGCAGGGTGCTACTGTATTGCTGATAACCGATGGTCTGGAGCGCGATGGCGAGGCGATCCTTGGCCACGAAATGGATCGGTTGCACCGTTCCTGCCGTCGGCTGATCTGGCTAAACCCGCTGCTGCGTTTCGATGGCTTTCAGCCGCGCGCCAGCGGCATTCGGGCGATGCTGCCTCATGTCGACGTATTTCGCGCCGTGCATTGTCTCGACGCGGTGGCCGATCTGTGCCGCGTACTCAGTGGCGATGGTGGCAGCGCAATTACCCGCCAGCCGTGTGTGCGTGAGTGGCAAAGGCGGCTACACTCGATTACTGCCGCGACCACGCAATCCCAGGAGGTAGCATGAGTGATATTGGCAACGACGATGTGTTAAAGACCGCGGAAAACTGGATGAAGAACGGCCGCGATTTGGCGATTGCCACCGTGGTGGAAACCTGGGGATCGGCGCCCAGGCCAACCGGAAGCCATTTGGTGATCGATCGCGCCGGCAATTTCGAAGGTTCGGTTTCCGGTGGCTGCGTCGAGGGAGCGGTGATTGCCGAAGCCGAGGCCGTGATCGAAACCGGCCAGCCAATTATGTTGGAATTCGGCGTTGCCGACGAGACCGCGTGGCAAGTCGGCCTTACGTGCGGTGGTCGCATCCGTGTATATGTGGAACGGATAGGTTAAGCGCGGTGGACCCCTACATCCTCAAGGAACTGAACAAGGAGCGCGCCGCGCGCCGCGCCGTCATTCATGTAGTTGACCTTAGTGACGGGCGCGACCGTATCATCGGCCAAGATGATGCGATCCCGGGCGAAATCGGCGCCCACGCTGTAGGGCTGTTTACGTCCGGTAAATCTGGCAGCGCTGAAATTGCCGGGACAAATTTCTTTTTCAATGTACATCTGCCGCCGCCGCGATTGGTGGTGATCGGCGCCGTGCACATTTCCCAGGCGCTGGCTCCGATGGCAGTATTGGCCGGTTTCGATCTGACGATTATCGATCCACGCACCGCCTTTGCCACCAAGGAACGGTTTCCAGGAATTACGATCTTTGATCAATGGCCGGAACAAGTGCTGGCGCAACATCCGTTGGACCGTTGGACCGGCCTGGCGGCAATTACCCATGACCCGAAGATCGATGATCCGCCGCTGGTCGCAGCGCTTGCGGCCGGCGCCTTTTATGTTGGTGGGCTGGGCAGCCGCAAGACCCACGCAAGAAGGGTAGAGCGGTTGCAGTCATTGGGGGTGAAAGATGACGCGATTGCCCGTATCAATGCGCCGATCGGTTTGGACATCGGTGCCGCTTCGCCAGCGGAAATCGCGGTGGCGATCCTCGCGGCAGCAATTGCTGCATTGCGCGGGCGCGGGCGAGGCTGAGCGGGTTGAAGTTCGGCGCCATCAAGCTCGATGAAGCGGTTGGGGCGATCCTAGCCCATTCGCTTGATTTGCAGGCTGGCAAGCGGATGCGCAAGGGCCTGGTGCTCGACCAGGCTGCGATTGACCGTTTGAAGGCCTGCGGCCACATCAATGTGATTGCAGCTAGCCTGGAAGCTGGCGATGTCGGCGAAGACGATGCCGCTGAAAAGCTTGCCGCTGTTTTTGCTGGCAACTCGGCGCACATCCGCGCCGCCGCGCCGTCTACCGGTCGGGTCAACCTTTATGCCGATGGTGCCGGTCTGTTTATCGCCGAGCCGGCGGTGGTCGATGCGGTCAATTCTGTCGACCCGGGCATTACCCTTGCCACGCTTGGTGACCATACCGGTGTAGCGGCCGGGCGGATGGTGGCGACGGTCAAAATTATTCCATACGCGGTTAGCGGCGATGCGCTTGAGCGTGCTGTCACGGTGGCGCGGATTGCCACCGGGTTCGATATCAGGCCCTATGCTTCCAAGCGGGTAGGGATGATCTCGACGCTGTTGCCGCAACTCAAGCAATCGGTGATCGACAAGACCGAACGGGTGCTGGCCGGCCGGCTCAGCGCCAGCGGTTCGAAGGTTGTAAACCATCAACAGGTGAACCATGAAACCGGCGCGGTTGCCGATGCGCTTGCTGCTATTGCCAGCGAATGCGATCTGGTGATCCTGTTTGGTGCCTCGGCAATCAGCGACCGGGCCGATGTTGTTCCGGCCGCGATCGAACAGGCCGGCGGGCGGGTCGTTCATTTTGGTATGCCGGTCGACCCTGGCAATTTGCTGTTGCTCGGCGAATTAGATGGCATCCCTGTCATCGGCGCGCCAGGTTGCGCGCGCAGTCCGGCAGAAAACGGTTTCGATATGGTGCTGAACGCGGTACTGGCCGGCGAGATGCCCAATGCCGGCACCATCATGGGGATGGGGGTCGGCGGATTGAAGATGGAAATCGGTTCCAGGCCGCAACCGCGCGAGGGCAGGGCGGCCAAACGCGGCAAGGTGGCGGCGGTGCTGCTGGCCGCCGGCCAGTCGCGGCGCATGGGCGAAGTCAACAAACTTACCGCATTGGTCGACGGCAAAGCGATGGTGCGCCACGTGGTCGAGGCGGCGATTGCATCGAAGGCGGCCCATGTGTGGGTGGTGACCGGTCATGAACCGGCCGAAGTCGAGGCGGCGCTCAGCGGCCTCGAAGTCAAGTTTGTCCACAATCTGGCCTATGCAGACGGGCTTGGCGGGTCTCTTGCCGCCGGCATTGGCGCGGTGTCTAAAGATGTTGACGCGGCGATAGTTCTGCTCGGTGACATGCCGCGCATCACCACTGAAATGATCGACCAGATGATTGGCGAATTTGCAAAGGCGCCGGCGGGCGCGATTATTCAGGCGGCCGACCGTGGCAAACGCGGCAATCCGGTATTATGGCCGAAAGCCTATTTCGAAGCGCTGCAAGTAATTGCGGGCGATACCGGCGCCAAACACCTAATCGGCGAAAACCGCGAGCGGGTGGTCGCGGTTGAACTGGGCGAAGCGGCATCGTTTGATCTCGACACGCCGCAAGCGTTAGAGCACTATTCGCGATTTGTGAATCGCAAATAGTGCTCTATCTATTTGTTTTGTCGCACAACTTTTCTGAAAACCGGCCACCACTTTTCAGATTGTGCTCTAGCAAACCTACGACCATACAAGAAATAGCGCACGGGCGGCTACAGTCCGTCGGTGCTCATGTACTCGGTAAGCGGCACTGGGCTCAAAGTATCGCCGGCCATTTCCTTTAGTGTGGCGGCGAATTCCTTGAAATAGTCGCGTGATTGCAGGGTTTGAACGGTTTCCGGCACGTCCCAGCGGCCCCAATGAATGCGGGTATTGCCTTGCTTGGCCTTGTTGACCTGGTAGTGGAATTTGCCGGCCAGATCCGGGTCTGCATTAATCGCTGCGATAAAACCGGCAACCGCGTGTTCCCACGCCGCCTCGTCGCCATTAAATTCATACCGGATCGAAATACCATGCATGGTCATGTTCTCCGTTGCGGGCAAAAATCCCCGTCTGTTTGTGGATCACGATAACCGATTAGACCCCATAAATCGAGTGATTTAGCGGACCTGTAGCAGCTATTTGCGTTCAACCGACGCACTGGTATGGCGCGGCGATAATTGACTTTTACGTAAAATGGTGTAGTTCGGCCACACGCAACTTTCTGACAATGATCGGGGCAAATTTGGCAACCACCGACAGCGAAAAATATTTCACGATTACCGAACTGACCCGCGAATACGGGATTTCCACCCGAACCATTCGGTTTTACGAGGACGAGGGGCTGATCAAGCCGGTTCGCCGCGGCCGCACAAGACTGTTTCGGCCGGCGGACCGCAAATTGCTGGCGGTTATACTGCGCGGTAAACGGCTTGGTTTTTCGATTGCCGAAATTCGCGAGATTATCGAGATGTTCAAATCGCCCCCCGGTGAAGCCGGGCAATTGCAATTGTTAATGCATCGGATAGCGGAAAAACGCGATGCGTTGATGCAAAAACGGCGTGACATTGAAGATACGTTGGGAGAGTTCGTCGAAATCGAAAATGAATGCGTTAGCCGTTTGTCGCAACTCGACACCGTGCGCTGACCGCGCGCCGCATCAATTTCCGAATTTGACCTGCTTTCCTTCAATCAAAATTTGATTTGGATTGTCGGCCGCTGGTTTCTACCGGGGTCATTGGCAGGCGTTCGAACAGAATAAATGCAACGCCGGCAATAATGACGCAGCCGCCAAGCGCGGTCAGCACGGTCATCCGTTCGCCCAGGAACAAGCTGCCTCCGATCACCGAAAACATGGGCAAAAGCAGCAGGAACGGCGCAATCTGGCTGATCGGATGATTTCTGACCAATGTGTTCCAAATTCCGTAGCCCAATGCGGTCATCACCAGGCCCATATAAAGTACCGCGCCCCACACGGTGATGCCAGCGGAACCAATGGCTTGCGCATGCCCTTCTTCGAAGACAAGCGACATTGCGAACAATTGTACGGTGGCAAAAACCGCGACCCATGCGGTTACGGTTATCCCGTCGATGGCATCGAGGCGGCGAATCATCGCCTGGCCGACTGCCCAGGTCACGGCGCCACCAATTACCAGGCCGATCGACAACCAGGCGCTGCCTAATTTGGGTTCGCCGGCGATCAATGCGACACCGCCGAAGGCGACAGCAATACCGAACCATTTACGCAGGCCGGCAGTTTCATGAAGGAATACCACACCGAGTATGACCAGGAATGGCACTTCCAACTGCACAATTAACGCCGTTATCGACGCATCCAGCCCCTTTAAACCGGTATAGGTCAAGCTGTATTGGATCGCTGCGGCAACGATCGCGATCATGAATATGCGCTGCAATTGGCCGTAAGGAATTTTCACGAACCAGACCAATACCAGCCCGGTGACTAGAAAGCGGAAGGCCATCAGCAGGATCGGCGGGAAATGCTCTATTGCTGCCTTGGCGAACACCAGGCCCATGCCCCAGGTCAGCGCAACCGTGACACCCATGGCGATATCGAGCGGCTTGAGCGCCATGGTTTCGCCTCCCGGCAGGTCTAAATATATCTGGCCGACACCGAGGCTAAGAGCTCGCAGACAAGACCTAGCAGCGTTGCGCCCTTGTAAGCAATTTTGCAAGGGTGCTCGTTTGCTAGAGATACAGGTGACAAACAACAGTTTTGCACTGGATTTTTGCTGCTGTTGCACCAGATAAGGGTGAGGGAACATATTGCTGTTGGAAACAAGTTCTTGTGACTTGCGGGTCGCCAGATCAGGCGCGGCCGAGGAGGTTCGATTATGCAATTGAAAATCAATGGGGAAATGGTCGAGGTCGGCGACGAGCCGGACATGCCGCTACTGTGGGCGCTACGCGATATTGTGGGCCTGAAGGGCACCAAATTCGGTTGCGGCATCCAGGCTTGCGGCGCCTGCACGGTGCATATGGACGGAACCGCGATCCGCTCCTGCGGTATATCGGTTGGCGATGTCGATGGAGAGATCACCACGATCGAGGGTTTGGGCGGACCGGACAATTTGCATTTCGTCCAACAGGCATGGATCGACGAGCAGGTTCCCCAGTGCGGCTATTGCCAGTCCGGCCAGATCATGAGCGCATCGGCGCTATTGGCGCAAGAGGCTGATGTGGACGATGAGATGATCGACGATGCCATGTCCGGCAATTTGTGCCGTTGCGGTACCTATCCGAAAATCCGCGCCGCGATCAAACGCGCCGCTCAGGCGAGGAGCTGAGCGATGGGTAAGATTTTGCGCAGAACATTACTCATCGGCACCGCAGCAATCGCTGGCGGCGTGGCATTCGGCTTTTACCGCTACCAGCGGCCCTATGACAATCCGTTGCATGCCGGGCGCCAGGACGGCGAGCATGTATTTAACCCGTACGTCCAGATCAGCGCCGATAATGTGATCACCGTGATCACGCCGCGCGCCGAAATGGGACAGGGGGTGCACACTTCGCTGGCAGCATTGGTCGCCGAGGAACTGGAAGTCGACCTTGACCAGATCAAGGTTGAGCACGGGCCGGCTTCCTACGCCTATCATAATGTAGCGATGCTGGCGGAAGGTGGGCCATTTGCCCATTTTGACCGCTCGACAACCGCAAATGTGGTCAGGGCCACGACCGAAGTGGCGGCAAAATTCCTCGCCGTGCAGGCAACTGGCGGCTCGTCTTCGATAAAGGACGGTTGGCACCGCATGCGCGATGCCGGCTGTGCGGCGCGCCACACTTTGTTGGCGGTAGCAGCCGAACGGGCCGGTGTTAATGTATCCGAACTGACGATTGCCAACGGCACGATTTCCGCTGCCGGGAAATCCTACACCTATGGCGAACTGGCCGAAGATGCGGCCGGGCGCGGGGTGCCGTCTAACATCGAACTGAAAAAACCTTCTGAATGGCGCCTGCTCGGCAAACCGCAGAAGCGCATAGACATGGTCGCCAAATCGACCGGCACTGCCCAATTTGGCATTGATGTAGATTTGCCGGACATGGTCTACGGCACAGTCAAAATGAGCCCGGTATTCGGCGCCACGGCGGTACGTTCCAACGCGGATGATGTGGCTAAAATGGCCGGCGTCATCAAAGTGGTTGCGTTGGAAACCCAGACCGGCAACGGGTTCGGGATCATTGCCGAAAACACCTGGAAAGCATTTTTGGCGGCAGAAGCGCTGGATGTCGAATGGCAGGCGCCGAGCTATCCCGGCGATGGTGAAGCCCAATTGGCGGCGCTTGGCGCGGCGATTGACCAACGCACCGGGTCCAGTATGCGCGACGACGGCGATGTTGATACCGCATTCGCTGATGCACCGGCAGACGAAGTGCTGACGGCGGAATATCGCGCACCCTATCTCGCCCATGCCACCATGGAGCCGATGAACGCCACCGCGTGGGCGCGTGACGGCAAACTGGACCTTTGGGCACCGAACCAGGCTCCGACCATCCTGCGCGATGTGGTGGCCGGGGTGCTCGAATTGGCAAGCGAAAAAGTTTTTGTCCACACCACCTATCTTGGCGGCGGGTTTGGCCGGCGCGGCGAGGTAGATTTCGCGATTTATGCGGCAACGCTTGCTACCCAGTTGGAGGGCAGGCCGGTTAAGGTGACCTGGACCCGCGAGGAAGATACCAGGCACGACACGTACCGCCCGGCGGCGCTCGGCCGGTTCAGGGCGCGCGTAAAGCCTGGTGAGGCACCGGCAGCGCTCGACATGGATATCGCCGCACCGTCGATCATCGCCAGCGTAATTGGCCGCACTTTCCCCTCCCTCGGCGCTGCTGGGCCCGACCGCACCATTGTCGAGGGATCGTTCGACCAGCCATTGGCGATCGACCATTACCGGGTCAGTGGTCATCCAGCCGACATCGCCCTACCGGTCGGCTTTTGGCGCTCGGTGGGTAACTCTTACAACGGATTTTTCCACGAAGCCTTTGTCGACGAAATTGCCGAAAAGAGCGGTCTCGATCCGCTCGAAATGCGCTTGGCGATGATGAAAGATTATCCCACTGCGCAAGGGGTGGTCCGCAAGGTCGCGGAAATGGCGAATTGGGAGTGGAAACCGGGACCGGGTCGCGGCCTCGGTATTGCCCACACGCTTTCGTTTGGCACCTGGGTGGCGCAGATCGTGCAGGTCGCCGATAGCAAAGACGGTATCGTGATCGAAAATGTGTGGTGCGCGGCCGACCTTGGCACCATCGTCGATCCTCAAATCGTAAAGGCACAGATGATGTCGGGCATCGTGTTCGGCCTGTCATCGGCGATCGGCCAGGAAATCACTTTCGAGAAAGGGCGTGTTGTTGAAGGCAATTTCGACGATTATGACGCCATGCGCATGTATCAGTGCCCGCAAATCGAAGTAGAATTGTTGGACGATGCCGAGCATATGGGGGGCGCCGGCGAGCCTGGTGTGCCGCCATCGGTGCCGGCGCTGGCCAATGCGATCTATGCGGCGACCGGCAAACGCATACGTCAACTACCGTTATCGAACGAGGTGGATTTCGCGTAGTTCGCTGTTTGTGCCAGCCGGATCAACTTCGGCGTGTTAGCCAATCCGGGCTGGCGTGGGCTGCCGAAACAAAATTGATTCTAATTAACAGCACGCCGGCGCCACAACCATAATTGTCAACGCCCTCTAGTTCAGTTCATCAACAATCGACGCCGCCTGGTCGCGCTATCGCTCTTTGCGAATGCGGCGAATCATGGGAAGCCGGACACCATGGGATTTAGGTTTGTGCATAGTTGGATAGCATTCGCGATCGCCGCGATCATTTTGGCATTCGTGCCCGTATCGGCGCAGGCCGAACGTATCAATAACCGGGTAGCGGTATTTTCCGGGATCGATAAGATTACCGGACGCATCATCCGGTTCGACGTTTATATCGACGAAACGGTGCAGTTCGGTTCCCTGCAGGTGACCCCAAGAGTGTGCTATTCGCGCCCGCAAACCGAGGCTCCGAAAACCACATCATTTCTCGAAGTTGACGAGATTACTCTCGATCGCAAAATCCGGCGGATTTTCACCGGCTGGATGCTGGCCGATAGTCCTGGGCTAAACGCGATTGAGCACCCGATTTACGACATCTGGCTGAACGATTGCAAAATGGATTCAGATGTGGTGCCACCGCCCTCAGAATAATCGTCGGGATAAAATTTGCCGAACCCTTCCATGGCCTGGGCCAGGCGCTCGTGATATTCCGCACGCGGAATATTTATCGCGCCAAACCGTTCCAGATGCTGGGTGGTGAACTGGCTGTCGAGCAGAATGTAACCGCCAGCATTAAGTCGGTGGACCAAGTGGCAAAGCGCTACCTTGGAGGCGTTGGCAACTTGCGAAACCATGCTTTCGCCGAAGAACGCCTTACCCAAGCTGACCCCGTAGAGCCCGCCCACCAATGCGCCGTCTAGCCAGGCTTCTACTGAATGGCAGTGGCCGATTTCGTGTAATTGGCAATAAAGGTCGATGATCCGGTTACTAATCCAGGTCTTGCGCCTGGTATTGGTCGATTTGGCACACAAATTGATCATCGCCTCGAAATTGTGGTCGACCCGGATTTCAAACGGATTTTGCCGCAGGAACTTCCGCAGACTGCGGGGAATGTGGAAATTATCAAGCGGGATAATCCCCCGCATTTCCGGCTCAATCCAAAACAGTGATGGGTCGTCGGCCGAATCGGCCATCGGAAAAATGCCGCAGCCATAAGCTTTCAAAAGTACCTGCGGGGTGATTTCCAGTACCACACCGTCAGAGCCGGTCATTGCCAATTTCTCACAAATTGTGCCGCTCTATTTCTCCGTTTCAGACAGGAAATTTTCCAGCCAGTGAATATCATAATTGCCGTCCTGGATGTCCTGGGTCTCGACTAAGCGGCGGAACAGCGGCAGGGTGGAATTGACGCCATCGACAACGAACTCGTCGAGCGCACGGCGCAATCGCATCAAACATTCAACCCGGGTGCGGCCATGGACGATCAGCTTGCCGATCAGGCTGTCGTAATAGGGTGGAATTAAGTAGCCCTGGTAGACGCCCGAATCAACCCGAACCCCAAGCCCGCCCGGCGGATGGAAATAGGTGATGATGCCCGGTGAAGGAACGAATGTTACCGGGTCCTCGGCATTGATCCGGCATTCCACCGCGTGACCGTTGACCACTACGTCATCTTGTTGAAACGAAAGTCCGGCGCCGGAAGCGATCCGCAGCTGCTCGTTGACCAAATCGATGCCGGTAATCGCCTCGGTGACCGGATGCTCGACCTGCAGACGGGTGTTCATCTCGATGAAATAAAATTCACCGTTTTCATACAGGAATTCCACCGTGCCTGCTCCCGAGTAGCCAAGCCCGGCCACCGCCTTGGCGACAATGTCGCCAATTTTGGCCCGTTCCGCAGCGTTTAGTGCCGGTGAGGGGGCTTCCTCCCAGATCTTTTGGTGGCGCCTTTGCAAAGAGCAGTCGCGTTCGCCCAGGTGAACCGCCTGGCCTTTGCCGTCACCCATCACCTGGACCTCAATGTGGCGCGGCTTGGTTAGGTATTTTTCGATATAGACCGCATCATCGCCAAATGCGGCCGCAGATTCGGATCGTGCGGTGTGGAATGCGTTTGGCAAACTCGCCTCGTCGACCGCCAGTTTCATGCCACGTCCGCCGCCCCCCGATGCAGCCTTGATCAGCACCGGATAACCGATTTCGGCGGCGATGCGGCGTGCTTCGTGTTCATCGCGCACCTCGCCATCGGATCCAGGCACAACTGGAATACCCAAGCGCTGGGCGGTAATCTTGGCTTGGATCTTGTCGCCCATGATGCGGATGTGCTCGGCCGATGGACCGATGAAAGTAATTTTGTGAGCCTCAAGAATTTCCGCGAATTTGGCGTTTTCTGACAAGAACCCATACCCTGGGTGAATGGCGTCAGCACCGGTAATCTCGCACGCGGCGAGAATTTCATGCATGTTGAGATAGCTTTGTTGGGACGATGGCGGGCCAATGCATACGCTTTGGTCGGCCAGGCGCACATGCATTGCGGTTTCATCGGCGCTCGAATGCACCGCCACCGTGCCGATGCCCAGTTCCTTGCAGGCGCGCAAAATCCGCAGTGCGATTTCCCCGCGGTTGGCGATCAGTACCTTGTTGAACATGGCGCGCCAGTCACTCGATGATCATCAGGGCTTCGCCATATTCAACCGGTTGGTTGTCTTCGACGAGAATTTTCGTAACCCGGCCGCTGTGTGGCGCGGCAATCTGGTTCATTGTTTTCATCGCTTCGATGATCACCAGCGACTGGCCCTCGATAACCTGGTCGCCGACCGACACAAATTGTTTGGCGCCGGGAGAAGGCGAAAGAAATACGGTTCCAACCATTGGCGCCTTGACCACGCCGGGGTGTCCATCGGCTTGGTTGCCTTCCGAACTGCCGGCTTCCGGATCGCCAAATGGAATTGGCACCGGCGCCTGGGCAGCCGGGGCAGGAGCTGCCACCTGCACCACCGGACTGCGGGAAACCCGGATCCGCAGATCGTTTTGTTCGACCTCGATTTCACTTAGTTCGGTTTCGTTGAGCAGATTTGCCAGATCGCGAACCAATTGCTGGTCGATCGACGGTTTGCGTGTAGCCATGTTGTAAGCAATTCCCTTTATCGGCATGGGCTGCACGGCTTATACCCGAACCAGCCCCAAAAATGCATAATCTATCAAACCGACAATCCCCGGATTGTTTGGATCGTTGGCACGATATCTATTAAACTCTATAACACAATTGGATATTGGAAAAAGTGCAACAAACAGGCTGTCCACGTGCCAATCGCCGGCAAAGCTGCTAGTGCGTGTCAACCAAAAGCGGGCACCGGTTTTGGGAAAAATGATAGGCATAAACAAAGAGATGAGTAGCTCTAAAAACCCTCGATTTTGTTGGGCTGGGTGTGATTTTGAAGTTTCGAGTACCGGATAATATGTTGAAATATTTGAGGAACGCAGAAACGAAAAATTGCTCCCAGGACCCAAAAGAAGGGTTTTTAGAGGTGCGCAGATAGCGCGACGAAGCTATTCCAATGCTTGGTGACAAGCGCTAGGTTTCAGGTTAGGTGCACTCGGTGCTGCCGCAATCGCGTACATTGTCGATTTTGGATTTCAACGTATCATAACCGACCGCACCGAACACCACTTCGTCGCCGAGCACATAGGACGGGGTGCCGGAGATACCGAGATCATCGGCGATACCATAGACCTCTCGGATTGCCTCGGCGATGTAGGGTTTTTCCATTTCCGCCAGCAACAAGGTCTCGTCAGCGCCCATCGATAACGCCAGGTCGAGCGCTTGCTCACGTCCCTTGCTGCCGCGCTGACTTAGGAGTTCACGGTGAAATGCGTTATATTTTTCCGGCGCCAGTTTTCCAAACGCAAGGCTCACCCGATGGGCAGCGAGCGAGGCTTCGCCCAACACAGGGAATTCCTTGAGGATAAATCGCACCTGGCCGCTGCTGTCGACCAGCTTGGCCATGTCGTCGAGCGCGCGTTTGCAAAATCCGCAATTGTAATCGAAAAACTCGACCACCGTGACCGGCGCATCGGGGTTGCCAATACTGAACTGATGGGTCGACAAGAATATGTCATCTGCCCGTTCAGAAAGCGCTCTGCCCTGCGCGACACGTTGTTCAGCGCGCTGTTTGGTCTCCAGCGCATCTTGTACTTCAAGCAACAATTCGGGATTGGCTAATAGGTATTCGCGTACGATGTTTTCGACATCGCCGCGTTCAAGCGCCACTGAAACTGCGGGCTGCCTTGTGCTGACCACCTGTTTTTCTTCCTCGGCGCTGCACGCGGCAAGAAATAACAACATCGACAGGCAGGTAGCCGCAGTGGCCATAAAACCGCGATCGCGGGCGGGGGAATTAGCGGTTGGCTGGGTCACAAATTTCATCCACGGTTCTAGGGTCTGTTGAGATTTTGCGAGGCTTACCATAAGCAGTGCGGTTACAAGGGGTTGTTATATTCGATTATTTCCTGCGCGCGAACCCATTCGCGCGACCCGCGTTTCAATTTTACTTGAGCGCGACTGGCAAAACGCTTGGCTTCCGGCAAATTGCCGGCGGCAAACATGCCTTCGGCAGATGCAGCCAGCGCCAAGCCGATCTTTTGCTGTTTTTGGTAGGCGCGCGACAAATAAAGGAACCCTTGCGGCGAGTGGCGGTCACGGTGCAAGCCAATTTTCAGCTCTTTGACCGCTTCGCCAAGCAGCTTCGGATCGCCGGTTTCCAACAATGCATGACCAAGTTCGATGCGCAGCAGTCCGGTCTTGCCGCGGTCCAGTTTAACCGCCCTGCGCAACGGTGCCACGGCCTGGCCCACCATGGCCGAGCGCAGATATATTTCGCCCTTCATTTCATACAGATAAGGGTTGTTTGGTAATTTCTTGATCAAACGATCGACCATGGGCAGCGCCTTGCGCGGCTGGCCATAAAGAAAGGTGGAAATGGCCAAACCGTAACGCGCGCCGATCGAATTGAGATTATCACGAAAAGCCCTGCGGACGGCACCAAGGCCACCGGTGTAAGCGGCGATCTTGCCGCGCATCAATTCGTGACGCTTTTGCAGGGATGCAGGGTCCTTGCGATCCCAAAACGGGCTTTCCTTGGCCAATTCGCTGGTGGCCGCAATGCGCCGGCGTGGCATCGGATGGGTCAACGTATAGGGGTTGAGGTTGTTGGCAGAAAAGGAGATTTCCCGGGCAAACCGCTTGAACGTGGCCAGCATGCCCTTGCCGGACTGGCCGGTCGCTTTGAGATATTTGAGTGCTGCGCGGTCGGCCGACTGTTCTTCTGAGCGGATATATCGCAACAGGCTGCGTTGAACTGCTTGGTTGGTGCCTAGAATGATCGCTGAAGAGGAACTGCCGCTGCCGCCGGCCGCCGCTGCGCCGGCGCCGATCAAGGCGCCGATCAGCGATGCGACGCTGGCGCGTTTGAGCTGGTCGCGCAGCCGCTCCTGATGGCGCCCGGCAATGTGGCCTGTCTCGTGGGCGATAACACCGATGATCTCATTTGGTGTTTCCGCAGCCAACAGGGCGCCTGTATTGATGAATATACGTTTGTCGGTGGCGAACGCATTAAACTTACGGTCATTGAGCAGATATACTTCTGCAGCACCGTCACTGAGCCCGGCAACCTTGAAAATCGGCTCGGAATAATCGCGGATTAACGCTTCGATCTCAGCGTCGCGGATCAACGGCAATTGACGACGCTGACCGGTCTGTGCGTTAGCCGTCAATATTTGCGACGTAACCAACATAACCGCGAGCAGGTATTTAAACATCCAGTTTGGCAACATTGGTGGCCTTAAGATTTGCAAACCCTTTGCGGGGTGTAGTGTATCTGTGTGATATGCATCCGATTGTGTCATTTCTGGTACGGGTGGGGCCAGATTTGAACCCCTTGAACCGGCAGGAGGTCGGCAAGCTATGAAATCGTCTTTTCGCATCGATGTCGAGCCGTTTCGAGCGATGGAATTCGTCGCCAGCGCCAATCGGTTGGCCTGTGAGGGTCGCGACATAATTTCGATGGCGGTTGGCCAACCCAGCGCACAGGCTCCAACCATGGCTCGCGCGGCGGCGGCCGATGCTATCCAAAACAGCGTGCTTGGCTACACCGATGCCAACGGACGCCGCTCATTGCGGCTCCGGCTGGCAAAATATTACCACGACCATTATCGGGTCGAAATTGATCCAGCCCGCATTGTCGTAACCACCGGTTCGTCGGCCGGTTTCATGCTGACATTCCTGGCCGCGTTCGACCCTGGCGAACGGATCGCGATCCCGTCACCTGGCTATCCGGCCTATCGCAACATATTGCGGGCGTTATCGCTGGAGCCGGTAATCCTTGAAACCAGCGAAGAGACCCGTTGGGCGGTTAACGCTGATATGATATTTGAGGCTTACAAGCGCCAACCGTTCGCCGGTCTTTTGGTCGCCAACCCAAACAATCCGAACGGCACCATGAACACGCCGGAGGCCTTTGCCGGCATTGTCGAGCGGTGCACGGACCTCGATATCCGGTTAATTTCCGACGAAATCTATCACGGCCTGACCTATGGCGTTGCCGAAGTCACCGCGGCCGCGTTGTCCCCAGACGCATTCGTGATCAATTCCTTTTCCAAATATTTCTGCATGACCGGTTGGCGCATCGGCTGGATGATCGTGCCCGAAGCGCTGGTCGGGCGGGTTGAAAGGTTGCAACAAAACGCTTTCATTTGTGCGCCAGATGTTTCGCAGATTGGAGCCGAGGCGGCGCTTGACGGCACAGCCGAAATGGATGTGGTCAAACAGGGCTATGAGGCAAACCGTACCTTGTTTTTGCGCCGGCTGCCCGAGCTCGGATTTTCCACCGTGCAGCCGGTCGACGGTGCGTTTTACGCCTACGCCGATCTAACTCCGTTTATGATCGGATCAGCGAAATTTGCCGCGTCTTTGCTGCATGATGCCGGGGTTGCGGTTACGCCTGGGATCGATTTCGATCCCGCGCATGGTGATCATTGGCTGCGGTTTTCGTTTGCCGGCGCACACCAGCGCATGGCCCAAGGTCTCGACCGGATCGAGGCCTGGCTAGCAAAAACAAACGCCGCGTAATACCAAAGGAAATCGCACCACCACAATGGCTCGGAATTCATTAAAAGGGCACTAGGATCATTGTACTGGTCGCGGTAAGCACTACCCAAGCCGTTACCGTCGCCAACGCACTTTGTAATCCTTGGGCACCTACACTTTGTCTTCCTTGGCACCGCACCCCCACACTCCGCCATCCTTGGGCACCGGCCCAAGGATCCAGTGCTGCCTAGCGCAAGCACGATGTTGCGACTTCGCCACTTATTATGCTGGATCCTTGGCACGGAGGCCAAGGATGACGGGGGTGTGAAGCTTGCCCCCCACTGCCGCACTAGCGCTTGTCACGAAGCGTTGGAATAGCTTCGTCGCGCTATCTCTTTGTTTATGCGCGTATTCTTATCCGAAAACCGCTACACACTTTTCGGGAATACGCTCTAGCGCTTGTCACCAAACGTTGGAATAGCTTCGTCGCGCTGTCTGTTTGTTTATGCGCGTATTCTTATCCGAAAACCGGTGCCCACTTTTCGGGAATACGCTCTAGCTGAAAAACCCACCGCCCTGCCACCAACCGGTACGGCGTGATTTGCCGGCGGCTTTTTTGTCGTCTGGTGCCTCAATTGGTTCGGGCGTTTCGCTCACATCCACCGACATGTTGGCAATCTCTACCGATGGCTCAATTGGTTCGGCGGATGCCTCGATGGTGGATGATCCGTTCTTGCGTGGCCGGCGGGTCGGGCGGCGGTTGTTTGGCCGTTCGTCTTTTGCCGGTTCTTTGGTAACGGTTTTGGTGTCCTTAGGTTCTTGCGGTGCGGCTTTTGTCTGCACTTCGGCAATTTCAGCAACATCGCCATTATCGAGATCAATTTTGGCGGCCGCAATCTCGGGCGTTTGGTCGCCTTGCCGGTTCTGCAGGTCGGGTTCTGATGCCACCGCTGCTTCGGTTTGCCCGTTGGTGGCATTGTCAAGCGATGTGGCGTCGGCCTTCGGGCCAGCGTCGGTTGAACTGGCGGCACCACGGCTTCGTCTGCCACCGCGCTTGCCGCGGCGTTTGCGCCGTCCTTCCGCTTCGCCATCCTCACTGTCCGACTTTTCTTCACTCGCCCCAGGCGCTGCGGCGGTTACCTCGGCGCTGGCGCCTGTTGCCGCATCGCGCGCGCCACCCCGGCGGCGCCTACGGCGGGGGACGGCTGGGCTGTCTTCGCGGACTTCTTCTTCGTCACCGCTTTCTACGATCACCGCAGAATCGGGTTGGATATGGCGTATATCGACGCCTTCGCCGGTGGCCGCCTCGGCCTTTTCAATCGTGAACCGGTTTGCTTGTACGCTTGCATCGGCGATCACGACGATCGACACGCCAAACTGGCGTTCGAGTTCAGTGAGGTTTTCACGCTTGTGGTTGAGTACATACAGCGCGATGTCGACACTGGCGCGTAACCGAATATTGAAACGCCGGTTGCGCAGCAAATGTTCTTTGATCGCGCGGATCGCCGACAGCCCGACCTGGGACGCAGAACGGATGTGCCCGGTCCCCTCGCAACTTTGGCAAACCACCATTGTGCTGTCGAGCACGCTGGCGCGGATGCGCTGGCGCGACATTTCCAACAGCCCAAAATGGGATATGCGGCCGACCTGGATGCGAGCGCGGTCGTTTTTCAGATGTTCCTTGAGCCGTTTCTCCACCGCGCGGTTGTTGCGCTTTTCCTCCATATCGATGAAATCGATCACGATCAGGCCGGCCAGATCACGCAACCGCAATTGCCGCGCAACTTCCTGCGCGGCCTCGAGGTTGGTCTGCAGCGCTGTGTTTTCGATCGAATGTTCGCGGGTCGAGCGTCCCGAATTGACGTCGATCGCCACCAGTGCCTCGGTCTGGTTGATCACCAGATAACCGCCGGATTTCAACGTAACCTGCGGCACCAGCATCTTTTCCAATTGGGTCTCGACGCCATCGTGAGCGAGAATCGGCAGGTCTTCCTTATATTGTTTTACATGACGCGCATGGCTCGGCATCAGCATTTGCATGAAGCCTCGGGCCTCGCGGTAACCTTCTTCGCCGGAAACTAGGATTTCGCTGGTTTCGCGATCATAAAGGTCGCGGATCGAGCGCTTGATCAGGCTGCCTTCTTCATAAACCAGACAAGGCGCGGTGGATTCCAGGGTTAGGCTGCGGACATTTTCCCAAAGCCGCAGCAGATATTCGAAATCGCGTTTGACCTCGGCCTTGGTGCGACTGGCTCCGGCGGTGCGTAAGATAACCCCCATGCCCTGAGGCACCTCAAGCTCCGCCGCGATTGTTTTGAGGCGCTTGCGGTCGGTGGCGTTGGTAATCTTCCTGGAAATGCCGCCGCCGCGTGCGGTGTTGGGCATCAAAACCGAATATCGACCAGCGAGCGACAGATAGGTGGTCAGCGCAGCGCCCTTGTTGCCGCGTTCTTCCTTGACCACCTGCACCAGCAAAATCTGGCGTCGTTTGATGACTTCCTGGATTTTGTATTGCCGCCTCAACATGCGCCGGCGTTGCGGCACTTCTTCCAAAGCGTCTTCTGAGCCGACCGATTCTACATCGTCTTGTTCTTCGCCGGAGGGATCATCATCATTGCCACGTTCATCATTGCCATTTGGCTTGCGCCCACGGCTGCGGCGTCTCGAGCGTGCCCGCTTTGCCTTTGGGGCGCCGTCGTCAGTGCCATTGGTTTCGGCCGGCGCTGATTGTTCGCCAGCCGTCTCGGCTTCCGGTTCGGAAGCTTGAACAGGGTCAAGATCGGTTTCTTCGTCATGGTCTTGCGGGGGCGATGGTTCGACAGTTTCCGGCTTGCAAACCGCCCCATTATCGGGTTGTTCAGCTTCGGCTTGCTTGGCTTCAACTGCGGGGTTTTCCTCTTCCGGCTCGGCGACCGGCTCCGATAGGCTGTCCGAGGGATTGTCGGCCGAAACCGTACGGGAGCGCCGGCGCCGTTTCGGCGCCTTCTTTTCTACTTCCGCAGTTTTTTCGTCTACCACAGGGTCCGTGCCATCATCACCGCTTGCGGCTTGTGCCTGGTCGGATTTTGGCGGTGTTGATGGTTCACATTCGCTATCGGCTGGGTTTGGTTCGGCTGTTTGCGCCGGCGGGTTTTCATCGCTCACCGCTACTTTATCGGTGGCTTTTGCGCGTTTTGTGCGCCGGGTGCGTGGCCGGCGGGTATTTCGTTTATCATCCGCATCTTTATCCGCAGCCGTAGCGGCTTCAGTGTCGGTACGAAGTTCAGAATCAGCATCAGCATCAAGCTCGGCTTCGCCATTGCCAACCGTCGCATCATCATTGGCTGCTGCTTCTTGTTGTTCTTGCGGCTGGTCCAGTTCGTCAACGGTTTCAGCTTCGGTCGAGCGTCTGCCACGCCCGGTTTTTTGCGGCCGTTCATCCTCGTCACGGCCCTCGACTTGCATGGCCTCTTCTTCCGCCAGCAGGGCTTGCCGATCGGCGATCGGAATTTGGCAATAGTCGGGATGGATTTCGCTAAAGGCCAGGAAACCGTGTCGGTTGCCGCCATAGTCAACAAAGGCTGCCTGGAGCGAAGGTTCGACCCGGGTTACCTTTGCCAAATAAATGTTGCCGCGAAGTTGTTTCCTTGCCTGTGATTCGAAATCAAATTCGTCGACACGGCCGCCGCGAACAACCACCACTCTGGTTTCCTCCAAATGGGAGGCATCGATCAGCATTTTGCTGTTTGACATTGATTACTCTCTCCGCCGCCGACGGACAAATTAACCCGGCCAACATGCTATTTCGCATTAAAACCATTGTTGTCAGTCCACCAGCGCGCGTTTAAATTGGCAGGCACCAACACATACAGTGGCACGCCCCAAGTGAAGGGTTGCGTTGGCCACCGGCTTAGGGAATTGTTTTGTAAGCGCGACAAAACCGGTCTCCCTGCCTGCGATTGTTTCGGTCATCCGGCCCTATATTATGACCGGTTACTGGGTACGCGCCATTGCTGGTTCCTTCGCCAGAGCGACGCAAATCGTAACATCGTGGGAATTTCGTTCCAGACGATGTGCGAATTCAATATTAGGCAAATTTGCGACGGATTTGCTGGACTCTTACCATGACTCACATCATTTAGCCCGGATCATACTGGAACCGCTAATTGGATCGGTAACCGGACTCTGCCCATCGCAATATTTGGCCAGAATCTCAGTGTATGCATTTGTTCGAGGCAAAACAAGGACATCAATAGCATTAATCGCGAATTGCAACCGGGTTCAGGCGGTGCGGAAGAGATTTTGACCAGGCTGGATCGGTCGGCATAACTTGGTGTTGATGTGGCGATTCGTTCATTTCTTGAGGCTTTGTGGGGTAGAACTGGCCAACTTGCCGCCTGTTGGCCGTGGTTTCGAGCGATAATCGCGCGGATTGGAAAATTTTGTCGGAGCGGCCTTTTATCAAGATCAGGCAAAGTTGAGCCAATCTGGTCGAATACCGCTCTGCGCACATAAGGAATGATAGGTGGCGCCGCCATTGTTGAAAATCCAGCTAGAGAATTTTCGCACCGGCATGCTGGCGATTTTGCTGCTGTTGCTGGCGTCGCCGATCGAACCTGCGGGTGCGAGCGCTGCCGACCAATCGCCTGGTGCGCGCACCGCATTTTCAGCACTAGTTGCCGGCGATCGGCAACGCGCCAGATTGGTTATCGAGCTGGACGGCCCAATCGAGGTCGAACCTTCCTATTTGGCCGACCCGGACCGCATCGTGCTCGACCTCAGCCGACTGAAATTCGCATTTGTCGAAGCCGGTGAACCAGTGCCACGCGGCCTGGTTAAGGCAATTAGTTATGGCATGACCGCGTCGGGCAATGCGCAGTTAATTTTGGAGCTGACCCACCCGGCGCTGATTTCGGAGATAGAGATGCGCGAGGCCGATGTCGCTGGCCGCTATCGGTTGATTGCAGAGTTCCTGAGCGCATCGCCGGCCGCGTTTGCCAATGAAGTAAGGGTACCAGCATCGGGTGAATTCGGTGATTTTTCAATACCTACGGCGCAATCTCGACAGCCAACTGCGGAGCCGGCAAATGTCACATCGGTGGTGGTACTTGATCCCGGCCATGGCGGCATCGACCCCGGCGCGGTCGGCGGCGGCGGCGCGATGGAAAAGGAAGTGGTGCTCGATGTTGCGCGGCGGGTCGCATCTTTGTTGCGCGAAAAACTGGGTTTTGCGGTTTTTTTGACCCGCGATAGGGATCAATTTATGCGGCTTTCCGAGCGGGTTGCCTTTGCCAAGGAAAAACAGGCCAGTTTGTTCATCTCCATGCATGCGGATTCCCTACGGCAATCCTTCGTTCGCGGTGCCACTGTGCACACCTTGTCGCGTAAGGCTTCCGACCGCATCGCCGAAACCCTGGCCCAATCGGAAAGCCGCACCGCGCTTCTTGCCGGGGTACAGATCGAGGACATTGATGAACCGGTTTCAGATATCTTGCTCGATCTTGCGACCCGCGAAACCAAAGTATTTTCCAACCGTTTCGCACGTTTGCTGGTGGATGAATTGGATGGCAGCGTGGAATTGTTGAAGAACCCGCACCGGTTTGCCGCTTTTCGGGTGTTGATGGCGCCAGATTTCCCGTCGGCTTTGATAGAACTCGGCTTCCTGTCCAATGCACAAGATGAACAAAATTTGACGATGGAAACTTGGCGTCAAAAGGTTGCGGAACGCATTGCGGCGGCAATCACACGCTATTTTGGATCGGGTGCATAAATCGTTTTTGGAAACCGATTTGTGTCCGCAAGGCCACAATCTGCGCATAACTTAGTGCAAGTAAGACAAAAGCCGTAGAAACTGGCGCAAATCGCGCTATCAGTTTCATACAGTTTGCCGTGCGTTGAAAAATCGGCGCTATTTGACCGCCGCGATTTTGTTCGCTGAAATTATTGGAGCCCGCTTGTGGTGAGCCCG
Source organism: Rhizobiaceae bacterium (assembly GCA_965248715.1). Taxonomy (GTDB): domain Bacteria; phylum Pseudomonadota; class Alphaproteobacteria; order Rhizobiales; family Rhizobiaceae; genus CBDFKB01. Next base: position 987,481 of record CBDFKB010000008.1, read on the forward strand.
CACCACGGCTCGGTTTCCGCCTAGTCAGCAAACAAAATCGCGGCGGTCAAATCGGTCAATATTAAATTTTCTTGGTATAATTCGGTCACATTTGTGTTCGGTATGAGAAGAAAACCTAGAAACAGTTCACAAAGAGGGGCTGGCACCCCGGTTAAGAGGTTTGACGCTGGAGTTCTCGGTTATAATGACCGTCGATCAAATAGGTCTTATTTGCACGGATTATTTCTCCGCAAGCTTTTGAAATCCAACCAGGTTTCCAACACGCTTGCATCTAATATCTGTACAAATATGACCTGTTATTGTAGCCGAATTAGTGAGACCAGACCTTAAGCGGTCGTGGGTAATTAGGTAGAAGCGATCGGCGCAACCGTGCATATACAGACGCGGCGATCAACTTGGACCGGTAAAGAGGCAATACATGCTCCGATTGATCGGATACTTATTTGGCCTGGGCGCGGTTATGTTTATACTCATAGCCGCTGGGATCGCCTGGTATGTCGACAGCTTGTCGGAAAACCTGCCCGACTACGAGGTCCTCAACCAGTACGAGCCGCCGGTGACAACCCGCTTTCACGCTGCCGACGGATCGTTGATGGCGGAATATGCCTACCAGCGCCGCCTTTATCTGCCGATCCAGGCAGTGCCCGATCTTGTCAAGCAGGCCTATATTTCGGCCGAAGATAAGAATTTTTACCGGCACACCGGCATCGACTTTTTTGCGTTAGCGCGGGCGATGAGCATCAATTTGCGCAATTATGGTGGCAACCGGCGCGCGGTCGGTGCCTCTACGATCACCCAACAGGTGGCCAAGAACTTCCTGCTGTCGAACGAGCGCACGATCGTGCGCAAGATCAAGGAAGCCATTTTGTCGTTCCGCATTGAGCGCGCCTATTCGAAAGACCGAATCCTTGAACTCTACCTCAACGAAATTTTTCTCGGTCTTAATGCCTATGGCATTGCTGGCGCGTCCCTGACCTATTTCGACAAATCGGTGCGCGAACTCAATCTGCAGGAGGCCGCATATCTGGCGGCTCTTCCCAAGGCGCCAAACAATTATCACCCGTTCCGTCAGGCCGATGCAGCGATTGAGCGCCGCAATTGGGTGATCGACCGCATGGTCGCCAATGGCTATGTGGAGGCTGAAGCCGGTGAAATCGCCAAGGATCAGCCGCTTGGCGTCAATCCGCGCCGCGGCAGCAGCTATTTGTTTGCGTCGGAGTATTTTTCCGAGGAAGTGCGCCGCGAGATCTCCGAGCGATATGGCGAGGATACGCTTTATAAGGGCGGGCTGTCGGTCCGCACCACCCTTGATCCGTCGCTGCAGATCATCGCCCGCCGGGCACTGATCAATGGTCTGGTCGCCTTTGATCAAAAACGCGGCTATCGCGGGCCGGTGGCAAAAATCGAGCTCGGTGATGATTGGGGCGAGGCGGTCGCGGAATATAAACAATTGGCCGACGTGCCTGAGTGGAAACTTGCAGTGGTGACCTCGGTCAACGAAGAAGTTGTGCAAATCGGTTTGCGGCCGACCAATCAAGTATCCGGCGCATTGTCGACGACCCGTGAAACCGCGGTAATTCCGTTTGGGCAGATGAAGTGGGCAACCAAACTTCGGATCGATGGCAAAACCAGTACAGCGAAAACCGCCGACCAGATATTGACCGTAGGCGACGTGATTTACGTGGAACAGTCCGAGCAAACGGTCGGCGAATATGGGTTGCGTCAATTCCCAGAAATTTCCGGTGCCATTACCGCGCTCGACCCGCACACGGGCCGGGTCTTGGCGCTGGTCGGCGGCTTTTCCTACAACCCGCAATCGCAGTTCAACCGGGCAACCCAGGCCTATCGCCAGCCAGGCTCCTCATTTAAGCCGTTCGTCTACGCGGCGGCGCTTGATAATGGCTACACCCCGTCTTCGGTGGTGTTGGATGCGCCGGTTCGCATCGACCAGGGTTCGTTAGGCATTTGGGAACCGAAAAACTATGGCGGCAAATATGCTGGACCCTCGACACTTCGCCTCGGCATCGAACGTTCGCGCAATTTGATGACCGTGCGGCTAGCCAAAGACATGGGCATGCCGCTGGTCGCACAATATGCCGAACAATTTGGCGTCTATGACGACATGCTGCCAGTGCTGTCGATGGCGCTCGGTTCTGGCGAGACTACCGTGTTGCGCATGGTCGCCGCCTATGCGGTACTGGCCAATGGCGGCAAGCAAATCACCCCGACCCAAATCGACCGGATCCAAGACCGTTACGGCAAGACCATTTTCAAGCATGAGGAACGCATCTGCGAGACCTGTAACGCCACGGCATGGACGAACCAAGAAGAACCGGTGCTTGAAGATACCCGTGAACAAGTACTTGACCCGATGACCGCCTACCAGATCACCTCGATGATGGAGGGCGTAGTCAAGCGTGGCACAGCACCGGTGGTCCGCAAAGTCGGCAAACCGATCGCCGGTAAAACCGGAACCACCAACGACGAAAAAGACGCCTGGTTTATCGGTTATTCGCCCGATTTAGTAGCCGGCGTCTATATCGGCTACGATACCCCAAGGTCGATGGGCCGAGGCAGCACTGGCGGTGGATTGGCGGCGCCAATTTTCACTGAGTTCATGACCCAGGCTTTGGCCGACAAGCCGCCGGTTGAGTTTCGGGTGCCGCGCGGCATTAAGTTGATCGCGATCAATCGCAAGACCGGACTTCGCGCCAACGCCGGGGAGGAAGGGGTGATCATGGAAGCATTTAAACCGGGCACCAGCCCGCCGGACAGCTATTCGGTGATCGGCTTCGGCAGTGACATCCTGAAAGGCAGTTTGACGGTGTCGCCGGATGCCAACCGGGCAGTGCTGTCGGGTACCGGCGGGTTGTATTAACCTGATACCAGCAACAACAAATACTGAGCTGTTTGACCGGTAGTGGGCGCAATCTGCGGCGGTTGTCGGGATGCCAGTTGAAAACATCCAAATTGAGCTTTATCAACAGACGCCGGCGGGTGCCAACCTTTTGGCCGCAATAAACTCATTTTAGCAATTTCGGCAATGGAACGGCTCATGCGCGCGGAAACGCTTTCCATCATAAACGAGATCAAGCAGGCGATCAGCCTGCTGAGGAGGCATCTTTGACTGGGACAAATCGCGGCAAAGGCTGAACGATCTAAACGCGCGGGCCGAAGATCCCGATATCTGGAACGATCCCACCAGCGCCCAGAAATTGATGCGTGAGCGCCAGCACCTTGATGCCAGCATCACCGCGATCAAGGAGATCGAGACCGAGCTCGGCGACAATGTGGATTTGATCGAATTGGGCGGGGAAGAAGACGACATCGAAATCGTGGCCGAGGCCGAAGCGCAACTGCAAAAGTTGCATTCGGAACTCGGCAAGCGCCAGATCGCGGCACTGATGAGCGGCGAGGTCGACGCCAGCGATAGCTATGTGGAGGTACACGCCGGCGCCGGTGGCACCGAGAGCCAGGACTGGGCGCAGATGCTGATGCGCATGTATATGCGCTGGGCCGAAAAAAACGGCATGAAGGTGGAGTTACAAAGCCGCACCGATGGCGACGAAGCCGGGATCAAGGCAGCGACCATCCTCATTAAAGGCGAAAATGCCCATGGCTGGCTGAAGACCGAATCCGGAGTGCATCGGCTAGTGCGAATTTCGCCATTCGACAGTCAATCGCGCCGGCACACGTCGTTTTCGTCAGTATGGGTCTATCCGGTGGTCGACGATTCGATCGAAATCGATATCCAAGACAAGGATATCCGCATTGACACTTACCGCTCGTCTGGCGCCGGCGGACAACATGTCAACACTACTGATTCTGCGGTCCGCATTACCCATATGCCAACCGGTATCGTGGTCACCTCGTCGGAGAAATCCCAGCACCAAAACCGCGCCAATGCGATGAACGGGCTGAGAGCCAGATTGTATGATCTGGAGGTCAAGAAACGTCAGGAATCGATCCAGGAATCCCATGAACAAAAGACCGAGATCGGCTGGGGCCATCAAATCCGGTCCTATGTGTTGCAGCCCTATCAGATGGTCAAGGATTTACGCACCAGCGTCGAAAACAGCAATCCGGACGCGGTGTTGGATGGGGATTTGAACCCATTCATGGAAGCAGCGCTGATACACCAAATAGCTGGCAGTGCAGGCGACGAAGGCGAGGAAACCGCCGAAGGTTGATTGAACCGGCTACAAAATCTTCGCCAGTTTGCGACCGAGGCGCAAATATTTTGCCGGATTAACAGTATTCTCGCCCCTGCGGATTTCATAGTGCAGATGGGCGCCGGTGCTGCGGCCGGTGCTACCGACGGTGCCGATGATTTGGCCCACTTCAACCCGGTGCCCTGATTTGACCTTGATACGGCGCAGATGGGCATAGCGGGTCACCAAACCGTCTGGATGGGAGATTTCGACCATGCGGCCGTACCCGCCGTTGCGCTCGGCGGTTATGACCGTACCGGATGCAGTCGCTTTGACCGATGTGCCGGCGGCGGCGCGAAAATCGGTGCCATTGTGCATTGCCGAACGACCATGAAACGGATCAAGCCGCCGCCCATAATTGCTCGAAATATTACTGCCGGGCACTGGATGACGCAACGGGGTGGTCGTTGCCTGTTGGCGGATCAAATTGTGCAGTGCGAGCGCATCTTCGACCGCCGCCGCGTGTTCGGCAAAACCTGCATCCTTCGGCATTGGTACAAACGGGCCGCCAGTGTTGGCGCCAGCCAATATAGTTGGTCCGACGCCGATTGGCGCGAGCAATTCCATCGCCCGGGCATTTTGTTGATCTGTTTGTTCGCGTAGCGCCTGCAGGTCACGAATATTGGTCGCCCCAAGCGCCTGAATTTCCGTGCCGAGGCGGTCGAGTAACCGGTGGGCGGCATTGCCTGCCAGTAGGATAAATTCGGGTTGCCGACCGGCGCCGGGAAGCGGTAGTGGCTTGTCGACGCCGCGTAAACGCATTCCGGCGGCCGCCGCGGCAAACGATGCGGATTGGTCACTATGGATGGCGCCCGTGGTTAGCGGATCGGTTTGCCCGCCCGGCTCTGGGTCCGATATTCCGCGCAATTTGATGCCATCTTCGATCGCGCGCCGCCGCAGGCTGGAGTAGCGTTCATTTTGCGAGCTAATCGCCGCTTGACGCGCGGCGACAGCGGTTAGGCGCTCGCTAATCGCCTGCTGGTCAAGCAAGTGACGGCTGGTGACATGATCAAGCTGGGTCCTCAAATCGGCAATACGCCCTTCATAGGAATGTTGCATGTGGGCATGGCGCGAAAGCGAAGCCCCGAGCAAGTCATCATATAGCAGCAGATAGGCGGTTGCGCCGAAATAGCCGACCAGAAATAACAACACCAACGAACCGCTGATCAACAGGGTCAGCGGATTTACGGTAAACTGTCTGGCGTGGCCGTTGCGGCTAATCGTGATGGTGTGTGGGTCGTTGCGCTTGCCAAAATTGCGCCGCGGCTTAACTGGGATACTAGACATGGCACTCCGACTGATCGAGAGAACGCAGTATCGACAGTACAAACCCTTATGGTTAATATTTCATTTTATTAACATCATCTGATTTTTCAGGTTACCGGCTAGTGGTTCGAATCCAACATTTGCGTCCCGTTGCAACACTGTGATTTGCAAATGTTGGAATCAAAAAAACCACTAGCAAGATATTGAATCTAGTGGAATTTCCAAATTTGACATCTGACATTTGAGAAACGACGAAGCTGCAAATGGGCACCAAATGTCAAATTCATTCCACTAGTGGTTCGATTCCAACATTTGCGTCCCGTTGCAACACTTAGGTTTGCAGATGTTGGCAACAAAAGAACCACTAGCAAGATATTGAATCTAGTGGAATTTCCAAATTTGACATTTGACATTTGACAAACGACGAAGCTGCAAATGGGCACCAAATGTCAAATTCATTCCACTAGTGGTTTTATTTGCAGTATGGTTGCGCAGGAACCTCGACAGGTGGGGTAAATCGGCCGGCCAGGGGCCTTGCCAAGCTTGCCCAATACGCGAACATCACCCCACGTTGCACCTGGGTGGAGCATCCGGTTTGCTGCAATCAAATAGGCCAATATCGAGTTCCATTGGTTTCAATTGTACTGCCATGGATTTCGTCGGATAAGCAGTGCCTTACAATAGCGCCAATTCCGGCGGATTTTGCCATTCAGGGGTACCTGGAGTGAATATTTCTGACCGGGAAGTGTTGGACAAGAAACGCCACCGGCCGCTGGCCCGACGCCTGGCGGTATATTTTGCCGCTGGCCTTGGTCTTGGCTTGGTCGGGTTGTTGGCAATTGCCGGTTACATCGCCATTCTTGTCTCCCGCGGCCCGATAGAAAGTGCCACGCTTGATCATCAAGTGCGCCTGGCGATCAGCCAATTGCTGGGACCTGGCGCGGTAGTCAAGCTGGATAAGTCGCGGATTTCGTTAACCAAGGGTTGGCGTGCGTCGCTGGTCGCGCACAATGTGCAGGCATTTACCGCGCGCCAAGGTCACCCGGCGATCACCATCGGCACCATCACCGCTGCGATCCCGCTATGGTCATTTGCGTCGGGAAAGTTCAGCGCTGATGCAATCGAACTTACCGGCATGGTGGTACACGCCGGTGGGTTTCGTGCTGCGTTCACCGGAGCCGAAACCAGTCTGGAGGGCGCAAACTCGATCGAAGAGGCATTGCAGCGCCTTGACCCGGACGGCAATATTGCTGCGGTCGACATTCGGCACGGTCTTGAGGTGATGGCCGGCGCGATCGGCTCACTCGATACTGGTATGGGTGAAAACGGCATCGAGCAGATAACTGTCACCGATTTAAGCTTCGTTACTGATGGGCCGGCTATGGTTGGGTCACGGTTTTCCATTCCCCGAGCCGACATTGCGCGCAATTCGGCAGGGGGAGTTTTGACCGCGACCGCAAAATTGCGCACCGCCGACCATGTGGTTGCGATTTCGTTGAAAATTGACCCGCCTGGAGAAAATGGGCAGGTCATCCACATCAATATTCCCGAATTGTCGAGCACGGCGCTGGCCGATATTTCCGGATTGCACTCTCTTGCCGATAGGTTCCATGGAACCATAAGTGCAGGCGTGCAAATCCCAATTCAGCGCTCGGGCCTCAACGGCCAGCCGATTGTCTCAGTTACCACCAAAGGCATCGATCTTAATTTCGGCCGTGGCGTGACTATGAAAATCGATCGTGCCGAACTTACGTTGCGGGTCATGCCCGAACGGGAACAGATACAGCTTGAACGTTCGCGCATCGCCATCGGCAATTCAACCGCCGTGGTGTTTGGCAGTGCGCGTCTGGCCGATACCGATGGCGACGATGATGGCATGGTATTTGAATTGGAGGCGGGGGCGGCTCCGATGTTGATTGCTCCATCAGACTCCTTTGAACCACCACAGCCGGCGACGGTGCGATTTCGCGGCACTTTCGATATGGCGAGCAATATTCTCACCGCCGAACAATTCGTGGTCGACACCCCATCAGGCAGCCTGACCGGTTCCGGCGGAATAGGGTTTAGCGATGTCGCCCCGTCGGTGGTGCTGGCGTTCAAGAGCGGTGGCATGTCGGTTTCGACATTTAAACAATTGTGGCCAATATTCCTGGTGCCACGTCCTAGAAAATGGGTCCACGCCAATCTGGCCGGCGGTCATATTACCGCTATGGAATTCCAGGCGCGGATTCCCAAGGGCATCATCGGCACTCCGAACCAACACCTAGATCTGCAACCAGAGCACATTGCTGGTAGGATTTCGTTCAAGGACGCGCGGTTCGACACGTTTGGCAAATTGCCGCCGATCCGAGACGCTATTGGCGTGGTCGAGGTAAATGGTGCGCAAGCTGAAGTTCGTATTGACGCCGGCGCCATTCATCTTGGCGAGCGGCCATCGGTTGCGATTGATGCCGCGTCCATGCTGATTACCGGCGTCATGACATCGAAAGTGATGGCGCAGGTCCACATTAGCGGCCACGGCCAAGCGGCATCGATTGCCATGATTGCGGCCAGCGATCCGCTCGACGCGCTGGCAATATTGGATGCGCAGCCGGCGGATTTCAGTGGCCTGGTCAAAGCTAAAGTTGCGCTTGACTTTCCGCTCGCCGGCAAACTCGCGCGCGACAATGTGAACTGGAACGTGCTTCTTGAAACTGATGGCATCGATGCTGCGCGGCCAATTTTCGGCCACGCAATAAAAGAGGTTGATGCCCGCATCGACATCACCCAAGAGCGGGTGAAGCTGAAGGGTCGCGCGAAGGTCGACGATGTGCTCACCGATCTCGATATCGTCAAACCAACCGGTTCTGGCGAGAGCGGTCGGCATATGATTTTGATCACCGCTGTTCTCGATGAAGAGGCGCGAAAGCGCGTGGGACTTAATTTGGATCCGGTAATTACCGGCCAGATTCGGGTTGTCACCGAAGATGACGGCAGCGGCGGACCGCGACATTTGTCGGTCGATTTGACCGATGCGACGCTCTCGCTACCGTGGATCGGTTGGTCGAAGGGCGCCGGCATCAAGGCTCAGGCAAAATTGCGCATGCAGTCGCAAGGCAGCACCGTAACCCTGTCTGCAATTGAGATATCCGGCACAGGATTTTCCGCCAAAGGCCAAATGCGTTTGAACGATGATGGGTTGGTTCGCGCTCGTTTCAACAATGTGCTGCTAAACCAAGGCGACCAATTTTCGGTGGCGGTCGACCGTATCGGCAACGGCGTTAGTATCCAGGCTGGTGGGCGCCAGATTGATGCCCGCAGCTTGATCAAACAATTGTTGGAAGGCGAAATGCTCGGGCAAGACGAACATTCCGATGTTAGGCTCCAGGCGACTTTTGCCAAGGCATTGGGTTTTAACGGCCGGTCGCTGGCCGATGTGAATTTGCGATTCAATTCCAGCAATGGGCAGACCCAATTGCTGGATTTCAATGGCCGTATCGGCAATGGCGCGTTGGTAACTGCTGATATTCGCGGCGCCGACACCCTGCAGCGGTTCACGATCAATGCTGGCGATGCCGGATCGTTGCTCGCGTTCGCCGATCTGTACGAACGCATGGTTGGCGGGCAGATGTCGGCAAATCTCGGTCGCCGCGCCGATAATGCCTATATCGGGCCGATCAAATTCAGCGATTTTGCCATTGAGCGCGAGAAGCGATTGGAAAAATTAATCTCGGTCGACATCGGCGGGTTGGCCGACCGCCCCCAAAATCGCCAGAGACAAGCGGGCAAACCGTCGATCCAATATGTCGGGATCGATCTCGCCTCTGCCAATATTGAGAAAACCGGTGATTATTTGCGGGTCGCGGATGGCATCGTCAGGGGCGGTGATTTTGGTTCCACATTTGCCGGTTACGTCTATGACGGCACTGATAATATGAACTTGACCGGCACCTTTATGCCAGCGTTCGGCATCAGCCGCGCGGTATCGGCGATACCCTTGGTTGGCGAGATACTCAGTAATGGCCGCGACCAGGGCCTGATCGGCATCAATTATCGGCTCGCCGGCCCGGCCAATCAACCGACTATCAGTGTCAATCCGGTGTCATTGGTGGCTCCGGGCATTTTCAACCAGGTGTTCGCTTTCCCGCAATAAACCGTGATTTACGCTTGGTATTACGCGACCCGCACAAGCACGTGGCGTTTCTTGCCCATCGAAATTTTCAACGCCTGACCGTCGGGCAATTGGTCGAGGCCAATGACCAAGCGCGGGTCGGTAACCGGTTGGTCGTCTATTCGGATCGCATTGCCGGCAATATGGCGGCGCGCCTCACCATTGCTGGTGGCCAATCCCGCTTTCACGATCAGGGTCAAAATACCGATCCCTGCATCGCGCTCGCTGGCGGAAATCGTGATCGTTGGCAGGGTATCGGCAGATTGGCCTTGCTCGAATGCAAGACGTGCGGTTTCCGCTGCCAGGTTGGCCAATTCCTCCCCATGTACCATTGCCGTTGCCGCAGTCGCCAACACCTTTTTCGCCTCGTTTAGTTCCGCACCCTGCAATTGCGCCAATTTGGCGATCTCGTCCAGCGGTACGGCGGTATAGAGTTTGAGGAAACGTTCGACATCGGCGTCTTCGGTGTTACGCCAATATTGCCAATAATCATAAGCCGACAAATGTATAGCATCGAGCCACACCGCACCGGCGGCGGTTTTGCCCATTTTCGCCCCTGATGATGTGGTGAGCAACGCACAGGTGAGCGCGAACAATTCCGGTGTGCCGGTGCGACGACCGAGGTCAACCCCGGAGACGATATTGCCCCATTGGTCCGACCCGCCCATCTGCAACCGGCAACCATAGCGGTGGTTGAGTTCGACGAAATCATAGGCCTGGAAACACATATAGTTGAATTCCAGGAACGACAGGTGCTGCTCGCGATCTAGCCGGTTGCGCACGCTGTCGCGTGCCAGCATCTGGTTGACGGAAATATGCCGGCCATAGTCGCGCAGGAACGTCACATAGTTGAGATCCAGCAACCAGTCGGCATTGTCTGGCATCACCGCTTCCTTTGCTCCTTCGCCGAAAGTTAGGAACCGATCGAACACCTTGCGGATGCCGACCTTGTTAGTCTCGATGATTTCCGGCGTCAGGATTTGCCTGGTCGCGTCGCGGCCGGACGGGTCGCCGATGCGGGTGGTGCCTGACCCCATCAGCGCCAGCGGCCGATGACCGGTCTGTTGCAACCAGTACAGCATCATGATCGGCAACAGGCTGCCAACGTGCAGGCTGGGGGCGGTGCAGTCAAAACCAATATAGGCGGTAACGGTTTCGGCGCACAACAATTGGTCGAGCCCTTGTGGGTCGGATATTTGGTGCACGAAACCGCGCGTTTGCAATACACGCAGAAATTCCGACTTGAATGGTTCCATGTTTGTTTCCTGGATATGCGGATCGAAATTGCCGCTTTCGCCTTCTTATGACCATCGTGGCCCGTAGGTGCAGGTCTCTAGGGCCTGTTGACAATTATGGTTGTAGTGTCGGTTTGATCAAATTGGTCCAGTTTCGTGGTGTGAGAAGGAAGGACATGTTGGGCATATTCGACGACGAGCGGCGCGAAAGCGGGCCAATTTGATCAAATCCCCGGGACGCGGCCCAATTGGCCCCTGGACTTCGTTGCGAAAGGCTTGAAGTGGGTAACACTAGAGCACAATCTGAAAAGTGGTGGCCGGTTTTCAGATAAATTGTGCGTGAAAACAAACAGATAGACATTTTTTGCGATTCGAATATCGCAAAAAGTGCTCTAATGCGCCTTTCGCGCCTTGCCAGCGGCCAATTGGGCCACGCCGGCGCCACAACCATAATTGTCAACGGACCCTAACACTCCGATTTACAAAATTCACGGGGTAAATTGCCGTAAGCGGTTGCCGGCAGGCGATTACCAACCGACAATGGCCCCATGAAATCCTTCACCGCAATCGGCCTGATGAGCGGCACCTCCATGGATGGGATCGACGTGGCGTTGATTACCACTGATGGCGCCGAACTGCTGACCCGTGGGCCGGCGATGTCGCTCACCTATCAGCCGGCATTTCGCGCCCGACTTGTCGGGGCGCTTGATGATGCTACCTTAATTACAAAAGCCAACCGGCGGCCGGGCAAATTAGCGGCGGTCGAAGCCGAACTGACCGATTTGCACATTAAGGCGGTATTAGCGTTTCTCAAAAAAATCGGCAAATCCGCCAACCAGATCGACGTCATTGGATTTCACGGCCAAACCGTGTTGCATCGCCCGGACCAGCGATTGACGGTACAACTCGGCGATGGGCCAAGAATGGCCCAAGAGTTGGGCGTTTCGGTGGTTCATGATTTCCGCCAAAAAGATATTGCTGCCAGCGGGCAGGGGGCGCCACTGGCCCCGGTCTATCATCGCGCCCTGGTGGTAGATTTGCCGCAACGCCCGATTGTAATGGTCAATATTGGCGGTGTGGCCAATGTTACCCATATCGATGCCGAAGGCGAGCTGTTGGCCTTCGACACTGGACCTGGAAATGCGCTGATCGACGATTGGGTAACCCGTCATAGCGGCCAGGCGATGGATCGTGATGGCGCATTGGCCGCAGCAGGCACCTGCGATAGCGCTGCCTTATCGGCGATGCTGAAAGACCCATATTTCGAATTAGTGCCGCCGAAATCCCTCGACCGCAATCATTTTTCCTTAGCTGCGATCCGCCACCTTGATGTGTTCGATGGCGCGCGCACGCTTACGGCTTTTACCGCTGCAACCCTTGCCGGTTGCGCGCGATTTTTTGCGGCGCCCGCGAAACTGTGGGTAATCTGCGGTGGCGGGCGGCTAAACCCGGTACTGATGTCAGAACTGAAGCAATTGTTGGGAGATGTGGTGGCGGCAGAAACCGTCGGCATCGACGGCGACGCGCTGGAAGCGGAAGCCTTCGCCTACCTGGCGGTCCGATCCCTAAACCGATTGCCGATCACCTTTCCCGGCACTACCGGGGTCGATCAACCGCTAATCGGCGGAGCAGTTGCCCGGTCGCTGTAAGCGCTGTTGATCTTGGAAAAGGTCCGGCGATCACCACCGTTACGCTGTTCGCCGAGCGCTTCGCGGGTCGGGTCTGGCCTGTTGTCAATTCCTGATCTACGATCTATTATTGATCGGCGCTCAAGAACCTTTCGATGTTTTGTTTTCATGGAACCCTCCATCGGAAAACTAGGTCAATTTACCACAAGTTTGCAAAGGACCGGTCAATGGGAAGTGTAAAACTGTTCCTATTGTGTAAAGTTTGAAGTGATAAAAAAAACGTTGCTTCCGCGCGAGTTGTGATTTCATAGTGACTCGCGTAACGCCGCCGTGGCGCCTTGTTACCCGCGCCGCCGAATTTCCATTATATAGGTAGCAAGAAGTTGGACCGCACGGACCGCAAAATATTGAGTATTCTACAGGAAGACGCCACGCTTCCGGTGGCCGATATCGCACGCCGGGTCGGGCTTTCGACCACCCCATGTTGGCGCCGCATTCAGAAATTGGAAGAAGATAAGGTGATCGATCGCCGGGTCGCCGTGCTTAGGCCGGAAGCGGTCAACGCCGGAGTTACCGTGTTTGTGATGATCCGTACCGATCAACACAATGAGAATTGGTTGGAAAAATTCTCGTCCGAGGTCGCACAATATCCCGAAGTGGTCGGGTTTTACCGCATGAGCGGCAGCGTTGATTATATGTTGCGGGTCATGGTGCCGGATATCGCCGCTTACGATGGGTTTTACAAAAAGCTTGTTTCGCATGTAAACATCGCCGATGTGACCTCAGCATTTGCCATGGACCGGATAAAGGATACCACGGCGCTGCCATTGCAGTTTGCGATAATGAATAAGAAGTGATATTTCAATAGTTTATTTGGTATTCTTCAACCGCGCCAGCAGGGATGATGTGTCCCACCGGCTGCCGCCCATTTTCTGCAATTCGGAATAGAATTGGTCGACCAGGGCGGCTACCGGCAAATGGGATTGATTGGTACGTGCCTCGTCCAGACACATCGCCAAATCCTTGCGCATCCAATCGACGGCGAACCCGTGCTCATATTCACCCCGATCCATGGTTTGCCAACGGTTGTCCATCTGCCACGATTGCGCCGCACCTTTTGAAATGACCCCGATTACCTTGCTGACATCAAGGCCGGCATTTTGTGCGAAACCAATGCCCTCGGCCAATCCCTGCACCAGGCCAGCAATGCAAATTTGGTTGACCATTTTGGTTAATTGGCCGGCGCCAGTCGGCCCCATCAGGCCGACCATTTTGGCGTAGCAATCGATTACCGGTTTGGCGCGATCAAATACCGCTTCTTCGCCGCCAACCATCACCGTCAGCGCGCCGTTTTCTGCCCCGGCCTGGCCACCGGAAACCGGTGCATCGAGAAATTCGAAGCCACCCTTTTGTGCCGCTTGGCCCAATTGGCGCGCGATTGCCGCAGATGCAGTGGTGTTATCGATGAAGATTGCGCCAGACTTCATCGCCGCAAATGCACCTTGCGATCCGATGGTGACGGAAGCCAGATCATCATCATTGCCGACGCAGGCGAACACCAAATCAGCGTCTTGGGCGGCCTCCATCGGCGTCGACGCGGCGGTGCCGCCATGTTCTGCAACCCAGGCCGCAGCCTTGGCCGCAGTGCGGTTGTAGACGCATAAATCGTGGCCGCCGCGTTCCTTGATATGGCCGGCCATCGGATATCCCATGACCCCCAAGCCGATGAAACCCACTCTTGCCATGGTGATCCCCTTTTTGCCAAAGTGTTTGCGGTAGCTAATAGTGCTGCCGAGTCGGATTTTACCGGCAGGAATAGTGCTGGACAAGGTGGCTTGAAGACCAAGCCCGGCGCCATAGTCAAATTGCAAAGGATGTGGGTTGATGGGCCGTTTGATCAAATGGATCGGCATTGCCATTGGGTTTTTGGTTGTTGTGGCGATTGTCGCGCTGGTCGGGCTCTATATGGTGCTGCTGCGCGGAATGCCGCTCAACGACGGAACTTTGCAAATTTCCGCCTTGTCGGCGCCGGTGGAAATCGTCCGCGATCGCCATGCTGTGCCGCATATTCAAGGTGCTAACGAGCGTGATGTGGTCGCGGCACTGGGCTTTGTACACGCCCAAGAACGGCTGTGGCAGATGGAAGTGCTGCGCATGGCGGCCCAGGGACGGCTTTCGGAAATGTTCGGCGATGCGGCGATTTCCGCTGACAAATTCCTGCGTACGATCGCCATCGACCGCGCCGCCGAACGCTCGGTGGTGGCACTGTTACCTGAGACCCGCGACCTGCTGGAAGCCTATAGCGGCGGCGTCAATGCCTATTTGACCCGCAAAAAGCGGTTGTTTGAACCGGCCCTGCCGCCGGAATTCATGATCCTTGGCCATATGCCGGAGCCCTGGCAGCCCCAGCACAGCGTTGCCGCGATAAAAATGATGGCGCTAACGCTCGGCCAAAACTCCGGTGTGGAACTTCGGCGTATGGGTTTGGCTGCGCGCGGCTTCAGCCCAATCGAAATCGAGGAGCTGATCCCAAATCATCGCGGCGACAATCCGCCTCCGCTGCCCGATCTCAGGCAATTGTTCAATATCGGCGAGGATGGCCCGCGCGCATCAGCACCGATTGAAAAGGCCGACCGGGTGCTGGAGGCGCTGATTGGTGAGACCGGGGTTTGGGCCTCCAACAACTGGGTGATTTCCGGCGCCCGGACCCGCACCGGCAAACCGATCCTGGCCAATGATCCCCATCTTGGTATCAGCGCGCCGGCAACCTTTTTTCTCGCCCATCTTGCGTATGACGAAAATGGCAAAACTCGCCACGTGATTGGCGCCAGCCTGCCGGGCACACCGGCAATCATGGTTGGTCGCACGGACCGACTTGCGTGGGGACTGACCACCACCGGGCTCGACGCCCAAGACATATATGTCGAACGGCTGAGCGCCGACGATGACAATATGTATGAAACCCCGCAAGGGGTGCAACCGTTTGAAGTGCGCGAAGAGCACATCGCGGTCAAAGGGGCGGACCCGGTCATCATAAAGGTTCGCCGCACCCGTCATGGTCCGGTGTTGCCGGACAGTTACCGACAGATTTCGACGATCTTGCCAGAGCGCACGGTTGCGGCGTTGCAATGGGTGGCATTGGCCAGTGACGATACGACCCTTGATGCGGTGTTTAAAATCCCCGATGCCGAAAACGTCGATGATTATATCGCCGCCATGGCGCGTGTTGTCTCACCGATGCAGTCCATGGTGATTGCCGATCAGGACGGCAACATAGCCATGATCGCGCCGGGCCGGGTGCCGGTCCGTTCGGCCGAGAACACTATCATGGGACGGGCGCCGGTGCCGGGTTGGGAGGCGAAATATGATTGGCAGGGCTATCTGCGGCCCGATCAGGTGCCGATCTTGAAAAATCCGCCAAATGGCGCCATCGGCACTGCAAATTCGCGCATATTGTGGCCGGGCTATTCGCACCACATAACCTTTGACTGGGCTGAGGTCTATCGCCACGACCGGGTACAGGAATTGATTGTTCAAAACCCGGCCAAGCAAGACATGGAGACCAGCGTTGCGGCGATGGGCGATACCCGTTCCGGCGCCTATCTCGAATTGCGCGATATCTTGTTTGAGTTGATCGGACCGGGGGTAACGGTCAATCGCGAGATCACCACGGCGCTGCGGCGTTGGGACGGCGAAATGGCTTTTGCTGCGCCGGAGCCGTTGATTATGGCCGCATGGTTGAAAATCATGTATCGCCGGGTACTTGAAGACGATTTGAAAGACCAGTATTCGCGCTTTGAGCGGGTCAATGCCACGCGGCTTATCCAACTGCTCGACCACGCGGTTGCCCGCGATTGGTGCGATGTAATCACCACTGAGATCAAAGAAACCTGTGGCACGCTGGCTAAGGTTGCGCTACAGGATGCGCTTGACGAACTGGAGCGCGATTATGGCAAGGACTGGCGCAAATGGCGCTGGGGCGAGACCCACATTGCCTATGGCGAACACCGGCCGTTTGCGAATGTCGGGTTGTTGGCCGGCCTGTTTAACATTGAAATTGGTAGCGCTGGCGGTGCCTATACCCTACGTCGAGGCCAAATCGAGCTTAGCGGCGAGCGACCCTATCACAATGTCCATGGATCGGTGTATCGCGCGGTGTATGATCTAGCCGACCCGGACCGCTCGAAATTCATCATATTCGGTGGTCAAAGCGGGCATTTCCTGTCAGCCCATTATCGCTCGCTGGCCGAAAAATGGTCGCAAATGGCTTTCATCTCGATGACCACGAAATCCAGTGAATATGCGGTCGGCGCCATTGGCACCCTTCGCCTGACGCCGGGCAATAATTGAGGATGGTAAAATCATGAGTAAACTCGAACCCTGGAGCCAATTGGCACCGCGCTTGGTGGATGTGGCAGCCGGGCGCACCGGCGCCGATCTGGTGGTCAAGAACGGCAATTGGGTCAACGTCCATTCCGGCGAGATTGTGCCCTATAGCGACATCGCCATCAGCGGCGGCCGGTTTGCCTATTGCGGTCCCGATGCCAGCCATTGCATTGGTGCCGATACCCAAGTAATCGACGCCGAAGGCCGATATTTGGTGCCGGGGCTTTGTGATGCCCACATGCACGTCGAAAGCGGCATGCTGACTGTCACCGAGTTTGCCCGCGCGGTAATCCCGCACGGCACCACAACCATGTTCATCGACCCGCACGAAATCGCCAACGTTTTCGGCATGGACGGGGTGCGGATGATGCACGACGAGGCGATTGGCCTGCCGATCAATGTCTATGTGCAGATGCCGTCTTGCGTGCCCTCGGCGCCAGGTCTGGAACACGCCGGCGCCGAGATCGGGCCTGACGATGTGCGCGAAGCCATGAGCTGGCCGGGTATTATTGGCCTTGGCGAGGTGATGAATTTTCCCGGCGTTGCCGCAGCTGACGAAACCATGATGGGCGAAATTGCCGCCACCATCGAGGCCCACAAAGTGGTCGGCGGGCACTATGCCTCGCCCGATCTTGGTCCGCCGTTTCATGCCTATGCCGCCGGCGGCCCGGCCGACGACCATGAAGGCACGCGGATGATCGACGCCATTGCCAGGGTGCGCCAGGGCATGAAGGCGATGCTGCGGCTCGGTTCGGCTTGGTATGATGTGGCCGAACAAATTCGTGCGGTGACCGAGATGGGCCTTGATCCGCGCAATTTCATTTTGTGCACCGATGATTGCCATTCCGGCACCTTGGTGCACGAGGGCCACATGGACCGGGTGGTGCGCCATGCGATCGGGCAAGGGCTGGCACCGCTGACGGCGATCCAGATGGCAACCCTTAATGCGGCCGAGCATTTTGGTCTTGGCCGCGAGCTTGGGTCGATTGCGCCCGGCCGACGGGCCGATTTTCTGTTGGTCTCGAACTTGCCGAAGCTGACAATCGACGCGGTCTATGCCCGTGGTGATTTGGTTGCCAACCAGTCGGAGATTGTCATCGACCTGCCACGGTTCCCGCATGGGAAAAAGTTCCGCAACAGCGTTCATGTAGGTCGCAAACTGCAGGCGGATGATTTCGAAATTGTGGCGCCGAGCGAAAAAGGCAAAGCACGTGTCAGGGTGATCGGCGTGGTGGAAAACCAAGCGCCGACCCGCGCGCTCGATGCGGAACTAAAGATCGCCGACGGTGTGGTCAAAATGGATATCAAAAACGATGTCTGCCAGGTGGCGCTGGTCGAGCGGCATCGCGGTACTGGCGAGGCGACCAACGGGTTCGTGTCGGGCTTTGGCTATAACCGCAAATGCGCCATTGCCTCAACCGTTGCCCATGACAGCCACCACATTTTGGTTGTCGGCACCAACCGCAAAGATATGGCCAAGGCGGTCAACCGGCTGCAAGAGGTCGGCGGCGGGGTCTGCATGATTTCCAGGGGCGAGGAACTGGCGATGATCGAACTGCCGATCGCCGGGCTGATGTCGAACGAACGCGCAGATATCGTCGCCGACAAGGCCGAAAAGCTGATCGCGGCGATGGCAAAATGCGGCTGCACCCTCAACAACGCCTATATGCAACACTCGCTTTTGGCCTTGGTGGTGATCCCGGAACTTCGAATTTCCGACCGCGGCATCATTGATGTCACCCAGTTCGAAAAGGTCGATTTGTTTGTGTAGGGTGAACGGGCGCCGGGCCATGCGCCGAGCACTTTTATTTGGCGAAGCGTTCCCATGCAACTAATCGCCAATCCTTTGCGCGGGCGGGGCTTCGCGCCGTCGGATCAATTGTCCGAAGGCGAGGTTCTGGTCGATCCAGAGCCGGCCCGGCAATTATACGCCGCCTGTCCGGCGGCCCATGTCACCCCATTGCTCGATCACGATGCAATCGCGCGCGATTTGGGGATCGGCAAATTGTGGCTGAAAGACGAGCGTGGCCGTATCGGCCTTGGCAGTTTCAAGGCGCTCGGTGCTGCCCATGCGATCGCCAAACAGGCGATTGAACGGGCCGGGTTGGAAAATGCCGCTACCGCGCTTGCCGGCGAAACTTTTGTGTGCGCCAGCGCCGGCAATCATGGCCTGTCGGTGGCGGCCGGCGCACGATTGTTTGGCGCCAAAGCGGTGGTTTATTTGTCCCATTCAGTAGATGAAAGTTTCGCCGAACGCCTGCGCGGCAAAAGCGCGACCGTGGTTCGTGAAGGGACTGACTATGCCGCATCGATGGCGGCAGCGGCCAAGGCGGCACACGATCATGGTTGGCAATTATTGTCGGACAGTTCCTGGCAGGGCTATTGGCGTCCGGCGCGCGACGTGATGGAGGGCTATTTGATCATGGCTGAGGAGGTTGTCGGCCAGATCAGCGAACCGCCGACCGATTTATTCCTGCAGGCTGGCGTTGGCGGGTTGGCGGCGGCGTGCGCAGGGGCGGCTAGGCGTCAATGGGGCGACACGGTGCGGATCATCGTCGTCGAACCGGACCGGGCACCGGCGATCCATCACAGCATCCTTGCCGGGCGGTCGGTAATTACCTCTGGTGCCGATTCCAATATGGGCCGGCTCGATTGCAAGGAACCTTCCCATCTGGCGCTAAAACTGTTGGCGCGTGAGGCCGATGATCTGATGCTGATATCGGATGAGGAAGCGACGCAAAGCGTTGCGCTATTAGCAGACCACGGCATTGTTACTACCCCATCGGGCGCCGGTGGCTTTGCCGGGTTGCACCATTGCCCGCAACAAGGATCAGCATCTACGATCAACGGTGTTACCCGGGCGCTGGCCTATATTACGGAGGGGGTGGAAGATCGCTGATCGAGATTTTCCGGTAAGCGAATATGAGGCCCGCATGGCGTTAGTCCAGCAGGCGATGGCGCGCGACGGCCTTGATGCCATATTGGTGATGGACGAGGCCAATGTGCGCTATTTTTCCGGCTTCCGCACCTTGTTCTGGCAAAGCCCGACTAGACCGTGGTTTCTGGTGCTGCCGGCTAAAGGCGAACCGGTTGCGGTAATCCCTGAGATCGGCGCAACACTGATGGGTGGGACTTGGGTCAAAGATATCCGCACCTGGGCATCGCCTGACTATGCAGACGACGGGGTTTCGCTATTGGCATCGGTGATCAGTGCCTATCCAACCGTTGGTCTGCCGAGTGGCCGCGAAACCGTGTTGCGCATGCCGCTGCAAGATTTTCGACGGTTGGAAGCAGCAACCAATCGGCGATTTGTTGATGCCAGTAACATCATCCGCCAGGTGCGCCGGGTCAAATCGGCGGCGGAAATCTCCTATATTGAGGCGATCTGCGGCATCGCCTCGACCAGTTTCGCCAATGCGCCGAACTTGTTTTGTGTCGGCCAGCGGCTCGACGAAGCGTTTCGCGCTTTCAAGATCGACTTGCTGTCGAATGGCGCCGAAGAAGTTCCCTATCTGGTCGGTGGCGCCGGTGCGGACGGTTATCTGGACGTGATTTCGCCGGCAAGTCCGCGTAAATTGGCGCCGGGTGATGTATTGATGCTCGATACCGGAGCTACTCTGGCCGGCTATTTTTGCGATTTCGACCGCAATTTCGCATTTTCCCACGCCAGCGATCATGCACGTCAAGCCTATGCCACGCTTTACCAGTCCACCGAGGCCGGGCTGGCCGCTGCACGTCCAGGCGTTACTTGCGGTGATTTGTACCAGGCGATGGCGGCGATAATCGGCGATGATGGCGGCACTATCGGTCGGCTTGGCCATGGCCTCGGCATCGAATTGACCGAACCGCCTTCGATCATTCCAGGCGACGACACGGTGCTGGAGGCCGGCATGGTGATGACCCTCGAACCGAGTATTGCCACTACCGACGGCCGTTTCATGGTACAGGAAGAAAACATTGTGATCCGCGATGGGGCGCCGCAATTGCTGAGCCGTCGGGCGCCCGAGGAACTGGCGATATTGTGAGCACCAACCAGCCCTTGTCATTCGAACTCGACGCAGGTGCCGCCGGTGATGCTGCGCTTGGCCTGATCGTGCTCGCCAGCGACGAGACCATCGAGCCGGAACTGGCGCCTTTGTTCGCCGAACCGGGGGTCGCACTTTACCACAGCCGCATCCCGAGTGCGGCCGAAGTTACCAACGATACCTTAGCTGAAATGGAAGCGGCATTGCCGCGCGCGGTAGCATTGTTGCCGGCGGCAGCCGAATTTTCCGCGATCGGTTACGCCTGCACCTCCGGCGCCACGGTGATTGGGCCTGAAAAAATTGCCGGCATCATCAATGCTGCCCACCCAAATGCCAAGGCGAGTGATCCGATGTCGGCGCTGATTGCCGCTGCACGCCATCTAGGCGCGGTAAAAATCGGATTTGTTACGCCCTACATTGCCGAGGTGTCGCAAGCGATGCGTGACTATCTGGAGCAGAACGGATTTGAAATTGCCGCCTTTGGCTCGTTTGAGCAGGGGACGGAAAAGACCGTGGCGCGGATTAGCGAACCTTCGCTCAAGCGCGCGATGATCGATGTCGCCGGCGGCGCTGAAGTTGACCTGTTGTTTGCCTCCTGCACCAATCTGCGCGCGTTCAGCGTGATTGAGCAGGTGGAACGAGCGACCGGAGTGGCGGTGATTTCCAGCAATCTGGCACTTGCCTGGCACCTTAGACGGCTCGCCGGACTGCCGACCGCCGGCAAAGGACCGGGGTTACTGTTTAATTCTTGAGCCAAGAAAATATGATGTGTGAATGGCAACCCGTCGGTCTGTAAACCATCGTCGACCAGTTTAGTGCCTGTAAAAACCCTCGATTTTGTTGGGCTGGGTATGATTTTGAAGTTTTGAGTACCGGATAATATGTTGAAATATTTGAGGAACGCAAAAACGAAAAATTGCTCCCAGGACCCAAAAGAAGGGTTTTTAGAGGTACTCAGTTGATTGCGCGGATAGCTAAGGAGGCGCCTTATACTCACCCTTCTAATCTTGACAATTCGCCGCTTACATGCGCTTTTCCGCCCGGTTCTGATCGGGGCTCAGTAAAGTCAGCGATCGACTTTTTCCACGTATTCCAGGTAGATTACATGCACCGATATCGCAGCCACACATGCGAAGCCTTGCGCAAATCAGACGCCGGAAGCGCTGTGCGTTTAGCCGGGTGGGTGCACCGCGTGCGCGACCATGGCGGCGTCTTATTCATCGATTTGCGCGACCATTACGGGATCACGCAAATTGTCGCCGACCCGGATTCGCCAGCATTTTCTGCTGCCGAATCCCTGGGCTCGGAATGGGTGATTTGCGTCAACGGCACCGTAAAGGAGCGCTCGTTCGATACCGTCAATGCCAATCTGGCGACTGGCGAGATCGAAATGTTCGCGCTTGGCATCGAAATATTGTCGCAAGCCGGCGAACTGCCGCTTCCAGTGTTCGGGGAACCGGACTATCCTGAAGATATCCGTCTCAAATACCGGTTCCTCGATTTACGCCGTGAAAAATTACATGCCGCCATCGTGCGCCGCTCGGCGATCATCAGCGATATTCGCCAACGTATGAACGAGGTTGGCTTTACCGAATACGCCACGCCGATCCTGACTGCATCGTCGCCAGAGGGCGCGCGGGACTTTTTGGTGCCAAGCCGCATTCATAAGGGCCGGTTTTATGCTCTGCCGCAAGCGCCACAGCAGTTCAAACAATTGATCATGGTGTCCGGTTTCGACCGTTATTTCCAAATTGCGCCGTGTTTTCGTGACGAGGATCCGCGTGCCGACCGGCTGCCGGGCGAATTTTACCAGCTCGATTTGGAAATGAGTTTTGTCGAGCAGGAAGATGTGCTGGACGCGCTCGAACCGGTGATACGTGGCACCTTCGAGGCGTTTGCCGGCGATAAACCGGTCACCGATAAATTTCCCCGCATCGCCTATGCGGATGCGATCCGCAAATACGGCACCGACAAGCCCGATCTGCGTAACCCGATCGAAATGCAGGCGGTGAGCGAGCATTTCGCCGGTTCCGGCTTCAAGATTTT
Source organism: Rhizobiaceae bacterium (assembly GCA_965248715.1). GTDB lineage: Bacteria > Pseudomonadota > Alphaproteobacteria > Rhizobiales > Rhizobiaceae > CBDFKB01. The sequence goes on from CBDFKB010000008.1 coordinate 1,010,428, forward strand.
CGCCGGTATGATCGAACGCGATCCTAAGACCGAGGTATGGGCGATACCAGTCAAGGGTGGTGGATCACGGGCATTTTGCGACCGGATGAATTCCTGGGCACAAGGCGAGGGCCAACCTGGTCTTGGTTACATAATTTGGCGCACCGAGGGTGAAACGGTTGCCGGCGCCGGCCCGATCGCCAAGAATATCGGCGTTGAGCGATGCGAAGCGATCCGTCAGCAATTGGCGCTTGAGGCTGGTGATGCGGCGTTTTTCATCGCCGGCGATCCAGCGAAATTTGCCACCTTTGCCGGCGACGCGCGTGGCCGCGCGGCACGGGAAATTGGCCTGGTCGATGAGGACCGGTACGCGCTTGCTTGGATTGTCGATTTTCCGTTCTACGAATGGGATGAGGAAGAAAAGCGCATCGATTTTTCCCACAACCCGTTCTCGATGCCCCAGGGTGGCCTTGAAACGCTGGAAACCGCCGAACCGTTGACGATCAACGCATATCAATATGATTTAGTATGCAACGGCTTCGAGATCGCTTCGGCGCGATCCGCAACCACCAGCCGCAGATTATGGAAAAGGCATTTGAAATTGCCGGTTACAACAAGGCGACACTGGAGGAGCGCTTTGGCGGTCTGTACCGCGCGTTTCACTATGGCGCGCCGCCGCATGGCGGGATGGCGGCCGGCATTGACCGCATCGTCATGCTATTGGCAGGGGCCAAGAATTTGCGCGAGATCACCATGTTTCCAATGAACCAGCAGGCCCATGATCCGTTGATGGGGGCGCCAGGCGAAGTGATGCCGAGCCAGTTGCAAGAGCTGGGAATTCGTATCATACCCCAGGCGAAGAAATAAGGAGACTGCCAGCCATGTTCGGCGCCGCATTCCGGATTGGGTTTGTTGTATTGGTGGTGTTGGCCGCGTTGCGACCAGCATATGCGCAGATGAAGTTCCACGAGGGGGTTCGCACAACCGGCATATTGAAGGCCGACATCTACACCCCTGAACGGGCCACCGCCGGCGGTTTCTTGAAATTGCCTAGCCGGTTGCCGGTGATCGTCTACGTGCATGGTGGCGGCTGGATCAAGGGCGACCGTGCCAAGGTACACAAAATTCCCGAATGGGCGACTGCCAAAGGCTATTTGCTGGTATCGATCGACTATCGCCCGGTACCCAGAACCAATATCGATGGCCAGGCACGCGATGTGGTGAAGGGCATCAACTGGGTTCGCAACAATATCACCCGCTATGGCGGCGACCCGAAACGCATTGTTATCATGGGCCATTCCGCCGGTTCGCACCTGGTATCTTACGTTGCCGCGCGCAAGCTGGCCGGCAAGATCACAGGCGTTATCGCCAATGATGTGCAAGCCTACGACATGGTCGCTTATGGCAGTATGCGCGGCTCGCTGCCCCGGGTCTATGCCGCCGCATTTGGCGCTGATCCAACCAATTGGGTGCGCTGGTCGCCGGTCACCTATGTGCGCAAAAGCAGTGGATTTCCGCCATTTCTAATTTTGCATTCTGGGTCGAATGGCGATCGCCGACGGGCGCTTTCACGCGGCTTTGGCTCCGAACTGCGGCGGCGTGGCGCCCGGGTGACCGTGTTTGACGGCAGGCGCTACAATCATGGTTCGATTAACCGCAAATTGGGCAATCCCGGCGAGGCAGTGACGATTGCGGTGGAGCGGTTTTTGCGCCAGGTGAATTTTTAATCGGATTGGCGGGCTGCCAAAAGCCGATCCGCAAACATTGTTGAACCGATCGGCCTAAATCGAGTTTGTCGGCGGTTATTTGTACATTCAACCGGTTGATTGCGGCAGTTTCCTTCCGTGCGGATATGCTCTAATCCGGCACCATGGGAAAACAACTGATTCCACCTGGCGAACCCGGTGACGAGGGAATTGTCGGTGTCGATCTGAAATCGGCGCTGGAAGAGCGTTATCTAGCTTATGCGCTGTCGACCATCATGGGTCGGGCGTTGCCGGATGTGCGGGACGGATTGAAACCGGTGCACCGGCGCATTTTGCACGCCATGCGGATTTTGCGCCTTGACCCGAATACCGGCTACAAAAAGTGCGCCCGCATCGTCGGCGACGTGATCGGCAAGTTCCACCCCCATGGCGATCAGGCGGTCTACGACGCGCTGGTGCGTCTAGCCCAGGATTTCGCGGTACGCTATCCGCTGATCGACGGTCAGGGCAATTTCGGCAATGTGGACGGCGATAACGCTGCCGCCATGCGCTATACCGAAGCGCGGATGACTGAGGTCGCGACCCTGTTGATGCAGGGTCTCGACGAGGATGCGGTGGATTTTCGCGAAACCTATGATGGCGAAGATTCCGAACCCATCGTTCTGCCCGGCGCATTCCCCAATCTACTTGCCAATGGCTCATCAGGCATCGCGGTTGGCATGGCGACTTCGGTGCCGCCGCACAATGCCGCCGAACTGTGTGATGCGGCGATCCATTTGATCAAATATCCAAATGCAACCATCGACAAATTGGTCGACATGGTGCTGGGGCCCGACTTTCCGACCGGTGGTATCATCGTCGACGACCGCGCTTCGATTGTGCAAGCCTATTGCATCGGCAAGGGTGGGTTTCGGGTCCGCGCCCGCTGGCAGCGCCAGGATACCGGGCGTGGTGGCTATGAGATCATCATCACTGAAATCCCCTACCAGGTGCAAAAATCGCGACTGATTGAGCGCATTGCCGAATTACTACAGAACCGCAAATTGCCGCTGCTCGGCGACATTCGCGACGAGTCCGCCGAGGATATCCGGTTGGTGCTGGAGCCAAAATCGCGCTCGGTCGATCCGGAACTTATGATGGAATCCCTGTTTAAGCGCACCGACCTGGAAAGCCGGGTGTCGCTCAACATGAACGTGCTGTCGCGCGGCAAGGTGCCGAAAGTTCTGGCGCTCAACCAGGTTCTGAAAGAATGGCTGGCGCACCGCCGCGAAGTGCTGGAACGGCGCTCGCGTCACCGGCTGGCGCAGATCGCGCGCCGCTTGGAAGTGCTCGGCGGTTACCTGATCGCCTATCTCAACCTCGATGAAGTGATCCGTATCATCCGCTTTGAGGACGAACCCAAGGCGGAATTGATCAAGGTCTTCGAACTCACTGATTTGCAGGCGGAATCGATCCTCAACATGCGGTTGCGCGCGTTGCGCAAGCTTGAAGAGATTGAAATTCGCCATGAATACGATGCCTTGACCGAGGAAAAGGCGACAATCGAAAGCCTGCTTGCATCCGAAGAAAAGCAGTGGAAGACGATCCAGTGGGAAATCGGTGAGGCCAAGGCCAAGTTCGCCATAAACACGGAACTCGGCCGCCGCCGCACAACTTTTGCCGCCGCCCCGCAACGGGATCTGGAGACCATCCAGCAGGCAATGATCGAACGCGAGCCGGTGACCATCATATTGTCCAACAAGGGCTGGATCCGCGCCCTTAAGGGCCATGGACAAGACCCGGCCACCTGGTCGTTTAAGGACGGTGACAGCCTGTTGGTGGCGCTGACCGCTGAGACCACCGACAAGGTGTTGCTGTTTTCCACCGGCGGTAAATTCTACACCCTTGGCGCCGACCGGTTGCCCGGTGGGCGCGGTCATGGTGAGCCGGTGCGGTTGATGGTCGACATGGACAATGATTGTGACATCATCACCGCCTTTGTCCACGATCCGGCCGGTAAACGGCTGCTTGCATCCACCGCCGGCAATGGCTTCGTGGTCGCCGAAAATGATGTTATCGCCAATACCCGCAAGGGCCGCCAGGTGCTCAACGTCAAAATGCCGGACGAGGCGAAAATCTGCGTGCCGGTTACCGGCGATTATGTGGCGGTGATCGGGAAAAACCGTAAACTATTGTGCTTCCCGGCCAGCCAATTGCCGGAAATGACCCGCGGCAAGGGGGTTCGATTACAGCGCTACAAGGACGGCGGCGTCGCCGACGTAAGCACGTTTGTAGGTGATGTGGGACTGGTGTGGACCGATTCCGCCGGCCGCAGCCACACCCGCAGCGCCAAGGAATTGACCGAATGGCTCGGCGACCGGGCCCAGGCCGGCCGCGCCGCGCCCAAGGGCTTCCCACGCAACGGCAAATTCACCGGGTAGGGGCGGGCGAAGCTTGAAAATGTGTACATAATCGCGTACATAATACCCATGTACATCACCTCCATCTCCGAATTCCGCAAACGCCTTGCAGCCCTGATCGATCAGGTATCTGATCGGCACGAACCGCTGGTTATAACCCGTGAAGGCGGCAAACCATCGGCGGTTCTACTGTCGATTGAAGACTATGCGTCGCTGGAAGAGACCCGGTATCTGCTGTCCAGTCCGGCCAACGCCAAGCGGCTCGCTGCCTCGATCCGCGCATTGGAAGCTGGCGAAGGTGTTGTAAAGACGGTTGAAAATGCGTCTGATCTTCAGTGAACAAGCGTGGGAAGATTATCTTTATTGGCAGCAAAACGACGCGCGCCGGGGTAAGAAACTCAACCGACTGATTCAAGAATGCCTAAGGACACCGCACAGCGGCTCCGGCAAGCCGGAACCCTTGCGTGGCGCCCTTTCAGGTTGGTGGTCGCGGCGTATCGATCGTGAACATCGGCTGGTTTATCGATATACCGATGCGCAATTGGAAACCGCCCAATGTCGGTATCACTATTGAACCTCTTGGGTATTATGACAAACATGAGCGGTTATCGCCGCCGCGATTGGGGCCTTGAGAAAAACAAATATGCATTTGACCACAAAACTATTGCCATTGGCCGGGATGATTGACCCGTTGGTCGCCGCGAACCATCTCCTGCCATGACCGCACCGCGTGAAAACCAGGTGATCGGCTGGCGCGAGCTGGTCGGTTTGCCCGAGGCCGGTATCGAAATGATGCGGGCGAAAATCGATACTGGCGCGCGCACGGCAGCGCTCAACGCCGACAATCCTGAATGTTTCTTGAAGGACGGCGTCAAATATGTTCGGTTCGTCATTCCATCTACCGACCTACATGCAAACATCCAGGTCGAACGGCCGGTGATTGACGAACGCGAGGTTCGCAATACCTCTGGAGTAGGGGAGCGACGCCTGGTTATTTCGATGTCGCTGATATTGGGCAAACGACGCTGGAGTATCGAAACAACGCTTGCCAATCGCGAGGCCATGGAGTTCGACTTGATCCTGGGTCGAACCTCGATCAGGCGGCGCGGAGTGCTAGTTGATCCGGGCCGGTCCTATCTGGCCGGGATACCAAAACGACCAGGCAAAAAACGGGTAAAGCGTACGAAGCGTACAAAGTAAGGAGTCGGATTTTGAAAATTGCGATGATGGCGAGAAATCCGAACCTTTATTCCCACCGTCGATTAAAAGAGGTCGGCGAAGCGCGCGGCCACCAGTTCGATATCATTAACACCCTTAGGTGCTATATGAACATCGCCTCCAGGCGGCCGGCGATCTATTACAACGGCACCAAGCTGCCGCTTTATGATACGGTGATCCCGCGCATTGGCGTTTCGGTCACCTATTACGGTCTGGCGGTGCTGCGCCAGTTTGAGATGATGGGGGTCTATCCGCTAAACGAATCGGTTGCGATCGGCCGTTCGCGCGACAAATTGCGTTCCATGCAGCTACTTGCCCGCGATGGCATCGGTTTGCCGGTGACCACATTCGCCCACGATCCCAAACAGACCGAAGAAGTAATCAAGCTTGCCGGCGGCGCGCCGCTTGTGATCAAATTGCTGGAGGGAACCCAGGGCATTGGCGTGGTTCTGGCCGATACCACCACGTCGGCAAAATCCGTAGTTGAGGCGTTTCGTGGCGCCGGTGTCAACATCATGGTACAGGAGTTCATCAAAGAGGCCGGCGGCACCGACATCCGCGCGCTGGTGGTCGGTGGCCGGGTGATCGGTGCCATGCAACGTAAGGGCGCGGAAGACGATTTTCGCTCCAATTTGCACCGCGGTGGCAGCGCCACCAAAATTCGCATTTCGCCGGAGGAACGCGCGACCGCGATCCGCGCTGCAAAGACCATGGGGCTTAATGTGTGCGGCGTCGATATGTTGCGCTCCAACCATGGTCCGGTGGTCATGGAGGTCAACTCCTCTCCCGGCCTGGAAGGGTTTGAAAAGGCGACTGGGCTTGATGTCGCCACCAAGATCATCGAATTTCTCGAAGTCCACGCCCAGGCCGGAAAAACCAAGACCAAAGGTAGGGGGTAGTGGCAAATATCGGCCGGTTTGCAATCGGCGATCAAACAGTGGCACCCGGCACCCGAGAAACCGTGGCGCTGCCGGTTTCCGTGCTTGCCGACCACACACCGGTCAACATGACGGTTCACGTGGTGCATGGCCGAAAATCTGGGCCAACCTTGTTTGTCAGCGCCGCAGTACATGGCGACGAAATCATCGGTGTCGAAATCGCGCGCCGCTTGCTGCAAGCGCCGCATCTGGAACGCATCTGCGGTACGCTGATGGTGGTGCCAATCGTCAACACCTTCGGCTTCCTCAACCGTTCACGCTATCTGCCGGACCGCCGCGACCTCAACCGCTCGTTTCCTGGGTTCGTACGTGGTTCGCTGGCCAGCCGTCTTGCCTATTTGTTCATGAATGAAATCATTGGAAGGTCCGATTTCGGCATCGATCTGCATTCGGCTGCAGTCAACCGGGTCAATCTGCCGCAAGTGCGCATTTCACCGTCAACGGAAAAGACCCTCGACCTTGCGCGCGCTTTCGGCGCTCCGGTGATTTTGGCGGCGAAGCTGCGCGATGGATCAATGCGCATGGCCGCACACGAACGCGGCGTCGATGTGCTGTTGTATGAAGCCGGCGAAGGCATGCGGTTCGATGAATATTCGGTGCGCACCGGCACTGCGGGTATTTTGCGGGTGATGCAGGCTATGAAGATGATCCCAAGCAAGGGGGTTTCCAAGGCGCGCGCCATGCCGCTGCACAGCACCGACAGTTCTTGGTTGCGGGCGCCGGTTGGCGGCTTGTTACGAACCTTCAAGATAACCGGCGAACAGGTAACCGAAGGCGATCTGCTTGGTATTATTTCCGATCCGGTTGGCGCAAACGAAACCCAGGTGACCGCAGCAAATGCCGGCGTCATTGTCGGGCGTACTGTATTGCCGGTGGTAAACGAGGGCGACGCGCTGTTTCACATCGCCGAAATCGCTGCCAAAGACGCGGAAACCACGATCGAGAGCTTGGCCCAACAGATCGGCGAAGATCCGCTGTTCGACGAAGACGAAATCATCTGATTATTAGAGCGTATTCCCGAAAAGTGTGTAGCGGTTTTCGGATAAGAATACGCGCCAGGAAAAATGCGGCCCGGGTATTCCCGAAAAGTGTGTAGCGGTTTTCGGATAAGAATACGCGCCAGGAAAAATGCGGCCCGGGTATTCCCGAAAAGTGTGTAGCGGTTTTCGGATAAGAATACGCGCCAGGAAAAATGCGGCCCGGGTATTCCCGAAAAGTGTGCAGCGGTTTTCGGATAAGAATACGCGCCAGGAAAAATGCGGCCCGCGTATTCCCGAAAAGTGTGCAGCGGTTTTCGGACAAGAATACGCGCCAGGAAAAAAGCGGCCCGCGTATTGCCGAAAAGTGCGCAGCGGTTTTCGGATAAGAATACGCGCCAGGAAAAAGCGGCCCGGGTATTCCCGAAAAGTGTGTAGCGGTTTTCGGATAAGAATACGCGACAAAACAAACAGATAGCGCGACGAAGCGAACCCAACGCTTGGTGACAAGCGCTAGTGGTTCGATTCTAACATTTGCGTCCCGTTGCAACACTTAGGTTTGCAAATGTTGGAATCAAAAGAACCACTAGCAAGATATTGAATCTAGTGGAATTTTTAAATTTGACATTTGACAAACGACGATGCTGCAAATGGGCACCAAATGTCAAATTCATGCCACTAGAGCAAGTTTCGACCATCAAGTGATCCCGTATAGTCAAAATTTGCTCAAATATTGGGGCGCTTCAAACGATTGCGCGTCGATGGGCGATACGCTCGCGCTGCAATTGCCAGGCTGAGTGAAACAAGATTGCCACCAGCACGATGGTGCCGCCGGCCAAGGTGCGCTCGGACGGCACTTCGGTGAAAATATACCAGACCCAAATTGGCGCCAGCACGGTCTCCAGCAAGTAGAACATCGCGGTCTGCGGTGCTGGAACATAGCGCGGCGTTAGCGCCAGGGCGAAAGAGGCGAACGGAATGACGATGGCCAGGTTGACCAGCAACCATTTTAGGTCGCCAGGCCAGGCGCTATAGGCAACAACCAGCGGCAGCGCAAACAGGCCGGACAAGGTACCGCCAAACGCTGGAGCAAGCGCCAAATTCTTGCCGCTTCTTCTGGTGCTGACGATTGCGATTGCCAATGACAACGCGGTGCCGAGTGCCATCAGATCGCCGAAAGTGGTGCCGCCGCCGAGACCATCACCGACGATCAGGCTAACCCCAAATATGGTGCTGATGATTGCCAGCCAGGTTACCCGATCCGGCCGCTCGCCGATCAACAGCCATGCAAGCACCGCGGCGATCATAGGATTAAACGCCAATATGAACACGACTTTCGCGGTCGAAGTGTTGAATACCGCAAGGGCAAAAAAGATGCTGCCAATGCCGTAGCAGGTGCCGACCAATACGAAGTCCGGGTCCGCCAGCGGCTTGAGCGGAAAGCCGCTGCGTTCCTTCATCAAGCGCCAGATCACCAGTGACGTAATCAGCAATACCAAGCCTCGCGACACCATGAAGACAAATGGATCGGTAAGTGCCAGCCGGATTAATGGGATGTCGAACGACAATAGCAGTCCGCCGGCTACCCCAAGCATGGTTCCGATTAATTGCTGCGATCTCATGCCAATATTGTCCAATGATGCCGCCGACCGCCGCCGGCAATCGATCAACCGTCTTTTTTGCCGGCGAGTTTGGTCACGAACACCATCGCCAGGCCGGCGGCAAGCCCCCAAAACGCGCTGCCGATGCCAAGAAATGATAGACCCGACGATGCCACCACGAAGGTGATAGCAGCGGCAATTCTTGTATCGGCTTGCAAAAGTGCGGCGCTAAGCGAGTTTGCAAAGGCGCCAATAAGGGCCAGACCCGCGACCGCAGTAATTAGTACCGGCGGCGCGGCGGCGACAATTGTGGCAATCGCGCCGGCCAGCAGACCAAACAGTAAGTACACCGCGCCGCATACCACCGATGCCCAATAACGCCGCGCCGGATCGCGATGAGCGTCGGGCCCGGCACATATGGCAGCGGTGATTGCCGCCAAATTGACAGCGTGGCCGCCGAATGGCGCTGAGGTAATGGCGTAGAGCCCGGTGGTGGCAAACAACGGGCCGGCATTAGGTTCGTAGCCATGGGCTTTTAGCACCGCCACCCCCGGCACATTTTGCGATGCCATGGTAACCAGGAACAGCGGAATGGCGATTGAAATGATCGCAGCAACTGAGAATTCTGGCCAGATCAGTACCGGGGCGGGAAACAATTCGGTGATCTGACCAGCGCTTTCGCCGCTAATCCAGACCGCCACCAGTGCGGCCAACATTGCCGCCGGTGCTGCGTAGAGGCGCTTGAAAACAAAAAACCCGAGCCAGATTAAAATTACCGCCCCGGCGATTGCTGGAATTTCGCCCATCGCCTTAACCGGGCCAAGACAAAAGGTTACCAGTACCCCGGCCAGCATCGCATTTGCGATCGATGCCGGAATGGTAGCAACGGCGCGGCCAATCGGTTTCCACAATCCGGCAGCGGTCAACAACATACCGCTCACCAAAAAAGCGCCAACCGCTGCGGCAAATCCGCCATCTGGCGCACCGGTGGTCACCAACAACGCCGCCCCCGGTGTCGACCAGGCGACGCTGATCGGTTGCTTGGTCCATAAACTTAAATGAATGCCCGCGACCCCCATCGTGATCGTGACCGCAAACAGGCCCGATGCCGCTTCGGCCGGGCTGGCGCCAGCTGCGCCTAGCCCTTGCAGAACGATCGGAAATGCGCTGACGAACCCGACAATGGCGGCGATTATGCCTGCACTGGCCGCCTGAAAGGAAAAGCTGCTTGGCATGAAATTGCTTGCCCATCCGACAGCGCTAGCGCTTGTCACCAAGCGTTGGAATAGCTTCGTCGCGTTATCTGAGCACCTCTAAAAACCCTTCTTTTGGGTCCTGGGAGCAATTTTTCGTTTCTGCGTTCCTCAAATATTTCAACATATTATCCGGTACTCGAAACTTCAAAATCACACCCAGCCCAACAAAATCGAGGGTTTTTAGAGGTGCTCATCTCTTTGTTTATGCCTGTCATTTTTCCCAAAACCGGCACCCACTTTTGGGTGACACGCTCTAGATCGCGCCTCTATGAGGAAGAAGCTATGTGGCCTGTTCGTTCAGGGGCGTCAAGGCGAAGAAACCAAATAGCCGGGTAGGGCAGGGACTACGGGCCGGGCCTATTGCAACGCCAGTTCCTGGGCGCCATCGCGGTGGTAGATATCGTCGCGGAATTGCACCACGCCGCCGGCACTCGACCAGGCGGAAACATAGGTGAAATAGACCGGCACCGGCTCTAGCAACTCGACGTCGATGCGTTCGCCAGACTCGATGACCGCCTCGATTGCCCGGCGATCCCAGCCCTCGGTATCTTTGGCCAACCAAGTGATGAGATCGCGCACATTTTGCACCCGAACACAGCCCGATGATTCGAACCGCAATAATTTGCCGAAGACGCTTTGCTGCGGTGTGTCGTGCATATAGACCGCGTGCGGGTTAGGGAAATTGATCTTGACCGAACCCATGGCGTTGATCTTGCCCGGCTCCTGGCGAAAGCGATAGTTCAGCGCCTCATCGGTATTCCAGTCGATGGCCGCCGGATCAAGCTCGCTATTGTCGGGGGCGAAAATGCGGATCTTGTTGCGCTCCATGTATTTCGGGTCCCGCTGCATTAGCGGGATCAGGTCTTTTTTGACGATCGAAACCGGTGCAGTCCAATAGGGATTGAGATTGAGCTGGTAAATTTTGGAATTCAAGATTGGGGTTTGTCGGTCGATTTTACCGACGATTGCGGTGTGCCGGCCAACCACGCGCTCATATTCCACCGCCTCGATCTGGGCGGCCGGGATGTTGACCATCACATAGCGGTCGCCAAGAAAGCCGGACATGGAGCGCAGGCGCACCAAATTGGTCTCCAACTGGCCAAGCCTAACGCTCGCCGGAACATTCATGGTTGCAAACGTGTAACGCCCGACTACACCGTCGTCTGGCAGACCGTGCCGGCGTTGAAACCGCTTTACCGCAGACTCGACGTAGGAATCAAAGGTCTCCGAGAACCCGGCATCAGGGGCCAAATCACCACTGATCACCAAGCGCTTGCGCATGATCGAGACCGCGCTGCCGCTCGATGCTAATTTCAGCTTGTTGCCGGCCGGCACCACCGGCCAGCCGCGATTGGCAACCAGTTTATTGTATTCGCGGATCGCTAGTTCAATGAATTGTGGGGTTTGCGGCGAAAAGATCGGGACGGTGGTTTCGGTCTCGTTGCGCCCGGCGTTGCGCGCATCGAACTGCTCCATCCATGCCCCGTGTTTGCGGTTTTTCAGGATCAAGTCGATCGGGTTTTTGCCCGCCGCCAGGGCGGGAGCAGCAACGCCGCCGGCGGCAAGCGAAGCGATGCCGCCAAGCACCGTCCTTCTTGTCAAAATGCCGGTATTTCGATCTGTTCCCATGTTCGCATCCGATGCCTGTCAATCCCACGCCCACGTCCAGATAAGCCCTGCGGCGCGAACGGGCAACCCATTTGCGCTATTGTCGCCTAAAGTTGAAAGAAACCATCAAGCGATTGTTACGCTAATTATGCTTTATGTAGTTTTAACAGGTCAATTTTGGCCATATTCCGGCGCTCGCGGTTTAAGAGCCGCGACAGACACGAAGAACCCGGCCTTGCAGCCGGGCTTCGAAACATTCAAATGTTCATTTTGGTTCTGTTGTAATTCAGGATTTGGCCATATTAGGAACGGACAGGATGGATTAGGAACGGACAGGATGGATTTCGCGCCTTGCCAGCGGTCAATTGGGCCACGCCGGCGCCATAACCATAATTGCCCACTAGATTCAATATCTTGCTAGTGGTTCTTTTGTTGCCAAGATTTGCAAACCTAAGTGTTGCAACGGGACGCAAATGTTAGAATCGAACCACTAGTGGAATGAATTTGACATTTGGTACCCATTTGCAGCATCGTCGTTTGTCAAATGTCAAATTTAAAAATTCCACTAGATTCAATATCTTGCTAGTGGTTCTTTTGATTCCAAGATTTGCAAACCTAAGTGTTGCAACGGGGCGCAAATGTTAGAATCGAACCACTAGTGGAATGAATTTGACATTTGGTACCCATTTGCAGCATCGTCGTTTGTCAAATGTCAAATTTAAAAATTCCACTAGATTCAATATCTTGCTAGTGGTTCTTTTGATTCCAAGATTTGCAAACCTAAGTGTTGCAACGGGACGCAAATGTTGGAATCGAACCACTAGAGGCGATACAATATCTGATCGGTCCAAAAACGCTCCAAACGTTGCAGCGATTTGTTCATCTGTTCGAAATCATCGCCATTGATACCACCTACCGGGATAATAGACCCAACTTGGCGCTCATAAAGGTCGGCGACGATGTTGGCGACTTTCGAGCCCTTTTCGGTCAGGCTTATGCGAACCGAACGCCGATCGACCCTGGAACGCTGGTGATTGATGTAGCCCTGATCCACCAGCTTCTTGAGATTGTAGGACACATTCGAACCCAGATAGTAGCCGCGTGATCGCAATTCGCCCGCCGTCAGTTCTAAAGAACCGATGTTAAACAGTAGCAATGCTTGCACGGCATTAATGTCGCCGCGTCCTTGACGTTCGAATTCGTCCTTAATGACGTCTAGCAAACGGCGGTGCAGCCGTTCAACCAATGTCAACGTTTCCATATATAGCGGACGGATATCTGTGTCGATGGTTGGCTCAATAGCCTCTCCGGCCATTTCTGCAGAAATATTCATTTTTAGCCTCTCCGTTGCCGCGGGTCGTTGATTTTTTTTGTTTCCCACGCACAACCAACCATAAAGGCATCTGATAAAATTCGAATTAAGCGGAAGGATTAATGCTCGGTTACAGAAAGCCGGCAAATTGTACAAACCTGCATAAAACAAAGGTTTTTTGGGGTTCACGTTTACTTTTTGTTGGCCATGCGGGCGAGAACTAGACGAAAAAGCAACACTACAAGCAGGGACGAAAAATGGAAGACCACCAAGGTAGTGTCGGCCCCAAACAACTCCGGCATCGCCCCATGCATCACGGTTTGGCAGGCGATGGTGATGAACCAGACCACATAACCCCACGAAACCAGCGTCCAAAGACCAACAGCGGTCACTGGCAGCAATACGGCCAGGATTGCCGACATCGCCTGCCAATGCGGCGACATGGTATCGAAACGGAATTCCGCGCCTTCGAAAATTCCGATTAGCCGCATCCAGTATTGGATCGTATATGCGAGGAAAAACAGCGCCAGCATGCGCATCAGCACCGTGTAAAACAATTGCGCTATCATAACCTCGCGCGGAATTTCGGCTTTTTGGTTCATGTTGCTCGCATTTAATGGCAAGAGCCCTTTTAGTAGGCCCACGACTATCTCCCGGCAAGCGCGTAAACAAGGCACGCCGCTGCCGCTTCATTCGCGTCAAAGGCCATGCTAGCATCCATTTCAATCGCGAATTGGCTTGGGATTTGGCAACATGAAGCGAACCGTAGACGAAATCACCGGAGGGCGGCGTATGCGCCGCAATCGGCGCTTTGATTGGTCCAGGCGCATGGTGGCTGAAAATATTCTAACGGTGGACGATCTGATTTTGCCGATCTTCCTGACCGAGGGCGACGATCACTGCGAACCGGTTTCGGCAATGCCCGGTATCGAACGCTATTCGGTTGACCGCGCCGCGAAATTGGCGGCCGAGGCGGCGGCGCTCGGTATTCCAGCGGTGGCGACATTTCCTAATGTCCCGCAGGCGCTGCGCGATGTTACCGGTTCCAACATCCTGTCGGTCGACAATTTGATCAATCAAGCAACCCGGGCGATCAAGCACGCGGCACCTGGTATCGGCGTGATCACCGATGCCGCCCTCGATCCGTTTACCAGCCACGGCCATGACGGCGTGTTGCACGACGGCATCATCGTCAATGACCAAAGCGTTGCCGTGATCGCGGAGGCTGCGGTTATGCAGGCGGATGCTGGCTCTGACATCATCGCCCCTTCCGACATGATGGACGGGCGTATCGGCGCCATTCGCGATGCGCTCGACGCCACTGGGCACAGCGATGTTGCCATCCTTTCCTATGCTGCCAAATATGCTTCGGCATTTTACGGCCCGTACCGCGAAGCGGTTGGCACCGATGCGACCCTGAAGGGTGACAAGCGGACCTATTATGTCGACCCGGCCAATAGCGACGAGGCGCTGCGCGAGACCGAGCTTGATCTCGAAGAAGGCGCTGACATGGTGATGGTCAAACCGGGGTTGCCTTATTTGGATATCGTGCGCCGGGTCAAAGACAGTTTCCAGGTGCCGACCTTTGCCTATCAGGTATCTGGCGAATATTCGATGATCATGGCCGCCGCCGACAATGGCTGGATCGATGGCGAACGGGCGATGATGGAAAGCCTGTTGGCGTTCAAGCGGGCCGGTTGTGACGGTATTTTGACTTATTTCGCCATGCGGGCTGCCAAAAAACTGACTGAACGCTGCTGACCGCGGCCAAGCCGCGTCGCATTGAAATAACCATATTCGATCCCCAACTCCTGAATATGCAACGGAGTGAACGGATGACTGATTTTGATGACCCCAGCGCTTTTGAGCCAGGGCCAGAAGCGCTTGAAAATGTACGCACACGGCGTGTGCTGGCATTTGTGGTCGACTATCTCATCGTATTGTTGTTGTGCCTGCCGGCCGCGCTGATCATATTTTTTCTTGGCATATTCACCTTCGGCCTAGCTTGGGCGCTCTATTTCGTGCTGCCGCTGGCAACTGCGGTCTGTTATTTGGCGCTAACCCTTGGCGGTTCCCGTCAGGCGACCGTCGGCATGGCGATGTTCTCGATCATTCTCAAACGCGACGGTGGCCATTTTGTTGGCCCAGGGTTCGCGGTGTTGCACGGGCTGCTGTTTTGGGCGCTGCATGTCACGTTGACGCCATTGTTGTTGGTGGTCTCGCTGTTTGCGGTTAACAAGCGGCTGTTGCACGACATATTGCTTGGAGCCACGGTGGTTCGGGGCGACCAGCAATTGCGCGAATGATTATCTTTTGTTCGCAAAGCAATATGTCATCTTGAGCTTTTATCGTCATTCCCGTAGTCTTTCGCGGCTTGGGAACGTTTGATCATGACCCGTCACTCGCTAGACACGCCCCAGTTCTATCTCACCGCTCCCGCTCCCTGTCCGTATCTCAAGGGCATGGTCGAGCGTAAAGTGTTTACCCATCTGGTTGGTCAAAAGGCCGGCCAGGTAAACGATATGCTGACCCAAGGCGGCTTCCGGCGCTCGCAAAACATTGCCTATAGGCCGGCTTGCGAGAATTGCCGCGCCTGTACTTCGGTCCGCATTAGGGTCGGAGAATTCGCGCCGACTCGTTCACAAAAGCGGATTACGAAAAAGAATCGCGACCTGGTCGGCGAAATCTTACCGCCGATCCCGACCTCGGATCAGTATGGAATGTTTCGCGGTTATCTCGATGATCGCCACTCTGAAGGCGGCATGGCCGATATGACCATGCTCGACTACGCGATGATGGTTGAAGACACCCATGTAGAAACCTGCATGATTGAATATCGCGGCCGCGGGCCGGATACTGCTATCAACGGCAAAGGTGCGGGCCCCTTGCTTGCTGCCTCGCTCACCGACCGGCTCGGCAATGGGTTGTCGATGGTCTACAGCTTCTTTGACCCGGAATTCGCGGAGCGCAGCCTTGGCACCCACATGATACTCGACCACATCGAGCGGGCCCGGCGATTGGGCCTGCCATATCTCTATCTAGGTTATTGGGTGCCGGGTTCGGTGAAAATGGACTACAAGATTTGCTTTCGACCGCAAGAGCACCTGGAAGCCGATGGATGGGTCGGCAAAGACTGAATGGTAACAATCCCGGCGCCTATTGCTATGACCGAGCGTCGCACCGGCCGCAAAACGGCTAGTGTAATAATTGGCGTTATGATAGTCCGCCGTTCTCAATCATGTGCCCCAGCGCCGTATCTACCCAAATAGAAACAGTTTGGGCGGCGGTAGCGCTAATCGTCAAGCGACAGGAATGAATTTCATGAACAGCACTGAGGCATTTTTCACCCGGTCTTTGGCCGAAGTTGACCCTGATATCTTTCAGGCGATCGGCAATGAATTGTCGCGCCAGCGTGACGAGGTCGAACTGATCGCGTCGGAAAACATCGTGTCGCGCGCCGTGCTTGAAGCCCAGGGCTCAATCATGACCAACAAATATGCCGAGGGCTATCCGGGAAAACGCTATTATGGCGGCTGTCAGTTCGTCGATGTTGCCGAGGAACTGGCGATTGAGCGTGCTAAACAATTGTTCGGCGCCAAATTTGCCAATGTGCAGCCGAATTCCGGCAGCCAGATGAACCAGGCCGTGTTTTTGGCGTTGTTGCAGCCGGGCGATACGTTCATGGGGCTGGATCTGAATTCGGGTGGCCATTTGACCCATGGTTCACCGGTCAATATGTCCGGCAAATGGTTTAATGTCGTATCCTACGGCGTGCGCGAAGACGACCATTTGCTCGACCTCGATGCGGTTGAACGAAGCGCCCATGAGCACAAACCAAAACTGATCATCGCTGGCGGCACCGCCTATTCCCGTTTCTGGGATTTCAAGCGATTTCGTGAAATCGCCGACGCGGTTGGCGCCTATTTGATGGTTGATATGGCACATATCGCTGGCCTGGTGGCGGCGGGCCAACATCCTTCTCCCGTGCCCCATGCCCATGTGGTCACTTCCACAACCCACAAATCCCTGCGCGGGCCGCGCGGCGGGCTGATTCTGACAAACGACGAAGCGATCGCTAAAAAGCTAAACTCGGCGGTCTTTCCTGGTCTGCAGGGCGGGCCGTTGATGCATGTGATCGCGGCCAAGGCGGTGGCGTTTGGCGAAGCGTTGCAGCCTGAGTTCAAGACCTACGCAAAGAACGTTGCCGCCAACGCCAAAGCACTGGCGCAAAGCCTGAAGGACAACGGCCTCGACATCGTTTCCGGTGGCACCGACAATCATTTAATGCTGGTCGATTTGCGACCGAAAAATGCCACCGGCAAACAGGGCGAGGCAGCGCTTGGCCGCGCCCACATCACCTGTAACAAGAACGGAATTCCATTCGATCCGGAAAAACCTTTTGTTACTTCCGGCCTGCGGCTCGGCTCTCCGGCGGGAACATGCCGTGGATTTGGCGAAGCCGAGTTCCGCAATATTGGCGAATTGATCTGCGAGGTTCTCGATGGGCTTAAAACGGCTAATTCGGATCAAGGCAATGCCGCGATTGAAGCGGCGGTGCGCGGTTCGGTGAAGGAAATAACCGACCGTTTTCCGATTTACCCGTATATGTAGCCGGTGATGCGTTGTCCTTACTGCAGTTGTGCAGAAACCCAGGTTAAAGATTCCAGGCCGACAGAGGACAACACCTCGATCCGTCGCCGTCGCTCGTGCACCGATTGTGGTGGGCGTTTTACTACGTTCGAGCGGGTGCAGCTACGCGACTTGAGCGTCAACAAGAAGAACGGGCGCCGGGTGCCGTTCGACCGTGACAAGCTGGCCCGATCGGTAAACGTTGCATTGCGCAAGCGCGAGGTGGATGGCGAACGGGTCGAGCGGATGATTTCAGGCATTGTCCGACAGTTGGAATCACGCGGCGACGCCGAGGTGCCGGCAAGCGAAATCGGCATGCTGGTGATGGAAGGCCTCAAGAATATTGACGAGGTTGCTTATGTGCGATTTGCCTCGGTCTATCGCGATTTCCGCGAAGCGGCGGATTTTGGCCGGGTGCTGGATGAACTGACCGCATCCAGCGATGATGATGATTGATCGTGCTATCGCAGGGCTCGCCATTGTTGTGATGAAAAGGTCTTTGTTTGACCCAAACGCAAAAATCGACCAGTGAGCGGCTGCAAAGCGACGACCCGCGCTTGATGGCGGTGGCGATACGCATTGCCCGCCGCAATATCGGTATCACCGGCACCAATCCGTCGGTTGGATGTGTGCTGGTGGATACCAAAGGCGATGCACCTGTGATCATTGGCACCGGGGTGACGGCGCCAGGTGGGCGGCCCCATGCGGAAGCAGAAGCCCTAGCGATCGCCAGCGGTCGCGCTAACGGTGCAACTGCTTATGTCACCTTGGAACCGTGCGCGCATCACGGGGTTACACCGGCCTGTGCCAAGGAACTGATTGACGCGGGAATTTCGCGGGTGGTGACCGGTTGGATTGACCCCGATAACCGGGTTGACGGTCGCGGCCATGCCATGTTGCGTGACGCTGGTATTGCGGTGGTCGAGGGTTGTTTGCCCAAAACCGTATACGATACGGTAGCCGGCTATTTGTTACGCAAGACCCAAAACCGACCCCGGGTGCTGTTAAAGATCGCCGTGTCGGCTGACGGCTATATGGGACTGACCGGCTTTGGTCAGGTGGCGATTACCGGCGCGGATGCACGCGCGCAGGTTCACATGATGCGCGCGCGCGCCGACGCTATCATGATCGGTTCGGCCACCGTGCAGGAAGATGATCCCCAGCTTACCTGCCGGCTGCCTGGCCTGGAAAATCGCAGCCCGGAACGTTTCGTGCTGGATCGGCGCGCGACAATAGCTCTCGATTGCCAACTGGTACGGAGCGCTCGCGCAGTACCACTAAATATTGTGCACGGGCCTAACGCATCGCCACAACGCTTAGCTGCGTTGTATGACAATGGCTGCCGGCTGTTTCCAGGTGTCGAACATGGTGCCGGGATCGCCTTGCCGGAATTATTGTCCGATATGGCGGAGCGCGGGGTTAGCGAATTGATGGTCGAGGGCGGAAGCGCGCTGGCCCATTCCTTCATCAAGGACCGTCTGGTTGACCGGATCGCACTTTTCACCGGCAATTGTGTATTGTCGGGCAAGGGCCAGCATCGGCATCTGGTCGATGCTCCGTTTAGCTTTGGCAAGATGCCTTCCGAATTTCACTTGGCCCATGAAGCGCGCTACGGCGAAGACCGGCTGAGAGTTTACGATAGGATGGATTGACATGTTCACGGGCATCGTCACCGACATTGGGGTTATCGCGGCGGTAAATAGCCTGCCAAGCGGTAAGCGCTTTCGCATCGAAACCGGCTATGATGTAGCAACGATTGATATCGGCGCCTCGATCGCCCATGCCGGCGTTTGTCTTACGGTTACCGCCAAGGCGGACAAGGGCAATTGGTACGAGGTTGAAACGTGGGACGAGGCTTTGCGGCTAACCACTGCTAGCAGCTGGCAGGTAGGTGGCAGGGTCAACCTGGAGCGGGCGCTAAAGATCGGTGATGAACTCGGTGGCCATATGATATCCGGCCATGTGGATGGCACTGGCGAAGTGGTTTCGGTTGTCGAGGATGGCGGGGCCCGGCGCTTTTGCTTTCACGCCCCGAACCGACTTGCCAGGTTTATCGCCGCCAAAGGCTCGGTGGCGCTGGACGGCACATCGCTGACGGTCAATCAAGTCGACGGCGCTGAATTTGACTGTCTCTTGATCGCTCATTCGCTGAGTGTAACCACTTGGTCAAATGTTGTGGCGGGCGATAATATTAACCTTGAAGTCGACCTCATGGCGCGCTATGTGGCGCGGCTTGCGGAATACAAGGAACCCGCATAGGGTCGGGCAATGCACCAACCCTGCCAGCAGCAAACTCAACCACAATTTTGAGGCCGTTTATGGCATCAGCGTCCCCCCATTTGCTGATCATTGAGGCGCGCTTCTACGACGCGCTGGCCGATGCGCTGCTTGCCGGCGCACGCGATGTGCTTGATGGCGCCGGCGCCACCTATGATGTGATCACGGTGCCCGGTGCGCTTGAGGTTCCGGCGGTGCTTTCCATGTATGGCGGTGGATTGTTTTCGCGTTCGATAATTGACGAAAACGCGACAACCGAAGACGAAGCGATCCATTCGATGATGGAAGGGCAGATTTATCACGGTTTCGTTGCGCTGGGCACGGTTATTCGCGGCGATACTTATCATTTCGAGATCGTCGCCAACGAATCATGCGGCGCGTTGACCCGTCTTGCCGTCGATTATGGATTTGCGCTTGGCAATGGCATTTTGACCGTTGAAAACGCGGAACAGGCTTGGGAGCGCGCTGACCCTAAGCGTGGCGACAAGGGCGGTGCAGCGGCCCAGGCAGCGCTTACCATGATCGACATTCGCGACCGCATTGGCCCGGAACTGATCGCCGGCCATTGGCGCGGTCGCGACACCCAGCATTGATATGAAAGCTTCTGCTACTGCCAACAAACGCGGTGCTGCACGATTGGCGGCAATCCAAGCGCTGTACCAGATGGACATCGCCGGTTCCGGGGTCGAAGAAACCGTGACCGAATACGAGGCCTATCGCCTCGGCGCCGAAATGGACGGCGAGACCTATCTGGTGTCCGATGTCGCCTGGTTTCGCGCTGTGGTCGGCGGCGTCGTCAGCGCTCAGCGCGATATCGATCCCCTGATCCACCGCTATTTGCCCAAATCCTGGCCGCTTTCACGCATCGAGGCAATTTTGCGGGCGATCCTGCGCGCCGGCGTGTTTGAACTGACAGCAAACCGCGGCGTTCCCTCCGCTGTGGTGATTTCGGAATATGTGGACCTTGCCAAGGCATTCTTTGCTGGCGATGAACCAAAGATGGTCAATGGTGTCCTTGATGCAGTGGCATCGGGAGCCGAGCCGATGCAAGCCGGCGAACCGACTTCCAAAACCGCTGATGAGGTTGATACATGACTGACAATCCGATAGCGGCACCGGGTTCCGATTTCGAGGTGGGCGCCAGTGAACAATTGGCGAACGCGACCCATAATGCGATAATCTATTCGGCCTGCCAGGCGATCAACGGTTCTGCGGTACCGGTCAACATCGCGCTTGGCGGCCTGGCGGGGGCACATTTACTACAAAAGGCCGGCGCCAGTGTGGCCCTGGCAACCGCACCGGTCACCACGTTCATGCTTGGTATCGCTTTGGGCGCGTTGGCAGCCGCCAATTTGATGCGGATGACCAATCGCAGGACCGGCTTTTTGGTCGGCACGATTATCGGCGCCAGTGGCTTGCTGGTATCAGCGTTTGCCCTTTATGTTGAAAGTTTCCTATTGTTTTCGTTGGCGCTCACCATCAATGGCGTTGCCTCCGGTTTTACTCAGCAATTTCGCTTTGCCGCCGCCGACACCGGCTCGCCTGTGTTCAAAGCCAAGGCGATCTCCTGGGTGCTTGCAGGGGGTGTATTGTCGGCGATCATCGGCCCGCAATTGATTATCTGGAGCAAAGATGCGCTGCTGCCGGTGCCATTTGCCGGGGCGTTTGCTGCGGCCTCGGTGTTGTTTGTCATCGGGTTTTGCATGTTGTTGTTGTTGCGGCCGGTGGTGGCGATCCAGGCTATCGGCGACGAAAACACCCAACCGGCGCGTGCGCTAGGGCAAGTCATTTCACAGCCGAAATTTATCGTCGCCGTAATCTGTGGCACCGGGGCTTATTCGTTGATGAGTTTCATCATGACTGCAGCACCATTGGCGATGGTACATCATGGCATTTCGGTCGATAATTCAACGCTTGGCATCCAATGGCACGTGCTGGCGATGTATGCGCCAAGTTTCATTACCGGCCATTTGATCGCCCGCTTTGGCAAGGAGCCGGTGGTGGCGAGCGGGTTGCTGATCTTGATCTCGTGCGCGTTGGTGGCGCTTGCCGGCGTGCAATTGATGCATTTTTGGGGCTCGTTGATCCTGCTCGGGATTGGCTGGAACTTCGGTTTCATCGGCGCCACCGCAATGGTGACCGAAACCTATCGCGACAACGAAAGGGGCAAGGCCCAGGGCGCAAACGATTTTATCTTGTTTGGATTTGTCGCCCTGTCATCGCTTCTATCCGGTGTGATTTTGAGCCAGTTTGGCTGGGTGGCGCTCAACTGGCTAGTCTTGCCGGTTGTAGTCGTTTGCCTATTGGCACTTGGCTGGCTATCGGTCACCAATCGCCGCCGGAGCGCAGAATAGACGCTTGATGTAGGGCTAGCCGGTCAACCGGCCCTAGCGCTTGTCACGAAGCGTTGGAATAGCTTCGTCGCGCTATCTTTTTGTTTATGCGTGTCATTTTTCCCAAAACCGGTACCCACTTTTGGGTGACACGCTCTAGGCATTTGGTCGAATAGCGCTCGGCTAAAGCGCTACAAACATTGAATTTGTCGTGGTCGACGAAAATTGCCGCACAACTAAGTCTTGACGTCGGCGTGTGGCTGAATAGTGTGCGCCGCAACTCCGGGTCGCCTTTCTAGGAATGGCATTATGCCCGCGCGCGAAGCGGTTGCGGAACGGCGGCACCCGTGCTGCCGATAAATTCGTTGTACGGAAAACGTTGGGCTGCTGTAACAGGCGCGCAAATTCGGGGACTGATTACTAACCAAAAGGACGAGGGAACCATGTCACCTCTATTGTTTGCGGTCCTATGTGGGCTTGCATCGATTGTCTATGGAATTTGGGCATCGATCTCGGTGATGAACGCCGATGCCGGTAACCAGCGTATGCAAGAAATTGCTGGCTATATTCAAGAAGGCGCTCAGGCTTATCTATCCCGCCAATACATGACCATCGCCGTTGTCGGTGTGATTGTTTTCGCAATTGTCGCCTGGCTGCTGGGAACGCTGGTGGCGATCGGTTTCGCAATCGGCGCCATTCTTTCCGGCGCCGCCGGTTTTATTGGCATGATGGTGTCGGTTCGCGCCAATGTCCGCACCGCCCAGGCGGCCAGCGAAAGCCTTGGCGCCGGCCTACAGCTTGCGTTCAAATCGGGCGCGGTTACCGGCATGTTGGTTGCCGGCTTGGCACTGCTGGGTGTGACGGTCTATTTCTGGATTTTGACCGGCTCGCTGGGCTTTGCTCCGACCGACCGGACCGTGATCGACGCGCTGGTGGCGCTCGGCTTCGGCGCTTCGCTGATTTCGATCTTTGCCCGTCTCGGCGGCGGCATCTTTACCAAGGGTGCGGATGTGGGCGGCGACCTGGTTGGTAAGGTGGAAGCGGGTATTCCGGAAGATGATCCGCGCAACCCGGCCACCATCGCCGACAATGTGGGCGACAATGTTGGTGACTGCGCCGGCATGGCGGCTGACCTGTTCGAAACCTATGTGGTTTCCGTGGTCGCGACCATGGTTTTGGCCTCGATCTTCTTTACCGGCGAAACCGCATCAACCTTGATGCTGCTGCCGCTGATGATTGGCGCAAGCTGCGTCATAACATCGATTGTCGGCACCTTCTTTGTCCGTTTGGGCGCCAGCAACTCGATTATGGGTGCGCTTTATAAGGGGTTCATCGCCACCTCCGTACTGTCTGCGGTAGCGCTGGCCATCATCATCTGGTTCTGGCTCGGCGCCGATCGGCAATTTACCACCTCCGGCGGAGAAACCTTCACCGGCATAGACCTGTTTTGGTGTGGCATCCTCGGTTTGATCATCACTGGGCTGATCATCTGGATCACCGAATATTATACCGGTGTCGGCTACCGTCCGGTGCGCTCAATCAGCCAGGCATCGGTTACCGGCCACGGTACCAACGTGATCCAGGGTCTAGCGATTTCGCTCGAAGCGACTGCGCTACCGGCCATGGTGATCATCATCGGCATTATTGCAACTTTTTCGGTTGCAGGCCTGTTCGGTATCGCCATTGCGGTTACCACCATGCTGGCGCTCGCCGGTGTGGTTGTCGCACTTGATGCGTTCGGTCCGGTCACCGACAATGCCGGCGGCATTGCCGAGATGGCTGATTTGCCGAGCGAAGTTCGCGCCACCACCGATGCGCTCGATGCGGTCGGCAACACTACCAAGGCGGTCACCAAGGGCTATGCCATCGGTTCGGCCGGCCTAGGCGCGCTGGTGTTGTTTGCCGCTTATACGGAAGATTTGAAATTATTCTCTGCCGAGGCGGTCGAGGGCTCGATTTTCTATGGCATCAACACCGACACCTTGTTCAACCTATCGAACCCATATGTGGTCGCCGGCTTGCTGTTCGGCGGATTACTGCCCTATCTTTTCGGTGGCATTTCGATGACTGCGGTTGGTCGTGCCGGCGGTGCGGTGGTTGAAGAAGTGCGCAGGCAGTTCCGGGAAAAGCCTGGCATCATGGAAGGCACGGAATTGCCCGACTATGGCCGTGCGGTTGACATGCTGACCAAGGCGGCGATCCGGGAAATGATCGTGCCCTCGCTGTTGCCGGTATTGTCACCGATCTTGGTTTTCGTGGTCGTTAATTTCATATCCGGCCCGGCCAATGCGTTTGCCGCGCTTGGTGCCATGCTGCTTGGCGTGATCGTCAACGGCTTTTTCGTCGCGGTCTCGATGACCGCTGGCGGCGGCGCATGGGACAATGCCAAGAAATCCTTCGAAGATGGCTTCGTCGATAAGGACGGCGTGCGCCACGAAAAGGGCTCGTATGCGCACATGGCGTCTGTTACCGGTGATACGGTGGGTGACCCATACAAAGACACAGCCGGCCCTGCGGTCAACCCGATGATCAAGATCACCAATATTGTCGCGTTGTTGTTGCTGGCGGTATTGGCCCACTAGAGCGCGTCACCCAAAAGTGGGTACCGGTTTTGGGTGACATGACACGCATAAATAGAGAGATAGCGCGACGAAGCTATTCCAACGCTTGGTGACAAGCGCTAAGCGTATTCCCGAAAAGTGTGTAGCGGTTTTCGGATAAGAATACGCGACAAAACAAAGAGATAGCGCGACGAAGCTATTCCAACGCTTCGTGACAAGCGCTAGAGCAGTTTCTCGTTTCATTGTACCGCTTGACTGCTCTATCTATTTGTTTTGACGCACAATTTTTTCGAAAACCGGCTCCCATTTTTCGGGAATACGCCGTATTTGTTTGTTTTGGCGCGTATTGTGCCCGCCAGCAAACGTTTTCCACCATCAAATGGGTCAATATTAAATTCCCTTGGTATAATGGCCACAAGGTCGCACACGACCCGGGCGCTACTGCCGATAGTAAGCGTAGAATGGTGAATTTCTTTAGGAGGCATGTGACCCAATGACCGGTAAAGCCCTTTCGACCCGGTTGACGGAATTTTTCGGCATCGACCATCCGGTGATCCAGGCGCCGATGGCGTTTGCTGCCGGCGGTAAATTAGCGGCGGCAGTTTCGCGGGCCGGCGGGCTTGGCATGATCGGTGGCGCCTATGGAAATGCTCAATGGGTGGAGGCACAGTTCGAGGCTGCCGGCAATCAACCGGTCGGATGTGGCTTCATCACCTGGGCGTTGGCGGAAAAATCCAGCCTGTTGGACCAGGTGCTAGCGCGGCAACCTAAGGCGATATTCCTGTCGTTTGCCGATCCTAAACCGTTTGCAGCCACCATCCGCGATGCCAAGGTGCCGCTGATCTGCCAGGTGCAAACCGTCCGCGACGCCGAACGTGCCATCGACATCGGCGCCGATGTGGTGGTTGCCCAGGGGGCGGAGGCCGGTGGCCATGGTGAAAGCCGCGCCACCTTTACCCTGGTGCCGGAGATCGCCGATATGATTGCGGCAAAACGGCCGCAAGTGCTGTTGTGTGCGGCCGGTGGGGTTGGCGATGGGCGCGGCCTTGCCGCGGCATTAATGCTTGGCGCCGACGGCGCAGTGGTCGGCAGCCGGTTTTGGGCCAGCACAGAAAGCCTTGCCCATCCCAATATGGTCAAAGCGGCGCTTACGGCATCGGGGGATGATACGATCCGCTCCAGCGTAATGGATGTGGCGCGGCGGTTAAATTGGCCGCAACGTTACACGGCGCGGGTACTGAAAAACCGCTTTACCGAACAATGGCACCATCACCTTGACGATCTCATCGCCGACCAGGATCGCCAGGCTGAGCGGTGGACCAAGGCCTGGCAGGTGGGTGATATCGAAAACGCCAACACCTTTGTTGGCGAGGTCACTGGCATTTTGAACACGGTCGAACCAGCAGCCGACATTTTACACACAATGGTGACCGACGCCGCTAAGTTGATCGGCCGTGGCTGATCGGCAGAACGCAAGCGAAAAAGACGTTTCCAAATCTTTTGACATGGCAATCCGGCCTTTGGCCGCAGAGCGCCCAGTTCGATCACAAATGCACCACTTCATGTGCAAACCGGCACTACAACCATAATTGTCCACAGACCCTAGCGCTTGTCACGAAGCGTTGGGTTTGCTTCGTCGCGCTATCTGTTTGTTTTGTTGCGTATTCTTATCCGAAAACCGCTACACACTTTTCGGGAATACGCTCTAATTACTGCCGCCGGTGTGGGCAATTTTGTAATCGGCATTATCCGCGTCCTCGCCAAGGAAATTGGCAATTTCGCCAGCCAACATCGGCACTGAATACAGATGCCCCTGGCCATAATGACAGCCGGCATTGATGGCTTCTTGGTGTTGGTCAGCGTTCTCAATGCCTTCCTGGATTACCGGGATGCCCAACCCGGAACTCAAGCCAACAATTGCCTTTTGGATTTGGCGCTTGCCGTTGGCCATTCCGGTGCTTGGAACAAACCTGCCATCAATCTTCAATTTGTCCACGGAAATTTGGTCAAGATAATCGAAACTGCCGAATCCGATGCCGAAATTATCAAGCGCGACTTGAATATTGGCATCACTGAGGTCGCAAATGGTCTTGCGTGCCACCGTGAAATTCGACATCAGCGCCGATTCGGTAATTTCGATTTGCAAACGGCTCGGTAATAATTGGTACTTGCTCAAAGTAGAGATGATCGACAGGCCGAGTCTTGGATTTGCCAGATATACCGCCGAGATATTGAACGAAAGGCCAATTTCGCTAGGCCAACTGGCGAGGTTTTTGACCGCCTTATTGAACAATAGGTCGGTTAATTCGATAATCAGTCCGGTCTGTTCGGCTACAGCAATGAATTTGTCCGGCGCAACCTCCCCGTGGGTTGGGTCAAACCAGCGTGCCAGTGCTTCAAATGCAACTACCCGCCCGCTGGAAAGCTCGACGATCGGCAGATAGTTCAATTCGATGGAATCAGTAGCTATCGCCTGGCGCAAAGCCTGTTCGATTGCCGAATTCTCTTTGGTTTCGCGGTGATTGACCGGATCATAGATTTCAACGTCATGGCTGTTGGATTTTTTGGCCCGGTAGAGTGCCTTGTCCGCATTGTCCAATAGGACTTCCGGGTTGTCGCCGCTATCGGGACAAATCGCGAAGCCCAAAGAGCTAGATAACATCGCCGTGCTTGATCCTAAATCATAAGGCTGGCGCAAGGCTTCGGCAATTTTAAAGCCCAAATCCATGACATCTTGGTCATTTTTCATATCGGTGATGATGAGGCCAAATTCGTCGCCACCCACTCGGCTAGCCAGTCCGCGATCGCCCAAAACCTCGGTTACCCGTTTGCCTACCTCAATCAAGACCGCGTCTCCGCAGGCATGGCCATACACGTCGTTGACCGGTTTAAAGCCATCCAGGTCAATAATGCCGGCCGCAAATCGGTTGCCATCCTGCCTGGTTTCAAATTGTTTTTTCAATGTATTAAATATGGCACGGCGGTTGGGTAACCCGGTCAGAGGATCGGTTAAGGCCAAATGCTCCATCTGCTTTTGAACCGCTTCGGTTTGCTCGATTTGTTCTTTTAGTTCAATTTTTCTAATTTCGCCTTTCAAGAACGACTGGTAATGCTGCTTAAGCAAACGAAGAAATATCAGATAAAAGGTGGAAAATAGTCCAGGCAATATCCAAAACAACGGCTCTCCGGATAAGATAACACCGTAGCAAAAAGGTCCAGCCGATAGAACAATAAATCCGATTTGGGCCCGGGGCAGATAAGCAAGCCCAACCGCCATGGTCGCCGCGCATGTCCATAAAAAGCACACCATCAAAACGATTTGCAGCATGTTGCCATAGGGCAAGATTGCGACCGACCAGCAGCCGACGAGGATGGTATAAGCCCAAGCCAAAATAGTGGATTTGCTGAATTCTTTAGATATGTCGATAGCAGACATGTCTTCGTTCTTGGTTCTACTTTTCCAATAGAACAATCTTCTTACAATTATTAGCGAAAAAATCGCTGGAATGATTGCAACTAAAAACAATGGCGCTGATCCCCAATACGCGATTACCACCATTGCAATATTAGCCAACACGCATAGATAAATAGTTGGCAATTGGTTTTTGATAACTGCAAATTGCGCTCTTAGTACTCCTTCTGGAACTGATATTTCCGGGAATATATATTGATAAATAGTATTTTTCATACCTATCAAAACTCAATTAAAGCTGTTTATGTTTTTGGAAACAGGAGTTAAATCTTGTTACCATTAAGTATACATCGGTTTTTCTTAGAAATAATGAATCGGCATGGTCAATTAATGGTGAAGCTAATGCCCACACAATTTTACAGTTGAGTACCTCTAAAAACCCTCGATTTTGTTGGGCTGGGTGTGATTTTGAAGTTTGGAGTACCGGATAATGTGTTGAAATATTTGCGGAACGCAAAAACGAAAAATTGCTCCCAGGACCCAAAAGAAGGGTTTTTAGAGGTGCTCAGTTGGGTGGGACCAGGGTTATTATTCCTGCTCAATCGGGAATAACCGCGGTGGCCTCGATCTCGACCAGCCATTCCGGTCGTGCTAGGGCCGGCACAACCAGGCCGGTGGAACAAGGGAACACCCCTTTCAACCATCGACCAATTTCACAATAGACTGGCTCACGATAACGGATGTCGGTGACATAAACCACGATGCGGCAGATGTGCTCCATTGATCCGCCGGCTTGATCCAGCAAATTCTTGATATTACGCATCGCCAGGTCGGCCTGGCGGGCCGGGTCGCCAACATGAAGCGATAGGCCGGTTTCAAGATCTTGCGAGACCTGGCCGCGCAAGAACACGGTGGCACCGCGTGCCACCACCGCCTGGCATAAATCATTGTCCAGGTTTTGTTCGGGATAGGTATCCTTGGTGTTGAACGGGCGGATGCGAATGTGTTGCATGGCTGGGACTCCCAATTTGCCGCTATGTTGTGCCGCTTGCCGATCGATCTTGCTTGGCTCGAGGTTCACATCTGGCCCCTACTGTTGGCGCGCCAGGCGCAAGATCGTGTCAAAGGCCAGGTCCACGTCTTCTTTGCGGGCGTCGAATTGTCCGACCTGAAACCGGATTGCGATCCGCGCGTCGACGCTGGTCTGGGTCAAATAGATGGTGCCGTCATCATTGATAGCCTCGACCAACGCTTGGTTGTGGGCGTCAATATCGCTAGCGCCTTCGCTCACATGGCGAAATGTAAACAGCGCCAAGAACGGTTCAGTGACGATTTCGAAATCGTCTTCCGCACGCAGCCGCTCGCACAATTGGCGGGACCAACCTACATGGTTGCGGATCATGGCTTGAAGCCCGTTCAGACCGTAGGCACGCAGCAGAAACCAAACCTTGAGCGCCCTAAACCGGCGACCTAGCGGGATCGACCATTCCGAATAGTTGATCAGCCCGTCCTTGCCATGGGTTCTTAGATATTCTGGCTGGATCGCAAGGGTTTTGATCACGTTCTTGGGCTCGGCCAGAAATTGGATCGAACAATCAAACGGCACACCGAGCCATTTGTGCGGGTTAAACACGATGCTATCGGCGGCTTCGACACCGTGCCACAGAGTACGAAACTCGGGGCAGATCATGGCTGAACCGGCCCACGCGGCGTCAACATGCACGTAAAGTCCGTGTCGATGGGCGACGGTGATGTTTTCACGCTGGTCGTCGCAACCGCCGGTGCTGGTGCCGCCGACACAGGTAATAACGCCGGCTGGCAAATAGCCGTTGGCCCGGTCGTGTGTAATCGCTGCGTCGAGCGCCGCCGCGTCCATGCCCCTATTTGCCCCAGTGACCGGAATGCGGACCAGGTTCTGCTCGCCGATACCGGCGATCCATATTGCCCGGTCTATTGATGTGTGCACTTCGTTCGATGCATAAATGCGGATCGGCGGCTGGGCCGACAGCCCGCTACGATTTCCTTGCCAATCGAGGGCTATTTCGCGCATGGCTAGCACAGCGACCAATGTGGCAGATGAGGCAGAATCTTGAATGACGCCGGAAAACCGTTCCGGCAGCCCCAGTGCTTGGCGCAACCAGTCGATGACCGTGGTTTCCAGCTCGGTCGCTGCCGGCGAGGTCTGCCATAGCATGCACTGTGCCGACATCGCCGCGACAAGGTTTTCAGCGATGATGGCAGCGGGCGCGGCGTTGGATGAAAAATAGGCGAAAAACCGTGGATGCTGCCAATGGGTCATGCCGGGCACAATGATTTTTTTGAAATCAGAGAAAATCGCCTCTAATTTTTCCGAATCATTGGGTGGCGACGCCGCGAGCTTGCTAGCGATGGCGCCGGGCGCTATTTTTGACCGCACCGCAAGGTCGCGGATGCGTTGCCGATAATCGGCGTTCCAATCAGCAGTTTTGTGCAGCCAATCGCGGAAAATGCTATTTTTCAAGGCGCTGACCTCTAATCGGCTGAATTCAATTCTAGGCTACAAAGCCTGTCGGCGAAACGGTACCAGCCAATTTCCAAAATGTCAGCAAAGGGAGCCCATCCGGTCGCGATTGATAATTTTTTCGACCACTTTTTGCCCCACAGCTTCTTAGTACAACGTACGACTAAGAAAAACAAAAAAAGAATCAAAAGCTTAGATGCAAAAAATACTGCAAAGCTATGATATGCAACTATGACTTGTCTTTATGAGATAAAATGGTATTAAGGAAACGCAAGGGCTGCGTCGTGGCACCCCAACACATTCCGCCCAAACTACGGCGTGTGCCCTTGCAACTCAAAATTATATTCAAGCGACTTTTGCGCTAAGTTATCCAGCGTTGATTTTACGCGCGCGCATTGGCTTTGTTGACTATATTTCTTGCCTAAACAAACGCTTCATTGTGGGTCTGCAAAGGCCGCTGGGCTGCCATCTTCGCGTAAAAGGTTACATGCCGAAGAAATCAGCAAGTTTATTTGAACCGAGCTGCCATGATGGCCCTATAGACTGGATTCTTGGCCGGTCGAGGACGACAATCTTGCAAACTTACATTTTTGCCCTGCTGGGGCCGGCTACTGCTTCACCACCACCTTGGCGCCAACCCGGACCCGGGAAAAAAGGTCCTTGATGTCCTTGTTGTGCATGCGGATGCAGCCATAAGAGACAAAACGACCGATCGAACCGGGTTTGTTGGTGCCGTGGATGGCATATTGACCGGCATATTGACCGGAACCGGACAAAACCAGCGCCGCGGCGCCCATCGGGTTCTTTGGCGAGCCGCCGGGAATGACCTTGGCGATGTTGGGACTGTCGCGAAGGATTTGCGCGGTCGGGCTCCACGCCGGTTTAAGCCGCTTGCTGCGGATGCGCCGTTCGCCGCGCCACTGTTTACCGGATCGGCCGACACCAACTGGATAACGGACGGCCTTGCCGTTGCCGAGGCCAACATATAGCCGCCGCTCAGAGGTTTTGACCACAATCGTTCCTTTGGAGATGCCCTGGTATTTCACCACCGCGCGTGCGTTCGCCGCCTGGGTTGTAAGAACGCTTAAAGCCAGACAAGCGGCGACAACGCCAAGGAAATTGAATAATCGCACAACACGCTCCCGAAATTCCATATGACTGGCGGATCATAACACGAATTGCCACCGGTTGGCGCCAGCAAAACCAAATTATCCCTAACGCAGAAAATACCAGAGGAGCAGGATATTGAGCCATCGGATAGGACAATACTTAGGTACGCTTGGTACAACGCAATGCGATCGGCAAGAGCCGGTTGATTTCGTAGATAAGTAGAATGTTCATGTTGTCCGGAAATAATTGATTTTAAGTGTTGCAAATTTGCACTAGAGAGAATCAAATAATTCAGAAAAACTGTAGTTGGAAAACTATGTCGACTGGTTTCCATATTAGTGTTGCGTACTCACTACCCCCCTTAACTGTGAGGTACCTCATGAAAAATGTTCTAGTAGCGGCAATAGTCGTTATCACCGCGCTTTCCCTTTCGGCGTGCGGGACCATCGGTAAAGGCAAGGGCAAAGCCCCGCCACCGATTGTTACCAACGGCTGATCGGCCTTTGCAATTAGGGGGGGCAGGTTGCCCCCCTTTAATTTAAAATTCCAGATTTCCCGATTCGGCAATCGGTTTGGCCAATAGGCCAGCAAGGGGTTCTAGATGAATTGGCGTGGACGCACGCAAATTGCCATTGCTGTGCTTGGCGCGCTAGCGCTTGGCGGTTGCAACTCGACAATCGAGACCTATGATTCAACCTTTACCGCTGGTCTGGCGAGTTCCAGCGCGGCAATGACGGCATTCGGGGCCGAACCCCGGACTTCGAACCGCGCGCTGAAGCGGTTGAAGTCCCCATCCAAGAGCCGAAAGACCCATTTCATCGAATTTCGGGCCCGTAGTGCGCTTAGTTACGGACATGCCTCGGTGGTCTTCGGCGAGCTCAATCGCAAAGGTAAATTGCCGATCGACAAAAAGGGCGTGCTGATGCCAGACGGAATCGAGATTTCCGGCCTACACCCAGCGACCCAAAGTTCGGTTCCGTGGTCGGTCGGCCATTTGGTGCCGGTGCCGGCTGAAACCGGGCCCAGTGATGGTGATTTCGAAGAAGCGTATGTCACCGCCCGTTATCGGGTTGATTTGACCAAACAGGAATTCCGTGAAGTGGTGGCGATCGTCCACCAGCACAAGGAAACCAACAAGCTCTGGTACGCGCCGTTAACGGCAGCAAACTGCCTGGGCTATATCGGTGGCATCGCCAAGGACATGGGCTTAAAAGTACCCTTGCTGCCGCACTTTCCCAAAGAATATGTCGAGAATTTAGCGGAGCTGAACGGCTAGCGCTTGTAACGAAGCGTTGGAATTGCTTCGTCGCGCTATCTGATTGTTTATGCGTGTCATTTTTCCCAAAACTGCTTCACGAAGAGATTAATACTGTTACCAATAGCATTAAACGATGCCACATGCTTCCGCTTATTCAACAATAATCACTTGACCGGTGAGCGCACCTTCAATGCTTTTGGTGAAAGCGCGTCCAACCCGTTTAGACGATACCATCTCGTGGCCCGGGAAATAACTTCCGTATCGAGGCTGGGATACTTCAAGAAGACCGGGGCTAACCACATTGACCCGCAATCCGCGCGGCATTTCGATCGCCGCACCTTTCACAAAACCGGCCAATGCTCCATTTGCCGTGGCAGCTCCTGTGGCATATTGCACCGGGTCACGATCAAGAACGCCGCTGGTCAAGGTAAATGAACCACCATTGTTGACATACTCCATGCCGACCAGAACCACATTGACTTGACCCATAACCTTGTCTTTTAGTCCGAGCATAAATTGCTCTTCGGTAAAGTCTGTCAGAGCGCTAAAATGCACATTGCCTGCTGTCGAAACCACAGCATCGACCTTTCCTGTTTTGCGGTACATTTCCGCAACCGATGCTCGATCAGCAATATCAGCATGGATATCACCACTGCTACGGCCAACTTTTATGAGGTCGTGCCGGTCAGATAGTTCAGCACATACCGCACGTCCAATGTCGCCCCCTGCTCCAATAACAATGATCTTCAAGATGGTTCTCCAATAATTCCGTCGTGCCGGGAATTTTGTCGGCCAGGCAAGTTTCGATCATACGGAAACCCTTGGTCAAGCAAATTCCGCAAAAAATCTATCGATTTTGCGCCTAGAGCGTGTCACCCAAAAGTGGGTACCGGTTTTTGGGAAAAATGACACGCATAAACAAAAGACAGCGCGACGAAGCTATTCCAACGCTTGGTGACAAGCGCTAGCGGTTCGATTCTAACATTTGCGTCCCGTTGCAACACTTAGGTTTGCAAATGTTGGAATCAAAAGAACCACTAGCAAGATATTGAATCTAGTGGAATTTTTAAATTTGACATTTGACAAACGACGATGCTGCAAATGGGCACCAAATGTTAAATTCATTCCACTAGCGAAAATCCCGCCTGGTAAATGAAGTTTTTTCTACGTTCAACGCTGCTATTTACCCAAGTCAGATTCAGTCCGCCGTCTGATACGCCCAAGTCATTGTTACAATACTAGTAATATCAAAATATAGTTTGCTGTTTGTACGATTGGCCGCTACCTTCGAAAATCTGAATCCAGATACATGACAAAATGCATTTCAGATAATTCATTGTTGATGGGCGATCCTAATAGGAGAATACACCATGGGTTTTGGTAACCTGCCCCTGGCTATTAAAAAATACTGTAAATTCGCATTGCTGGCAGCAATTTTTCTGGTGGTTCAACCATGGGAAAATCTCGCTTATGGCACCGAATATCTTTCGCCTTACGCCCACGCTGTCGCTGCGAACCCGTCTTTGATCGACTATTGGCGGCTCAACGAGCAGCAGGTAGACAAAGTAGCTGCAAATCAGGTGCCGGGCCGCCCGGCCGGCACATATTTTGGCGATGTGGTCAAAGGAACCGACGGCTATTTCCCCGGCATGGCAAAATCCGCGCAATTCGACGGTGCAAGCGGCACCTATATCGATGTTGGCCAGGTGGATCTATCTGGCATCACCAACCAGTTCACCATCGAGACTTGGGCATATTTGGAGACCTGCCCAAGTGGCATCAAAACCATCGTCGCCAAGCCCGGAACTTTCGCATTGTACGTTAATTGCAACACCAAACAGGCGGAAATGGACATCTGGTGGCCGGGAACCGATGTGATCGGCAAATCGGCGGCTCTTGAATTGGGCAAGTGGCATCACATCGTCGGCACCTATGACGGGACCACCATTACCGTCTATGCGGATGTGAGAACCGGCGCGACCGCAACCGTAAACCGAAGCTTCAACCACACCAATGACACCATGAAGATTGGTGCCAGCCGAATCGGAAGTGGAACCAATTCCTATAACTGGCATGGGAAAATCGACGAAGTTGCGATCTATTCTACCGCTCTTAGCAAGGATGATGTTCGCGACCATTATGTTGCCGGGCTCGACGTGGAACCCTATCGCAACACCTTGTTGACGAAAGGCAAGGCGAGCGGAACCTGTGGCATTTTTGGGCAAAAGCCATGCAGCGAATGCACCGAAAAATTCGGCTTTTGGAATTTGCCGCAATGGGGCGAATGCAAGCGAACCGAATTGATCTGCAAAGGTAACATGAAGGCTTCGGTTGGCGGAGCTCTTTGCAAATGCGAGACCGGTCTTAACCATGACGGCAATGGAAATTGCGTCGAAGGAGCGATTGCGGCCGGTGCGGCTTGCGGCAAATTCGGTTTGGCGCCTTGCCAGGCCGGTGGGCAATTAACCTGTTCCTCAGACCATGGATTGAACCCTACCCTAGGTGTGTGTAAATGCGCTACCGGTTCGACGGTCGATGTGAACGGCAATTGTACGTCCGCAAACGGCACTTTCGGCTTTGCGGACTTCGTTCCCGACTATTTTCTCAACCACCAAATCGGTCTGGCCAATGTGAAAAAGCCCGACATATTTATGTTTACCGGGCGAGCTTCCGAAAAACTGCTTCCGCTCGATGCCGATAGCCTATCTTGGATCAGGGGATATGCACCTGGTACCTGCCTTACCGGCATCGTCGATACGAAAAATCATAAAATGTTTGTATACCCGGTGGCGGCGGTTACCGCCGATAATGAATATTCGTTTAACTGCCAAACCCCAGTCGCGATCGCCGGCAAGACGGTTTCGCCGGCCAATCCAATCGTCCACACCCCGAGGGTAAATGGCGATGCCAACCACGGCGCGTCACACGTTCAACTTATGTATCGGCGCGTTGCAAATTTGCCCGCAGAAGAGACCGAATTTTCCTACGTACAGGGCATCGGATTTTTCTTAAAGAAAGTGGACCAGCGCAATTTTGTCATCGACTACTCGTCACGTTCGTTAAACCGAAATAAATTTTCGTATAATGGCGGCGTATTTTACGGAACGCTGCCTTGCGGTAACTCAAACACACCACGCTGCTATCCAACCAAGAGCTGGCGTGACATCATCCGCGACAGTTTGGACCAGGCGATCAACCGGCGTTCGTTGCCAACCGATTGCACACACATTTCCAACGGTAGTGCAGGAATTTTCACCTTGTATTTTGATGGTCGAAGTTCGCAGCCCTACCAGGCATATTGCACCGCGTCCGGCGCCACCTATTTGGAACTTGCCGAAACCAATTATTCTTCCGAAGTTAGCGTATGCAAAGGCAATGTGCGCACCGAGTGGAGCAAAATTCGCTTCAATACCGCAACCAAGACCGTGATTGTGGACGACTTCAAGTTTACCCGTTCCCAAGGTACGATCGAATGCTGGAAATGGAACCAGGTTAAATATGGTTCAGCCGGCGACTGCTTAGCCAACAATTCCAATACCGGAAAAGCTCGTATCGATCTTAGTGGATTGCCGTTCGCGGTAGATTTGTCGACCGATTGGCGGGTTTCAGGCTGGTATCCGAACGGTAGCATCGACTTTACCGATGATCGCACCCAGGTCGATATTACCGGTGGCGGTTATTGCGGCGGTCAGGCGGTGGATGGCCCACTGAAACTGGAATATTTCAGCAATGAAGACCGCGGCCAGGTGGTGTTTGATCGGTAGTGATCACACGATTTCCGGTGCTAGCACTTGTCACGAAGCCTTGGAGTAGCTTCGCCGCGCTATCTCTTTGTTTATGCGTGTCATTTTCCCCAAAACCGGTACCCACTTTTGGGTGACACGCTCTAGTGGTTCAGTTCCAACATTTGCGTCCCGTTGCAATACTTAGGTTTGCAAATCTTGGAATCAAAAGAACCACTAGCAAGATATTGAATCTAGTGGAATTTCCAAATTTGACATTTGACAAACGGCGAAGCTGCAAATGGGTACCAAATGTCAAATTCATTCCACTAGCGCCTCTTCAAAAACCCGGATTTGCTGGCGAAAAACTAGGGTCTGTGGACATTCAGGATTCCCAAAAGCGTTGATTTCTGATTCAAGCTTCCAAAAGGGAGTTTGTAATGGACGAAAAGCGATTTGTTTTGAATGACCGGGTCTGGGAACGCCTTGCGCCTTTGCTCCCCGGCAAGGCAACAGACAGTGGCCGGACAGGCGGCGACAACCGGTTGTTTTTGGAAGCGGTGTTCTGGCGGGTGCGCACGGGGTCTCCCTGGCGCGATCTGCCGACGAAATTTGGCAACTGGAACAGCCAGTTTCGCCGGTTCCGACGATGGGCCGAGCAGGGTGTTTTCGAGAGTCTTTTCAAAGCCATGAGCAATGACCCAGACCTCGAATACGCCATGATTGATGGCACCATTGTTTCGGTTCACCAAAAGGCAACCGGCGCAAAAGGGGGACTCAAAATCAGGCCATCGGGCGCTCGCGCGGTGGGTTGACCACCAAGATCGTGGCGCTGGTGGACGCGCTTGGTAATCTTGTGCGTTTCATGCTGCTACCGGGACAGGCGCATGACATGAGGGGCGTGGCACCGCTGATCAAGGGCGTGTCATTCGCCGCTTTGCTGGCGGATAAAGCGTTTGACGCAAACTGGCTTCTGGAGGAGCTGGAAGACCGGGGCGCAACCGCCGTTATCCCGCCCAAATCAAATCGGATTGTGCAGCGAG
This sequence comes from Rhizobiaceae bacterium, assembly GCA_965248715.1. Lineage (GTDB taxonomy): Bacteria > Pseudomonadota > Alphaproteobacteria > Rhizobiales > Rhizobiaceae > CBDFKB01. Next base: position 1,048,267 of record CBDFKB010000008.1, read on the forward strand.
AATACGATGAAGAGGCCTATTGTTGGCGGCATTTGGTTGAAAACTACTTCGCCAAGATCAAGGAATTTCGTGGCATCGCAACGCGTTACGATAAAACCGATAACAGCTACGCTGCCAACTGGAACCTTGTCGCGGCGCTTATCGCATCAAGGTGAATGTCCACAGACCCTAGCAGCGGCAAGTATTTGCGTGACACTGGTGGCCCTGAGCCGTCGCTTTACACCTGGGCTCGAATGTCGCACCGACCAAGGCAATATCGACCAAAAGCACTTTAATTCTTGTATTTTCGGCTGCTTTGGTCCATATGATGCAGCATTGATGCGTCGTGACTTGGAAAAGATGCATCCTCAGACTATCGGCGCTAGAGCACGAAGTCCCTGTTCGTTACCGGTGTAAGAGTACGGTTCGACAGGGCAACGCCCCTTCCCGACGATCTGTGACCCACACCTCGCCAATAAAGGCGCCGACGTGGATTCAAACTCCAAGCAACACTTGCAAACTAAATCGGGAAAGGACCCCCAAATGCGAGTTAACGGAACTGTAAAATTCTTCAATCACACCCGTGGCTTCGGCTTCATTTCGCCGGAAGATGGCGGCAAGGACGTATTCGTTCATGCTACTGCCGTTGAACGCTCCGGCCTGCCGGCATTAAATGATGGCGATGCGGTAACGTTTGAGATCGAAGATGATCCGCGCGGCCGTGGCAAACAGGCGACCAACGTTCAAATGGCGTCCTAACAATTTGGCCCCTGCCCGGTTTCATCGCTGGGCAGGGACCGATTTAGGGTTAGGATCCAAACAATAGCAATCACCGTTGATATTAGGGTCTGAATGGATCGAAAACAGCCGATTGGATCGGCGGGCTTTTTGTATTCACAATGCCTATAGCTGCAATTTCATCTGCGGCTTTCCATTCGATATTTTCTCAAAAGTTTTTCCGTCGTGGTCGATGTTGCCCGACACTCGTTGCCGCAAGTTGGAAAAACTATCAAAGGTAACCACGTCCATCGGTTCATCAAACATGATGGTGACACGAAACCGGCCGGTGGTAGGCAAATTGATCACCCCCAAAACTTCGCCTTTAAATGCCTGGCCGAGATATTCACCGCATACGGTTTGACCGGGCATGACCGGGCACGGCGGCTGGTTGCCGGCCGCCGCGTGCAAGGTATTCCAATCTTTGTAGCCGTGCTGGTGTGCCAACAGTTCGAGTGACCGGCTGTGGGCGGTATCGCCATCGTCGGCAAGTTTGGCGCGCAGGCGCTTTGCCTGCTGTTTCAATTGGTCGATTTTCGGTAATCGAGAATATCCGCTCATCACAAACCTCGTTCAGTGTTGAGATGCGGAAACAAAATGGGGCTCGCATTGCCATCAAACCGCACACAACTGAAGTTGGTGGATGAAAAACAGAAGGACTTCACCTTGGCAGCGCCAGCGAGCGGCAGGGGCCTTCACCCAATGCATTAGGTGGTATACGCGGTGCCAAATGTCAATTGGCACTTTTGAATGCAAACAAAATACCAAGCTTGCTTGGCGGCGGCCGGCTTGGCCGCCGCGATCAATATGCAATTACCGCGAAGCGGTTATTCGGCGATCAACCGGTCCGACTTCACGGACGTCTGTAGGGTAAAGATGTCATTGCCCTGCTGGATTATCGGTTCGCTTATTCCATTCGAGGCCAGATTCCAGTTGGTCGTCAACCTCCAGCCAGTACTAGTCGTCTGAAAGTAGCCGGTCCAACCGGTCACCGACTGGCAATCCGCAGTGGCGTTTGCCCAATCTACCGAAAACGAAATCACCAGTGTGCCCGAATAGTAAACCCCAGTTAGCGGATACGGGGTTCCCTGACATAAATACCCTTGTTGATTATTGACGTAGGTACCACTGACTGAATAGGTATTTTGCTGAGGCAGGGCAGTGAAATTGAGGTGCGCGACCGATCCGTGCTGACTGACCCAGCCTCCATTTCCGGCGAGTATTTGCATTTCCGCGCTGGCGGAGTGGCTATCGGCAAGAGCAGGATGAGATGTCAGGAAGGCGAATATCGGCAAGATAAATAACGAAAAATAACGCATTACTGTCTCCATATTTGGTACCGCCCCAGTAACTTTAGCACCAATAGAAGAATTAGCAAAAAATAATGTACACAATAATTGTGCGAAAATTTCGAATTATTGGAAGAAGTGTGGAATATCAATCGTGTATTACCCGGCGGTTAATTGCTGCCGTTGCTCTGTTTCTTCAGGCGCGATTTTCTCAATTCGCCGGCTGCGTCGAGGATCGGATAAGCAAGCGCGGTGATGTGTGAATGAACCCGGCGCAGGTCGCGCAGCATATCCAAATGCAAGGCGCTGGTCTCGATGCTTTCGGGCCGGCCCTGGCGCAAACGCTCCAGGTGATTTTCAGTGACTTGGCGCTCCAGATCGTTGACGATACGTTTTTCCTGAACAAGTTGCCTGGCGACCGAAACATCGCCCGACATGAACACCGCCAAAGCGAGCTTCAAATTGGCGGAAATCCTTTCGTGTACGTCTAAAATTTCCGCAAGCCCTTCGTTTGAAAAGCGCAACTGCCGCTTTTCCTTTTTGGCCGCCATTTGCAGCAGGTTTTCGATGATGTCGCCGATATGCTCCAGATTGGTGGTGAACGACAAGATTTCCGCGATCCGCTGGCTTTCGGCCTCGTCTACCTCTTGGCGGGAAATCTTGGTGACATAGAGCTTGATGTCCCCATACAAATTGTCGACTTGGCTTTCCAATTCGATCAACCCAGCCATCTTTTTGGCATCGTTTTCCCGCAGCGATTGGGCAAACCCCCGCATCATCGTTTCCACATATTCGCCCATGCGCAGCGCTTCGCGGGCAGCGCAGGTGAGACCTACCGCAGGAGTGTCGATTGCAGTGTTGTCGAGAAAATGAGGTCGATCCAATAATTCGTTGTCGTCTTCCATAGGCAGCACTCGGGCAATTATCTCGGCAACCACCGGCACCAGAAAGATAAATACCAACGCAATGCCAAGATTAAAGGCGGTATGGAAATTGACCACCTGACGGATCGGTGAAGCTTCGAGTTCAGCCAGCAACGGTGGAAAATATTCGACAAACGGCAAACATGCCAAAACGCCAATTGCCTTAAATGCGGCATTGCCAAAGGTCACACGCCGCGCAAGCACCCCTTCATTCATGGTAGCCATGATCGGCGGAATGACGCCGCCAAGATTAGCGCCGAGGACTAACACCAGCGCCAAGGGCAGGGAAATAACCCCGGTCGACGTGATCGACATCACCAGCAAAACAACAGCAAGACTGGAATGGGCGAGCCAGGTCATGATCGCCGCCAACAACAGCGCAATCAGTGGCTCGTCTGCCAGCGAAGCAAATACCGCCCGCAGCACCGTTGAATCGCGCATTGGTTCGGAAGTGCTAACAATGACACCAAGTGCAAACAGCATCAGGCCAAGGCCGATGGCGGCGCGGCCGATTTGCCGATGATTGGTTTGCGCCATCGTGCGATGCATGACCACGCCGGTGATCACCAGTAGTGGTGACAGCAATTTTAGGTCAAGCGACAGAATTTGCGCGACCAGGGTAGAGCCGATATCGGCGCCCAGCATCACCGCCAGGGCAGGGGCCGCATCGATCAGCCGATTACTGGCGAATGATGCGACGATCAACGCGGTTGCGGTGCTGCTTTGCACCACCATGGTCACCCCCAAGCCGGCGATCAATGCGCGCGCGCGGTTGGCGACGCTGCGGCCGATGAAATAGCGCAATTGGGATCCGAAAGCGCGCATGATGCCGGTGCGAACCATATGCAACCCCCACAACAACATGGCTACCGCGCCAAGCAGTTGGATGAGGGATTGGGTGGCGCTCATATTATATACACCGCGCGACGAGCAATACCCTGCGCCCGATGTTTGTTTTAAGGTCGGATTGGCTCGCAGCTAGGTCGTGGACTAAAAAGAATTTAATAATTGAAAACAATATGATATGGCTTTCTGTTCATATTACAATACCATGACTTAGCGTCATCGGTCCACCTGCCTTCACGACAAGCTGAATTCATTTGACTGGAACTGGTACAAATTGTAGCTACGCACTCAGTGCGCCATGAGGGTGCGCATCTATATGCAAACGGCATGTATTTGTAAAGAACTATTAGGCGCCTCGTATTCACTGGTTCTAGCCATCGACAGGGCGCCCGGACAGGACAAACTATGAGCCCGGACCAGTTCAAACAGTGGCGCAAAAGCCTGGGCCTCAAGCAAAAAGACGCGGCCGATTTGCTGGGTCTTAAGAAGCGTATCATTCAATATTACGAGAAGGGCGATCGTGAGGGGCGAAAGGTGGAAGTTCCCAAATCCGTGCGCCTTGCCTGTTACGCGATTACCAATGGGGTACACGATTTCGACGGCGATAATCCTACAGAAGATTAAGGGTCCGCCTCATCACAGATTGTTTTTTTGCAATCCGACCCATGCCTACCACATCCTGATTTAGACATTCCTGTCGCGATCGGTTCTTCACTCAATTGCCGTTTGCGCCAGGTTGCGGCCATTGCGGATAGTAAAACATAGGCGGGGCCATGGGCACAATTTTGGCAACACCGGTTCGTCTTGGCAGGCGACAAAGGCAATCCACGCGCATAGCGGCAGCCTCACCAGAAATTATCGCCGGTACCCGCCGGCAAATCCCGCCCTATGTGCTGGTCGCCGACGAAGGCTTGGAAATCGTCGAGGCCGCGGCGGATACTATCTTGCAGGAAATTGGTGTTGAATTTCGCGGTGACGAAGCGGCCCTGGCGCTGTGGCGGGCGGCCGGTGCCGATGTTAGGGGCGAGCGGGTGCGCTTCGACAAGGGCATGGTACGCCAAATACTGACCGCGACCGCTCCCAAGGAGTTCATCCAGCATGCACGCAATCCTTTGCGTTCGGTGCCGATCGGCGACAATTACGTAGTCTTCGCGCCGGCCTATGGCATGCCGTTTGTGCGCGATCTTGATGGCGGCCGGCGCTATGGTTCTAAGCGCGATTTCGAGAATTTGATCAAGCTCACCTATATGTCGCCCTGGTTGCACCATTCCGGCGGCACGGTGTGTGAGCCGGTCGATCTGCCGGCCAACAAGCGCCACCTCGACATGGTCTATGCCCATTTGCGCTGGTCGGACAAACCGTTCATGGGCTCGGTTACGGCACCGGAGCGGGCGCAGGATACTATTGAGATGGCGCGCATCGCCTTCGGCAGGGATTTTGTCGAGCGCAATTGCGTGATCATGGGCAATATCAACATGAATTCGCCCCTGGTCTACGACCAGGCGATGTCGGGATCATTGCGCGCTTATGCGCGCGCCAATCAGTGCCCGGTGGTGGTACCGTTTGTGCTCGGTGGGGCAACAGCGCCAGTAACCATGGCGGCGGCGGTGGCCCAGGCTTATGCGGAGGTGCTGGTCGGCTGTGCGCTTGGCCAGCTCGAACGGCCGGGATCACCCGCGATCTTCGGCAATTTCGTCACTTCGGTTGATCTGCGATCCGGTTCGCCCACCTTTGGCACCCCGGAGCCGGCGCTCGGCTCTTATATGGCGGCGCAGTTGGCGCGCCGTGTCGGTTTGCCGATCCGCTGTAGCGGCGGCTTTACCAGTTCAAAAATCCCCGACGCACAAGCGATGCAGGAAACCGTCAACTCGCTCAACACCGCGGTGATGTGTGGCGCAAATTTCGTGCTGCACGCGGCCGGGTGGTTGGAAGGGGCGCTGACGATTTCTTACGAGAAACTGGTGCTGGACGCCGACTATCTGGGCGCGCTGCACGTATTCCTCAAGGGGCTGGCGCTAGACGACAATGCGCTTGCCATCGATGCTTTTCGGGAAGTTGGGTGCGGCAACCATTTCTTTGGCTGTGAACACACCAAGGCCAATTACCAGACCGCATTCTACGAGAGCGAACTTTCCGACACCCAATCATTTGAAAATTGGCGCGACGGCGGGTCGCAAGACGCGGTTGTCCGCGCGAACCGGAAATGGAAGCGGATGCTCGAAGACTACCAAGCGCCACCGCTTGATGCCGCGGTCGACGAAAACCTACGCGAATTCATGACCAAGAAAAAACATACCATGCCCGACATCTGGCATTGAGGCGGGAGATTGGCGACGACGGTCAATGCGGCAGTTCACTCACACCATGCGCAAAACATGAGAATATCATCAACCCATCCTGAATTCCAACCTATCCCCTTGCTGATATACGCCTTCGGTCACATAAAACGGGCGCAAACACTGGTCTATCTATGTATTCATAAGCAGAAAATCTGGATTTACGTGAGATGAAACTGTAGATTTCTGTTATCATAGAACTGTGCATATGAATGGTATTTGTAGCTGTTCGCACTTATAATTGAGTTTGGTTGCACTTATCGATCTTAGCCAGTTTTAATGCGGATATATTGTATAATTTTTAGCGATCGCCCAAGAAAGCTTCCAGAGGCAGCTCCAACCAAAAGCGTAAACAGTGCGATAAAGCCATAGGTTGAATACATCTCCGGATTAACAGCTTTCATCATGCCCCCGGCAAAATTCATCCAAAAAATGATCATCAAAGTCAACATTGTGAACCACTCACCTGATAGCGAGATTGTTCTATCTTGTTTGCCAAGCAACCATTTGTTTTGCAGTACGTATGCACCGGCAGCGCCCGTAATGTATCCGACCCCGAAACAGCCCCACGCCACCACTTGAAAGGGCAGTGACGTTACACTGTTTATTGAAATCAAACCGAGGAACGGCAGAAAATAAAACGCAATCGCGGAGGTTTTACGGGGTTTTGAGGCCTTGTAGCCAATGAACAACAGCAATACCAGCAAAGGCCATATCCAGATCGGAGCGCCGCTCAAAATGCCTTTAATCATTTCCGACCCAGTCTCCGTTTATTTGAGGGTTTCCCAGTCAGTCCTAATAAAATTGGCAATGTCAAACCCGGTAAGGTGCACACGGGCCTTCCAAAACGAGGTCATCCATATCCTGGTTCTCTGGGTGCAGGCGCCCACCTCATGCCACGCCTGTGCGCGCGAATTCATGGCCAAGAACAAGGAAACCATGCCCGATATCTGGCATTGAGGGGGGAGATTGGCGTTACTTAACGCTATCACCCATGGTGACAAATAACGAAACGACCACTCTGTCGGAAGTGCAGGTTGAAACTGCCGTTCAGTGCTCTGTCAGATGCGAGTCTTAGGTGCGGGCTCTCGATCAGAGTCACCTGAATTAGGCTCGCCTTTTGGTTCGATCAGCAGAACCTTAACTTCATGTTCTGCCCGTGGTCTGTGCACAACGCCTTTTGGGACAATGAATAGTTCGCCCGCTTTAACTTTCTGGGAGGGCTTGTCTTCAATGTCCATAGTCATTTCGCCCTCAAGGACAAAAAAGAAATCGTCGGTATTGTCGTGCTTGTGGAATGGATATACCCCCTTAAATTTCACGACCATGACTTCGTTCTCGTTGTAATCCGCCACTACGTGCGGGTCCCAATGACTTGAAAAAAGGGTAAGTTTTTCTGAGAGACTAATCGACTGCATTTAGGCTATCTTTCTGTTGGAGCCTCTGACAATCTTGGGGCGGTTCAAGCATCATATTTGGCCTGCATCCTGAGCTAGTCATCCGCCGTGGAACCAAACACAGTTTCTAGCGCTTGTCACGAAGCGTTGGCATAGCTTCGTCGCGCTATCTGATTGTTTTGTCGCGTATTCTTATCCGAAAACCGCTACACACTTTTCGGGAATACGCTCTAGCCTCACCGCCATTTCAGGCGATACAGAAGCATTATCATTGTTGATCCAATTATTGAGGGTTTGACGGGTTACGCCAAGGTGTTTGGCTGCACCAATAACAGTGATATCCAACTCCTCAATCATGTTACCAACCATATCACCGGGTCGGGGAATGCATACCCATAGCGCCCCCAAGCCCCTAATACATATGCTGGCCGCCATTGATCGAAATTGTCGAGCCGGTGATGAAGCGGGAATCCTCGCGCACCAAAAACCAGACCGCACGGGCGATTTCCGCCGGGTCGCCGAGCCGGCCGACCGGGATCGTGCTGACAATTTTTTCCAACACATTTTCTGGCACCGCCGCCACCATTTCGGTTGCCACATAGCCTGGCGCCACCGCGTTAACGGTAATGCCGTAGCGCGCGCCTTCCTGGGCCATCGCTTTGGTCATACCGATCATGCCGGCCTTGGCGGCGCAATAATTGACCTGGCCATATTGTCCGGCCTGGCCGTTTACCGACGAAATATTGACAATGCGGCCGAATTTTTCCGCCAGCATCGGCTCCCAACAGGCTTTCGACATGTTGAACACCGAGGTCAGATTGGTCTGGATCACGGCCATCCAGTTGTCATAGCTCATCTTGCGCAAGGTGCCGTCGCGGGTGATGCCGGCATTGTTGACCAAAACCGTCACCGGCCCGTGCTCGGCGGAAATCTTTCCAATCGCTGTTTGGCAGGCATCATAGTCGGCCACATCCCATTTGTAGGCGGCAATGCCGGTTTGCTCGGTAAACGCCTTAGCGCGGGCATCATCGCCGCCATAGCCTGCCACCACATGGTAGCCGCCCTCGCGTAAAACCTCGCAGATGCCTTGTCCTATGCCTCGCGTACCACCGGTAACGAGTGCGGTTCTACTGGCAGCGGCGTTTGACATGATGTTGCTCCTACAATGTGCGCGGCCGGGCCCTATGCCGCAGCCATGATGGTTGGATGTAGCAACATTTTCATATTATTACCGCCTAGTAAATTCGCCATTGGTACAAACATTTTTGGAATCAACAAATGTTGCAGGGTAAATCGGCGCTAGTCACCGGTTCGACCAGCGGTATCGGCCGCGCGATAGCGCTAATGCTGGCTGCCAAGGGCGCCAATGTGATGCTGAACGGGTTTGGCGACCGGGCCGAAATCGATCGGTTGATCAAAGAGGCGAGGGGGGTGGCAAGTGGCGAAATCGCCTACTCGCCGGCCGACATGACCAAGCCGGATGAGATTAGCGACATGGTCGCTGCCGCCAAGCGCGGGTTTGGCGGTGTCGACATCGTGGTCAACAATGCCGGTATTCAATTCGTCTCGCCGGTCGAGGAGTTTCCGGTCGATAAATGGGACGCGATCATGGCGATTAATCTGTCGTCGTCGTTTCACACCATCCGCCACACCATCGCCGACATGAAGGCGGCCGGGTGGGGGCGGATCGTCAACATCGCCTCGGCCCATTCCCTGGTCGCCTCGCCCTACAAGGCTGCCTATGTGGCAGCCAAACACGGCATTGCTGGGCTGACCAAAACCATCGCCCTGGAAGCGGCCGAACACGGGGTGACCGTCAACGCGATTTCCCCTGGGTACGTGAAAACCCCGTTGGTCGAGGCGCAAATCCCCGATACGGCAGCCGCGCGCGGCATTTCGCATGAAGAAGTGGTGCGGGAGGTTATTCTCGCCGCCCAGCCGACCCGGCAATTCGTCGGCCTTGACGAGGTAGCGGCAACGGTGGCGTTTTTGGTCTCGAACCAGGCGGCGTCGATCACCGGCGCCAACATCTCGATTGATGGCGGCTGGACCGCGAAGTAGGCGACCCGGGCAAATTGCTTTGGTTTTTGTGAAATCGCACCTAAGCGTGCTGGTCGATGAAGTCGAGCACCACCGGGCGGATGTCGTTGCGCCAGGCCTTGCCGCTGAAAATGCCGTAATGGCCGGCTTCCGGCGCCATACAGTGCGCCTTTTGGATATCCTTTAGCCCGGTCAGCAGATCAAGCGCGGCCACACATTGGCCAGGTGCGGAAATGTCGTCACGCCCACCCTCGACCGCGATTACTGCGGTGGTTTTGATCTTGCCGATATCGACCTTGTGGCCATCGACCACGAATTCGTTGCGGGCGATTTCACGCTCTTTGAAGATGCGCTTGACGGTGGACAGGTAAAACTCGCCGGTCATGTCCATCACCGCCAGATATTCGTCATAAAACGTGTTGTGGCGGTCATGGTCGGCGGCTGATCCGGCGGCGACCGCGGAAATTTGATTGGCATAGGCCTGCCAGTGGGTCTTCCAGTTCATCGAAATGAATGACGCCAATTGCATGGCGCCTGGATAGACCGGCCGTCCGACCCCGGCGAAACTGGCGCCGACCGGCCGGATCACCGTGGTTTCCAACTGGCCCATGGTAACCCGACGGCCGAAATCGGTCACGTCGGTGGCATTGGCGTCTGGATCGATCGGCCCGCCGATCAGGGTCAGGGTTTTGGGCTGGGCGTCCGGGTCGAGTTCGGCCAGATAAGCGGTGGCGGCCAGCGCCAGTGGTGCCGGCTGGCAGACTGCGATCACGTGCAGATCATGACCTAAATGGCGCATGAATTCCAACAGATAGAGGGTAAAGTCCTCGATATCGAATTTTCCCTTGGAAACCGGAATATCTCGGGCATTTTTCCACTCGGTCACATAGACGTCGCAATCTGGCAACAGGGAAATCACGGTCTTGCGCACCAGTGTGGCGTGGTGGCCCGACATCGGCGCGACCAGCAACACCCGGCGCTTTGCTGCCGGCCTTTTTTCGACAGCAAAACGAATTAGATTGCAAAACGGCTTGTCGAGGATGGTTTCCACATTGACAATATGGTCGGCGCCGTCGGAAACCACGGTATCGATGGCCCAATCCGGTGTCGAGGTCACCTGGTCGAAGGCGCGTTCGGCAACTTCACCCCAGGCTGCATACGTTGCCGGCAGCGGGTTAGGTGTCATGGCAAAGGCCGGACTGCCCCAAAAAGCTTTTGCGGTGGCACCTAGCCATTGGTTTAACTGGCGCGTACCCTCGTAAAAGTCGTATGTGGAAATATTGTTTGCCATTTGTCGAACTTGTGCCCCTTACCGGTTGCCTTGGATGGGTATATAACCGCTGAAATGGGAATTGCCAATTATGCCTTCTGATGAGACCGATAATGCTGCAAATCTTGAGGAGTTGAACGAAAACCTCAAGCGTGTCGATGAGCTGACCCAGCGCATGGTTTTGGCGTTCACCAACAAAAACGCGGGGAAACAGGAATTAGCCGGGCCCGATCAACAGCTCTACATCAAGGCGGCGTCGGCCTATCTAGCGCAGATGATGTCCGATCCGGCGAAATTAATGGAAAGCCAAGTCAGTCATTTCCGCCGCTCGCTAGAGCATTTTGCGGAAACCCGTGGCGCGCTGACCGGTGACGCCGCGCCAGACACTGTTGCAGCGAAACCGAAAGCGAATACGGCTGATCGCCGGTTCTCGAGCGAATTGTGGGAAACCAATCCGTTCTTCAACATGATCAAGCAACAATATTTGCTGTCGTCGGAGGCAATCGAAGATGCAGTAGGCGGCATTGCGGGCCTTGAGCCGAGCGAAAAGAAACAGATCGGCTTCTTTTCACGCCAGATTGTCGATCTGTTTTCGCCGACCAATTTTCTCGGCACCAATCCTGAAGCGCTGACCAAGGCGCTGGAGACCAACGGCCAATCCCTGGTCGATGGTCTGGAAAACCTGGTTCGCGATCTGGAGACCAATGAGGGGGAACTGGCGGTAACCCTTTCTGACCCGTCAGCGTTTGAAGTTGGTGGCAATATCGCCACCACGCCGGGCGCAGTGGTCTACCAAAACCACATGTTCCAATTGCTGCAATACACACCGACCAGCGAACAAGCGCACAGCATTCCGTTGCTGATTGTGCCGCCGTGGATCAACAAATTCTACATTCTCGATCTTAAAGAGCGCAACAGCTTTATCCGCTTTGCGGTCGAGCAGGGGTTCACTGTGTTTGTGGTCTCCTGGGTCAACCCGGACGCATCCTATCGTGATGTGGGTTTCGATACTTACATGCACGAAGGGCTGATCGAGGCGATTACCCAGGTCAAGGCGATCTCGGGCGTACCGCGGATCAATGTGATCGGCTATTGCATTGGTGGCACGTTGCTGGCGACGGGCCTCGCCTACATGGCAAGGTGCAAGGACAATTCCGTCAAGTCAGCGACGTTTTTCACCACGCTGACCGATTTTTCCGATTCTGGTGAATTATCGGTGTTCATTGATGACGGCTTTCTTACCAGCATCGAACAAGAGGTTGACGAGAAAGGTTATCTTGAGGCCATGTTCATGTCGCGCACGTTTAGTTATTTGCGCGCCAACGATCTGGTCTACGGGCCGGCGATCCGCTCCTATTTGATGGGTGACGCGCCGCCAGCGTTCGATCTGTTGTACTGGAATAGCGATTCCACCAATCTACCGGCCCGTATGGCCAAGGAATATCTGCGTAAACTGTATCAAGACAACGAATTGGCCCGTGGCGAGTTTGTGATTTCCGGCGAAAAGCTGAAAATTTCCGACATTCGCATTCCGATTTTCGTCATCGCCACTAAGACCGACCATATCGCGCCGTGGCAATCTTCGTTTAAAGGCCTCAACAAGGTGCGCGGCAATAAAACCTTCGTGTTGGCCGGCAGCGGGCATATCGCCGGCATCGTCAACCCGGCCAATTCGACCAAATATGGCTACTGGACCAATTCGGACAAACCTGCCGACATCGACCAATGGTATAATGATGCCAAGGTGCATGATGGTTCATGGTGGAATGATTGGGCGGCATGGCTTGCCGCCCGTGCGGGAAAGAAAATTACCGCCCGCAACCCGGGAGACAACCCAAATTTTCGGGAAATCGAGCCTGCACCAGGTTCGTATGTGAAGAAAAAAGCCAAATAAATCAATAAATTATAAAATAAATTCTGCATCGCAGCAAATTTCTCTTGAAATGCTGCAATGCAGAATGTATATAGTTTGCACACGCAGCGAAAACACTGCGCCGCAAACAGAACTTCCAAGGCGAAAGCCGCACCCAAAGGATCTGCCCAATGACCAAGAACACCAACGAATTCACCAAAGCGCTTGAAAATATGTTCGCAACCGCGCCGGTCAATTACGATGAAATCGTCAAAAACGCTGCCGAGTACAATTCCAAATTCTCCAAAATTGCCCTTGATTCGGCCAAAAACTTCGCCGATCTCAGCCAGGCATGGGCCGTCGATACCTTCGGCAAAATGGACACCTTGACTAAAGTTCAGTCCGAGCCGGCCGATTACGCCAAAGTTACTGCCGAGTTCGCTTCGGCTCAGGCGCAGGCTGCTCCTGAACATGTTGCTGCGTTCGCCGAAGTTGCCAAAAAAGCACAGATCGAAACCGTCGAACTGATGCTGTCAGCTGGCAAAGCAATGCAGGCTGAAGTAGCCGAAGTTGCCAAAAAAGCCACCAAACAGGCTGCTTAAGGCAAGAAAAATTCCAATAAAGGTCTTTCCTCCTCCCAAGACCTTTCAAAGAAGGGCGAGCCATGAGTACGGCTCGCCCTTTTCTGTTGTGGATGGATGCCATATGATCGGGTAAATATCGCCGCAGGGCACCCGCCCATCATCCGCGCGCGGTTGGGAACTTTATCTATGACAAGCGAAACTCTCCGCGAAACCGTGCTGATTAACCGCTATTCCAGTCGCCGGCTCTACAATACCGAGACCAGCGATTATGTCACACTTGATGACATTGGCGCGATGATCCGCGACGGCAAGGATATTCAGATCCTGGACAAGAAAACCGGCGACGATCTGACCCGGCAATACTTGCTACAAATCATCACCGATCACGAGAGCCGTGGCGAAAACGTGCTGCCGCTTAATGTGTTGACCGACATTGTGCGCTCCTATTCGGACAAGGCGCAAAGCTTTATTCCCGATTTTCTGGCCCAGTCCTTTGAGATGGTCAAAGACCAGCACGAGGAACTGTTCGGCTCCTTGCAACGCCAGGTGAGCGATACCCTGGATCCGCAAAAGGCGATGGACAAGATTGGCGAGTGGCAGCAATCGCAAGCTGAATTATTAGGTTCGATAATGCAGCCGTGGACGGGGGCGGGCGATGACGATGACACGCCGGAACCTGAGACCGGGCAGGGCGATGACGCCGAGCCGGCCGCCAAACCAGCTGCAAAGTCAGCCGATCAGGCCGGCGAACTGGATGCGCTAAAACGCCAATTGGCGGACATGCAGGAGAAACTAAACAAGCTTAGTTAGGCTCTAGCGCTTGTCACCAAGCGTTGGATACGCTTCGTCGCGCTATCTCTTTGTTTATGCGCGTATTCTTGTCCGAAAACCGCTACACACTTTTCGGGAATACGCTCTAATGGCGGCAAATATCCGTATGGTTGGTGACTTCGTCAGCCCGATCCCGCTCAGATCAACTGCAAGCCGCGCAGGCTGGCGTGGCCGTTCTTGGCAATGATAACATGATCATGGACGACAATGCCGAGTTTCTCTGCCGCATCGATGATGCGCTTGGTCATGTCGATATCGGCCCGTGATGGGGTCGGATCGCCGGACGGATGATTGTGCACCAAGATGATCGCGGTAGCTGATAATTCCAGCGCCCGCTTGACCACTTCGCGCGGGTAGACCGGTGTGTGGTCGACAGTGCCGGTTTGTTGCAACTCATTGCGGATCAGCACATTCTTCTTATCAAGAAACAGGATGCGGAACTGTTCCTTGTCCTCAAACGCCATCGCCGCGCGGCAATAGTCGATCAACCGGTTCCAGGAACCGAGCACTTCGCGCCCGGTCAGTTCGCCGGCAATCATTCTGCCCGCCGCCGCGTGAACCGCTTTGAGATCGATCGCGGCCGAGCGGCCAAGCCCCTTAACTTCTTCCAAACGTTGCGGCGGCGCGCCCAGCACCTCGGCCAGGGAGCCAAAGGTGGCGATTAAATTTTTGGCGATCGGTTTGGTATCGCGGCGCGGCAGAAAGCGAAACAGCAGCATTTCCAGTAATTCATAGTCGCTCAGCGCGTTGGCGCCGCTATCCTCAAAGCGCTTGCGCAGCCGGTCGCGATGGCCGTGATAATGGGCACGAACCGGGTCAGGTGTTTCATCGAAGCCGGACGTCATTGCACGTTACGCCAAAGGAGCTTGATATGGGCCCATTTGACCACCCAATTTTGTCGTGCGAGCAGGCGGATCACCTGGGATCGTAGCGGACCATCCCAACTAGAGCGTGTCACCCAAATGTGGGTACCGGTTTTGGGAAAAATGACACGCATAAACAAAGAGATAGTGCGACGAAGCTGTTCCAACGCTTCGTGACAAGCGATAGGTTCCAACAAGGTCGGGAAGTAAATTTTCGTAACGGTTTTCCTCAGCAATATCAACGAACTGGAGCCTTGACTGGTGGAGAAAATCGGCCCGCCAGGGGCGTTGCCAAGCTTGCCCGGCACCCAGGCATAGCGCTACGTTTAGCGCCTAGTTGAGCGATCGGGTTTGCTGCAATCAAATCGACCAATATCGAATTCCTCTGGTATTATCCATAGGGCGGTTTGTTGTGGCCGGCCGGCGACAAGGTAAAGATTTCGCAGCCATCTTCGGTAACCCCGACCGAGTGCTCGAATTGGGCTGAAAGCGATCGGTCCCGGGTGACCGCAGTCCACCCGTCGCCGAGTACCTTAACATGAGGTCGGCCGAGATTGATCATCGGCTCAATAGTAAAAATCATACCGGGTTTCATTTCCACCCCGTCCTGCGGCCGGCCATAGTGGAGGATGTTCGGCGCATCATGGAACAATTGGCCGACCCCGTGGCCACAAAAATCACGCACCACGGAACAGCGGTTTTTCTCTGTGAACTGCTGGATTGCGGCACCGATCGTGCCAGTCTTGTGGCCGGGCTTTACCGCGTCGATGCCAATCATCAGTGCCTGATAGGTGACATCAACCAGGCGTTCTGCGGCGCGGCGCGAGGTTCCGGCCAAATACATCCGGCTTGAATCGCCATGCCAGCCATTGAGGATCAAAGTAACATCGATGTTCAAGATATCGCCTTCGCGCAGCGGTTTGTCGTTGGGAATGCCGTGGCAGACCACGTGGTTGAGCGAGGTGCAGCAAGATTTGGTGTAGCCGCGATAGTTAAGCGTCGCTGGCACCGCATGGTGGATGCTGGCGAAATCCGAAACAAAGGCGTCGATTTGCCCTGTGGTCCGGCCCGGCGCCACCAACCCGGCAACCTGGTCCAAACAGTGTGCGGTCAATTGTCCGGCGGCGTGCATACCGGCGAACGCGCTGCGATCATACAGCTTGATCGATCCGGTATTTTTCAACGGCGCACTTGCTGCCTCGACAAAGGTGGTCATCAATTATTGCCTGTATGCCTTTGCGGCTGGACCCGCATGATTTCGATCAACCGGTCGCCAACGATCGAGCGGGTCGTGATTTTGCACCTTAAAGCGTAGGCTTCAACCCCATTTGAATGGGCATGGGCGAATGCACTTGCGTAATGCGGATCAATGTCGTCAGCAAGTCGAAATACATCTCCATCTTCGCGCTGAATAACATAAAGCATCACCGCGCGGGCGCCTGATTGCGCCATATTGGCCAGTTCACGCAAATGTTTGGCGCCGCGCGCAGTAACACAATCGGGAAATTCGTGCACGCCGGCGGTGCGTAGAAAATGCACGTTTTTTACTTCCACATAGGCATCTGGCCGGTCTGCGGAACGCAGCAATAGGTCGATCCGCGAATTGGTACCATAAGGCACTTCGCGCTTCAGTTCTTGATAGCCGGCCAATGGCTGCACGTTGCCGGCCAGGATTGCTTCCTCGGCGATGCGATTTGGCAAATTGGTATTAACCCCGACCAAATTGCTGCCAAGATCAACCAGTTCCAGGGTATGACGCAGCTTGCGGCCTGGATTATGGCTGTCGGATATCCATGCCGGTATGCCCGGCATGTCGAGCCCGGCCATTGCGCCCGGATTGGCACAATGGACGGTTTCGAGCGAACCGTCGGCCAATTCGACATCAGCTAGGAACCGCTTGTAGCGGCGCACCAATCGGGTCTCTATTAGGGGATGGGGAAACTGCATGATTCTCCTCAAGGTAAGAATACGCTGGAATAAATCAATGCGCTTTGTTTGGGCGGCGCTGGCCGCAATTGTTTTGCTGGCTATGATAGCACTTGGCTACGGCACCTGGCGTTACCTATTCGATCCGCAAGGCATATCGCTCGCTGCCTCTGAAACTTGCGTGGTCAACGAAACCGCTAGGGAATTGGTGCTGATCGCCCATTTAGTACCAGGTTCGAAACAAATTGCGCTGCTAGATACCGCGGAGCAGGTGTGTGCGCAGTCACCGGTCCGCGATGCCATGGGATCGGTTCAGGCCGGCGAGGTTGAAGACGATGCCGATGGGTGCCAATTGGCGGCGCGGGCTGGCCAGGTGGTGCGGTTGATCAAATGGCAGGCCGGAAATAGATGCGAATGGTCGCTTGACTGAATTTAGGCGCTCGCCAACATCGGCAATTGGGCATAAAGGACCACATTGTGGATGGCAGCTCCCCTTGTCGTGCTGGGGGAAATTTCGTCGGGCAACAACTCGTCCACAATCATGATACTCAACACCCCGTAGTCCAAGCGATAATCAAATACCGCCGAAAAAGCAGGTCGCGACCAGCACCACAGTCACTGCCGGCAGCAACAAAAATTGCAATTTGGCCATGTTGTGGTTCCGAAGTTTTGTGACCGGCACTTGTGCTTGTCCATTGTATGCGTAAACAGACTTGCTAACAATCACACCTACTGCCGTGGATTCGCACGGTCGGCGTGCGAGTTCACGGGGAAATCATGGACAAGTCGATCACGGATACGGGTTCTTCGCACTGGAGCATCGGCTTTGGCATTGAGCGGATCGGAATTTTGGTGCTCAGCCGGCCCCGGCTGTTCACGGTTCTGCTGGCGATAGTCAGCGCGATCTTGCTGTCCGGGGTTCCGCAAACCCACTTCGATGGTAATGTAACGGCAGTTTTACCCGAAGAAACAGAGGCTTATAAACTTTTCTTTGAGCAAAAACGCGACTTTCGTGACTTTGCCAAGGACGTCACGATCATCATCCGTTCTGATCGTTTGAATACCGCAGAGGGATTGGAGGATTTACGGTTCCTGCAATTGGAAATCGCAGTAACCGAAGGGGTTGCTTCGGCATCGTCGGTGTTTTCAATTCCGATCGCCGATCCGGCAACCGGCAAGTTCGAACCGTTTTTCCCGGAATTCCTGGAAGATGATGCCAATGCGCGCCGGCTAGTCGCCCAAATCATCGCTGAGCAGCCGACCGCGCGAACCTTATTTGCTCCTGACGAAAATATTGCCGTGATCCTGGCGACGCTGGAAGGCGAGGCGGGCGGCGGCACACTAAATGACCAAGTTTATCGCAATCTCAAGCTGCTGCAACAGGAAGTAGCGCTAGCAGCGCCGGATGACTTCCAGATTTCCTATGCCGGTTTACCACCGATCGGGGTCACCATCGTTGGTGCATTGATCAGCGATCAGTTGAAATTGACTCTGATCGGATTGGCGCTAGGCACCACGATTGCGCTGTTCGTGTTCCGCAGCTTGGTCAGCGCGCTGATTTGCACGGTGCCGCCTGCATTTACCGCAGTGTGGGTTATGGGCACGTTTGGGCTGGCAGGAATTCACGTTAATTATCTGACCACGGTGTTGCCAACCCTGGCGCTAATCTTGGCGTTTGCCGACGGCATTGTGCTGTATTTTAGATGGCAAAGCTCGATGCAGGACTATGATGATCCGATCGCGGGATTGCGCGCTGCAATCCTGCGGGTCGGGCCGGCTTCGGCGCTGACTTCGATTACCACCGCACTGGCATTTTATTCGTTTTCGTTTGCTTCGTCGTCGGCGCTCAAGGATTTCGCTTATCTCGGTGTAGCCGGGGTGGCACTGGCATTCCTGGCGGTAATCACGGCGTTGCCGGTGGTGTGCTACTGGGCGGTAAAATTCAAGCTGTTGACCCGCGACAAAGTGCGCCAACCGGCATTTGGCGGGCTTGGCAGCCATTTCCATCGGTTTTCCTTGTCGGCACCGCTGGCGATCTTTTGCGGTGCGATCGTATTGGTCAGCGCTTTGGTATATGTGCACACCCTGGTTCGGCCAGAATATAAAATCACCGATTATCTGCCCCATGCATCCGATACCCGTGAAGCCGAACGCATCGCCAACGAACGCTTTGGCGGCGGGTCGGTGCTGTTTTTGTCGGTACCGGTGCCTGCCGGCCAATCCTATGCCGGCACTGAGGCGCGGGCCAGACTGGCGGCAGCTACCAGGGAACTCGAAAGCCGTTATGGCGATGGAAGGGTGATTTCGCTTGATCGAGTGTGGCGGCAATTACAAAGCCAGGACGCGATCGCCAAAGTGGTGGAAACCCTGGAGAACCAAGAAAGCGCTTCGATTAGACGAAATTTCATCTCCAAGGGCGGTGACAAGATGCTGATTTCGGTGCGTATGGAATCCGATTTGCCGATCCAGCAGGTGAGCGCAGAGGTCGACGCAGTCGACGCCGCACTGCGCGCCGCTGACATCGGCGATGTGCAGATCACCGGCTTGCCGGTATTAATGTCGATCGAATTTACCAGGCTGATCGACCAATTGCGCACCAGCCTGTTGATCGCGATCCTTCTTGGGGTGTGTATTATTGGTATCGCGGCGCGCTCGTTTCGGTTGGCGCTGGCGGCGATTACTCCCAATTTGCTGCCAATTTTTGTACTTGAATTGGCGCTCTATCTTCGCGGTGGCGTCATCAACATGTCGGAAGTGATCGCGCTGACGATTGCGTTTGGCATCGCCATCGACAATGCGGTGCATGTTCTGAACATTTTTATCGCCGAGCGACGCAACGGTTGTTCTGTTGGCGACGCGGTGGCAATCTCATGCCGAGAAGTCGGGCCGGCCCTTTGCGCCAGCACCATGATTATATGCGTCGCCAGCCTGGTGACCCAGATTTCCGCATTGCCGATGGTGCCGATCCTCGGCCAATTGATAATCGCCACGCTGTTGGTTGCGTTGGTGGCCAATCTTGCGATACTGCCCGCCAACATCTTGACCATATTTCGTGCGACAGGCACACCAATCGCTAAAGCTTGAGCCTTCTTGGAGCGCCCATGAAACCCCTTCGCTGGATCGCCATCGCTGTTGTGCCCTTGGTTTTGCCTATGCTTGCCGCGCCGGCGGCGGCAGAAACTGCGGCGGAATTTTTCGAAAGCATTGCCGGGGTTTTTCGGGGTCGGGGCATGGCAAAAATCGGCGCTGACAACGATACCCAAAGGCGCGTCACCTGCCAGATTACCAATACGATAACCGGCAAAAGCAGTGCCGGTAAATTTCGGGTTACCGGAAACTGCGCCTCATCGTCGGGCAAGGCGAAGGTGCGCGGCACGATTGGATATAGCGGCAATTCGATCAATGGCGCGTTCTTCTCGCCAGGCGGTGATTTCAAGGCAACGCGCTCAAGCGGCAGCTTCAAACCCGGCCGATTGACGGTGACGACCAGTTTTTATTCGGATCGCAAGAACCAATTGTCCACAATCCGCCAGACTATCACCAGGACCGCTGGCGGATTCAAATCGGTATTCTACCGCCTTGATCAAAAAACCAAGCGCTACGTTAATGCCGGCTCGATGACGTTTAAGCAAAAATGATTGCCAGCAATGGATGAACCGACCCTTGAACAAGCCTATGTCGATCCGGACCGGGCGCGGTTTGCCAAATTTAAGGAACTGCCACGCCAAGGTGTGATCCAAATGCTCAATTTGGTGTGCTTCAACCAGGTAGCGAATTATCCTGAAGGGGCACCCGAGATGGGCGCAAGTGGCCGTGCGGCCTATGCAAATTATGGCCGCGAGAGCGGGCCGATCTTTCGCAGGCTTGGTGGTAAAATTATTTGGTCGGGCGCTTTTCAACTGACCTTAATCGGCCCGGAAGATGAAATCTGGGACGCCATCTTCATCGCTGAGTATCCAAACGCCGAAGCGTTCATTTCGATGATCCGTGATCCAAACTATCAGCGCGCGGTGCGCCATCGCCAGGCGGCGGTCAAGACCTCGCGGTTAATTAGGCTGGCACCGGCCGATGCCGGGGCCGGATTCGGGTAATCGGTTTCAAATTACGCCGCCCAGTCGATCCATACTGGAACATGGTCCGAAGGTTTTTCCCACTCGCGGGTAAAGCGGTCGATGCCGGCACTTTTCAGACCGTTCGCCGCCTCGGGCGATAACAGCAAATGGTCGATGCGGATGCCGTTGTTCTTTTGAAACGCGCCGCCTTGATAATCCCAAAACGTATAAAGCCCGGCCGCATCGCTGGTCGCGCGGACCGCTTCTGTCAAGCCAAGATGGGTCAAGCGGCGGAACCGGGCGCGGCTTTCCGGGCGAAACAGTGCGTCGCCTTCCCAGACCGCCGGGTCATGGCAATCTTGCGGCTGCGGGATGACGTTATAGTCGCCAGCCAGCACTAGCGGCTCTTCCAGTTCCAGCCGTTCACGGGTCCATTTTTCCAGCCGATCCATCCAGTCGAGCTTGTAGGGAAACTTTTCCGTGTCGACCGGATTGCCGTTCGGCAGATAGAGCGAGACCACGCGCAATGTACGCTCGCCCACGCTAAACACTGCTTCGATTAACCTGGCCTGCGGGTCATCCTTGACGCCTTTGGTAACCGGCAGGCCGCGATTGAGTTCGTCAAACGGCAGTTTGGACAAGATAGCGACGCCGTTAAAACTCTTTTGCCCGTGGGTAGCAACATTGTAGCCGAGGCTTTCGATTGCTTCGCCGGGAAACCCCTCGTCGACCGATTTAATTTCTTGCAAACAGGCGATATCGGGCTCGGCCTCCTTTAGCCAGGCAATCAGATTGTCGTGCCGGGCCTTGATGCCGTTGATGTTCCAGGTCGCTATTTTCATTTAGGGCTCCACTGCCGCGCTGCATCAACACGAACAACCGCTCAATAACACCCTTTGTGCCAGGTAACGCAAATGCGATAATCCGATTCGGGTGCCACAACTGAGCATAACGGGCCAATTATGTCGGAAATTGTTGGAATCCTGATCGCGGCCGCCTGGTTCATCATCGCACCGGTTCTCGGCGTAATAGGCTTTTTCAAAGCGCGCAGCCTCAGCCAGGAACTCGAGCAGCGAACCGCCCAACTGGCGCTGGTGCGGACACGGCTGGACGAATTAGAACGGCAAATTGCCGGTCCGGGCACCCGCAGCACCACACCTGACGATGGTTTGCCTGAGGTTTCCACGCCCACGGACGCCGAACCTGCGAAATCAACGCCGCAAACAGGTCTGCCAGGAGAAATCCCGTCTCAAGACCAATTTGAAGCCATGCCGGAAATGACCGAAGCGGCCACACGCGCGGCGCGTAGCAAAGAATTGGGTGGCTCGGCGCCGAGCAAACCGGTGCAACTTGGCGTTGGCGGAAAACCCCGACGCAGTCTGGAAGAAACCGTCGGCAGTTTGTGGGCGGTGTGGGTCGGCGGCATTGCGCTGGCGCTGGGGGCGGTTTTTCTGGTTAAATTCTCAATCGAGCGCGGATTGTTGAGCCCGCTAATACGGGTATTTCTGGGCGGTGGGTTCTCGATTGCCCTAGCTGGCGCCGGTGAGTGGATGCGCCGCCGCCCTGGCCAATACTCGTTCTCAGCGTTCGGCATCGCTGACATTCCGGTAATCTTGACCTGCGTGGGCACACTTGGTGCATTCGCCAGCGTTTATGCAGCCTACGAACTCTATGATTTGATCCCGCCCCTGACCGCTTTTTTTGCCCTCGGCATCGTTGCCTTTGTGGCAATGGCGGCGTCGTTATTGCACGGACCGGTATTGGCAGTGGTCGGCATCATTGCCTCCAATGCGACCCCGTTTCTGGTCGCAAGCGATGATCCAAGCGTCGCCGGGCTTGGCATTTATGCCTTAGCGGTTGCTGCGGCGGCCTTCGGTGTTGCCTGGCTGCGGCTGTGGAAATGGTTGGCAATTGTTGCTGCGTTGGGCCTGGTGCTGTTTGCTGTGGTGATCCACATCATGGCAGGGCCTGGGGACCGGATTGCGGTCATCGCCTATCTATTCGCCGCCTTTGTCATGGTCGCCTATGTGTTCGTTGTCTCGATCTATCCGCGCTTGCCAGAAGAATTGCCGACTCGTGATCTTGCGGCCAGCCTGTTGGTGGCGGGTTTCATTTTGCTGTTCCTGCCTGGTCAGCCGCTGAGACCGGCCGACGGGTTGGCGATGGCGGTTTTGATCATTGTTACCGCGCTGCCGTTTGTGCTCGCGTGGTTTTATCCGGTGGTGCGCGAAACCGTCTATGGCGCGGTATTGTTCGCGGTTGCCGGCTATGCGGTATGGTCGGCGCCATTTGCCGGCATCGACCTTTTGTCTGCTGTCGATTTGGAAGCACGGTTCGTTGAGGACACAGTGTTCCGTGACCGGATTTCGACCTTCCCCTGGCTCGGCCTCGCCTTGTCGGTGATGGCAGTAGCATTCGGGTTTTTTGGTGCAAGTCGATCGCCATCTAGAGTTGCGCTGGCGGTTGGTGGGGCAGCATTGCCACCGCTGGTCTTCGCCATCGCCTATGTGCGGATCGCCTATTTCGCGCCATCAGTCGGCTTCTGTCTGGTCGCCTTCCTTGGTTTCTTGGCACTGCTTGTGATTACCAATTATTTGCGCCGGATCGCGGCGGGTACGGACATGGAACGCGACGCAATTTCGGCTGCGTTGACGACCAGCGCCTTGGTATTCCTGGCGCTCAGCGTTTCGGTCTATTTCGAGCGCGGCGTACTGACTTTGGCGCTGGCGCTGCTGGTTCCGATTGTCGCCGCGATCTACAACCGCACCCCGCTTGCAGCATTACGACCCCTTGCGGTGATTGCGGCACTGTTGTGGATTGGCCGGGTGGCTTGGGATCCGGCAATCGTCGGCGATGATCTTGGCACCATGCCGGTGTTTAATTGGCTGCTGCTTGGCTATGGCGTCCCGACAGCCGGTTTCGCCTTTGCCGCTTGGCTGTTTGGAACCGCAAAACGCGATTATTGGCTGGAAATCCTCGAAGCGATCACCATTTCCAGCCTGGCCGCGACTATCGCACTGTTGGCACTGCATGGGCTGGCCCCGAAAGAATTGTTCACCGCGCCCGATACCCTTGGCGAGGCCGCATTGCTGACGATGATCGGCGGTGGCATCGCGCTCGGCCTGCTGAGGCTCGGTGAGCGGCGCTCAGGATTTTCGGTTGTATGGGGGGCGACAGTGCTCGGCATTGCCGGCATGGCTATCGGTGCATTCGGGTTGCTGGTGGCTTTCAATCCGCTTTTAAGCGGCGAAGCAGTAGAAGGCGGTTTTATTTGGAACCTGTTGCTGTTCGCCTATCTCGCGGCCGGTATATTGTATCTGGCGCTTGGCCATTTCAGCGCCAACAGGCGTCCGGCCTATTACGCCAATTCAGCGCTGATGCTCGGCGCGAGTTTGGTATTCGCCTATGTGTCGCTGACGATTAGACTTTATTTCCACCCAATATTCCTCGACCAAGGTTCGACCGGCGAAAATGAGCTTTATACCTATTCCGCAGTATGGCTGGGGATCGCCGTGACACTGTTGGCGCTTGGCATTCGATTGCACCTTAAATGGCTACGCCAAGTTTCCGTGGCGCTGGTGGCACTGGTGGTAGTCAAGGTATTCCTGGTCGACATGGCCGGACTGGAAGGGATTTTGCGGGCGCTGTCGTTCATCGGCCTTGGCGCCGCGTTGGTCGGTATCGGACTGGTTTATCAACGGGTGCTAAGCGCCGCGACGGTGGAAGAAAATACCGATACGCCAAGCCGATAACCGCTCAGATCGAGAAACTGGTGCCACAACCACAACTCGCGACCGCGTTCGGATTGCGAATTTGGAACGACTGGCCCATCAAATCGTCGACGAAATCGACTATGCTATCTTCCATATACATCAGCGACATGGAATCGATCAGCACCTTGGCGCCATCGCGCTCCAACACTAGATCGTCGTCAGTTTGGTTATCGACCAGCTCGTATTTGTAGGAAAATCCCGAACAACCGCCGCCCTCGACCGAAATCCTGAGCGCGCTTGATGTTGCTTCGGCGGATAGGATTTTGGCGATCCGGCCAAATGCGGCGTCGGATACCGATACGGTGGCAGCAGTTTCGCCCATTGCAAAATCCATCCTTTTCCAACGTGCACCGGCCAAAGGCTTTTTATCCGGCACCGATCGCCCCTGCGCACTGGCATTGGTGTCCAACATAAGTATGAATGGTAAGCTGGTTCGTCAATGCGGATCGCACGCATAGCAAAGGCGCAGCGGAGGCCGATGATATCATGAAAGTGGGCGCGGGGCATTTGCCGTTGCCACCGATCGGCTTCGGCCGTAGCGGCCATTTAGCCTATGCGTGTGACGCTGCCGCCAGCCGCGGGCGGTTGTTCGACGAACAACAAAGCCCGACCCGCACGCCGTTTCAGCGCGACCGTGACCGGATCATCCATTCGGCCGCATTCAGGCGGTTGAAACACAAAACCCAGGTATTCGTCTACCACGAGGGCGATTATTATCGCACCAGGCTGACCCACTCGATCGAAGTTGCCCAGATCGCCCGCGCATTTGCCCGGGCATTTCGGGTCGATGAGGATTTGGCCGAAGCGGTAGCCCTGGTGCACGATTTCGGCCATCCGCCGTTCGGTCATGCCGGCGAGCGGGCGCTCAACCAATGCATGAGGGATTATGGCGGGTTTGACCACAATGCCCAATCCTTGCGGGTGGTCACCATGCTGGAACGCCGCTACGCCGAGTTCGATGGTCTAAATCTTTGCTGGGAAACCTTGGACGGTTTGGTCAAGCACAATGGTCCGTTTGATCCGCAATCGGGGGTTGTGCCGGCATCGATCCTACGCTTTAACGCGCTGTTTGACTTGGAACTCAATTCCCATTCCAGCATTGAGGCACAGGCTGCCGCGATTGCCGACGACATTGCCTATAACGCCCACGATCTCGACGATGCGCTACGCGCCGGCCTGTTCGTTCTTGATGCAATTGCCGACGTGCCGTTGCTCGGCGAATTGTTGGCCGAGGTACGGGCAATTTATCCCGGTCTCGATGTCCACCGTACCCAACACGAAGTGGTGCGGCGGCAAATAACCTTGATGGTCGAAGACGTGATCCGAGCCACCGCCGCCAATATCAAGGCTGCCGGGGTCAAATCCAACCGTGATGTGCGCGATGCCGGCACCACATTGGTCGGCTTTTCGCCGCAGATGGCCGAATACGAGCGCGCGATAAAAAAGTTCTTGTTCAAAAATATGTATCGCGCGCCCTCGGTCAACCGGGTGACGGACAGAGCGACAATAATTGTTCAGGACCTGTTTGCCGCCTATCTCGGTGGGGAAGAAATGGCCGAAGCATGGAACCTTGACTGGGCAAGGGGTAATAAAAGTGCAGCCGGCGCCCGGCGCGCCGAGATGGTTGCCGATTTTCTGGCCGGAATGACCGACCGTCAGGCGATCCTCGAACACAATAGGCTGTTTGACCACACACCGGAATTGCGCTAGGCGACGATATACGCTCATCTCACATAAATTCGCCCGACCAATCTGTAGCCATGACCGGTTCATGCCGGAGAAATTAGTATGAATCTTTTCAGTCATTTCGAGGAAAAAGTTCGAGCTGCGCTTTTGTCGATCGACATTGCAAATAAGCTGCCGGTCGATCTTTCCCGGGTTGCGATTGAACCGCCGCGCGACCCGGCGCACGGCGATCTGGCGACCAATGCGGCGATGGTGAGCGCCAAGCATGCGGGCATGACCCCACGCGCGCTGGCCGAACAAATCGCAGCCGAATTGCTAAAAGACCCCGATATCACCAGCGCGGAAATCGCCGGCCCGGGCTTCATCAATTTGCGCCTGACCGACAAATGTTGGACCGATCATTTGCGCCATATCGTGACCGCTGGCGGCGACTATGGAAAGGGTGTTGTCGGGCAAGGCCGTATGATTAACGTCGAATATGTGTCGGCCAACCCGACCGGACCCTTACATGTTGGCCACAGCCGTGGCGCTGTGGTCGGTGATGCGTTGGCAAATCTGTTGGCGTTTGCCGGATTTGATGTCACCCGCGAATATTATTTTAACGATGCCGGAACCCAGATCGAGGTGCTGACGCGCTCGGTTTTCCTGCGCTACCGTGAAGCGCTTGGCGAAGATATCGGCACGATCCCGGAAGGTCTGTACCCCGGCGGGTACCTGATACCCGTCGCTCAGGCGTTGGCCCGCGACCATGGCGAGGCGCTGATTGCCATGGCCGAACCGCAATGGATGGATATCGTGCGTGAAACTGCGGTGGCGGCGATGATGGGGTCGATCAGAAACGATCTGGCGCTGATTAATGTGCGACACGATGTGTTCTTTTGCGAGCGCTTTTTGCATGCCCATGC
Organism: Rhizobiaceae bacterium; assembly: GCA_965248715.1. GTDB lineage: Bacteria > Pseudomonadota > Alphaproteobacteria > Rhizobiales > Rhizobiaceae > CBDFKB01. Next base: position 1,075,596 of record CBDFKB010000008.1, read on the forward strand.
AGACGACGGCAAGTCGAAGATCGACAACATGCTGGTGCGCATGCGTGAGGCCGGCCATGTCTATACTGGCCGGTTGCCGCCACCCAAGGGCAAGCCGCCGGAGGATTGGGAGGATCGCGAACAGACCCTGTTTCGTTCCACCGAAGTTGGCGACGATGTTGACCGTCCCTTGGTCAAGTCGAACGGCGCCTACACCTATTTTGCCGCCGACGTTGCCTATTTTCAGGATAAATTTGAACGCGGCTATCAGCGCATGGTGTTTGTGTTGGGTGCCGACCATGGCGGCTATGTCAAACGGCTGAAAGCGGTCGCTAATGCGCTCGCCGGTGACCCGGATGTGCTGGACGTGCTGCTTTGCCAGTTGGTCAGACTGTTTCGCGGGGGCGAACCGGTAAAAATGTCGAAGCGGGCCGGCGAATTCGTCACCGTTGCCGATCTGGTCGAAGAAGTTGGCAGCGATGCGATCCGGTTCATGATGTTGTATCGTCGCCCGGAAGCGCCGCTTGACTTCGATTTCGAAAAGGTCACCGAGCAATCGCGCGACAACCCGGTTTTCTATGTCCAGTACGCTCACGCACGCTGCAAATCGGTATTTCGTCAGGCCAAGGAAGAGTTGGGTGAGGTGGAAATCGGACCGGACGGTCTTGCCGACATTGATCTCGAATTGTTGGCCGATAGCGGTGAATTGGCACTAATCCGCAAACTGGCGGAATTTCCGCGCATGATCCAACAAGCGGCCGTGCAGGACGAGCCGCACCGGGTGGCATTTTATCTGTACGAACTTGCCTCCGAGTTGCACGTGCAGTGGAGCCGTGGAAAGGAATTGCCAAAATTACGTTTTGTTAACCCTAACCGCAGAAACTTGACCGCAGCTAGATTGGCATTGCTGTTTGCGGTTTCTTCTGTGTTGGCCTCGGGATTGGCGATTGTTGGCGCAAGCGCGCCCGACGAAATGCGATAAGGCCACATTGTCTGCAAAATTACGTGTCAGATGAGCTGGCCGTATTGCCAAAAATTAGCGGTTCGCAGACAGGGCGCGGCGCGGAAGAGTTGTATGTCAAACAGTGCAGATAATACCGAAATCGGCGATCACCAAGAAGATCCGCTTGTTGAGTTGGCGCGAATTGTGGCGGAGGATGCCCCGGTCCCAGGTCATAGGCAAAGCCAACCTGCGGCGGCGCAAACGGCTGCAAAGCCGGTGGTAACAACGGACGTTTCCGGCTCGTTGGCCGTTGCGGATGGGTCGGCGGCAGTCCCCAACGATCCGCAATTCTTCGATCTTGAAGCCGAATTACTGCGCGAAATCGGCGTGGTCAGCGATGTCGGTCTAACTGAACACGCCGCAATACCATCGATTGCCCCGCATGATGACGGTTGGCAGACAGCCGATACCGCCCCGCAATTATCCTCACCGGTTAGCGACGGCGGCGTGGCGGCGGAAACCGGGGCCGATGAAACCACCGAGATGCCAGTTACCCTAGAACCGCAATCCGATGTGGCATTGAGCGCCGAACCTAATTTGAGCCTATTCGAACAGGAATTAGCGGCATTGGTCGCCGATGATTTTGGCGAAATCGCTGATCAGGTGGCGCTTACGCGACCGACCGCAGATGCAGTTGGCGAAACCGGCGAAGTTTACGTAGAGCAGGTTCCAGAGCCATTGTCAGCAAACCTCGATACCGGTTATATCGATCACCCAAGTCCAGATCAGTTGCAGGCTGACCAAATCGACCCAGGGGAAAACGCGCCGGCGGAAGTCGATTTCGGCGAAGCATTCGAACGCGAATTGGCGCAAACCACGCCGGTAATGCCACTGCCCACGTCGGCAAATGACGATTGGCGCTCTGGCGCACCGCGTTCCGACCATGAGGATGCCGCAATGACCGCCGGCGCACCACCGATTGCGATTGATCCGGTAATACAACCAGCAGAAGAAGCCCTGGACGAATTGCATGAATTGCTCGCCGAAGGGACACAGGAACAAGCCGGCCATCACCTTGGCGACGAAGATGCCATGATGGATCAATTTTCCGCAGCACTCGATGCCGAAATGACGGCGGGGCCTGAGACCGGCGAAATGCCGGGTGCCGAGGAATATGGCGACCCGATCCCACATGGCGATATGCGCGCCGCCGTAGCGTTGAACGATGGGTCGGCCAGCGATCCATATCGCTTTGCCAGCCAGGATGAAGGTGATGCGAACTATAGCATGGCGCCGGGCGAAGAGATTGAAGTCATCAATTATGGCCGGCGACGCACCGTGTTTTTGGCCGCTGGTGTTTTACTGATCGCATTGTTGGCCGGCGTCGGCGCGGCCGGTCTCGGCATGTTCAGCCCTTCTGGGCAAAGCGGTAGTCCAGCTAAGATCATCGCCGCCAGCAATGACCCGGTGAAAATCAGACCGGTTGACCCGGGCGGTTCGGCTACGGCGAACGAAGACAATTCGGTTTACGCTTCCGTGGCCAATGAAAATGATGCTGATGCTGCGGGCAATACTTCCCAGACCAGTCTGGTTTCCGGTGCCGAACAACCGGTTGCGGCCGATCAGATTGGCGTTGCCGGTGCCGGGCAGACCAGTGCAGCGGAAAGTCAAAGCAAATCCGACGAACGTATAACGCCAACCACGGTGACCGCGTCAGTCGATCCGGATGCTCCATCTGCGGTGGTGGCGCCGCGCAAGGTGCAGACCGTGGTGGTTCGATCCGATGGAACCATTGTGAGCGCAGTGGCCGACGCGGCCAACAATGAGGCGGCTGTGGTTGCTCTGCAAACTGCTGTCCTGCAAGGTGCAGCGGGAGGTACCGGTACGGGCGGGCAAGGTGCGTCGATTGTGGTCGCTGAATTGCCAGCGAGCACCACACCGTTTGACGGCGGAGTGACCGCAACCGGTCAAATCCCGGTGCCAAAAGCAATCCCGCAGGACCGGCCCAATCCGCCGGCCGCTACCATTGTTACCGAGAGCAACTCTGCCACCGAGCAGGCTTCCGCCGCCCTTGCCGAAGCACGCAGCGAGATTGCTGCGATCGCCAGCGACCCGATCCAGGTAACCGCGCTGGCACCGGCCACCACACCGGCGCCCGCTGCGAAGGCGACACCGGTGGTGACGTCGCCTGGAGAATATGTGGTGCAAATATCCTCGCAGCGCTCCGAAGATGCGGCAAAGGCTTCCTATCAAAGCCTCAAGCGGCGGTTTGCCAGCCTGCTTGATGGTAGGCCAATGGCGATCCGCCGAGCCAACATTGAAGGAAAGGGCATATTTTATCGGGTGCGCATTCCGGTCGGCAGCCGCTCGCAGGCGACAAAATTCTGCGGTAATTTTAAAGCCCAGGGTGGCAGTTGCTTCGTTACCCGTTGATTTTCCACCGATCGTGATCGCTGCATACGCTACCGCTTAGCGGTGGCTTTGCGTTATGATAGCGAATCATGACCACAAAGGCCTTTATATCCGGCATGGCCGGAACCCGGTTGGCGCCAGACGAGCGGGTATTTTTTAAAAATGAGAACCCTTGGGGGTTCATCTTGTTCGCGCGAAACATCGATACCCCTGACCAGGTTAGGGCGCTCACCGATGAGCTGCGCGACTGTGCCGGACGTGCCGACACACCGATTTTGATTGATCAGGAGGGTGGCCGGGTGCGCCGCTTGCGCCCGCCATATTGGGACAATTACCCGTCGGCGCAGTTGATCGGTGAACTCTACAATCAGGATCAAGACGCAGGGCTGCGCGCTTCGTGGGCGATGTCGCGTCTACATGCTCTCGATCTTGCCAATCTCGGCATTAATGTGGATTGTCTGCCGGTATTGGATCGCATTATTGATGGCAGTCACCAGGTAATTGGTGATCGCTCCTATGGCGGCGATCCCCAGGCGATCGCTAAATTGGGCCGTGCAGCCTGTGATGGGTTGCTGGAGGGCGGCGTGCTGCCGGTGATCAAGCATATTCCAGGACACGGCCGCGCCACCGCCGATACCCACATGGAATTACCTTTTGTCGATGCGCCGCTGGAGGAATTGCGGAAAACCGATTTTATACCGTTTGCCATGCTGGCCGACATGCCGATTGCTATGACCGCACATGTGGTGTTCGGGGCGATCGACCCGAACGCACCGGCCACCGCTTCGGCTAGGGTTATCAACGAAATCATCCGCACCGAGATAGGATTTAACGGCTTGTTGATGTGCGACGATCTGTCGATGAACGCGCTTTCTGGGGATTTCGGCCACAGAACCCGATCAGCCTTTGCAGCCGGGTGTGATGTCGTGCTTCATTGCAACGGCTTGATAGAAGAAATGCAAAGTGTCGCCGCGGCTACCGGTCCGTTGGCCGGAATGTCGGCGAAACGGGCGGTGGATGCGTTGGCATGTAAGCGTTCCAAGCCGGCGGAAACGGCCGATCTTCGCGCCGAGTTCGAGGAACTGATTTCAGCGGTAGCATAACAATGTTGGCGTGGCAGCGCATTGCCCGCCAAGGGGCGAAATGGAAGTGACACGGGAACAAGACAGTTTTGCCTGGCACAATGATGCCCGCCCGGAAATGGCGACCGGCGACCCGCGATTGACGGTCGACGTTGAAGGTTTCGAGGGGCCGCTCGACCTGTTGTTGGCCTTAGCGCGGACGCAAAAGGTCGACCTCAGCCGGATATCGATCCTGGCCTTGGCCAATCGCTACCTGGAATTTATCCATGAAGTCAGACGGTTGCGGTTGGAACTGGCTGCCGACTATTTGGTGATGGCGGCTTGGCTGGCCTATTTAAAATCGCGGTTGTTGTTGCCGGACCCGGAACCGGATGGGGAAGGCTTGTCAGCGGGGGAAATGGCGGCGCATCTGGCATTTCGGCTAAAACGTCTGGAGGCGATGCGCGAGGCTGCTGGTCGGTTATTTAACCGCCACCGTCTCGGCATGGATATGTTCGCGCGCGGCGATCCGGAGCCTATCTGCGTGGTGCGGCGGTCTGATTATTCCAACACGCTATATGATCTTTTGAGCGCCTATGGTGCCATGCGCCAGCGCACCGCGGTGACCCATGTAACGATCGCTAAGCGCAATGTTTGGTCCCTAATTGATGCCCGGGAATTGCTGCAATCGATGGTCGGTGCGGTCGGCGATTGGACCAGGCTCGACAGCTATCTGACCGAATATCTGACGGAACCGGAAATGCGCGCGACGATAATTGCAAGTTCGCTTGCAGCGAGCCTTGAGCTTGTGCGCGAAGGCTGGTTGGAAATTCGTCAACAAGCGCCGTTTGCGCCGGTTTATCTGCGTAGCGGTAAAAACAAACAAGCAGAAGGAAGAGCCTGATATGAACGGCGAAACCGAAGCACAGGTGTTGGAACTGGCACCGGGACGAGCTGGGGCAAATGCCGCCGATCCTGAAAATCTGCGCATGTTGGAAGCGGTATTGTTTGCATCCAGCGAACCGGTATCCGAGGTCGCATTGGCGGCCCGATTTACTGACATCGGTGATGTTTCGGCATTGTTGGAAAATTTGCAAAAACTATATTCCGGACGCGGCATCAATTTGGTGCGGGTCGGTGCCAGTTGGGCGTTTCGCACTGCGCCGGATCTCGGTTTTTTGCTACAGCGCGAGGCGGTGGAGCCAAAACGCCTATCGCGCGCAGCCTTGGAGGTGATGGCGATCATCGCCTATCATCAACCGGTAACCCGGGCTGAGATCGAAGAGATCCGTGCTGTTACCACGTCGCGTGGAACCTTGGATGTGTTGCTGGAGACCGGCTGGATCCGAATGCGTGGCCGCCGTCGCAGTCCGGGACGGCCGGTGACCTATGGAACCACCGAAGTATTTCTCGATCATTTTGGCCTTGGCGAGTTGGCCGACCTGCCGGGGTTGGACGAATTGAAGGGGGCGGGCCTGTTGCGGAGCGAAATTCCTGCGAATTTCCAGATGCCTGGACCATTCAGCGCCGAGGTTGCGGACGAGGACGAGGATCCGCTCGAACCTGCCGATCTGGAAGAGCTTGGATTGCTGCCACCAACTGGTGGCGACGAACCGGTCGGTCGTTAAATAGGGCGTGTCACCCAAAAGTGGGTAACGGTTTTGGGAAAATGACACGCATAAACAAAGAGATAGCGCGAATAAGCTATTCCAACACTTCGTGACAAGCGCTAACCAAACCATCACCCTTTTAGCGGCTTCTTCGAAAAAGGTTGGCTCCATGTGCTTGGTTTGGCGCTTGTTCTTATCCGAAAAACGCCGTGCACTTTTCAGGAATACGTTTTGGCGCGCGTAAAACAGGCTGACAATCGGTCGCCGGGCGGGTAAATACCGAACCGTTCGTTTTCCCGCCCAGGGGTGCCATGTCTTTGCAAGATCAAACCGTTTCCACCGCCACCGGGCGGGCTGCTGAGCGCCATTGGGCCAACCCGATGACCGCGGGCGTAAACTTTGCCGCCAGCCTGGAGCTTGAAAAGGTCTCTCATGCGATCGGCGCCATGCCGATCCTGGACGATGTGTCGTTACGGGTCGAAGCCGGCGAAGTAGTAGCGCTACTTGGCCCTTCCGGCTCCGGTAAGACGACGCTGCTGCGCATTATCGCCGGGCTTGAACGACAAATCGCCGGCCGGGTATTGCTCGACGACCGCGAAATCGCCGGACCAACCAACTTTGTGCCGGCGGAAAACCGAGGCATCGGGCTGGTATTTCAAGACTACGCCCTGTTTCCCCATCTCAACATTCTCGACAACGTTAAATTCGGCTTGACCCGGATGGCAAGAGGGCCGGCGCGCGACTATGCGCGGCATACTTTGTCCCTGGTCGGCATGGAACGTTTTGAGCAATCTTATCCGCACGAATTGTCGGGCGGTGAACAGCAGCGCGTGGCGCTGGCCCGGGCATTGGCGCCGCGTCCGGGCATATTGCTGATGGATGAGCCGTTTTCGGGTTTGGATTCCAGGTTGCGCGACGCCGTGCGTGAAGCCAGTTTAGCTTTGTTGCGCGAAACCCGGGCCACCGCAATGATTGTTACCCACGATCCGGAAGAAGCGCTCAAGATGAGCGACCGGATTGCGCTGATGCGGGCCGGCAAGGTCGTGCAATATGGCGCCTGCGCCGATTTTTTTGTAAAACCGGAGAACCTGTTTGTCGCCGGTTTTTTCGGTGAGTTAAACCTGTTTTCATCGACGGTTGACGGCAACCAGGCGGTTACACCAATTGGCACGGTGCCGGCCAAAAATTTCGCCACCGGCACCCGTGTGCTGGTGGCGGTCAGGCAAAGCGATATGATCATTTCTGCTGATGGGGGAGGCGGAGGCGCCAAGGCGGTCATTCGTGGGCGCCGTTTCATGGGCATCAGCGAACATATAGATGCGGTGATCGTTGACGGTGACCTGCCGGTCGCGGCGCGTATCCCGGCCGGGTCGCTGGATGCCGCGGCCAAGACGATTTTCATTTCCGCTCAACCAGGGCGGTTGATGGTGTTTGCGGGCGAAGATGCCGGTGCCGAGCAAAAAATGCTGGCGTGAAGCACACAAAGACCTATTTATCACGTTACAAGGACGTGCTAGCCAACGCCTTTGCACCGGGCTATAACGCGTTTCAAACGACAATCGGCCAGTAGGGCATGGCGAACGCCAGGCCCGCCGGCCAACGTTGTAACAGGAGAGTAATATGGGACAGATAGGCATCTGGCAGATCGTGATCATTGCGGTCGTGGTGGTTCTGCTGTTCGGTCGCGGCAAGATTTCAGAGCTAATGGGTGATGTCGCACGCGGGATTAATTCCTTCAAGAAGGGCTTGAAGGACGATGATCCGCAGACCATTGAAGCGGTTAAATCCGAAACGATCGATGCCACAGCCGACGAGAAATCTAAGGCCAGTTGAAACAGACTGATTTTGGCAAGGTTGCCGGCGCCGATTAGGCTTTTGGCGCAATTGCTGGCGCGCTACCTTTGACAAAATCGATCCAATCGGGAACAGATCCGCGTGTTTGATATCGGCTGGTCGGAACTGCTGGTAGTAGCGGTTGTTGCAATCCTTTTTGTTGGTCCCAAGGAGTTGCCGCAGATGCTGCGCACGATCGGTCGCACGATCGGCAGCATGCGGCGCATGGCCGGCGATTTCCAAAAACAATTCGATCAAGCGCTGCGCGACAGCGATCTTGATGATCTGCGCAAGGAACTTGACGAAGTAAAATCGATTGATCCGATCGGTGATATGGGCAAGAAGGACCCCTGGCAGGAAATCATGCGCGGCGGCAAGGATGGCAACACATCCAAGGCCCCTGCGGACAAATCGGCAAAAAAACCGGACCCCGAACCTGAAGCGGCAGGCGTTGCGGGGAGTAAGCCTGCGAAAGCGGCTGTAAAATCCGCCAAGGCGCCGACGAAAAGTTCCGCCAAGGCGCCGACGAAAAGTTCCGCCAAACCTGGTGCCCGCAAAACTGCTGCCAAACCTGGTGTCGGCAAAACTGGCGCCAAACCTGGTGGCCGCAAAACTGCTGCCAACCCGGCTGCTAAGGCAGTTAAACCAGCGACCAAGGCTACCGCCGCCAAGCCAGCGGCTAAGAGCACCGCGGGCGGCAAGACCGTTAAATCTGGAACCGCGAACCGGTCGCGTTCAGCGAAAAGCGAAAGTGCTGCCACATGACCAAGGAGGATATCGATTCTTCAAGTGCGCCACTGATGGAGCATTTGATCGAATTGCGGCAGCGGCTTATGCGCTCGGTGATTGTGATCGCGATCCTGTTCGTGATTTGCTTTATTTTCGCCCAGCAAATCTTCAATATTTTGATCGTGCCCTATCAGTGGGGCGCTGGCACCACCGAGGTGCGGTTCGTCTATATCGCGTTGCAGGAATATTTCTTCGTCCAGTTAAAGATCGCGCTTTTTGGTGCCCTGTTCATCGCATTTCCGGTTATCGCCACCCAGATATATGGCTTTGTCGCGCCGGGGCTTTACCGCAATGAACGAAACGCGTTTTTGCCATTTTTGTTGGCAACCCCTGTGTTGTTCGTGTCCGGTTCTTGCCTGGTCTATTTTCTGATTATGCCGCTAGCGACCCGATTCTTCCTGTCGCAGCAGCAATTTGGTGGTGACGGAGTGGCGACGATTGAGAACATGCAGGCGGTGGCACCTTATCTCGGCTTGATCATGACCTTGATATTTGCATTTGGCCTGGTATTCCAATTGCCGGTGGCGATCACGCTTTTGGCCAAGGTCGAACTGGTTACCAGTAGCTGGCTGGCCGCCAATCGCAAATATGCGGTTTTGCTGGCATTCGTTGCTGCGGCGGTACTGACACCGCCTGATCCGATATCCCAGATCGGTCTTGCAGTCCCCACCTTGCTCCTCTACGAACTGTCGATCTATTCCGCCCGACTCGTTGAACGTGGCAGGGAGAAACGCAAGGCCGAACAGGACGCCGCCGACGCGGCGTAGTCGGTCGATAGCGGGTCTGCCGGCCGGTAAATTTCGGAACGTGCAAGATGACCTATGACATAAGATGGGTCCGTGACAATCCACAGGAATTTGACACGGCACTAAAGCGGCGCGGCTTGGCGCCGCTGGCCGAACAATTAATCGAGCTTGATCGCCGCCGTCGCGCTGGGGTTACTGCACTGCAGGACTTGCAAAGCCGCCGCAATGCATCTTCCAAGGAAATCGGCAAAGCCAAAGCGTCAGGCGATAATGCAGCCGCTGACCGGCTGATTGCCGAAGTAGCCGAACTCAAATCGGCGATCCAGGCCGGGGAAGAAGAAGAGCGGCGGATAACCGAAGAACTGAAAACGGTTCTTGCTGGCCTGCCGAATGCGCCGCTGGCCGATGTTCCAGATGGCGCAGACGAAAGCGCTAACGTGGAATATCGCCGGCACGGCACGGCTCCTGAATTCGATTTCGAACCACGCCAGCATTTCGAAATCGGCGAGGGCTTGGGCCTGATGGATTTTGATGCCGCAGCGCGGCTTGCCGGGTCCAGGTTTGTGGTGCTGAAGGGGCAATTGTCCAAGCTGGAGCGCTCGCTCGCTGCCTTTATGCTCGATTTGCACACGAGCGAACACGGCTACACCGAAGTTTCGCCACCATTGCTGGTACGTGATGAGGTGATGTTCGGTACCGGGCAATTGCCGAAATTCGCCGAGGATAGCTTTGCCACCACCGATGGCCGCTGGCTGATTCCCACCTCAGAAGTGCCGTTGACCAATATGGTGCGCGAGCAAATTCTGGACGGCGACCAATTGCCATTGCGCTTTACAGCGCTGACGCCGTGCTTTCGCTCCGAAGCCGGGTCGGCTGGCCGCGATACCCGCGGCATGCTGCGTCAGCACCAGTTTCAAAAGGTCGAACTGGTATCGATTACCGATGCCTACAGTTCCCAACAGGAGCTGGAACGCATGTTGGCTTGCGCCGAGCAAGTGCTCAAACAGCTTGGCCTCCACTACCGGGTGATGACATTGTCGAGTGGCGATATGGGTTTCGCGGCCCGCAAGACCTATGACATCGAGGCATGGTTGCCGGGGCAAAACGCCTATCGGGAAATTTCGTCCTGTTCCGTGTGCGGCGATTTCCAGGCATTGCGGATGAACGCGCGCTACCGCGACGGCGATGATGTCAAACATGTGCATACCCTCAACGGCTCTGGGGTCGCTACGGGCAGGGCGCTGATCGCGGTGTTGGAAAATTATCAAAATGATGATGGCTCAGTGAGCGTTCCGTCAGCGTTGCGGCCCTATATGGGTGGCACGGAAAAAATTAACGCCACCTCTACAAATTCCTAACTTAGGAACCTCTTCTGATGCGGATTTTGCTGACCAATGATGATGGCATTCACGCGCCGGGCTTAGCGGTGCTGGAGCGCATTGCCCGCAAGATTGCCGATGATGGCGATATTTGGGTGGTGGCGCCGGAAACCGACCAGAGCGGGTTTGCCCATTCGCTCACCCTTAATGAGCCGCTGCGGCTAAGAAAGATCAAAGAGCGGAAATTCGCGCTTAAGGGCACACCGACCGATTGCGTTATCATGGGTGCGCGCGAACTGATGCCGCAAATGCCTGAATTGGTGTTGTCAGGGGTCAATGCCGGACAAAACGCCGGCGATGATGTTACCTATTCCGGCACCGTTGCCGGCGCCATGGAAGGCGCGTTGCTCGAAGTCAAATCGATCGCCTTGTCCCAGGCGTTTGCCTGGCACGAAGGCCGAAATGTTCCCTGGGAAACCGCCGAACACCACGCGCCGGGTATCATCGAGCGGTTGTGTAAGGTCGATTTTCCAGCCCGCACATTGGTCAATGTCAATTTTCCCAGTTGCGGACCGGAGGAAGTTGCCGGGACCGAAATCACTTCCCAGGCGTCATTCATACACGGGCTGACGATGGACAAACGTCGCGATGGTCGCGGCATCCCCTATTACTGGATCCGTTTTGGCCGCGAAGCCCGCGAAGTCGGCGCTGATGCTGATGTTCGCGCCCTGGGCCAGCGCCAGATCTCGGTCACCCCCTTGAATCTCGACCTGACCCATCGCCCGTTCATGGAAACTCTGGCGCGGGATTGGTAGTTTTGGCCAAAACCGGTTTTGCATAATCCAGATGGTGGAAGAGGCGGAAAAAGAAGCGGTTGCCGGGTTGGCGTTGCGCCTTAGAACCCTAGGCGTGAGCGACCACCGACTGCTTTCGGCAGTCGAGGCGGTGCCACGGCAAAGCTATGTGCCGGTGCTTTTTCTCGACATGGCATATGGCGCCGGGCCGATGCCGATCGAATGCGGTCAGACCATGCCGGCGCCGGAATTGGTGGTGCGCATTATCGAAGCGCTGGAACCGCAGGAGAGCAATACGGTGTTGGAACTTGGCACCGGCAGCGGGTATCAAACCGCATTGTTGTCGAAACTTTGCCGCCAGGTGACGACGCTGGAACGCTTTGCGAGCCTGTATGAAAAGGCCAGGCTTCGCTTCGAAAATCAGGCGCTCACCAACATCCACGCCAAACGTGCAGACGGGCGCAACGGGGTGGCCGGCCGGCATTTTGACCGCATAATTGCCAATTGCGCTTTTACCGAGACACCAAAACATCTAACCGAGCAGTTGTCATCAAACGGTATCATGATCGCACCGGTCGGCCCCGCCGATGGCGAACAGATATTGACCAAATTCACCAAAATCGGTTCCAGGTTTGATACTAAACCTTTGTTTGCGGTGCGGTTCTCGACCTTTTCAGCCGGGCTGACGTTGGCGATTTAGCCAACCCTGGAACATCAGCGACAGCCAGTTTTCCCGATGCTTTCCCAAACTATTCAAATTTTTCGCCACACCTTAACCGGGCGGTAAGATTAACGGTCTCTAATGCCGCCAGCAAAGGTGTTTGCGGCATGAGTAGTGTAATGTGTATTGGGGAATTGCAGGCAGGCGCGACCAGATTGCGCACTTCTACTGCATTGATTTTGACTGCGGTATTTGCGGCCGGGTGCAGCTCCGACTTTTCGCGCTTTTCGAGCGAATTTGTCGGCGGCGGTAATCAGCAATTGGTGGCGAGTTCGAACCAGTCCAATGCCTATCCAGGCTATGATCCGGTCAACACGGCGTCTGTCGATCGCGCGCTGCGACCGATCGGTGAATTGCAAGAAGGCCAGATATTTAATAACTATCCGGTAGCCAGCGCGGCACCCTATGATCCAAATTCCTTGGCGGCGACCCCGTCGGTGATCTATGGACAAAATGGCAACACGGCGACGATCCGCCAATCGCCGGCGCGCCCGGTCTTGACCAATCCATATCCGGTTTCCTATCCGACCCCGCCAAGCTATCCAACGGTCAATCCTTATCCGGTGACCGTTGCTAACCCCGCCTCGACGACAATTTCGGCGGTCGATCCGGCGGTGGTGCGCTACACCGGCAGCATTCAACGCAGTACATTGCCAGCATTGAACGCCAGTTCCGGGGTTCGCCAGGCGCCGGCAATTGTCAATGATCCGCCAACCCGCCTTCTGCCACCGGTAGCAAATACCCACCAGCCATTGCCAGTGTCGCCCAATCACGCGCCTTTGGTTACCACCGCTATCAGCAACCCACCTGTCAATCAGGACGGTTGGTCGGCGATCGGCGGCACTACGATTACGCTTCGGCGTGGCGAGACCTTATACAATGTATCGAAACGCTACGGTGTTCCGGTCAACGAAATTGCCCGCGCCAACAATATCAGCGATCCCAGCAATGTTGCAGATGGTCGAAAAATCATCATTCCGACCTATGTTTATTCGCGCTCAAGTGCGGTTTCGGCACCAGACAGCGATCCAGGCACAAAAGCGGCGCGAGCCAGCACCGGCATGATCGGTGAACCGGCTGGTGGTGTGGTTCCGCATCCGTTGCCGCGCCCGAATTATCAATCGGCTCCATTAACCGAGGCCAACAAACCGGTCGTTGCCGTGCAATCGCGTGGCCGTTCACCGATCGCCAGCAACGTTGGCAACACACACAGTGCTTCAAACCGTTCGATCATTACCGGATCGATCGACACTGATCGCGGTCGCACCGGTGCCGGCGCCTATACGGTTCAGTCAGGCGACACGCTTTCCGCAATTGCCCGGCGCAACAAAGTCACGGTTAATGGCATCAAGGTAGCCAACGCCTTGAACTCGAATACCATCCGCGTAGGCCAAAAACTGATTATCCCTCAACAAGGTAGCCTGCCCACAGCAATGGTCCAAGCACGGTCGGGCGGCGCTGATCAATTCGGCATCGACCCGATTACCACTGGCAACACTTCGCCGAACGCGGGCAACTCGACCAGCATGGATACCCCGAAGGCAACCGGCATCGCCGAATTTCGCTGGCCGGTGCGTGGCCGGGTGATCCACGCCTTTGGCGAGAAAATCCGCGGCGAGCGCAATGACGGCATCAATATTTCAGTGCCTGAAGGAACGATTGTCAAAGCGGCTGAAAACGGCGTCGTCATCTATGCCGGCAACGAATTGGCGGGTTTCGGTAATCTGGTGTTGGTACGCCACGAGAATGGTTGGGTTTCCGCATACGCGCACAATCGCGATCTGACAGTTTCACGCGGCGACAAGGTGCGGCGCGGTCAAACCCTGGCCCGTTCGGGGCGCACAGGTAATGCGGAAATTCCCATGTTGCATTTCGAATTGCGCAAGGATTCCAATCCTGTAAACCCGGTTGATTATCTGTCCGGTTAGCCGACCAATCACCACATTGTGGGGCGCAAATACGGTTTAGTTGGGCTTAACGCCCAACCTTCCGGCCAAGTCCTGAATATATTGCCAGGCGACCCGGCCCGAACGGGCACCACGGGTGGTCGACCATTCCAGGGCCTCGGCGCGTAGCGCATCTTGATCGATGGTAAGGTCGAAATGCGCCGCATAACCGAACACCATTTGCAGATAGGCGTCCTGGTCGCATTTGTGAAATCCAAGCCACAGCCCGAACCGGTCGGACAGTGATACTTTTTCCTCGACCGCTTCAGCCGGGTTGATAGCGGTAGAACGCTCGTTTTCGATCATGTCACGCGGCATCAAATGGCGCCGATTGGAGGTGGCATAAAATATCACATTCGCTGGCCGGCCCTCGATGCCGCCATCAAGCGCCGCCTTAAGCGATTTGTAGGAGGTATCGTCACTGTCGAAGGAAAGGTCATCACAATAAAGAATGACGCGGTGCGCGGTGCTGCGCAAAATGTTCAATAATAGCGGCAAGGTGGAGATATCTTCGCGGTGAATTTCGACCAATTTCAACCGGTTATCATATTTGCTAATCATTTCTTCATGGATCGCTTTGACCAGCGATGATTTGCCCATGCCGCGCGCGCCCCACAACAAAGCATTGTTGGCCGGCAACCCATTATGGAAGCGTTTGGTGTTCTCAAGCAGGATATCGCGCACCTGGTCGACAGCCTTTAGCAAGTTCAAATCTACCCGGTTGACCTTTTGCACAGGCTGCAGCCAGCCGCTGTCGGCGTTCCAGATAAAGGCGTTGGCCGCGTCAAGATCGTTGGCCGGGGTCGGTGCTGGCGCCGTGCGCTCGGCAAGTTCGATCAACCGGTCGAGTTTGGCGTTGAGTAGCAATACGGGATCATTGTCGGCTTTCATCTCAAACTTTCGCTACCGGGGGCGGAACATTGCTGTGGTTGCGGTAGCACAGCTAGGCGCGGGGGCAAAACTCAACCATAATTTGCTTGCGACAAATTGGCCGGGCTATAGTTTTTGCCGGCATAACGAATGCGCGCCATAACGGTTTCCAAGCGGGCGATGATGTTCTATATATCGCGCCGCTTCGTGCCAGCACATGCAACGGCAAACCATCAACGACACTCCGGGAGATTGGTCCATGTTCGTGACCCCCGCCTATGCCCAGACCGCCGGAGGCGGTTCCAATATGCTGATTTCCATCATGCCATTCGTGCTGATGTTCGTCATCTTCTACTTCCTGCTGATCCGCCCCCAGCGACAACAGGCGAAGCGCCGCGAGGAGATGTTGAAAAATATTCGCCGCAATGATGTGGTGGTAACCGGCGGCGGGGTGATCGGTAAGGTCACCAAGGTCATCGACGACAACGAATTGGAGGTCGAAATCGCCCGCGATACCAAGGTCAAGGTGATGCGTTCCATGGTCGCCGAAGTGCGGGTCAAAACGGCGCCGGCTAGTGCCGATAAAAAGTGATCGTAGGTTTGTGCAATCAATTGCCACGATGTTCTGACGGACCAAGATAATGCTGTATTTCCCACGCTGGAGCGTGTTTTCGATTCTGGCTGCCGTATTGCTGGGTATCTGTTTTGCGCTGCCCAATTTGTTCAGCGCTGGCACGGTCGAAAAATTACCAAGCTGGTTGCCCAATCAGCAATTGACTCTTGGTCTCGACCTACAAGGCGGCTCGCACCTTCTGGCCAAGGTCGATCAAGAGGGATTAATCGACGAACGGCTCGACAATTTGCAAGATGATGCAAGGCGGGTCCTGCGTGAGGAAAAAATCGGCTATCGGTTCGCAGTGCGTAACCCACGCACCTTGGCGGTACGCATTCGTGACGGTGCCGATTTTGATCGGGCACAGGAATTACTGGGCGAACTTGCCGCCCCGGTCAGCAGCGCGATCTTTGGCCAGGGTGCGATTTCGGAAATCGCCATTACCAAGGAAAATGCCGACGTCGCGGTGTTGACGCTCACCGACGAAGGGATCGAACACCGCCTCGCCAGCGCGGTGCGTCAATCAATCGAGGTAATCCGCAAGCGGATCGATGAACTGGGCACTACCGAGCCGGTAGTCCAGCGCCAGGGCACCGACCGGGTCTTGATCCAGGTGCCGGGGTTTGACGACCCTGAACGACTGAAAGACATTATCGGCACCACCGCGAAATTGACTTTTCACCTGGTCAGCAGCCAGATGAGCGTTACCGACGCGCTCAATTCCCGCCCGCCCGCCGGCACTAAAATCCTTTATGAAGACGTCGACCCGCCAATACCCTATTTGGTCGAGCGTCGTGCCATGGTCGAGGGCGACAGTCTGGTCGACGCACAACCCGGATTTGATCAGCGCACCAATGAGACAATTGTTACCTTTCGCTTTGATACGAAAGGTGGGCGCCGGTTTGGTGCCGTGACATCGCAAAATGTCGGCCGACCGTTCGCCATCGTGCTTGACGACAAAATCATCTCGGCGCCGGTGATCCGCGAGGCGATACTCGGCGGATCAGGCCAAATCTCCGGCAACTTTACGGTAGAAAGCGCCAACGATCTGGCGGTATTGCTGCGCGCGGGCGCCTTGCCGGCGACCTTGACCTTCCTTGAGGAACGCTCGGTCGGTCCCGGGCTTGGCCAAGATTCGATCGATGCCGGAAAAATCGCCGCGTTAATCGGCGCGGTCGCCGTGTTGGCTTTCATGGTGCTTGCTTATGGCTTCCTCGGCATCATCGCCAACATCGCGCTGATTGCCAATATTGGCATTGTCATTGGACTGTTGTCACTGTTGGGCGCAACTTTGACCTTGCCCGGGATTGCCGGGATCGTGCTCACCATGGGCATGGCGGTCGACGCCAACGTGTTGATTTACGAAAGAATTCGCGAGGAGCGCCGCGCCGGCCGCAGCCTGATTCAGGCTTTCGATTCCGGATTTAAACAGGCGCTCGCTACCATTCTTGATGCCAACATCACAACCCTGATTGCCGCAGTGATCCTGTTTTATCTGGGTTCCGGGCCAGTACGTGGATTTGCCGTAACCTTGGCTATCGGCATCGTCACCACCCTATTTACCGCATACACCTTCACCCGGTTGATGGTGGCAAGTTGGGTGCGATATCACAAACCCAAAGAACTGCCGCGACGGCTATTGTCGTTTGTACCGGAGGCCACCACGATCGGCTTTATGCAAGGCCGGTTCTTCGCTTTTCCAGCCTCGGCGATCGCGGTGGCGGCCTCGGTGGTGTTATTCTTCGCAGTAAGCCTTAATTACGGCATTGATTTCAAAGGCGGCACGCTGATGGAATTGCAGACCCGTGATGAACAATCGGCCGATGTGGTGCTGATGCGCTCCAGGTTAGGTGACCTCAACCTCGGTGATGTGCAAATCCAGCAATTCGGCTCGCCGCGTGACATTTTGATCCGGGTCGAAGCACAGGATTTGGGTGACCATGCCGAGCAAGGGGTAGTGGCTAAGGTGCGGGCCGAATTAGAAGATACCTATGAGTTTCGCCGGGTTGAGGTGGTCGGGCCGACGGTATCGGGCGAATTAGCCCAAGCGGGCCTGATCGCGGTGATTTCTGCCCTGCTGGCGATCATGGTCTATATCTGGATCCGTTTCGAATGGCAGTTTTCTGTCGGTGCCGTGGTGGCGACGTTGCACGATGTGGTGTTGACGATCGGCATATTCTCAGTGTTGCAGTTGGAATTTAATCTGTCGACGATCGCAGCGATTTTGACGATCGTTGGCTATTCGCTCAACGATACGGTGGTGGTCTATGATCGGATTCGCGAAAACTTAAGAAAATACAAGAAGATGGCTATTCCGGACCTGCTCAACATGTCGATCAACCAGATGCTGTCACGGACAATTTTAACGTCGGTGACCACATTGTTGGCTTTGCTTGCGCTATTCTTCTTCGGCGGCGAGGTGCTGAGATCGTTCAGTTTCGCGATGATCTTCGGCGTGTTTGTCGGCACTTATTCGTCTATTTTCATCGCCGCTCCGGTGCTGATCTGGTTCAAGCTTAGGCCCGGCCAGGTGGCCGGTGCCGGTGAAAACGATGATCGAACCGCGCCGCAATCGGCTTAGATTGCAATCGGCGCCAAGGTTGCGGAGGCGCATATGGACAAAAAGTCCGGCGCCGGGATGAGCCTACGCGCGGCGCATTATCCCGGCCGCGCCCCGATTGACGCCTATGGCAATGGCGGATTTCGCTTCGCCGATATGTCTCACCGCGGGTCCCTAATGTGTTTGCCATCTGGAATCTATGGCTGGAACGTGGCGTTGCCTGAAGACCTTGTTATTGCTGCCTTTGCGCGGGTGTTCAACGAAGCCAGTGAAATTGAAGTGTTGCTGATCGGTTCCGGTAACCAATTGGTACCGATCCGCGGATTATTGCGAACCCGGTTCCGCGACCATTCGATTATGGCGGACTCCATGGACACCGGCGCTGCGGTTAGAACCTTCAACGTGTTGTTGGCTGAGGGCAGGGCGGTGGCGGCGGCGTTTCTGGCGGTCGAGTGATCGTGCGCGTCAAGGCCCGATGGCGATGAACGATCCGATCCCCCATTGCATGGAAACGCTACGTGACCATGACCTGGCGCGGTATTTGGCAACCCTTTACCTGCCGCAAGAAAATCGGCCGGCCTTGTTTGCGCTGTTTGCCTTCAGTGCCGAAATCGCCGCGATTTCCGCCAAGGTGACCGAGCCGATCGCTGGGGAAATGCGGCTACAATGGTGGCGCGACGCGTTGCGGGCAGGCGCCGGTGATAGGACGGGTAACCCGGTGGCCGAGGCGGTGCTGGCGACCATCAACACGCACCGTTTGCCACGCGAACCGCTGTTAGCCAACATTGATGCCCGCGCATTCGATCTTTATAACGACCCAATGCCCGATGTGGTGGCGTTGGAGGGGTATCTTGGCGCCACCAATAGCGTGTTGTATCGATTGGCGGCGCTGATAACCGGGATCGATGATCGCCGCGAGCTCGACGATGTTTGCGGACATGCCGGCGTGGCGATCGGCATCAGCCGGTTGGTTTGCGAACTGCCACAACATCGTAGCGCCGGCAAACAGTTCATACCGATGGACATGGTGCGGGCGGCGGGTGGCCCGGCAAGCGGTTTGTTGGCGGGCGGCAATGCCGATTTGGATGGCCGGTTGGTCCGCGAGCTCTGCGCCCTTGGCATTGACCATGTGGGACGGGCGATCACGGCGCTGGGCACACTTAAAGCCGGCGCGAGCGAGCTATTTTTGCCGCTTGGCGTGCAGTGCGCTCAACTACGCCGACAGGCAAAAGCCGGCGCAAGGTGCTTTGACGAGCCGGTTCGACTCGGCGCGCTTGAAATTCACGCCCGGCTTTTGAAAACTGCACTGAGTGGCATTTGAAGAGCTAGAGCGCAATCTGAAAAGTGGGCACCGGTTTTGGAAAAATTGTGCGATAAAACAAATAGATAGAGCGCTATTCGCGATTCACAAATCCGACAAACTGCTAGAGCTTGTCACCAAGCGTTGGAATAGCTTCGTCGCGCTATCTCTTTGTTTATGCGTGTCATTTTCCCAAAACCGGTACCTACTTTTGGGTGGCACGCGCTAGATACTAACGGCAGTCGCCGGTGCCGCCTTTGACGATGCGATAGCTGAACAATCGTGTTTGGCCGCCGCCGAGTATCGGCAGTTCGACTTCACGTGCGATTGTAGCCTCACCAAGATCCCCATTAAGATCCTCGTCGACGAATTCTGCGAACCGCTCTGCCCGTTTCACATCCAACCGGTGCGGGTGGTGGAGGTTGATCCACACCGCAAGACAATCGCCGGCAGGTGTGGTTGCCGGCGGCCAATAGCGTAGCGGATAGGAAGTGGATACGATGCGAACATCGGGGAACCATGGCCGAAAATTGCCGCCAATATGGTGGTAACCGGTTACGATCGTGCCAGCGCCGGAAAAGCCGTCGCGCTTGATCTCATCAACCAATAGTTCGAACGGCAAGTGGGCTCTGCATTGTTGGCATTGCCGGCTCTCGTACAAATACACCACGACCCGCGCGGCAAGGGCGATTGCAGCGATCGCGCCAAGGATCATGGCGAATTGCGATAGCCGGTGGTTGGTCAGGTTCGGCCCGCCAATCAAAGTGAAAAACAGGATCGGCACCACGAACAGCGCCGGTTGCAACAAACGCTCATCGATTTTACTGGCACCTGTGGCAACAGAGATGAGGAAATAGAACCCGATCGCGATCATCGTGGTCAGCGCGGCAAAGCGGCGCTGTTTGGCAAACCTGCTGTCGCCGTCAATTGTAGTTTGTGGATTAAACAGTGCGATAATGTTGGCGCGGCGGAAATCTGACCAAAATGCAGGGACCGCGACCAAGAGGAATGGCAAGGTATAGATGGCAATCACAATCGCGAGATCTAAGACAGCGAGCAAGCGCGAAAGGATCAGCGACTGTTCGTAGGCGCCAAAGAGTTCGGCATAACCTTCGTGCTTTTCCACTCCCCAATAAACAGTCGAAAACATGCTTGGGCCGGCAATCGCCAACAGCATAATTGGAATAAGCCACACTGCCGGCCGGCCCAGCACATTTTGACGAATTTGTTTGGTGGCAAGCGCGGCCAGTAGCGCGCAAATTAGAAAGGTTGCGAAATTCCACTTGCCAATTAATCCCAGGCCTGCGGAGATGCCAAACAGCGCATAGGTGGGCCAATTTGCCCCAGCAACCAGCCGCAAGCCAAGATACCAGGCAACAGATAGCGCCGCGACCATGGCAGTGGTGTGGGTCAAATCGTGGTGACTGTAATAGCCGAATACATATATGGCGGGAAAAGCAAACACTGCCAGTGCCGCTAGCCTTGGATCTGGCAACAAAATTCGTGCAGTACAGTAAGCAAACCACAGGGTTACCCCAATTAGGGCATAACGGATGATGCTGATTGCCAAAATTCCTGGGCCGGTAACCGGCTGCAATACCAGCAACATCCAGGTAAACAATGGTGGCGCGCGAAACCGGTACGACCATTCAAATTGTTGGGCAAACATCGCCTGCTCGGCATCGTCGATGCCGAGCGCCGGCCACATTGCCATTCGGAGCATGAAATGCAGCGCCAGATAAGCAACAATTAGGAGCGCCACCGTGCGCTCATTTGCCCAGAACGGAAATGCTTGCCGGTTTGCGGATGGTTGCGGCATAGTAGCAATATTCCCTTTGGCACCCAGTTGGTGTGGCGTGTGGCTTGCCAACTGCAGATATCGCGTTTGCCGGGACAAGGAAAGTATGTGCGGGGGCGGTAGAGCCAATTTACCGTGACATTGCATTCAGTCCTGGATTGCGATACCGATCACCAACACTCCGTTAACGTAAACGGAAGAAAACATGTCGCTGCAAATTTTGGTTCCGTTGGTCGTAGTTGGGGTCTCGTTGGTCGTGCTGGCCGTGTACTGGCTCGGCCTGTCGCGCCCGGCCCGGCTTGGTGGTGAAGGCCAGGCACTTGAGCGCTACCGCTTCGACTTTCCAGGCGCCAATTTCGACCAGGTGTTAATCACTGCCGATCGCCAGGCAGCATTGTTGATCGGCAAAGCGGAAGTCGGGTTGGTCGAGGCGCTGGGTTCGAAATTCATTACCCGCCGGCTGGCCGCAAATGCGGTAATCAAGGTCGAACGCAATTCGGACCTTGAGGTTGCGGTTGGGTTTGCCGATTTCACCCATGGCCGCGCCCACTACCGGTTTGCCGATCTGGCCACCGCCGACGCGGCGCAGGCGGCGCTGAATGCGGTTAAGGAGCAAGTAGCAGCATGACCCCTGTCCCGGATTTTCCTTCGGTCACCGATCTGGCAATCCCGTTCTTTATCATTGCCATCTTGTTTGAATTGCTACTGGTGCGGTTTCGCGGCGCCAAGGGTGAGTTCGAGACCCGCGACACGCTGACCAGTTTGATGATGGGGGTCGGCAATGTGGTGTCTGGCCTGGCATTCGGCTTCATCGCCTATGGGTTCTTGACCTGGCTATATCAATTCGCGCTAACCACGCTTGGCTTTGCCTGGTGGGTATTGGTTGCCGCTTTCCTGCTCGATGATCTGCGGTATTATTGGTACCACCGCATCGCTCACCGCTGCCGTTGGGTGTGGGCCGAACATGTCAATCACCACACCAGCCAGCACTACAATCTGTCGACTGCCTTGCGCCAATCGTGGACCGGCCCCTTGACCGGCATGTTTGTATTGCGCGCACCCTTGGTGCTGCTCGGCTTTCACCCGGCGATCATCGTTTTTACCTACGGTTTTAATCTGGTCTACCAATTCTGGATCCACACCGAAGCGATCCGCAAGATGCCTTCCTGGTTCGAATTGGTGATGAACACGCCGTCGCACCACCGGGTGCATCACGCCACCAATCCGCGCTATCTCGACGCTAATTATGCCGGCGTGCTGATCATCTGGGACAAGATGTTTGGTTCCTTCGTACCGGAACTGGAAGAAGACATGCCGCGCTATGGCATCATCAAGAATATCGGCACGTTCAATCCGTTCAAAGTGGCGTTTCACGAATGGTTCGATATGTTTCGCGACGCGCTGAAACCCGGCCTGACTATGGGTGAGCGGCTGAAATACCTGTTTATGCCGCCGGGCTGGAGCCATGATGGCTCGCGCCTTGGCTCGACCGCTTTAAAGGCCGATTTTGTCAACCGCAACCCAACCCAAGCCGGCATGCCCGGCCTGCCGGGGAGGGGCCATGTGCCGGCCGAATGACAGGGGATCACATTCGGGCGGTAGCCAGGTCAACTTCGGTCAAATCGGCCAATATTAGCCACCGTTGGCATAAAGGTGCCGATCGGCGTGTGGTTTTCATGCTTGATCCAGCATTGAAAGCCGAGCGCCTCCTGCAAAAGCGGCCAAGCGTGCTGGAGCGTCGGCGTTATGGTTTCATAGACGATGGCGCGGGCCTGCTCGAACTCAGCATCGGTAAACAATGTTGGAATGGGTTTGGTCATGACCAAACCTGTATTGCACGGTGGTCGGTGGCACTATTCTTTTTGCCCACAACGAAATTCTGCGCCTTCACACCGCCTTTAATAAATCGTTGAACACGCCCTGTTTCTTAGCCATGCGGGAGGTGATTGCCTCTTGCAAATCTTCGCGCCGCAGCATGCCGCCGTTCCAGGTGGCGATCTGATCCAGGCCCTCGGCAACCGCATGATCGCGGGCATAGTTGAGTGTCTGCTTGATGCCAGCGATCGCCAGCGGAGATTTGGCGGCGATTTCACCGGCCATTTCCAGCGCTGCGGTAATCGTCGCCGCGCGGTCATCAAAGGTGCGGTTGACTAAGCCCCATTGCAGCGCTTCGGCGACCGAAAATCGGCGCCCGGTCATGGCGAGTTCGCGCACGATGCCGGGGGCGATCAATTTCGGCAGCCGTTGTAGGGTGCCGACATCGGCGGTCATGCCGATATTAATTTCCTCGATCGAGAAATAGGCATCGGCGGCCGCAAGGCGGATGTCACAGGCGGTAATCATGTCGATGCCGCCACCAAGGCAAGCGCCCTGGATTGCGGCGATCACCGGAAGGTGGGTGTTTTCCAGCGCGCTGAAGGTATTTTGCAATTTCATCACCAATTGGCGCAGAGCAAATGCCGCCCGGCCGGGCTCTTGCTCGGTTAGCGCATTGATGTCGGCAAAGGTCGCCAGATCCATGCCGCCGGTAAAATGCCGGCCCTCGCCAGACAAGACCACGGCCCGCACCGCCCGATCTTCCCCAAGTTCCCCGATAATACGCGGCAGGTCGAGCCAAAAATCCGGGGTCATGGAATTGGCTTTGTCTGGCTTGTTCATGCGCACATGGGCGACATTGCGGGCAATATTGACTGCGAAGAAGCTGGAAACTGGCGGCATCGGATTTCTCTTTTTGAAACGGAAGTTCCTGCACGCCATGTGCCGCGATGGCTGGCTGGCTGTCAATGTATCAGTTATGCCGCGACATTGCGCTTGAACGGCGCCAGCGTGGTGTTATTAAGGCGCCTGGATTGCGCGAAAGTGACAATCCGCGGGTGTGGTGAAATTGGCAGACACGCCAGATTTAGGTTCTGGTGCCGCAAGGCGTGGGGGTTCAAGTCCCTCCACCCGCACCAAATCGGACTTTCCGGCACGAACACTCTCTAACACCTTGAAAGGTAAGGAGGTTTTTGGTGTTCGATAACCCTCATTTCGGCAGTAGGCTATCGGCTCAGAAAAGGCCAGTCTGAGCACCAGTCTTTTCATGTGATAGTGGCCGCAAGCCCATAGATTCCAGGGGTTTGCGAGGAATTGCAGGGAGTGTTCGATAATTTCTTCAAACCGGTTACTGGGAACCACGCTATTTTGCAGTTTGTCGGCGATGATGCGGTTTTGATGCTCCAAGGTTTCAATCTTGCCTTCATAGGCAGCGATAACCGTTGCATTGGAGGCCGATAGAATGCGTTCCAACAGTTCTTCAATCCGTTTTTCGTTTGCCCTGGCTTCCTGGCTGAGCGTCGTAATACGTGCCTCAGCTTGTGCGGTGCGCTGGTTCCATGCTTGTTTGAACATGGTCCTTGCCAATTCAATCAAGTCTCTGGCTGGTTGCAAAGAACGCACTATATCGGCAAACTCGCCCTCGATTACCTCGCGGCGGATTGACTTGCGATAGCTGTCGCAGCCCCTGGTGTCGCACAGATAGTATGGATACTGTTTTCGTTTGCCCTTCGACCAGCAAGAGGTAAGCGGATTTTGGCAATCATTGCAGAGCACAAATCCACGCATTGGAAAGTCTTCATTGAGATTTTTCCGGGCCGGCGCCTTTGCCATGCCCTTGCGGCGTTCCTGTACTTTTTCATAGGTTTCTAACGACACCAAAGGCGCATGGCGCGCTTTCAGCCAATGAATACCCCATCGCTTGTGGGTAAGATAACCGGCATAGATTGGCTGCGTCAGCAATTCGGCAACCCGCTGTTGGAGAACTTCGCCGCTTTTGTTTTTCGGGAATTCCGGCTCTGATTGCAAATACCGCCTGACCTCGGCCTGACTTTCCAACCGGCCACAAGCGTACCCCTCAAATGCCTCTGTCACGATTGACGCCAAAGGCTCGTCGGTCACGAGTTCCTTGCCACCGCCATTTGCATCGGTGTACTTATACCCCTTGGGCGCGCGAAACACCCAAAAGCCTTGTTCAACACGCGCCTTCATCTTTTGAAGCACCTGCCGTCCATTTTGTTCACGCTCCAGTTCGCCTTGAGCTGCGATGATGGTTTCGATGAATTTACCTTCCGGCGTATCTTCGATTTTGAAGTTAAGACAATCAACCAAGGCGCCACGCTGTTTTAGTAACCGGCGCAGTTTGCGGTAAAACTCCACATCGCGGGCAAAACGCTTGAGATCATCGAAGATCACCACATATGTTTTTTTGGGGGTTTTCTCAGTCTGGGCCTCAAGATAAGCGAGAAGCGCCACCATGCCTGGCCGCTTCATGAAATCGCCTTCCCCGGTGATGGTATCAGGGAATATCGCTTCGACGTCACAACCAAGTTGCAGCGCTCTTTCGCGGCAGCGGTGTTCCTGACTATCAAGACCCGAGCCCTCGTCTTCCTGTTTCTTGCTGGATACACGACAGTAAATCAGCGCCGCATCCGGTTTTGAAAATGTTTCCTTATCTTGTTTCATGATTGACTCCCTCCCTGCGACGGGCCGGATGACCTATCATTGCTCTTTGCTGGTTGTGACCTGGACTTGTCATTGAAGTCTAACACATCGGGTGTTGTCGCGGCGATAAACTCGCCAATTTCTGGATTCTGCCCACAGGCGCCATCGTTCTGGATGAAGTTCTGGTTTGGGTCACGGTTGGCGTCTACTGCCTGCTGGACGGGGTGCAACCCAAGTCCTAGATCGACCCACGCGACTTGTATGCTCCAAAGCGTTCTAACAAATTCGATTTTTTGGTCATAGGAGAGATCACTATTCTCCAGGTAACCAAGGTATAGCTCCCAATCGATGGTCAGCGCCGGACGGGCCGAAGCGGCAATCTCGGTATCCGTGGATGGTTGTTTTGATTCGGTGTCTTTTATGCCATTGTCCACGTTCAATCTCCGGTTTGGTGTTTTGATCTCCTTTTTTTCTCGTTCGAATAAAAAGAGAACACTTTAGGCATATATTCCTAGTATTGCAAGTAAAAACGGCGTACTATTCTTTCGTATTTCCGGGTGTTTCAGTAATAATATGAGTGCAACCTCTTTGTACGGTCGCGATCTCGCAAGAGGCCAGCCGCTGTTTTTTACATTCGCTGCTTGTCAAAAAAACATCAGGAGATCATGCTCATAGACTGGTTCGCTGGCTGTGGCGTTGATATTTATTCTAGTGCGCGTCACCCAAAAGTGGGTACCGGTTTTGGAAAAAATGACACGCATAAATAAAGAGATAGCGCGACGAAGCTACTCCAACGCTTGGTGACAAGCCTCGCTTGCCCAGACTTTGCCAACCCAGACTTTGCCAGCCTAGAATTGGTTTGCGCAATCACCGTCCCATCCTCCTGTTTGAATTGTTTGCGGCAGGCCGGACATGAACCAGGGTTGGTAATTGCCATCGATTGCCCGGTGCTGGTTTCGTCATGGGGTTTTTGGTGAAGAAGAACCCCACTTGCCGATCCTCATGCTTGCGAAGGCTGGCGGGAGCGGGAATAGGATTTTGCTTCGCGCCGTTGTTTTTGTTCGGCATCAATTTGCGGACGGAAATATTTTTCATCCAGTTCCTTGCCCCATTCGCGCAATTCGCGGCCTTCGGTATCCTTGAAGGTTTCAGCCATCAGCTTCTTGGCGCCGGTATCCGTGACATTGAGTTCTATGGCCAACTCACCAGCTTGGTGAGCATAGGCGCGATGGAAGGTCATCTTGTTTCCCTCTTCCACCATTTTCCCCACTTCGTTTACTGCCCGGGTGACTTTCTGCTTCTTGGCCTTTGCCAGACCCTTTACAAGTCCCTTTTCGCTGTCAAACAGCTTCTGTTCGTTTTCCGTCAAGGCCTCACGCATCTGGTTCATGGTGACGCCGGTGCGGGTTTTGAACAGATCACGAAGGGTGGAGTCCGCCTTCATGATGTCGAAACGCTCGGTGCGGGCATAGGCATTGGCAAAATCATTGAGGCAATCTTTGAAAGCACCGGTTTCCTTGATCCGGCGCTCGATAATGCCTGTAATCGCCATGGCATC
Organism: Rhizobiaceae bacterium; assembly: GCA_965248715.1. GTDB lineage: Bacteria > Pseudomonadota > Alphaproteobacteria > Rhizobiales > Rhizobiaceae > CBDFKB01. The sequence continues at coordinate 1,102,927 of CBDFKB010000008.1, forward strand.
ACCAAACTGGCGCTCGGAAAGCAGTCGTCCAGAAAAGCTTTCGCGGGCCTCACCAATGCGTTTCATTTCATCAGGGTTGTATAGGACATTCATCGGTTTTCTCCTTTTGGTTTCCCTGTCGCGCTTGCGCGCTCCCCGCCTCTTGTTTGAGGTTGCTTGGGGTCATCACTCAGTTACTCAATCACTCATGGATTGGGCCCGGCGGCGCTCAGGGCTTTCACGCCGCGATTGCGTTTTTCGCCGTTCTGTCGTTTGCTTGAAACTCTCAAAGTATTTTTTGCGCTGGGATGATTTTTCGAGGAAAGACCTGCTGTCTTTCATCTCCTGACCGTCCAGCCGATCCATCGATTGCTGATGATCGAGGCGGACGTTGAGTTGAGCCTGGCGGCCCAGATCATGTTTGTTGAAACGGTCAATGCCGAAGGTACGCGGTTTTAATTCCGGCGTTTTTGCGCCAGCCCGGTTGAGTAGGCGGCGATAGGCGATCTGAACACGGGTTTTATATTCGTGGGCGTAGAGTTGCTCGCTCGTCGTGCGCTGGCGATCATGTTTATCCTTGATCCGAATAAAGTCCTTTTTCTCCTGACCTTTCAGCAAGGCACGACCGTTACGGCGCAGTTGCTTGAGTTGCAGTGCCAAATTGATTTTCTTGAGATTGTCTGTGGTCATGGCGTTATCCGTTTGCACGGCCTCCCCCATCTTGATGATCTTTGCGGAAGATGATCCAGCTACAGCGGCCGTTTGTAGGAATGGTGGTGAACGACCCATTGGGACCGATGAAGGTACAGCGCGTGTAGGTACGATTGGCCCAGGGATCGTAGCCCTGGCCTTCATCAACCCAGGAATAGGACCAGATAAAATGCGGAAGCCCGAAAACCAGATAGGTCAGATAGACCGCCGCCGGAATGAAAATCCACCACAAGAAGCGCATCACTCTCATTGGATGACTCCAATGTTTGCTGGGGGGCTGGTTGGCAATGTCACTTTCGGATCGGGCGGCAGAACCTGATTGTCTTCCAGAGGGTTTGGTCCAAGGTCAAAGCAAGTCGGCGCGATCTGGTTTTGTCGCAGCTTGCGGCACTTGAGCCAGCCAAAACCCTTGATAAACAAAAGCTGATAGGCCGGATCGAGATTGACCAACTCGGTCGGTGTCATCACCGGCTGTTTGCCGGTACTGAGACTACCGCAGATACCAAGCTGTTTGGGATTGATGTTCAGCGATTGGGAAACGGTGATTTCCTCTCCCATCAGTTTGGAGATTTTTTCAGCATCGTCAGGACTGATCGCGAGGTATTGAATGACCGCGCAATTATCCATCAACACGGCCAATTCCTGCTTGCCGTATTGCCGCTCGATGTCCAAAAGTGTCTGCGTGATGTAAATGCTGGAGGTCTGGTAACTTCTTTGTATTGTCACCAGATCGACGCTGTATTTTTGCGGGCTGTTGCACATTTCGTCGATGACATTAATCAGCCGACCGCCGCGCCCGGACATTTGGGCGTCCATGAAGGATTGCTGATGCAGGGCTGCATGAACGCCAACCTGTTTGGCGTGGCGTTGCGGCAGCACATCAAAGATCATCCAACCATCGCGACACAATTCTTCATGGGTGATGGTAGCGCTCGCACCGGCTTTGTTGAGCACCGATCCTGGCTCGTAAATCTGCAATGGCGTCAAGGCCGCCTGCATATGTTTGAAATAGGATTCCGGTTCCCGGTCCTCCATATCAAGGGATAGTTGCGCACGGGCCTTTAGGGCCGGAGAACCTTCATGGATGGCGTTCTCCCGCATCAGCCGCCATGTGGTTGGATCGGCCATGGTTTCATAAAGAACACCGGGGGTCAGGTGATCGCCGAGAAATTCCAAGCCGCCCAGAATGCCAAGATGTATTTTTTGTCGCGGCGATTCTCTAAAATGCCAATTGCGACCGCCGTCATTCACTTCGGGGATAATGTTCAGCGTTGTGTTATTGATGGTGAATGTAAGGGTTTCGGGGCTGTGTTTTGCAGCCGAAATAACCGCGCCAAGAGCGTTCACTTCCAGTCGGTCTTCATTGTCGAAGCCGTAAACGCCCATGTCATCAATACAGCCGAATATCCTATCATATTTCTTGGCCACCGGGCGGAACTGGGCATAGACCTCCCCGTCCTTATGATCGACGGTTTTCACCGCCACATCGGGGTAGGCAATAAGTGCCTGATTGGTTGTCGTGACGGTGGTGGTCGTCTTCCACGCTCCGCTTGGGCCAACCACCAGACGCGATAGATTGGGAAAGGGATCGACAACAAGTTTACCGCTGTCCATCAACCCCAAAGGCAAGGTGAGGTCATTTGGCATCTTTGATCACGCCCTTTTCCGTCAGAAAATCTTCTGTAGGGAGCGTGGAGGATTTGACCTCATTGCCCTTGGCCAGGAATTCTTTCTGGTCACCTTCGAATTCACGGATGTCGGTGATTTGCCGAAGTGCATTGATGGCAAGGGCAACAGCGGCCATGCCTGTAAAAACGCTCAACAGGCCAAAGCCGTACCACTTGGCGTTGGTTGGCCAGATCCCGTAGGAAACCACCCCAAGAATAACCGCGTAGGCCAGCTTTGCGTTAATAGCGACAATGGCGCTTTTGGAAGGCTTGAAGGTTTTCATGTGACTTTTCCCCCGTGGGGGTCTTGCAGTTTTCCGGCAATCTGCAACCGCACCGCATTGAGCGCCGCATAGCGACCCCAGATCACATCCCCAAGCTCATTGCCGCTCAACTCACGGGACAGCAGTTTCAATTGCCCCACTTGAGTTCCGGCAATCAGGGTCAGGGCACAAATGCCAGCCATGGCAAGAATTTCGGCTGGATAGAGCAAATCGGAAAACGCCGCGCAGAAAGTGGCAAGTCCGGTGACGGTCAGGATTGAACTGGGCAGAAACACCCGGCGCACTGAGACGACAGAAATCCTGTCGAGCAAATAGCTATCCCGGTGGGTCGAGACCGCCTTGTCGGTTACGGTGATGGTGCCAATTATCGCGACGGTCATTTGCTGCCACCTTTTGCAGCACAGCGCGGCGCATTCAGCGCGCTGATCAATTCAGGCTTCAGATTGTTCTTGAGTGCGGCAGAGCTGATCAGCCTGATCGAGCCGGCATAAAGCGCAAGCGGTGTGCGGTTACGCTCAATCGCCAGCGATACAGCGCATGAACATTGCGATGCCGACTGCGATACCGCAAAAGACAAACGCCTTTCCTGCAATTCATTTCTTTGCCGTTGAATGTTGTTCAACTGATCCAGCATCGGCAGCTTGAATTCTGGATTACCATGGTTGCGGCATACCGCCTCCATGCCTGGAAACAACGCCCCAAGCGTCGATTGGCAATCGAGCTTTGGTGTAAACACCGGTTCAGGCTTTTCCAGCGCCAGTTGCGCGCTGATCAAGGCCTGGCATTGGCCATCCCAATTCGAGCGCTCCACTAATCTTGCGCCAATAACCGGCCCGGCCACAAAGAACGCCGCAGCGCCATAAACAAGAACGCCAAACGCCAGTCCCCCGCCAAGCGGCAATCCGCCAGCATCAATTGGCATGGCGGCCACCGTTTAGATTTTTACGGGTATTTTTCGCTTGCCGGCGCTTACGGTTACCTGAAGTCTGGCCGCAATTACCACGCCCAGCACCGTTGAGCGTTGCCCTGGCCGCAGTGGCCACAGCTGATTGTGTGGATTGAGAGTATTGAGCGGCCTGATCCTGCAGGCGGATTAAGAACCAGAAGGTGTAGAGCCACAACGCCAGCGGAAAGATGCCTTCCGCCACCCAGATGACGCCTGCCACCGCAATGAAATTGCCGATAAAGGCAAAGGTCGTGGTAATCCCCGCCTTGGCCGGAAACTGCGGTCTTTTGGTGTCAACGATATCAAGCGTGGCAAGAACGGTAGTAATGGCCGTGCCATGTTTTGCCAAAAGCCGGTTGACCGCCTGTGTTGTCTTCGCACGACCAGGAATATTGACACCTGATTTCAATTCCCCGCCATAAGCAGATAAAAGTGTAACAGGCATCGCCTCATGAAGCGCTGTTATCGCCTGACCGATGTGGGCATCAATCCTGACCAGTTCCTGGCGGCGTTTGGCGATAGATTGATCGCCTCGGTCTAAAACCGTTTGGTAGTCGCCAACCAGTTTGTTGATCCTGGCAATGGTTGCGGCATGAAGCTGCGCACCTTCTTCCACCTGTTTGGCGATATCACCGCCGCGTGCGGCCTTTTCCTCCAATACCCTTGTAATAGGACCGCGCCCGCCATTGCCACGACCCGACAAACATGAAGTCCGTGCCTCACATTCGCCATGATGAAATAAATCATCTTTCGCCGCGCGGATGACCGGCACGATACGTTTGGACTTCGATGCCTGTTTGTTTTGTGCTTCGATATAAAGAACCAGCGCCCGTCCATAATTGTCCAGTTGCAGATAGCGCACATCGCCCAAGACAATACCGGCATAGGTAAAGGCCCACAAACAGGCGCCTACCGCCAGCATCGACAGCACACTGAATATACCGGCGCTGACAATTCCGGAGGCCGCAAGCTCCGTTCCCCAGTCGACGGCAAAGCGGTTGATGCAGTAGGAGACCAACCCCACAACCACACCGACCATCACAGCTTTGGCGATATCGGAAAACCCGCTGCCACTTTGCAGGTTGAGCATCGCCCAAATCGCCAAGCCGCCGGCAAAGACGGGAAGGATGACAAGGATCATACGGTAATAGGGCGGTATCTGTTTTTTGGCCACTTTGCCCGGCGGGTTTTGAGCCGGATCAATGGGCAGTGTCCTCGTGCGATCAATCGGCGTCATGGCGATCATCCTTTTGATTGGTGGCGGTGAGGTGGGTAGCGGTGCTCGCGGTAATCAGGTCGTAGGATCGATTTAAGTTCTGAGTTCGTGTTGTTTCCACGCACCGGAGCCGCGATAGTTCTCGCGCTATGGCCCAATTCGTTTTCAAAATTATTCTTGCTGGACATTTACCTGGCTGCCTGAAGTTAGATGTGCTGTGCCGGTACCAAATGTCACAAAGCCCTAATTGGCTGTGTTACTGCCAGGGCAAGAATTCAGTAATGAATTACCGACGGGAGAAGCGAGCGTGCCTATGAAAGCGGCCTGGATCGTTGATTGGCGCCAGACAACAAACGCCGAGCGCCGTTGTCTATTTGCCGCCCTGGACCGTATCCGCCGAGCGCGCGAGATTGACTGGCCAGACGTTTGGCGCGAGGCGTTCGGCCCCGACCACGGTCTTGGCGATGGTTATGAGGAAAATTGCCGGAAGGGCGCTATGGGTAGGCCGCGCGCGGCACGATTGTTCGAGTGGGTTTTGACCTACAATCGAGCCGAGGCTGAGGCGGCCGAAGACGCTGTCCTGAGATTGCGATTGGACGAAACAGACGACGCGGAGCGGCAAATCCGGTGGGAAGATTACATCCGGCGGGTTGGCATATTTTCTAACATCGATCTGTTGCCGGCGCCTGACGAACCAAGAAGTCTAATTGCGCTGACCCGTGCTGAGCCCCGCGAGCTTGGCACGGTGAGGCTCGGCGAGAGGTTTCGCTTTAAATTACATTGTTCGCGTTCGGGGTTCCTGGCGATCCTTATGAGTTATCGTCATCATTGGTATCTTTTGGAACCGGCAGAGCGGATGTCTTTTGTTTCAATACCGGCGCCTGGCACGATCATTGTGCCACCACCTGAAGGCCAAGGGTTTGGCGACGCGCTATGCGAGGAAACCGATCCTGGCAAGCACCGTTTTGTTTTCGTGTTCGCTCCCGGCCGCAATTTTCTCGCGATCCTTGATGGCAGGGTTCCGGGGATAAGCATCGCAGATTGCGATCTCGACGAACTCGCGAAAACACTCTCATCCCTCGCCGAAAATGTCCTTATTTATAGGTGCTCGATCATAGTCACGTCATAAGCGTCACGGGCCGGTCGGGGCCGGTGAAATATGCATGGCGATCAAGCATAGGCCGTAGGGTTTCTATCTCGTCAGCGTAGCGCGTCAACTCGGCCTGGAGTTGCGGATTCTCAATATCCTCATACAATTTCGATGCAGCGTATTTCGGCTGGATCGCGCACTGGATGGCATCAAATGCGTAGATCGCCTCCTGATTGAGTCCAGCATAGTTTGCGACAAGCGGATCAAGGTTCGAGGCTCCGATCCGAAATAGATGATGAAGGCGTAAATAGGGTGGCGGATGGCTCGGCTCATCACTGCTGCCGAGATATGCTTGAAACGCTTCGAAAAGCCAACTCATGGCATAGCTCGCAAACAGCGCGAGCTTCAAACGAAGCCGAAGGTCTAGGGCGCGAATTCCTTCAATATTCTCAAGCCCGTCAGTCTGAATCCGCGTGCACGCCCAAAAGGACGACTGATCGGCATCGAATTCAAGAGCCTGCAATACGCGCGCGCATTGCGCTGTGGTCATAACCGGCGGCTTGATCCGGCCAATAATAGGCAGAGGCTCGGCTATTTCGCACAATCGAAGCGCGATCCGCCGTTTGCGCACATATCCGATGTGCCCAAGAATTGCGTGTGAGAACTCGTGCATCCACGCCGCCCGGCTCATGAGCAAGGCGAGGTAACGCGCAAACGCAACGCGAACCGGGCATTGTGGAATGACGTGTTCGGCGTGCTCAGGCGTAACCCGTCCACCTAACCGCGTGAACCCGATCAGCCAGAGGCCCGGCGGATAGTCATTTAGAGGTTCCGGCGAGTGTTCCATGCCCGGATCGCCAATCTCGGGAAAGAACCGAGCCTGCGTAAAGCAGAAAGCCGAAAATTCCTCGATAGCACCGTGCAGAGCGACATGCATGCCGAGTATGAAATGACTTTCGAATTGGTCAGCAAAGGCATTTGGTGAATAAGATTCTAGATAGCCGGCTGCCATACGAAAAGATTGCCCGCTAATGTTTTTTGCCTCACTCGACCAAAGAGTACGTTCGACAAAAGAGTTCAACGATGGGCTAAATAGCGCGCCCGTATCGGTGTCTTCTTCGACGCGGTAGTGTGGAGAGCGAATGTGCTCGGTTGCATACCGATCAAACAATTCTGACGCTTCGTCAGCCTTTTCATTGTTATCATTTTGCATCGCGACACTCGAAAAATTGGTACAGCACCCATCCCCAGCGCTAAAGACCGTAAGAACGAACAATTGTCTCTGACTTTTTTTTTGTACTAGTGGATCGATTCCAACATTTGCGTCCCGTTGCAACACTGTGGTTTGCAAATGTTGGAATCAAAAGAACCACTAGCAAGATATTGAATCTAGTGGAATTTTTAAATTTGACATTTGACTAACGACGAAGCCGCAAATCGAACTCAAATGTTAAATTCATTCCACTAGCGATCCTCTGGCCGCTCAAGATGAGCCCCAGTATGGTAAAATTGCGGCATCTGCCAGTTTTATTCTACGCCCAGTAATTATAACGAGGAGAGACAGGTGGGGACCTCTAAAAACGCTAAGTTTGAGTCGAGTGCCAGGAAGCGGGTTTTCGAGAACCGCAGAATACTGCTGATATTTGAGGATCGCAGAAAGCGCGTTGACGCGGCAATCGGCCAAAATTGGGGTTTTTAGAGGTTCTCAAGTGGGGCAGTTGGTCAATGTCATCGACAATCCGTTCTCCGGCCACCCGAGGTTGGTCGGGATCGCGCAACCGGGTGAGCAGGAGGCGTATCAGCTGCCTCCATTTATTCGAACCATCCCTTATTCTACCTGGTCCGGCTGTCCGGGCGGGCTTTATTGGCCTAAATTCGTTCCTCATTAAGGCCAACCGAACCAAATAAGAGGCGAGGAGTGCCCCGGGCACGACAGGGGTAAAACAAGAGGCGAGGAGTGCCCCGGGCACGACAGGGATAAAAAAAGTGGTTTCGGCCCATTCGGGTCACTATCCCTGACAGAAAATCATTTTGAGGCGGCCCCCATCAAAGACAGGTGCCGCCGCTTGTTTTAAAGCGCGTAGGGCACGCGCTTGGAACCCTAAAACCAGCTTTGCACAGTCTTTGAAATTTTCAATCACTTTTACCCGTAAGCGGTTCCAACCATCCTTTCGATGCCTGTTCTTGCCCGAAAACCGGTTCCCACTTTTCGGGAACAGGCATGACAGAATGGGGAAGCCGCTAAACGGTCCCCCACAAAAGGGATTGATAATTGAAAAGCCAGTGCACAACCGTCCAAATCATAGTCGCCACAAAGGGTTTGTGGCGGTTTTTTTTGTTGTCGCCGACACGATGTGTCCGCGACGGGGTTTTGGACGCTCGCCGCTAGGCAAGGGTTCATGCGCGGGGTAGTGGAAAAGAATTCTCGCGTTGTTTGAAACCATCAACAGCCATTTGGCAAAGCGAGGAAACCATGACCATATTATTATACGCCCAACCCTACGATATTGCCGCAGAAGGCTTTTATTTCAGAACCGTTGAAGAATACGACAAGAATGTAGCCGCATTGAAAAACAACTACGGCCAACCCGTCAAGGAATTTGAACTGCAATTCATCGACGGTGAATTGATTGATTGCGAACTGGCCAAAGCAATTGGCATCAACCAAGTCAATTTTGCAAAGTTTCTTGAATGTACAGAAGAATGGGAAGACCACGAGAAAATCCGTTTTATCATCGCGGTTGGCGAATGCGGTTATTCCTTTGACCTGCAAACTGACAATATCGACCAGCTTGAGATCGACATCTATGAAGAAGACAGCATGAAGGAACTGGCTGTCCGCTTTGTCGAAGATGGCCTGTTCGGCGAAGTGCCGGAAGCGTTTCAATACTACATTGATTATGACGCCATTGCCCGTGATCTGGGTTTTGATTATGGCGAAATCACCATTGCCGGTGAAAACCTGATTTATCGCGCCGCCTGATTGCAACACAGAAGCCAACTCTGGCTGGCTTCGCTGGTGCAATGAGGCATCCGACAACACAAGAGAATTTTACCATGGCAAGAACCATATCAACACCGAGCCAAGCGCAAGAAACAGCCTACCAAGATGTGAGCGAGCATGATTGCGATAGTTTTCAAGGTTGGCTGGAAGGCGAGGCTGAATACGTAAAGAGCCTTTGGCCTTCCTTTAGCGATTGCGACAAATGGCTTGACCGCGAAGATCACGCTATTCTGCAAAACGGCCTTTGTTATCTGGGTGTATCACAATATTGCGGGCTGGCCAGCCTCTGGCTTGTGCCGAAAGATTATATAATGAACGCCCACAGCTTTGAGGTCGATGCACAGCCGCTTGCAGAAAATTTTATTCGGCGTATCGCGCCCAAATTTCACCGAACATTCGGGCAGTACCGAAAAATCGGCATGTTTTCAAATGGCGAAGCCATCTACGAAAAAATAGCCTGATTGCAACACAGAAGCCAGTCACTTGTGACCTCGGCTGGCTTCGCTGGTGCAATTATGTACCCAACAACCAATGGAGAAAACCCATGAACATACATCGTATGAACATACACAGTATGAAACTACAACATATTGAACTTGACCAACTTAAAACCACCAATCTGAATGTACGTAAGAAAGGCGGCAAGGATATTGATGACTTGATACCAAGCATTCGCTCATTGGGCATCATTCAACCGCTTCTGGTGCGCCCCAACTGCGAAGGCTATGAGGTAGTCGCAGGACAGCGGCGTTATCATGCTTTGGTGAAATTATCGCAAGAAAGCGAGATTGAACCCGTACCTTGCATTATCATGAACGAGGGTGACGATGCCAAGGCTATTGAAGCATCACTGGCTGAAAACATCGCTCGATTACCGATGGATGAGATTGACCAATATCGTGCATTTTCTGCCTTGGTCAAAGAAGGCAAGAGTGTTGATGATATTGCCAGTCAATTCGGCATAACCCAAAGACTGGTGCAACAACGCTTGGCGATTGCCAATCTTATCAGTCCCATTCTGACATTGTATCGCAATGAAGATATTCACCGTGAGACTATTCGTATTCTGACCATGGCCACCAAACGTCAACAAAAGGCATGGCTGGCACTCTATAATAGCGAAGATGAATATACTCCCCAAGGCCATGCGTTAAAAAGCTGGCTGTTTGGTGGTGCCGATATTCGCGTTACCCATGCGCTGTTTGATGTTACCGAATACAACGGCAGTATCGTGTCTGATCTGTTTGGTGATGAAAGCTATTTTTCTGACAGTGAAGCCTTCTGGCAATTGCAGAACATCGCCATTGCCGAGGCCAAAGAGCGCTATGAGGCCAATGGTTGGAGCGATATTATTCTGCTTGATGTTGGCGAGCACTGGCCATCATGGGAACATACCAAGACAGCCAAGAAGGATGGCGCCAAGGTTTTTGTTCAGATTGCCAATGATGGCGAAGTAACTTTCCACGAGGGCTATATCACCAAAAAAGATGCACAGCGATTGGAAAAAGTGGCAAACGGTGAAACCGTTGAGGAAAAGGCAGAACGTCCCGAACTGACCAAGGCCATGCAGAATTATCTTGGGTTACATCGTCATAGTGCGGTGCGTACCGAATTGCTTAATCATGGCGATATTGCCTTGAGGCTTGCGGTGGCACAGATGATTGCAGGGTCAGAGCTTTGGCAGGTTCAGGCCGACCCGCAGAAAGCCAACACAGACGCGATTAAGGACAGTCTTGCCACCAACAAGGCCGAAGCAACATTCAGCGAAGAACGCGAACGCATTCGTGGCTTGCTCGGCACGAAGTGTCTTGGCACGAAGTGTCTTGGTATGGAAGATGTCGCTGAAGATACGCTTGTTTACCGCAAGGACGACTGGGGAAAGTCCCATGATCTTCATGCCATCTTTGCCAAGCTGATTGAATTGGATGATGCCAGCGTAAACACAATCCTGACATTTGTCGTCGCCGAAACATTACCGGCGGGAAGCGCCATGGTGGAAGTGCTAGGCAATATGTTGAGTGTGGATATGGCCGATCATTGGCAACCAGACCAGACATTCTTCGATCTTTTCCGCGACAAGGAAGCGATCAATGCTTGCCTCAAACATATTGGCGGCAAGCGGGTTGCGGACGGTAATATCTCTGCTACTGCCAAGGTGCAGAAGAAAATCATTGCTGATTATCTGGATGGAACCCGTGAGGGTGGTAAACAAGAGGCGGGGAGCGCCACAGCGCGAGCGGGAAGCAAACAAGAGGCGAGGAGCGCCATAGCGCGACAGGGAAGCAAAAAGGCCAAGGATGGTACATGGCAACCGCGCTATATGGCTTTTCCATTCGGTGTTTACACCAAGCGCGGCGGTATTGCGGCCATCGACCAATGGAAGGCGGTCAAGAAATTTTACGCCGCATAATTAAACACCTGCGCCGCCCGAGCAGTTTCTCGGGCGGTGTGCGCCAGCCACTATTGCCTAACATTATTACTGGCAGGTAATTGATTTATATATTAAAATGATTGCAGACGATGACGACAGACACCCAACAAACACAGAAAATTGCCGCCTTGAATGACCTGCTGCGGCAATCACAGCTTACCGGACAAGTTGTTCTTTCGCCTGCCATCCGGTTGCTTGATCGTAAAACACGCGAGCGCATCTTGAACGGCGTAAAAATCTACAACGCCTTTGCACCCCAAGGTGACACACAGAAGAACTGGATTTTGGCGCGTTCGAATGTGGCATTCATGACATATTCTGGGTCGTCGATTGCTACGATGAAAACAGCCATTACCTAAGCGAAGACCCCGCCGATCTAAAGCGTTTTGCGTTCTATTTGGTTCAAATAAGCGCTGGAAAACACGTGAATTTGGCGTGTTTTCCGGCTCTGATTAAGCGCAACACGCTGTAAACCGCACCAATCGCGTGCTCCGCGTGATGTTGGTGGAGGAATACTAGAGCGTGTCACCCAAAAGTGGGTGCCGGTTTCGGGATACGCGCCAAAACAAACACATATGGCTGGTTGAGCGATTCAAATCAGGCGAAAAATGTTCCATGTATACTCCATGCACCCGAAAAGTGAGCACCGGTTTTGGGATAAATGTATGGAGCAAAAAACATTTATACCCTAAAACACAAGTTTATTGAGTGCTTTAGGTATATTATGGCAATTCAAAAAATTCGCGCCGCCGTCCAACAATCAGTCCGGCGGCGCATGGTCAAGCAAACTGTTGACGATGTTGCTGCTGAATTAACCTGCCGACTAAACGACCTATCGCCATTGCTGCGGTAAGTCCTGGCGGACGCTGCGGATCGTTGCAATCCTGATCACGTTTTCACGAATTTCATAAATCACGAAGTGAGAGCGATAGGTGAAGCGCCGTAAATTGCCACTTTGATCACTATGGATCACGCGCCCCATCTTGGGATTATCGGTCAGAAGATCAAAGCTGTAAAACAGGCCGTCGAGATATTCGTCGGCCTGCGCCTCATCAAAATATTGAACCGTATATCGGGCTATGTCTTTGATATTGGAACGCGCCAGCCCCGATAGCTCATATTCCATGCTTCAGTTCGTCCAGCACTTCGCCAATGATCTCGGCTTTGCTGGCTTTTAATGCAGGCGGGCCTTTTAACCCTTGCTCCACATCGCGCATAATAACGGCCTGTTGTTCTGCCGGAGAAAGGGAATGCCACAGCTTCATATCCTCGTCAGTCGGAAAAACTGTCGAAGTAAACTTGATATGAGAAACGTCAATTGTATCCGTCTGATTCATAACACCATTCTATCACAAAATAGCGGTTCATTGATAGGAATTCTTATACCGCCGGATGGAGCGGGTAATGGTAGAGGGGTGGACGCGATAATGGGCGGCCATTTCGGCAATAGTAGCTTCATTGGCCTCAATCTTCTGCTTGGCATTGCGCACCTGGGAAACGCTGAGCTTTGGCGGCGCACCCAAACGACTGCCGCGTATTCGGGCGGCTTTCAGGCCTTCGATGGTGCGTTCCGATATTTTCTTGCGTTCACGCTCAGCAGCGGCGGCGGTAATGACATAGCTGTATTTGCCATCGGCGGTATCGGTCTCAATTTCGAAATTCATGGCATGGAATTTGATGCCACGTTTGCGCAGGTTCTTCTCGTGATAGAGCGCGTCTTCGGTGGAACGAAAGGCACGATCCAAATCCCAGACAAACAAGGTATCGCCGCGTTCTAGGGTCTGTGGACATTCAGGATTCCCAAAAGCGTTGATTTCTGATTCAAGCTTCCAAAAGGGAGTTTGTAATGGACGAAAAGCGATTTGTTTTGAATGACCGGGTCTGGGAACGCCTTGCGCCTTTGCTCCCCGGCAAGGCAACAGACAGTGGCCGGACAGGCGGCGACAACCGGTTGTTTTTGGAAGCGGTGTTCTGGCGGGTGCGCACGGGGTCTCCCTGGCGCGATCTGCCGACGAAATTTGGCAACTGGAACAGCCAGTTTCGCCGGTTCCGACGATGGGCCGAGCAGGGTGTTTTCGAGAGTCTTTTCAAAGCCATGAGCAATGACCCAGACCTCGAATACGCCATGATTGATGGCACCATTGTTTCGGTTCACCAAAAGGCAACCGGCGCAAAAGGGGGACTCAAAATCAGGCCATCGGGCGCTCGCGCGGTGGGTTGACCACCAAGATCGTGGCGCTGGTGGACGCGCTTGGTAATCTTGTGCGTTTCATGCTGCTACCGGGACAGGCGCATGACATGAGGGGCGTGGCACCGCTGATCAAGGGCGTGTCATTCGCCGCTTTGCTGGCGGATAAAGCGTTTGACGCAAACTGGCTTCTGGAGGAGCTGGAAGACCGGGGCGCAACCGCCGTTATCCCGCCCAAATCAAATCGGATTGTGCAGCGAGAATACGATGAAGAGGCCTATTGTTGGCGGCATTTGGTTGAAAACTACTTCGCCAAGATCAAGGAATTTCGTGGCATCGCAACGCGTTACGATAAAACCGATAACAGCTACGCTGCCAACTGGAACCTTGTCGCGGCGCTTATCGCATCAAGGTGAATGTCCACAGACCCTAGTTCATTTAGCACTTGATCAAATACAGGCCGTTTATCGGCAACCGCTGAAAGTGTTTCGATATAGAGCCTGTCACACAGTTCTTTCAGACCGTTGATTTGCCGGTCTGGCCGTTGGGTTTTAGTGCTGACGCGCAGATATCCTATTTTCATGGTGTTTCAGTGCCTTAGCGGTATCAGGCCATGCATTCGTATGGTGCATAAACGACCCTTTCCGCATTGCGGCCTTTCATTGGGGCCCGGCATATCGCCAAAACGGCCAAACCCTTGATATTGCATTACTCTCTCATAATTATAACAAAACCGAGGCATGTAAGTAAAATATTGCGTAATCGGTCGATTATGCAGGTTAATAAATGGTTGAAATTAAGAAAATATCAACAAATATTAGCGATAATACTGCTAATGAACTTGACAATAACTCAACAAACACAAGCGCAAAACCTAGATGCCGATTTCGTGCTTAACAAGATGACCTCGGATCAGCAAGTCAGCTTTGTTGCCGGAGTGGTCGAGGGTTTGGCCTTTTCGCGCTGGCAAAGAGACAAACCGGATCGTACCGGGATTCAGTGCATTTATGCATGGTACGGGAGACAAGATAAATGGCCGAAAATCGAACAATGGTTTGGCAGGCACCCCGACAAACAAGTGGGGCCGCTATTGTATATTCTAATCAAGCAGGACTGCGGAGCGTAAATTGATTCAACTGATGCACCATTTTGGCAATGACAGCCGCTTCTCTCATTCGCAAGAAGCGCGGCGCAAGCAGTGGTTTATCAAAGCCAGACAGGAGCAAAAGCTTCGTGAAGACATTGCAGAAGAGGCTTCGGAAAATGCCACCGTAACCGCCATTGGCGTATCGGTGATAATGGCATCTGAAATTCAGATTGCGGCGTTTGAAGCCAAACTCGATGCTTACGACGAAGCGACCACTGCCGCCCTCATGGACAATCAAATTGAGTATGAGGCGCTGCAAAGACGTTTGATCGAGATTGAAGCCCGGCTTGAGGGGATTTGGCAATACGCCAATACCATGGCGGATGGAAGCCGGGTGTTTTTGAATGAGGCGCGAACTCAAGCCTACGATGAATTCGGCAAGCCGGTATCCGATGAAGAATATTCCTACGATCAATTTGCGCCCGATCATATTCCAGTTGATGATTTTTTGTCAGACCTGAAAGCGCGCGGCGAGGTGTATGACGCGATAAGAAACAATCGCGCCAGCCGTGACAAGATTCATGAATTTGACGATCTGAAAGACCGGCTCCGTGAGGAACTGGCTCAAGGCGGACTATCTGAAGATCGGCTAAATGAAATGGATGCGGAATTGCTTGATACGATGCCACCCTCGGTCAAGGCGCATGTGCCAGGGCTTGATACCGCCGATAACGCACCCGCAGCAAAAACCGCCTTTACCGCAACAGCAAAACCCGAAGCAGTAAATCCCGCCATTGCTCCATCCCACGACCCGCAAATCCAGCCGCTTTGAATTGTTGGAATTTAATCCAATCAACCAGGCTCCGGTCAGTTCCCAACAAGTCCCTGCAACTCCCGTTCCGGCCAAATCCTAGTGGAATGAATTTGACATTTGGTGCCCATTTGCAGCTTCGCCGTTTGTCAAATGTCAAATGTCAAATGTCAAATTTAAAAATTCCACTAGATTCAATATCTTGCTAGTGGTTCTTTTGATTCCAAGATTTGCAAACCACAATGTTGCAACGGGACGCAAGTGTTGGAATCGAACCACTAGAATGCCCCGGCAAGACGATGTGGATGAAATTGAAGATTCCATGAATTCCGCTTTTCTCATTCGCTATTACTCTGCACCATTGGCCTGTGCTGGCATCGTGCCACACCCGGTTTGAAAACCCGGAAGGCAGGAGAACGGCTCAAAACAGGGCCGGATTGCTCCGAACTAAGGCATTGCACGAATAAGGAGCAACGTAGCCTGCTACGGTTTTCAAAATCCGGCCACCATGAGACTTGGAGCCAAATCAAATGACAGATTCAGATAATGAACCAATCAGCCTATTGGGGGTCAAACATTCACGAATGACCCAACAGGGTAAATCAGCACTGGTTGATCTTGCGGAAAATTGCCCGCCAGATTTGCCAGATTTTATTGACGCACCCATGAAGAAGAAAACCGGGGAATGGAGGATCAAGCGGCCCTCTTAGAGCCTTCTTCATGGGCGCGATTGATGGCGCGTACCAAATGGTAGACGCTCTTGCGGATATTATTATCGGGCAATGCCATGATGTCGGCGGCGATAAGCAGACCCGTTTTGTTGGTATTTGATGGCGCCGGCATGGTTTCACCCTCACCGTAGAAAAAGCCGACCGGCGTATTGAGCTGGCGCGCGCAAATATCAAGCGCTTCGGGTGAGATATGGATTTCCCCGGATTCATAACGTTGAATGGTCTGTTTTGATACGCCGATGAATTCCCCAAGCCGACTTTGGGAATATCCATTCAGGTGGCGCATTTGCATCAGCCGAAACCCCAGATCGATATAGAACTTGTGCTTGTTTCCCATTTTCTCCCCCCAGAGATATTCGTTATGCGGCAATCGCCGTATCAATTGAACCGGACGCGGACACTCGCACCGGATAAGGTGATTGTTGTGCAGCACTCAGGGCATCACGATACATCGGCTGATACAGTTTCAGGCTGATCCACCAAACCCGGCGGATTTGCCGGAAGTCGGCCTCCATGCAGCGCAGTTTAATTACCGTGACGTTTTCCGGCGCATCAACCCATTTTGCCCGCAACAGTCTCAATTCAGCACGTAATACAACCGCCTCCCCAAAAAACTGCTCCACCATCTCGGAAAGGGCCTTTACCAGCATATAGTCCGGTGTCTTGCCCTGATTAAGCGTGGCCTTGATCGTTTTTGTGATTTCCCGTGCGGTTTTATCGCCATAACGGGCTTTTAGCATGGCATGCAGTGTCTTCAGGTCGCTGTATTGTTGGGTGTTTGCGTTAGTAATACTCATTGTAATATCTCCTTTGTTAAATCAGTTAATATGTAAATCAATAAAATATGTTGTAATATCTACACAGATATGGTTAAAGAATAGTTAATAGATAAGTAATAATAGAAAATATATTATAATATATACATCAACAAACCATGATCTCTAAAGAACAACTGCGAGCAGCAAGAGCCCTGGCCGGACTGGAACAGAAAATCGTTGCCAGCAATATCGGCGTCGACCCGAAAACAATTTCCAATATCGAAAGCGGTAAAGGTGATGTTTCAAGCCCGCACGCCACAAGCCTGGTAAAATTCTATCAATCACGCGGCATAGAGTTTACCGATCACAACGGGGTAAGACAAAGCCCATCCGGTATACGCATCTATCGCGGTAATGCCGAGTTTCGTCAGTTCTATGATGATCTCTATGAAACCGCCAGAACCGTCGGCGGTGATATGTGTTTGTATAATGCCGCATCCGCATTGGTCATTGGCGCGCTTGGCGAGGACTATGTAAAGATCCAGCAAGAGCGCATGCTGGTGTTGAAAGAGAAGAATTCTGACAAATATACCTACAGAGTGATTTTTGCCGAAGGCGACGGCACCTTCTTTGGTGAGAGTTATAGCGAATACCGCTGGATTAACCCCGAGCATTTCAATGACACGGCAACCTTTGTCTATGGCGACAAGGTTGGCATCGCTACTTTCGAAGACAATGACGTTAATGTTGTTGTGGTGAAGAATGCGGGATTTGCTGACTCCCTGAAAAAGCAGTTTGGCATGCTTTGGCAAATGACATTTGAGCCGAAGCCATGACCGGCAAGATTAAGCGGACGCATTTTGCCAGATACCGGCATGGGTTTAACGAAAACGGTATTATCAAGACAAACTCATTGAGAGAATTAACGCCAACACCGCAGCGCATTGTCGAGCGGGTATCACGCATTCCCTGGAACTGGATCAACAAGAAAATTTATGATCCTGACATATTGCAGAATCGAATTGTCGAACAGCGAATGCGGCTATTTGATTTGCTCGACCACAGTAAGGATGGTGTCAAGGATGGCGGCAAGGATAGCGATGAGAATGTTGGCTATGTCATTGCCGTTGATCCAGACATCGATATTCGCCGTTCTTTCCTAAACGCAATGGCGTGTACTAATCCGGTTGAGATCGAAAACATCGCCTTGTTTCCCACGCAGGCAGGCAGGGGACGGGGCCGAAGTTTTCTCAACTTGATAGAGGCGAGACTATTTTCAGATGGCCACGACCTGACATATCTCAATACCAGTGAAACCAACTTCCCAACCCTGCCAGGATTCTACACCCGCGCCGGCATGATCTGTCTTGGACAAGATGAGGTCGTCGACTTCAACGACAGACAGCGTTCCCCTGTTGATTGGCCAAAAGTCGAAGGACCGCAAGTTGAATGTCGACAAATTGTAAAATTCCCTGATCGTCACGCAAGACCGCAACCTCAAAAGGGCGCGCTCATATCTCGGCTTCCGTAAATAGTTCCAATCGTGGCGATCTTTGGTCTACTGCATTTGTATGTTCTCGCTCGCGGCAATTCTTCGCTTTGCTCAGGCCGGCGCGGGCGCGGCGCATAAGCGCCGGTTCGCTCTTCGCGAACTACAAATAGATTAAATTCAATTGCAACTGGTATAATACCTTATGGCGTAAGTAATCATCCCCAGTATATCATCTAAGTACCACGTCACACGCAACCAGGACCCTGGTTTGTCACGTCAAAAGTCGCGTCTGGCGTGATCGCCGCAATCGCGATGATACGTCAGACGTGTCAAATGCTGCGGCATATCGTTTTCTCTTGAAGGCACTTTCCTGCCTGTCACACAATTGGGCGGTGGTTGAACATCTTTCGTTCGATCACACCCAATCGGTCTTTGTGCCTGTTCCCCACGCACAAAGGCATGACCGGGCCCAAAAACCGGGGGAGAGCGGACTAGCGCCAGCATAGAGGGTGTCACCTTCTCCCCCGGCCTAATTTTGAAATGACGAGATGATGCAAGAGGAAAAAGATATTGAGTTGTTCATTGGCAAACGGGTGAAAATGGCCCGTAACAAAAGCCGCCAGACGCAGAAGAATGCGGCGAAAGTGCTGGGCGTATCGTTCCAACAGTTCCAAAAATACGAAAATGCCACAAACAGATTATCCGCCGCCGATCTACTAAAACTGTCGGTGTTTTTTGATGTGCCCATCGACTTTTTGTTTCAGGATGCGCGGGCCGCATTGACCGGTAAGCCGCTGCCATCATCCGGGCAACAAGAGCAAGCACGCAATCTCAAAGAACAGACCATCTTCGCCTATGGCCTCGTCATCAGCGCTATCGCCGACAAGAAGTTTCGTGATGGAATTCTCAGCCTTGCCAAACGCCATACCAAACTATGCGGCGAGGCAAGCGATGATTGATCCCAGGCGCAATCGAACCCGGCCTAATAGAAGGTCGATAGTTCGCGAAGCGCGAACCGGCGCCTATGCGCTGCGCAGGCCCGGGCGATGCGAGGAACAGCCATGAGCCAGAAAACCAAAAAGCAGTCCAACAAAAGCCACTGCGCTTGGGATGACAACAGCGATCCACCACCACACTTTTTCCCTGGCTCCACCGTGAGAATGAAAGCCTATTTCTGGCATTGGCTGATGGTCGAAAAACTTGACCCACAAGAAGCCGTCCACCGCTACATCTCGCAGATGCCAAACTCTCAAATTGAACAGGAGTTCATGGCGTTGCTAATCGAGGGCGTTGAGGAAAACCTGAACAATTTTCTCGTTACCGATGTTATTCGTACTGCCGTTTAGCACTGCCATGCTTTCCCCGTGCAGAATGGTTTTACAGGCATGGTCCGGCAGCGGATGATGCAATGCTAATGCTTTCTCGATTGGCACAACAGATCAGGACGCAACTTGTTCCGGCTTTGCAAAAACAACCGACGCGGCCCATGGGTAAATCGCGCCAGCTTCGGCATCAGCTTCGCAGACGGCCATTGAAAGATGCAAGCAGAGCGCCGACCCACAGCAAAGCAATACGGCACATGCACCGCAGACACCGGCAACGCACAGCACAGGCCGAAAAAACAAAGCGAATCACAAAAGCAGCGGCGAGCGAAAGGCAAACCGCAACAAGGACAAAAACGCGGACCGAAGCGAGAACCAAAACGCAAACCGCAAACCGCAAGCTGTGTTTTGTATTACAAAACCACTTGGCAAGGGGGCAAAGCCCCCGTTGCATCCCGTGCGCCGGATTAACCGGCAAGGAGTAGATGGTGAAAGTCCATTACAATGAAGGTCTGGCGAACCACATTGTTCCCCGAGCCGTGCGTGGCAGTCCGCGAGGGCTGTGGCGAAGCGTCGGCAGGGGTATGTGCAGGCTGGCAGGTCAAAGCCGCGAAAGAACGGAAGTTTCGGATGCCGACGTCTTGGGATATGCGGAAGGCAATACGGATGGGTGCGTTATACGCTAGAGTATCCGTTATGGTCAGTATGATTTTGCTCATCGTTTGCTCGATGTGCTCATTTTTCGGGTTCTACCGGTGGAAGATTTGATCGCAGTTGGCCAATTTGATTTGGCTCCACAGTCCTCTATTCGAGAAAATGTAAATAGACTAAAGTAGGCCCACATGTGAGCCCTGCAATTTGCATTGGAATGATTAATGAACGGGAATTACAGCACGTATTATGACACTGATGCCGTAGCATCAGCGGTGGAGGAAGACGGGCACCGTGAATTCATCGGGGGGTTGTGGGATGAACTCGGTATATTACAATTGAACCTGCTCACCACATATGGCCTCGCTCCCGAACATCGCCTTCTCGATGTAGGTTGCGGCAGTTTGCGAGGAGGTATTCACTTTGTACGCTTCCTAAATAGCTCATACTATTACGGCACTGATCTCAACCAGGCATTGCTGGACGCTGGCTATGAGCGAGAACTTGTTCCACTCGGGTTACAAGAAAAACTGCCTAAGGAAAATCTCATAGCCGACACATCATTCGAATTCGGACAATTTAACAAATCGTTCGATCGTGCCCTGGCGTTCTCCGTATTTACGCATCTGCAGCTGAACTCGATTCGGATCTGTCTGGAGAAGCTGGCCAAAGTCATGCGGCCGGATGGTATATTCCACGCTACTTTCTTTGAGCTCCCAAAAGGGGCAGAGTGCTTGTCAGACATTGAGCATCCACCTGGAGACATCGTTACGCATGGTGATGCCGATCCGTATCACTACCGCTTCGCAGATCTGCAATATGCGGCCGAAGGATTGCCGTGGCGGGTCGAGTATGTGGGAGAATTCGGCCATCCACGCGGACAAAGACTCGTCAATTTCGTCCGTCTTCCAGATGAAAGGGACGACCGAGTTTCGGCATCGCAGCGCAGTTTGTCGGTCGAAGAAAGCAATCGGCTCCTGGCTGGTGACGACCACTACCGAGCCTATGTCGGTCCGCCTGAACGTTATGACTTTATGAGCGCCACACAATTCGCTTTGCTGTTCCAGATGGGGATGAGGGATCGTGATAAGATACTGGATTTCGGTTGTGGTTCGTTGCGACTTGGGCGCCTTCTTATCCCCTTTCTTCAGGCGGACCGCTATTTCGGGATCGATCCCAACAAATGGCTCATTGACGATGGTATCGAAAATGAGCTAGGCGCCGATATTGTCCGGATCAAGAGACCTCGCTTCGACTTCAATTGCGATTACAACTGCGAGGTATTTGGAACTAGATTCGACTTCATCATGGCGCAATCGATCGTCACGCATACGGGACGGAACTACATGAACGCCCTGTTCGCTTCGGTGGCGGGAAGCCTTGACGACGGCGGTCTGTTTCTGTTTTCTTATATCCGCTCGGATGACGCCAATGCGGAGCTGCCAGCCGATGGCTGGCATTATCCGGGCTGCGTCGGTTACACCCAGCCTGCACTCGAACAGATGCTTGCCGCTCATGGCCTGAAATCGGTTGCTGTTCCTTGGTTTCATCCAGGCGCGGCATGGCATGCAGCGGCATTGACCAAAGAGGCATTGCCAGGTCGGGAGCAGCTGATGCTCCTCAATGGCGCGGTGTTGAGGGAGGAACAATGGAAAGCAAGTGCGTTGGGAGGCGTATGAAGAGAGCAAAGACCGAAGCTTTTTCGATCTTGTTGCGGTGGAAGATCGGGGAATTCGCCTGCGTCCTCGCTGCTGTGCTTTACGTTCTTCTGCAGACAGTGACAGCACACGAACTTGCCATGAAGGCAGAAAATCCTCGTGTGCGCATCCTCGACCACGAGGCTGCTGTGGAGCTTGGCCGGAAAGTGGGTGTAGGACGAACCGAAGCCCTTGTACCAGAAAACGGGCAACCTCTTGTCGCCGCCAGCTTCCAAGAATTCCGTTTTCGCTATACCGCTGGAAAGTGCCCTATAGAAGCCGGTGGTTACATCAGGATTGCCATGCGGCACGTCTTCCATTGGTCCCAGCCGCAGACCGGCGATGAAACACTTGCTGGTTATACCCGCGTCAGCGGATCGGGCGACGCGGTTTTGAAACTTGTGCCATGGCCAGAACGCACCGATTACTTCGATCATTTCCTAGCAACTTTTCCCTGGCAGCGCACGATCGAAGTGCGGGTCGAAAGTGGTCGAGTGAACCCGGGCGATACCGTCGAGATCATCTATGGCGATCGTTCGAAAGGTGCCGCCGGAGCGCAAATCCAAGCTTTCGAGGAACCGGC
The DNA here is from genome assembly GCA_965248715.1 of Rhizobiaceae bacterium. Lineage (GTDB taxonomy): Bacteria > Pseudomonadota > Alphaproteobacteria > Rhizobiales > Rhizobiaceae > CBDFKB01. Next base: position 1,125,575 of record CBDFKB010000008.1, read on the forward strand.
TTATGCCTTTCGCACCTATACGGCCTGCAATGCCAGCGCTCCTGCATTGCCCTCGAACGAGGTTGTTTATTCCATTGTCGGTGGGCCAGTGCATCATCTGTCGGTCGTGGCTCCGAGCCAGGTCGGCCCGCACGATGCCTTGACGTTGACCATCCGTGCCGAGGACAAGTTCGGAAACCGGGCAAGGGACTATTCAAAGCGGCTGGAGATTTATAACGAGGACGGCGACGTGGTCACTAGCGCCAGCTTCTCGGTGAAGCATGCGGGCGTGCTCAAGCTCGAGATACCACGGCCAAACGGTGCCGGAGTTGCTCGTTTTCGGGTGTCGAGTGGCTCGTACAACGCGCTCTCGAATCCGGTACGTTTCCTTGCGGCGAAAGACCGGAGACCAAAGATATATTGGGGCGATCTTCATGGCCATACGCTAAACAGTGACGGTCGTGGCACCGTTGCTGATTTCTACAAGTATTGCAGAGACGTGGCGGCGTTGGATTTTTGCGCCGTTACTGATCATGGGTTCATGATATCCGACAAAATGTGGCGACGAAGCAAGCAAATCACAGAGGCGTTCAATCAAGCCGGAAGCTTCGTTACTGTCCAAGCCTATGAGTGGTCCGGAATGACCGAAGTCGGTGGTGATCACAATGTCTATTTCCGCACCTCCGACCCCAAAATTTTACGCGCGCGCTCCTACTACGACTACCGCAATCAGCAAGCGTACCACGGCCTAGAGCCGCAAGTGAATTTTATTGAGGACCTGTATTCCACTCTGCTCGCGACCTACCCAAGGGGGGATGTGCTCGCCATTCCACATTTCGGAGGGCGCCAAGCAAACCCATCCTGGCATGACCCAAGAGTGGAGCGTCTGGTCGAGGTCTACTCCGAGCATCGCCGGGTTCTTGATTGGGCTTATGGGTTTCTCAAGCGCGGATATAGACTGGGCATTATCGCAAGCACGGACAATCACACCGGCAGGCCCGGATACGGCTTTCTGATCAATCCGTTTGAGGCGGGAAATGACGTTGAGGTCGGCGCGGCCATGGTTGCGGTCAAAGCTGAGGAGCTGTCACGGGACGCGATTTTTAGTGGTCTCTACAGCCGAAAGACCTATGCAACCACAGGCGATCGAATTTTGCTAGATGTCAAATGGGGTGACGCGCACATGGGAGAAGAGGTCACGGCCCCGGAACCACGCCCGTTTAAAGTCGCCGTTACCGGAACCGCGCGGATCAAGAGAGTCGAGATACTCCGCGATGCCCAGGTGGTAGCCTCGTTTCTTTACAACAAGGAAAGAGTAGAATTGTCTTGGACCGATCCGGCACCGAAGAGGGTCGGAGAGACAACCGCCTATTGGGTACGGGTGGTCCAGAACAATAGCGAAGAGGCAGTATCGAGCCCGATTTGGTGGACTCGCACCAAGTTAGATGCATCCGTTTGGTTTTCGGACAAGGTAGAGGAATGACTGTTCTCCGTCAGCGCCAATGGAACAAGCCAGGCTGATTGCTTAAAAAGTGTTCAGTCCCGGTATTTGATGGATCGGATTTAGGTTGAATTTTTCTGACTCGTTTGTCCAGATTTTGCAGATGTATTCATATGGAGTTAACCCCCTGAGAGTTTTGAGGTGTCGGGCGTAACTGTAGGCGTTTGTGAAGTCGTTGAGATGATCTTGTAGCTGTTCGTGGTTATCATAACGGTATCGCTTGACGGTCGCTTCTTTGATGGTCCGATTCATCTGCCCGACCTGGCCGTTTATCCAAGGGTGGCGGATTTTTGTGAGCCGACGCTCGATCCCATTTTCGCGACAACGCATGTCGAACATGTGGGTCATATAGGTTGCCGTTGGCCCGTCTTTGTAGCGAGGCGGGAATGTAAACTGGATGCCATTGTTCGTGAGAACAATGTTGATCTTGTAGGGTACAGCTTCAATAAGGGCTTCAAGGAAGGCTGATGCCGTTTTCCGGTTCGCTTTATCAACGAGTTGCACGAACGCGAATTTACTCGTTCTATCAATGGCAACATAGAGGTACAGCTTCTCTTCTGCGGTGTGCAGTTCGGCAATATCAATGTGGAAATAGCCGATGGGGTAGCGCTTGAACTTCTTCTTTGCAGGTTTATCACCGTTCACGTCAGGTAGTCTGCTGATGCCATGGGGTTGAAGACAACGATGCAGGAATGAGCGCGTCAGATTGGGAATGGAGGGCTGAAGCGCGTAGAGACAATCATCCAATGGCAAGAGAGTATGCCTGCGAAAAGCAACAATCGCAGCTTCCTCAACCTCACTTAGAACCGTGGACTGAGATAGCTTGGGACCGGTCTTACGGTCTTCAATGCAGGTCCGCTTCTTCGACTTCAAAACCGTCTTGGGATTTATCGCGTAGGTCTCGCACAACACCGAGGCCGAAGCTTGCGATCGCTGTATTCCTGCTCTGATAGCGTACGTGGTCGCGGCGCTGATATGTAAAACCTGGCCCATAGTGCTTCCTTCCATTGTGAAGAAAATAGTGCACCATCAAATGCTGGGCTAAACACCATGGGAGGGATTTTGGTTCACAAATCTTCCTCCATTTCCGGATCAGTTTTCGACGCTGTAATCAGGCGAAGCTCCTCTATTGCCATTGCAAGACAGAACCCCGCCAATTTGCTCACAGATCGAACTTCAACAAAAAGGTAATCCAGCATTGCAATAACGTCATTAATATTGCTGTTAGATTCATGAGATCGGTTCACTATTTTGTCTTTCATTATCGGTTATTTACAAAATACTTTATCTGTGCTCCATTGACCTTCCGGTTGAATTAGTGTGTGCGCGCCGGAGTGTGCAGTGAGGCAGTCGTCAGTAACAGGCAATTCTAGGTCACCTTCAATGTATTTCTTGTCAGTCATATAGGTGATGCCGTCGCCTTTTCGCGGTTGGAACCCATATCGTTGCCAGAGTGGCACTAGTTCGGATTCGGCGTGCCCATATAACCGGCGATATCCTTTCTTTCCGCAAAACGCGATGCCAGCCGAAATTAACTCAAACGAGAGACGTGTGTGCCGAAATTGCTTCAATACGGCAAGTCGTTCAAGCTTCGCGAAATCAGCGAAGTATCGAATGCGCAAACAACCTGCCGGTTCATTACCAACAAACCCGAGCAAGTGGGTAGCTGTGAAGTCATTTCTGTCAACGTCCTCTGCATAAGGAATTTCTTGTTCAGCGATGTAGGTCGCTGCACGGATAGAGAGCGCTTTCAACAATTCGTCCATACTATGCACGACTTTGATGCCAATCCCGCCATTCATTTGTTCAGGCCGATAACTGTCATACGGCGTCGTTGGGCGTGGTTCTGGGAGCGTCATCCCCGCATCCACCGCCTCGACTGATCGCGGACAGTGCATTAGATCTGGCACATGATGACCATTCAGTGTTGCGCCCATAACAAATCCAAGAGATTCAAAGAAACGCTCGGCCTTTTCATTGTCTGCTTTGCAGTAGAGCGGTGCATGACGGTATTTGCGTGAACTGACGCGCTCCATCATATGGGCAATACCGCCTGACAGTTTTGGCGTAATGTAGATGAACCAAACGTAGATTGATGCCGGTGTCTCGTGCTGACCGGCTATAAACTCCACCGTAGGTGTCTGTGTATTTAGACGCCCATCAAATAGTGCGTCTGTTCCATCTCTGGTGAGAGGAAGCATTGCAATGAATCCCTCGGTTTCATTCATCTTTTTTTCCCGACCTACTCTGCTAAAAACCGTAATCGTATCCGGGTTGTGGCAATAGATTTTTTTGACAGTTTCGAGGCATGCCATCCCGGAAACCTTCTTGTTCGCCAACACCAGAAGCCTTTCGATAGTTGGTACTGAGGGGTTGTATCCAACAACGGATCGGGCGAGCCTCGACAATGCGAATTTGTCAAGAATTCGGGGAGACCTTCTTTGCATCTGGTTGCAATTTGCCGTTAGAAAAGTTTTCATCGCAGGTCTATCTCACTTTGATAATTCCGCAAACATTCTGTGACAAGATATACAAGTACGGGTAATCCAAAAATTGATACAGCTGGTGCACAATATGGAACACTCATCATATAAATTTGGCGCCAGATTTAGTTGGGATGACGTTCGGATATTCGTTTGTGTTGCACAGTTAGGCAGTTTGAGAGCTTCGGCGAATATTTTGAACATATCTGTCAATTCTGTGCGCAGAAGGATTGAACACCTTGAATACGAAATTGACACACCCCTTTTGATCCGCAGTTCCACAGGAGTTGAACTTACAGAGGACGGTCGGAAAGTGTTCACCGTCGGCCTGGAAATGTTGGAGTATGCCCAGACGCTGGGACGTTTGCCGGTGGGACGCAATCGTGGCATGTCTGGAAGCATCAAACTAGGTGTGACCGAAGGCATTGGAACATTTTGGATTGCTCCGAGACTTATAGAATTTTTTAGCGCGTGTCCTCTCATTCAGATTGACCTCAGATGCGAGATGCGCCTGCAAGATATTTCACGATTGGAGGTTGATCTTGCGATTCAGCTTGACCCACCACGGGATCAAAATTTGATACTGACACGGCTAGGATATTTGCATTTAGCGCTCTTTGCGACTGAAGAATATTTGGCCAAGTTCGGCATCCCAAGCACCATGGCGGATATCGCACAGGGTCGTTTTGTTCAGCAAATTTCAGATCAAATTCCGAGCGAGAAACTAGCAAGCTATGTTGCGCCAATCATTCCAGACGAGTTTATCAATCTGAAGTGCAACACCAGTTCAGCACATGCATTTGCAGTCGCTCGTGGAGCTGGCATTGGTGTTCTTCCAACATATGCGATCGCGGTCTCAAAACGGCTCCAGACCGTGTGGAAACACCTTTTGAGATGACCAATTTAATATTGCGGCTGTTTATTTTCAGATATTGACCTTCATGCAAGATTTCGATTTCAATTGTCATGATTACGCGATACCGGGCGGTATTTGGGTTTTATCGATTGATATTGACTGATTTTGGCCAATGGCGCCTCCTCAAGCCCGTATTGCCACCATCAATCCTTTTACCCCGACGAGATTGAGCGCCCGGCGGATGTTGTAGGCCAATGCGGTAAGCGAGAACTCGGCGCGGACGTTTTCCAGACGTCGCATCAGGAATGCACCCTGACCCATCCATTGTTTGATCGAACCAAAGGGATGTTCAACGCTGTTGCGGCGCTCGTTCATTATTTCGGGCTGGGCTTTCACGCGCACTGCCATACGATCCAGAACCGCTTCATTTTCCAGTCGAGATACCCGTCGAAAACTCTTTGTGCATTTTGCTTTCAGATTACAGGTACGGCAGGCCTTGCGGTTACAATAATCAATCTTCCTGTTGCCTCGCACTTTGCTTTCATACATTGGCAAAAGAACCGCACCTGCCGGGCAGATATACTGGTTCTTGTCCGCATCATAGCTAAACACATCCTTGGCAAACAAACCTTCGCGCACCGCTGAACCACGCTGCGGTTTGGCCACAAAGGGTACAAGCCCGGCTTTCTCACAATCCTCGATATCTTCAATCTTGAAGTAGCCCCGGTCAGCCACAACATTGATTTCTTCAACACCAAGGATCGTGCGGGCTGGTTCCGCCGTTTTGGCCAGCAGGCCCAGATCGCCAACCTGTGTACAAACTTCTTGCGCGACGATCAGCTTGTGTTTGCAATCAACTGCAATCTGCACATTGTAACTAACGCCTGCCTTGGACTTGCCCGCTTGATACCGGCTGTCCGGGTCGCTCAGCGATATCTGGCTTTCGCCATTGCACTCCATTTCGCCAAGCAGGGCCTTGTGGCGGCCTTGCCTGGCCTGAAGTTTGGCGATCTTTTCACCAAGCTTGGGATCACCACCTGAAGGGCGTGAGCCATCCTCGCCATTATCGCCGTCATCCATATCACTCAGATATGCGGCCAGACGCTCGTCTGCCTCTTTGATGGTTTTGGTCAATCCGGTTTTGGTAAAGTTCTTGTCCTTGGCGTTCACAGCCTTGATCCGGGTTCCATCAACGGCCAGCAATTCCCGGCCAAACAGATCAAGTTGGCGACACAATAACACAAACTCCCGGAACACATGTTTGAAGGCCGCCCGGTTATCGCGTCGGAAATCAGCAATCGTTTTGAAGTCTGGCTTCAAATGCCGCAACAGCCAGATCACTTCAATATTGCGGTAGCACTCCACCTCCAACCGGCGGCTTGAGCGCACCCGGTTGAGATATCCATAAATATAGAGCTTCAAAAGATCCGCCGGATGATAGCCGGGCCGGCCCGTCGCCTCGGCTTCAACCCTTGTAAAGCCCGCACCTTGCAAATCCATGGCGTCAACAAAAGCATCAATGAAGCGAACCGGGTTATCCGCCCCAACATAATCCTCCACCCTTTCGGGCAACAACAACATTTGGGTGCGGTCAGTTCCAGAAATATGAGCCATGGTGAAAAATACCATGCTGCACACCTATATGGAATCTAAGTTCGAGTTTCCACACAGTCTGGCTCGTTTCAGTGATGCCGCACATGACCATTAAACGGGATATTTGGCTTGTATGTCATCCAGAAGCGGCAAAGGTTAGGCGTGTAAAAAGGCTGATAAAATGGTTGAAGAAATCATTTGACGCGAAAATGTACCCGTGGTTTCGACAAGAATACATCCCGCCCGAGAAGCTGTTTTCGAAAATATCAGATAGCGATATCGACATTTTATTTAATGGATTTGAAGATCGTCCGATTGTCAACTCCCGCACTTGACACTACTATTTAAAACTTCAGATGAAAGCGTCAGTGTCAACGCCGGAGTAAAATTGCACCGTTTTCCGGAGTAAAGATGCGTCACTTGGGTTGCGGAAGTTTGTCCATAGGCCCGCGTAGCAGAGGCATCATCGAACCTGGCAAGGTATGATGGTGTTCGTTATGGGTATCGCACACCAGCGCCCAAAGATATTACCGACATGTACGAGCAGACTAGAAGCGAAGGTTTTGGCGCTGAGGTTAAAAAACGAATATTGCTGGGTACGTTTGCGCTTAGCGCAGGTTATTATGACGCCTACTATTTGAGGGCACAAAAAGTTAGACAAGTAATCTCAAACGAGTTTAGGTCTGTGTTTCAAGAAGCGGACATTATGTTCATGCCAACAGCACCATCATCCGCTTTCGAAATAGGCGTTCATTCAAAAAACCCATTGGAAATGTATTTGGAAGATATTTACACGGTACCAATTAATATGGCCGGTCTACCTGCAATCAGCATTCCCGTGGCGAATAGCACCAATGGAATGCCGCTCGGCCTTCAAGTCATTGGACCGCAATTCAGCGACGAAATAATCCTCCGCGCTGCTACGTCAGTTGAGGTCGCTGCGGCATTTCTACAACTATAGAATTTGCAGTTTGGATTGTTTGGCAGCATGTCTACTTTTCGGTATTGGATGCAGCGTATTTTTCCGTGACCTGATGATCGTTATTGGGTAGTGTCAAGAATATTTTGCACAATTTTTCATGCGACGGCTTCGTTTGGTTGCTCGTGAAAGAGCGGTTGCATGTTCATGTATTTACGAGTTGCCCATCTGGACACCCGCAAAAACCTCAGCGGTCGTTCTGATGGTTGTCTGATAAAGAAAATATTCCAGAATCAAGCCATGAACGAACCGGAATCAAACGTATCTCCACATCCGGCTAAATATTTGGACTGGAGGTTTTGCGGGTGTCCATCTGCTCCCTGCAATGTGACGTAGCCGGGCTGCGGCCAGATTGAGGCAGCTTGACCTGCCCCCGAATTTTCATCCAGTTCTGATTAGAGTCACAACCTGATTTACGCCGTTTGGCGCGGTGGTAGCAAGCGGGCCGGGAGTGGAACCCTCATATTGGGGAACGGGAGGCACGCTTGCGGTTAGTTTGGCGGCATAGGCTGCCGGTGTTTGATAGTCCAATGCTGAATGCGGTCTTTGTTCGTTGTAGTCACAAACCCATTCGGCAATCTCCTGTTTGGCGTGGGAGAGACCGAAGAACAGGGTCTCGTTCAGCAACTCGTCACGCATGCGGCCGTTGAAACTTTCGACAAAGCCATTTTGCATGGGTTTGCCTGGCGCAATGTAATGCCAATTGATTTTGTGATCCTTCGACCATGCAAAGATCGCATTGGATGTCAGTTCGGTTCCGTTGTCAGAGACAATCATCCCGGGTTTGCCATGCCGGTCGATGATGGCCGTCAGTTCCCGGGCAACACGCCGCCCGGAAATCGATGTATCGGGGATTGCCCCCAGACATTGCTTGGTCACATCATCGATGATGTTGAGAACCCGAAACCGCCGCCCATTGGCGAATTGATCATGAACGAAATCCAACGACCACCTGGCATTGGGCTTGGCTTCCACCACAATGGGTGCCCGCGTTCCCACGGCTCTGCGGCGCGCGCGGCGCTTGCGAACCCCCAACCCTTCCTCCCTGTAAAGCCGGTAGATGTGGTTGATGCCCGAGGGTTCACCCTCACGGCGCAGCAGGACAAACAGACGCCGATAGCCGAACCGGCGTCTCTCATTGGCCAGATCACAGAGCCGCTGGCGCAGTTCGCCATCCGGTGCACGGCGGGATTGGTAGCGGATCATTGAGCGATCCGCATCAACAAGACAACAGGCCCGCCGCTCTGACAGACCCATCCCGGCCTTCAGATGCGCAACGGCTTCGCGCTTCACGGCGGGCCCTACCACTTTTTTGAAAGCAGCTCTTTCATCGCTGCCGCATCCAACATCTGCTCGGCCAAAAGCTTCTTCAGTTTTGCATTCTCACTTTCCAATTCCTTCAACCGTTTGGCATCCGACACGTCCATGCCGCCAAACTTGGCCTTCCAATTGTAGATCGTCGCTTCCGAAACACCGTATTTGCGGCCCAGATCACCGGCCTTCGCACCGGCCTCATTCTCCCGCAAAATCCCGATGATCTGCTCTTCACTGAAACGTTTTCTCTTCATCTGTCCGTCCTTTCAATAAGGGCCGGACTCTAATTCATCATGGAGGAGATCCGCAGTGGCAGGTCAAGCTCTCGCCATCGGGGAAAGCGCCGACAACCCGCGTTTGAGAATCCCGGTGCAATAATACCTCACTGGAGGCTTTTGGTTTCCTTAGAATTCCGGTTCAAAGGGCATTTGTTTTCTTTCCGATCTGAGTTGAAATCGCTGCAGTACGTTCCAGATATTCGTCCAACATGTGGATTTCTTTCGCGCTGTACTCAATGCATTGTCGGGCCGCGATTACGGCGGTAGCGGCGTCTGTTTGTTTGGTTGCGGCTTGGTTGATGCATGGCTTGTTCGGGTGTTTGATTTTGGCTCAGTTTGCGCAACGCGCTGTATTCACCGTAAATGCGGGCATCGTCACGGTGACGGGTGAGCGCCACATAGGTTAAATGCCGATCCATGGTGGTTGAGCCAAGCACGAATGTACGCTCAGTGGTTGCGCCCTGGCTTTTATGAATGGTGGTGGCATAGCCGTGATCGAAGGCGGTGTAGCGTTGTGGTGATAATGTGATGAGGTTGGGTTCTTTGCCGTCCAGCCGCACAGTCAGTTGTTCGGCACCAATAGTTTCCACTGTGCCAAGTGACCCGTTCTTGACCCCAAGATCGCGGTCATTGCGGGTAAACAATATCCTGTCGCCTGCAGCAAAGGCGCGCGGACCGAAATCGGTGCGAACGAGCGTTTCCTTGGATAAATCGCCGCTGGATTTTCGTGCCGAGCGAATGATTTGATTGATCGCGTGCACATCCTTGCGGCGATGGGCCAGTGCCAGCCTGGACGATTTGGCGCCGTGCAGTTCTATATCAGTCATGTAATCTTCCACCAGTTTGGCAATGGCCTGTGATGTGTCTGCCGTCTCGGTGACAAAACCTCGATCCCGATAGGCTTTCAGTGCATCACCGCTGCGTTGCTCCGCCAGTTCGCGGGAAGCGGTACGTTGCCAGTCGCTTCGTTGACGGCGAATTTCGCTCAGTTTCGCCGCATTAATATTTTCAACCATTTCCCTGAAAGGCGTGCCGGCCTGAATGGGCTGCAATTGTTCTGGATCACCGACAATTACCAGCTTCGCGCCCCGCATTTGGGCTTGCTTGAGAAAGCGCTGCAGTTGCCGTGTGCCAATCATGCCGGCCTCGTCAATCACCAGTACATGATTGGCGGTAAGGTGGTGGTAGCCATTCTTCCAACTATGCTGCCATGATGCCAGTGTCCGGCTTTCAATTGCTGAGGCTTGTTGCAAGCCATTGGCGGCCTTACCGGATAGGGCCGCACCGACGACTTGATACCCTTGTTTTTGCCAGGCATTGCGGGCGGCATTCAGCAACGTGCTTTTGCCGGTGCCGGCCAGACCAACAATGCAGGAAAGCTGGTTGGGCTGCAAAACATGGTGGATCGCCGCTTTTTGCTCTGCACTCAAACTGGCGCCAACGGTCTGTTGCAGGGCGACGTTTTCTCGATTGATTGCCGCATTGATATGATTGACGCCAACCTGATATCCGGATTTTCCGGCCATTTCCCCCGTCCTATTCATCAAGTCGATCTTGGTGTTCTGTAATTGCCGGGTGGAGTATTTTGGTATCGAAGTCCTGGAGGGAACTTCCAGCAAATCCTCTGATTGCAAAGCCATATCCGCCGCACGGCTCAGGGCTAACGGATCATCGATATATTTGGCCAGGGCACGGATAATATCGCTACGGGAGAAAATCTCTTTCTTGTCCGATATCAGCGTCACGATATGGGTAGGGTCACGTTTGACCCTGGCGGCGATGGTGAGGGCTTCAGGATCAGGCAGGTCAACAAACGGTTGCGCCGGATCGGCCTTGAACAACAATGGCGATGCACTGTGCGAGGTATCAACGGAATTATCCGGGAATGGCCATGTTGATGGCGATTGCGATTGCGATGGATCACCCCGCCGCAACGCGGTCAGATGCATGTCATGGAAATAGCGCGCCTTTGTTAGTTCATGCGCCAGCGCCCGGCGTTGTTTTAACTGACGCAGCACAAGCAATTGGCACTCCGCCCGATCACGTACATTGGTTTGCTCGGTTTCCGCTGCATTCTGCTTCTGGATAGCCTGAAAAGAACCGGTCAGTCTTGCCCAGGAAGCTTTCAGGCCCGTGGGCAAGCGGGAGCCTCGAAGCTTTATCTCTTCGATCTGTCGTGCCTGATGTTGGCGCCGCAAATCCCCTCTTGCCTGTCGCTGTGATGTAACAAGTGCCAGCATTTGTCGTTCCAGCACATCAATGCGGCTTTCGAATTTTGCCTGAGCCTGATGAACAGCGTCATCGGCAACATTCGGTCTTTGGCCAGCGGCGAGCACATGTGCTTCATCAACCGATGGCAGGCCATCAGGCAGACCCAGCCGGGCGCGTACTTCCTTTGCCCTTACACCCACCCAGCGGAAAATCGCGTAAACTTCTCCGCTGCTATCCACCGCCACAAAGCCGCGCCGATCACCACGCGCCAGAACAAGCCCGTGTTGTTTTAGTGCTTGCGCAAATGCAGCCCGCGAATCCGATTGTGCCCAACACTCGAGAAAACACTTCTTGAGTGCGCTCGCATCCTGCTTCGTCCGCTTTGCCTGACGGGCTTCAACCCTGGAATAATTTGACGGATCACAGGCATCGTGATCCACAAAACCATCAGGCATGCGCCAATTGTTCTCCAGGTAGATTTGTTGGGCGCATTCGGTCAGCTTCAGTTTGAAATGGGGCAGGTTAATCGCCCGCATTTGTGTCACATCAATGCGTGACCACACACAATGGGCATGGCGTCTGTGTCCCTTTGGTCCGCACTTTTCATGAAACACAATGGCGCGCGGTTGACCGACCAACCCCATCTTCTTTTCAATGCGTGCAATTGCCTCTTCAAAGACAGACACAGGAACATTTTCTGACTTCGGCGGGCTTAGGCTCAAAGAGAAGAAAAACTGGCGGCATTGTGTGCCTCTGGAAACCGCTTCCACTTCGCGAAATGCACCCAGCAAATCATCGGCCAGAAAACCGCTAATCTCATGGATTTCCACATGGTCATTGTCATGTGTGTTGAGCAAATGCCGCGCAAGCCGATCAGCCCCACCGCGTTGTGCACCCTCAAGGATCATGGGTCCGAACCGAATTCCTGACCTGCGCCTTGCTCGCCCCGCCCCAATGCCTTCAAGCCCAGGGCCTTCATCAATTCCGCCCTAAGCACCGCAATATGGGCATAAGCTTCATTAATCCGCTGCCGGGTTTCCTCATCAACAATCAAGGAACCGGTATTGGCATGATACGCCAGTTGGTTGAGATTATTGGCCAACCGTGAGTGGCCCAAAAGCCCGAGAACTCTAGCAAGTGCGCGATCATCCGCCACCGGCCTGGCCCGTCGTCGCCTTTTGCGCCGGGTCATATCGGCGCCAAAAACACAAAGCCTTATATAGGCGCTCATGCTTGTTCCCGCACAAAGCTTGATCAACCGCGCCCGTTCCTCTTCACTCAACCGCAAGGTAATCGGAGAAGGATGCTTCTTTTGGGAACCCTTTGATTGCGTGGTGGCTTCATCAAATGAATGGCCAAGCAGCGCCTTCGTTCTTTCATCGTTGGTATTGACGGTGCCGGGCTGTCTCATAGCGCAGACCCCCGCAACATAACACCCGCCGTAGCCCGTTCGGCACAGCTATCCCCCTGTAACTCAACACTATTCAGGTCAATATCTTCGGCCTTGAGATAGGTATCCCACTCCTCTAATGTCTCAAACAAAGCATCAAAATTGGTGTTCGAGGTTGCTCCGATTGGGCGCACCAAATCGGACTTTCCGGCACGAACACTCTCTAACACCTTGAAAGGTAAGGCTAATTGCGGGGTTCTAGCTCCCTCATTTCGGTGGTATGCGAGGCGCTCGGTAAAGGTCAGTCTAAGCACTGCGCGGCGTAGGGCGATTTGGCCAGTTTGCCAAAGTTTCCAAGGGTTTGCGAGGAACTGAAGCGCCGGTTCTAGTTTTTCTTCGAATGTGCCGGTGGGAGCGGTGTAATTTGCCGCCTGTTGCTGCAATCTCAGCCTTGTGTGCTCGAGATCGGCGATTTTGCCTTCATAAGCGGCAATTACGCTTTCGTTGCTGGTCTCGACGATGCGCCCTAGGGTCCAGACTCAATCATAACCAGAAGGCGACGAGTGTTGCCAGCGCTACGGCGGACAGGAAGTTTCTTGCGAGTTTGTCGTAGCGGGTTGCCACTCTTCGAAAGTCCTTGAGACGGCAGAATGCATTTTCGATGAGGTGGCGTTCTTTGTAGCGGGCTTTGTCGTAGATGATTTTGCGTTTTCGATTGCAGCGGCCGGGGATCACAGGAACCATGGCCGCATTGCGCAAAGCTTTTCGAAGCGCATCCGCATCGTATCCCTTGTCGCCCAGAACATATCGTGCGCCCCTCAAACCTGTCAGCAAAGTGGGTGCGGCTTTGGTGTCCGATACATTGCCTGCTGTGAGCATGAAGGCAAAGGGGCGGCCTATGACGTCTGTGAGGGCATGGATTTTGGTGGTTTGGCCACCGCGCGAGGGGCCAATGGCCTGGATTTTCGCCCCCCTTTACCGCCATGTGCCGAACGATGCGCCTTGATATAGGTTGAGTCGATGGACGTGCTCTTCGTCACCGCACCTGAGGTAGCCAATGCCTCCACCAGATCGACCCAGAACCGACGGCGGGACCAGCGGTTGAAGCGGTTGTAGATCGTTGTCGAAGGGCCGTATTCGCCAGGGCAGTCACACCATCGGCATCCTGTTTTGAGCACATGAATAATGCCCGAGATCACCCGGCGGTCATCCACCCGACGTGCTCCGGGCTGGTTCATGGGTAAATGGGGTTCAATCACCGCCCATTGGGCGTCAGAAAGCCAAAACAAATGAGCCATCCAGGTCTCCAATCCTTTGATCGTTCAATCTGAATCTGATTTGCTACAGAAATTCAACAAAATGATTGAGTTTGGACCCTAGAGAGCGCGTCACGAAGCGTTGGAATAGCTTTGTCGCGCTATCTCTTTATTTATGCGTGTCATTTTCCCAAAACCGGTACCCACTTTTGGGTGACACGGCCTAGCAGAATGAATTTACAGCTTCATCCTTTGTCAAATATCAAATTCATTTCACAGAAAATTTATAGCAGATCGCGCTTTACCTGGCGGCGATGGTGGGCATAGACCCACAACCCGATTGCCAGCGATATGGCAAATAGCACGATCGACAGAGCGATCTGCCATTGCGATTGCACAGTGACACCGGCACCCAACATGACAAAAACCAGGGTTTGCGGCACATAACCGATCGCGCTGCCGATGAAAAACGACAGCGGCGGCACCCGGCTAATCCCGGCCGCCAGATTGGTAATTAAATTGGAGCCGACCGGTAGCAGGCGCAAGATCAGCGTCATAGAGAACGCATTTTCCGCCCACACCTGCACGGCGATATCGATGCGACCCCTTAAGAACGGTCGTATCGCACCGCCGAAATGGCGCGCAAACAAATAGCACACAAAACAACCGCCAAGCGTTGCCCCGATCGCCAGCAGAAATCCGGCATAAAGGCCGAACAAATAGGCGCCAAAAAAACTCACGATCTGACGCGGCCCACCGAAAGCGGTAAATCCGATCGCCGCCACCACATAGATGACAAGGCTGTTGGTAGAACCGTTTTGCCCCGCCTCACCATCTGCCAGGCCATTAAAGAGGCTAGCGAAATCAAAGCGGTTGATTGTGTATCCGGCCACCAACAACAAGGCCATCATTACCAGCCCACGCGCCAGCAGTGCGGGTCCAAGACGTCGATAGGCGGTTAGTACTCGCTCGTTCATAGCAGCCGGATGACGCCAACATTTATCGCCATGCCAAAATGGCCGGCTGTTCTTACAATCGGGGATTCAGTCCGCATTGCTGCGAACCCGCTTGGCAGGCGGTTTCCCTAACAATGCCTGCCAAAGATTGCAATGCCTTGTGCCAATCCACCGAATGTATCTATGGTAATGGTTTCCAGCCCTTGAGAGACTTGATTTGCGCAGCAACCCGCGACAAAGTTGCAGGGCCATCCACTCTCATACCTGCCAATCCTAGCGCGCGGACCGAACATGAACGCGAATGATACCATCATCGATCAGGCCCGGCTCGCCCCTTGGCTTAAGGCCCATATTTCAGGATTTTCCGGCCTCAACACGATTACCAAGTTTGACACCGGACAATCCAATCCGACTTTTTTGCTCGCCGCCGACAGCGGCAAATATGTGCTGCGCACCAAACCACCAGGCGAATTGCTGAAATCGGCGCATCAGGTCGACCGCGAATTTAAGATTATGCAGGCGCTGGCAAACACCCCTGTGCCGGTGCCCAAGGTATTTGTACTGTGCGATGAGGATAGCCCGATTGGCCGGATGTTTTTCGTGATGGAGTTTCTCGAAGGGCGAATTTTCTGGGATCCGGCGATACCGGAACTGGGCGAGGGCGACGCCGGCAACAGCGCCCGCAGTGGCATCTACGACGCCATGAACCGGGCACTCGCCGCTCTGCACGATGTAGACATCGACGCAGTCGGCTTGAGCGATTTTGGCCGGCCGGGCAATTATTTCGCACGACAATTGTCCCGCTGGAGCAAGCAATATCACGCCTCCGAGCTAGAGCGGATCGACGACGTGCACGCGCTGATCACATGGTTGGAAAAACATCTGCCGGCCGATGACGGTCGAATTAGTCTAGTGCATGGCGATTATCGTATCGACAATATGATTTTCGCTGGCAACGGCACCAATATCCTCGGCATTCTCGACTGGGAATTGTCGACTGTCGGTCACCCGCTGGCTGATCTTGCCTATCAATGCATGCAGTGGCGCTTGCCCAACCAGGGCACATCGCGTGGGCTGGCCGGCATGGACCGGGCCGCGCTGGGTATTCCAACCGAGGAAGAATATGTCGCCGAATATTGCCGCCGCCGCTGCATCAAGGCGATCGATCACTGGACCTTTTATCTGGCGTTTTGCTTTTTCCGCCTGGCGGCGATCGTCATGGGCGTGGCAAGGCGCGGGGTGGAGGGCAATGCGTCGGACCCGGTACGCAGCAAACGTTTTGCACAGGCAGTGCCATTGCTGGCCGCCGCCGCGCACCATATCATTCGCGAGGATGGCTGATACCAAGGGAATTTAATATTGGCCAATTTGATGATGCAAATCGAATGGTCCGCTCAGGCGTGAAGCGCAGCGCGATGCCTGGGTGTCGGGCAAACTTGGCAACCTCGCCGCCCTCAAACCGGCTCGATATCCCCCCGCTCCCAGCCTTCCTTGGTCGCAGCCATGAAGTCGGCATAATTGCCAGCAGAAATTGCGCTGCGGATGCCGGTCATCAATTGTTGGTAGTAGGCCAGGTTATTCCAGGTCAGCAGCATCGCGCCCAAGGTCTCCTTGCAGCGCACTAGATGGTGCAAATAGGCGCGTGAATAACGCCTCGCCGGCTCGCAGTCGAAATTTTCGTCTAGCGGGCGCGGGTCATCAGCATGGCGGGCATTGCGCAAATTGACCTTGCCATGGCGGGTAAATGCCAGTCCGTGCCGCCCGGCCCTAGTCGGCATCACGCAATCGAACATGTCGACGCCGCGCGCCACCGATTGTAAAATGTCGTGCGGCGTCCCTACCCCCATCAAATAGCGCGGTCGCTCGCCGGGCAGCGCCGGGCAGGTATAGTCCAACACTTGCAGCATTATTTCCTGTGGCTCGCCCACCGCCAGGCCGCCGATCGCGTAGCCCTTAAGCCCCATCGCCGCCAGATGGTTTGCCGATTGCAGACGCAATTTCTCGTCGTCACCGCCCTGGACGATGCCAAACAGTGCCCTTGCCTTTTGGTCACCAAAGGCTGCTGCACTACGCTCGGCCCAGCGCAGGGATAGTTGCATCGCCCGCTCGATATCTCCACGTTCCGCCGGCAGCGCAATGCACTCGTCAAGCTGCATTTGAATGTCGGCACCAAGCAAACCCTGAATTTCGATCGAGCGCTCCGGCGTCAGCACATGTTGGCTACCATCAATGTGCGAGCGAAAGGTCACCCCATCCTCGGTCAGATTGCGTAGTTTGGCCAGCGACATGACCTGGAAACCGCCGGAATCGGTCAAGATCGGCCCCGACCAACTGGCGAATTTATGCAGGCCGCCTAATTTCGCCACCCGCTCGGCACCCGGCCGCAACATCAAATGATAAGTATTGCCAAGAATGATATCGGAGCCAAGTTCACGCACCTGGTCGAGATACATCGCCTTGACGGTCGCTGCCGTGCCGACCGGCATGAAGGCTGGTGTGCGCACTTTGCCACGCGGCATGGCGATTAGGCCGCGCCGTGCTTGGCCGTCTTTGGCAAGAACGGCGAATTGAAATTCTAATGTGCTCATCGGCGCGGATATAGCAAACCAGCATCGCCATAGGAATAAAACCGATAGCCGGCATCAATCGCGTGGCAATAGGCATGGTGAGCGCCTTTAAGGCCGCAAAACGCCGCCACCAGCATAAACAGGGTCGATTTAGGCAAGTGGAAATTGGTCATCAGCAGGTCACAGGCGCGAAACCGATAGCCCGGCGTGATGAAAATGTCGGTCATGCCGCGCCAGGGGTGGAACTTGCCCCGTTCATCGGCTGCGGTTTCCAATAATCTCAAAGATGTGGTGCCGACGCACACAATGCGGCCGCCGCGCGCCCGGCAGTCGTTGAGCGCCGCTGCTGTTGCCGCGTCCACCGTACCGGTTTCACCATGCATTTTATGGTTGGCGATTGTTTCCACCTTGACCGGCAAAAACGTGCCAGCGCCCACGTGCAAGGTCACGAAATGGCACTCAATACCACGGTCTTTCAGGGTTTCCAGCAATGGCTCGGTGAAATGCAGCCCTGCGGTGGGCGCTGCCACCGCGCCATCATTTGCCGCATAGATGGTCTGATAATCGCGGCGATCGTCTTCATCATCTGCCCGCCGCGAGGCAATATAGGGCGGTAGCGGCACATGGCCGACTGCTGCCAATGCCTGGTCGAGCACAGCGCCGGCAAGATCGAAATCTAGCGTCACCTCGCCATCATCACCCTTTTCAGCCACCTTCGCATCCAGCGACCCGGCAAGGCAGGCGCCATTGCCATCGCCAAAGTTGATACGATCGCCTAACTGCAATTTTTTTGCGCCACGTACAAACGCCTTCCAACGCTGGTCGTTGACCCTTTGGTGCAAATTGGCGTGGATGGTGGCGCTAACGCCGTCGCGGACCCGGATGCCGTCAAGGCTTGCCGGGATTACCCTGGTGTCATTAAACACCAGCGCGTCGCCTGGCCGCAGCAGGTCCGGCAGATCGGCTACCGTGCGGTCGATTATTTCACCGGCACCGTCGAGCACCAGCAATCGTGCCGCATCACGGGGCCGCGCCGGCCTGAGCGCGATCAACGCCTCGGGCAGATCGAAGTCGAATTGTTTCAGCTTCATGGTCCTTGTTTGCCGATCAGGACCGTGCCACGTCAGTCGTCCGCTGCCACCTTCAACGAAATGATCGAATCCGGTTCGCGCACCGGTTCGCCGCGCTTGATTTGGTCCACATTATCCATGCCGTCGATCACCTGGCCCCAGGCGGTGTATTGCCGGTCGAGAAAGGCCGCATCGTCGAAACAGATGAAGAACTGGCTGTCGGCCGAGTTCTGATCCTGCGAGCGCGCCATCGAGCATACCCCGCGCACATGGCTAGTTTCGTTGAATTCGGCATCGAGTTTGTCGCCAGAGCCGCCCATGCCGGTGCCGGTAGGGTCGCCGGTCTGGGCCATGAAGCCGTCAATCACGCGGTGAAACACAATCCCGTCGTAGAACCCCTGGCGTGCCAGTTCTTTGATGCGGCTGACATGGTTGGGAGCGCTTTGCGGTGCGCACTCGATCACCACCGTCCCCTTGGTGGTTTCCATGATCAGGGTATTTTCCGGATCCTTGTAATCGCTCACTTCGCGTTCCTTTCGTGCCGGCCTGTTGGCTTTTGACCGCGTTTTCAACAATTCTTGGTCGATTGGCAACCACTGTATTGCCGCACACTTAGCGCTTGTCACGAAGCGTTAGATTCGCTTCGTCGCACTATCTGTTTGTTTTGTCGCGTATTCTTATCCGAAAACCGCTACACACTTTTCGGGAATACGCTCTTTGTTTATGCGTGTCATTTTCCCCAAAACCGGTACCCATTTTTGGGTGACACGCTCTAGATGAGCCTGCTTTCGTAGCCTCAATCCACCTTCAGTCCCAGTTCCGACCGTTGTTTTTTTGTCAGATTTTTTGCGGCCAGTTTGTAGGAAGCCCGCAAATAATCACCAAGTGCGGCATCGTCCATGGTTTCGTCGCTCAGGCGTTGGATCCATTTCAAGCCGCGTGAAGCCAAATAAGGCGCCGGGCGCAGACCAGGCTGTTCCTTTAAAATTTCATAGGCGGTTTCGCTGCACTTAAATGTCACTGCCAGCGCGTTGCCCTTGGACCAGCCGGCAATTGCGAATACCTTGTGACCCACCTTCCACACATGGGCGCCACCCCATTGGATCACCTTGTTGGTGCCGGGCAGGTTGGTGCACAGTGAGTCATATTCGTTCTGGGTCATACGGATTTGGAAAATATCCGAGCATCCAATCTCCGGCTATCCCTCTACCGCCAATTTGACGATTTTATCTGGGGCAGTAACCAGCCCGTTTTGCGCCTGTGAACCCTTTTTGATTGCGTCCACATGTTCCATGCCCTCGATTACCTCGCCCCATACGGTGTATTCGCCATTTAGGTGCGGCGCCGCATCAAGCATGATGAAGAATTGCGAATTGGCACTGTTGGGGTTCGATGTGCGGGCCATGCCGATCACGCCGCGCTCAAAGGGTGCGGCGGTAAACTCCGCTTTGAGATCGGGCAGCGACGAACCGCCGCTGCCAGTGCCGGTCGGGTCACCGGTCTGGGCCATGAAGCCCTCGATCACCCGGTGAAATACAATGCCGTTGTAAAACCCTTCGTTGGCAAGAGCAGTGATGCGCGCCACATGGGCCGGCGCCAAATCGGGCCGAAGCTGGATCACCACATCGCCGCCATCAAGGGTCAGGCGCATTTTGTCTCCCGCCTTAGTTGCCGGGGTTTCCACAGAAGCCGGCTTTACCGCCTCCTCGCGGTTGCAGCCGGTGGCAACCACCAAAGTAATGGCCAGCACTGCCAGGCCGAATATTCGCAAATTGCGCACGATGATCATCTCCAGTTTGAAATTCGTTTGAAACGGCGTCTTATTGCGCCTTTGCGGCCAATGCCGCAAGAACCGGTGCTGGCACGAAAGGCGACACATCACCACCCATGCGCGCTACCTGGCGCACCAGGGTCGAGGTAATCGCCCTGACCGCCGGGCTCGCCGGCAAAAAGATTGTATGTACGTCGCTCGCCATCACGCCGTTCATGCCCGCCATCTGCATCTCATAGTCCAGATCGGTACCGTCCCTTAGTCCGCGCACCAAGACCCTGGCACCGTGTTCGCGCGCCGCATGCACCACCAAATTATCGAACGACACCACGGTTACCCGGGCCGACGCGTCAGGGTCGAAACTCGCCACCGCTCTGCCGATCAGTTCCGCGCGTTCGGCAAACGTGAACATCGGCTTCTTGCCCGGATGCAGGCCGATGCCGATTACCACACGATCGGCGATCGCCAGCGACTGGCGCAGCACGTCCACATGGCCATTGGTGATCGGATCAAAGGAGCCGGCATAAAAGGCTGTCATGTTCATCGCACGGATTTCCCAATTTTCGCCAACCACAATCTGATCGTCAACAGGCCCTAGCGCTTTTCATACGCAACCGGCACCGAAACGCCAAGCTGAACGTTGGATGAACGCGGGCGTCACCGCACATTCAGTTCAATTCGACTAAAAACCGACAAGACAACGGAAGCCAACCCTAAATCCTGTGTGGCAAAATGCAAAACACACCCAATGGAGGCAAAAATGGGCTTGTTCATAGTATGCGTACTCATGGGGCTGACCATGATGGCAGCAACCGCGGTCGCGTTACATCGCGAAGAAGATCAAAGACACCAAGCCGGCTCACTCCCGGCCGGGCGCTGATATTGCCGGCATGGCCAGCATCGATACCGCGCATCAGCGTTTGGTGAGCGCCAGCCACGCACCGCCGGCGATCAGGCAGGTGCCGCTGACCCGTTCGACGATCCGGATATTGGATCGGGTAAGCCACTTACCAGCGCTTCCGGCCAGCACCGCATACATAGCGTCCAACAAAGTCGCCACCACCATGAACAGCAATCCGAAATATACGGTTTGCATGGCCGGCGACAACGCAGCTGAAATATCAATGAATTGCGGAATAAACGCGCCAAAAAAGAACAATGCTTTTGGATTGGACCAGATCACCAAAAAACCCTGCCAGAACAGAGCGCGCGGTGACAATGCCGGTTTGCCCACCGATCTTGCTTCGCCGAGCCGGCCGTCCGAGCGCCACAATTGGATGCCGAGCCAGATCAGATAGCCGGCGCCGGCAATCTTGATCCAAAAGAAAATATGGCCGAGCTGGCCGACGATGGTTTCAAATCCCAGCGCCAACACCGCGATCATCAGCACAAGTCCGGCCTGGGTACCGGCCACATTCATCAGCCCGGCCCCGGTTCCCGACCGGATCGAATTAGCGATTATCACCGTAACCGTTGGTCCTGGCACGATAACAATCGCCACACACGCGGCCAGGAACGTAAGCAATGTAGACGGTTCCACGATGAACATGATAAACAATATCCAAACTTGCGTGTAATACTGTATTCACCCTATAGTTCGCACCACAAAATATTGTGGAATTTTGTATTTGTAAGGTAATGATGGTGGTAAAGAAAACCAAAGGCGGCGAGACAAAGCGCGCTGCAAAACCGGCATCCGCGCCAAAGCCCCCTGCAAAGCCGCCGCGAATTCCGAAACCCGACACTGTAAGGGCTTCGAAGAATTCGAAAAAAGAATCAAATTCCCAATAAGCCACTAAAGTCAGTTGAAATTACTATCAAAAAGGAAAGGGGAGCAAGCCAAGTGCCGTGGCGCGCCGACAAAATTGCTGAGTTTAGATTTCCATTTTTTTTACTCAACACACTTTCCATATCGGATATGCTTTCATCCAAATTGATGTAATTGGCTTCCAATAACGCCTGCTTGTCAATTTTTTCATCCAAATTTGCCAAATGATTGATCGTCGGACCAGGCCGATAACCGACAATATTCAACATAGTAGGATCTGCCGCCTTTGCACCATAATATGCAGATATTACATATGATATGAACAATACAAAACCGGCCACCAGTAAAGGGTCATCAAATATATAATTATATGCTTGCTCGAAATTGCAAAACCCAGAGCAATCATTTTCAACTACGATAGATATTCTTGTTGCTAAAAATCCCAGCAACGCAGTCGCAAGAATGATAACAATTCCGGTAAAGGTAGTTGACCTTCCAATTGACGCAACATGAAGCATCAAAAGCGCATTTAGGCGAGTTCGGGCGTTTTCATAAATAACTTCAACAAATTCTGCATCGCCAGAGTATTTTTCGTGGAATTTTTCCACCAGCGCCTGATCCAATTTTACCACGTTACTGGAATTTTTTGAGGTCACGGCTTTTCCTATTCCCGATCACTTGCCATGGAGATCCAAAATTTGCCAAACGCAGAACTCATGGGATATTGAATAATTTGGCAGTCCAATTCCAGCGCCATTATACATTCCTGTAGGCAATTAAGCCAGCATATTGGATAATAGGGCAATTCCAGGTTACTGGGTGATTACAATTGCTTCGGCTTCTTCACCCTCACCCTCGCCCTCTTCCTCTTCCTCGTCCGGCTCGCTGACCCGCTCGACCGAGACCACTTTTTCGTCTTGCGCGGTATTAAAAATTGTCACCCCCTGGGTGGCGCGGCCGGCAATGCGAATGTCTGCGACCGGGCAGCGGATCAACTGGCCGCCATCGGAAACCAGCATAATCTGGTCGCTGTCTTCAACCGGAAACGACCCCACCAGCGGCCCGTTGCGTTCACTAAGCGCCATTGCCGCGATACCCTTGCCGCCGCGGCCGGCGACGCGGATTTCGTGGCTGGAACTGCGCTTGCCATAACCGTTTTGCGACACTGACAGCACGAATTGTTCGGCTTCGCCCATCTGCGCATAGCGGGCCTGGTCGAGGGTAATGTCGGCAGTGTCTTCCTCGGCAACCGCTTCCTCGGCAACCGCTTCCTCGGCAACCGTTTCCTCGCCGTTTGGCGCGTCTTCATCGGCGCTTTCTTCGGCCCGGCGCAGCTTCAAATAGGCGGTGCGTTCGGCTGGCGTGGCATCGAAATGATTGAGGATCGACATCGAGATCACCCGGTCGCCCTTGCCTAGCCTGATGCCACGTACGCCGACCGAATTGCGGCTGGCGAATACCCGAACATCATCGGTGCGAAAGCGGATGCATTGGCCACCGGCACTGGTCAGCAACACATCGTCCTGCTCGTTACAGGTTTCGACCCCGACGATAGCGTCATCATCTGTGTCCAGCTTCATGGCAATCTTGCCGTTTCGGTTCACATTGATGAAATCGGACAATTTATTGCGGCGCACCGTGCCAGCGGCGGTAGCAAACATCACGTCGAGGTCGTTCCAGCTTTCCTCGTCCTCTGGCATCGGCATGATAGTGGTGATGCGCTCGTTGGATTGCAGCGGCAGCAAATTGATCAATGCCTTGCCGCGCGCCTGGGGGGCGGCCAGTGGCAACCGCCAGACTTTCATCTTGTAAGCGATACCGCGCGAGGAAAAGAACAGGATCGGGGTATGGGTATTGGCGACGAAAAGCCGGGTCACAATATCTTCGCCCCGGGTCGACATGCCGGAGCGACCCTTGCCGCCGCGTCGCTGCGCCCGGTATGTATCGAGCGGCACCCGCTTGATGTAACCGGCATGGCTGACGGTGACCACCATTTCCTCGCGGGCGATCAGGTCCTCGTCCTCCACATCGAAATCGCCTTCGATGATTTCGGTGCGGCGCGGGGTCGCGAACTCGTCACGCACCGCTTCCAGTTCGGCGACCACGATGTCGAGCACTTTTTCGCGCGATGCCAATATGATCAGATAGTCGCGAATTTCGTCGGCGATCTTGTTTAGTTCATCGGCAATCTCATCGCGGCCAAGCGCGGTCAGCCGTTGCAGGCGCAAATCGAGAATAGCGCGTGCCTGCTCGTCAGATAGCCGATAGGTGCCGTCTTCAGCGACCTTGTGACGCGGATCGTCGATCAAATGGATTAATGGCGCCACATCATGGGCGGGCCAATGGCGCTCCATCAATTGGGCCCGCGCGGTCGCCGGGTCCGGCGCCTTGCGGATCAGCGCGATGACCTCGTCAATATTGGCAACCGCGATAGCCAAGCCGACCAACACATGGGCGCGGATCCGTGCCTTGTTCAGCAGGAACTTGGTGCGCCGGGTAACCACTTCCTCACGAAAGCCTACGAAAGCCGACAACAGATCGATCAAATTCATCTGTTCCGGCCGACCGCCAATCAGCGCTACCATATTGGCCGAGAAACTGGTTTGCAGTGGTGTGAAACGGTACAATTGGTTCAATACCACGTCGTAAACCGCATCGCGTTTTAGTTCGACCACAGCCCGGTAACCGTCGCGATCGGATTCGTCGCGAATATCGGAAATACCCTCGACCCGCTTGTCGCGTACCAACTCGGCGATTTTCTCGATCATCGATGCCTTGTTGACCTGATACGGCACCTCGGTGACGATGATCGCCTGACGGTCGCCGCGCAGGGTTTCCTCGTGCACCTTGCCGCGCATCATGACCGAACCGCGCCCGGTCGCATAAGCCGAGCGGATACCGGTCCGGCCAAGGATCAAACCGCCGGTCGGAAAATCCGGTCCGGTGACGATTTTGTTGATTGCTTCCAATTCAAGATCCGGTTCACGGATCAGTGCAATCGCGCCGTCGATCACTTCGCCAAGATTGTGCGGCGGGATATTGGTCGCCATGCCGACCGCGATGCCGCCGGCGCCATTGACCAGTAGATTGGGAAACCGCGCTGGCAATACCAGGGGTTCGGATTCGGAACTGTCGTAATTGTCCTGGAAATCAACCGTATCCTTGTCGATATCCTGCAACAATTCATGGGCCGGTTTGGCCAGCCTGGATTCCGTATAGCGCATTGCTGCCGGCGGATCGCCGTCGATTGAACCGAAATTGCCCTGGCCGTCGATCAACGGCACGCGCAGCGAAAAATCCTGCGCCATGCGTACCAGCGCATCGTAGACGGCCGAATCACCGTGTGGGTGGTATTTACCGATTACATCGCCGACGATACGCGCCGATTTGCGATAGGGCCGATTCCAGTCATAGCCGTTTTCGTGCATCGCATATAAGATGCGCCGGTGCACCGGCTTGAGCCCGTCGCGCGCATCCGGCAACGCCCGCGAAACGATCACGCTCATGGCGTAATCGAGGTAAGACCGGCTCATTTCTGCGACAATGGAAATCGGTTGGATGTCTGGTTGATCGCCGTCGCCGGGCGGATTGACTTGTTGTGACAATGAAGTGTTCCGGATGCGAAATTTCTGCCCGTGTACCTATATGCGATTCTGCGTTGGCCAGCAAATCTGCCGCGGCTGGGCAAAGGGAATAATTCAAGCTATTTCAATAAGTTATTTTGCGATTTTAATTCGCCGTGATTCATTTGGCGAAGAACCGATCAATTTCGCGTTATGGCAGATCAACCGACACTTCCAACCCGCCATTTCCGTGTACCCTATCATGCGCGCGCAATGTCACCGAAACGGTTCCTTCGGGCACCATTACACCGTCGAGTACCCTGGTAAACGGTTGCTCATTGACATGGGGGTG
The DNA here is from genome assembly GCA_965248715.1 of Rhizobiaceae bacterium. Classification (GTDB taxonomy): domain Bacteria; phylum Pseudomonadota; class Alphaproteobacteria; order Rhizobiales; family Rhizobiaceae; genus CBDFKB01. Next base: position 1,151,462 of record CBDFKB010000008.1, read on the forward strand.
ATGCAAGACCCGGGTGGCATAGATCGTGTCGTCGGCACCGATAACCTCAAAACCATCGGCGTAGTGGTCCCAGCCCTCATCAAAATGGCTAACGGTAACCGCAAAACGATAGACACCGTCGTGCCGAGAAACTTCGACGCTAACAACGTCCGCCATGCCGGCCAACGCTACGCCGGCGCTTGCATGAACCGCCAGCACGGCGATTATAATTCCAAGTCGCATCGCTGTTCTCCGCAATATTTTCAACCGGCCACAGTTGCGATCGTTGGCACAATTGCCTACGGCCAGTGGACGATCTGTCAACATCCGCATTAGGATAACAAGAAATATGGCGACAGGCTCAAAGAAAGTAATCTACGCGGCACTGGCCGGCAACGGCCTGATCGCGATCACCAAATTTTTCGCCGCGTTCGCCACCGGCTCTTCGGCCATGCTGTCGGAAGGCATCCACTCTGTGGTCGATACCGGAAATCAGGGCCTGCTGCTATATGGGCTGCACCGTTCAAACCGGCCATCGGACGAAAAACACCCGTTCGGCTACGGCGCCGAACTGTATTTCTGGGCGTTCGTGGTAGCAATTATGATATTTGCAGTTGGTGCTGGTGTTTCAATCTATGAGGGTATCGAGAAAATCCGCCACCCGCATCCGATCAGCAATCCGAGCATCAACTATATGGTGCTAGCCGCTGCGTTCGTGTTCGAAGCTGTTGCCTGGGGGATGGCGTTCAAGGAATTTTCCTTACGTAAGGGCAAGCGCGGTTATCTGGAGGCGGTGCGCGATTCGAAAGACCCCACCATCTTTACGGTGCTGTTTGAAGATACCGCAGCGATGGCTGGCCTGATCGTCGCATTCGGCGGCATTTTGGGCGCGCAACTGACCGGCGCGGTCTGGTTAGACGGCGCTGCTTCGTTGGCGATTGGCGCCATTCTCGCCGGCACCGCTGCACTACTTGCTTACGAAACCAAGGGGCTTTTGATCGGCGAGGCGGCGGCACCGGAAATCGTGGCGGTGATCCGCAATATTGTCGAGGCGACACCGACGATTGACCGCATGAACGAAATCCGTACTTTGCATAGAGGGCCTGACGATATCTTGCTGGCGCTGTCGGTTGATTTTGAAGACAATTTGCAGGCCGGCAAGGTTGAAAACGCAATCCACGATATGGAAGTGGCGATCAAGCAACGCTTCCCGGTGGTGCGGCGGCTGTTTATCGAAGTCCAAAGCGCCGCCGACCACGCCGAAGAGGCGGCCAAATCACGACAGAAGCGAGATTGAGTGAGGTAATACTTCGATCCAGCGGCGGTGCCAGCGCTTGTCACCAAGCGATAGATTCGCTTCGTCGCGCTATCTCTTTGTTTATGCGTGTCATTTTTCCCAAAACCGGTACCCACTTTTGGGTGGCACGCTCTAGTTGGACAAGCTTACGCGCAGGGTTTTTCTAATCTAGTTTGTGCGCCGTACCCGCCAATCGTTTGGCAATGAGTGCCAAGCCGACGATTGCCACCACCAACAACAGGCTTAGCCCAATCTCTCCGACCGGCGCAAACAACCCGCTTAAAGCGAATGCCACCAACAGCGGCGCGACAAAGCGCAACACCACCAGCACCAACTGATCCACAAGACCAACGCGAGGAAGGAATGCGGTGAGCATGATGCCAGCCACGCTTAGGCTGCAATATTTCCAAATCGTCAGCACGTAGGTCGCGTCCATCGCCGCGCTGCCATGCAGGAACCTAGCAGTCAGCGTGGCGTTTTCAGCTAAATCGAACAATACACCGAACAGTGCGAACAATACCGCCGGCAACACCAACACACTTCTGCCGCCGGTGCCGATGATCAACGCAATCACGCCGGTGCCGTAAATCATCGGGAACGACAGATCGAGCAAAAGCGCCCAACGAAACATATCGACATCGGGCAATTGGTCGGGACGCATGCCGCCAATGGTTCGAAGCGCGGTCTCGCCGTGTGGGTGCAGAGCGCTAAACGCCAACATGCAGGCGATGATCACCACCGCCAGCGCCAACATGTGAAACGCCAGCTCCAGTGTTCGCCGGTTGGCGTCGTGCTCTTTGGTCATCGTAGATTAATCCCCGTTTATCGCCACGTTCCGGTCTAGGGTCTGTTCCAACATTTGCGTCCCGTTGCAATACTTAGGTTTGCAAATCTTGGAATCAAAAGAACCACTAGCAAGATATTGAATCTAGTGGAATTTTTAAATTTGACATTTGACATTTGACATTTGACAAACGGCGAAGCTGCAAATGGGCACCAAATGTCAAATTCATTCCGCTAGAACGGGATGTCGTCATCGAGATCACTGCCACCCTTGGTCGGCTCGCTGGCCGGTCCGGAGGAGCCGAGATTGCCACCCGAGGGCTCCGCATAATCGCTGCCGCCTCGGCCGCCGCCATCGCCACGCCCGTCGAGCATCGTCAAACTGGAATTGAACCCCTGCAGCACAATCTCGGTCGTATAGCGGGTCTGACCGGACTGGTCTTCCCATTGCCGGGTCTGCAATTGACCTTCCAAATAGACCTTCGAACCCTTGCGCAGATATTGCTCGACGATCCGGCACAATCCCTCATTGAAAATCACAATGCGATGCCACTCGGTCTTCTCGCGCCGCTCGCCGGTGTTGCGATCGCGCCAGCTCTCGGAGGTCGCAACCCGCAGATTGGCCACCGGTTTACCCTCCTGGGTGCGCCGAATTTCCGGATCCGCACCCAAATTGCCGATCAAAATAACCTTGTTTACCGAACCTGCCATTGCTTTACACTCCTGTCGCGGACGCAACTATTGACACGCTGCAGCCCTTCCCTTCCTGGTTAACGGTCTCGCATTGACCCTAAAGCAAACCAAGCCGATATATTCGCGCCCGCTCCGATTTCCACAACGCAAATGCGATCCGACCACAATCTACACCAAACAAAGGGAAATTGGGGCCTGTTGACAATTATGGGTTTGGCGCCGGCGCAGCCAATTTGCCCTAGTGGAATGAATTTGACATTTGGTGCCCATTTGCAGCATCGTCAAATGTCAAATTTAAAAATTCCACTAGATTCAATATCTTGCTAGTGCCCCTTTGAATCTGAAGTTGGTTCTGAGGTTGCAAAATAATGCGGCGAACTTCAGATTCGGGGCACTAGCGCTTGTCACGAAGCGTTGGAATAGCTTCGTCGCGCTATCTGTTTGTTTATGCGTGTCATTTTTCCCAAAACCGGTACCCACTTTTGGGTGACACGGCCTAGCAATCCAATCAACAGCCATATTCGCAATTGCCGCACCTGCGCGCTATTTGGAACGGGAAATTACCCATAAATCCGCAGAACTAACGGAAAAATCGTCGTTTTTTTGCCTCAACGGCACTACAGATTTGTCATTCCTTAACCAGAATACGAACAATATGCCGTTACTGTGATGCGAACAGGTGCGGAACGTCCGGCAATGATAAGAGAATTCTTTTGGCCATCGGTAGTCGATCAGGACTTCCTGAAGGCGGCGCGCCAGCGATGCATCGTGATAATTTGTATCTTGGCGGCAACAACCGGAATTCTGTCTGGGGTTACCGACTATCTGGAAACCCCACAGCCTCAACCATATTATTCGGCCTATCGAATTCTCGGATCAGCCTTATTTCTGGTCGGCCCGTTTTTGGTGTATTTTCGTTTCCCAGAGCGGCCGATTTCCATTGCCTTGCTCATTTACGCCTACATCCGGATCGTCGGTGTTTCAGCGCTGAAGGGTGCCCTGGTTTCCAACGCGATAATGTTCCTGGTGCCGTGGATCATGGTCATTACCTTGGTACTCGGCTGGCGCGAGGGATTGGTTGCAGCACTAGCGGCAATTGCTGCCGCCACCGCGTTGTTTTTATTCAGCGGCTATCTGCCGCCGCCGACCATTCCTATGAACTATCCCGACATCAGCCGCTGGCTGTTTATCATTTTGATAATCAATTTTGCCGTTGTCGGGTTATGCGCCGGCATTTTCCAGCGCGAAATGTCGCGAATGACCGAAAGCCTCGCCAGTGCCCGACGGGCGGCTGAAGAAGCGGACCGTGCGAAAACCGAATTTTTAGCCAATATGAGCCATGAAATCCGCACCCCGATGAATGGTGTGATGGGCATGGCGGAACTGATGTCGAAGACCCAACTAAACGATAAACAGCAAATGTATTGCCAAGTTATCGTAAAATCGGGAACATCCCTGTTGACGATCATCAACGATATTCTCGATTTTTCCAAGATCGACGCCAACAAGCTTAACCTCGACCCGGAACCCTTTGAACTTTCGCAAGCAGTCGGCGATGTGACTACTCTATTGGCGGCGAGAGCAGCGGAGAAAAACCTAGAACTATCTGTACGTGTCGACCCAACCTTGCCGCCGATGATGGTCGGCGACGCCGGCCGGTTGCGCCAGATCACCCTCAATTTGCTCGGTAATGCCGTAAAATTCACCGAACAGGGCCAGGTTCACCTCGATGTATCGCGCAGGCCTGATGCAAACCCGGACAATGGCCATGCGGCCTTGCTGATCAAGGTAATCGACACTGGCATCGGTATCGCCGCCGACAAACTCGACAGCGTGTTTGACAAATTCTCCCAGGCTGACGGTTCGGCTACCCGCAAGCACGAAGGCACCGGCCTCGGCCTGGCAATCTCCGCTTCCCTGGTAAAACTGATGGGCGGCAAGATCGGCGTCAGCAGCGAAATTGGAAAAGGAACGGTCTTTTGGTTTGAAATCGATTTACCGGAAATTCAAGGAACCCCGGTCGCGAACTATCCGCCCTTCCACGCCGACGGTCAACGCATCCTGATAGTCGACGACAATAAGATCAACCGCGCTGTGCTGGTTGAGCAATTAGATGCGCAAGGATTTGAATGTGCATCGGTCGAAAGTGGTCAGGCCGCGCAATTTGTGATTCAGTCGGCGGAAGAAAACAACGTTCATATCGATCTAATTATTCTCGATTTCCAAATGCCAAATATGGATGGCGAGCAAACCCTGAGAGCGTTACGCAAAACGCGCACTGGTGCCTCGATCCCAGTAATCATGCTGACATCGGTCGATCATGCCGGCAAGGGCAAATTGTTTTCGTCCCTCGGCATCGAGGCCCATTTGACCAAACCGATCCGCTCCGATCTCCTTACCAAAACCATTGCCAGCGTTTTGATCAAGGCAAGCCAGCCGGATACCGCAGTCGCCTGATCGCCGTCCGTACCCGGCATATCGGCGGTTAGAATATACGGCGCTGTTTGCCAATTTATGTCACCAGTGTCGCGATTGTTCGCGGAAATTCTTGCGCCAACGATCCACATCCGCTATCGCTCGCTTTGTTCGATGTTTGTTCCACGCGCCAATTGTCATAATCCTATAAACTCTGTGAAGAATTAAGGTTTGCAGTGTGCTAGTGCGTGTCACCCAAAAGTGGGTACCGGTTTTGGGAAAAATGACACGCATAAACAAAGAGACAGCATGACGAAGCGAATACAACGCTTTGTGACAAAGGCTAGTGGAGTGAATTTGACATTTGGTGCCCACATGCAGCTTCGCTGTTTGTCAAATGTCAAATGTCAAATGTCAAATTTAGAAATTCCACTAGATTCAATAACTTGCTAGTGGTTCTTTTGATTCCAAGATTTGCAAACCTAAGTGTTGCAACGGGACGCAAATGTTGGAACTGAACCACTAGGAGCCAAACCCTTTCGGTTTCAGGAGCAAAAACCCCGTAGAGTAGCCCTTTTCAAGATTTGCCACGCAGAAATTGAGGGTTTTGGCCATATCCAGGGCGTATTCCAGAAAAATGCGTAGCAGTTTTCGGATATGAATACGCACCAAAACATACAGATAGGGCGCATTGAGCGATTCAATTTATGCGAAACGTGCTCTAACGTGGGTGCACATTCCATCAGCGGCGGTATTGGGATTGGATTTTGATGAGCAGGCATGAGTTCATTTCAGTGCGCGGCGCACGCGAACACAATTTGAAAAATATCAGCGTTGACCTGCCGCGCGACAAGCTGATTGTGATGACCGGCCTGTCGGGCTCCGGCAAATCGTCGCTTGCGTTCGATACCATCTATGCCGAGGGCCAGCGACGCTATGTGGAGAGCCTGTCCGCCTATGCCAGGCAATTCCTGGAGATGATGCAAAAGCCAGACGTCGATCAGATTGACGGCCTGTCGCCAGCAATTTCCATTGAACAGAAAACTACCAGCCGTAATCCGCGTTCGACCGTGGCAACGGTAACCGAAATCTATGATTATATGCGGCTGTTGTTCGCGCGGGTTGGCATCCCCTATTCGCCAGCGACAGGTTTGCCGATCGAAAGCCAAACGGTCAGCCAAATGGTCGACCGGATTTTAACCGAGCCGGAAGGCACGCGCATTTACCTGCTGGCGCCGATCGTGCGTGGCCGCAAGGGCGAATACCGCCGCGAACTGGCCGAGTTGGCAAAAAAGGGATTTCAGCGCGTCAAGGTCGATGGCACCATACTGGAAATCGCCGATGTGCCGCCGCTCGACAAAAAATACAAACACGACATCGATGTAGTAGTCGACCGCCTTGTGGTGCGCCAAGATGTCAAAGCCAGGTTGGCTGACAGCCTGGAAACAGCACTCAAGCTGGCCGATGGCCTGGCGGTCGCCGAATTCGCTGATCGGCCACTGCCGGACGCTGAAACTGCAGCCGCTTCGGTTAACAAATCAAAAAACGAAACCCACCTGCGTATCGTGTTTTCGGAAAAATTCGCCTGCCCGGTCAGCGGCTTTACCATTCCAGAAATCGAACCGCGGCTGTTTTCCTTCAACAATCCATTCGGCGCCTGTTCGGCCTGCGATGGCTTAGGCACCCAACAGGGCATCGATCCGGGCATGGTGGTGCCGAATGAAATGCTGACATTGCGCGGCGGCGCGGTTTTGCCATGGTCAAAATCGTCTAATCCCTCCCCCTATTATGCCCAGACCATGGAAGCGATTGGCCGCGCCCACGGCTTTACACTCAACGAGCGCTGGCGCGACCTGTCGCTGGCCGCCAAGGAAGCGATCCTGCACGGCACCGGAAACAATACGATCGAGTTCATCTATGATGACGGTTTGCGTACCTACAAGACCCGCAAAACCTTTGAGGGGGTGGTCGGAAATTTGGAGCGTCGCTGGCGCGAAACCGATTCGGCCTGGATGCGTGAAGAAATCGGTAAATTCATGTCGACCAGCCCGTGCGAAACCTGTGACGGCGACCGGTTGAAACCGGAGGCCTTGGCGGTTCGCCTCGATGGCCGGCATATTTCCGACGTGGCGCGGATGTCGATCCGCAATGCCCGCGACTGGTTCGATTTGCTACCGGAGCATATTACCGACAAGCAAAACCAGATAGCCGGCCGGATTCTCAAGGAAATCCGCGAGCGGCTGCGTTTTCTTGACGATGTCGGGCTTGAATATCTCACATTGTCGCGCAATTCCGGCACCCTGTCGGGTGGCGAAAGCCAGCGCATTCGCCTGGCCTCGCAAATAGGATCCGGCCTGACCGGCGTGCTTTATGTGCTCGACGAACCATCGATCGGCCTGCATCAGCGTGACAATTCCCGCCTGCTCGATACCCTGCGGCACCTGCGCGATCTTGGCAATACGGTGATCGTGGTTGAGCATGACGAGGAAGCGGTGCTAAGCGCCGACTATGTGGTCGACATTGGCCCGGCCGCCGGCATCCATGGTGGCGAAATTGTCGCCAAGGGCACACCGGACGAAATTCTTGCCAACACCAAATCTTTGACCGGACAATATCTGAGCGGCCGCATGGCGATCCCGCTCCCGCTCAAACGTCGTGATCTGCCCAAGCGCCGCCGCATTCGCATTATCGGCGCCAGCGGCAATAATCTACGCCACATCACCGCTGAATTGCCCCTCGGCACCTTTATTTGTGTCACCGGTGTATCTGGCGGTGGCAAGTCGACCTTGCTAATCGAAACCCTGTTCAAATCGGCCGCCCGGCGCATCAATGGCGCGCGCGATGTGCCGGCACCCTACGAAGCGATCGAAGGGCTAGAACATCTCGACAAAGTAATAGACATCAACCAGTCGCCGATTGGCCGCACCCCGCGCTCCAATCCAGCTACCTATACCGGGGCATTTACGCCGATCCGCGAATGGTTCGCTGCCCTGCCCGAAGCTAAGGCGCGGGGTTATCTGCCAGGCCGCTTTTCCTTCAACGTCAAGGGTGGACGCTGCGAAGCCTGCAAGGGCGACGGGGTGATCAAGATCGAAATGCATTTCCTGCCTGACGTGTATGTCACCTGCGATGTGTGCACTGGCGCCCGTTACAATCGCGAAACCCTGGATGTGACGTTCAAGGAAAAGTCGATCGCCGACGTTTTGGATATGACCGTCGAGGAAGGGGTGGAATTCTTCTCAGCCGTCCCAGCGGTGCGCGATAAGTTGGAAACCCTGCGCCGGGTCGGTCTGGGCTATATCAAGGTTGGCCAGCAGGCGACAACCTTGTCTGGGGGCGAAGCGCAGCGCGTCAAACTTGCCAAGGAACTGTCCAAGCGCGCCACCGGGCGCACGCTATACATTCTCGATGAACCAACCACCGGCCTACATTTTCATGACGTGGCCAAGCTGCTCGATGTGCTGCACGAACTGGTTGACAGCGGCAACACGGTGGCGGTGATCGAGCACAATCTCGAAGTAATCAAGACCGCTGACTGGATTCTCGACCTCGGTCCGGAAGGCGGCGATGGCGGCGGTGAATTGGTTGCGGCCGGGCGGCCTGAAGACATCTGCCAAGTCTCCGAAAGCCATACCGGGTACTATTTAAAGGAATTATTGGCCCGCCGACCGCCGGAAAGCATCGAAGCAGCGGAGTAATGCCAAGTCGGATTATGCTAGGGTCCAAACTCAATCATTTTGTTGAATTTCTGTAGCAAATCAGATTGAGATTGAACGATCAAAGGATTGGAGACCTGGATGGCTCATTTGTTTTGGCTTTCTGACGCCCAATGGGCGGTGATTGAACCCCATTTACCCATGAACCAGCCCGGAGCACGTCGGGTGGATGACCGCCGGGTGATCTCGGGCATTATTCATGTGTGTCAATGAGCGTTTAAAACTGACCCCTGTTTGGCATTTAAAACTGACCCGCCCTATGGGTGTCAAAACGGGATATTAATAGCCAATGATGTTGCGGAGGGTTGTCCATAGGTCCCGCTTCGCGAAGTGGCCCCATAGCAGGCGTAGCGGAGCGGGGGCTGTGGTCAAGCCGGGCTTGTGAGCGTTTTCTTTTTACGGCTGTGCGAGAAGCGGTATGAGTTGTTGCCGGTTTCAATGATTGAGCAATGATGTGTGATCCTGTCGAGGAGTGCTGTTGTCATCTTGGGATCGCCAAAGACGGAGACCCATTCGCCAAATTCCAGGTTGGTGGTAATGATGACACTGGTATTTTCATAGAGTTTGCTGATGAGATGGAAGAGCAGTGCTCCACCTGATTTAGGGAATGGAATGTAGCCCAATTCATCGATGATGACGCAATCGGTCTGGCTGAGCTGGCGGATAATTTTACCGGTGTTTCCCTCAGCTTGTTCCCTGATCAGCGCATTAATGAGATCAACCGCATTATGGAAGCGCGCTTTTTTGCCCTGAGCGATAAGTGCCGTTGCCAGTGCAATGGCGATGTGGGTTTTACCGGTTCCAGTACCGCCGACAAGGATCAGGTTGTGGGCATCGTGTGTGAATTGACCGGTGCATAGCTGTTTGATCTCAGCGGGCTTCACAGCCGATGCGCCATAGTCGAATGTGGCAAAGTCTTTATGATGAGGAAAGCGAGCAATGCGCATCTGGTATTGAATGGAGCGCACACGCCGCTCAACAGTTTCCGCATTGATCAGTTGTTTGAGCGCTGTTGTCAGATTGAGCGGGGTGCGGGCCGTTAGCAAGTCCTGTGCACTTTGTGCCATGCCGTGCAGGCGCAGGGCTGTAAGCTGTTCAATGATGGCATTCATGACATCACCCGCGGCGTTGCATAAAGCAGCTCATAGCGTTTGCAATCGGCTTGTGGCATTACCTGCAGCTGTGGATAGCAATGGGTCCGGGGCAGCGGATCAATCACTGGTTCCACAAGCTGGTTGATCAGGTTGGTGATTGCCGGCAGGCGCGTTGTTTTTTGCTCAACAGCCAGATCGCAAGCTATTTCCACTGTCTCGATCCCGTGTTCCTGGGCTCGTTGTCGGCAGGCGATGTTTGCATCGCCGAGAGGGGCATCAAAAGTTCAACAAAGTCTCGGTCACCGCCTTTGGTATCCATGTAGCGGGCCTTGATTTTGTTCATGGCGGCGGGAAGCTGCCATTCCATAAAAGGTGCACCATTGCGCAAAGCTCCGGGTTTGCGCGACAGAAGCGGCACATAGTGCCAAGGCTCAAAGTAACTGATGTTCTTTGTAAAATGACGTTTGTGTTCGGCGATCACCTCATCGGCGGCAACCAGGACAATTCGACTTGCATAAGCCCGCAACGAGACATGGCGCCCGGCATACCGGGCAGGAACGCTGTAACGGTTACTGTCATATTGAACCAGGCAGGTGGAGCGCACACGCACTGCTTTCTCAACATAACCGTCAAAGCCAAGCCCCAGTGGCCGCAGTTCGGCGCGTTCCAATGCAAGGACTTCATCAATGGTTTGCTCTTTTTGTTCGGGGTGGCGCCGCGAACCCAACGCGTTACAGCGCGCAAACAGCCAGGTATTCAAACTTTCCAGATCATCAAAGCACAGCTTGGGGGTGAACAATTGGCGGCGTAAATCCTGAACCTGGTTCTCAACTTGGCCTTTCTCCCAGCCAGCTGCGGGCGTGCAGGCAACCGGTTCCATAACGTAATGGTTCATCAATGCCAAAAAGCGCGGATGGAATATCCGCATCTTTGAACGCGACACATAGGTCACCACCGCCTTTGGGCTCTGCACAAGGCAGGAGCCGGGTGTCTTGGGATTGTCGATGATGACCCGGCGCGGTACCCCGTCATAAAATGCCAATGCCCGCATAAAGGCATCCAGCACCATCTCCTGGGATTCACCAGGATAAGCCACCACAAAAGGCTTGCGAGAATGGCACAAACGGAAGTGCGCAACCTTGATCTTGTGCTCTACGCCACCCAGAACAACATGCTCCTGGCTCCAGTCAAACTGCAGCGCATCACCGGCTTTGAAGTGTAAAGGAATAAAGGCTCCGGGAAGTTGTGATCCATCGGCTTTCAATACCTTGATGAACCGGCAGACTGGTGAGTACGAACCGGTATAACCTTCCACAACCAGTTGTTCATAAAGCTTCACCGCAGTGCGGCGCTCCCGGCGGGGGTGGCTTAAGTCCTGTTTGTAAAGCGACCGCAAACGAACTTCAAAACCAGCAAGCTTGTGCAACACAGGTGGTCCACTACGATGATAGTTCGGCGGTGACGTGAACCGCCCCTAGTTTGTCGGAGGCTCTAACTCCTGAGTAGGATAGAGCAATGACAAGCAAAACAACGAACAAGTTTTCCACCGAAGTTCGTGCCCGTGCGGTGCGAATGGTTCTTGACCATGAGGGTGAGTATTCTTCGCGGTGGTCGGCGATTGTGTCGATTTCTGGGAAGATTGGCTGTGTGCCTCAAACTCTCAATGAATGGGTAAAGAAGGCTGAAGTCGACGGTGGCCGGCGTGCCGGTGTCTCGACCGACACGGCCGAGAAGATGAAGGCTCTCGAACGCGAGAACCGAGAGCTTCGTCAGGCCAATGAGATACTGCGCAAGGCCAGCGCATATTTTGCCCAGGCGGAGCTCGACCGCCCGTTCAAACGATGATCGCGTTCATCGACGATCACAGACAGGATCACGGGGTCGAGCCGATTTGCAGGGTTCTGCCGATCGCCCCATCCACCTATCATCTCAATATGGCCAAGCAAGCTGACCCAGCCAAAATGTCCCTGCGGGCAAAGCGGGATCTTGCGCTGAAGCCTGAGATTATGCGTGTGTTTGCCGATAACTTCGGCGTCTATGGCGTGCGCAAAGTCTGGCGGCAAATGCAACGGGAGGGCTTTGATGTCGCCCGCTGCACCGTCGCACGATTGATGAAGGGCATGGGATTGCAAGGCGTTATCCGCGGTAAAACCGTGCGAACAACGATCAGCAACAAGGCAGCACCGTGTCCGCTTGATCACGTCAATCGACAATTTCATGCACCTGCGCCCAACAGGCTGTGGGTGTCTGATTTCACATACGTCACGACTTGGAAGGGCTTCGTCTATGTTGCTTTTGTCATCGATACCTACGCCCGTCGCATTGTCGGTTGGAGAGCAAGTCGAACGGCTCACACAGACTTTGTTCTCGATGCTTTGGAGCAGGCCTTGCACGAACGTCGCCCGGTTCATCGCGGCGGCCTCATCCATCACAGCGACAGGGGCAGCCAATATGTATCGATAAAATACTCCGAACGATTGGCAGAAGCTGGCATCGAACCATCTGTCGGCAGTGTCGGCGACTCGTATGACAATGCTCTGGCAGAAGCCATCAACGGACTATACAAGGCGGAGGTTATTCACCGGAGCGGACCGTGGCGCAACTTCGAAGCCGTAGAATATGCAACACTGGAATGGGTCGACTGGTTCAACAACCGGCGACTGCTGGAACCCATAGGCAACATCCCGCCTGCCGAAGCCGAACAACGATACTACGCCATGCTGGACGAACCACACATGGCAGCATAACTTAAACCAAACAGCCTCCGGTAAACCCGGGACGGTTCAACGCGTCATTCAGATATTTTCTGATCGTATTGCGGGATAAACCCGTGCTTCGACTTACTGACCGGATAGAGTGGCCATCGCGCAAAACCAGACGACGAATCTTTGCTGCACTTTCCATTAATATCACCTGCTCATTCTCCGCACTTAAATGCACGGATGCTAGGGTCTGTGGACATTCACCTTGATGCGATAAGCGCCGCGACAAGGTTCCAGTTGGCAGCGTAGCTGTTATCGGTTTTATCGTAACGCGTTGCGATGCCACGAAATTCCTTGATCTTGGCGAAGTAGTTTTCAACCAAATGCCGCCAACAATAGGCCTCTTCATCGTATTCTCGCTGCACAATCCGATTTGATTTGGGCGGGATAACGGCGGTTGCGCCCCGGTCTTCCAGCTCCTCCAGAAGCCAGTTTGCGTCAAACGCTTTATCCGCCAGCAAAGCGGCGAATGACACGCCCTTGATCAGCGGTGCCACGCCCCTCATGTCATGCGCCTGTCCCGGTAGCAGCATGAAACGCACAAGATTACCAAGCGCGTCCACCAGCGCCACGATCTTGGTGGTCAACCCACCGCGCGAGCGCCCGATGGCCTGATTTTGAGTCCCCCTTTTGCGCCGGTTGCCTTTTGGTGAACCGAAACAATGGTGCCATCAATCATGGCGTATTCGAGGTCTGGGTCATTGCTCATGGCTTTGAAAAGACTCTCGAAAACACCCTGCTCGGCCCATCGTCGGAACCGGCGAAACTGGCTGTTCCAGTTGCCAAATTTCGTCGGCAGATCGCGCCAGGGAGACCCCGTGCGCACCCGCCAGAACACCGCTTCCAAAAACAACCGGTTGTCGCCGCCTGTCCGGCCACTGTCTGTTGCCTTGCCGGGGAGCAAAGGCGCAAGGCGTTCCCAGACCCGGTCATTCAAAACAAATCGCTTTTCGTCCATTACAAACTCCCTTTTGGAAGCTTGAATCAGAAATCAACGCTTTTGGGAATCCTGAATGTCCACAGACCCTAACAAAACAGGCGGGTCAATTTTAAACGCCAATTACCCACCTAAGTGGGTCAATTTTGCATGCCAATTCACATCAGCACTAAAACCCAACGGCCAGACCGGCAAATCAACGGTCTGAAAGAACTGTGTGACAGGCTCTATATCGAAACACTTTCAGCGGTTGCCGACAAACGGCCTGTCTTTGATAAAGCGCTGAACAAGCTACAGCGCGGTGATACCCTGTTTGTATGGGATTTGGATCGTGCCTTTCGCTCCACCGAAGACGCGCTCTATCATGAGAAGAACCTGCGCAAACGTGGCATCAAGTTCCACGCGATGAATTTCGACATTGAAACCGATACAGCCGATGGCAAATACAGCTATGTCATTACCGCCGCCGCTGCTGAGCGTGAACGCAAGAAAATATCGGAACGCACCATCGAAGGCCTGAAAGCCGCCCGAATACGCGGCAGTCGTTTGGGTGCACCACCAAAAATGACCGATGAGCAAATATGGGCAGCGAAAGCCAAGATTGAAGCCAAAAAGGCTACTATTGCCGAAATGGCTGCCCTCAACGGGGTGCACCCTTCAACCGTCACCCGCTCCATTCGGCGGTATAAGAATTCCTATCAATGAACCGCTATTTTGTGATAGAATGGTGTTATGAGCCAGACCGATACAATTGACGTTTCTCATATCAAGTTTACTTCGACAGTTTTTCCGACTGACGAGGATATGAAGCTGTGGCATTCCCTTAGTCCGGCAGAACAACAGGCCGTTATTATGCGCGATGTGGAGCAAGGGTTAAAAGGCCCGCCTGCATTAAAAGCCAGCAAAGCCGAGATCATGGGCGAAGTGCTGGACGAACTGAAGCATGGAATATGAGCTATCGGGGCTGGCGCGTTCCAATATCAAAGACATAGCCCGATATACGGTTCAATATTTTGATGAGGCGCAGGCCGACGAATATCTCGACGGCCTGTTTTACAGCTTTGATCTTCTGACCGATAATCCCAAGATGGGGCGCGTGATCCATAGTGATCAAAGTGGCAATTTACGGCGCTTCACCTATCGCTCTCACTTCGTGATTTATGAAATTCGTGAAAAAGTGATCAGGATTGCAACGATCCGCAGCGTCCGCCAGGACTTACCGCAGCAATGGCGATAGGTCGTTTAGTCGGCAGGTTAATTCAGCAGCAACATCGTCAACAGTTGGACACTTCTAGGGTCCAGACTCAATCATAACCAGAAGGCGACGAGTGTTGCCAGCGCTACGGCGGACAGGAAGTTTCTTGCGAGTTTGTCGTAGCGGGTTGCCACTCTTCGAAAGTCCTTGAGACGGCAGAATGCATTTTCGATGAGGTGGCGTTCTTTGTAGCGGGCTTTGTCGTAGATGATTTTGCGTTTTCGATTGCAGCGGCCGGGGATCACAGGAACCATGGCCGCATTGCGCAAAGCTTTTCGAAGCGCATTCGCATCGTATCCCTTGTCGCCCAGAACATATCGTGCGCCCCTCAAACCTGTCAGCAAAGTGGGTGCGGCTTTGGTGTCCGATACATTGCCTGCTGTGAGCATGAAGGCAAAGGGGCGGCCTATGACGTCTGTGAGGGCATGGATTTTGGTGGTTTGGCCACCGCGCGAGGGGCCAATGGCCTGGATTTTCGCCCCCCTTTACCGCCATGTGCCGAACGATGCGCCTTGATATAGGTTGAGTCGATGGACGTGCTCTTCGTCACCGCACCTGAGGTAGCCAATGCCTCCACCAGATCGACCCAGAACCGACGGCGGGACCAGCGGTTGAAGCGGTTGTAGATCGTTGTCGAAGGGCCGTATTCGCCAGGGCAGTCACACCATCGGCATCCTGTTTTGAGCACATGAATAATGCCCGAGATCACCCGGCGGTCATCCACCCGACGTGCTCCGGGCTGGTTCATGGGTAAATGGGGTTCAATCACCGCCCATTGGGCGTCAGAAAGCCAAAACAAATGAGCCATCCAGATCTCCAATCCTTTGATCGTTCAATCTCAATCTGATTTGCTACAGAAATTCAACAAAATGATTGAGTTTGGACCCTAGGGTCAGGTTCGATATGGTTCAATCAATTTGCGATCAAACACGTTTGATTTGTAGAAAACCTACTCGATTTCCTCGACGCCGGGTACCACTGTGCGTTTGCGCAGCCAGCGCACGCCGAACAGGTCGTAAATGCCGACCAGGGCGCGATTGAAATTGTTGTACTTGGAGACCCCGGCGATTCGCGGCCGGTCATTGACCGGCACATAGACAGTTTCGAACCCATAGGTTTGAAAAAGCGCCGGCAGATAACGGTGCATGCTGGAGAAATAGGGCAGCAGCATGAAGGCATCACGGTGAAACATTTTGGTGCCGCAGCCGGTATCGGGACAGTCATCCTTCAATAGCCCGTCGCGAATCCAATTGGCGATTTTCGACGCCCAACGCTTTGATCCGCTGGCTTTGCGCTTTTGCCGGATGCCGCCGACCAACGAAGGGCCGGGCTGTCCAGGTTCGGCAATTTTTCGTGCCAATTTGGCGATATCGGCCGGATCGTTTTGGCCGTCACCGTCTAGTGTGGCGATCACATCATAGCGCGCGGCGGCAATGCCGGTTCGCAAGCTGGCGCTCTGGCCGGCATTGGAGTGGTGGCGCAAACAGCGCAGCGTCGGGTGACTTTTCTTCAATTCGGAGATTTCGGCGCTGGTCTTGTCAGCGGAAAAATCGTCGACGACAACCACTTCGCCGAGCAAATTTTCCGGGACCTGGCGATAGGTCTCTTCAACCAGGCGACCAATATTGCCCTCCTCATTGAAGGCAGGGATGACAACAGACAATTTCATGGAATTTCTTTGGATATTGACTTCGCGCAGGGCTAATCCCATACAGCGCCGGCAAATGCAAGCCGTCCCGCCACCAGATCAAAGGTCGGCCGAACGCTCATCGCACCTGTGGGGCTTTGCGCTACAACTATAATCTTCAACACCGTGTGGAACACCGATGTCATCTGTCGCTTCCAACCATCGAAATACTTTTTGGTTGGCGACTGTGCTCGTAGCCATTCTTGTGCTGCGCATCGTGTCGCTATGGTTCAACCGGACTGACCTCTTTTTTGATGAAGCACAATATTGGGCGTGGTCAACCGAGCCGGCGTTCGGATATTTTTCCAAGCCGCCAATGTTGGCCTGGATCATTGGCGCCTTTACCACAGCCTGTGGTTCCGATAGCACGTTTTGCATCAGGCTGGCGGCACCGGTGCTGCATTTTTTCACCGCGCTGGCAATATTTGCCGCGGCGCGGGCGATTTTCGATTGGAAAACCGGCACTTGGTCGGCAATCGTGTTCGCCACCTTGCCGGCGGTATCTTTGTCATCCACGCTGATTTCGACCGACGTTCCGCTGCTATTGTGTTGGGCGCTGGCGCTTTGGGCGTTGTGGCGGCTGCTGGAAACCGGTTGGTTTTCCTGGGCGATCATGCTTGGCTTGGCATTCGGGGCCGGCTTGATGTCGAAATATGCTATGGCTTATTTCGCCGGTTGCACTTTGGTTTTTTTGGCAATCAGCCCGGCGGCGCGGACCGCCCCGGTGTGGCGCGGATTGCTGGCGGCGCTGGCGATCGGCCTGGTGATGCTGGCTCCGAACCTGTACTGGAACCAGCAAAACGGCTTTGCCACAATTGCCCACACCGTCGACAATGCCAATTGGCAACAAGATTTGTTTCATCCGCTCAAGGCAAGCGAATTCATTTTAGGCCAACTGGGGGTGTTCGGCCCGGTCCTATTTTTCTTTTTGCTGGCAATCGCGTGGTGGGCTTTTCGCCAGGGTGCCGACCTGGGCACACGCTACCTGCTGGCGTTTTCGCTGCCGATAATCGCAGTGATCACCATGCAGGCATTTCTGAGCCGCGCTAATGCCAATTGGGGCGCTACCGCCTATGTAGCGGCGACGATTTTGGTGACCTACACTGTGCTGCAAGCCAAATGGAAGCGGTGGTTTTTCACCTCACTGGCGATACATGGTGTGTTGCTCCTTGGTCTGTGCGTGGCGGTGGTATTGGTCACGCCAGGCCGGTTTGGTTTGCCTGCCAATATTGATCCTTTCACGCGGGTTATGGGCTGGCGATCCATCGGTGCCGAAACCAGCCGCTTGCTGGAGATGAAATCGTATGCAGGGGTTCTTGCCCCGGACCGGGCGCTGTCGTCGGAATTGATCTACTATTTGCGCAAACGCCCAGAGCAAGTCTTGGCGTGGCGAGAAGGTGATGTGCCCACAGATCACTTCCAAATGACCCGGCCTTATCGTGAAGATTTCAGCGGCCCGTTGCTGCTGGTTTCACGCGCCATGGTGCGCAACGATATTCGTGCCGCTTTTACCAATATCGAGCGGGTCGGTACCCTGACCCAGCCTGGCGGCGCTGTGCGCGAAATATGGTTTTATCGAATATCCAAGTCGAGGGTCGCGACCGATTAATCCAATACGATTTGGTTTGGGAGGAGGGGTTTGGATCGGCCGCCAAAGTGTAAGGGAAAACTTTTCCATTTCGAGCGTTGTTTGCGAACATATCGGCCCTTCCTTGCAAACCCGAGGGGTGTCGCGTACTTATCCGCCGGGTGCATTGCAAAGCTTTGAAAATATGGATACTTCCTGCGCCATTTGGCCTTGCCAACACATACCAACACATACCAACACATACCAACACATACCAACACATACCAACGGTGGCCAACGGTGGCCAACGGTGGCTGACGCAAAATGGATGACATTAATGGGCTTTGACCCTGGGATTGCCGTATGAACGCCGGGAGTGCTGAGAATGATGATGCGGCGTTGA
This sequence comes from Rhizobiaceae bacterium, assembly GCA_965248715.1. Lineage (GTDB taxonomy): Bacteria > Pseudomonadota > Alphaproteobacteria > Rhizobiales > Rhizobiaceae > CBDFKB01. Next base: position 1,170,050 of record CBDFKB010000008.1, read on the forward strand.
TTGTCGAGCGGCGGTTCAACAACTGGGTATTCGCGATAGCTGCAATCGGCGGGTTGGGCGCCACCGTGCTGTTTTTTGCCTGGCCGCAACTGGACATCCTGGTAGCGGGCTATTTTTACGATCCCGAACATGGCTTTTCGTTCAATCAGCTGCATAGCGCCACTGTGGCGCGCCAGGTGTTGATCTATCTGTTCACCGGTTCGGTGATCTGGTGCATGTACGGTTTCATGAACGGGTTAGCCGACGGCCAGCCGGCTTTATCGCTGGAATTTAGGCGTTGGGTGTTTTTGGCAAGTAGCCTGATTATTGGACCGGGCATTCTCGCAAATTTGGTCTTCAAGGCCCCTTGGGGCCGCGCGCGGCCGCGCGATGTCGTCGAGTTCGGCGGCAACCTCGAATTCTCCTCGCCGCTGCTCATTACCGATCAGTGCTCCACCAATTGTTCGTTCGTCAGTGGTGAATCGTCGTCGATATTCATGTTGTTTTTTGCCGTCGGCCTGGCCTATTTCGCCCATCGCTGGTTATGGTTTGCGACCGCGTTTTGCCTTGGCTCGGTAGCCGGGTTGCTTCGCATTGGCGTCGGTGGCCATTTCCTGTCGGATGTGGTGTTTTCCGCTGTCGCCATGGCGCTGGTTGCGGCACTGCTACATCGCCTAATCGTGCTGCAACCGATCGGTCAACCCACAGGCGATAGCCCTATCGCACGGGCCGGTTGCAAGTTTGTTTGCGGCGCCGACCATGTTGCGGGTCGCATAGCCGATTTGGTGCTGAAACTGCTCGACCGGTTAGCGCCGCGCCGCCATTAAGCGGATTTGAGTTAGGCTATTTCGAAAAGGCCGGCTGCACCCATGCCGCCGCCGACGCACATGGTCACCACCACATGTTTGGCGCCGCGCCGCTTGCCTTCGATCAGCGCATGGCCGGTCAGCCTGGCGCCCGACATGCCATAGGGGTGGCCGACCGAGATCGCGCCGCCATTGACGTTGAATTTCTCCGGGTCGATGCCAAGCCGGTCACGGCAATATAGCGCCTGGCTAGCAAACGCCTCGTTAAGTTCCCAAAGCCCGATATCGTCGACGGTAAGCCCATGTTTTTCTAACAGTTTCGGCACGGCAAAAACCGGCCCGATGCCCATTTCGTCAGGATCGCAGCCTGCCACCGCGATACCGCGATAAATGCCGAGCGGGGTCAGGCCGCGCTTTTCCGCCAGTTTTTCATCCATCAGCACACTGGCCGATGCTCCATCGGACAATTGCGAGGCGTTGCCGGCGGTAATGTATGCGCCTTGCTTGATCGTTTGGCCGCCCTTAAACACCGGCCCTAAGCCGTTTAACCCTTCCAGGGTTGTAGTCGGGCGGTTGCCTTCGTCCTTTTCCAGGGTCACTTCATGGTCGGCGACCTCGCCGGTTTCTTTGTTCATCACTTTCATTGACGCGGTCAGGGGTACGATTTCATCGTCGAACTTGCCGGCCTGTTGCGCTGCGGCAGTGCGCAATTGCGAAGCCAGGGCGAATTCGTCCTGGGCCTCACGCGAAACCCCATAGCGCTCGGCAACGATTTCTGCGGTTTCGAGCATCGACATGTACAGCGCCGGCATATGGTCGACCAGCCAGGGATCGGCGGCGCGGCTTGTGTTTAAATTCTGGTTCTGCACCAGGGAAATGGATTCCAATCCGCCGCCCACGGTCACGTCCATGCCGTCTTCGGTGATCTCCTTGGCGGCAGTGGCGATCGCCATCAAACCCGACGCGCACTGGCGGTCGACGCTCATGCCGGCGATTGAGGTTGGTAAACCGGCCCGCATCGCTGCCTGGCGGGCGATATTTGATCCGGTTGAACCTTGTTGCAGGGCAGCGCCGATGATCACATCGTCAATCTCGGCCTTGTCGATGCCGGCGCGTTCGACCGCGTTGGCGATTGCGTGGCCGCCAAGGGTTTGTGCCTGAGTATCGTTGAAGGCGCCGCGATAGGCCTTGCCGATCGGGGTTCTGGCGGTGGATACGATGACTGCACTACGCATTTTGGGCTCCTTTGGTATCGACAGCCGGCCAAACCGGCCGGATTGGCAGATTATATTTTTGCGGTGGCGGCTTTTTGTACGATTCTTGCCACATGTTGGCCACCATCGGTAAAGTGGTGCGTGTTCGTAATATCCTCAATCGCCGCGAAATTGGCCGCAACGCCGTCGGCATCGCGCTGGTGTTCGGGCAACCAAACCCCTTCACTTTCGCTAATGTTTAAGACTGCATAGCAACCGGCACCGGCAAACATAACCTTGCGGCTCGGTGCCTGGTCGCAGACCATAAACACCACCGCAGGGGTCACGAGGGTCGGGTCGAGCAGCGCCAGCATCTCTTCTGGCATAATGTCCTTGGTCATGCGGGTAGCAGCGGTCGGCGACACGCAGTTGACGCGAATATCGTATTTGGCGCCTTCAATGTGCAAGGTGTTCATCAGCCCGACCACGCCAAATTTGGCGGCGCCATAATTTGCCTGACCGAAATTGCCATAAATGCCGGAGGTCGAACTGGTCATCACGATGCGGCCATAGCCTGCGTCTTTCATGTGCGGCCAGGCTGCACGACAGCAATTGGCGGTGCCATTTAGATGGACGTCGATTACCGCATGCCAGTCGGACATTTCCATTTTCGAAAAGGATTTGTCGCGCAAGATGCCAGCATTGTTGACCAAAATATCGACCCGGCGCCATTTGCTGATCGCGGCATCGACCATAGCTTCGACCTCGCCATAGTCGGTGACGTTGGCGCCGTTGGCGATTGCCTCGCCGCCGGCGGCGAGAATTTCCTCTACTACCAAATCGGCCGGACCGAGCGAACCGCCGGTGCCGTCGCGGGCGCCGCCGAAATCATTGACCACCACCTTGGCGCCGCGCCTAGCCAATTCGAGCGCATGGCTCTTGCCAAGGCCGTTTCCAGCGCCGGTGACGATGGCCACCCGTTCGTTAAATTCAATGCTCATCAATTGGTTCCGTGGTTGTGTTATCGGGTTCTAGCTTGAGATATTGTTTAGGTCGGCATGACGCTCAGCCCCAGCCATTCGGCGACCAGTGCAGGTTTCTCGACCCCCTCGATTTCCACCGTCACGTCATGGCGCGACAGCAACTCGCCGGGTTTGCGTTCGGTGACGTTTTTTAATCGGAAATGGGCGCGAATTTTCGCTCCTGATGGCACCGGATTGAGAAAGCGGACCTTTTCGAAGCCGTAATTGATGCCCATTGCCGCACCTTTGACCCGGGGCACCGCCTCGACAACGAAGCTGGAAAGCAGTGACAGGGTCAAAAAGCCATGGGCGATAGTGCCGCCGAACGGGGTCTCAGCTTTGGCGCGGGCATCATCGATGTGAATGAATTGATGGTCTCCGGTCGCATCCGCGAAACGGTCGATGCGCTCCTGGGTCACTTCCAGCCATTTGGAGGTGCCACCAAGTTTGCCGGAACCCGAAATCAACTCTTCTACGCTGATTGTCTTCACGATTTTCCCCCGAAATGGTCGCCGCGCAGGTTCATTTATCCCTCGTCGAAAAGTTCATGGCCGGTCATGGTATGAATACCACCATCAAGCGGCAGGATCGCGCCGGTGATGTAGGATCCGCCCTTACCGCACAGAAACAGGCTAGCGCCGGCAACATCTGTCGGCGATCCGATCCGCCCGAGCGGCACCCCTTTACCGACCTGTTTGGCTTTTTCATCCGAACCGGTGGCAAACGCGGTCATTTTTGACTGGAACGGGCCGGGTGCAAAGGCGTTGACGGTGATCGATCGGCCGGCCAATTCTTTGGCCAGGATGCGGGTTAGGTGATGTACCGCAGATTTTGATGCGGAATAAGAGTAGGCGCCGTCACCCATCGCAGCCGTGCCCATGACCGAGCCGAGATTGACCACCCGTGCCGGATCATCAACGCTGGCAGCCTTTTGCAACAGCGGCAGCAGGCCGGTGGTGAGCATGAACAGGCCGGTGACGTTAACGTTCAAGACTTTGGTCCAGGCATGATAGGGGAAAGTATCCAACGGCTCGCCCCATGTGGCACCAGCGTTGTTAAATAATATGTGCAGTCGATCGGTTCGTGATTCAACGGTTTCTATCAGTTCGTTAACCCCATCCTCGCTGCTCAAATCGCCACCGAACCCGGTGACTTTGCCAGGTGCGCCGAGGCCGTTCATGGTCTCGGCCGCAGTCTCACAATCGGCGCCTTTGCGCGACGCGATCATCACGTCAGCGCCAGCATGGATCAAAGCGGTGGTGATCATGGTGCCGATACCGGTGGCGCCGCCTGTGACCAGCGCGGTTTTGCCGGACAGGGAATACAAATCCTCTAGATAACCCATTACTTGAATTTCCTTTAGGAGGGGTTTGCGAAACCAATTCGCGCAAATCTTTGTACCAGCCCTGTCGACGTTGACAAGCCAAAGGCGAGAGTGGTTGATAGCTTCGCGGCGATACCGCCGATCTAAACAGCCAATCAACAAATGGACCGTTTTCATGAGCGTAATGGATCTAGGTATGAGCGAGCGGGTCAGACCGCTGCATGAAAAAGTGGTGACCATGGTCAAAGAAGAGATCCTGCCGCTTGACGAGGAATATCTGACCGAAGTCAATAATGGCGATCGTTGGGTTCACACCCCTCGCCAAGTCGAAATTCTCGAGGGATTGAAGGCCGAAGCGCGCAAGCGCGGGCTGTGGAATTTCTGGCTGACCAATTCCGATCGCGGTTACGGCCTCAATACTGTCGAGTACGCCCATCTCGCCGAGGAAATGGGCAAGGCGCATCTTGGCGCAGAAGTTTTTAACTGTTCCGCCCCCGATACCGGAAATATGGAGGTGCTGGAACGATACGGTACCGAGGCGCAAAAAGAACAATGGCTGGTGCCGCTACTGGAAGGCAAAATCCGCTCGGCATATTTGATGACCGAGCCTGATGTGGCCTCGTCGGATGCCACCAATATTTCGATGAAATGTGAGCGCGATGGTGACGAATATGTGCTGAACGGTGAAAAATGGTGGTCGTCGGGTGCCGGCGATGAGCGCTGTGCAATATATATCGTCATGGTTGCAACGCCGACCGAGGGCCGCAAGCACGAACAGCATTCAATGATTTTGGTGCCGGCCGGCACCCCTGGCGTCGAAATTTTGCGTGCCATGCAGGTCTATGGCCTTGATGATGCGCCGCACGGCCATATGCATATCCGCTTTAGTGATGTGAGGGTTCCTGCCGAAAATCTATTACTCGGCGAGGGTAGGGGCTTTGAGATATCTCAGGGCCGGCTTGGTCCTGGCCGCATCCACCATTGCATGCGCGCGATCGGCCAAGCCGAGCGAGCGCTGGAACTGATGTGTAAGCGTTCGCTTCGGCGCGAAGCCTTTGGCAAGCCGCTGGCCCATCTCGGCGCCAATTATGACATCATCGCTGAGGCCCGCATGGACATAGAAATGGCGCGGCTGTTGTGCCTGAAGGCGGCTTGGATGATGGACCAAGGTGAGCCGCGCGCTGCAGCACCGTGGATCAGCATGATCAAGACCGTGGCGCCCCAGGTCGCATTGAAGGTGGTTGACGAGGCGGTGCAGATGCACGGGGCGATGGGAGTTTCCCAGGACACCTCGCTGGCGCGCGCCTGGCAGAATTTGCGCACGTTGCGGCTCGCCGATGGGCCGGACGCGGTGCACCGCCGCCAAGTTGCCCGCACCGAATTGCGCAAACACACACAATCAAAGATTTGAACCGCCATGAAAGCAATTATCTGTCGCGACTACGGTCCGATTGAAAACCTCGAATATGGCGATTTCGACGTGCCCGAGGTCGGCCCCAACTCGGTGCTGATCAAGACAGAAGTGATGGGGGTCAACTATCCCGATGGGTTATTGGTGCAAGGCCTTTACCAGGCTAAACCGCAAACCCCGTTTGTGCCCGGCACCGAAGCGGTAGGTGAGGCAATCGAAGTCGGCGCGGAGGTAAAACGGTTTAAAGTTGGGGACCGGGTCGCGGCTTTTTGCCCGACCGGCGGCTATGCCGAACAAGTATCGGTCAACCAACATCGTGTCATCCCATTGCCACCCGGCATCGACGGCGCCGATACCACCGCTTTGATGTGCGGTTACGGTACCTCGCACCATGCGCTGAAACAGCGCGCGCAGCTCAAGCAAGGCGAAAACCTGGTGGTGCTTGGCGCTGCCGGGCTGACCGGGCTTGCTGCGATCCAGATCGGCAAGGCGATGGGCGCGCGGGTAATCGGGGTAGCATCGAGCAAGCGCAAGCGCAAAATCGCAGCCGCCAGTGGCGCCGATGTTACCCTTGGCTATGACAATCTCAAGGACGAAATCCGCACCAACACCGGTGGTAACGGCGCCGACGTAGTTTATGACGTGGTCGGCGGTGAGGCGTTTGATGCTTGTTCACGCGCCATGGCGTGGAACGGGCGCTTGCTGGTGGTCGGATTTGCGTCCGGCACCATTCCTAAATTCCCGGTCAATTTGGCGCTGGTCAAGGGTTACAGCCTGGTCGGCGTGTTTTGGGGCACGTTTACGCAAAAAGAGCCTGCCGCCTATATGCTAAACATGCAGGAATTGTTCGGCTGGTATCGGGACGGCAAGGTAAAGCCTCTGATTGAAGAAAAGCATAAACTCAAGGATGCGGCGAAAGTGTTGCAGCGCATCCACTCGCGCAAGGCGGTCGGCAAGATCGTGCTGGTGCCATAAGTATCTCTGGTGAACGACACACTCAACAAGCTACAAACCGACGATGGGTAGAGATCGCCTACCGGACCTTCGATGGCGAAGGCGAAGGACCATGCGTACTGTTGGCGCCGGCAGTGATGACGCCGCAGCAGGTCTATTGGAAATTCGCTGAATATCTCATTGAACGAGGCGCAGCGAACGTTACCACCTTCGACTATCGCGGCATCGGCGGATCGAGGGCCGATCGAAGAACCAATGCGCGATTTCGCATGAAAGACTGGGCGCTGCAGGACTTTAGTGCCATGGCCGATCATGTACGAAATCATCATCCCAACCATTCGTTGGTTGGCATAGGCCATTCTTTTGGCGGCCAGGCGCTTGGCCTGTCCGGGCGCGCCGATCTGTTTATGCGTTTCGCGATGGTAGCTACACTCAACGGCTATTGGCGCCTTCTTAAAGGCGGCCTGCCACTTATTTTGGGGATGCGGTTGATCAACGCGCCGGTATCAAAGTTTATCGGCTACGTGCCAGGCTGGATGGGTACCGGCGAAGATGCGCCGGGCCGCGCATTTCGCGACTGGACCAGATGGTGTTCGTCTCCGAACTATTTCTTTGATGATCCCAGTGTGCCGGAAACGGTTAATTTCCAAGGCGTCAAGCTGCCCTTGCTGTTCGTTCGTCTCGACGACGACCCGTGGGGCAATGAAGCGGCAATCGGTGATTTGCGATCCTGGTACCCAAAATGCCCGCAAACCGAGATTGTCTACACGCCAGATCATGCGGGTGGCGCGATCGGCCATTTCGGCTTCTTTCGCAGCAAATATCGCGAAACATTGTGGCCGCAGGTAGCTGATTGGTTGCTGCAATAGGGGCAGGCACCATTAATCTCAGGCCGGTGACAAACCGCGCAGCCGTTCCGAGCGCCGGCGCAGCAATTCGATGGTCATCAACAACAGCACCGACAGTGCTACCAAAATAGTTGCGACCGCCAGAATGGTCGGCGAAATCTGCTCGCGCAGTCCGGTAAACATCTGCCAAGGTAGGGTTTTTTGGCCAGCCGAGCCGACGAACAGTACCACTACCACCTCGTCGAACGAAGTGATGAACGCAAACAATGCGCCGGAAATCACTCCGGGCATAATCAGCGGGGTCTGGATCAGGAAGAAGGTGCGAACCGGACCGGCGCCGAGATTTGCCGCCGCCCGGGTCAGGCTGCGGTCGAAACCGACCAATGTCGCGGTAACGGTGATGATGACGAACGGGATGCCGAGCACCGCATGGGCCAAGACTACCCCCCAATAGGTGCCTTGCAGGCCGATGCGGCTGTAGAAGAAATACATGCCAGCAGCCGAAATAATCAGCGGCACGATCATCGGCGAAATCAATATCGCCATGATTGCGCGGCGGAACGGCACATGGGGTTGGCTGAGGCCGATCGCCGCCAATGTGCCGAAGCTAACCGACAACAGGGTCGCTACTGGGGCGATGCGTGCCGAGTTGTATAACGCGCCCTGCCAGTCTGAATTGGTCAGGAAATCCTTATAATGCTTGAGTGAATAACCCTCCGGATCGAATGCGATCATTTCCGGCGTGAAGGTGAAGAAATCCTCGGCGTTAAACGACAGCGGGATCACCACCAGGATTGGGAAGATCAGGAACACAAAGATCACGCCGCAAATGAAGCGGAAGGTGTAGTGCCACAATACCTGTTCCGAGGTCAGATATGGGGCCAAACCGCTTCGGTATTCGCGGAAATGCAGCCAGAACACCATGCGGGCGAAAATTACCCCGCCAATGGCGCCAAAAAATGCTCCACCCAAGCTGCCTGCTGCCAGACCGGCGCCGGCACCCAACAGCCCACACACGATCATCGCCGAGCGAACGTTGCCGAAGATTGAGATGATGGCAAACGCTAGACCAATCGCCAGCAATGCGCCGGTGCCGACGGTGGAAAGAAACTCGGAAAAATCCGATGCCGTCGACACGCCAGCGACCAGACTGATCGCCGCCACTACCATGCCGATCAAAGACAGGGTGAATGGCAAAGAAACCGGAACGGCGACTGCTTCAAATTTGGCGCTCATATCCGTTACCCCAGTTTCACGTTGTCGATGCCGACGATCTTGTCATAGGCCCAATAAAGCAACAGCACCGCTGCCAATAAGATTGTGCCAAGCGCGGCCGCCAGTCCCCAGTTCAGCGAACTGGAAATGTGGTAGGCGATCCGGTTCGAAATGAAGACGCCGGTGGTGCCGCCGACTAATTCGGGCGTGATATAGTAACCGATCGATAAGATGAACACGAGGATCGACCCAGCACCGATGCCTGGCACTGACTGCGGGAAATATACCCGCCAAAATGCGGTCCAGTCGGTGGCGCCAAGCGATTTGGCGGCCCTAACGAATGTCTGTGGAATGGTGCGCATGACCGAGAACAAAGGCAGCACCATAAAGGGCAGCAGAATGTGGGTCATGGCAACGATGGTGCCAAACTGATTGTTGATCATCACCAGCCGGCTGCCGTCGCCGATAATGCCGACCGCCACCAACATGTCGTTGATCACGCCTTGCTGTTGCAGCAACACTTTCCATGCCGATGTGCGCACCAACAAAGAGGTCCAAAACGGCAGCAACACAAGGATCATCAATAAGTTAGCAGTGCGCAATGGTAGGTTCGCCAGCAGCCAAGCAATCGGGTAACCGAGCAAGATGCACATCACGGTGATCGTCATGCTCATGAACATCGTGCGCTTGAACAGCTTGATGTAGATCCGCTGCTCTTCCTCACGGGCCTCAATGCCGTCATCGCCTTTTTTCAGGTCCACCGCATTTAGAAAATACCCGTCCGTATAGCGCGGCGAATAGGTCCGCATAGTTCGCCAGACTTTCATCGAATCCCAGTTTTTGTCGACTTTGAGAAAGGCGTCTTTCAGGCTGAAGGTTTCAAAATTGCCAACCTGATTGGCTGCCGCGCTTAACAATCCTGCTTGCTCGGGATCTAGCTGGTCAAAAGTGCTAGCATCGAGGGATACCAGTTCCTGATGAAGGGTGGTGTAGACATAAGGGCCGGGCTGCTCGTGGTCCGGGTCCTTTTTCTTCCGCTCGGTTATCATACCGCGCCAACGCGCATAAGTATCAGCGGTCTTAGGTAGCAAATTGGCGGCGCTCGACGCAAACAGCGTCGACCAGGTGGCCGGATCGGACCAGGCCGGGTTTAGCGCCGCAAATTGCTCGGCATAGATGTGGGTTTCGAATTTTTTCGCGCCACGTCCGCTTTTGCGGAACAAGGAAGCGACGCCGGTGGTTTCATAGTTAAGCCGCGAGCCGACCCGGGTGTGGGTTTTATATTCGGAGGCGATGCTTATATCTGAATACACTGCAGCGAACACATCCTCGCCGGGGGGTTGACCGGCACTTTGATCCCAACTTTTCAGCGCTTTGGTGGTCGCCGGCAAAGTATCGGAAACAATCTGATTTTCCACCGATCGAAACAGCATGTCGACGATCGGCGCAACAAAGGCCACGAGCACAAATATCAGCAGCGGCGCGATCAGCATCAGCGCTCTAATTTTTTGCCGGCGCAGTGCACGAGCAAGGCTTGTTTTGAGCGGTGTACCGTCTGCAGCGAGAATCGGGCCAGAATCGGTGGTGATGTCCGTCATAGATTATGCCTCGGCGCCGTTACGCATCAGTTCGCTGGAAGGCCGGTGGGGCGACGGGCGCCCCACCGGTATTATTGCTAGCTTACTTGGCCAGCCATGCTTGGAATTTGGCGTCCAGATCGTCCCGATAGTCTGCCCACCATTCATAGTTGTAGAGGAAGGTGTTTTTGGCATTGTTCGGGTCGGTAGGCATATGTGGTGCCATGTCGATGCCGAGTTCGGCATGTTTGCCAACCAGCGGAGCCGAAGAGGCGCGGGCCGGGCCGTACGAGATGTACTTGGCCTGGTCTGCAAGACGCTGGGTGTCGGTGGCGAACATGACATAGTCAAGTGCACGTGCTTTGCGCTCGTCGCTCAGGCCGGCTGGGATGATCCAACCGTCAAGATCGAACACCTGGGCGTCCCATAACATGGCAACAGGCTGTTTTTGCTCTTCGATCAGCGCGAACAAACGACCATTGTAGGTCGAGCCCATAACCACTTCGCCGTCAGCCAGAAGCTGCGGAGTATCGGCGCCAGCCGACCACCAGATTACGTTATCCTTGATGGTGTTGAGTTTAGCGAAAGCCTGATCCTGACCGGCATCGGTTGACAGCACGTCATAAACGTCGCCCTTGGCAACCCCGTCACACAAAAGCGCCCATTCCATATTGTTGATCGGGCGTTTTTCCAGCGAACGTTTGCCAGGATAGGCATCAGTATCGAACACGGCGCAAATATCGGTCGGCGGGGTATCGCCAACCAAGTCGGTGCGATAGCCGAATGTGGTCGAATAAACGATCTGCGGGATGAAGCATTCGGATACCAAAAGGTCGCCGAAATCTTCCGTGGCAGAAGTGCCATCGGGTGCTGCTGCAAGCTGCGTGTCAGCATCGATTTCCATTGCCAAACCTTCATCGCAAAGGCGGATGGCGTCGGCTGCAACCACGTCAACCACGTCCCAAGTGACGTTGTTGGCTTCATTCATGGCGCGCAATTTTGCGGTCGCTTCGGCGGACGATTCATCGTTGATGATATTCACATCCGGGTGCAACGCCATGTAAGGCTGGTGATAGGCTTTGTCCTGCGAAGCAGAATAGGCGCCGCCCCATGACACAATGGTCATGTCTTCGGCAATTGCGGCTGAAGAGAGCGCGAGTGCACCCGCCATACCAGCCAGAATTGGGGTAAGCTTCATCTTTAGTTTCTCCTTATTTTCCTTTTGCGGGGTTCCCGGTGGAAACGTCCCGCGTTTACACACGTCCAGCCGGTTTCGATGACCGGTCAGTCCGCGATTCGGTATAAATTCAGCCTTCAAGCGCTTTGCAGTCCTTGGCAGCCCATCCGACATTAATCAGCTGGCCTTCTTCCAATTTAATAGTCGAACCGCTGTTTCTCACCTTGGCAATAAAGTCGGCATTGCCGGCAACGTTCATGCGCACTCTGATATGGTCGCCAAGATAGATCAATTCCTCGATCTTACCTTCCAAAATATCGTCCATGGTTTTCGGTGGATTGATTTCTACCCGTTCCGGGCGCAGGGACAACAAGGTTTTGTCGCCGACATTTTTGACATTGACCTTATCGGCATTGACCACGGTGCCGTTGGATAGTTCGACCCTGCAATCCGATCCGTTGATTTCCTTGACCACGCCGTCCAACTTATTGTTTTCACCGATAAACTGGGCAACAAAGGAATTCTGCGGCGATTCGTAGAGCATATCCGGAGACGATAATTGCTGGATCACACCGTCGTTGAAGACCGCTATCCGGTCGGACATGGTCAAGGCTTCTGACTGGTCGTGGGTGACATAGACGACGGTAACCCCGAGGCTTTCGTGAATGTGTTTGATTTCGTACTGCATATGCTCGCGCAATTGCTTGTCGAGCGCGCCAAGCGGTTCGTCCATCAACACCAGTTCCGGTTCGAAAACCAACGCGCGGGCGAGTGCAACCCTTTGCATTTGGCCACCGGACAATTGGGCCGGGCGCCGATTGAGGAATTCATCCATCTGCACCATGCCGAGGGCTTTTTTGACCGAGGCTTCGATATCGCCCTTGGCCTGTTTGCGCACTTCCAATGGGAACGCCAGGTTTTCACCGACCGTCATATGCGGGAACAGGGCATAGTTTTGAAATACCATGCCAATGCCACGCTTGTGCGGTGGAATATGGTTGATGGAGACCCCGCCCAATTCAATCTTGCCGTGGGTGGCGGTTTCAAAACCCGCCAACATCATCAGGCAGGTGGTTTTACCCGATCCCGATGGCCCCAACATGGTCAAAAACTCGCCCCTGGCGATCTCGAGATTAAGGTCTTTTACGACCAGCGTTTCGCCGTCGTAACTTTTTTGAACTTTTTCGAAGCGTACAAAGGCAGCTTCAGAACCTGTACTAGATGCCATGAATGTCTTCTTGCCCGCCCTGTTGTTCAGTTCTTCAAATCGAATTTGCGGTAGCGCCGCTGCTCAAAACGCGAGTATTTTCCCAATAGTATCCGCTAGCCTGGTCCGGTGCCGATCGGATCCCTTTGGTGCCATAGTGCTTCAATTGTGCATCCAATAGAAACTTGATCCCAAGGTCAATGATGGATGTGGAGCAATTTTCTCATAACCGTTCACCCACAAATCGCTTCAGACGCGGCCAATAGTATCCGAATCCCGCCACGCAACGGTTTGCCGACGCTGCCATCACCGGTTCACGAATATGAACCCCAGCAAATTCAACAGGATTTGCGCGGCCAAAATAGCGGTGGTCCCGGTATGGTCATAATCGGGCGCGACCTCGACCAGATCGATGCCAACAATTTCGCCACGCTTGGCGAGGCCCTGAAGGAATTCAAGCACCTCGTAATACAGGAAGCCGCCGTGGCTCGGCGTACCGGTGCCGGGCGCGATCGACGGATCGAAGCCGTCAATGTCGATCGTAACATAATAGCGCACGCCTTTGGGCACTCTGGCCAACACACCTTCGACGCCGAATTTTCGGAACTGGCGAACCGAAACGATGTCGGATCCCATGGTTTTGGCGGCGTCATAGCCTTCCTTTGCGGTTGACGACACATTGCGGATGCCGATCTGACTAAGCCCGGTAATGTGGGTTTGCTCGGCCGCACGGCGCATTGGATTGCCATGACCGTGGCGCACACCGTGCCGTTCGTTGACGAAGTCGAGATGGGCATCGATCTGCACCACATGCATCGGCAACTGCTCGTCAAAGGCACGAATGCATGGAATGTTGACCGAGTGGTCACCCCCCAGCACCACCGGCAAGGTGCCGGCGGCGAGCGCTGCGCGAACCGCAAACTCAATGTTGGCGTGGCTCTTTTCGGTATCGGTGTGCACGATGTCGGCGTCCCCCATGTCGACGATTTTTACGTCGCTGGTCAAATAGGTGACATCGTCTTCATAGTCGTAGGCGCCGCCATGGCCGAAGGAAAACAAGGTCGAGGCCTCGCGGATCGCCCGCGGCCCAAACCTGGCGCCTGCTCGATATTGGGTGCCAAAATCGTACGGCGCACCGAGCACTGCAACATCAGCCTCAATATCGTTCCAGTCGAGCACCGGCGGGCGTTTACCAAAAGTGGCATGGCCAACGAATGGCAGGTTCAAACGACCGGTTTCGTATCCATGTTTGCTCACGCCAGCTTCACTTTCTCTCAGTTAGAACCCTTTTAGCGAATTCCAGGTCAATTCTATTTCTTGATTGTCGAGGTAGCCCGCAGTTGAAACACGGGTAGCGCGATGTGGTGCATCGGGCAAGCGCGGTTCGGCGGCGAATGTCCGCTAATTTAAGACCCCCTCGGGTCGGAAACATCCTGGTTTGGTGGGCCAGTTTGGTGGAATAGGCGCTTTTACGCCACTAAGGCTAGTTTGCCCGGCTTTGCTGGCGAAAGGTCCAGCGGACCTTTTGTATGCGGAACGCCCGCAGGGTCAGGCCCAGCGCCGCTTGCGCGCTCCCAAAGGGTATGACCTGGGATTGGCTACTTGATCTTGTCACAAAACCGGGGGAACTCCACACAATGGCTCCGAATTCATCAAAAGGATACTCAAACGATCCAATGTGATCGGATGTTGCTCTAACAGTAACCGCTCAATAGGTTGTTCTGGTTCAAAGCCAATCGGCTAGTGGAATGAATTTGACATTTGGTGCCCATTTGCCGCATCGCTGTTTATCAAATGTCAAATTTAGAAATTCCACTAGATTCAATATCTTGCTAGTGGTTCTTTTGTTGCCAAGATTTGCAAACCTAAGTGTTGCAACGGGACGCAAATGTTAGAATCGAACCACTAGCTGGTGTTTGATCTTGTATCCCGCCATGGGATAGGTTGCGTAACTGGAAATCCATTTTGAAACCCGCATTGTTGGAACTCGTCGCATTGAAAAACCAACTGTTTGGCCCGGTCAGTTTTGCTGTCGGCGCTGGCGAATGCGTGGCGATTATGGGGCCGTCCGGGTGCGGCAAAACAGTATTGTTGCGGGCGATCTCCGATCTCGACCCCAATGACGGCGATGTATTGCTTGAGCGCATGAGCAGAAATGCCATGCCGGCACCGCAATGGCGCGCAAATGTTGCCATGGTACCGGCGGAATCCGGTTGGTGGACCGACAACGCGATCGACCATTTCAAACGCGGCGACCGCGAGCTAATTGCCCGCCTGGGCCTGCAGCCGGCAGCGCTGGACTGGCCGATAGCACGGCTTTCCAGCGGTGAACGCCAGCGCTTGGCGATTGCCAGAGCAATCGAGACCGGCCCCAGCGTTTTGCTGCTGGATGAGCCGGCGGCGATGCTCGATGAAGCCAATACCGGCGCGCTTGAAGCGGTACTCGGCGAGCACCTGCAATCTGGCGGAGCGATCGTGCTGGTCACCCACGACGCGGGCCAGGCACAACGCATCGGCAACCGGTTGGTGAAATTGCAGGCGGGCCAAGTGACCTCCGACCAACCGACCGCAGCGAAAACTGACCCATGAACGGCTATATCGAGCTTTCCTATTTCGACCTGGCGGCGGCCGCGGTTTTTCTGGTCGCCAACGGCCTATTGTCGCTAGCGCTCAACCTTGGCCTAGAGCGCCAATTGCTTATCTCGTCAGCGCGCATGATAGTGCAATTGCTGGCGGTTGGGTTGGTGCTGAAAGCAATATTCGCCACCGCCTCGCCGTGGCTGACCTTGCTGATCGCGCTGGCCATGGTGGCGTTTGCCGGCCGTGAAGTGTGGGCACGCCAAGAACGTCGGCTGACCGGCAAATGGGGCTATGGCATCGGCGCCACCGCTATGCTGTTTGCCGGCGCCACGGTAACCGTGGTGGCGCTGACCCAGCAGATTGAACCGGTTCCGTGGTGGTCGCCAAGGTTCGCCCTGCCGCTGTTCGGCATGATTCTCGGCAACACCATGACCGGGGTCAGCCTCGGCCTTGATACGCTGAACAACGCGCTCTACCGCGAACAACGGGCGATTGAGGCGCAATTGCTGCTTGGCCATACCCGTTGGCAAGCGGTGCGCCCATTCGCTAAGCGGGCGTTGAGGTCCGGGTTCATGCCGATCATCAATGCCATGGCGGCGACCGGTGTGGTCTCATTGCCAGGCATGATGACCGGGCAAATTCTTTCCGGGGTCGATCCGACCGAGGCGGTGAAATATCAATTGCTGATCATGTTCCTGATCGCCGGTGCCACCGGTCTCGGCGTGTTAGGTGCAGTATTCGCCAATATCTGGCGGCTGACCGACCACCGGCACCGACTGCGGCTTGATCGGCTGGGGGCAGCGAAAGGCGTGTGACAACGCTCAACTCCGCCAATTTTACCTGCCTTTCGGTCCCGAGTAAGCTCGCTCAACCCGCGCGACCCGCAATTCGTAGTGTGAGTACCAGCGTTCCTTGCCACATTTTTGCGCGACCAGATGCTCTGCTTCCTGTTTCCAGGCGGCAATGTCGGCTTCGCTTTGCCAATAAGAAACAGTGATGCCAAGGCCGGCCTGGTCGCGGACCGCTTCCGCGCCAAAGCAGCCGGGTTTGGCCAACGCCATTTCCGTCATTTTGCCGGCCATGGCGCCATAGTCATTATCGCCCGTAGTGCGCTGGGTGGTAAAGATGACTGCAAAGTAGGGCGGATTGGGAGTGTCGGAAAATCCTGCGGCCATCGGTGCGCTCAATATTTAAGACGGATCACAAATGTAGCGCTTGATGCCAGCCTGGGCAATGCTGCCATTTTTATCGTTATCGCCAGACAAGAGAGGCGGACGAAAACAACACGCCAAATTGTTCGCACCAGATTGCCACGGCACCGAAGTTGCTCGGATCGACATCCGTCGGCAAGGTGTAGTTCTGATTGCCAATATTGCCCTTCAGGGCCCCAAGAGAAACCCATTCATTGTCAGTCACGTCTTCGGCATTTTCGACGATTACAGCTTTTACCAAATAGACCTTAAGGTCCGGCCCGTTAGTTGTATGGAAATCGGTAAACCGCAGGATTTGTTTGCCATCCGTAGTACGCAAAATTTTCGCACTGCCGGAACCTTTGTGGAATTCATCGGCATCTTGGATTTTGCCGACGGCAATGGTCGCTGCGTTGGCTTCGTCGGCAAATGATTCCGAAACCACATGGTCATTCCACAGGGGCATGAATAGATACAAAAAAGCATTTCCGGCGACGAAACCAATCAAGCCGGCCATGATGATGCCAGTGACGAATGTGCGGTTCATGCTGATTGCTCCCTAAAAGGGTAATGGAATTGGGTCGGCAAATTATTGCTCCGGGATGGCAGTGGTGATTTGTCGCAGGCGAGCGATATGAACAACCGGACCAAGGAATGGGGGTGAGAATCAAACATCGACATTTGCATTATCTCATGTTTTGGAAACAGTCTTTTGCAAAATATGAGATATGATGCCGATTTTCTTATGGGTAATACGCAATAAACCTGTTGCCTACCATATACAATGACAATTTTAAAGATAAATGTAAATTGTATAATTGCGTACATGTCAGTATCCACCCATTGACAATTACCGCCATCTACATGAATTCATCCAACCGGTATTTGATGGGCGTCGCCGGGTATTGATCCGCGAAGTGACCGCCTTTTGGCTAGACTCAATAGTGCTGGCAGCATCAATATCAAGGCCGGTGCACATTTAGGCCGAAAATCCGATCATGCGCGACTACCGGTAAATAGTACTGATACCACATGTACGCAACGTTAAGCGAAATGCTTGATTTTATCAATCATGCATGATGCAGAGAAACTTAACCTCTGTGGATGGGTTTTCGCAATCCGATTAATGTGTTGGTTTCAAGCGCTGTGTTGATCTTGTTTTTGCTTCGCATCCCGCCTCGACAACCGGGTTGTGGGATTTGAAAATGCAGTTTGCGGGCTAGGGCCTGTTGAGTATCATGATTGTGGTGCCGGTGTAGCCCAATTGACCGCTGGCAGGGCGCAATAGGCGCGGTAGTGTTGGATTATGATTTTGTTGCTGAACCCATGCGCGGCTTGATAAAATCGCGGTCAATACCCACTATTCTTGGCGTTAAGCAACAATGTTGGCAATAGGCGGACGACAGGCAGGTTAATTGTTTAATGCCATGAAAACGCTTTCCCCGTGCTCCGAACCTCTGTATGAGGGCGCCAAAGCAGCCTTAGCCAGCGATTGGCATCGCACTGCACCCGTTTCGCCGCCAGCCTGCACCCGCGAAAACGCGAAACCCACTTGATCTGAAAGAGCCTAGACCAATGAATCTTCGCAATATTGCGATTATTGCCCATGTTGACCATGGCAAGACGACCCTGATCGACGTGCTGTTGCGCCAGTCGGGCATGTTCCGCGACAACCAGCGCACGCAAGAACGCATGATGGACACCGGCGATCTGGAGCGCGAGCGCGGCATTACCATCATGGCCAAAGTCACCTCGCTGGAGTGGCATGATACCCGCATCAACATTGTTGACACGCCAGGTCACGCAGATTTCGGCGGCGAGGTCGAACGCATCTTGCATATGGTTGACAGTGCCATCATCCTGGTTGACGCTGCCGAAGGGCCGATGCCGCAAACCAAATTTGTGCTTTCCAAGGCACTGAAGATCGGCCTTAAACCAATCGTCGTCATCAACAAGATCGACCGGCCGGACGCGCGCGCCGACGCGGTGGTCAATGAAGTTTTCGACCTGTTCGTGGCGCTTGACGCCGATGCCGAGCAGCTTGATTTCCCGATCCTGTACGGTTCTGCCAAACATGGTTGGATGGCCGCCGAGCCGGACGGACCACAAGACGGGATCGGTCCGCTGCTCGACCTGGTGGTGGCGCAAGTAGCCCCGCCGGTGGTCGAAGAAGGGCCGTTTCGCATGCTGGCCACCACCATCGAGGCTAACCCATATCTTGGCCGTTTGCTCACCGGCAAGGTAGTGTCCGGGCGTTTGCTGACGAACCAGCCGCTGGTCGCACTATCGCGTGACGGAAAGATTGTGGAGCAGGGACGGGCCAGCCAAATCCTTGCTTTTCGCGGCATTGAGCGGCAACCGATTGATGCTGCTGACGCCGGTGACATTGTTTCGATCGCCGGCCTGTCGAAAGCAAGCGTTGCCGACACGTTGACGGCGCCTGGCGTCAAAATACCGATCATGGCCCAGCCGATTGATCCGCCAACCTTGTCGATGAGCTTTCGCGTCAATGACGGGCCGCTCGCCGGCAAAGAGGGTTCCAAGGTGCAAAGCCGGGTCATCGGCGACCGGCTGATGCGTGAAGCCGAAGGCAATGTGGCACTGGAAATAAGCCGTGGCGAAGAGGCCGACAGCTTTGTGGTTGCCGGGCGCGGCGAACTGCAATTGGCAATTTTGATCGAAACCATGCGCCGCGAGGGCTTTGAATTGACCGTCGGGCGCCCGCGAGTGGTGATGCAAACCGCCGACGACGGCACCCGGTTGGAGCCAATCGAAGAGGTGACCATCGACGTGGACGATGAATTTTCCGGCGTGGTGGTGCAGAAATTGTCCGAACGCCGCGCCGATTTATTGGAAATGCGCGGGTCCGGCGCCGGGCGCACCCGGCTGGTGTTTGTCGCACCAACCAGAGGCTTGATCGGCTACCAGCCGGAATTGCTGTCGGATACTAGGGGCACCGCCACCTTCAACCGGGTGTTTAAGGAGTATGCCAGTTGGAAAGGGCCGATCCCGGCCCGTGGTACCGGGGTGTTGATTTCCAACGGCCAGGGTGACGCGGTCGCCTTCGCGATCTGGAACTTGGAGGATCGGGGCCAGATGTTCGTGGTGCCCGGCGACAAGACCTATGCCGGCATGATTGTTGGCGAGCATTCGCGTGGCAATGATCTGGTGGTCAATGTGCTGAAAGGCAAGCAATTGACCAACATCCGCTCGGCCGGCAAGGACGAAGCGGTGCGGCTGACCCCGGTGGTCAAAATGACCCTGGAAAAGGCCCTGTCATATATCGCCGACGACGAACTGGTGGAAGTGACGCCAAAATCCTTGCGCATGCGCAAATTCCTGCTCGACCCGCACGCCCGCAAACGCGCCGCGAGGGCAAGTGAGGCCGGGTAGGTATCGTAGCGGGGGGGATGGTGGACGATTAGCCAATATTGCCGGGTTAAAGGGGTATGGGGAGGAGATTTCTGCCATTGTTGCATGGTGCGCGTTGCGGACAAAAGGGAAAAAATCCGGTTATTCGAGAAACTGCGAATACATGAGCCGATTTTGTCAAAGCGGCCATTGAATATCGAAATTTCGATTATTAACAAATTGGAGCTCAGAGTCCACGATTCTGAAGTGAGGTGCACGCTCTATTTGCACAGAATTTTCATTTTCGTATCAGGGAGCACCTTCTGGGCCGAAACGACCATCGTGTAGGCGAGGTCTGAACCTTGTGCAAAAGCGCCTGCCACATTCCATTTGATCAGTAAGACAAATTCGAACAACTTGTCACCTAAAATGTCAATATTTTTGTCAATAAATTGCGCAAAGAAAAATTATATGATATTGTCAATTTTTGGGAGATTCGAGCAATGACCGATAACATTGTACGGTTGCCGCGTCCCAAAGTGTTGCGCCCAGAAACAGAGCCATTGGGCCTATATCTGCGTGTAGGACGAAACCAGCACCATGATTTGCTTGATGTGTTGTCATCGGGAGAGCGTAGTTTTCACGGGTTGGTTGTTGAAGCCGGCAACGTTGAGCGTCACTCAGATTTGATCAGCCACGCCCTTGAAGCCGGGCTGGATGTTACACTTGATCCCAAAACCCACGCAATGGCCTTGCCCGGCGGATATTCTGCCAGCATGGCAGCACTTCCATGGGGTCTTGGGCAGCATCATACCCTCAATGATTTTGCTGGTGATGTGGGTCGCCGGGCAGCAATACAAGTTTCAGAATTTGCCCAAGAGAACCGGTTCACCCAAATTCTAGGCCCAACTCATTTGCTCAGTGGGGCAAATGATCCTTGGTTACGCCATGATATCCGCAATGTTATACATCTGAAGAACGATCTTCGGGGTACAAGCAGCAATAATATCGAATTAATCTACCCTCTGGCAATGCCGATGCAAGTCTTAAGAGACCGGGCGGAACGATTGGCGGTGATTGACGCAATTGCTGATGCACCGGTCAATGCTATTTGGCTGATTCTTCCTAAGGGTGGAGAATTTCGGATCGGATGCCACGGGCGAAAAAACAGTCGCCTACATAGAGGCGGCGAGAGATTTTCATGCCTTGGGCATCCCTGTCATTGCCGATCATGTTGGCGGATTGCCCGGTCTTGGTTTGGTAGCTGCCGGAAGTGTGGGTGGTTTGTCGCATGGCATAACTCTACTTGAAGCTTTCAAAGCAAGCCGCTGGAAAAGGCCCCCCAAAGATGGCTTCGGGACGCCTGCGACAAGGGTTTATATCCCTCGCTTGGATATTCATTTGAAAAAGGCCGATGCGGATGCCTTTTTGAGAAGCTCCACCAGAACGCGCGGACGATTCGGGTGCACAGACACACATTGTTGTCCAGGTGGCATCAGCGACATGCTGAACAATCCAACAAAGCATTTTGTGCACCAGAAGTCAGGGCAGATGGCCGCAATAGCCAACATTCCAGAAGCCGTCCGCGAGCAGGAATATCTTGAGAAGTACGTGCGTCCAATTTCAGATGATGTGTCTGCTGCTGCGGGATTGAACGCTATCAGCGACCAACTCAAAATGGCGCTCGCTAGAAAGCAAAAAATACTGGGGCGCTTCAGGCAGGCATTTGCGCATTTTGCCGGTGCAGATGAGTCTGAGACAATTGCCCGCAGGCCAAAATTACGAAGTAAGCGCGCGTAGGAAAGATGATAATCCAACGAAAAGAGGAACTTAAGCAGAAAGCAACAATATTATGACCGCAGTAGCCAGAAAGCTCGATTCAATCAGAGAGAAGGCGTCACTTAAGAATGTTGACGTTGCCCAGCTTTTGGATCAGAGGCCCGAAACGGTCTCGCGATGGAACAAGGGACATGCGTACCCCCATAGGTCCACAGAAAAGTTATTGCTTGAATTGGAGTACATTGTTGATCAGCTGTCAGATTTTTATGAACCGAATGAGGCTCGGCAATGGCTATTTGCACCGCAAAAACTGCTTGAAGGCAAATCACCTGCATTGTTGATTCAAAATCGCAAGATGGATGAGGTGATGAAGTTTGTAAATCAGCTTCGGGACGCTGTGTTTATGTAAGGCTGGCGCTTAATGATCCACGAACCAGAGGTCATCGAACAAGTCCAAAGACTTCCCTGTCAAAAATTTGACGGTTTGGTGTTCAGAGCCACCGGAACCAACGCGGATCCGACAGCATTTTCAACAAATGGTGGCAGATGGGCTCCGGCTGATGGTGCCGATGGCGGCTGTTCTATTTTGTACACAAGCTTGCAGAGAAATGGCGCTATTGCCGAAGTTGCCTCATATCTCTCGCTGCTAACGCCTGTTCCTAAGAAGCCTTTGATGCTTCATACATTGGAAGCGGCGGCGCAAAAAACACTGCGGCTTGCGGTCGGAGATTTTACGAAACTCGGCATTGACCTATACAGCTATACGGAGCGCTCGTATCACCAAACTCAACTTGTGGGCGCTGCGATCAGTTTCCTGGAATTCGATGGGTTAATCGCTCCGTCAGCACGATGGGAGTGCGATAACCTTATGATATTCGGTAATAACTATCCTCTGGAAGCGAAACTAAAAATCGCTGCAAGCGAGGAGGTCAGATATGAGACGTGGCAAGAGTTTGGCAAAGCGACATCAAATCAACAGTAAGAATGTTCACAGAGTGCTACTTGGCTCTCGGCGTGAGACATGCTCAGTGAATGCCCGCCTTTATGATCTCGGTGTGAAATCTGAAGGCCAGCCCGAACGGCCGCATAGGACCGCATTTACTCATTCGATCGAATTATAAGCACGGCAGCTTAAGCTCACCCCCCAAACACCCCCCCCACACCACATCCAAAAAAACCCCGGCCGCGTGGCAGCCGGGGTATTGTTTGCGCATGATCTGAGCGCGGTCGGGCGTCTATCCTGGGCGCGGTCAGGCGCCTATCCTTGTCCGTATTCTCATCCGAAACGCTTGCCGATCCCGGTCAAGTCGGAGAACAGCTTTTCGGGAATAGGCCCTACGCGCTGTAATACATATCGAACTCGATCGGGTGCGGGGTTTGTTCGTAGCGGATCACCTCTTCCATTTTCAGTTCCACATAGGCGTCGATCTGGTCCTTGTCGAACACCCCGCCCTCGAGCAGGAATTTGTGGTCTTTTGCCAAACACTCCATCGCCTCGCGCAGGCTGCCGCATACCGTCGGAACCCGCTTTAGCTGGCTCGGCGGCAGATCGTACAAATCCTTATCCATCGGGTCACCCGGGTGGATCTTGTTTTTGATGCCGTCGAGGCCGGCCATCAGCATCGCCGCGAAGGCCAGATAAGGGTTGGCCATCGGGTCCGGGAAACGCACCTCGACCCGCTTCGATTTCGGCGACGAGCCGACCGGAATGCGGCACGAGGCCGAGCGGTTGCGCGAGGAGTAGGCCAGCAGCACCGGTGCTTCGTAGCCCGGCACCAACCGTTTGTAGGAGTTGGTCGACGGGTTGGTGAACGCGTTCAGCGCCTTGGCGTGCTTGATGATGCCGCCAATGTAGAAAAGGCAGGTTTCCGACAACCCGGCATATTCATTACCGGCGAAAATCGGCTTGCCGTCGGCCCAGATCGACTGGTGGCAATGCATGCCGGTGCCGTTGTCGCCGAACACCGGCTTGGGCATGAAGGTAGCAGTCTTGCCATAGGTGTGGGCTACCTGATGCACGCCATATTTGTAAATTTGCATCTTGTCGGCGTTGCGGCACAACCCGTCGAACATGATGCCGAGCTCGTGCTGGGCGGCACCCACTTCATGGTGCTGTTTTTCGGTCACCACCCCCATTTCGGAGATCGCGGTCAGCATTTCCGAACGCAGATCCTGGGCGCTGTCTACCGGCGGTACTGGAAAATAACCGCCCTTGGTGCGCGGGCGGTGGCCCATATTGCCGATTTCATATTCGGCGTCGCAATTGGTCGGCAGTTCGATCGAATCGAGTTTGAAGCCGGTATTGTAGGGGTCAGAAGAAAACCGCACATCGTCGAACACGAAGAATTCGGCTTCCGGCCCAAAATAGGCGGTGTCACCAATGCCGGTGGATTTCAGATAGGCTTCGGCTTTGCGCGCGGTGCCGCGCGGGTCGCGGTTATAGCGTTCGCCGGTGGTCGGTTCCAGTACGTCACAAAATACCGCCAGAGTGGATTGGGCGAAGAAGGGATCCATATGGGAGCTTTCCGGGTCCGGCATCAACGTCATGTCGCTTTCGTTGATCGCCTTCCAGCCGGCAATCGATGATCCGTCGAACATGATGCCGTCGGCAAACGCGTCTTCGTCCATCATGCGGGCATCCATGGTAAGGTGCTGCATCTTGCCGCGCGGGTCGGTAAAGCGCAGATCCACAAAACGGATGTCCTCATCTGCCAACTTTTTGATAATTTCGTCTGCAGTGCTCATTGGGGTTCCTTTTAAATTCGGCTTCGCGCCTTGATTTGGATGCCGGATACCATACTAGAAATCCGGTGCCGGCATTTGGTTGGGTTCAGATCGCTTCAGCGCCGGTTTCCCCGGTCCTGATGCGGATTGCTTCTTCAATGCTGGAAACGAAAATCTTGCCGTCGCCGATCCGCCCGGTCTGCGCTGCTTCCCGGATCGCTTCAACAGCGCGCGGCGCGTCATCGTCGCTGACAACAACCTCGACTTTCACTTTCGGCAAAAAATCGACAACATATTCGGCGCCGCGGTACAGTTCGGTATGGCCCTTTTGCCGCCCAAACCCCTTGGCCTCAGTTACAGTGATGCCCTGAAGGCCGACTTCCTGCAGCGCCTCCTTGACCTCGTCGAGCTTGAACGGTTTGATAATAGCTTCAATTTTTTTCATCGGGTACCCGCTGGCTTTGGGCGGACGATTCCGCGCTGAGTGGAATAATTCCATTCCCAAAGCAAGGATTGTGCCATTTTCTGAGAAATTTGCTAAGCGTATGATATATTGAATTTAAAAATCAAACTATCAGTCGCGGAAAAAGGAATTTGGCAATCAAGAACTGGCAGTGCACAATTTTTGCGCACGGTGATGAATTATTGTGCAGCGGACATGGGTGTGGCCGCAATGGTCGCCATATCCATCTCGGCCAGCCAACGCCGGCAGTCGGTCAGCGCGCGCGCAGATAGGGCGTGTTTCTTGGCCAACGCCTTGTCTTTGCCGCGCCAGCGCCCCTGATGGTCTTGCGGTTTGGTAATGGCCACCGGTGGAAACAGGCCAAAATTGACGTTCATCGGTTGGTAGGAGCGCCGTTTGGCCTCCTGGTCGTAAGCGATATGCCCGCTGGTAATATGGCTGAGCAGGGCGCCCAGCGCTGTTGTCGGCGGCGGTAGCGATAACGCCACATTGGCGGTTTCGCTAGCGGTGAACCGCCCGGCCAACAGGCCGATTGCGGCCGATTCTACATAGCCCTCACAGCCGGTGATCTGGCCGGCAAACCTGATAGCGGTGCGGCCGCGAAGTGCAAGCGTCGGGCTGAGCAATTGCGGAGCGTCGATATAAGTGTTGCGATGCAGGCCGCCGAGGCGGGCAAATTCCGCTTCCCCAAGCCCCGGAATCATGCGGAAAATCCGCACCTGTTCGCCATATTTGAGCTTGGTCTGAAATCCGACCATGTTGTACAAAGTGCCGAGTGCGTTGTCTTGGCGCAACTGCACCACCGCGTAGGGCTTTTCATCGGGACGGTGCGGATTGGTAAGTCCAACCGGCTTCATCGGCCCGAACCGTAGTGTTTCGCGCCCACGCTCGGCCATTACTTCCACCGGCAAGCAGCCATCGAAATAGGGTGTGCCTTCCCACTCGCGAAATTTATTTTTGTCGCTGGCTAATATTGCGTCGATGAAGGTTTCGTATTGTTGGCGGTCGAGGGGGCAATTAATGTAGTCCTTGCCGGTACCGCCAGGCCCAACTTTGTCATAGCGCGACTGGAACCAGGCGTTCGAAAAATCGATGGTGTCGAAGTGGACAATCGGCGCAATCGCGTCGAAAAATGCCAGGGCATCGGCGCCGGTCGCATCGGCGATCGCCGACGCCAACGCCGGTGATGTCAGCGGTCCGGTGGCCAAGATGGTGGGTGTATTTCGATCGGTAGGCAGTTCGGTGATTTCTTCACGCCGCACCTCGATCAAAGGGTGATCGGTGATCGCTTCGGTTACGGCGGCGGAAAAACCTTCGCGGTCAACCGCCAGTGCGCCGCCGGCTGGAACCTGGTGCGCATCGGCAGCTTGCATGATCAACGAGCCAGCTAGGCGCATTTCCGCATGCAAGACGCCGACCGCGTTGGCCAATGCATCGTCTGAGCGAAACGAATTGGAACACACCAATTCGGCCAGACCATCGCTTTGGTGCGCCGCGGTTTCGCGCACCGGGCGCATTTCGTGCAGCACCACGCACGCGCCAAAGTTGGCAGCCTGCCATGCCGCTTCGCAGCCGGCCAGCCCGCCGCCAATGATGTGGATGGGTTTATTTGCCATGTTTCCAAGTAGTTTTGACCGCAAATGCGGGATGCCAATTTGTGGGGCGGCCAAGTTGAAAACATACCCGAACGAAAGCTGAAAGCAAACGCAATCCGGCTGCAAAGCTGCCGGATTACCTATTTACTGGCATTGGTAGCAAGCCGTATGGTCTTTGCAGTTTGGCTCGCCGACCAACTATTTGACCAACCGCACCATATTCGGTTCAGCGCCGTCGCCGCTGCTGCATTTTCCATCGATTTCATAAACAATATCAGGGCCATGGCCGCCGCCATCTTCCCAGGCGTGAAGAGACTTTTTACAAGGAATGATCGAAAAGATGTCGATCTTCTTTCCGCGCGGCATCCGTTTGCCGTTGAAGGTGAATCTATTGGAATATCTGGGGTTATCGGAACGGATATAGGTCGGACATCTCCGGCACCATTTACGGAACCCATAGCTTCTTGGGTCAATTTTAAATAGCAGATAAGCGTGGTCAAAATTGCCAAGGTCGATCGTTCCTGTAGGTGCCACTCTGAATTTCCGTTTCGAGCGACGCTTCGACCAGACATATTCAATCAGCGCTTTTCGCACATATTTATCTGAACCGGTTGGCCGCACCATGAGTGACACGGTCTTGCTCCAATACCCACTTTCTCGCATTGCCCGAAAACTAACACTGGAAAGAGTGGAGACCGCGCGCCCAGCGGTCGCTTCAGCATGATTGTATACCGTCGATTGCGATTTGCCGGCGATACCCATAAAGGCATTATTTACAATCGTACGGGAAGTCGCGGAAACCGTGTAGACATCCGCAGTATTTTGAAATTCAACGCTTGCTATCTGGCCATCAGGAAACTGGCGGCAAAGTAATTCCGAATTGCATTTTCTGCTTGTGGTTTTGTGGTTTCGTGGGCACCCGCCAGTACGGCTGCGTCCAGCGCATCTTGCGCTTTCACATCCATTTGACTGATACGCGAATAGTCGACTGCCATGCCAACCGACATGCAAACCGGCAATACTATAATTGCAGCGGCCGGCGCGATAGAGCCGCGAATATTGTCAAAAAACTCAAACATTGCCAAAGCTAACCCACAAGAATTTTGTACATGCGTGGCAGCGAAATTTTGAAATTTGGTTTGCGGAATGGCTGCAATTTTAGCGGTTCGGGAATTATATCAACCATGCGGCTCGGCCAAGAGCGATTGCCGTTTAACGGATCTGATGGATATTGCTATATGTGCCCTTGAATGCGAACGCCCGCCGGGGGAGGACCGGCGGGCGTCGTGGGAGACCTGGCTGATTGGGAGGGAAGCCAGATCCGCTTGATCGGGCTCCAAAGGGCTCCCGATCAATTGTTGCCGTCAGGCGACGGGCTTGTCTTAGTAATTACGCGAAACCTGGGGAATGTCGCCACGAACGATGCCGATGTCGTCCAATTCGCGGTTGGACAGGGCATTGAGTTCTGCACAGGTGCGGCGATAGTTGCGCCATGCTTTGATGCGGCCATAGAAATCCATTGTCGTATTCCTTCTTGGGTATTCGGTTATTGTTTCGACTGATTTCAGAAACTGCGCGGGAAGCGCGCGATGTCACCACGCACGATGCCGATGTCGGCAAGGTCGCGGTTTGACAGAGCGCTCAGTTGAGCTACGGCGCGATGATGGTTTTGCCAGGATTTGATGCGGTCGATGAGGTCCATTTCCATGATCCTTCCAGGGGGGTGTCCGGCGGTGACCGTCGGCGGGTTGTTGTTGATTGTCAGATAGGCCTGTGCGGCGATGAAATCCAGCGCAAATTTTGCATACCAGTCATGCAAATTCTGCAATGCAGCGCGGCCGTAGTGTGGCGAATCTGGGGCCAAATGATGTGACAGAGCACATCCATTAATCGCTTATTAACCAAAGGGTTGTCGCCAGATGCGATTTTCCTGGCAGCCTTAGTTGCGGTGCAGCAATTTGGAGCGGCAATTTGGCGACAAAATCGTTGATGGAAAATCGGTAAAATTCGCTCTAATTGCGCTGCAATTTAGCCCTGAAAGTGCACCATTCAAGCAAATTTTCGCGAGGCCGACTGGTGGAAAGCGCGCTCTTTCAGCCACCATGGGATAACTCAAGGAAAATGGTGGAGCCGAGGGGCAAACCTCAAACCCACAGGGTTCGCAAGCCTGAACGGGCGCCGCGCGGTCGCCGCGCGCCATCGCAGGCTAGAGCGAAGCCAGGAACAGCCGTGAGATATGGAAAATGGTGGGCGGTGAGGGGCTCGAACCCCCGACCTACTGGGTGTAAACCAGCCGCTCTCCCAGCTGAGCTAACCGCCCTATTGTGGGCCATACCCGCCCTTGCGCCGGCGCGATCGTCGGCATCATATGAGATATGGCGCGAGTGACGGGACTCGAACCCGCGACCTCCGGCGTGACAGGCCGGCACTCTAACCAACTGAGCTACACCCGCGCGCTGAAATCGCCACATAATATCAAGAGGCGATTTACGATCCAGCTTTGTTACCTAAAATGGTGCCTCGCAGCACCATTGTCAAAGGCCGAAAGCTGGACCGCGCTGCATTACGTTGTAGCCTTATTGGTGTCAAGGTAATTTGCGCGGCGGGCAACGTTTATAAATCAATGCCACAGGTTGATAATTCCAACATAGTCGCAGGCTGTTTTGAAACTTGCAACCGCCAATATCGATCAATTTTTATGCATAAATCCAACAAAATTTGCAAATATTTCAATTGCCTCTAAATAACTGCAATTTGCACGTTAGCAATCATGAAATGAGTACTAATTTTAATAGATTAGCAGCTGCCTTTATTATTTGGAGTATTGAAAATGGATTCCAATATGTTACGATAATTGGTAATACGGTTGTGTTGGGTATACACGTAACAAAGTATTGGAGATTACCATGGCACGTAAAACCGTTAAAGACAGCGTCATCGAGCACGGCAAAGAGGTCGCTGGGGCCGCAGCAACTGGTGCTGGAATTGGTGCCCGTATTGGTGCGCGGGCCGGCGGTGCCGGAGCCTATGCAGGTGGCAAGATGGGAGCGGTCGCAGGAGCGATGGGAGCGTCCATACGCAAAACTGCGCAAGCAGGTTCGGAGGCCTGGGAGTTGCACAAGGCTGAGCAGGAGGCCGAAGAAGCCGAACGCCGCGCTGCGGCAATGGAAAAGAGGGTGGCCGCCCGACGCAAACAGGGGCGCTGAACCATGTCGTCTGCAAAAGGCCGGTCCCATATGGATGGGCCCAGATGGCATGGCGGCAGGGGCGATTGCCCTGAATGCAACGGGACAGGTTATGTCATCGTCATGCCGCCTGGCGGTGAAACCATGATGCCCTTAAAGCGCAACCTCAAGCACTGGGGTGAACCGCGCCAAATGAGATGTGGATTTTGTGGCGGTGACGGCCGCGTGGATGAATGGCCATGCAAACCTGGCGAAGACCCGGTCGAATGGTTCATGGAACGCAAGCGAAAACTTCCGTTCAAAGGCTGAAGTCACCATGATAGCCCGGCGCGAGCCGGGCTATTTTTATGTTCGGGGACAGAACCGGGTGCAAGCTACCGCCGTAAAATACAATTCTTCAAATATGTGCGATACGGTCATTCATCGGGTATATGTCGGGCTTGTTTGTCTGCTCGCCTTGCGGTAACGCTCTTAGGCGTTCGAGCCAGCCGCTGGCCGGACCAGATTGGTCCCGCAAAATCGCGAAAGGTCGCCATGCAAGCTTTGTTGATGTCGTACCTGCCGGTGGTCATCTTTATCGGCATATCTTTGATGATAGGCCTGGCGTTGTTGGCGGCGCCGTTTCTGCTGGCGTTTAAGGCGCCTGACCCGGAAAAATTGTCGGCTTATGAATGTGGTTTCAACGCGTTTGACGATTCGCGGATGAAATTCGACGTGCGGTTTTACTTGGTCGCGATCCTGTTTATCATATTCGATCTTGAGGTCGCATTCCTGTTTCCGTGGGCAGTTAGCTTTGGAAAGCTTGGCTGGTTCGGTTTTTGGTCGATGTCGATTTTTCTGGCGGTGCTGACGATCGGGTTCATTTACGAATGGAAAAAGGGAGCGCTTGAGTGGGACTGATGCCTATCACGTCCAAACCCACGGCCTGCTGGCGCAATTCTTGAGGTCCGAACCATGAGCGATGGCTCTACTACTCTGATCGCCCCCCGCCCCAAAGGCATTGTCGATCCGGCGACGGGAAAACCGGTCGGGTCGAATGATTATTTCCTTGGCGAAATCAATGACGAACTAGCCGATAAGGGTTTTTTGGTTACTTCAACCGATGAATTGATCACATGGGCACGCACCGGGTCACTGATGTGGATGACCTTTGGGCTTGCTTGTTGTGCGGTGGAAATGATGCAGATGTCGATGCCGCGCTATGATGCGGAGCGCTTTGGTTTTGCGCCGCGTGCAAGCCCGCGCCAGTCGGATGTAATGATCGTCGCCGGCACCTTGACCAATAAGATGGCACCGGCATTGCGCAAGGTCTACGACCAGATGCCCGAGCCGCGATATGTGATTTCGATGGGCTCGTGCGCCAATGGCGGCGGGTATTATCATTATTCCTACGCGGTGGTACGCGGGTGCGACCGGATCGTGCCGGTCGATGTTTATGTTCCAGGCTGCCCGCCAACTGCCGAGGCGTTATTGTACGGTGTGATGCTGTTGCAAAAGAAACTACGCCGCACCGGCACGATCGAGCGATAGGAGCAGATGATGAACGAGGCACTGAGCGAACTGGCCTCCCATCTGGGTGCGGAGTTGGAAGGCAAGGTGGCCCGGTTCCAGGACAGCTATGGCGAACTGACACTTATCGTCGAGCGCGAGCGGATCATTGAGGTGCTGCGGTTCCTGCGCGATGATGCGCAGTGCCGGTTCGTTAATCTGGTCGACATTTGCGGTGTGGACTACCCGCAACGCGCCGAGCGTTTCGAGGTGGTTTATCATTTGCTTAGCCCGCGGCAGAATTTGCGTATCAGGGTCAAGACCAGCACCGACGAAGATACGCCACTGGAGAGCGCAACCGGGGTTTATGCCGGTGCCGACTGGTTCGAGCGCGAAGCCTGGGACATGTACGGTATTTTGTTTACCGGCCACCCGGACCTCAGGCGCATCCTCACCGACTATGGTTTCGATGGCCATCCGCTCAGGAAGGATTTCCCGCTGACCGGGCACGTTGAGGTGCGCTACGACGACAAGGCCAAACGGGTGGTCTATGAACCCGTGGTGTTGCGCCAAGAGTTCCGCGATTTCGACTTCCTGTCACCATGGGAGGGGACAGATTACGAATTGCCGGGTGATGAAAAGGCGGGAAACTGATCGATGGGTGAGCGATTATCTGGAAGGTGTTTGTGCGGTGCGGTTACCTTCAGCGCAGTGCCGAAAAAAATGGAAATGGGGGTTTGCCATTGTTCCATGTGCCGGCGCTGGTCAGGTGGCGCATTCATGGCTGTCAATTGTGGTAATTCAATTGAATTTGGAGAGGGTGCGCCGATTGCCGGTTATCGAGGTTCATCGTGGGGCGAGCGGGTTTTCTGTAGTAAATGCGGCTCGACATTGGTTTGGCAGACCCAAGACCGCAGCCACCAGGTGGCGTCGATGCAAGCATTCGACGATCCGTCGCAATTTCAGTTCACCGGGCAGATTTTCGTCGACTACAAACCGGATAATTACACATTTGCCAATGAGACCCGCATGATGACGGAAGCTGAGGTTTTCGCGAAATTTGCACCGTCACCGGACGACGCCCATGACTGAACATTCGGTTCGCAATTTTAATATCAATTTCGGCCCGCAGCATCCTGCCGCCCATGGCGTGCTGCGTTTGGTGCTGGAACTCGACGGAGAAGTGGTCGAGCGGGTCGACCCGCATATCGGCCTGTTGCACCGCGGCACCGAAAAGCTGATCGAGCACAAGACCTATCTGCAAGCGGTGCCCTATTTCGACCGGCTCGACTATGTGGCGCCGATGAACCAGGAGCACGCGTTTGCACTGGCAATCGAGAAGCTGCTTGGCATCCAGGTGCCACGGCGCGGCCAGTTGATCCGGGTGCTCTATTCGGAAATCGGCCGTATCTTGTCCCATCTGCTCAATATCACGACCCAGGCGCTGGATGTTGGTGCGCTGACCCCACCATTGTGGGGGTTCGAAGAGCGCGAAAAACTGATGGTGTTTTACGAGCGCGCTTCTGGCAGCCGCATGCATGCCGCCTATGTGCGCCCGGGCGGAGTGCACCAGGACCTGCCGGACAAATTGATCAGTGACATCACCGAATGGGCCGACCCCTTCCTCGGCATGTGTGACGACATTGAAGGGCTGTTGACCGACAATCGGATTTTCAAGCAGCGCAATGTGGATATCGGTGTGGTTGCCCTCGACGACGCATGGAACCGTGGATTTTCCGGGGTCATGGTGCGCGGATCGGGTGCACCATGGGATTTGCGCAAGAGCCAGCCTTATGAATGCTACGAGGAATTGGATTTTGACATTCCGATTGGCAAGAATGGCGACTGCTATGACCGCTATCTGATCCGCATGGAGGAGATGCGCCAATCGATATCGCTGATCAAACAATGCATCGAATTGCTTGGTGGCGCCGATGGCGGCGGGCCGGTCTCGGCTACCGATGGCAAGATCGTGCCGCCAAAGCGCGGCGAGATGAAGCGCTCAATGGAAGCGCTGATCCAGCATTTCAAGCTGTATACAGAGGGCTACAAGGTTCCTAAGGGCGAGGTCTATGCGGCGGTCGAGGCGCCAAAAGGCGAGTTCGGGGTTTATCTGGTTTCCGACGGCACCAACAAACCCTATCGCTGCAAATTACGCGCGCCGGGCTTTCCTCATTTGCAGGCGCTCGATTTCATGTGCCGTGGCCATTTGCTGGCCGATGTGTCGGCGGTAATCGGGTCGCTCGATGTCGTGTTCGGGGAGGTGGACCGGTAGATGTCCAACCGTCGATTAGCGCCAGATACCCTTCAGCCGGAAAAGTTCGGTTTCAACCGCAAATATACGGCGGAAGCCAAGGGCTGGATCAAGAAATATCCCAAGGGTCGTGAAGCGTCGGCCGTGATCCCGCTATTGATGCTGGCCCAGGACCAGGAGGGCTGGGTCTCGAAACCGGCGATTGAGCACATTGCCGGCATGCTCCACATGCCATTTATCCGGGTTCTCGAAGTGGTGACCTTTTACACCCAGTTTCAGTTGCAACCGGTCGGCAGCAAAGCGCACGTTCAAGTGTGCGGCACCACACCGTGCATGCTGCGCGGGTCGGAAGCGTTAATTGGGTTGTGCAAACGCCGGATCGGCGAACAGCAATTCATTATCACCGATGATGGTGCGCTTTCGTGGGAGGAAGTAGAGTGCCAGGGGGCTTGCGTTAACGCACCGATGGTGATGATCGGCCGCGATACCTATGAAGATTTGACCACGGAACGCCTGGAAGAAATCATTGACGCGTTTGCCGATGGCAAGGGCGACACTATCAAACCCGGCCCACAGATCGACCGGGTATATTCAGCGCCCAATGGCGGGTTGACCTGCCTTGCCAACGAGGCGTTGTATGCAAACGGCGCGGCCGATGCCGATAAAACCGGGCGGCAAACCGGGAAAAAAGCGCCAGCTGGTGCAACTGCCAAACCGGCGAAACCGGCCGCCACCCGTAAAGCCATACCGGCACGCGCGAAAAAGCCAGCACCTGCGCCAGCGCTCGGGATCGCATCGCTTGATGACAAGAACCGCCCGGCGGCGATCAAGCAACCAACTACCCCGGACGATTTGAAGCTGATTTCCGGGGTCGGGCCCAAACTCGAAGGCGTGTTGCACGGTTTAGGCATCTACACCTTCGCGCAAATTGCCAAATGGAAAAAGGCCGAGCGCGAATGGGTCGACAGCTATTTGAAATTCAAGGGCCGTATTGAGCGCGACCAGTGGGTCAAACAGGCGAAAGCCTTGGCCAAGGGCGGTGAGGCGGAATATGTTCGCGTATTCGGCAAGAAGCCGCGCTAGGATCAAGATCGATGACCAAAATCACCAACGAGATGATCTACGGGGTTCTCAAATCGATCCAGGAGCGTTTGACTAATTTGGAAGACAGCCAACGAGAAGTCAGGCAAGAACTTGTGGCCATTCGTGGTCATCTAAATGCAATGCAAACAGACATCGCAAATCTTTACATCGGCCAATCAAAAATCGAAACCAGATTGGAACGAATAGAGCGATGATTGAATATAGTTGGCGAACCCGCGGAATGAACCATGCTTCAAGATAAAGACCGGATTTTTACCAACATCTACGGCATGTATGACCGCTCGCTCAAGGGTGCGATGCGGCGCGGCCATTGGTGCGGCACCAAGGGTTTCATCGACCGGGGGCGCGATTGGTTGATCGACCAGGTCAAGGCCTCGGCGTTGCGTGGCCGTGGCGGCGCCGGGTTTCCGACCGGGCTAAAATGGTCGTTCATGCCCAAACAGTCCGATGGCCGGCCGCATTATTTGGTGGTTAATGCGGACGAATCCGAACCTGGCACCTGCAAGGACCGGGACATTATGCGCCACGATCCGCACACTTTGCTGGAAGGCTGTTTGATTGCCTGCTGCGCCATGGGCGCCAATGCCGCCTACATCTACATTCGGGGCGAATATATCCGCGAACGCGAAGCGCTGCAAACGGCGATCGACGAATGCTACGATGCCCGCCTGATCGGCAAGAATAACAAGCACGGTTGGGATTGCGACATCTACCTGCACCATGGCGCCGGCGCCTATATTTGCGGTGAGGAGACCGCGTTGCTGGAGAGCCTGGAGGGCAAAAAAGGCCAGCCACGGCTGAAACCGCCATTTCCCGCCAATGTCGGCCTTTATGGCTGCCCGACCACGGTCAATAATGTGGAATCGATCGCCGTTACGCCGACCATTCTAAGACGCGGACCGGATTGGTTCGCCTCGTTCGGCCGCGAAAACAATCGCGGCACCAAATTGTTTTGCATCTCCGGTCATGTGGAATGCCCATGCACGGTGGAGGAGGAGATGTCGATTCCGTTCCGCGAACTGATCGAACGCCATTGCGGTGGCGTGCGCGGCGGCTGGGACAATTTGTTGGCGGTAATCCCCGGCGGTTCATCGGTGCGCTGCGTGCCCGGTTCCGATATGATCGATTGCCATATGGATTTCGACAGCCTGATGGCGCTGAAATCGGGCCTTGGCACCGCCGCCGTCATTGTCATGGACAAATCAACTGACATTATCCGCGCGATTGCCCGCCTGGCCTATTTCTACAAGCATGAAAGCTGTGGCCAGTGCACGCCGTGCCGCGAGGGCACCGGTTGGATGTGGCGGGTGTTGACCCGCATGGCTGACGGCCGGGCGCAAAAGCGTGAAATCGATATGTTGCTGGAAGTCACTAAACAGGTCGAAGGCCACACGATTTGCGCGCTCGGCGATGCCGCAGCCTGGCCGATCCAGGGTCTGATCACTCATTTTCGCCCGGAAATCGAAGCGCGGATCGATGCCTACACAGCCCGCTCGAGCAGCGAAGGCGCGGTTTTGCAGGCGGCGGAGTAATTCGATGCATTTAGCAGAACTCAATATCGCATTTCCGGCACATCCGCTTGATGATCCGCGCATGGCCGATTTTATGGACAATCTGGCGCGCATCAACACGCTCGGCACCACCATGCCGGGATTTGTGTGGCTGCACCAAGACGACAGCGGCCACGCCATGCATGTGCCGACACCTTGGCCCGATGCCGCCGCCAACATGACCGTGTGGGAAACCGCCGAACAATTGGAGCATTTTGTTTGGAATACGGTTCACAAGCAGTTTTACAATCGCCGCCTCGAATGGTTTTCGCTGATGAAATCCCATCATTTCGTCATGTGGCGGGTCGCCGAAGGCCACCAACCGACGCTTTTGGAAGCCAAGGAACGGCTGGAACATCTCGACGCTAATGGCAACACCGATTTCGCCTTTGGCTGGTCTCATCTGCCACATGTGAAATTGTGGCAGGAACAGCGTTGCGGGTGAGGCTAATGGATATCACGAATACAAAACTACGGAAACTTGGGCGCAGATGACAAAACTGAACATCGACGGCAAGGAAATCGAAGTTCCGGATCATTACACGGTCCTGCAGGCGTGCGAGGAAGCGGGCGCCGAAGTGCCGCGTTTTTGTTTCCACGAACGGCTTTCGATTGCCGGCAATTGCCGCATGTGTTTGGTCGAGATCAAAGGCGGCCCACCCAAACCCCAGGCAAGCTGTGCGATCGGTGTGCGCGATTGCCGGCCCGGGCCCAATGGCGAACCGCCGGTGATTTTGACCCGCTCGCCGATGGTTAAGAAGGCGCGCGAAGGGGTGATGGAATTCCTGCTGATCAACCACCCGCTTGATTGCCCAATTTGCGACCAGGGCGGCGAGTGCGATCTGCAAGACCAGGCGATGGCCTATGGCATCGACAAAAACCGGTTTGCCGAAAACAAGCGCGCGGTCGAAGACAAATATATCGGCCCACTGGTCCGCACCAAAATGACCAGATGCATTCACTGCACCCGTTGCGTGCGCTTTACCACAGAGGTCGCCGGGATTTCCGAACTTGGCCTGATTGGCCGTGGCGAGGATGCGGAGATCACCACCTATCTGGAACAATCGATGACTTCGGAATTGCAGGGCAATGTCATCGATCTGTGCCCGGTCGGTGCCCTGACTTCGCGCCCCTACCAGGACAAGGCGCGGCCGTGGGAACTATCGAAGACCGAAACCATCGATGTAATGGACGCGGTCGGCTGCAACATTCGCGCTGACGCGCGTGGCACTTCGGTGATGCGCATCTTGCCCCGGGTCAACGAGGCGATAAACGAGGAATGGATTTCCGACAAGGCCCGCTTCCACTGGGACGGGCTGAGTGCGCAGCGTCTTGACCGGCCCTATGTCCGCAAACGCGGCAAACTGGTCGCGGCCACCTGGAACGAAGCGTTCGCCGCCATCGCCAAGGCGCTAAAACCTGTCACCGCCGACAAAATTGGCGCGATCGCAGGTGACCTTGCCGGGGTCGAGGATATGTTCGCGCTAAAGGCGCTGCTTACTTCGCTCGGTTCGCCAAACATGGATTGCCGGCTGGTCAATTCGGCACTTGATCCAGCCAATGGCCGGGCATCCTATTTGTTCAACTCGACGATCGAAGGCATCGAGCAGGCCGACGCGCTGACCATTATCGGCGCCAATCCAAGGCTCGAAGCGGCGGTGCTGAACGCGCGCATTCGTAAACGCTGGCGCGAAAGCGCTTTTCCGATCGCGGTGATCGGCCACAAGGCCGATCTGCTGTATGATTATGTTCACCTTGGCGAGGGAGCCGATACGCTAAACGCCTATGTGGGTAAAAAAGCCAAGGCCGAACGACCGATGTTTATCATCGGCGAGGCGGCTCTCAACCGCGCCGATGGAAAGGCGCTGCTGGCGACCGCCGCCAAAGCGGCAGCGTCACTGGGCGTCATTGCCGATGGTTGGAACGGTTTCAACATCTTGCACAATGCGGCTGGGCGGGTAGGTGGCCTGGATGTTGGTTTCGTGCCAGGCAAAGGCGGCAAGGCGACCAAGAAAATCCTTTCCGACTGCGAAATCGTGTTTGCACTGGGCTATGATGATCCAACGATCGCCAAGGCAAAAGGTTTTGTGGTCTATATCGGCAGCCATGGGGATGACGGTGCGCACCGCGCCGATGTGATTTTGCCAGCCTGCGCCTACACAGAAAAATCGGTGACCTATGTCAATACCGAAGGCCGGCCACAGATGACCCAACGGGTAGTATTCGCACCAGGCGAAGCCAAAGAGGATTGGGCGATATTCCGCGCGCTTTCCGGCGCGCTTGGTAATCCGCTGCCTTTCGACAATTTGGCCGCATTGCGCGAAATTCTTTGGAAACAAGTGCCGCATTTAGAGTATTTCGACTGGATCGAGCCCGGTGACCCGGCCGACATCAGCCGGTTGGCCAAAGGTTCGGGCAAACTGAATTCATCGGCAATTAAGCCGCTGGTCAGCGATTTTTATCTTACCAACCCGATTGCACGGGCATCGGCGGTAATGGCGCAATGTTCGCGGCTCTCAACCGGCACACTTGCGGCAGCGGCGGAATAGGCGATGGCTCAGATCGATATTATCGCTAGTAGATTGGTGCGGCTCGGATTGATGGAAGCTTCTGGATGCCGCGATGTTGAATTTGCCCCTGTGGTGTACCAAAAGGGCGCTGACGGCGTGGTTTGGCGATACCCGAACGCGGGATCATTATTAAATGCCGCCGAACCCGGATTTTCGGCATTGGCCATGCCAGCGATTGCAGTCGGGCAAACGTTCGAGATTTCGCTTGCGCGGGCGCAGGAAACAGCCGGGTCCGCATTGGGGAATGCCGTATGAGCTATTTCATCGAGGTTTATGTAATCCCCGGCGTCATCATGGTTGCGCAAAGCCTGTTGCTGCTGGTGGCGCTGTTGTTGTTCATCGCCTATGTGCTTTATGCCGACCGCAAAATCTGGGCGGCGGTGCAAATGCGTCGCGGGCCGAATGTGGTCGGACCATGGGGCTTGCTGCAATCCTTTGCCGATCTGTTAAAATTCGTGCTCAAAGAGCCGGTGGTCCCTTCGAGCGCCTCGAAGGTCGTGTTCCTGCTGGCGCCGCTGGTATCAGTTACCCTGGCGCTTGCCGCATGGGCGGTAGTCCCGGTCAGTGCCGGATGGGTGGTCGCCGACATCAATATCGGCATTTTGTTCGTGTTCGCTATTTCTTCACTCGAAGTTTATGGCGTGATCATGGGTGGCTGGGCATCGAACTCGAAATATGCCTTTTTGGGTGCGTTGCGTTCGGCGGCGCAAATGGTGTCTTACGAAGTCTCGATCGGCTTTGTGATCATCACCGTATTGTTGTGCGTCGGTTCGCTAAACCTGACCGACATAGTCTTGAGCCAGGGAGATGGTCTTGGCACCATGCTGGGCATGGCGCCGAGTTTCCTTGATTGGCACTGGCTGCCGCTGTTTCCGATGTTTATCGTGTTCTTTATATCAGCGCTTGCCGAAACCAACCGTCCGCCGTTCGATTTGCCGGAAGCCGAATCTGAGCTGGTTGCCGGTTTCATGGTTGAATATGGCTCGACCCCGTACATGATGTACATGCTGGGCGAATATGCGGCGATTGTGCTGATGTGCGCGCTTACCACCATATTGTTCCTCGGCGGATGGCTGCCGCCGTTCGACTTTGCGCCGTTTACTTGGGTGCCGGGCATCGTGTGGTTTGTGCTCAAGGCTTGCGCGGTGTTTTTCATGTTCTCGATAGTCAAGGCATTTGTACCGCGCTATCGTTACGATCAATTGATGCGGCTTGGTTGGAAAGTGTTCCTGCCATTGTCGCTGTTCATGGTGTTTGCGGTCGCTTTCGTGCTGCAGATTACCGGATGGGCGGCATAGGGGGAAACGCATCATGTCGGTCATCGCACAAGCTGCCAAATCAGTCCTGCTCAAGGAGTTCATCGGCGCCTTCTTTTTGACGATGCGCTATTTCTTCGCACGCAAAGCGACAATCAATTATCCGTTCGAAAAGGGGCCGGTAAGTCCGCGCTTTCGCGGCGAACATGCGCTTCGCCGTTACCCGAATGGCGAAGAGCGCTGCATCGCCTGCAAATTGTGCGAAGCCATCTGCCCGGCCCAGGCGATCACAATCGAAGCCGGCCCGCGTCGCAATGACGGCACCAGGCGCACGGTGCGCTACGATATCGACATGGTGAAATGCATCTATTGCGGCTTTTGCCAGGAGGCTTGCCCGGTGGATGCTATCGTCGAAGGACCGAATTTTGAATTTGCCACCGAGACCCGTGAGGAATTGTATTTCAACAAGGAAAGATTGTTGGAAAATGGCGACCGTTGGGAGCGGGAAATCGCCGCCAATTTGGGAATGGACGCGCCTTACCGTTAGGCGATGACTACAGTAGGTTAGGGGCGTGCGGAATAACCCGCGCTCGCGAAAGGGACACGCACATGGTGCTGCAGGCGCTGTTTTTCTATCTGTTCGCGACGGTGATGATCGCGTCCGCGTTTATGGTGATCGCGGCACGTAACCCGGTGCATGCGGTGCTGTTCTTGATCTTGGCCTTCGTTAATGCGGCCGGCCTGTTCATGCTGACTGGCGCCGAGTTCTTGGCGCTGATCTTGATCGTGGTATATGTCGGCGCGGTGGCGGTTTTGTTCCTATTTGTGGTGATGATGCTCGATGTCGATTTCGCCGAGCTTAGACAAGGTTTCCTGCAATATTTGCCGATCGGCGGCCTGGTCGGCTTCATCTTGCTGGCCGAATTGCTGATGGTGGTAGGGGTTTGGACTATCGCGCCGGGGGTAGGGGCAAACATTGCTGAGCCGATCCCGGATATGGCTTCGCGTTCCAATATCGCGGCGATCGGTGACGTGCTTTACACCAAATATTTCTTCTTCTTCCAGATCGCCGGCATCATATTGCTGGTCGCAATGATCGGTGCCATCATGTTGACTTTGCGGCACAAGGAAAATGTTCGGCGCCAAGACATCAACCAGCAGGTTGCGCGCACGCCGGCGACCGCGATCGAAGTGGTCAAGGTCAAGTCGGGTAAGGGGATCTGACAACCATGGAAATCGGTATTTCCCACTATCTGTCGGTCAGCGCGATCCTGTTCACGATCGGCATGCTTGGTATCTTTCTCAACCGCAAGAACGTGATCATCATTTTGATGTCGATCGAACTGATCCTGCTGGCGGTCAATTTGAATTTCGTTGCCTTTTCGCAACACCTGGGTGACCTGATGGGGCAGATATTCGCCCTATTCGTGCTAACGGTTGCTGCCGCCGAAGCCGCGATTGGTTTGGCGATCTTGGTCGCGTTCTTCCGCAATCGCGGCTCGATCGCGGTCGAAGACGTCAATGTTATGAAAGGCTGACAGGGCAATCATGTATCAGACCATTGTATTCCTGCCGCTGATCGGATTTCTCGCCGCCGGCCTGTTTGGCAAGTCGATCGGCGTCAAGGGGTCGGAATATATCACAACCTTGTTCCTGATTATTTCCGCAGTGCTGTCGTGGTTGGCGTTTTTCCTATTCGCGTTTTCCGAACAGGCTCCTTACACGGTCGAGATTTTGCGCTGGGTCAATTCCGGCGCGCTCAACGTTTCGTGGGCGCTGCGCATCGACACCTTGACCGTGGTGATGCTGGTGGTAGTCAACACCGTATCGTCATTGGTGCACCTATATTCGATCGGCTACATGCATCACGACCCGCACCGGCCACGCTTTTTCGCCTATTTGTCGCTGTTTACCTTCGCGATGTTGATGCTGGTCACATCGGACAATCTGCTGCAGATGTTCTTTGGCTGGGAAGGGGTTGGCCTGGCGTCTTACCTGCTGATCGGGTTCTGGTACAAAAAACCTGCGGCCAATGCCGCCGCGATCAAGGCGTTCATCGTCAACCGGGTCGGCGATTTCGGCTTTGCGCTCGGTATTTTCGGCCTGTTCGTGATGTTCAACTCGATCGAACTATCGACGATTTTTTCCGGCATGGGGCAATTTGCCGATAACGGGCATGGCGACGCCGGGGCCCATGGCGCCGACGCATTCCAGTTCCTTGGTTATTCGCTGGATCAGGCCAGCGCACTGACCGTGATCTGCCTGTTGCTGTTCATGGGTGCTATGGGCAAATCGGCCCAGTTCTTGCTCCACACCTGGTTGCCGGACGCGATGGAAGGCCCAACCCCGGTCTCAGCCCTGATCCACGCCGCGACCATGGTTACCGCTGGGGTGTTCCTGGTGGCCCGCATGTCGCCGGTGTTTGA
The DNA here is from genome assembly GCA_965248715.1 of Rhizobiaceae bacterium. Lineage (GTDB taxonomy): Bacteria > Pseudomonadota > Alphaproteobacteria > Rhizobiales > Rhizobiaceae > CBDFKB01. The sequence goes on from CBDFKB010000008.1 coordinate 1,212,278, forward strand.
ATATTCCCACACCGCTTTGACCATAGTGATAATCGTTGGCGCGACCACAGCGTTTTTCGCGGCCACCGTTGGCTTGGTGCAAAACGACATCAAGCGGGTAATTGCCTATTCGACCTGCTCGCAGCTCGGCTACATGTTTGTAGCGCTTGGCGTTGGTGCTTACGGGGCGGCGATCTTTCATCTCTTTACCCATGCTTTCTTCAAGGCCTTGTTGTTCTTAGGCTCGGGCTCGGTAATCCACGCGGTCGCCGACGAACAGGACATGCGTTCGATGGGTGGGCTTAAGGAGCATATCCCCAAGACCTATTGGATGATGATTATCGGCACGATTGCGCTCACTGGGGTCGGCATTCCCGGCACCTTTATCGGCACTGCCGGCTTCTTTTCTAAGGATGCGATCATCGAAAGTGTCTATGCCAGCCACAACGGGGCCGCCGGCTATGCGTTCGGCATGTTGGTGATCGCTGCACTTTTTACCAGCTTTTATTCCTGGCGGCTGATTTTCATGACCTTCCATGGCAAACCGCGCGCGCCGGCCGATGTTATGAGCCATGCCCACGAATCGCCCAATGTCATGCTGATACCGCTGTATATCCTGGCCGCCGGCGCTTTGCTTGCCGGGCTGTTGTTCTACAATTCGTTCCTTGGCCATGAAGTAGGCGGTCATCATGAAGGGTGGTATAATGGGTTCTGGCGCGAAGCTCTGTTTGCCGGCCATGACAATCACATCCTGGAAGAGTTTCACCAAGTGCCATGGCTGGTGAAAATTTCACCGTTCGTCATGATGCTGATCGGTTTCGTCACCGCCTGGTATTTTTATATCCGCAACCCGCAATTCCCGCGTGAGTTGGCGGCACAACACCCGGGTCTCTACCAGTTCCTGCTCAACAAATGGTATTTCGACGAGATCTACGATTTCTTATTCGTGCGCCCAGCGATGCGCCTTGGCCGCTTCCTGTGGAAGACCGGCGACGGTCGTATCATTGACGGTATCGGCCCCGACGGGGTTGCTGCGCGGGTGCTTGATGTCACGGCCCGGGTGGTGCGGTTGCAATCGGGCTTTGTCTACCACTATGCATTTGCCATGCTGATCGGAGTTGCCGCCTTGGTGACCTGGATGATGTTCGCAGGAGCGTTGTGATGAACGGTTGGCCCATTTTATCCACCGTCACCTTCCTGCCATTGGTTGGCGCACTGATCATTTTATTGCTGGTGCGCGATGATGGTGACGCCATATCGAAACGCAACATTCGCAATGTGGCGCTCGTCACCACCGTGGTTAACTTCCTGATTTCGCTGTTGATTTGGTACAATTTCGACAATGGCTCGGCGGCCTTTCAGTTCCACGAGCGGGCGGATTGGCTGGCGGTCGGTAATTTCATGACCTACCAGATGGGGGTCGACGGCATTTCCATGCTGTTCGTGATTTTGACCACCTTTTTGATGCCCTTGTGCATCCTGGCCAGTTGGGATTCGATCAACCACCGGATCAAGGAATACATGATCGCGTTCCTGATCCTGGAAACCTTCATGATCGGGGTCTTTTGCGCGCTTGATCTGGTCGTGTTCTACCTGTTCTTTGAAGCCGGGCTAATTCCGATGTTCCTGATCATCGGCGTGTGGGGCGGCAAGCGGCGCGTCTATGCCAGCTTCAAATTCTTTCTCTACACACTGCTCGGTTCCGTGTTGATGCTGCTGGCGGTGATGGCGATCTTCTGGCAAACCGGCACCACCGACATCGCCTTGTTGCTGGACCCAGAACGAGAGCGCTCGATCATTCCAGCGTCGATGCAGACTTGGCTGTGGCTGGCGTTTTTTGCCTCGTTCGCGGTCAAGATGCCGATGTGGCCGGTGCATACCTGGCTGCCCGATGCCCATGTAGAAGCGCCCACCGCCGGATCGGTCATTTTGGCCGGTATCTTGTTGAAAATGGGCGGGTATGGGTTTCTGCGCTTCTCCATTCCCATGTTTCCGATCGCCAGCGCCGATCTTGCCTGGCTGATATTTACGCTTTCGGTTGTGGCGATCATTTACACATCGCTGGTGGCACTGATGCAGGAAGACATCAAGAAACTGATTGCCTATTCGTCAGTGGCCCATATGGGTTTTGTCACCATGGGTATTTTCGCGCTCAACATGCAGGGTATCCAGGGCGGCATTTTCCAGATGCTGTCGCACGGGCTGGTTTCCGGTGCGCTGTTCTTGTGTGTCGGCGTGATCTACGATCGCATGCATACCCGCGAGATCGCCGCCTATGGCGGCCTGGTCCATCGCATGCCGATCTACGCGGCGGTGTTCATGATCTTTACCCTTGCCAATGTCGGGTTACCGGGAACCAGCGGCTTTGTCGGCGAATTCTTGGCTTTGATTGGCGTGTTTCAGGTTAATACCTGGGTGGCATTTTTGGCCGCGACCGGCGTAATCCTGTCGGCTGCTTATGCGCTATGGCTGTATCGAAGGGTAATTTTCGGCGCCCTGGAAAAAGAAAGCCTCAAGGCGATGCTCGATCTTTCGTCGCGCGAAAAGGTGATCCTTTTCCCGCTGGTCGTGCTGGTCATTTTTTACGGATTTTACCCCGCGCCGGTATTTGACGTGACCAGGGCTTCGGTAGAGGCGCTGATCACCAATTACCAGGCGGCAATCGATGCCCATCAACCGGTCAGCCATGCCGGAATCGCGATTGGTGCACAATGACGAGGTCGACATGAACCCGGTCGAATTGACACTGGACGTACCCAATATCGGTCTTGCCGGGCCAGAAATCTGGCTGATTGCCGGCGCGCTGGTGCTGTTGCTGATCGGTGTGTTTTCGTCTGCCCGTGCCACCCAATTGATAACCGGGCTGGCGATCGCGCTGATTATTGCAGCGGCATTTTTGCTGATCAATTATACCGGATCGGGCAGCGCTATGAACGGTGCATTCGTGATGGATCCGTTTGCCCGGTTGATGAAGATCATGGTGCTGGTGGGGTCTGGAACCGCGATCGCCATGTCGGTCGGTTTTGCAAGGGCTGAGAAATTCGAACACTTTGAATATCCGGTCCTGGTAGTGCTGGCGACCGCCGGTATGCTGTTGATGATTTCAGCCAACGACCTGATCGCGCTTTATCTTGGCTTAGAGCTGCAATCGCTCTCGCTTTACGTGGTTGCTGCGATCAATCGAGATTCGATTCGCTCAACCGAGGCAGGGCTGAAATATTTCGTGCTCGGCGCCTTGTCGTCCGGCATGTTGCTGTACGGGGCCTCGCTGATTTACGGCTTTACCGGGCAGACCAATTTTGTCGGCATTGCCGAAGCGATTGCCGCCAGCGGCAATTCAATCGGTCTGATATTCGGTCTGGTGTTTCTGTTGGCCGGCATCGCGTTCAAGATTTCTGCGGTGCCATTCCATATGTGGACACCGGACGTTTATGAAGGCGCACCAACCCCGGTAACCGCATTTTTTGCCGCAGCACCCAAGGTCGCAGCGATGGCGATGCTGGTGCGTGTGGTGTTTGGTGCCTTTGAACCGGTCGCTGCCGACTGGCGCCAGATCATCGTATTCATTTCGATCGCTTCCATGGTGCTTGGCGCGTTTGCGGCAATCGGCCAGACCAATATCAAGCGGCTGATGGCCTATTCCTCGATCGGCCACATGGGCTACGCCCTGGTCGGGCTCGCCGCCGGCACCCAAGCAGGGGTCAATGGCGTGATCATGTATATGCTGATTTATCTGGTGATGACGCTTGGCACCTTTGCTTGTATTCTCGCCATGCGCCGCAAGGACGGCACGGTCGAGGAGATCAGTCAATTGGCCGGACTGTCGTCAACCAGTCCAATCATGGCGACGGCGCTGACGCTTTTGCTATTTTCTCTCGCCGGCATTCCACCGCTGGCCGGTTTCTTCGGCAAATATTTCGTGTTCCTTGCTGCTATCGAGGCTAATTTGATCGCCCTTGCGGTGATCGGCGTGCTGGCAAGCGTGGTCGGGGCCTATTATTATCTGCGCATCATCAAGATCATGTGGTTCGACGAACCGGAGCCCGGTTTCGTACCGATGGCGAACGAGTTACGGGTGGTACTGGCGATTGCCGGTTTGTTTGTAACTTTGTTTTATTTGTTCGCCGGCCCGGTTTTCGATGTGACATCTGCTGCTGCCAAGACTTTTTTCTGAGATCGTGATACACAAATCAGGTGTGCCCAGGTTGCCGGGTAGATATCGCCATATTGCCTATGACACAACCGGCTCCACCAATGATGATTGTCTGCAACTGGCGCGCTACGGTGATACCGGCAAGGTTTGGATTACGGCCAAACAACAGAGCAAAGGGCGTGGCACCAGAGGACGAATATGGCAATCGCAGACCGGCAATTTGGCCGCCTCGCTGCTGTTGATCGATCCTGCGGCGACCAAATATCTCGGCACCTTATCGCTAGCCGCATCGATTGCCGCAATACGGTCAATTGGCCACTTTGTTGCACCGCAAAAGCACGGCAAATTGCGATTGAAATGGCCTAACGATGTTCTGCTCGATGGTAAAAAGATTTGTGGAATTTTGCTCGAAAGCCATGTGATCGACATGCGAACGGTTATGATTATCGGTTTCGGCATCAACTGTGCCTCCCATCCGATTGATAGCGATCATCTAGCCGGCAATATTGGGGAACTGGGCGCAGAAATTTCGCCACAAGCGCTTTTTGCGCAACTTGCGGTTGAAATGGACCTTATGTTGAGCAAGTGGGATCGCGGCCATGGCTTTAGCCAAGTGCGCACCGAATGGATGCGGTACGCCCATGCCATTGGCACCCCAATGTCGGTACGCACTGGTGAGACCAACCGCCAGGGCCGATTCGAGACTATTGATGAAATGGGCAATCTGGTGTTGATCGACCCATACGGAACACAGCAAATAATACCGGCTGGGGATGTGTATTTGTCCCCGCAACAGAAAGTGGCGAATAATGAGCAAGGCTCCAAAATCTAGCGGCAATGCCGACCTTGTGTTCCTGCCGCTTGGCGGGGTAGGCGAAATCGGCATGAACCTGGCGCTCTATGGCTATGGCCAGCCGAACAAGCGCAAATGGATCATGGTCGATTGCGGTGTGACCTTTCCCGGACCGACCCTGCCGGGCGCCGACCTCATCTTGCCCGACATCAGTTTTGTGGAAAAGCTCGGCGACGATCTTCTGGCGATTGTCATCACCCATGCCCATGAGGATCACTATGGCGCGCTGTTGGCGCTGTGGCCGCGCCTGCGCAAACCGGTACACTGCACCGCGTTTGTCGCTGGCATGCTGGAAGCGAAACGGGCCTGGGAGCGCGATGCGCCAAAATTCCCGGTGACCTTGTACCGCGCCGGTGACAATTTCAACATCGGCCCGTTCGATTTAACCGCGGTGCACGTTACCCATTCGATCCCCGAGCCGGTCTCGCTGGCGATTTCCACCCCGCTTGGAACGATGATCCATACCGGGGACTGGAAACTGGACGAGGCGCCGACGCTTGGCCGCAATACCGATCTGGCCGAATTTGAACGCTTGGGTAAAGAGGGCGTATTAGCGCTGATTTGCGACTCTACCAACGCCATGCGTTCCGGTGTCAGCCCAAGCGAGGAAGAAGTCTCGGCAAGCCTGGCCGGGATCATTTCAAATGCGTCGGGCAGGGTGGCGATCACCACCTTTTCTTCCAATGTCGGCCGCATTCGTTCAATCGCCATTGCCGCGCGCGAGGTAGGCCGCAAGGTCATGCTGCTCGGCAGTTCGATACGGCGGGTGGTCGAAGTCGCGACCGATCTTGGATATTTCGACGATATTCCGGATTTTCTTGATCAGGACGATTTCAAAGGCGTACCGAGGCGCGAATTGGTGATCGTGTTGACCGGCAGTCAAGGCGAAAGCCGGGCAGCACTCGCCAAAATCGCCAACAAAGACCATCCCCGGGTCGATTTTTCGGCTGGCGATACGGTGGTGTTTTCTTCGCGCACCATTCCCGGCAATGAAAAACCGATCATCGATATCAAAAACGGCCTGATCGACCAGGGTATCGAGGTGATTTCCGATGATGACGCGCTGGTCCACGTTTCCGGTCACCCGAGGCGTAGCGAACTGGAAAAAATGTATTCATATGTCAAACCGCAGATTGCGGTGCCGGTGCATGGCGAGGCAGCGCACTTAAGTGCCCATGCCAAGCTGGCGGCCGGTTTTGGGGTTCCGCAAGTCATGCCGGCGCGAAATGGCGATATGGTTCGGCTTGCACCTGGGCCGGCCCAAATCATCGACCAATTGCCCCATGGCCGTATCTATCTAGACGGTAAGATTATCGGCAACGAAGACCAGACCGGGATTAGTGAACGGCGCAAGCTTTCCTGGACCGGAGTAGTTGCGGTTTCGGTGTTGATCGACGGCAAGGGGCGCTTGGTCGGAGAACCGGGGCTGGACGCCTATGGTGTGCCGGAAATCGATGCTGCCGGCGAACCGGTCGACGACGCGCTGTTTGATGCCGTCGACGGCGCGGTCAAATCAATTCCACCTGCCGGGCGCAAAGACGAAGAAAAGGTCGCCAACGCGATCCGTCGTTCGGTACGCAACGCCGCCCGTCAAGTTTGGGGCAAGAAGCCGATCACCATGGTATTTGTAACTAGGGTTTAGGAATAATGATCGGCCGGCTCAATCATGTAGCGATTGCGGTTCCCGACCTTGCCGCCGGGATGGCGGTCTATCACGACATGCTCGGCGCAAATTTGTCTGAACCGCAAAAGCTGCCCAAACATGGGGTAACGGTTGTGTTCGTGGAATTGCCAAATACCAAGATCGAACTGCTGGAGCCGCTCGGCGAAAATTCACCGATTGAGGCTTTTCTTGAGCGCAGCCCGGCCGGCGGCATTCATCATCTATGTTATGAGGTTGAAGACATTATTGCTGCGCGTGACCATTTGATTTTGCAAGGGGGCAGGGTGCTCGGCGACGGCGAACCCAAGATCGGGGCCCATGGAAAGCCGGTATTGTTCCTGCATCCGAAGGATTTCTGCGGCACGTTGGTCGAACTGGAGCAGGTATGATCGCCAAGACCGGGCAAACCATATGTCGTTGTTGAGCGGTTTTGCCATCTTTTTCATCATTTGGTGGCTGGTCTTGTTCGTTGTCCTGCCATTTCGCATGCGTTCGCAAGAAGAAGAAGGTGAGGTAACCCTCGGCACGGTATCGAGCGCACCGGCCAAACCGCGGCTGATGATGAAATTTGTGGTGACAACGCTGGTCAGCGCAATTGTGTTCGCCGTTTATTATTGGGCGACCGAAAGGATGGGGTTGACCACTTTAGACATTCAGAACCTGTATTTTCCGTCCGATTGATCCAATGCCATAGCTAGCGCTTGTCACCAAGCGTTGGGTTCGCTTCGTCGCGCTATCGCTTTCTTTTGTCGCGTATTCTTATCCGAAAACCGCTACACACTTTTCGGGAATACGCTCTAGCGCTTTGAGGTGGTCCCGGATTGTTGGACAGGTTAGCAGCTTTGTTAAGGTGTATTTTGTTGTCTGATCATGCTGCCAGTTTCTCGTCTTGTTTCTCTTTTTTCAACCCGTAGATTTCGTCGGGCGTTGCACCGTTGAATGTCGAGTGTGGACGTTCTTCGTTGTAGAAGGCAAGCCAATTTTTAATATGGCGTTTGGCCACAAAGCCATCGGTCATTTCGTGCAGGTAAACGCATTCGTATTTCAATGACCTCCACAGCCTTTCAATGAAGATGTTGTCCAGAAAGCGGCCACGTCCATCCATGGAGATTTTGATCTTTGCATCCAGCAACACGCCGGTAAAGGCGGAACTTGTAAACTGACTGCCCTGATCCGTGTTGAATATCTCCGGTTTGCCGTATCGGGAAATGGCTTCTTCCAGAGCCTCTACACAGAAACTGGCATCCATCGTATTTGACAACCGCCAGCTCAGCACTTTTCTCGTTGCCCAGCCCATGATTGCCACCAGGTACAGAAACCCCCGCCTCATCGGAATATATGTGATGTCGCTGCACCAGACCTGATTGGGCCTGTCAATCACCATACGCCGCAGCAGATATGGATAAATCCGATGCTCCGGGTGCGGTTTGGACGTGTTGGGAGCCTGATAGATCGCACACAACCCCATCAACCGCATCAATCTGCGAACACGGTGACGGCCAATCTTCACGCCGCTCCGGCGCAAGTGATGCCGTATCTGGCGACTGCCAAAGAAGGGGTATTTCATGAAAAGCTCATCGATCTGCCGCATCAGCGCCAATGTCTCTGCGCTTTCTCCCTTTGGCTTGTGATAGAACGATGAGCGGCTGACCTGGACAAGCTGGCATTGACGGCTCAAGCTGAGTTCAGGGTGATCGCGGGCAACCATCGCCTTGCGTTCCGCCCTGCTCATTGCTTGAGCCCTTTTGCCAAAAAATCCCGTTCCACTGTCAACTGACCGATCTTGGCGTGAAGATCATGAACTTGTGCATCATGCTCGGCACCATCTTTTCCAGAGCCCTTGGAAAATACATCCGCAAGACCATCGATTGCCTGGCGCTTCCACGCCGAGACCTGGTTGGGATGCACCTTGTGCTTCGATGCGATCTCCTGCACCGTCCTGTCACCCCGCAACGCTTCCAGCGCTACTCGGGCCTTAAATTCGTCTGTAAACCGGCGTCGTTTCGCCATGTCGTATTCCTCCATCGTCGAAGAAATACACCTTAACAGGCTGTCCGATTTTCTAGGACCAGCTCACTCGGCATTTACTCATCAAATTTTACATCTATGATAGTTGGGCGTATTGCGATCAAATGATGCTCTGGTTTTCCACTTGAATCAACTCGACCAGCGACTAATGTCATAGAGCGTCCAACTCCCGATGCTATTTTTACAAGGTTATTTCTTACAAATTCTGCACTGCCTGCGTGAGCCCAGATCGCAAACTTAATGGGAACACCTCTTTGCACACCACCCTTATCAATAACTGAAACGAACGCCGAACAGGCTTGATCACCATCATCACACAAATGTTTTGCGGCATTGTTGTCTCTTTGAAATTCTCCAAATCCTATCGATTCTCCGGTCGTGGCATTTACAACGTCTACTGCCTTAACATCCACTCCATTAGCCAAACTAACAGCTATCGCACAACTATTTCCGGGCAACGCACCAGACGCGATTAATCCAGTAACATCCAGAGCAAATGTTGCCCCTTCTTTGACGTCGTTTGAGGAATTTACCGCGATTATTATTGGCGGATCAGGAAGAGTACACGCATTCAAATTATTGGCATATAAAGTTGCAGTCAAAACTGAAATAGCAATATAGGTTACATTTTTCATAACACCAATCTCCAGGTACAGGTTTTTCGATATTCCGGATTTGGATATTAACCACATTATCGCATAAATTGCAACTGTAGACTCTTTACAAATAAAGGTTGTATTTTGATGCTATTCAGCACATATTGCCTTTGATACGGTCTCTGAGTTTACATTATTGCTCGACCAAATTGAATATTTCCTGTTACCATAATTGGATATAGAACAATGCAAATAAATCCGCATCGCCGCGTCAAACAATCTAATCCCCATTTGTTATTCACTAGGGTCTGTGGACATTCAGGATTCCCAAAAGCGTTGATTTCTGATTCAAGCTTCCAAAAGGGAGTTTGTAATGGACGAAAAGCGATTTGTTTTGAATGACCGGGTCTGGGAACGCCTTGCGCCTTTGCTCCCCGGCAAGGCAACAGACAGTGGCCGGACAGGCGGCGACAACCGGTTGTTTTTGGAAGCGGTGTTCTGGCGGGTGCGCACGGGGTCTCCCTGGCGCGATCTGCCGACGAAATTTGGCAACTGGAACAGCCAGTTTCGCCGGTTCCGACGATGGGCCGAGCAGGGTGTTTTCGAGAGTCTTTTCAAAGCCATGAGCAATGACCCAGACCTCGAATACGCCATGATTGATGGCACCATTGTTTCGGTTCACCAAAAGGCAACCGGCGCAAAAGGGGGACTCAAAATCAGGCCATCGGGCGCTCGCGCGGTGGGTTGACCACCAAGATCGTGGCGCTGGTGGACGCGCTTGGTAATCTTGTGCGTTTCATGCTGCTACCGGGACAGGCGCATGACATGAGGGGCGTGGCACCGCTGATCAAGGGCGTGTCATTCGCCGCTTTGCTGGCGGATAAAGCGTTTGACGCAAACTGGCTTCTGGAGGAGCTGGAAGACCGGGGCGCAACCGCCGTTATCCCGCCCAAATCAAATCGGATTGTGCAGCGAGAATACGATGAAGAGGCCTATTGTTGGCGGCATTTGGTTGAAAACTACTTCGCCAAGATCAAGGAATTTCGTGGCATCGCAACGCGTTACGATAAAACCGATAACAGCTACGCTGCCAACTGGAACCTTGTCGCGGCGCTTATCGCATCAAGGTGAATGTCCACAGACCCTAGTGAATTGCCGCAATTCTTTCAACACCGCTGGGCGGGCGCGCAGTCGCAGCGCGACTGATCCGTCGTCGCGATCAGTGCGCCCCAATACCTGGCTGTTGGCATAGACCCAATCCAAGCGGGAAAGTCGTTCGGGCGCCAGAGTTATCTCCACCGCACCGGACTTATTTGAAATGCGTGCATCAATCGCAGTAATTAGCAATTCGAGACCCTCTCCGCTAACTGCGGAGACCGCGATTGGTGATCGGCCATCACTATTATTGCCGCCACCACCATCCTCGTCGCCATTGTGACGAAGGGGCAGCGAAGACCGGGCCTGTTCATCTAGTAAGTCGATTTTGTTCCAAACCTCAATAATCCACTCCTCATCCTTGATGCCCATTTGATTGAGCACCTGGGCGACATCAGCCGCTTGGAAATTACGGTGACAGGAAAATTACGTTGTCAGTAACCGAAATTAGTGGCCGTGTGATGTCTTTGGCCGGCACTTTTTGGGTTTGAGTGTCCGTTCAAGGTCTTTTTCCAATTGTTCTTGCGCTTGTCACGAAGCGCAGGATTTGCTTCGTCGCGCTATCTTCTGATTAGGCACGTAGTACAGGTAGCGGGGCAAGATTTGTCTGATACAGGCTGTAAAAGGTCTGTTTTGGCCAATATTTTCGATTAAACAGTCTAGCACGCGCCGAAAATAAAATTGCCTGTCCAAAGTGCCTAATCAGACGCTATCTGTTTGTTTATGCGTGTCATTTTTCCCAAAATTGGCACCCACTTTTGGGTGACACGCTCAAGATGAAGTGGGTGGTTCTCAGCGTTTCATCGAAACGCCTGCCACTCAACGCTGGATTAATACCAAGAGAAGTTAATATTGACCCATATGATGGCTCAAATTCGTTTACCGGCAAGGCGTGTCTCGAAGGGTGATGCGGGGCATCATTTAAGAGATACAACGTAGTCCGGTGAGCGAATTTGGGCCACCGAAGGCCGGATTTCCAAGGGTTTGGACGTCGTTGCGCTAGGTTCGTGGTACCAGCATCAAGTCGCCAATCGCGCCTAGTGGAATGAATTTGACATTTGGTGCCCATTTGCAGCATCGTCGTTTGTCAAATGTCAAATTTAAAAATTCCACTAGATTCAATATCTTGCTAGTGGTTCTTTTGATTCCAACATTTGCAAACCTAAGTGTTGCAACGGGACGCAAATGTTAGAATCGAACCACTAGTCAAAACCCTTGGAAACTCCGGTCATGGGAGTCAATATTAGCTGGACACCCGCAAAAACCTCAGCGGTCGTTCTGATGGTTGTCTGATAAAGAGAACATTCCAGAATCAAACCATGAACGAACCGGAATCAAACGTATTTCCACATCCCGCTAAATATTTGGACAGGAGGTTTTTGCGGGTGTCCAGCTTCCCTTGGTATAAAGGTGGGCCAGGGTACGCTTCGCCCTGCGAAGCTCCATTAATGGCGGAGTTAGAGGGAGAAATTTCGAACTCAGACATAGCGACCGAAGAGGTCGCCGGCCGGCCAGGCCGCCCTCGTGGAGGCAGTGAGCGTAGCGAATTTGCCGTGAACGAAAAATTGGCGGAGTTAGAGGGAGAAATTTCGAACTCAGACATAGCGACCGAAGAGGTCGCCGGCCGGCCAGGCCGCCCTCGTGGAGGCAGTGAGCGTAGCGAATTTGCCGTGAACGAAAAATTGGCGGAGAGGAAGGGATTCGAACCCTCGAGACGGTTCCCCGCCTACTCCCTTAGCAGGGGAGCGCCTTCGACCACTCGGCCACCTCTCCACCGGCGTGGATAGGCGATCTGGCCTGCAATGTGCAAGATATTTTTACGACCATGACTCAATCGCCTGCTGATCGCAGTAGCGCGCAGCCGCATTGTGCTGGTATGGGAATGGGTCGCCGCCGACTAATTTTGGCCGTCGATGCGGAAAAGACCCCATAGGAGCAGGCGTTATGTACACCATATTGCAGGGTATGCGGATCATCGAATTGTCTGCATTCGTTGCCGCGCCGCTGGCCGGGCTAACATTGGCGCAATTGGGTGCCGAAGTGGTACGGGTCGACCCGCCGGGCGGCGGCCTTGATTACAACCGTTGGCCACTGGCCGACAATGGCGAGAGCCTCTATTGGAGCGGCCTTAACATGGCCAAACGTTCGGTCACGCTTGACACAAAAAGCGAAGCCGGGCGCACACAATTGCATGAACTTATTGCCGGTTCAGGGCCAGATGGTGGCATCGTGTTGACCAACATGCCGGCAAATCAATGGTTTTCCTATGATGCTTTGCGCGCGGTGCGCGACGATGTGATCCTGGTCAGCTTGAGCGGTCACCACGACGGCGCGATTGCGGTCGACTACACGGTCAATGCCGGGGTCGGAATTCCTTACATGACCGGTACCGACGATGACCAACCGGTCAACCATGTGTTGCCGGCCTGGGATGCGATCGCCGGCATGGCGTTAGCAACCGCGTTGCTCGCCGCCGAACGTCACCGCCGGCAGACCAGAAAAGGCCAGCATGTGCAATTAGCGCTTTCCGACATTGCCTATTGGTTGATCGCCAATCTTGGCATTACGGCAGACGCGGAACTTACCGGTCAAGATCGGCCGGCGACCGGTAACCATGTTTATGGTGCCTTCGGCCATGATTTACCAACCGCAGACGGGCGCCGGGTCATGGTGGTTGCGCTGACTAAGCGCCAATGGTCGTCCTTGTTGAGCGCCACCAATTGTCACCGGAAAATGGCGGCGATCGAGGCGGAAACCGGACTTGATTTTACCCGCGATGGCGACCGCTATCAGGCGCGCGAATTGATTTTGCATGCGCTCACCGCCTGGGCGCGCCAGCACACATTTACCGAGATTACCACGTTGTTTGATGCGGCGCGGTTATGCTGGGGGCCGTTTCGCACGGTCACCGAAATGTTGAATGAAGACCCGCGTGCTGGCATGAAAAACCCGTTATTTCAATCGGTTGAGCTACCTGGTATTGGAACGGTAAGAGCCCCGGGTTCGCCGTTTTCATTTTCCGCATTCGAACGCGGCAAAGTTAAACCGCCAAACCAGCTGGGCGCTGACACCGATGCAGTATTTCGCGATTGGCTGAATATTACTGGCCGATTGGATAATGGGTGATGGGGTGAGGGGTGATGGAGTGAGGGAAACCAACAAAGCCGGGCAGGGGATACACCTGATGCCTGCTAGCAAATTTTTGGGCGTACTAAATGACGCCAGCCTTGCCGCGCGAATTTATCTTACTGAGTTGCGCCAATTGGTCGCCGAGCGCGATGTTGAAGAGCAGTTTCTGCGCCACGGTTTTGCGTGGTCGGCGGCCTGGGTTGAGGCATTTGGTGCCGTCGCCGCGTGGGCCGGCGAATTGTCCGATGCGGGCCGTCTTACCCAACTCGAGCGGTTGCTCGCCATCATTGCTGGTGCGGAAATCGTTGCCCGGCTCGCCCATGGCATCGAGATGAGCCAAGATGAGGTATTTCGACCCGACGACGCCGGAGCGCAACACGCGGTGCAAAGATTATTGGCCGACAGTGCGGTCGCCAAATTGCGCCGCCAAACCCTGCCGGTAAATCTGGCAGCGCTGCTTGAAATCATTGCCGAAGTCGGACATTTTGGCGATGCGGGCGACGATGAAACCCTGTCGGCGATGCGCACTCAATCCCGCGCTTTGGTTCGGCGTGAGATCGCGCCGTTCGCGCAGGAGTGGCACCTCGACGACCAGTTGATCCCGCTCGCGACAGTACGCACCATCGCCGATCTCGGCGTATTCGGCTTGACCATCGCCGAAGCGCAGGGCGGGCTCGGGCTTGGTAAATTGACCATGTGCGCGGTGACAGAAGAGTTAGCGCGCGGTTCCATCGGCGCGGGCAGCCTCGGCACCCGGGCAGAGATTGCCGCTGAATTGATCAGCGCTGCCGGTACCGATAATCAAAAGAACCGATATTTACCGGCGATCGCTGCCGGTGACATATTGCCGACCGCCGTGTTTACCGAGCCGGAAGCCGGCTCCGACCTCGGTGCGATCGCGACCCGCGCCACACGCGACGGCGATCATTATGTCATTGAAGGCGCTAAAACCTGGATCACCCATGCGGCGCGGGCCGATTTAATGACCCTACTTGCCCGCACCGGAACCCGCGCCGAGGGCAATCGCGGTTTGACCATGTTCCTGATCGACAAGCAGCGTGGAACCATCGACGATCCATTCCCTGATGTCGGCATTACCGGGTATGAACTACCAGTACTCGGCTATCGCGGCATGAAGGAATATGGCTTGAACTTTGCCAATTTCCGAGTGCCGGCGAATGCGGTGCTGGGCGCGGTGGAGAAAGCAGGCTTTAAGCAATTAATGGCGACATTCGAGAGCGCGCGCATCCAGACCGCCGCGCGGGCGATCGGGGTTGCGGTTGCCGCCATGGAACAGGCGTTCGACTATGCGGTGACGCGGCGCCAATTTGGCAAGTCATTAATTGGTTTCGAACGGGTGCAATCAAAGCTTGCCCGCATGGTGGTGGAAACTATGGCGGTGCGCCAATTAACCTATTTGGCCGCACGCAAGAAGGATCAAGGTGGGCGCTGCGATGTTGAAGCCGGTATGGCCAAATTGCTTGCTGCCCGGCTTGCGTGGGTTAATGCCGACAACACTTTGCAAATCCATGGCGGCAATGGTTATGCGCTGGAAAATCCGGTTTCGCGGCTTTTGTGCGATGCGCGCATTCTTAACATTTTCGAAGGGGCGGCCGAGATCCAGGCGGAAATTATCGCTCGCGGATTACTGGGGTCTGCGGATGATTAGGGTCATGCCGGTACCGCAACCAAGATTTTTCATGTAGGTCGGGCTGCGGATAAAAATGTGTCAGGGTTGCGACACGATGCATCCTACCAACAGCCCTAAACAATGACGCATTTGGCCAGCTTGCCGTTTCATCCGACGAGCCCTTCAACGACGGCCTGCCTCACCAATCATGAGACTCAACAGACCCTAATACCAAGGGAGCCTATCTGATCGATCAAATCGGTCATTATCTGGCGCGGCCGGTATCGTGGTCAGCGAAATTGATTGAAATTATAGCGAAAATTCACCCCCTGTCGCTTTTTGAAAGTCCACGAAACAACCGATTTAATGAAAAAATTTCAGGCTCAAACCGGAATCGTTGCCGATTTACAACAATTGATGCCGATCAACTCTGAACCGCTTGTGAATTAAGGAAAATTGGTTGCCTTCAACGCCTCATTCGATGATGCTCCCTGATGGACGAGGGTGTGTGCCTGAGTCTATCGCTGGGGTGGTTTTCGTTATTCGTAACAAAGCATTAATCTGATAATTTGCCAGATCGGACGGCGGAAACAGCCCCGTAACTGTATGTTTTTGACTGGAGGTCAGGACAATGACAATCAAGAGCCTACTATTGGGTTCAGCAGCGGCCATGGTCGCTGTAACCGGCGCCCAAGCGGCCGACGCAGTAATAGTCGAGCCCGAGCCGGTGGAATATGTACGCGTTTGTGACGCGTATGGTTCGGGGTTCTTCTATATCCCGGGCACCGAAACCTGCATCAGCTTTGGCGGTTATGTACGTTCCTCGTACCATAAATTGTACTGGGATGCGGATTATGCTGGCGTCAAATCCACCGGTAGCCTAACCCACTGGGGTCAGCGCGCTCGTTTGAATGTGGATACTCGCAACGAGACCGATTGGGGCACCTTGCGCGCTCAGTATCGTCTTGAAGGCGGCGATTCGAACACTGATGCCGACATCGACATGGACCGGGCGTTGATTTCGATCGCCGGTTTCCGTTTTGGTTTCACCGATAACTACTGGGCAACCAACCATGGTTATGGCTGGGTTAACGCAGAAGGAATCGGCCCGTTCGGTGGCGGTATTGCTGAAGACGGCTGGTATGGCTTCGATGATGCCACCATTGCCGACTACACTTTTGCCGCGAACGGTTTTGCGGTAACGGTTGGTGTTGAAGACCCGCGCATTTCCTATGGTCGTCAGGGCTTCGGTAACGCAACCAACAGTGGTGGTGCTGATGGCCGTGCCAACTTCTATGCCGGCTTCAATTGGTCCAATTCCTGGGGTGGCGTTGCGTTTACTGCGGTTCATGATTCGATCGCTCCGGAAGTCACTGCGGCCGGCGCGACTGGCGATGTGGGCGGCTGGGCCTATAAGGTTAGCGCTAACCTTGATCTGAGCGGCTTCCTGCCAGGTGGTTCGATTGCCGTGTACTATGCAGATGATGGCGATTACGACACTGATTATGTGCACAATGTGCAGATCCTCGGCAACCCGGAAACCATCTGGGGTGTAGCTCTTGGCATGAACCTTTCGAGCGAAGTACAGCTTTGGGGTAACTATTGGCATGCTGAAGGCGGTTATGTTGGAGCTGCTGGGTTTGACGAAGGTAATGCACGGCATTTTGCTGTTGGCTTGAACTGGTATCCGGCTGCTGCGCCTGGTTTCCACATCAAGACTTCGTACCTGAACGGCGAAGCTAACGGCACCGCAACAGGCGTCACCGGAATTGGTGCTCCTGCAGGTAGTAACGTCGAATATGACGGTTGGTCGATCACGGTTCGCCGCGACTTCTAATCATCTGATTGGACCGAAATTACAGGAAGGCCCGGCAGGCGACTGCCGGGCCTTTTTTGTTTGTGCAGGCTTATTCGGCAAGGCATTTGTTCGCCTTGGAGAAGAGGTTCGGGAATTTTGAACAACTGAGATAAGTGGAATTTCGACCTGTCAGTGGCGTGCTGTGCCGAACACAGGAGAACACTTATGACCCGGCGTCCCCGCCGCAATCACACGGCAGCGTTCAAGACAAAAATGGCGCTTGCCGCCATTTGTGGTGAATACACATTGGGCGAACTTGCCCAGCAAAACGATGTTCATCCCAACCAGATCAAGTAATGGTGTGACCAGTTGAGCACTTGCCAAAAACCCTCGATTTTGTTGGGCTGGGTGTGATTTTGAAGTTTGGAGTACCGGATAATATGTTGAAATATTTGAGGAACGCAAAAACGAAAATTGCTCCCAGGACCCAAAAGAAGGGTTTTTGGCAGGTACTCATCTCGATTGATGGCAAGGGCGCGTGGCGCGACAACGTCTTCGTCGAACGCCTGTGGCGCAGCGTCAAATATGAGGAGGTCTATCTCAAGGCTTGTGAAAACGTGCCGCAAGACGGAGCCGAAATCGGCAAATACCTGACTTTCTACAACACCAAACGACCCCATTCATCGCTTGACGGACAAACACCCGATCAGGCTTACTTCAACGCGCTGACACCAATCCCGGTGGCAGCATAATCAAGGTCGAAATCCACTTATAAAACAGCTGAAACCTGTTCAGAAAAGCAGGGCCACCTCTTTAGACCTGCGAAAAAGTAATCATCTTTAGTTTTTTTTCGTCCCAAAGTTTCCATTTTAGAGAATCTATGGCCTCGGAAATTGTCAATGAAGTATCCTTCACCGCCGGCCTAATGTGCATATATGCCTTTTTCAGATTTGCGCCTGGAATTTTTGGATTCAGATGGTGGATGTTATGATACGCTATATTTCCAGAAATTAGGTCAAATATTGCTCCAAACTGTAGTACTGTAGAGCCTTCCAGAGACGCATCTTCAAAATTCCAATCTTCTGAATCTCGCCAATAAGTATCTTCATGATTGTGCTGTGTGACAAATATGAATATACCTGCTGACGATGCGAGAAACAATATTGGCAATGAAACAAATAATAGACCGCTAATTCCAAAATACAAATATATCAGAGAAATTAATGCTACTAAACACAGATTCAGCAATAGTACTTCCCGAAATAATTGAGAATTACTCCAAGCAATGCCAGTTGGTATGCGTCTCATTATCAAAAATATGTAAAAAGGTCCGAGAACAAACAAGGTTAGCGGGTTTCGATAGGCACGGTAAAAGAATTTCTTGTGCCATGGCAGTTGAATATATTCACTTTTTGTCAACAGCCAAATATCACTGGTTCCTTTTTCCTGCAAATTTCCATGGGAACTATGATGCTGGGAGTGTTCAATGCGCCAGAAATCGAATGGCGTTAGCGTAAATAGGCTGCAAATACGGCCAGCCCAATTATTCCCGCTCCGAGACGTAAAAAGCGTTCTGTGCCCGCAGTCGTGTTGCATGGAAAAAATTCGGATCAAAAAACATGCGGCTAATATTACCGAGCATACCCATAAGAACCAGTTTCCGGATTCAAAGCTCAAAAGCGCAATAATCGATAATCCGACGAATGCAGAAATCGAAAAAACAAATGCGTACAAAGAGTTCCAATTATTGACCGATGTGAATTGGATCAACTCCCGCCGGAGTTCCAATCGAGCGTCACTAGTTGCAGATGTCATTTAGATAAAACCTCTAATACCACGGAAATTTGATGTTGGCCTATTTGATGACCAAAACCGCCCATTTTATGTTGCAAATTCTGGCAAGGCGCGGCTTGGCTGCGGAAACCGGTTTGCGTTCATCAAATGAAACAATATTGGATTCCCTTGGCACTGATCTGAAGGCCGCATATTCATCTACGCCTCGATTTCCTCAAGACTAGCGAGTGCCGACGGTACGAAAATCTTGGAAATTGCAATGTGGCGAACACCGGCAAAAAACTAACACAACCTGCAAAGGCGGTATAGGGAGTAAGAGAAAAATCCCCGTATTTAACCACGAAGAATTTCCAACCGCCTGAATTAGGGCCTGTTGAAATTCATGATTATGGCGCCGGCGTGGCCGATTTGGTCGTTGGCAAGGCGCGAAAGGCGCGGTAGTGTTGGCCACTTCAAGCCTTTCGCAACGTAGTCCAAGGGCCAAATTGGCCGCGTCCTGGGGGATGATCTCATTGGCCCAGTTTCGCGCCGCTCGTCGTCGAATATGCCCAACATATCCTTCTTCCTCGCACTACGAAAGCGGGCCAATTTGATCAAACCGGCACCACAATCATGAATGTCAACAGGCCCTAGTGGAATGAATTTGACATTTGATACCCATTTACAGCTTCGTCGTTTGTCAAATGTCAAATTTAAAAATTCCACTAGATTCAATATCTTGCTAGTGGTTCTTTTGTTGCCAAGATTTGCAAACCTAAGTGTTGCAACGGGACGCAAATGTTGGAATCGAACCACTAGTTTGATTTTCGATATTTCATGAAATCGGCTTTCGCAAAATTAGGTGTGCTTGCCGCAGTTTTCTTGCAATTTGTTTGGTGCATTTGTGTGAATCACAGGCTCCACAAGCCGTTCCGGCGCAGGCCACACAGGGGATAGCGGCTGCGCAAACTCAGGCATGACGGCAAATTTTTGTGACGTTGCCATGGGATTTCTTCAGTTAACAAATTACCGGATGGACTTCATTCGTACGGCTTAATAAATGAAATCAATATACCTGGATAGTATCATGTATTTAAATGATATTATCTAATTTTACATTTTCAATTATGTTCCATAATATATCTTCTGCGACTTTGTGGTTGTAACAGCAAAGCTAAAATGTCACCCGTTAGCAAAGCAGAAGTGTCACTCTTGGCGGCAATAATATGCTGTTGGGAGTTTGTACATGGGATGGTTGATGATGAGCGAACGAGAGTTGAACCGTGTTGAGGTTCTGGCACAAATTGATGATGGCGCGTTAACGATTGATGCAGCATCTGGAATATTGAACTTAAGTCGCCGACAGCTGTTCAGGCTGTTGAAGAAGTATCGCCTCAACGGTGCTGGTTCGACCCGCCATCAGGCTCGCGGTCGTTCTCCAAATAACCAGATACACAGCGCTAAACGTGATTATGTATTGAGCCTGGTCCGGGAAAGTTATGATGATTTTGGGCCAACGCTTGTTGGCGAGATGCTGGCTGAACATCATTCAATTACAGTTTCGCGCGAGACCTTGCGCAAGTGGATGATTTCGGATGGGATCTGGCTGTCACGCAAGCATCGCCGAACCTTTCACCAGCCTCGATTGCGCCGTGAGTGTTTTGGTGAACTGATCCAGATCGACGGGTCAGACCATTACTGGTTTGAGGATCGAGCACCACCCTGCACGCTTTTGGTGTTCATTGATGATGCGACCGGCACATTGATGCAATTACGGTTTGTGGTTTCAGAAAGCACGTTCAGCTATTTCGATGCGCTTGAGCGGTATTTGCTTGCCCATGGCCGCCCGGTTGCCTTCTACAGCGACAAACACTCGGTGTTTCGCAATCCCAAGCCGAGCCCGAATGATGAGGGTATGACCCAGTTTGGCCGGGCTCTGGCGCAATTGAACATCGAGATCTTGTGTGCAAACTCCTCGCAGGCCAAGGGTCGCGTGGAACGGGCCAATCGCACTTTGCAGGATCGTCTGGTCAAGGCGCTGAGGCTTGCAGGCATATCGGATATGGAAGCGGCCAATGCATTCCTCCCTACCTTTGTGGAACATTTCAACGCAAAGTTTGCCAGGGGCCCTGCTCGCACTGACAATCTGCACCGGTCTTTGAATGTGGAAGTCGATCGACTGCGCGATATCCTGTGCTACCGCGATCAACGCTATGTGGGGCGTCAGCTGACCTTTTCATACGAGCGCAAGAAGATCATGCTGGAAGTCAATGATGTCAGCCGTGGACTGGTCGGCAAATATGTCGACACATACGCTTTCGCCGATGGGCGGTTGCAGGTGCGCTCCAAGGGAATGGTGCTGCCGTTCTCGGTCTTTGACAAAAACCAGCGTGTCACCCATGCGGCAATAACCGAGAATAAACGACTGGGCGAGGTGCTGGCCTTCATAAAAGACCAGCAAGGCAAGAACCTGCCACCGCCAACGGTGCGCCCATCCAGTGCCAAGAACAATTACCAGAAACGCCCGCGTCGCTCAAAAACACACACTGAGCCAGCCGCTCGCGCGGTTTGATTGGGCTGCGATAATTGAGGTCTTCGCCAACAAACCCGCGCTCAAACCGAACCAGGGTGACATTTCTGAATTGCTAAACAAGTGACAATTCTAAATGGTTGCAACAGACAATTCTAAATGGTTGCAACAGTGGTGGAGAAAGGCGGGGCTGTCGGTGTAAATAATAGATAGCCGTTCGAGGCTGGAACGCCTGACTGCCTGCCTACTCCACTGTCACCGATTTGGCCAAATTGCGCGGCTGATCCACATCGGTGCCCATCAACACGGCGGTGTGATAAGCGAGCAATTGCACGGGTATCGAAAATACCATCGGCGCGATCAGTTCCGGCATATCGGGCAACACGATGGTGTGTTCGGTTTTGACGCTCATTGCTGCGGCGCCGCTTTCGTCGGTAATCAGGAATATCCGGCCACCGCGTGCGGCAACTTCCTGCATGTTGGAAACCGTTTTGTCGAAAATTCGGTCATGGGGCGCGATCACCACCACGGGCATGTTCTCGTCAATCAGCGCGATTGGCCCATGTTTCAATTCACCCGCAGCATAGCCTTCGGCGTGGATGTAGGAAATTTCCTTCAACTTCAGCGCCCCTTCGAGCGCCAGCGGATAATTCACGTCCCGGCCGAGATAAAGTACGTGCTTGACCTTGGCCAAATCATGCGCCGCCCGCTCGATTGCCGCTTCTTGTTTTAATGCCATGCCGGCAAATCGCGGCGCTTCCGACAACGCGGCGACATATTCGCGCTCTTGGACCGCGTCAATCACCCCGCGCGCCCTGCCCGCCGCAATCGCCAGGGATACCAGCGTGGACAATTGGCAGGTGAACGCTTTGGTCGAAGCGACGCCGATTTCCGGGCCGGCAAGGGTCGGAAAGGTAATTGCTGCCTCGCGCGAAATCGTTGAACCGCGCACATTAACAATGGCGCCGATATGCTGGCCCTCGCCTTTGCAGTAGCGCAACGCCGCCAATGTGTCTGCGGTTTCACCGGATTGGGAAATGAACAATGCAAGGCCACTATCGGGCATCGGCATTTCCCGGTAACGGAACTCCGAGGCGATATCGATGTCGACGGCAAGGCGGGCGTAACGCTCGAACCAATATTTCGACATCAACCCGGCCAGATAAGCGGTGCCGCAGGCGGAAATCACGATGCGGTCTAGATTGGCGAAATCGAACGGAATTTCCTCACGCAATTCAACACATTGGGTCGAAAAATTAAGGTAGTGGGCCAACGTGTGGGCCATCATCTCGGGCTGTTCGAATATTTCCTTTTGCATGAAGTGGCGGTGATTGCCCTTGTCGACGAGAAACTGGGTGCCGACCGATGTCTGTTGGGCCCGTTTCACCACCGCGCCGGCTTCGTCGTAGATAATGATCGAATTGGCGGTCAGAACGGCCCAGTCGCCCTCTTCTAAATAGGTTACCTGGTCGGTAAACGGCGCCAGTGCCACCGCGTCTGAACCCAGATACATTTCGCCATTGCCGTGGCCGATCGCCAACGGGCTACCGCGCCTGGCGGCCATCATTAATTCATTGTCGCCGTTAAAAATGATCGCCAGCGCGTAGGCGCCTTTCAGTCGGCCAAGGGTAGTTTCCATCGCTTGGGTCTTGCCCTGCCCGCGATCAAGTTCGCGGGTAATCAACTGGGCGATGACTTCGGTATCGGTATCGGTTTTGAACGGATAGCCGTCTTCGCTCAGCTCATGGCGCAGTTCGGCGAAATTTTCGATGATGCCATTATGGACCAAAGCGACCTGGTGGGTGGCATGGGGATGGGCGTTGTTTTTTGTTGGCGCGCCGTGGGTGGCCCATCGCGTGTGGCCAATGCCGATCTTGCCGGCGAGCGGCGCGGCGGTCAGGAGTGCCTCAAGATTGGTCAATTTGCCTTCGGAGCGACGGCGCTCGAGGGTGCCATTATCGAGGGTAGCAACGCCAGCTGAATCATAGCCGCGATATTCAAGCCGCTTGAGCGCGTCCACCAGTTGGGGTGCGACAGCCTGCTTTCCGATTATTCCCACTATGCCACACATGATGTCCGCATCCTGTTTTCTCGTGATGGAAAATTTGGTTTTTCCGCAACCTTGGCGTGTTTGGTTACTGGTCTCGGCTCAACCGCGAAACACCCCGGTTAATTGGCAGGACCAAGAGCCCCTTTATGAATTCTCGGTCAATTGTGCTTTATGATTGGCGAGGCAGGTCGGGGTTGAAAAGCACGCGGTGCGATAGGGCCCCTAGGGTCCGTTGACAATTATGGCTGTAGTGTCGGTTTGATCAAATTGGTCCAGTTTCGTGGTGTGAGAAGGAAGGACATGTTGGGCATATTCGACGACGAGCGACGTGAAACTGGGCCAATTTGAGCAAATCCTTCGGGGCGCGGCCGATTTGGCCCCTGGACTACGTTGCGAAAGGCTTGAAGTGGCCAAGATTACCGCGCCTTGCCAGCGACCAATTGGGCCACGCCGGCGCCACAACCATAATTGTCCACGGACCCTAGTTGTTTCCCGCCAACTTTTACACTCACTTATGGTTTGCAAATGTTACAGGTGCTTGCCTCGGGTCTTCTGCCGGGGCCCAACTTCACCACCTTCCAACTGGTTATTGCGCGCCGCCTTTAGCGCAGCGTTGCGGTCACGAATTTTGCGGCCCATGCCGTTCTTGTTGGACTGGCGGCAGCGCCCGATTGCCAACCCATCAACTGGAACATCATGGGTAACCACCGTGCCGGAAGCAACATAGGCGCGCGCGCCGATCGCCACCGGCGCCACTAGCGAGGAATTCGAGCCGATAAAGCAGCCAGCACCGATGTGGGTGCGGTGTTTGTTCACCCCATCATAATTACACGTGATGGTGCCGGCGCCGATATTGGCGCCCTTGCCGATGCGAGCGTCGCCGATATAGCTGAGATGATTGACCTTCGCGCCGGCTTCGATTGTCGCATTCTTAACCTCGCAAAAATTACCGACCTTGGCGTGCTCCGACAAATTTGCACCTGGCCGCAGCCGGGCAAATGGGCCGATTGTCGCGTTGGCGGCAATTTGTGTGCCTTCGATATGGCAGTAGGCGCGAACCTGCACCCCTTCCCCGATCGATACGCCTGGGCCAAAAACGATATGGGGTTCCAGCGCACTGTCTTGACCAATTTCCGTGTCGTGGCTCAAAAACACGGTTTCGGGCGCCTGCATGGAAACCCCTTGCACCATTAAATGTTCGCGGCGTCGGCGCTGCCAGATCGCTTCGACCTCAGCCAGTTGCACCCGGTTGTTAATGCCGAGGATCTCGTTTTCGTCGCCCATGATGGCGATGACTTCGCGGTCGGTCCTTCTTGCGATCTCGACCATGTCGGTTAGGTAATATTCGCCCTTGGCATTATCATTGCCGATCGCTTCTAACTGCTTTGGCAAGTCTCTACCGGTAAACGCCATTATCCCGCCATTGCAGAATTTGATTGCCCGCTCTTCCTTGCTGCATTCGTGCTCTTCACGGATCGCGGTGATTTCACCATCGGTGCCGATCAAGCGGCCATATCCGGTCGGATTTTTGGCGCAAAACCCAAGTACGGCTATATCGGAACCGTTGGCGATCTGTTGGCGCATCTGCGCCAAGGTATCGCTTTCGATCAAAGGCGTATCGGCAAATAGGACCGTGACATCATCGTATCCGCGCTCGATCGCATCCCGTGCCGCGAGCACCGCATGGGCGGTACCGAGCCGTTGCTCTTGAACGTGGAATGAGGTGTTTTCGCTCTCGCCGACCGCTGCCATTACGGCTTCGGCATCGCGGCCAATCACGACGGCAATGTCGGTTTTGCCGCTGGCCTGTACGGCAGCCACAACGTGGCCGATCATCGATAATCCGGCAATCTGGTGCAACACTTTTGGTGTTGCCGAACGCATCCGGGTGCCCTCCCCGGCGGCCAGGATGATGGTCAAGCTCGATTGTGCCATGGCGTTCCCCGTTAGCGGTTGCATACGATCCGCAAACCAATAGCGTAAAATTGTGTTTTTCCTATTAACCAGCCAGTTGCCACATGTCAGCCGATTGCGCCGAGTGCTGGAAATTTATCCAACAGCCAAAACGAGGCCGTCTGCATAAACCCGGTCAAAAACAATATGCCGGCCAATACCAGCATTCCACCCATGGCTTTTTCCACCAGCGCCAGGTGTGGACGGAAACGAACCAAAAATGCCATGAATGGCCGCACGAACCCTGCGGCAAGCAGGAACGGAATTCCAAGACCGGCGGAATAGGCGGCAAGCAGGGCGGCGCCCTCGCCTATCGTCTCCTTCGAACCGGCAATCGCCAATATCACGCCGAGGATCGGACCGATGCAAGGGGTCCAGCCGAACGCGAATGCCAACCCCATGAGAAACGACCCGGCCAGGCCGGAGATCGGGATGGCTCCGGAATAACGTGCTTCGCGGTGCAACAGGCCAATGCGAAAAATACCGAGGAAATGCAGTCCCATTACGATGATGATGACGCCGGCGATCATCGACAAGGTGCCGGAATGGCTACGCACCAATTGGCCAAGGGTTGACGCGGTGGCGCCAAGCGCCACGAAAACGAAGGTGAAACCGGCAACGAAATAGAGCGCGTTAACCAACACCGGGGTCATAACCACGGCTGCCGCGCCACTACCGCGCGGTTCCCCCTCGCTTGCAAGTTCCTCCAGTGATACCCCTGCCATATAGCAAAGATAGGGCGGCACCAGTGGCAGCACACAGGGGGAAATAAAGGAGATCAGCCCAGCGCCAATCGCGGTAAAAAAAGAAACTTGGTCCATGATCTGCGGCTGCTCTGCATAATGGATTAATTTGGACGCACAACACTTTGAATATGATCCATGGCGGTAAATTGACAGTCAATTATCCGGGAATTTGCCGGTTGATCGATGTTCGACGGCGAATATGTGGCGATGGCGACCCGTTCCCGCAGCAAGGGACGTCGGGACACGTATCGCGGCAGATTGGGATTTCCCAGCCCCAAGTACATCGACCAATGGCCTCGGGTTTTAAGAAGAAGTGAGTTGTGTTATGGAATATATACAATCAACCAAATTCTGACCGAGTGGTACAACGATGGCCGGTATTGACAGCAATGCACAGACAATAGCCAAAAACGCCAGAAAAGCTGGACGTGATGTAGCAAAAAACCCCAGCACAGATGGCGGCGATGTGATTGAGGCTCGCAAAAAATTCAAGGGAAACCCGCAAGCCGAGAATGCGTTTGATGAAGGGTTTCGCGATGGTAACAAAGAGCGGCACGATTCATAAAATATTTCACGTAGTAACAATACATTACCTTGGTTTGATGATCTTATATTAGAACAATTGTAGCCCGATGTGGGAGATGTATGATGTACGACAAAGACCGTTGTCCTGCTTGCAAGGGATCGGGTAAACAGGACCGTTCGAGCCAATGCCCACTCTGCGGTGGATCCGGCCGATTATCGGCTTTTGGAGAAACCATCTGCCCCCACTGCCGGGCCGATTTAGCGCGCGACCAACGCCACAGCGCCGACTGTCCACTTGGGAAGGGCGGTAGCGGCCCCGACAAAGGCCCATTTTCCGAGTTTGAGTAATGGTCGGGCCAAGTCCCTTCGCAAGCTAAATATCTGATCACACTTGTCCGGCCATATCGGCCAATTTTTTGGCAATGACCGCCGCACCCTTAAGCCGCCGTTCCGCATCCGGCCAGTCGCGCGACAGCACGATCGACTGGTCGGGTCTGATTTTGGCAAGCGAACCCTGCTCGCCGATCCAACCCACCAAGTCCCCTGGGTTAGCGAAAATTTGGTTGCGGAAGCTGATGACCAGGCCCTTGGGCCCGGCTTCGAGTTTGGCGATATTGGCACCGCGGCAAAGGCCTTTGATGTAGACGATCTTCAACAGGTGGTCGACTTCCTCGGGCAGCGCGCCGAACCGGTCGATCAGTTCGCTGGCAAAGGCGTCAATCTCTGCCAATTCGGTCAGATCCGACATGCGGCGATACAAGCTCATGCGCAACTGTAGATCGCCGACATAAGTCTCTGGGATCATTACCGAAGTGCCGACAGTTATCTGTGGCGACCATTTTTCCTCGCCCTGGTGGCCGCCATCCTTTAGTTCGGCCACCGCCTCTTCGAGCATTTGCTGGTACAGTTCGTAGCCGACCTCTTTGATGTGGCCCGACTGTTCGTCGCCGAGCAAATTGCCAGAACCGCGAATGTCGAGGTCGTGGCTTGCAAGCTGAAACCCGGCGCCGATCGAATCGAGCGACTGCAATACATGCAATCGGCGTTCGGCCTGTTTGGTCAAGGTCTTGTTGCGTGCCAAAACGAATAGCGCGTAGGCGCGGGTCTTGGAGCGCCCTACCCGGCCGCGCAACTGATAAAGTTGGGCCAAACCAAACATATCGGCGCGATAAACGATTAGGGTATTTGCCGTCGGAATGTCGAGACCAGATTCAACGATTGAGGTCGACAGCAACACATCGTAGCGCCCGTCATAATACGCGTTCATTACATCATCAAGTTCGGTCGGCGGCATCTGGCCGTGGGCAACGGCAACCCGCAATTCAGGCACCTGGTCGCGCAAGAACACGCGTTGCTCCTCGATGTCGGAAATGCGCGGGCAGACATAAAAACTTTGACCGCCGCGATAATGCTCGCGCAACAACGCCTCGCGGATGGTCAAAGTGTCGAACGGACTGACAAAGGTACGAACCGCCATGCGGTCGACTGGCGCGGTGGTGATCAGCGACAATTCCCGGACCCCGGTCAATGCCAATTGCAGGGTACGCGGGATTGGGGTAGCGGAAAGGGTCAGCACATGCACGTCAGAGCGTAATTCTTTCAATTTTTCCTTGTGTTTGACACCAAAGCGCTGTTCCTCGTCGATCACCAATAAGCCAAGCCGGTCAAACGATACGGATTTTGCCAGCAATGCGTGGGTGCCGATAACAATATCGAGTGTGCCGTCGGCCATTCCACTGCGAGTGACGGCTAAATCTTTGGCACTAACCAGACGCGATGCGTGGCCAATACGAACCGGCAGGCCGCTGAAACGGTCGTTGAAGGTTTTGAAATGCTGGCGTGCCAATAAGGTTGTCGGCACTACCACCGCCACCTGGCGGCCGCTCATCACCGATACGAATGCGGCGCGTAACGCCACTTCGGTCTTGCCAAATCCAACATCGCCGCAAATCAGCCGGTCCATCGGCGTGCCGGCGACCAGATCGTCCAGCACCGCGTTGATCGCGCTCAACTGATCTTCGGTCTCGTCATAGGGAAAACGCGAGGCGAATTCGTCGAACAACCCTTCGGGCTGATGCATCGGCTCGACCCGTTTGAGCGCCCTGGTGGCGGCCAGTTCGATCAACTGGCCGGCCATTTCCAGAATGCTTTTCTTCAGCTTGGCCTTGCGCGCCTGCCAGGCAACGCCACCGAGCTTGTCAAGCATGACTTCAGTGCCGGCCGAACCGTAGCGCGATAGCAGTTCGATGTTCTCGATCGGCAAATACAATCGGTCATCGCCGAGATAACGCAATTCCAGGCAATCATGCGGCGCGCCAGTGACTTCAAGGGTTTTTAGCCCGGCAAACCGAGCAATGCCGTGCTCAATGTGAACGACAATATCGCCTTCGGCCAAACTTGCCACTTCGGACAGAAATTCGCCAGCACGCTTCTTGCGGGTGCGGCGCACCAACCGGTCGCCAAGCACGTCTTGTTCGGCGATAAAGGCAATATGTTCGGTCTCGAAGCCCCGGTCCAAGGGCAATATCGCCAGCGCTACCATATCGTCCGGCAGGGTTTCGATGGCGGAGAAATCGCCGACCTCGGCGGTGCGGTCGGCGCCGTGTTCGGCCAATACTTGGGCCAAACGGGTGCGCGAACCTTCGCTCCAACACGCGATCGCGACCCGTCGCCCGCTTTCAATCGCTGTGCCGATGTGCCCGCTCAACGCCTCGAACACATTTTGCCCGGAAGTCCGCTCGGCGGAAAATTCACGCCCGGAACCGGCATTGAGCTCAATGGTCGCGCGGGCCGCTGTCGGCGGCACATCGAACGGGGTTATTACCGCGATTTGCCCCATCCGGGTGTCGATTTCCGCTTGCTCCAGATAGGCGGTTTTTGGTTCAACAGCGCGATACGGTGCGTCTTGGCGGGTTTGTGAACTGTCCTGCTCGAGCCTTGCCTGATAGTGCTCGCCTACCAGATTGAGCCTGGCGGTAACCGCATCACCCGCATTGTGGTCGAATACCAAATCACAGTCGGAAAAATAGTCAAATTGGGTTTCCAGGTGCTCAAAGAACAATGGCAACCAATGTTCCATGCCGGCGTGACGCCTGCCCTCGCTGATCGCGCGGTAAAGTGAATCCTCGCGATCAGCCGCCCCGAAACTGTTGACAAAACCGGTCCTGAAGCGCCTGACAGCTGCTTGGTCCAGGAACAATTCGCTCATCGGCAGCAATATTACCTCACCCAACTGCGCCAGGGTGCGCTGGGAGGAAGTATCAAAACTGCGGATCGATTCTAGTTGGTCGCCAAAGAAATCAAGCCGGATCGGATCTCTGGTGGCTGGCGGGTAAAGGTCGATGATGCCGCCACGCACCGCATATTCGCCATGGTCGCGGACCGTGGAAGCGCGCTCATAGCCATTATCCGACAACCAGCGCACGGTGTGGTCCATGTCGGTGATGGCGCCACCGACGAGGCGCATGATACGTTCGACGACCGCTGCGCGTGGCGGCACCCGCTGCACCAGCGCATTGGCTGATGTCAACACCACGCTCGCTTCATTTGCTTGGGTTGCTTGCGCAAGCGCCGACAAAGTCGCTAAGCGCCGCGCGGTCACATCGGCGCCAGGCGAAACCCGGTCATAGGGAAGGCAATCCCACGCCGGCAGCATGTGGACCTTGATCCCCGGCGCGACAAATTCGAGATTTTTCGCCACCCCGTCCATCGCTGTGCCATCGCTCATCACCAGCACAACCGGGCGGTATCTGGCATCGGACGGCTCGGCCGCAAGGGCCGCCAACAACCAGGCCTCCATGCCGGCAGGCACGCCGGTGACAGTGACAGGGCGGTCGTTGGAAAACACCGCGTCGCGGGAAATCGCCTTACTGAAAATCATTACCGGCAATCCGTCCCGATGTGAAAATTACGGATGTCGACGATCAGGTCGAGATGCGCATGTCCATCTGCATTGCTCTGGCCGGTAATCCACGCCACTAAATCTCGGTCGGTCTCTTCGAGCAGGGTTTCGAACGCAGCGAATTGGGCTTCGGTCATCGCCGGCGCCTTATCTGCGGCATAGTTGCCAAGCAAAATATCGGCCTCTTTCGTGCCTCGGTGGCTGGCTCGGTAAATCAGCCGTTTGAGCCGATAATCTTTGTCCATAATATATACGCTGCCTCGACTTCACGGTCACAGAGCAGGTAATACCCAAGGTGGTCAGCGAAGTCAGTTGCAAATCGGCATCGCAATAATAAATTCGGATTCAAATGCGCCCGCAAATCCTCAATCCGCTTTTCGCACCGCTCGCCTCGCTGGATGGTGTTGGCCCGCAGCTGCAAAAAGCCTTTGATCGTCTGCTGGTATCCGGCGGTTCACAGGAAACCGCGCGGGTGGTCGATCTGTTGTTCCATATTCCCTATTCACTGATCGACCGCCGCCATCAACCCACTATCATGGACGCGGCGCCGGCAATGATTGCGACAATCAAGGTTCGGGTTGACCGTCATCAGCCGCCGCCGGGCAATTCGCGCGTACCTTATCGGGTTTATTGCCAAGACGAGACCGGTGAAATTGCATTGACCTATTTCCGTGGCAACAAGAAATGGCTGGAAAAGCTGCTGCCGGTGGGTCAAGAGCGTCATGTCAGTGGCCGCCCGGAATGGTTCAACGGGCAGTTGACCATGGTCCATCCCGATCTGGTGTTGACCCCAGAAGACCTTGCCGAAGCCGATTTGGTTGAACCGGTCTATGGTCTTACCCAGGGGCTGGGCCGAAAAGCGGTCGCCAACGTGGCCAACGGCGCGTTGATGGCATTGCCGCGACTACCGGAATGGCAATTGCGATCGGTGATCGAGCGCCAGGGCTGGGCCTCGTTTGGCGATGCGCTCAGCCAACTCCACAACCCAAGGGACATCACCGACCTTGCCGGCGACGCGCCGCCGACCCGCCGCCTGGCCTATGACGAATTGTTGGCCGGCCAATTGGCCCTTGGCCTGGTACGCCAACAAGTCAGCCGGCACGGCGGCGTCGCACGCGCGCCAACTGGCGACAAATCTCGGCAAATCCGCGATCTGCTGCCGTTTCAACTAACCGACGGCCAGGAACAGGCGATCGGCGAATGTGTGGGGGATTTGGCCAAGCCGGAACGCATGCTGCGTTTGCTGCAAGGCGATGTTGGGTCCGGCAAGACCGTGGTCGCGCTGCTGGCGATGACGGCGGTGGTGGAAGCCGGTGCCCAGGCCGCATTAATGGCACCGACCGAAATACTTGTGCGCCAACATTTCGCAACCCTGGCGCCACTATGCGAAGCTGCCGGGCTCGAAATCGCCCTGCTGACCGGCCGCGAAAAAGGCAAGACCCGCGCAAAGATCGTCGATGGCCTGGCCGATGGTTCGATCGATATGGTGGTCGGCACCCATGCGTTGTTCCAGTCCGATGTCGAATTTCACGATCTTGGTCTCGCCGTGGTTGACGAACAACACCGATTTGGCGTGCACCAGCGCCTGGCCCTGTCGCGCAAAAGCAAACATGCGGATTTGTTGATCATGACCGCGACACCGATCCCGCGCACTTTGGTGATGACCCATTTCGGTGACATGGAGGTATCCAAATTGACCGAAAAGCCGGCTGGACGCCAGCCGGTTGCCACCAGCGCCATGCCGCTCGACCGGTTAAATGAGATTGTCGAACGGCTGCGCACTGCGCTTGACCAAGGCCAACGAACCTATTGGATTTGCCCTCTGGTCGAGGAAAGCGAGGAATTGCCTCTAACTTCCGCCGAAGACCGGCACGCGGCGCTGGTCCAGCTATTCGGTAACAAAGTTGGACTGGTGCACGGGCGCATGAAGGGTGCGGAAAAGGACGCGGCGATGGCAGCCTTTAAGGCCGGTGACACCCAACTCCTAGTCGCTACCACCGTCATCGAAGTTGGCGTCGACGTTCCCGAAGCCTCGATCATGATTGTTGAGCATGCGGAACGCTTTGGCCTAGCGCAATTGCACCAGTTGCGTGGTCGGGTCGGTCGTGGCGAACGCGCCTCGGCGTGCATTTTGCTTTACAAAGGCCCGCTCGGCGAGACCGCACGGGCGCGATTGTCAATCTTGCGCCAGACCGAGGACGGGTTTTTGATCGCGGAAGAGGATTTGAAATTACGCGGCGAAGGCGAATTATTGGGAGTTAGACAATCGGGCATGCCGGGCTACCGGATCGCTGATCCGAGCCAACATGGCGACCTTTTGGAAATGGCCCGTGACGACGCCAAATTGGTGTTGACCGAAGGATTTGATCCGCAGGCAGAGCGCACCGAGGCTCTGCGCATATTGTTGTTCTTGTTCGGCAAGGACGAAGCGGTGCGGTTGATTTCCGCCGGGTGACCGGCAAATCTTCTGGCGATCCAAAACTTGCTCTAACCGTCGTCGTTTAATGCTGGTTCGGGGGTTTGGTGGCGGCGATCAAATCCGGTCTGTTTGGCGATCTTAGCGGCTCTTTTTTGGTATTCCGGCGATACCAGGCCAGCGGAAATCACCAATTTCGCCGCGTCCTCCACGCTCATGTCAAGAATGATGGCGTCGCGTTTCGGCACGAATAGCAAGAACCCGGATGTAGGGTTGGGCGTAGTCGGCAGAAATACCGAAATCGCCTCGTCGCCACGCCCCTTCAACCGTTCGCCAACTTCACCATCGGTATCGGTGGCGATAAACACCAATGCGTACAGGCCCTTGCGCGGATATTCGATCAGACCAACTTTCTTGAAGCTGTCGGACTTGTCGGACAATACGGTCTGGAAAATTTGTTTTAGGCCGGAATAAATGTTGCGCACGAACGGCATGCGGCCAAGCATTACCTCGCCATAGGCAACCAGGGTGCGGCCAATATAGTTGGCGGCAAAAAAGCCGATCAACGTGATGACGAAAATCGCCACCAGCAGCCCGAAGCCCGGCAACGTAAACGGTAAATAAGTGTCCGGATTATAGACTTCCGGCACATAGGGTTTTACCGCATCGTCAAACCACTGAACAATCGACCAGGTGATATATACCGTGATTGCCAATGGCGCGCAGATGATCAAACCGGTTAGGAAATAGTTCCTGAATCGGGTAATAGTACCGATTCTCGGTGGGTTGGTGGTCGACATTACAGGTTCCGCTGTGTCCCAGAATTAGCGCAGGCACGCCATAATGCAGTCAATTGAGGCGAAAAATCGGTACGCCCCTATCCTTTGCATGGGTGCCTGAACAAGGCGTCATGTTAGACAATTGCATCGGCTTGTTCAATCGCTTGGTGAGGCAAAGCGCCTACCAAATTTATAGAATTTTGAGCTTCCTGGCTGCTTTGTTTGCGCTGATATGGTGGCACATGGCGATTTCTGTCGCTTTCATGGCTTGGGTCAGTTCAGGCATCAACCGTCGCGCGGTTTCTAGGTCACCACGCCGACAAGCATCCTCGAGAAATTGGCAGATCGCACCAACCACACCGGCGCCGGCGTTACTGCACATCGACCTTAGCGCCTGGGTGGCGACCGCGGCCTGCTGGTCATTTGCTTGCTCAAGGCTGCTTTCCACATCGCTAACGGCAGTGGCCGAATGTTCCAGATATAAGCCAAATATCTTGGTCGCTGTCTGGATTCGCTGCCCACGTGAGAGGGTGGCGATCATATCGAGCATGGTGCAGTCAATCAGTTGAAGTCCTTCAGACCCCGGTTTCGGCGATGCAAGTGCGTCTTCAAAAGCGATAATTTCGCAGGTGTCGTCTCCGTGCGCCGCTTCTTCGCGGGGGACAATTTCCTGAGCGGTATCGACGGTTTGGTCTTGGCCGGCGTCGGTGGCTTCGCGATCGCTCAACCACATGCGCAGCACATTGATCAGAGCATCAATGGTAAACGGTTTGGCCACATACCCGTCCATGCCGGCGCTCTCCCAGCGCTCCACTTCTTTACCGGTAATATGGCCAGTCAATGCGATCACCGGCAGGTTCGCTCGCCCAGCCAGGAGTTCGGCTTTTCGGATCGCTGCGGTCGCTTCGAAACCGTTCATGACCGGCATCGAGCAATCCATCAAAATTAGATCGCAGCCGGCGGTTGCCGCTAACTCGACCGCCTCTTTGCCGTCGTGCGCCAACACCACGTCGACATTGAGCGCCGACAATGCGTATTTCACCACTTCCCGGTTTACCGGGTTATCGTCGACGGCAAGTACCCGCACGCCGGTAAAATCTGGATAATCGATTTGGTCTTGCAATTGGTCTTTAAGCGCGTTTTGGCCACGAAAATCTCCGGCAACAATTCGCCGATACATTTCCTCGATATCTTTTCTACCGGCCGGTAGATGTAACGCATCCTGGGCGACCGAGTTGCGAAGTACACGGTCCAGACAGGCATCGCCGATTTCAGTCAGACATATCATCGGCGCCAGGTATTCGTCGCCGGAACGCCTGGCTATGTGTTCCGCATTTGCCGAGCGCACAATGATTGCGTGCGCCTTTTGGCCATGCAGCATTTGCTTCGGCGAGATTTCGATAACACTCGCCCCATTATCGCGCAAAGTGGCGCCCAAGGCGTTGGCTAGCATCGGTTCCTCAATCGCAAGCATTATGGTGTGCGCATCCCTGGCTGGTGGATTTTGC
This sequence comes from Rhizobiaceae bacterium, assembly GCA_965248715.1. GTDB lineage: Bacteria > Pseudomonadota > Alphaproteobacteria > Rhizobiales > Rhizobiaceae > CBDFKB01. The sequence continues at coordinate 1,247,443 of CBDFKB010000008.1, forward strand.
GCAGCCATAATCACTTTGGTGTCGATCTCGAACCAAAATGTACTCCCCTTGCCAAAGGTAGTTTCGACGTCGATGACCCCGTTCATGGCTTCTACCAATCGCTTGCAGATCGTCAGGCCGAGACCGGTGCCGCCATATTTGCGGGTTATGCTGCCGCCTGCCTGGGTAAAGCTTTCGAATACCCCTTTGCACTGTTCTGGTTCGATGCCGATCCCGGTATCTCGTACCGAAAATCGTAATCGTGTCAGGCTTTTCTTCGAGTTGTCGGCAACACAGGTGATGGCCACTGTCACCCCGCCGCTGGCGGTAAATTTCAGGGCGTTATTGACCAGATTAGTGACAATCTGATTGAGCCGTACCGGGTCGCCGAGGAAACAATGGGGCACATCGGGTGCGACATAAGGCACTAATTCGAGGGATTTTTCGCCTGCCCGTTCCGAAAACAATTCACAAATATCGGTGATTAGTCTGTCGGGATAAACGTCGGCTTCTTCCAGTTCCAACTTGCCGGCCTCAATCTTGGACAGGTCGAGAATGTCATTGATAATGTGCAACAGGCTGTTGCCCGAACGGTGGATGATTTCGGCATAGCGTTTGTGGCGCGATGATAGCGGCGCGCCCGCCAACAATTCAGCCATCGCCAGCATTGCGTTCAACGGGATGCGGATTTCATGGCTCATCGTCGATAGGAATTCAGATTTTGCGGCGTTGGCGGTTTCCGCTTTCTCCTTGGCAAGTTTGAGGGAATTGGTGCGCTCAGTTACTTTAGATTCAAGTGCCCCTTGATATTCGAGTAGATCGCGGTCGCGACCCTCGATCGCGTTCAACATGGTATTGAATGATTTGGTGAGAACTGCGACCTCGCCTTTGCCGCTTTCCGTTACCCGTTTCGTATAGCCGCCAGGATGTCCGATGTCGGACATTAAGCCAGACAATGCATGGATCGGCTGGATTTGTTGGTCCACCAGCTTGCTCGACAAGATTACCGAAAAAATGATTGCCATCAATGTGAACGCCAAACTGATGCCAAGCCCTACCATCAGCCTGGATCTGGCGTTTGACGTGTCGGTCAATAGGAACAGCTCGCCAACCACAAGGCCGTTGTTTAGAACCGGCTGGGATACCCAAATCTGCCGCAAACGCAGCAGGTCAAACGGATTGATCGTTTTAGGCGCTTGGTTTTCACCAGCAAGGATGGTGCCGCCACCGATCTCGACGAATATGGTGCCATCTTCCAATGTCACGCGGGCATATCGAAATTGCGGGAACTCGCTGATCCCGCGCAACACCCGAAGCGCTTCGTTTGAATCACGAGCTGCCATTGCATGGCTGACACTGGCGGAAAAGATATGAGCCGTGCCTCTAATTTGCTCCTGCTGGTTTTTGATCTCGGCGCGATAGGTTTGAACGGCAAAGGTTATCGTGACCGCTGCAAAACCAAGCAGCATGACAAAGGTGATCCCGGCAGAAATACGAAACCGAAGGGACTGCCAAAATGAAACAGCTTGCCTGCGTTGCTTGACGATGTTCATTGTTAAACCAGTCATATTATGTGCAAAAATAGGTCACATTCCTGCGTATAACTGCCCGTGTTTCGATTTTACAATGAATTGGTTAACGACTTGGAAGTATCCTTTGTGATCAGTCAGGCGATTAAAATATCATAATGGTATGATCATATGGTTTCCTCGTTGATTGCAGCCAGCCAATGATCCTTCGTGAAAAAATGTCGCCTTTGATCCTAATTGTCGATGATGACCCAGTATTTACTACTGCCCTATCCGATTTCTTGAAGTTGAAAGATAATTCTCCCGTAGTCACAGCCGCAAACGGCTGCGAGGTAGGGAGCAATACCAACAGTGGTTAATATTGACCCATTTGATGGTATTAGCGCCTATTGGCAATCTGCTGAAAAGCAACCGTATTTCAAGGAAACCGCAACGCGCTGTAGGAACTGTGCGGCTTGATGATTTCGGCCCCGGCGAACCATTCATTCACAACCATGCTTTGGCGCTGCTGGGTAGCGTGTTATGCGATTTGCACCTATCAACGAGGAAATTCCAATGGGCGCTCGGCAACCGGACCAGGCAGATATTAAACGCCTGATTGAAATCATGGCGACGCTGCGCACCCCGGTTACCGGTTGCCCGTGGGATTTGGCGCAGAATTTTCGCTCGATCGCGCCCTATACCTTGGAAGAAGCCTATGAGGTCGCCGACGCGATCGAACGCGGCGACATGGACGATCTGTGCGACGAGTTAGGCGATTTGTTGCTGCAGGTGGTTTATCACGCCCAAATGGCTCAGGAGGAAGGCCATTTCATATTTTCGGATGTGGTTGCCGGCATTTGCGACAAGATGGTGCGCCGCCACCCCCATGTCTTCGCCGAGTTGTCCGCCGGTTCGCCCATGATGGTCGAGGGCATATGGGAACGCATCAAGGCGAATGAGAGGGCCGAGCGAGCATCAAACAATGGCTTAGTTGGTGGTGATGAAAATATTCTCGACGCGGTTCCAAGCAACCTACCGGCCCTGAAAATGGCCAACAAACTCCAGAAAAAGGCGGCAAAGGTCGGGTTTGACTGGGATGATCCAAATCTGGTGTTCGACAAGATTGCGGAAGAAATATCGGAAGTAAAAGATGCCGCCGCCAACCGTAGCGGCGATGATTTGCATGGCGAGGTCGGTGATCTGTTGTTTGCCGTAGTCAATCTTGCGCGCCATTATGAGATCGATGCCGACGCAGCACTAAGAACCGCGAACACTAAATTTCGCCATCGCTTCGCCGCGGTCGAGGCCGCGTGCCGAAAAGCCGGAGCCACGCCTGAAAAAACCGATCTGGCAACCATGGAAAAATACTGGCAGGCGGCAAAGAAAAGCGCTGCGGACACATAGAGCGTGTCACCCAAAAGTGGGCACCGGTTTTGGGAAAAATGACACGCATAAACAAAGAGCGTGTTCCCGAAAAGTGTGTAGCGGTTTTCGGACAAGAATACGCGAAAAAACAAACAGATAGCGCGACGAAGCTGTTCCAACGCTTGGTGACCAGCGCTAGCCAACACGATTGCCGGTTCGCGCACGGGAATTCCAAAAACCGGCAAACCGAATTGCACTGATTTCATGTAAAATGTGCTTTAAGCGGCGAATTCTACCACCGCGCCTTCGGCCCTGCGTTTTAGTTCGCCGGCCAGATGTTCAGCGATCCGCAACCGATAGATCACGGTGCCATCTTCGCAGGCGTCGGTTTCGATCACCTTTGCATTGGCATAGAACCAATTGACCGCTTTCATCTGGTCCGGGCCGATTTTCACCATAACCACCCGGTCGCTTCCCCCCAACCTGGCTTCGATTTCGACCAGAAGGCGGTCGATCCCCGCACCGGTCAGCGCTGAAACCAAAACATTGTTGGCCGCCCCTAGGGCACCGTTGGTTCCCTCGCCTTGCCGCATAGGGTTATTGTCCAACAGGTCGGATTTGTTCCATACTTCCAAAATCCGTTGGTCATCAAACCCATCGACCCCCAATTGCCCCAGCACCGTATTTACCTGGTCGCGATGGGTGCCGGTCTGCCGGTCGGCAATGTCGCGCACATGCAATATCAAATCGGCCTCTATCACCTCCTCCAACGTGGCATGAAATGCAGCCACCAGCGTAGTTGGTAGATTGGAGATGAAACCGACCGTATCGGATAAGATCGCCGGCGTGGCGTTGGGCAGATCGAGTTTTCTTAACGTCGGATCGAGGGTCGCAAACAGTTGATTGCGAACCACCACGTCGGCACCGGTCATTCGATTGAATAAAGTCGATTTGCCGGCATTAGTATAGCCAACCAGTGCCACTACGGGATGAGGTACCTTACGGCGATTTGCTCTGTGCAGGGCGCGGGTTTTGCGCACCTTTTCCAGTTCGCGCTCCAGGCGGTTAATGCGCTTTTGAATCAGGCGGCGGTCGGCCTCGATTTGGGTTTCCCCCGGGCCGCCGACAAAACCCAGGCCGCCACGCTGGCGTTCCAAATGGGTCCAGGATCTGACCAACCGGCTCTTTTGATAGTTCAAGTGCGCGAGCTCCACCTGTAGGGTGCCTTCACGGGTCCTTGCCCTGGCGCCAAAAATCTCCAGGATCAGACCGGTGCGATCGAGCACCTTGACCTGCCACAGCTTTTCCAGGTTGCGCTGCTGAACCGGCGTCAGCGGATGGTCGATGATTGCTAACCCGGCCTCGCTTTCGGCGATCTCCAGGCAAAGCTCGGTCACTTTTCCTGATCCAAACAGTGTTGCCGGTTTTATCGTCTTTAGCGGGACAATCCGGGTATCGGCAATTTCAAGGCCAATCGCCAAGGCCAGTCCCTCGGCTTCGCTCGATCGCGAGCTTGTAGCTGGATGGCTAGGGGCATCAAACCCATCGCCAGCAATATGCCGGTTCTTGGGTGCCTGCATGCCGTGACCGGATAAATCCGGCACGATGATAAACGCTCGTTCGGCAGTGGGGCGCGAGGTTTTGGATTTGCCTTGCTGAAAATCACTGGCGCCGGGACTTAACGTCAATCACTTCTCCTGATCGTCGTCATTTTCATCAAACAACACCGGTTGGGCCGGCATGATAGTCGAGATCGCGTGCTTGTAGACAAGTTGTGCGATGCCGTCGCGCTTTAACAGAACGCAGAAATTGTCGAACCATGTCACCATACCATTCAGTTTGACGCCATTGACTAAAAATATCGTCAAAGAAATTTTCTGTTTTCGCACCTGGTTCAGGAACGCATCTTGCAGGTTTTGCTGCCGCTCCGCCATTGACCTATTCTCCGTATTCTTTTTGTTTGTCTTCAGGCCGGCCCAACTTCCGCCGGGCATTCCACAATTCGTGCCCCTGTGTTATCGGGCCGAGCCGATCACATAGGATAATCTTGGCAAGCAACCATATATCTCTATGCATATCCACTGTTCAATGCCTTGGAATTCAACCATTCGCGAGTAAATATTACTAAATATCGGGATTACGATGAAAAAATTTTCGTCGTATGGTGTTGTGTAGCATTCACTCATGCGGTGAAAGTGGGATGGCGAGGACGCGTCACGCCCCTGGTTTACCGCGTTGGCCAGCGTATCATGCGGTGAAAGTGGGATGGCGAGGACGCGTCACGCCCCTGGTTTACCGCGCCAGCGTATCAGAGCGACAATGGCGAATATTTCCAGGCGACCAAGCAACATAAGCGTGCCAAGAATGGAAAGCACGGATCCGCTCATTTCGCTATAGCGCGGCCAACCGGCATTTGTCGGCGGACCCCATTCGGGTCCATATGCCGGTCCGGCATTTGAAATTGCCGCCACCGCAGCCAAAAACGCCGCCTCGAACTCCATCGAATTCGCAGCGAGTGCAAACGTTCCCAGCAATGCTAGCACCACATATGCGGCAAAAAAACTCCAAATCGCCTTCATCATCTGCATATCGAAATGTTGACTGCCGAAATGGCCAGGCGGTATCGCATGAGGGTGTATCAGCCGGTTTAATTCAAACCGGGACTGGCTGAACATGCCGCCGATACGGAATAATTTGATGCCGCCGGCGGTGGAAAACGCACCGCCTCCTACCAACAATACGGCAATCACCAACCCGGCCGGCAAAAGCGCAAAGATGCCGCTGCGGGTTTGCACGCCGGAGGTAGAAACCAGCGATGCGGCGTTAAACAGGCCCTCGCTGACGTCTTGAAAAGGCTGTGCCGAACCACCGCTTTGCAAAATTTTTGCCGTCAGCACCACCGCAAGAACCGCAACCACGGCGAACACGAAATAGCTTTCGCGGTGGGATCGCAAATCGCCAACACGGCGTAACAAAAGCATGCGCTGCCACAAGATGCTGGTTGCGCCCAACACCAGAAACACAGAAAGAATTATCATGCCGGCCGGGCCGATGCTTTCATCTACCAACATGCCAGGCCCAAGAAATCCGCCAGTCGAAACCGCCACCACACTGAGTACAAATGCCGCATAAGGGTCAGTACCGATCACCATCAAGGCAATCAGGCACGACAGCGTCACTAGTACATAGATTTGCAAGATCACTGCCGCGACATGCATGGTTCTGCCCGGAGTGGTGTAAAAACTGCCTACATAACTCATCACCCGGTCGTTAGGCAGACCGCCGATGCCTGAGGGGCCAAGAAACAGCACAAACGTCAGCAGGGTGCACAGACCGCCCATCCATTCCAGCAGGCTGCGATACACCAACAACGACAATGGCAATTTTGCCTGTTCGTCAAATACGCTGGCGCCGGTAGTGGTCATGCCGGACACCGCCTCATACCAACCTTCCAGTGGGTTGAGGTTCCCAAGGTCTATCAGCGGCACTGCTGCCAAACAGGGCAGGATCAACCATCCGGCACCTACCAGATATAGTCCGCCCAGTCTTGGCAATTGCTTGCCGCTGCCCCAGGTCGCCAACAGTGCGGCGGAAGAAAGAAAAGCTGCCAATATCAAATAGATCAGCAAGCGGTAAGCGATCTGAAACTCACCGCTGGCAAACGCTACGATTACCGGCGCCATGAAGGATGCGGAGAAAATACTGCCAATGGCTGCGAGGTAAAAGATTATCGCGCGCATGGCCTAGGACCCGTTGACAAACTGGTTGTGGCGCCGACGTGGCTCAATTGACCGCTGGCAAGGCGCGAAAGGCGCGGTAATATTGGCCACTTCAAGCCCTTTGCAACGTAGTCCAGGGGCCACCAAATCGGCTGCGTCCCCGGGGAAATTGTCCAGATTGGCCCGCTTTCGCGCCGCTCGTCGTCGAATATGCCCAACATGTCCTTCCTTCTCACACCACGAAACTGGACCAATTTGATCAAACCGGCACTAGTGGTTCGATTCCAACATTTGCGTCCCGTTGCAACACTTAGTTTGCAAATGTTGGCAACAAAAGAACCACTAGCAAGATATTGAATCTAATGGAATTTTTAATTTGACATTTGACACACGACGATGCTGCAAATGGGCACCAAATGTCAAATTCATTCCATTAGAGCGTGTCACCCAAAAGTGGATGCCGGTTTTGGGAAAAATGACACGCATAAACAAAGAGATAGCGCGGCGAAGCGAATCTAACGCTTCGCGGCACGCTCTGGTAAGGGCTCTTGGGTGCACGCATCAGAAAAATTCCAAACTTACCCGGAACATCTGCTCGACATTGCGCACCTGGTCGGCTGTAGCCAAAATCACAATCCGGTCTTTGGGCTTGATGGTTGTGCCGCCAGAAGGGGTTATGACAGCGCGGTCGCGATAAATGGCACCGATGCGGATGCCGTCCGGCAAATCGAGTTCTTTTAGCGGAATTCCGACCAGCGGTGACGTGTCGAGTGCCTCGGCTTCAATGATTTCCGCCCTGCCGTCTTCGATCGAATAGACACCTCGTATGCGGCCGCGCCGCACGTGTTGCAGCACGCTGGAAATCGTAACCGAGCGCGGATTGACATAATCGTCGATACCAAGCGAACGGGTAAATGACCGGTATCCGGCGTAGTTTAGCAGCGCCAGATTGCGCTTGCAGCCGAGCCGTTTGGCCAGCACGCTGGACAATATGTTGACCTGATCGTCATTGGTGATCGCAACCATCAGGTCGGCATTGGCCACATCAGCCTCGTTCAACAATTGTTCATCCAGCGCATTGCCGTGCAATACCACCGCCTTGCTGAGATCATTGGCAAGCTGAATCGCTTTTTCGCGGGAACTTTCAATAATTTTCAAACGGGTACCGGTCGCGCGCCGCTCAATCTGTGAGGCGACATAGCGCCCGATATTGCCGCCACCAGCAACCACGATCCGGCTTGCTTCGGGCAAATCCTTGTTGAAAATCGCCAAAGTACGCCGCATCCGTGAGCGCTGTGCAACCACATAAGCGACGTCATTCAACAAGATCTGGTCATAGGATTTCGGCACGATCAACTGGTTGTCGCGCCACAGGCCTACCACCACGGCGGAGAGATCGGGAAACAGTTCTGATAATTGGGTCAATGGGGTGTCGATCACCGGGCAATCATCATCACATTCAATCGCCGCAACCGCGATATTGTCATCAGCGAAACGCACAATGTCGCGCGCACCGGGGGTGGCGATGCGGCGCAATACCAGTTCGCCGACCTCGATCTCCGGCGAAATGATCACGTCGATCGGCATGTGCTCACGCGAAAACAGGTTCTGCCAGTGCTTGGCGCGATAGCTTTGCGCGCGGATCCTGGCGATCTTGGTTGGCACACCGAATAGCGAATGGGCCACCTGGCAGGCGACCATGTTGACTTCGTCATACAGGGTCACCGCAATTACCATGTCGGCGTCTTCAGCGCCGGCGCGAGCCAAAACATCAGGGTGCGAGCCGTGCCCGACATAGCCGCGCACATCAAGCTGATCCTGAATTTTTTGAATCAGTTCGGCGGAATTATCGATTACCGAGACGTCGTTTTGCTCCGACGACAAACGCTCGGCGATGCCGTATCCGACCTGACCTGCACCACAGATGATAATTCGCATATGCTGGAGCCCTATTGATGAATTCAGTTTTCCGCGCGGTATCTACGGATGCTGGGATACCAAGGTCAATATGGCGTCGCAAACGCTGTCGCCTACATGTTAAGCGATTTCATCTTGCGATGTAGCGCCGAGCGCTCCATGCCAACGTATTCGGCGGTCTTGGAGATGTTGCCGCCGAAGCGCCCGAGCTGTGCGGACAAATAGTCGCGTTCAAACGCTTCGCGCGCCTCGCGCAGCGGCATCGACATGACATGTTGCACCGAAACATTATTGCCGGGCAGCATTTCGCCTATCTCTTTGGGCAGCATGTCGGCAGTAATGATTCCGTCCTCATCAGGCTGGGCAAGGATTAGCAAGCGTTCGATATTGTTGCGCAATTGGCGCACATTACCGGGCCAGTCAAGGGCTTGGAGCTCGGCCATGGCATCTTCGGCGACCAGACGCGGTTTGAGCCCGTTTTGCTGTGCCAATTGGCTAATGAACAGATCGACCAGGCTCGGAATATCGTCGCGGCGCTCCGCCAACGGCGGCACCCGCACCGGCACCACGGCCAAGCGGTGAAACAAATCCTCGCGAAATTCGCTCGCTGCGATCGCCTTTTTCAGATCCCTTGCAGTCGACGACAAGATGCGCACATCGACGCTGACCTTGCTGCGGCCCCCTACCCGGACAAATTTCTGGTCGACCAGCACTCGCAAAATCTTGCTTTGCGTTTTGAGCGGCATGTCGGCAACTTCCTCGATGTAGAGGGTGCCGCCATGGGCTTCTTCCAGCGCGCCCACCACCCGTTCGCCCTCGGAATTGACTTCGGTGCCGAACAGTTCAATTTCCATACGCTCGACGGTAATCGCCGCCGCATTGACGATTACAAATGGCCCATTGGCCCGTTGCGATTGGTCATGAATGGTGCGTGCGACCAATTCCTTGCCGACGCCTGAGCCGCCGAGCAGCATGATCCGGCTGTTGGTGCCGGCAACCTTGTCGACCGTCGCACGCAAATGACCCATCGCTTGCGAGCGGCCAATCAGGCCTGGCATGTCAATCGTTTTGCTTTCGAGCTCTTTGATTTTTTTCTTGAGGCTAGACGCTTCAAGCGCGCGTTGCGCCAACAGCACCAGCCGGTCGGCTTTGAACGGTTTCTCGACATAGTCATAGGCGCCGCGCTTGATCGCCGAGACCGCGGTTTCGATGTTGCCATGCCCGGAAATCATCACCACCGGCAAATCGGGGTGTTCCTGCTTAATCACTTCCAGTAGGGCCAGACCGTCCATGCGGCTGCCTTGCAGCCAAATATCGAGAAACACCAGCGCTGGCCGGCCAGCATGGATTTCCTCCAGCGCACTGTCGCTATCGCCGGCGGTGCGGGTTTCGTGGCCTTCATCTTCAAGGATGCCAGCAACCAGTTCCCGAATATCATGCTCGTCATCGATGACCAAAATGTCATGCATCATGGGGCGTTTGTTCTCCAGAACTTATATTGGCCTTTTTCCGCCGATTGGCCCGTGTGGTAAGTTTTTTGCCCTTGCGTGATTGTGACGCCAGGACGGGTTTCGTTTTGTTTTCAGCAGTTTTTACAATCTCTGGAAAGGAAAGCCGCACTGTAGCGCCGCGCCCGCCACCGTTGGCCTGCGGCGCATCAAGCAATTCGATGGTGCCTTGGTGGTCTTCCATAATCTTACGCACGATCGCCAACCCCAGCCCGGTGCCCTTTACCCGGTTGGTGACGTAGGGTTCGAGCAATTTGTGGCGATCTCGATCAGGCAACCCCTTGCCATTGTCGATCACATCAATCACCGGCCCGGCCTTGCCGGCATGAGTGCGAACCACGACCCGGCCCTGGATCAATTGTTCTGCCGGCACCGCCGCAATTGCCTCGACCGCATTCTTGATCACGTTGGTGAATGCCTGTGACAACAAGCGCGGGTCGACTTTCGCCACAACAGGCGCGTCCCCCATCTCATCTTTGAATTCGATGTCCGGATTAGCCACCCGCTGCAAAAATATCGCCTCGCCGGCAACCTTGCGCAGGTCTTGTTCGACCATTACCGGTTTCGGCATGCGGGCAAATGAGGAAAACTCGTCGACCATGCGCCCGATATCGGCGACTTGGCGAATAATTGTATCGGTGCACTGATCAAACACTTCCCGATCGTCGGTAATACGGTGGCCATAACGGCGGCGAATGCGTTCGGCGGAAAGTTGGATCGGCGTCAACGGATTACGGATTTCATGGGCAATCCGCCGCGCCACATCGGCCCAGGCGGTGTTGCGCTGGGCGGCGACCAAATTGGTGATGTCGTCGATGGTAATGACGTAGGAATTTTCGAACGCTTGTTCTTCTTCGGTGACTTTGACGCTCAAATTCCGTTCCTGGCCACCACGTAACAGCGTGATTTCAGCGTCAAACCCAACCCGTGGATTGCGCACCGCCTTTTGGAACACTTTCCATAATTCGGGGGATATATCCTTTAGGTTGCGGCCGACCAGTTCGGATTTATTTTCATCGGTCAAAAGTGGGATCGCCGAACGGTTGGTTACCGCAATCTCGCCATTGCGATTAAGCCCGATCACCCCGGCGCTGACCCCAGACAACACCGCTTCCATGAAGCGCCGACGGTTGTCGATATCCGCCGAGGCGGCGAGAATTTCGTCGCGCTGTGATTTCAGTTCGATGATCATCTTGTTGAACGTATTGCTGAGTGAACGCAGATCACCCTCGGTGCGCGTGGCCGATACGCGAACGCTCATATCGCCGGCAGCAACCCCGTCGGCGGCGGTGATCAGGCGGCGGATTGGTCCAACAATGCGGTCGGCGACATTGATGCCCATCCAAATCGCGGAAAGGAATACGATCAGGCATATACCGGTATAGATCAACGCAAAGGCGAGCTGGAAATTGCCGCGGTTTGAGGCAAGGCCTCGATATTCCAGGGTGTTGTCTTCCATGATGCGCAAAGAATCCATCACCACCGGATCAACCGGCCGCACCGTATATAAGATAGTGTCGGCAATTTGCTGCATGCGGATCAGGCCACCGACCACGTTGGACTTGCCGGGCGGAATGAGCACCGGATCACCTTCGCGTGCCCTAATCAGCGTGTCTTCGGGCGCGCGTGGCAAACTGCGGTTCGGGTCGACCACCGCGGAAATGATCACCGATCCATCGAGGCGCAACAGCCAGGCACCTAACATGCCGCGGCCGCGCGCTTGGATGGTCATCAGATTGGTAAAACCGGTACGGTCGAGAATATAAAGCTGCCGGTAATTGTCGAGCTCGATCGCCATCGAAATCGTATTGTTTTGGGTGCCGCGAATGCTCTCGTTCAAATAGGATTGCGCAACGCTGATCGATGAGCCAACGATTGCCCGTGTGCGCCCTTCAAACCAACGGTCGAGGCCCAAATCGAGCGATACTGCGGCAACGATTGCCACTAAAATTGCCGGAACCGCTGCCACCAGCGAAAATAGGCCAACGATACGAATGTGCAGCCGGGCGGCGGTGCGGGCGCGTTGGCGCGCCTTGCGCAGCATGTAGAATTCCCGGGCGATCAAGGCGATTAGCGCCGCAACAAACAAGCCGTTGGCGATGATCGTCATGGTCACGACCTGACCGGTCGGCTGCAACGACGTCAAACCAGTTAAAACGATAAAAGAGGCCGCACCGCACAACAAGGTGGCGCCGACCAACAGCAATCCGACATAGCGCGGCATAAAGCGGATATCGCCGGTGTTTTCGCCTGTTGCCGACAAGCCTGTATCGGCTGTGGCGGCCGGGCCTGGTTCTAAAGTATTTTGATTGTCAGCAGCGTTCATCAATGACCATGCCAATGGTAAATCCATCTTCATCTGCCATTGCTATATATCAATGGCATCTGATTTGGACACATAAGGTGGCGGTAATACCATAGGAACTCGATATTGCCCTATTTGACCTAGTGGATCGGCCGAAACATTTGAGTCCGTCTTTGTTGCACTCCGATTATGTATAATGCACTCAAATGTTTCGATAAGTTGATCCAGCAGCGAAAAAAGCTAGGGGATCGATTTGTTGGAATCGAACCACTATGGTCTGTTGAGATTCATGATTATGGCGCCGGCGAGGCGGATTGTGCAATTTGGTGGCAATCCACCACAAGCGCGCTCCAACAATGTTAGCGGGCAAAATTGCCTGGCTGCTTGATCCAGCAATATCAACGTACTGGTACCTTGCCAGGTGGGGAAAATCGCCCCGCCAGGGATATTGCCAAGCATGCCTGATACGCGAACATTTCGCTTTGCTCCACGCCTAGCCAGACAAACCGATTTGCAACAATCAAACAGGCCAACATCGAGTTCCTTTGGTACATAACCTTGTCAAAAACCACTGCTTTGATGCCAGCGGCAACCACCCGCAATGGTTGCGCAAATGCAACACAATTGTGGCAAAACTGAAACAGTATCAACAGATTTTGATATCAAAAATGCGCATTTTCTTGCGCAAAGTGTTGCGATTCAGGCCAAGAATCTTCGCCGCTCGGATCTGATTGCCGCCGGTTGCCGCCAGTGTATTGGCGATTAACGGCGGTTCGATTTCCGATAACACACGGGCATGCAGACCAGGCGGCGGCAAATCGTCGCCAAAGCGTTGGAAATAGGCGCAAACATGGGCGTCCACCAATTCCCGCAAATTGCCGGCACCGGCAAGGTTTGTGTCCAATTCGCGTACGGGCTGCTGATTGATCGGTAATTCGGCTGAAACCGCATCCGAGCCAATGATTTCCTGCGGATAAAGCGCTGCCAGGCGCTTGATGACGTTTTCCAGTTCGCGCACATTGCCGGGCCACGAATGGTGTTTCAGCATCGCCAATGCGTCGTTATCCATAGCTTTGGGCAATCCGGTGCCAGCCGCCTGGCGAAAAAAATGATCCACCAGATCACCGATATCTTCCAACCGCTGGCGTAGTGCCGGCAAGCGGATCGGCACCACGTTTAACCGGTAATAGAGGTCCTCGCGAAACTGCCCCTGGTGGATCAATTGCAGCAGGTCACGGTTGCTGGCGGCGACGATGCGGGCATTTGTGCTAATGGCGATGCGCCCGCCGACCGTGGTGTATTCGCCCTCTTGCAGCACCCGCAGTAACCGGGTTTGCGCTTCCATCGGCATGTCACCGATCTCGTCAAGAAACAAGGTGCCGCCATTGGCCTGTTCAAAACGACCGACGGAGCGGGTCTGCGCCCCGGTAAAGGCACCTTTTTCGTGGCCGAATAGTTCCGATTCGATTAGCTCGGACGGGATCGCCGCCATGTTGATAGCAACGAACGGGCCGTTACGTCGGGCGCTGAAATCATGCAACGCCCGGGCAACCAATTCCTTACCAGTACCGGACGCCCCGGTAATCATGACCGTCAAATCCGAACGGGTCATTCGCGCAAGTATCCGGTAGGTCTCCTGCATAGCCCGCGAGCGGCCGATCAGTGGCATGTTTTCCGGGTTCGGCGCCTTGCGCTCGGCGCTCGGCACGGCGCGCACTTGCGACAAAGCGCGCGCGACGATCGCTGTCACCTCACCTAGATCGAACGGTTTTGGCAGATATTCATAGGCGCCGGCTTCCGAGGCTTTCACTGCGGTCATGAACGTGTTTTGCGCGCTCATTACCACTATCGGCAATTCAGGCCGCGCGCGACGGATTTTCGGCAAAAGATCGAACAAATTGCCATCCGGCATCACCACGTCCGAGAGCACTAGATCGCCCTCGCCGTTCGAAATCCAGTTCCACAGCGTGGCCGCATTGGAAGTGACCTGGACCCGGTGGCCGGCTTTGGTCAGCGCCCGGTTGAGCACGGTGCGAATGCCGGCATCGTCGTCGGCGATCACTATATTTCCGGCAATCGTCATGTCGCCGCCCCCTTGCCAGCGGTCAAATCGGCCACGCCGGCGCCATAATCATGAATGTCAACAGACCCTAGATCAGCAGCCGGAAACAAGATCCGGAACGCGGTCATATCGGCGCTATGGTCGAGTTCGATGATGCCGCCATGTTCGCTGACAATTTTCGCCGCCATGGCTAAACCGAGCCCAGAGCCATTGGCCTTGGTGGTGACGAATGGATCAAACAAAAACGGTTGCAATTCTTGCGCCACGCCGGGGCCATTGTCGGCGACGGTGACCGCGATCGGCAATGCGGTACCGCGGCCGGGACCGATCGACTGGATACGGATGCCGGGCCGATACGCAGTGGTCAACGTAATCCTCGCCTCGGGTCGGCCTTCCACCGCTTCGGCGGCGTTCTTGAACAAATTGAGGAACAATTGCACCAACTGGTCGCGGTCACCGAACACCGGTGGCAGCGACGGGTCATAGCGCTCTGCAACCGCAATCTGGCGGCCAAATCCGCTGCCGGCGAGCAACTTAACATGGCCGAGCACGGAATGGATGTTGAGGATTTCATGCTCGCCCGGGCGCTGGTCGGCAAAGGCCTCCATGCGGTTGACCAGTTTGGCGATCCGGTCTGCTTCATCCACGATCAGGCTGGTCAGCGCCCGATCCTCGGCCGGCACGCTTGACGCTAGCAATTGTGCCGCCCCCTTTATGCCAGATAGCGGGTTTTTGATCTCATGGGCCAGCATGGAGGAAAGCCCATGCGCCTTTCTAACCACAGTTTGGTGGTCAAGCTGGCGATCGATGGTGTCGCTAACCCCGCGCACCAGGATCTGTAGGCAAACATGGCCGGCATTGTCACCAATGTGGTTTGCGACAATGGTCGCGAATGCATCGACCAATTTGCCTTTGCCGGTCAGTGGCGAAGACAAATCGATGCGGTACTCGGACACCGGCGAGCCGCTGGTGCGCGCTGTTTCAACCACACCAAGCGCCGGACTGGAAAACGGCACCAGGTCACACAGTCTTTGCCCGACCAAGTTTTTGCGCCCGGTATGGAAAAAGGTTTCGGCCGAATTGTTGACATTGGCGACCCGGTTCTCGCCGTCAATCAGCAATACCGGATTGATCAACGCATCGAGCACCATTTCTGCCCCTGGTACGGTGCGGGACGGCGGCCAATTGTCCGCATCAATGGGCGCGATCAGATCGGGAATACTCATGCGGCCCTCGCCATTGGCCCGCATTCGAGTGCGCGCTGCAGGCTGTCGGCGACAAAAACCGGATCATAGCTGGTCAAAATCGCCCGTCTCAGCCCTAAATCACACCGGCGGCGGTCCATGTACCAGCCAATATGTTTGCGCGCCTGGCGGATGCCGTGGTCGGTGCCATAGAACGCCAGAATGCGGGCGAAATGGCTTTGCGCCGTCTTTGCCAGGTCGACCGCAGAAAGGCGTGGCTCGCGGCCATTGGCGATCGCGCCGGCAAGCCACGGTGCGCCATAGGCCCCCCGGCCCACCATCACCGCATCGGCGCCGGATCGCGACAAGGCCTGGTAGGCATGCTCAGCAGAAGCAATGTCGCCATTGACGATCAGCGGCACATCGACCGCCTCGCGCACCGCACGTACCGCGCCCCAGTCGGCGGCGCCATTGTAGAACTGGCACCGGGTACGGCCATGCACGGTGATCATTTGTACCCCCGCAGATACCGCGCGGCCCGCTAAAGCCGGCGCATTTAGCGAATTGTTGTCCCAGCCAAGGCGCATTTTCAGCGTCACCGGCACGTCGACGGCTTGCACGGTTGCCTCGATCAAGCGCAACGCCCGGTCAATATCGCGCATCAACCCAGCACCGGAATATCCGGTGGTGACCTTTTTTGCCGGGCAACCCATATTGATGTCGATAATGCCGGCCCCGGCCCCGGCGGCCAATTTGGCGGCCTTTGCCATCCATTGCGGTTCCCTGCCGGCCAGTTGCACCACATGCAATGGCAGCCCGGCGGAGGCGGATTTGAGCTTCATTTCCTGTTTGCCGGTCACGAACGCTTCACTGGCAACCATTTCACTGATTACCATGCCGGCGCCATGTTCCCAGGCGAGTTGGCGAAACGGCACATCGGTAACCCCTGACATTGGCGCCAATAGTACCCGGTTGCGCAATTTGACGTTTGCGACTAACAGCGGGCTGGAAAGATCCGGTACGATGCATTCGGGCATCAATTGCCTGTTTTTTGTGCAATGGGAGCGACTGCCGCTCTTTTAGCCGCAAGCACGGCAATCGGCAACCGTTGCCGCCGACAAATCGCAAATAGATACGGACTTTACCCATTGACCGATACCGCCGTCATCATCGTTGCAGCCGGTCGAGGCAGCCGCATGGGCGGGCAAATTGACCGGCCCAAGCAATATCTCGAAATCGGCGGCAAAGCGATCATCGCCCACACCATCGAAGCATTTGTTAGTCACCCACAGATCGCCCAGGTGCAGCCGGTGATCCACCGCGACGATGCCCAATGGTATGATAATGCGGTTATGAACTTGCCGAAACTGCGCCCACCGGTCATCGGCGGGGCCAACCGCCAGGAGAGCGTATTTATTGGCCTAAAGGCACTCGACGGACAGGCTAAGAGAGTATTGGTGCATGATGCAGTACGACCGGGATCCGATCACGGCCTGATCAGCCGGGTAATCGACGCGGTCGGGCCGGGAAATGCGGTAATGCCGGCCCTGCCGGTAGCCGATACCCTGCGGCGTATGACCAAGGGCAGCGACCATGCGGCAGAGATCGACCGTAATGATTTGTGGCGTGCGCAAACACCCCAAGGCTTCGAATTGGCCGCGCTTTTTGCCGCTCATAAGCGCGCAGCAGAACTCGGAAAAACCGGATTTACCGACGATGTGGCGATCGGCGCATGGGACGGCTTGAAGGTAATTGCGGTGGCTGGAAGCGAGCAAAACATGAAAATCACCACCGCTGATGATCTTGTACGGGCGCAGATAATGTTTGGCGCATTTCTCGCCCCCGACATCCGCACCGGACATGGTTTTGACGTGCACGCCTTCGTAACCGGGGATGCGGTGATGCTGTGTGGCTTGCGTATCGCCCATGATCAAGCACTTGGCGGCCATTCCGATGCCGATGTCGGCCTGCATGCGGCGACCGACGCATTGCTGGGCGCGATTGGTGCCGGTGATATCGGCAGCCATTTCCCACCGTCAGACCCAAAGTGGAAAGGCGCCAACTCCGCCACATTCCTTGTTCACGCGGCTGAACTGGTGCGGAAAACCGGCGGCCAGATCAACCATCTCGACATTACCTTGGTGTGCGAGGCGCCGAAGATCGGCCCGCACCGCCAAGCCATGCGGGCCCGGGTTGCCGAAATCGTCGGTATCGATATATCTCGGGTCTCGGTCAAAGCGACCACCACCGAAGGGCTAGGCTTCACCGGCCGGCGCGAGGGGATCGCCGCCCAGGCGAGTGCCACGGTTGTCATTGGTGCTTTGAGCGGAGTTGGCCATGGCCGGTGACGCGCAAATATGCGCACTGGCCGAAATGGTGCTGACACGCTTTCGCGATGCCGGATTGCAGCTTGCAACGGCAGAATCATGCACCGGTGGCCTGATCGCCGCCGCGCTCACCGACATTGCCGGCTCTTCTGATGTGCTAGATCGTGGCTTTGTTACCTATTCCAATGAGGCGAAACAGGAAATGCTGGAGGTGCCGGAAACCTTGATCGCCGAGTTTGGTGCGGTATCTGCCGAAGTCGCCGCACCAATGGCAATTGGTGCTTTGGAACAGGCCGGTGTAGACGCCGCTGTTGCGGTAACCGGCATTGCCGGGCCAGGTGGCGGCAGGGACGAAAAGCCGGTCGGTTTGGTGTTTATTGCCGTTGCCGTGCGCGGCGCCGGGGTTTTCGTCGAGGAACATCGTTTTGGCGATCTGGGCCGCAGCGCGGTTCGGCGCGCGACGGTGATCGCGGCGCTGGAAATGCTGGCCAGTTACGCTACCCCGCAAAGTGAACAGTAGGGCGTATTCTCAAAAAGTGTGAAGCAGTTTTCGGATTTAAATACGCGCCAAATCAAACAGACACGGCGCACAAAGCACTTCCATCTTTGCTCAATGTGAACAGAACGCTAAGCTGGAACGCCGTAGATCGCGTTCGCCCGGTCCTCGAAGGCGGTGGTAAATCTGGAAAACGCCAGTTCAAACATCGAACCCATCAACAGGCCAAGCGCCCGGTTCTTGAACGCATAGTCGATGTTGAAATTGATGTTCGACCCGCCTTCAGCCCTATCCTCGAAGCGCCAAAGATTATCCAGATAGCGGAACGGTCCGTCCACATAACTGACATCAATGGTCAAATTTCCCGGGCGCAGCAAAATCCGGCTAGTGAAGGTTTCACGGACGATTTTGTAGGCCACGGTCATGTCGGCAATGATGATTTCCGTCTCGCCCTTTTGCCGGCGGGAACAGATGGTGAGGCTTTCGCACATCGGTAAAAATTCCGGATATGCACTGACATCGGCGACCAGAGCGTACATCTCTTCAGCCCGATGCAAAACTTTGTGTTGGCGTGTAATCTTCGGCACAATCAGCCTAAATATTTGCCGGCCTGCTTGGCCGCGCGGGCCGCGCGAAGCCGGGCAAAATCTTCACCTGCGTGGTGCGAAGACCGGGTCAGCGGGCTCGACGACACCATCAAGAAACCCTTTGAATAGGCGCTGACCTCGAACGCTTTGAATTCTTCCGGTGTTACATAACGCGCTAGCCGATGGTGCTTGCGGGTTGGTTGCAGATATTGGCCGATTGTCAAAAAGTCCACATCGGCGGAGCGCAAATCGTCCATTAATTGCAGCACTTCGTTGCGCGATTCGCCGAGCCCGACCATGATGCCGGATTTTGTGAACATCGCTGCATCGAGCTCCTTGACCTGTTGTAGCAACCGCATGGAATGAAAATAGCGCGCGCCGGGGCGAACCGTCAGATAGTTGGAGGCAACGGTCTCCAGATTATGGTTGAACACGTCGGGTTTGGCATCAACCACGGTTTCCAGCGCGCCTTGCTTGCGGAGAAAGTCCGGCGTTAAAACCTCTATCGTGGTGTTTGGGCATCGCTTGCGGATGGCACTAATGACCTCGGCAAAATGTTGCGCACCGCCATCTTCCAAATCATCGCGGTCGACCGAGGTAATTACCACATGGTTGAGTTGTAGTTTTTCCACCGCGCTGGCAACGTTTTCCGGCTCTAAGCCATCAAGCGGGTTCGGGCGCCCGGTGCGCACATTACAAAACCCGCAGGCACGGGTGCAAGTGTCGCCCATAATCATCATCGTCGCGTGTTTTTTGGACCAGCATTCGCCAATGTTGGGGCAACCAGCCTCTTGGCACACGGTCACCAGATTATGATCTTCGACGATTTTTCGGGTCTGTTGGTAGACCGGCGAACCGCCGGCCCGCACACGAATCCATGGCGGCTTGCGCACCACCGGCGTATCGGGCCGGTGTGCTTTTTCCGGATGGCGGGGAGGTTCGGCACCCGCGGACCAATTATTGTCGATCAGGGTTGGCAATTTCGTTCCTTTATGGCGCGGTTATCAACTTGCGCCCAGCTTCAGATATAAAAACCGCCATGGGGTTTGCCAAGCGCTGGCCGCCTGACATTGCCTCAGCAATTGTGCGAATAGATGAATACCAAGGTGTCAGTGGTGTAGGTGCCGGTCGGCTGGCAACGCTCGAATACTTCGCGGGTGCCGTTAACCGTTACTTGTAACTGGTCACCACGCACCGGCCCCTCGACGAAATATTCCAGCGGGTCGCCTGGACAATATTTGGAAAACACCCGTGCCGTGCCCGAATACCAATTGCCGGATTTCTTGCCATTGAAAAACAGCGTGCCACGGGCAACGCCGGCATTGCGCAGCACCTGGCGTGGTACCTCGTAGTACAGGGCCCGTTGGTTGCCGCTGGCCTGTAGGCGCATCAGCGAACCATTATGGTTCCAGCACGAATCGGCGTTTGCCGTTGCACCGGCGGTTGCTGCGCCAACAATCGCTAGGGCAGCAATGATTGCGGATTTCGAGATTTTTTCGATCATTGGGTTCTCCTTGATAAGGATTGGCTACCTTTTCTATCCGCCCGCATCTGCTTATACTTCAAGCCTTTCGCAACGTAGTCCAGGGATCAAACCGGCACTACAAACATAATTGTCCACAGGCCCTAAACTGTTTAAGAGTGAATCACCCGGTCATAGGCATCAAGTACGCTCTCGTGCATCATTTCCGAAAGCGTGGGATGTGGAAATACCGCGTGTATAAGGTCTTCTTCGGTGGTCTCTAAATTCATCGCAACCACAAATCCTTGGATCAGTTCGGTGACTTCGGCACCAACCATATGGGCGCCCAGCAATTGGCCGGTCTTGGCGTCGAAAACGGTCTTGACTAAACCGTCGGGTTCGCCGAGCGCGATCGCCTTGCCATTGCCGGCAAACGGAAAGCGCCCGACCCTAATTTCATGCCCGGCGGTTTTCGCCGCCGCTTCGGTGAGGCCAACGCTGGCAACTTGCGGATGGCAATAGGTGCAGCCTGGAATTTTTGCCTTATCCATCCCGTGCGGATTAAGCCCGGCAATCGCCTCGACACAGATAACACCCTCATGCTCCGCCTTATGGGCCAGCATCGGTGGGCCGGCAACATCGCCGATTGCATAAACGCCTGCCACATTGGTGCGGCCATGGCCGTCCGTGGCGATCACGCCGCGGTCGGTTTTGACGCCAAGCCCCTCAAGGCCGAGATTTTCGATATTGCCCTGCACGCCTACGGCTGAAATCAATATTTCCGCCGAAATTTGTTCGGTTTTTCCCTTGCCGGCGTCAACATGGGCCGTGATCCCGGTTTTGCTCTTATCTACCTTGGTGACCTTGGCGCCGGTCAAAATACGCATACCATGTTTTTCAAACTGTTTGCGGGCCAGGGCAGAGATTTCGGCGTCCTCGACCGGCATCACCTGACCAAGTAATTCAACCACAGTAACCTCAGCACCGAGCGAGCGGTAGAATGACGCAAATTCGATGCCGATCGCGCCTGACCCCATGACCACCAGCGATTTGGGCATCTTGGCCGGCATCATCGCCTCGAAATAGGTCCAAATCTTATCGCCGTCCGGCTCGATGCCGGGCAAGGCTCGCGGTCGCGCACCGGTGGCGATGATAGTGTGTTTGGCTTGATAGGTGCCAGGCTCCAATACCCCCTTGGGCACCGGATGTTGCGGTTGATGGGGCGTGCCTGCCGGTTTGGCAACTTCAACCTTGCCACCCTTGGCGATAGTTGCCTCCCCCCAAATCACATCTACCTTGTTCTTTTTTAGCAGAAACCCGATGCCGCCATTGAGCCGGCCCGATACTTTGCGCGAGCGATTTGCGATCTCCACGATATCAAACCCGACATTACCGGCACGAAGACCATAAGCGCCGGCATCTTGCATGTAGGTGTAGATTTCCGCCGAACGCAGCAGCGCCTTGGTCGGAATACAGCCCCAGTTGAGGCAGATGCCGCCGAGATGCTCACGCTCGACGATTGCTGTTTTTAAGCCAAGCTGCGCGGCGCGGATCGCGGTAACATACCCGCCTGGCCCGGAACCGATGATGATGACGTCGTATTTTCCGGCCACCTGTGTTCTCCTTTACGCGCCAGCTCTCCACCGGCCGATACTGCCACTCAAGTGTTTCATCGCTCGTCAATCAACGAACCGCAATTTCTCAGATTGACCATCGCGCCACAAACGGGCCTAAACCAGCATCCCCATCGGGTTTTCGATCATGGTTTTGAAAGCGCCGAGCAATTGAGCACCGAGCGCCCCATCGACGCAGCGGTGGTCGGTCGACATGGTGGCGCACATCACCGTCGCGACTTCGATCTCGCTGCCGCGCACTACGGCGCGTTTCTCGCCAGCGCCAACCGCCAAAATCGTCGCATGGGGCGGGTTTATAACCGCGGAAAAATCTCGAATGCCGAACATGCCGAGATTGGATACCGCACTCGATCCGCCCTGATATTCGTGCGGCAGAAGTTTGCGGTTTCGCGCCCTGCCCGCCAATTCCTTCATTTCGTTTGAAATCGCCGAAAGTGATTTGGTCTCGGCGGAACGTACGATCGGCGTGATCAACCCACCGGGAATCGATACCGCGACGCCGACATCGGCATGGCGATGCTTGACCATATTGGCCTCGGTCCATGACACATTGGCATCAGGCACTGCTTCAAGAGATTTGGCCAATGCCTTGATAACAAAATCATTAACGGAAATTTTAAATGCTGGTTTGTCATCAACCTGCGGTGCCGATGCATTGATTTCGGCACGCAACGCCAAAAGCTTGTCCAGTTCGCAATCAATCGACAGATAAAAATGCGGGATCGATGATTTCGCTTCGATCAGGCGTTTCGCGATGGTCTTGCGCATATTGTCGTGCTTGACCAGTTCGTAGCTACCTTCCTCGAACAGGGCCAGCACCTGGTCGTCCGATGGCCCGGTTGCCGATGCTGGTGTTGCAGCCGGCTTGGCGACGGGCGCCGCGACGCCCTTTTCAATCGCTTGCGCCACATCGCGCTTGACGATCCGCCCGTGCGGACCACTGCCGGCGATCGCGCCGAGGTCAATGCCGGCGGTGCCGGCGATACGCCGCGCCAGCGGAGATGCAAATCGACGGCTAGTTTTATCGCCGCTTGGCGCCGTACTAGTTGCAGGTGACGCTGCTTGCGGGATGGCAGCACTGTTTTGCGGTGTTGGCGCCAGCGCTGCCGCGACCGTATCGGTTTGGGTTAGCGGCGCAAATGCCGGGGGTGGCGCCGCACCGGCGCTGGCCGATGCTTCTTCCACGCTTTCACCATCCGCTGCCAGAACCGCGATCACCGCGTTGACCTTCACCGCTTCGGTTCCCTCGGGTACGATGATCTTGGCGACCGTGCCCTCATCGACCGCCTCGACTTCCATGGTCGCCTTGTCGGTCTCGATCTCGGCGACAACGTCACCGGCCACCACCGCGTCCCCTTCCTTGACCAGCCATTTTGCAAGATTGCCCTCTTCCATGGTTGGCGACAGGGCGGGCATGGTGATGGTAATCGGCATTATAGCGTCTTTCTGGTCTTTGAGGGTGGGTTGGATGTTTCCGGTTTGGCCGGCGTGTCGTGCGGGAAAAGCTGGCCAAGCGGGAATAATATAGCGTCAAACGGCGGCGCGCTAACATGGTCGCCGCCGGTAAAAGTCGCGCGCAACAGCCATTCTTTTGCGGCAAGCGAAAATACTTCCAACAGCCCTGCACGCGGATCGAGCAACCACAAATGGCCAGCACCGGCTAACCCACACACTTGGATTTCATCACACCCTTTGATGTATCGTGTCACACCCATTGACCATCCTGCTCCAGCAGCGTGCGGGTGATGTGGATTTTTCCATCATCGGCCGGTAGTAAATTGGCCAATTGGGTGATCCTTTTGCGTTCTGCGATCGCCCTTGTGACCGCTTCCTCGCCAGTCAATTCTTTTCGCGCCACCGCTTCCAATGCTTCGTGCGCCACTTCGAGCACCGCCTTGTTAGTGTCGATCACCACGGTTTTCGACAGCGGGTCATAACGCGCTGATTTAAGGTCGAGGCGATGTAGCATCACCCAGCCCTATGCCACATAACTTACTGCTCGAACCGCCGCTACCACTTCGGCGACCGAAGGCAGCGCCAGTTTTTCCAAATTCGCTGCGTAAGGCATTGGCACGTCCTTGCCGGCAATGGTGATAACTGGCGCATCGAGCCAGTCAAACGCCTGTTGGGTCACCTGGCTGGCGATATGTGCACCGATGGATGATTGCGGATAGCCTTCTTCCACGGTCACCAGCCGGTTGGTTTTTTTCACACTCTCGATCACGGTGCCAAGATCCATCGGGCGGATAGTGCGCAAATCGATCACTTCACACTCGATGCCGTTTGCGGCCAATTCCTCGGCCGCCTTGAGTGCATAAGTCATACCGATGCTGAAAGACACGATGGTTGCATCGCTACCACTGCGGTGAACTTTCGCGCGGCCGATCGGCACGGTGAAATCGTCCATCTTCGGCACGTCGAAGGTTTGGCCGTATAAAATTTCGTTTTCGAGGAAAATCACCGGGTTAGGATCGCGGATCGCCGATTTGAGCAGCCCTTTGGCATCGCCGGCTGAATAAGGTGTCACCACTTTCAACCCCGGCACCTGGCCATACCAGGCCGCGTAACATTGCGAGTGTTGGGCCCCTACCCTGGATGCTGCACCATTGGGACCTCGAAATACGATCGGCGCGCCCATCTGGCCGCCCGACATGTATAAGGTTTTGGCGGCCGAATTGATGATCTGGTCGATTGCCTGCATGGCGAAATTGAACGTCATGAACTCAACCACCGGTCTTAACCCGGCAAATGCGGCGCCGACCCCAAGCCCGGCAAAACCGTGTTCGGTAATCGGTGTATCAATCACCCTTTTGGCGCCAAATTCGTCCAACAGGCCTTGAGTAATCTTGTAGGCACCTTGATATTCCGCCACCTCCTCGCCCATCACAAACACGTCACCGTTGGCGCGCATTTCCTCGGCCATGGCATCGCGTAACGCATCGCGTACCGTGGTCGGCACCATTTCGGTGCCGGCGGGAATATCCGGGTCTTCGGCGATATCCGCAGCGACAGTTGCAGGTAACGACGACGCCACCGGTGCTTGGGTAACAGCGGCTGGCGCGGCATCACTGGTGGAAACCTCAAAAGGCGGGTCTGTTGCTTGACTGACAGCGGTTGCGATCGCGTCTTTCGCCTCGCCATCACCCAGCAACAGCGCGATCGGCGTATTGACTTTGACCCCTTCCGCGCCGGCATCGATCAAAATCTTGCCGATTTTTCCTTCGTCAACCGCCTCAACCTCCATGGTCGCCTTGTCGGTCTCGATCTCGGCGATCACGTCGCCGGCAACCACATCATCCCCCTCTTTGACCAACCATTGGGCAAGAGTACCTTCTTCCATGGTCGGAGAAAGTGCCGGCATCAGGATTTCTATCGGCATCAGCACACGTCTCCTACAAAACCACGTCGGTATATAATTCAGACTGATCCGGCACCGGATCGTTCTGGGCATATTCGGCCGCAGCCGTGACAATATCGCGGATTTCCTTGTCGATCGCCTTTAAACCGTCCTCGTCGACCAGTTCACTTTCGATCAGCCGATCTTTGACCTGTTCGATCGGATCATGCTCCGAACGCATTTTCTTGACTTCCTCTTTCGAGCGATATTTGGCCGGATCGGACATTGAGTGACCGCGGTAGCGATAGGTCTGCATTTCCAGGATGTAAGGCCCGTTGCCGTCGCGGCACCATGCGGCCGCTTGGTCGGTCGCCGCCTTGACGGCGCGCACATCCATGCCGTCAACCTGCTTACCGGGGATCGAGAACGACACCCCGCGCTGGGAAAAGTCGGTTTGGGCAGAAGCGCGCGAAACCGATGTTCCCATGGCGTAGCGGTTATTTTCTATCACATAGATGACCGGCAACTTCCACAATTCAGCCATGTTGAAGCTTTCATAGACCTGACCCTGGTTGGCGGCACCGTCACCGAAATAGGTGATGCTGACATTGCCATTGTCGCGATATGAATTGGCAAACGCGAGCCCGGTGCCAAGTGGCACCTGCGCGCCAACAATGCCGTGGCCACCGTAAAAGTGCTTTTCCTTGGAAAACATATGCATGGAACCGCCCTTGCCGCGCGAATATCCGCCGGAGCGTCCGGTCAATTCGGCCATCACGCCGTTCGGGTCCATGCCGCAGGTCAGCATATGGCCATGGTCGCGGTAACTGGTGATGACCTGATCGCCTTGCCGGAGCGCCATCTGAACGCCGACCACCACCGCCTCTTGGCCGATATAAAGGTGGCAAAACCCACCGATGTGACCCATGCCGTAGAGTTGCCCAGCACGTTCTTCAAACCTGCGGATCAATAACATTTGCCGGTAAGCGGAAATTTCGTCATCTTTGCTGAATTTAGGGATCGCGGAAGGTTCAGCTTTGGTGCCGATGCCTTTGGTGGATACCGCGCGCTTACTGCGGCTGGTAGTCGACTTGGCGGCCCTGGCCATGGATCACTCCATTAAATTAGTTTGGTTGCCGCAACATTAGCGGGCACGGATCGAAAAACAACTGCCAATCCTGCATGACGGACATGTGCCATGGCAGTTTCGCCCTATAAAAGCGGTGGCGGTAGACCAAGACTATTTGCGGAAAATGATGATTTCGTCGGGGTGGGCCAAATTGAGCGAGTGCCGCGCCAATTCGTCGATCATGTCGCGTTCCAAGGTGCCGTCTTTTAGTAGACCGACCCGGTGTTCGAGCGCCTGGCGATGTTGTCTTAGTCGCAACAGCCGAATTTCCAGATCAAACGCCTCCTCGCGCATGGCGATGCGTGATTGAATTCCGAAATTGCCATTATAGGCATGCCAACTGAAATAGCTGAGCACAGCAACTGCGCCCAACCGTACGCACCATACTTTCAATCGGCTGTTGCGGCGTTGATTGGTTGGCATTGATTATCCCCGAACCGGTACAGGGAAATTCGCCATTTAGGTTTAAGATATCCTTAAGCTTTGCGTCAAAGCCTTAGTGTGGTGGACATTTATGGTTGTAGTGCCAATGAGGCCAAATCCGCCGGGGACGCGGCCGATTTGGTGGCCCCTAGACTTGGTTGCGAAAGGCTTGAAGTGGGCCAACACTGCCGCGCCTCTTGCGCCTTGCCAGCGGTCAATTGTGCCACGCCGGCGCCATAACCATAATTGTCCACAGACCCTACATCAGGTGCGGATGATCGAACGCCCGCCATAGCGCGCAGCATCACCCAATTCCTGTTCAATGCGCAAAAGCTGATTATACTTCGCCAATCGGTCGGAGCGGGCCAGGGATCCGGTCTTGATCTGCCCGCAATTGGTGGCGACCGCCAGATCAGCAATCGTCGCATCTTCGGTTTCGCCCGAACGGTGCGACATGACGGCGGTGTAGGCAGCGCTATGGGCCATCGAAACCGCGTCCAGGGTTTCTGACAAGGTGCCGATTTGGTTGACTTTGACCAGGATCGAATTGGCAACGCCCATTTTTATGCCATCACGCAACCTGGCCGGATTGGTGACGAACAAATCGTCGCCCACCAACTGACAACGCTCGCCAAGAGTATCGGTCAGCACTTTCCAACCGCCCCAATCGTCCTCGGCCATGCCGTCCTCGATCGACAGGATCGGATATTTGCCGGCCAATTCAGCCAGATATTCGGCCAAACCCTCACCAGCCAGCGAGCGCCCCTCACCTTCCAGCACGTATTCACCGTTCTGGAAGAATTCGGTCGAAGCGCAATCCAGCGCAATGTAGACCTCATCGGCCGGGCGATATCCGGCTTTTTCGATCGCCGCAACGATGAAATCCAACGCCTCAGGCGCGCTTTTTAAATCAGGTGCAAACCCGCCCTCGTCCCCCACATTGGTGTTCATCCCTTTGTCGGCGAGTTCCTTTTTCAAGGTATGGAAGATTTCCGCGCCCATGCGCAAGGCTTCGGCAAACGTGTCGGCGCCGACCGGCATGACCATAAATTCCTGGAAATCAATCGGATTGTCGGCGTGTTCGCCACCATTGATGATATTCATCATTGGCACCGGCAGCAAATGGGCGTGGGTGCCGCCAACATAGCGATAAAGCGGCAAGCCGCATGATTCTGCTGCAGCTTTGGCAACAGCAAGCGACACGCCAAGAATGGCATTGGCACCAAGGCGCGACTTATTGCTGGTACCGTCAAGAGCGATCATTAATTGATCGAGTGCGCGCTGATCGCCAGCATCGATACCGGCGATTTCATTGAAGATCGTGGTATTGACCGCCTCGACCGCTTGCATAACACCCTTGCCGAGATAGCGCTCACCGCCGTCGCGCAGTTCCACCGCCTCGTGGGCACCGGTTGACGCGCCAGACGGTACAGCCGCCCGGCCAAACGATCCGTCTTCCAAATGAACGTCGACCTCAACAGTGGGGTTGCCACGGCTGTCGAGTATTTCGCGGGCGACGATTTCGATAATCGCGGTCATGGCAATGGTCCTAAATTGCAAGGATATGGTGCGCCCCGCTTCTACACAAGCTTCGCCTTCGCGCAACCAACAAGGAGCCGATTGCCGCAAATTGCCGCAAAGATTCCTTGAAATTTTCTAATTTACGCCTTCGCGCCCCCGCATTCGCGGACCATTCGGTAGATTGCCGTCGATAAAAGGGATTTAGCCATGAAACAATGCTTGCCTACTATGTCACTATCCGTGATCTTTTTAGCCATCGGCACGATGGCTGCAAACGCCCAGTCGTTTAGTTGTGCTGATGCTGCGAATTCGGCTGAATTTGCCATTTGCAATAATGAGGACCTGTTGATCCTCGACGAGCGGTTGGCCGCACTCTATTTCAGCAAACGGCGCAGCATCATCGAAGGGCCGAGCAAGGAAGCGATATTCGAGACCCAACTAAACTGGATCCGTCAACGCAATGCATGCCGGCTCAATTGGGATTGCTTGAAGTCAAGCTACCGCGAGCGCATTGGCCAGTTGAGTAGCTGATCCGCCACTGGCAATTTGGCGCTAGAGCACTTTTCGCGATTTGTGAATCGCAAATAGTGCTTGTCTTATGATTTTCCGTGTTGTTCGGGCATACTTGGTTCCGCCGCGGGGAGGCCCACCTCCCTTGCGGCGGCGAGGGATGGATCGTGAAAGTGCTGGCCGTTTTACGGGCCGAGCTAGAGTATGATCACCCTCGTCTTTTCCAATGGCCTGAATGGATACCAGGGCATGAAGGCCCGCATGACAAGCAAAGGCGCGGAAAAGATGACACAATCTACCATCGGCGTGGACATTTCGAAAGAGACTTTGGACGTTCATCGCCATCCCGAAGGCAAGCATCGCCAGTTCACCAACAATCCACAAGGTTTTCGATGCCTGGTCAAATGGCTGGGCAAGGAGCCTGTCTCCCGAATTGTTTTCGAGGCAACCGGTCCTTATCACCGCGCCTTTGAGCGTGCGTTGAGCCGGGCTGACCTGCCTCTGGCCAAGATCAATCCTCTCCATGCCAAGCGGTTTGGCCAGGCGCTTGGTCAACTGGCCAAGACGGATAAGATGGATGCCGCCCTGTTGGCACGCTTCGGCGTTGCCATCGAACCCCGGACACGCCCGGCTGTGCCGCAGATCCTGTGTAATCTCAAGGATATGCATGTCGCCCGCATAGCTCTCATCAAGGACCGGACCGCCGCCAAGAACCGTCAGAAAAACCTTTGCGTGACGATCCTCAAACGTCAAGTCGAACAGCGCTTGAAGCAGATCGAAGAACACTTGGCCCAGATCGAGAAGGCAATCATGGACATCATCAAAAACGACCCCACACTAGCCGCAAGGTTCACTATCTTGACAAGCATTCCCGGTGTCGCTGAGCGTTCCGCGATGGCGTTGCTCATCGACATGCCCGAGCTCGGCACCTTGAACAGCCAGACTGCGGCCGGTCTGTCCGGCACGGCCCCAATGCTACGACAGTCCGGAAAACGAAAAGGACAGGCCTTCGTTCAAGGTGGTCGTTCGCACGTGCGCCAGGCGCTCTATATGCCGGCGCTCGTGGCAACCCGGTTCAATCCAGATATGAAGGCCAAATATGATCAGCTCAAAGCAGCAGGAAAACCGTCAAAAGTCGCCATAACCGCTGTCATGCGAAAACTCATCGTACTCGCAAACGCCCTCCTAAGGGATCAACGAATGTGGAGCAAAAACATCGCTTGATTAATACGGATACTCTAGCTATTTGTTTTGTCGCACAATTTTTCTGAAAACCGGCCACCACTTTTCAGATTGTGCTCTAGTTATGTAGCCTTGGCAACCTGGTCAAGCGCACGCAAATGGGCCAACAATGCTTCCAATTCCTCGAGCCGGACCATGTTGGGGCCGTCGCACGGCGCATTGTCCGGATCTTGGTGGGTTTCGATAAACAGGCCGGCAACACCAACTGCCACAGCAGCGCGCGCCAATACCGGCACCATGGCGCGCTCACCGCCTGACGAACCGCCAAGCCCACCTGGCACCTGCACCGAATGGGTGGCATCAAAAATTACCGGCGCGCCGGTTTCCGCCATGATCGGCAGCGCCCGCATGTCGCTGACCAGCGTGTTGTAGCCGAAGCTGGCACCGCGCTCGCTCAGCAATACGTTGGCATTGCCGCTATCAACGACCTTGGCCAGCACATTTGCCATATCTTGCGGAGCTAGAAATTGTCCCTTCTTGATGTTGACCGCCTTGCCGGTGTTGGCGGCCGCCACCAGCAGATCGGTCTGTCGACACAAATAGGCCGGGATTTGTAGGACATCCACATGCGGTGCCACCAACGCGCATTGTTCAGCGCTATGCACGTCCGTCAGCACTGGCAGCGATAATTGGCTCCGTAAATCATCGAAAATCGGCATCGCCGCTTTAATGCCAACTCCTCTTTTGCTGGAAAGGCTGGTGCGGTTGGCCTTGTCAAACGAAGTTTTGTACACAAGACCGATTTCGAGCCGCACGCAAATATCTTTAATCGCTCCTGCCATGTCGAAGGCGTGTTGGCGGCTTTCGAGTTGGCATGGACCGGCGATCAGCGAAAACGGCGCCAAATTGTCAAAGGCAACGCCGGCAATTTCGACCCGAGTGTTGGTTGTTAGCTTCATAGGTGATCCTCTGCGAAAGCAAAATTGGTGCCGCGCCCGCACGCGTCTGGCACCACAATCAGGCCGTCGCGGTCTTGGTGCGGCACCCCATGGTTCGACAATAGGGCGGCGCATTTGGCCAGATTGCCGACGGCAAATTGCGCAACCATGATCCGCAAGCCACGCATCGGGTGGTCGACGGTGACGCCATATTTGTCGGCAAGTCCGGCCGGTGTGGTGACCGCCACCGACCCATTGGCAAGCGGCAACACAAAACCTTCGGCGTCGGTATGTTCCTCGCGCTGGCCGCTGATGTCCATTAAATAGACTTGGAAATCATGGGGCGCCGGTTCGCACAAAACCGCTTTGCGCAGGCCGAGTGCGCCGTTGGCGTGTTTGGTCAGTTTATCGGCAAATTTGTCAAGACCTTTTACCCGTTCGACGGCGAACAAAGTAGCGTCCGGCGAACGTTCGTCGACCGCAAACGCGCTTTTTGCCAACACGCCGGGTCTTTCAACCGTCAGCAATTCGCCGGTACGGTAACCGGCCCGATGAAACCGTTCCCGGTCGATTTCCGCGTCATCGGACGATAGCACCAGCATGGAAAATCCATTGTCGCCGTGGCGAAACCGGTAGCCATAGTCGCGGCGAACGAACATGTTGCCGGCAAATTGCGCGGTGCGCACCGCGTCGCGGTCGCCGATCGCCAGCGGCTCGAGATAACTGCCCTCGGAGAAATACACACAGGTGTTTTCAGTGCCGAAAGCATGCTGGCCGACCGGGCCAACGGTGAAACCGAGCGCACGCATTCGCCGGGCGGAAACCTCGGTCGAAGGTGCTGGAAATACCATGTGGTCGAGTGAACGGGTCATATTATCCATTGTTAGTTACATACACAGGCTCTAATCGGCACCGGACTGTCTTTGGCAGGCTTCTTCGAAATGGATGATGTCATCTTCTTCCAGATAGCCGCCCGATTGCACTTCGATCAGTAATGAGGCGACCGAGCCAGGGTTTTCAAGCTGGTGCCGGGCGCCGAGCGCGATATAGGTCGATTGGTTTTCGTTGAGCAATTTTTTTTCGCCATCGATTGTTACCAACACAGTGCCGCGAACCACTACCCAATGTTCCGCCCGATGACGGTGGGCCTGAAGAGACAATTTCTGACCCGGGCTAACCATCAGCCGTTTCACCTGAAACTTTTCGCCGCGATCCAATACTTCGTACCAACCCCATGGCCGATAGACCCGCATATGGTGGGTAATGTTGGAGTTTCCGGTTTCCCGCAATTGGTCGACCACGTTTCGGATTTCCTGCGATCTGCGGCTATCCATGACCACAATCGCATCTTTGGTGGCGATCGCGGACACATTTTCGAGGCCAAGAAAAACCAAACATGCACCATCCTGGCTGCGTCCGTAGCAATTTCTGGCATCGTGAAATTGCACATCGCCGTGCGCCGCGTTTCCGTCGATGCTCTTATCAGCAGACTGCCAGACCGCGGACCATGATCCAATGTCGTTCCATTTCCCTGCCAAAGGCACACAGCAAAGATTACGCGCTTTTTCGATGATTGCGTAGTCGAGGGAAATGTTCTCACATTGCGCATAATTTGCCTGGTCGATACGCAAGAAATCCAGGTCCTGCACGGCGTGTTTTATCGCTTGGCGGCAAATCGACACCATTTCCGGCCTAAATTCATTGAACGCCGCTACCATCGTACCGGCGGTAAACATAAAGATGCCGGCGTTCCAATAAAAATCTTCGCTTTGAATGTATGTTTCAGCGGTTTTTTGATCGGGCTTTTCCACGAAACGGATCACATCCAAAACACCATCGCCAGTTTTGGTTTCGATATAACCGTACCCGGTTTCGGGACCGGTCGGTTTGACCCCAAACACCACAATAGCGCCATCTAAAGCCGGCTCCATCGCCACTTTAAGCGATTGTTGAAACCCGGCAACATCGTCCATGGCATGATCCGATGGCAGCAACACCATCAGTTTGTCCGGATCGCTCTCCACGAATTGCAGAGCGGCGGTAAGCGCTGCCGGCGCAGTGTTGCGCGGTTCGGGTTCCATCGGCGGCACACGATCGCGCTGGGGGTTACCGAGATTTCCTGCAATTGTTGGGCAATAACGAAACGATGCGCTTGGTTGCCTTGGATTACCGGCGGCTCAAATAGCTCGCCGGTTACCCGGCGTGCAGTTTGCTGAAACAAGCTTTCATTATCCATCAGCGATACGAACTGTTTAGGACGCGCCGATCTAGAGACCGGCCATAGGCGGGTGCCGCTGCCACCTGACAAGATAACGGGCTGTATCTTTCGCATCGATTTTATTGCCATTGCATCGCAATTTACATTTCGAGTATGGAAGTTGACGAAATGGGCTTCCTGGTATCAATCACTGGATTATTCGCTTTGGATAATAATTGTACGGCCATCAATACCGGCGGCGGGTAACGACCAACAATTGATGATGAATGTCAACGGCCGTTAATTGGTTTTCGGGCGAAACTCGACCCACAGCGGATAGTGATCCGAAATTCGCGCAGCAAGGCTGCGCTTTTTTAAATTGAGTTCTACCAGTACCCGGCCGACAAAATCGACGATACCACCATCAACACATTCGATACCAACCAATTTGCGGTCCTTGTCGTCGGCGAACCAGGCGATCTGGTCGTGATAGCTCTTCTTTTCCGCACTGCTCTTGTGGCCATAGATCGTGCGCGGATGGGCATGCAATAGATATGGCACCGAAAGCCCGTGTTCCTCGAACGCCTGATATAGCTCGCTATTGGAGCGCTCCAAATTGAAATCGCCAAGCGTAATCAAATTATGGTGGTAGGTGTTTACGTCTCCGGCCCAATCGGCCAGCCAGCGCGCCAACGCCCTGATTTCCGGCAACCGCTCTTTGGCCACATCGCCAAAATCGATATGAACGGTGACCAAAATGCAGGTGGTAAGATCCGAGCGGAAACTGACCGCATAAGGGCTGCGCGCGAATTGTTTCTTGAAACTATCTTCACTCAACCCGTATTTGGCGTGATCATGATCGGGAATGACGATTTCGCCGGCAAGCCCCGATAGGCTAACCCGGCTAGTGTCGAACAGATAAGCCAGTCGTTCATAATTGTTGTGGCTGCCGGCCGAAACATCGCTGACAAGAAAATTCCACCGCGGCCCTAAAATATGGATCAGATATCTAAGCGCCCGTAGATCGCCACCGACCTCTTGCAGCGCCACGATGTCGAACCTGGAGATGATTTCCGCGATCACCCACAAGCTACGATAGTCACGCTTGGGACTGAGATCGGATTGGGGTGGCGTGATCCACATCTTGGTCAAAGATTTGAAATGGAAAATGTTCCAGGTGGCGATCAGCAGATTGCCGCCAAGGCCCCGTTTTGGCGGCAGGTGCTCGTCAAGATGTTTGGAAAACCAGCCCATCTCGTCAACAACGAATGGCGGTGCAGGCAGCAACGCTGGATCAAAGCCCTGATGACGGAACAAATTGTCCAGCGGCGTTCGCATCGCGATGCCCTTTGCTGCCCCACGCAAATATTATTACGACAGCCGCCAGCAAAGCAAGCGCTATTCAGTCTTGGATCCGGCCATTACCCTGTACAACATTATGTGTTTTAAAATCAAAGCCCGCTAATTATTGCAGCAGCGCCAAACTTCGGAAGTCCAGCAGCACCAATATTCATTATCGCAAAAATAGCAGTAGGGTACCGAGTCTCCGCACCACAGCCCGCTGTTAACCGGGCATTCTTCACGCTGCGATTGGGCAATCCGCTGGGCTTTGGAGCGTTTGCCAGGGATCGGTGTCATTTTGGCGTCCGGATTTTTTAGCGACGCCAGAAGGTTGGAAAGTTGTTCGGCGGTTGTCGCCTGCCCGGCATGGCCGGCAGATACCGACAACATTACAATCGCGTAGCCAATAATCACGTTTCGCATTTTCCGGCTCATGGCTGTTCCTCCTTGCTCCTTGATAAACACATTCAGTCTAACGCACACATTTCGAAACATTGGTCCATGGCATAGATTTTGCAGCACAAATTCACACCATATTTGTCGCAGGGAATGCAGGATTCGTCATCGCCGCAATCGATGCTTTCAGACGAAAATGTGCACACATTGGTCAATTGGGCGGTGCGCCATCTGTCGCCATCGATGATTGGTTTATTAAGGCGCGGTTTGGCACTGTGAGTGCCGCGAAAGGCGTTATCGTTGCGTGCTGACATGTTTGGTGACAAGGATGCGGTGACGATATCGCCCGCATTGGCTAGTTCTGGCATCACTGCCAGCAGACCAAGAATGATTGAAGCAACGCCGATAATTCCAACTACCGTACTACCAAACCCGATCCGGTCGCAATTGCTGTTGAATGTCATGGCCTTCCCTCGTTTGGGTAGTTATAGCATGGCCGGCATGAATGTTCAATTTTTGTTCTAAAACTGCTTTACATTTGTAAATCAAAAACACAGTCAATCGGTCAGACCAAGCGTGACTGCTCAACCGTAGCGGCAATGAAACTGAGAAATAATGGGTGCGGCGCAAATGGCCGGGATTTTAGCTCTGGGTGGAATTGCACGCCGATAAACCAGGGATGGGTGTCTTGCGCTAGTTCCACGGTTTCCGGCAACACGCCGTCCGGCGACATGCCGGCAAAGCGCAGGCCGCCGGTTTCCAATTGCTGCAAGTAATCGCGATTGACTTCATAGCGGTGCCGGTGCCGCTCGGAAATTTCCGTGCTGCCGTAAATCGCCGCGATCCGGCTTTCTTCGGCCAAGTGGGCCGGATAGGCGCCAAGCCGCATAGTGCCGCCAAGATCGCTATCAAAGCCGCGTTTTTCCAATTCGTTGCCTTTGAGCCATTCGGTCATCAAGCCAACCACCGGCTCCTTGCACGGCCCAAACTCGGTCGATGACGCGCCCTTGATGCCAACCAGATTGCGCGCCGCCTCGACCACTGCCATCTGCATGCCGAAACAAATGCCGAAATATGGCACCTTGTGTTCGCGTGCGAAACGCACCGCTTCGATCTTGCCGGCGGCGCCGCGCTCGCCGAACCCGCCCGGTACCAAGATGCCGTTAACGCCGGCCAGATGTGGGGTCGGGTCCTCCGATTCAAAAACTTGCGAATCGATCCATTCCAGTTTGACCCGCACTTTGTTGGCTATGCCGCCATGGCCAAGTGCTTCGATCAGCGATTTATAGGCATCCTTGAGGATGGTATATTTGCCGACGATTGCGATCGTCACCTCGCCTTCCGGATTGTGGATGGTCTCGGAAATCGCGTTCCAGGTTTCCATGCGTGGTTCTGGTGCTGGATCAATGCCGAATGCGGCCAACACTTCAGCGTCCAGCCCCTCGCGGTGATAGGCCATCGGCACATCATAGATCGAAGAGGCATCGAGCGCCTGGATGACCGCACTTTCGCGCACATTGGTAAATAGCGACAATTTTCGCCGCTCGACTTCAGGAATTTCGCGGTCGGCCCGCACCAGCAATATATCCGGTTGAATGCCGATCGAACGCAATTCCTTGACCGAGTGCTGGGTTGGCTTGGTCTTTAGTTCGCCGGCGGCACCGATATACGGCATCAAGGTCAAGTGAATATAGATCGCCTTGCCACGGTCCAGGTCGTTGCCGAGCTGACGGATTGATTCGAAAAACGGCAACCCTTCGATATCGCCGACCGTGCCGCCAATTTCGCACAATACGAAATCGAACCCCTCATTGCCCTCAAGGATGAACTCCTTGATGTAATTGGTTACATGGGGAATGACCTGAACGGTGCTGCCCAGATAGTCGCCGCGCCGTTCCTTGGCGATGATTTCTTGAT
Organism: Rhizobiaceae bacterium; assembly: GCA_965248715.1. Taxonomy (GTDB): domain Bacteria; phylum Pseudomonadota; class Alphaproteobacteria; order Rhizobiales; family Rhizobiaceae; genus CBDFKB01. The sequence goes on from CBDFKB010000008.1 coordinate 1,284,390, forward strand.
AGATGCGACCGGTGGTGATGTTGTCCATGCGGTTGGCCGCGCGTCCGGTAAACCGTTCATAGTGGCCAAGATCGAGGTCGGTTTCGGCTCCGTCATCGGTGACAAAACATTCGCCGTGCTGATAGGGCGACATAGTGCCGGGATCGACATTGAGATAGGGGTCGAGTTTCCTCAGTCGGACTTTATATCCACGCGCTTGCAGCAACGCGCCAAGCGCTGCTGATGCAAGCCCTTTTCCCAGCGAGGAAGCCACGCCGCCAGTAATAAATACGTACCGCGCCATGGGATTTGACCGATAGCCTAACCTGGTCGATTCGACCAGCAAAGAATTTCCAATATTGGAAATTTAGGTTGATGATGTGATTTCTAAGCGGTTTGGCTTGCCCTATTGGGTGGTCGGAACGCCGCTCTGGTTTGTTGCCGGCGCGGCTGGTGCACCGCTTTCTTCACGCAACTGATCCAAAATGCCGCCCTCGGCCCCGGTTTGGCTCTCGATCGGGATTTGGTCAAGGATATCGGCGTCAGTGCCTCCTACCCGCGCCATAACCGTCAAGGTAATCGAGGTAGCAAAGAAACATACCGCCAAAATAGCCGTGGTACGTGTCAATGCATTGGCCGCGCCGCGCGCCGTCATCAGACCGCCACCGCCGCCGCCGCCAATACCCAACGCCCCGCCTTCGGAACGCTGCAACAGCACGACCACAATCATGGCCAACACCACCATCAGGTGGATTACAATAATGACGGTTTCCATTGTTTATTCCGCAGTTTTCGTTGCCGGTCGGCGGAGCCGGCGCTCGCCGGGCTTCTATATGATGATTGCCGGCAAGGAAAGCAACATTAGGGGTTATTTCGACCAAAATTTTCGATATCTGTCACGGGCATGCGGCAATAATTGCGTTGAAATCGTCCGCTTTGAGGCTAGCGCCGCCGACCAGCGCGCCATCAACATTGCCGACAGCGAGCAATTCGCCCGCATTGTCCGGTTTTACCGACCCACCATACAGCAAACGCATATTGGCACCGGCGGCGCCAAACCGGTCTGACAATTTTCCGCGCAAAAACCTGTGCACCTCAGCCACATCGTCGAGGGTCGGGGTCAAACCGGTGCCGATCGCCCATACCGGTTCATAGGCAATCACGGTGTTTTTGCTGGTTGCCGCATCGGGAACGGAACCGGCAATCTGTTCGCCGATAACATCAAGGGTGCGGCCTGATTTGCGTTCAGCCTCGGTCTCACCAACGCAAATGATCGCGATCAACTGATTTTCAATCGCTGCAACCGCCTTGGCGCACACCAACATACTGGTCTCGCCATTGTCGGCGCGGCGCTCGGAATGGCCGACAATTACCTGGGTCGCGCCACAATTGGCGACCATCGCGGCGGAAATCTCACCGGTATGGGCACCTGAGGTCGCCGCATGGCAATTTTGCGCACCGATCGCCACCTTGCTGCCCAGCGCTACCTCGCTCGCAGGATAAAGCAGGGTGAACGGCACACAAACCAGCACGTCGCACTTCTTTTGGGCGTTCACATCATGGGCTTCTTCAATCGCGACCAGCTCTTTTAGCGTTGCGCGCAGGCCGTTCATTTTCCAATTACCCGCTATCAGCGGTCGTATTCCCGGCGTCATGTGAATTGCTCCAATCGCTTGTCTGTCGAATTGCAGTGTTGCCTAGCAGAATTCGGACATATATCAACGCCGGGTATTCCTGTTGTCGGACCGATTGCCTTGTGCAAACGGTAGCGATGGCCAGGCTGTGGAAAACAACATGCTTGAATTGTTACGCAAAAGCGTAGGCGGCGTCGTCGCCAAAATATTCATCGGCCTATTGGTGGCCAGTTTCGCCGTTTGGGGCATATCCGACATCGTCGCCAGCCGTAGCGGTGCCTATGTGATCGAGGTCGGCGAGACCAAGGTCGGATTGACTGAATTTCGGCTCGCCTATGATCAACGCCTCAATGCGGTCTCCCAACAGGTGGGCCGCAGGCTAACCCGCGAACAGGCACAATTGTTTGGCGTCGAAGCTGCGGTAATCTCACAACTGACAACCAGCGCCTTGCTCAACGAAAATTCACGGGCCATGGGACTTGGCTTGTCCGACCAACGCCTGGCGCAGATGATAGGTAGGGAAGCCTCGTTTCGCGATGCATCGGGCCGGTTTAGCCGCGAGGAATTGGCATTCGCGCTACGCCGGGTCGGCATGAGTGAAGAACAATATGTCCGCGAACAGGAACTGGCAGCGATCCGTTCGCAAATCATTGATGCGGCCGCCAATGGTTTTGATGTGCCAAGGGCCTTTCTTGATGCAGCTCAGCGCCACCGCACCGAGCGCAGAACCATCGCCTATGTCGAGATTGACGCATCGGCGCTGGAAGCAATGCCCGAACCGACTGAAGCCGAACTGGAAAGCTACTTTGCCACCAACAGCGAGCGCTATAAGGCGCCGCAATATCGCAAACTTGCCATTGTGCATTTGACACCGGGCTCGATCATCGATCCGGCAAGCGTTGCCGAGGCGGATGCACGCGAACGTTACCAGGAACAAAAAGACAATTTTGCCCAGCCGGAACGGCGCCGCATCCAGCAAATTTTATTTGCCGACAGTACCGAAGCACAATTAGCCCATGATCGTCTTGCCGCCGGCGAACTCTTCGATACGATTTTGCACGAACGTGGGTTGACGGCAAATGCCGCAGATATAGGCCTGTTGGCATCGAGCGAAGTGCCCGATATTAATTTGCGCAACGCTGCGTTCGCCTTGGATCTCAACACCCCAAGCGGCATTGTTGACGGTGCGTTTGGACCAGTGATCTTGCGGATTACCGAGATCGTGGCTTCCCAGGCACCGCCCTTTGCCGAGGTTGAGGACGAGATCAGAAAAGCGCTGGCGCTCGAATTGGCGCAGGACGCGGTGTTTGATGCCCATGACGCAATTGAAGACAATCGGGCAGCCGGTGATCCGCTCAAAGTGGCGGCGGCCAGCCAAAAACTCGACTACCGGATTATCGACGCAATAGACCGCACTGCACAAACGCCCACCGGCGAGATCATCAGCGATATTCCTAATTCATCGCAATTGCTAAACGAAGCGTTTGAGACCGAAGTCGGGGTCGAGACCAATCCACTCAACGCCAATTTGAGCGAATTCGTGTGGTTCGAAGTGCTGAAGATCACACCGGAGCGTGCGCGCGCGCTCGACGAAATGCTGGAAACCGTTCGCGCCGACTGGATAGCCGCCGAGATTGCCGCCGAGACCGGCAAACTCGCCCACGACATCAAGGATGCGGTCGCCACCGGCGGTTCGCTGGAACTGGCAATTGCTCAGACCGTTAAAGGCGTGCTGCCGACTGTCGATCAGATCGAAGGGGTTGTGCGTTCGACCAGCAGCAATGTTTTGTCGCCGGCGGCAATCGCGGCAGCGTTTGCCAGCACGATCAACACACCGGCGGTCGCGCCGGCTACCAAAGATGGGTCGAATTTGCTGGTGGTGGCGACCGAAATCCTTAGCACCGCGCCCGGTCAAGGCGAAGTCGGTGACGCAGAAAAACTACAATTGCAGCAATCGATCGTCGACGATCTGTTGTCTCAATTGTTGAGCGACCTACAGACCCGCGAAACGGTGCGGATCAACCGTTCCGCGTTAGAGATAGCGCTGAGTTACTGACGTAGGGCCATATTGCCGGAAAACACCATGGACACCATCAAGGGACATATCAACAAGGTCGCCAGCGGTGAGGATCTTACCCGCGAAGAGGCCAAAGCGGCTTTTGACGTTTTGATGTCGGGGGAAGCTACCCCGTCGCAGGTCGGCGGGTTGCTGATGGCGCTGAGGGTCAAGGGAGAAACCGTCAACGAACTGGCCGGCGCGGTTTCGGTGATGCGCGAGAAAATGTTGGTCGTTAACGCCCCTGCGAACGCAATCGATATTGTCGGCACCGGTGGGGATGCAAAAGGGTCGTACAATGTGTCGACCTGCGCCGCGTTCGTTGCGTCCGGTGCCGGAGTGCCGATCGCCAAACACGGCAACCGGGCGTTGTCGTCGCTTTCGGGTGCTGCGGATACACTTACCGCGCTTGGTGTTAATATCGAAATCAAACCGCAACAAATTGCCCGTTGTATCCGCGAGGCCGGGTTAGGCTTCATGTTCGCGCCGAACCATCACGCCGCCATGCGTCATGTCGGCCCAAGCCGAGTGGAGCTTGGAACCCGGACCATCTTCAACTTGCTCGGGCCGCTTTCCAACCCTGCCGGCGTCAAGCGTCAGCTGGTCGGTGTGTTCGCGCCGCAATGGGTCGAACCAGTGGCGCAAACCCTAGGTCGTCTTGGATCGGATAAGGTCTGGGTCGTGCATGGCGATGGGCTTGACGAGATCACTGTGACCGGTCCGACCAAAATAAGTATCTTGGAGAACGGCGAGGTCCGCGATCTGGAAATTACTCCAAAGCAATGCGGCGTTGCCACCCATCCTTTCGAACAGATTATCGGCGGCGATGCGGCCCATAACGCCTCAGCGCTTCGCGAAGTTCTGGAAGGCACCGAAAGTGCCTATGGCGATATGGTGTTGATGAACGCTGCTGCCGCACTGGTGGTCGCCGACAAAGCCAAAGATTTGCTGGACGGCATGGGACTGGCACGCCAGGCGATCACTAGCGGCCAGGCAATGGCATCCCTGGAAAAACTGAAGGAAATCTCCAACCTGGCGGTGGACGAGCGCTAACATGACCGACATCCTGGCGAAAATCGAAACCTATAAGCGGCGCGAAATCGAAGCAGCCAAATCTGCCCTGCCGCTTGCCGAATTAAAGGCCCGGGCGCTTGACGCACCGCCGCTTCGCGGATTTGCCGCAGTATTGGAGCACAAAATAAAGAGCGGTCAGCCGGCGCTGATCGCCGAAATCAAAAAGTCCAGCCCGTCTAAGGGATTGATCAGGGCCGAATTCGACCCGCCTGCCCTTGCCCGCGCCTATCAGGCAGGTGGCGCCGACTGCCTTTCGGTTCTAACCGACACCCCGTCGTTTCAAGGTGCGCCAGAGTTTTTAATCGCCGCCCGTGCGGCGAGCGATCTACCAGTGCTGCGCAAGGATTTCCTCTACGAACCCTACCAGGTGCACCAGGCCCGGGCGATGGGCGCCGATTGTATTTTGGTCATTATGGCGGCGGTTGATGACGACACTGCCAAGGCGCTGGAAGAAACCGCCCTGGAACACGCCATGGACGTTCTAGTCGAAGTGCACAACGAAATCGAACTGGAACGGGCGGCGCGGCTGAATTCGCGCCTGCTCGGGATCAACAATCGTGATCTGAAATCATTTGTCACCGATCTAAGCGTTGCCGAGCGTCTGGCACCCTTGGCACCGGCCAATCGGATATTGGTGGGCGAAAGCGGGATCCATTCGCGGGCTGATCTCGACCGGCTGATGAAAGCCTCGATCGGTGCCTTCCTGGTCGGCGAAAGCCTGATGCGGCAAAATGACGTTGCCGCCGCCACCGCCGCCTTGCTGGCGCCGCAAACCGCCGCCGCCTGATCAATGATTGCTGAAACCGACATGACCAACCTTACCCATATCGACCAATCCGGAGCGGCCAACATGGTCGATGTCGGAGACAAGAAGATAACCAGGCGTATCGCCCGCGCCAGCGGCAAGGTAATCATGCGGCCCGAAACCTTGGCCGCGATCCGCGATGGTGCCGCTAAGAAAGGCGATGTGATCGCCACCGCGCGCATTGCCGGCATCATGGCTGCTAAACGCACCCATGAATTAATACCGCTGTGCCACCCTTTGGCGCTGGAAAAAGTCGCGCTCGACATCACCGCCAACAACGATCTGCCAGGGCTTGTGGTCGAGGCGACGGCGATCGTCACTGCCAAAACAGGTGTCGAAATGGAAGCGCTGACTGCGGTTTCTGCTGCCTGTTTGACAATCTACGACATGGCAAAAGCAATCGACCGCGCCATGCAGATAACCGATATAAGGCTGGTCGAAAAATCGGGCGGCATATCCGGCGACTGGAGCAGGCCCGGAATAGAGCCTGGAGAGGCCGGCCGGTGACGCTGATCCCGGTCGAAAGCGCCCGAAAAATGGTGCTCGATGGTGCCAAGCCGCATGCACTCGAAAATGTTCCCATTGCCGAATGCGCAAACCGGATATTGGCTGCCGATTTAACCGCAACCCGTACCCAGCCGCCCTTCGATGCCAGCGCCATGGACGGCTTTGCGGTGCGTGCCGTCGATGTGGCTAAGGTGCCGGTAAATTTGCGGGTTATCGGGGTGGCGGCGGCTGGTCACAGGTTTGGCGGTACGCTTGGGCCCGGCGATGCGGTGCGCATTTTTACCGGTGCACCAGTGCCGGGCGGTACCGATGCAATCGTCATTCAGGAAAATACCGAAGCCGATGGCGACCAGGTCGTTGTCAAACAGGGTGCCGACCAGGGACGCTATATCCGGCCGGCCGGGTTTGATTTCGCCACCGGTGACGTGTTGCTGCGCCGTGGCGCGCCTTTAAAACCGGCGGCGCTCTGTCTGGCGGCGGCGATGAACCATGACCAATTGCCGGTTGTGCGTCGTCCATTGGTGGCGCTGATCGCCACCGGCGACGAATTGGTGGCGCCGGGCACCGAACCGGGGCCGGATCAGATTGTCGCTTCCAACGGTCTTGGTGTAGCGGCAATCGTTGCAAATGCCGGTGGCGTGGCACGCGATCTCGGCATCGTGCGCGACACCGATCAAGCCCTGAGCGATGCGATTGCAACCGCGCTTGGCGAAAATGCCGATATCATCGTCACCCTTGGCGGTGCATCGGTGGGCGACCACGATCTGGTCAAGCCGGTGATGCAGGCTTGCGGTTTTCACTTCAAATTCTTGCGCATTGCCATGCGGCCCGGCAAGCCGATGATTTTTGGCGCCAAGGGTACAACCCGGTTTCTCGGCCTGCCAGGAAATCCGGCCTCCTGCCTGGTAACCGGGCTGGTTTTTCTCGATCCGCTGGTGCGCGCGCTAGCCGGCCGGGTGGTTTCACCGGCTATTGATACAGTGGATGCCCGCCTCAAGAGCGAGTTGCCCGCCAATGGCCGGCGCCAGGATTTCATGCGCGCGACCCTGACCCGCGCTAGAGACGGCTCCTTGTTGGCCGAACCATTCGGCAATCAAGATTCATCCCTGCTGCGCAACATCGCCCATGCCGATGGCTTGCTCATAAGACCGGTTGACGCGGCACCGGCCAAAGTCGGCGACACAGTCCAGGTAATGCCGCTTGGCTCCTCTTCGATTACGTAAGACAAAATTTACCCTTGTGGAACATTAATCGAACATATATGGTTTGTTCGCGTTTTGTTTCGCACACGATTCGGAGGCTGGCGGAAATGCTAACCAGAAAGCAACATGAGCTTCTCATGTTCATTCATCAACGCACGAAAGAAAGTGGCGTACCGCCTTCATTCGAGGAAATGAAAGATGCGCTTGATTTAAAATCGAAATCGGGCATTCACCGTTTGATCAGTGCACTTGAAGAGCGTGGTTTCATTCGCCGCCTGGCCAATCGGGCGCGGGCACTGGAAGTGGTCAAATTGCCAGAATCCTATGTGCCCAGCCCGGCGGCGCGGCGCGGCTTTTCACCGAGTGTGATAGAGGGCGGCAATCGTGGTGGTAGGGCCGCCTTGCAGGCGCAACAACCGGCAGATAGTGGGGTCAAGGTGCCGGTGATGGGCCGGATCGCCGCCGGTACGCCGATTACCGCGATCCAGGATACCAGCCACATGATCTCAATCCCTGCCGATATGATCGGTTCAGGCGAACATTATGCGCTTGAAGTGCGCGGTGATTCGATGGTCGATGCTGGCATTTTCGACGGCGATACGGTGGTGATCAAGAACGCATCGAATGCCGATCCCGGCGATATAATTGTGGCCCTGGTCGATGATGAAGAGGCGACGCTGAAACGGTTCCGGCGCAAGGGTGCCTCGATCGCGCTTGAAGCGGCCAACCCGTCCTATGAAACGCGGATTTTTGGCCCCGACCGGATCAAAGTGCAGGGCAAGTTGGTTGGGTTGATGCGCCGCTATTGATTGTTGGTTCTGGTACTGGCTGCTGCCACGCGCCAAGCTGGCGCAATGGCCTATCACGTGTCACCCAAAAATGGATACCGGTTTTGGGTGACACGCACAAACAAACAGATATCGCGACGAAGCTACTCCAACGCTTGGTGACAAGCGCTAAGCGTATTCCCGAAAAGTGTGTAGCGGTTTTCGGACAAGAATACGCGACAAAACAAACAGATAGCGCGACGAAACTATTCCAACGCTTCGTGACAAGCGCTAGAGCGTATTCCCGAAAAGTGGGTACCGGTTTTCGGATAAGAATACGCGACAAAACAAACAGATAGCGCGATGAAACTATTCCAACGCTTCGTGACAAGCGCTAAGCGTATTCCCGAAAAGTGTGTAGCGGTTTTCGGATAAGAATACGCGACAGGAAAAAAGCGGCCCGCGTATACCCGAAAAGTGTGCAGCGGTTTTCGGACAAGAATACGCGACAAAACAAACAGATAGCGCGATGAAACTATTCCAACGCTTCGTGACAAGCGCTAAGCGTATTCCCGAAAAGTGGGCACCGGTTTTCGGATAAGAATACGCGACAAAACAAACAGATAGCGCGATGAAACTATTCCAACGCTTGGTGACAAGCGCTAGAGCGTATTCCCGAAAAGTGTGTAGCGGTTTTCGGACAAGAATACACGACAAAACAAACAGATAGCGCGACGAAGCTATTCCAACGCTTCGTGACAAGCGCTAGCGCTTGTTGCCGGAACAAAAAATGCTTGGGTTCAAACGATCCCATTTAAACAGGAAAGAAGCTAATCTGCAGGAGGCGATTGCTGGCGATGCTGTTGCCACGGCCGCGACCGGGTTTGGTGCGCGGTATTTATAGTAATGCCGTTTGCCTGCATGAACACCGCGTGAGCGCCGTTTGCACGAAAATCATGGTAGCTGATCAGTCGCGCTGGTGATCCCGGCGGACAGGCGGCCCCAAACAAACGGTGTGCGACCACCACATCAGCAAGACGGCAATCATCAGTAAGCGCGCCATTGTTTTGTGGAATTGCCACGGTCAGAGCGTCGCCTTTGGCGGTGCAGCCGAGCGTGTCACACGTTAGTGTAACCGAACGCTCAGATGCCGCCCCTTTCGAATACGCCCTAAGCCATATGTCGGTGATAAATTTACCACGGCGCGGATAGACCAACCCATAGCGGCCGTCGCTTTGTCGCAATGCAATCGTGCGCCCGTCCTGGGAAATCAATGCATCTGGCGCCTGGCGCCACATTGGCGCGGCCAGGATTGCCAGCACCAGCGGCACCCCAATCAAGCGCAGCCGCGTGGTCGCCAGGGTCAGGATCGCGAGCCCGGCGACCGCGATCATAAACAGATGAAACGGAATCAGTCCGGTAATTCCAACGCCGCTGATCGCTGCAATTTTTTGTGCGATCGCAAGCACGATTTCGATTGCCCACCCCATCGCAGGCAATGTTACCGCTTCATATCCAAACGGTAACAAGACAATCGACACCACCGCTAGCGGCATGATCGCCAATGACACTACCGGCATCGCCAGCAAATTGGCGACCAAGCCGAGCGGTGCAACTGCGTGGAAATGATAGGCAGCAAACAATGCGGTGGCGCATCCGGCGATCAACGATGTCATGGCAATGCCGCCAAGATATTTTGTTGCGGTTCCCAACATGCCAGTAAACAAAATGTCGGGTTCCCGGCGGGCCCTAAGACGCCAAGCCTCATAACCCGCGACCAGTGCTGCGACCGCCGCAAACGACATCTGAAAGCCCGGTTGAAGCAGCGCCTCGGGGGTTAGCAGCAAAATCACCAACGCAGCGATCGCAACACTGCGCATAGTCAATGCCCGCCGGTCCATCAACACTGCCAGCAGCACAATTGAGATCATGATCCAGGCGCGCTGAGTGGCGATACCGGCGCCGGAAAGCGCCAAATAACCGGTCGCGGCGGCAAATCCACCGGCAACCGCCCATTTTTTCACCGGATATCTGGTGGCGATGTCCGGCATCAGGGCGAACAGGAAACGCAGCGCGCCGACCACGGTCAGGGTGACCAGCGCCATGTGCAAGCCCGATATCGCCAATATGTGGGCAAGACCAGTGGCTCTCAGACGCTCCACGGTTTTTGGATCAAGACCGCTACGGTCGCCATTGATTAACGCCACTGCCACATCACCGGCTTCGCCCTGCAAAGTGTCGCGGATGCGGACACCAAGCGCCATGCGCGATCGATTGATGACGATCCGCAATCGCTCGCCGATGGTCAAAATTACCAACCGAGGATTGGTGACTGATAGTACCGCATCGCCCCCGGTCTTCGGCGCACCGAGAAAAAACCCGCTGGCACCTATGCGGCGAAAGAAAAACGCGCGGGAAAAATCATAACCACCTGGATAGGCCGGGCCGGAAACCGGGCGGATGCGCACCAGCCCGGAAATCGCTTCACCAGGGGTAATTAACCGATGTTTGGCGGTGGCACTGAGGCGAACATAGTGTGGCAGCATGGAACCGGCCACGCCCTTGATCGAAATAACCCGCACCAGATAGCGGGGCCGGGCGCGCGTATTGCGGTCTTGTTCGATCACCATGCCCGACATTTCAGCGGTGATTTGGTTTTTCAACGTTGGTGCGCTCAGCCAGTCGGTCCGAACCTTAGCCGACGCCATGCCGGTAAAGACCAATGCCACGGCCAGCAAAAACAAATAACCCGGCCCGTGATCGCGCATGCGCCAGACCGCGATCATCGGCAACCCCGCAGCCAGCACCAGCACGCCAACCAACGGTTCGGCTGGTGCGGCGAAATACAATGCCACGCCCAACGCAAAGGCCACCGGTGCGAAGTTGGCGACACTGCCGATCTCGCGTTCGTGCGCCAAATCATCGCCGATGGCGTGAACCAATTGTCCGACCCGCAAGCCAATGGCGGTCAATAGGGGTACGCGATAAGGGGCAAAATAGCGCCGCCGCGATGGCGCCAAATGTTGATCGACCCCCAGCCTGTCAGTTTCTAAAGGTCGTTTTTCCTCGCCCATTCAGCCGGCCGTACCCTGTTGCCCGAAACCCGAACTTGTGCCCCAACGCCAATATGGTACATCCCGCTTGGTGATCAGGGCAAATCCCGCGTTCGCCTTAGCTGCCACTGATGCCTCAAACACAAAGACCATTTACAATGACCGCACCCGTCATTACTCGATTTGCCCCCTCGCCGACCGGTTTCTTGCACATTGGCGGTGCCCGCACCGCTTTGTTCAACTGGTTGTACGCAAAGGCGAAAGGCGGAAAGATGCTGCTTCGGATCGAGGACACGGACCGCGCGCGCTCCACCGACCCGGCCGTTGCCGCCATTCTTGACGGGCTGTCGTGGCTCGGGCTCGATTGGGATGGCGAGCCGATTTCGCAGCACGCACGCCAGGCTCGCCACCGCGAAATCGGCGAAAAGTTGCTGGAAACCGGCAACGCCTATCCGTGTTATGCGACGCCGCAGGAATTGACCGAGATGCGCGCAAACGCACGCGCCAACGGTTTGCCGCCGCGCTATGACGGGCGCTGGCGCGACCGGCCGGCGCAAGATGCGCCGAATGGCGTGGCGCCAGCAATCCGGCTCAAAGCTCCGCGTGAAGGGGTAACGATTGTTCGCGATCAGGTGCAGGGCAACGTCACATTTGCCAACAAGGACCTGGACGATCTGGTGTTGCTGCGTTCGGATGGAAGCACCACTTATATGCTGGCGGTAGTAGTCGACGACCACGACATGGGGGTTAGCCATATTATCCGTGGCGATGACCATTTGACCAACGCCGCACGCCAGCAATTAATCTACGCGGCACTAGGCTGGTCGATCCCGGCGATGGCGCACATTCCCTTGATCCACGGTCCCGACGGCGCGAAATTGTCGAAGCGCCATGGTGCGCTCGGCGCTGAAGCCTATCGCGAGATGGGATATTTGCCACAGGCGTTGCGCAACTATCTGGTGCGTCTTGGATGGGCCCATGGCGACGATGAGATATTGTCGCTGGCGGAAATGATCGACTATTTCGACCTTCCCGGCATTGGTAAGGCGGCAGCTCGATTTGATTTCGCCAAACTGGAAAATTTGAACGGACACTATATCCGCAACACTAACGATACCGAATTGAGCGATACACTGATCAACCAATTGCCATTCCTGCCGGTCGACGGCCTGCCGGAAAAATTTACTGATGACCACCGGGGGAAACTAATAGCAGCGATGCCCGGCCTGAAAGAACGGGCTAAAACGCTGACTGAGTTGGCCAACAGCTCTCGCTTCTTGTTTGCTGTGCGGCCATTGGCATATGACGAAAAGGCCGAGCATATCTTGGCCGATGGCGGCGCGCAAACCGTTGGCAACCTGGCGGCCCGGCTCAGCGAAATTGCCGATTGGTCGCCAGAAGCAATCGAGGCTGGCGTGCGCGAATTTGCCGATGCGGCCGATTTGAAGCTCGGCAAAGTCGCACAGCCGATCCGTTGTGCGCTTACCGGGCGCACAGTTTCGCCAGGGGTATTTGAGGTGATGGCGGTTTTAGGGCGCCAAGAAAGCATCGCCCGTATGCAAGATGCCGCCCGCGCGTTCACCAAATAATCTACCTCAATATTGCGGCAGAACGCCATAGGACCTTTGTCCGACTTGTCTGTAACCGCGAAATCGGATAGCTAAAGGCCAGCATTTCGCTAGCCGACAAATGGGCGCGACGGCATTTGCCGTCGGTTACGACCTTAGTAGCTTATGCGGCAAATTTAAAAAAACTGGCACGTCGTGCAACCGCATCGGAACTTGAAATTCCGGTGATGAGGCGGACGTAACCAATACTATGAGGTGCGCTAATGACTGAAAAGAAAGCGACTTTGACCTATGATGGTCACAGCTACGAACTTGATGTCCACGTACCGACCGTAGGTCCTGATGCCATTGATGTTAGCGGGTTGTACCGTGACGGGGGGATTTTCACCTACGATCCCGGCTTCACTTCCACAGCATCCTGCGACAGCGATATTAGCTTTATTGACGGCGACGAAGGGGTTTTGCTGCACCGCGGCTATCCGATTGAGCAATTAGCCGAACAGGGCGACTATCTGGAGACCTGCTATCTGCTGCTTTATGGGGAATTGCCAACCCGTGCGCAAAAATCCGATTTTGACTATCGTGTGACCCATCACACCATGCTGCATGACCAGATGTCGCGGTTTTTCACCGGATTTCGTCGTGATGCGCACCCGATGGCGATCATGTGCGGCGTAGTTGGCGCGCTGTCGGCGTTTTATCACGACTCGACCGACATTTCCGACCCGACCCAGCGGATGATCGCTTCGCTGAGAATGATCTCGAAAATGCCGACCATTGCCGCCATGGCGTTCAAATACCATATCGGCCAACCATTCGTTTATCCGCGCAACGAGCTTGGCTATGCCGCCAACTTCCTGCACATGTGTTTTGCCGTGCCAACGGACGACTACAAGGTAAGTCCGGTTATGGCCAAAGCCATGGACCGCATCTTTATCCTACACGCAGATCATGAGCAAAATGCCTCGACTTCGACCGTGCGATTGGCCGGTTCTTCGGGTGCCAATCCGTTCGCCTGCATCGCCGCCGGCATCGCCTGTTTGTGGGGACCTGCCCATGGTGGCGCCAACGAAGCAGCACTTGGCATGCTAGAAGAAATTGGTACGCCTGACCGGATACCGGAATTCATTGCCCGTGCCAAAGACAAAGACGATCCGTTCCGATTGATGGGTTTCGGGCATAGGGTCTACAAGAATTACGATCCGCGCGCACGCATTATGCAAACAACCACTCACGAAGTGTTGGGAGAGATGGGTTTCAAGGATGACCCATTGCTTGATATTGCCATGGAGCTTGAAAAAATCGCTCTAACCGATGAATATTTTGTAGAAAAGAAGCTTTACCCAAACATTGATTTCTATTCCGGGATCACCCTCAAGGCGCTCGGATTTCCGACCAATATGTTTACCGTGTTGTTCTCTATCGCACGGACGGTGGGCTGGATCGCGCAATGGAAAGAGATGATCGAAGACCCCAAACAGCGTATCGGCCGGCCGCGCCAGGTCTATACCGGGTATGGGCGCCGCGAATATATGCCAGTTAGTCAGCGCTGATAACGTCCGCTGCCGGCAGACTACGCCGACCGCACGTGGCCGCAAATACGCAAGATTTCGGCCATCGCCGCTTCCCCGGCCGGCCGATCGCATTTCATGCGCTTGGCGACCCGCTCAATCCCACGTTCCTGGGCCTGGCGCTCTGGCGTGTCGCCAATCAACCGTTCGATCGAGCGGGCAAGATTGCCGGCCTTGGCAAATTCGTTGAAACGCTCCGGTACAAACGGGTAGTCGGCGATTAAATTGGGCAGCGAAGCGGTCCATGCCCCTACCCAACGCTGCAATTGGCTGGCAACCGGGTCGAGCAGATAAGTTGCCACCATCGGCACCCGGTAAACCGCCAATTCTAGGGTCACCGTGCCCGAAGCAGCAAGCGCGATGTCGGCGTTGGAAAACAATTGTTCTTTTGCATTATCGCCGCATGCAATCGTCGGTGCGATTCGCCATCCGGCGACCGCATCACGGATTTGGCTCTCAAGGTGGGGCACTGCCAACATGGTCGCCTCAATAGTATTGCCACGCTCTTCGAGCAGGCTGAGTGTGCCTGCAAAAATCGGCAATAGCCGCGAAATCTCACTGCTTCTTGATCCGGGAAGCATCGCCAGCATGGGGGGCTCTTTTTTGCCCTTTGCCGGCTGTTTTTTCTTTGAATTTTCCGCATTATCAATGACCTTTTGCGCCAGCGGGTGGCCGACAAAGGTCGCAGGCGGTCCACCAAGTTCGGCCAGCAATTTGGGTTCGAACGGCAGCAACGCCAGCACAAGATCAATATAGCCGACCATCTTGCGTGCCCTGCCCTGGCGCCAGGCCCAAACGCTTGGGCAAACATAATTGATGATCGGGATCGAAGGGTTGCTTTTGCGTACCCGCTTGGCAACCGCGTGGGTGAAATCAGGGCTATCGATGATCACCAACACGTCTGGTATTTCGCGATTGACGTCTTTTACCACCTCGTAGACCCGTGAAACCAGGGACGGCAGGCGGGCTAACACAGCCGTCACCCCCATAACCGACAATTGGGAAATGTCGAACAGGGAATTTAGGCCATATTCGGCCAACCGCGGGCCGCCGAGACCGACCGGCTGCACCGTTATCGCCGATTTTGCGAACGCAGCCATGATGCCGGCGCCCAAATCATCTCCCGACTGCTCCCCGACCACGAAATAGATTTTTAGCGGCAGATCAGCCATCGACCCTATCCTGGCCATCCCAAAAATCGATGGCAAGGCCATATACAAACACGCCCTTCTTGCTGGCCAGTGCCAAGGTCATTTTGCGGTCGATGATAATCGAACGCTGTGCTTCGATGCCGATGCCGGCAAGCCCAGCTTCGGCAACCGCAAGGATGGTATTCGGACCGATCGTCGGCAAATCGATGCGTGGGTCCTGACCAGGCTTCATGGTCTTGACCAATACGCCATCATTTCTGCGATAAGAAATCATACCTTGCTCACGCAACTCCTTGGCCCGCGCCAACAATAGATCGGTACCCTCTGCGGCTTCAACCGCAATAATGCGTCCAGATATGGCAATGCACGCCTGACCAATATCAAGGGAGCCGATCAGTTTGCTGGCCCGGTGCGCGGCGCGTAAATTGCCTATATTGCGTTTGGAGGGCGCCCTTCCCGCCAGCTTACCCTCGCCAGCCAAAAGGCCTGGGGCAACTTCGTGTGCACCCACTACCTTGATGCCGCGCTGCTCAAATATAGCGATGACTTCATCGAAAACCGAATTGTCACCACCGAGCAACGCGCCGAGGACCCGTGGCAAGGTGAGCAGAGCACCCAGATCGAGCTTCATTTCCAACAATTCGGGGCGCCGGGCGATGCCGCCGGCAAACACTACGGTTTTGATGCCGCGGCTTTCCAGCAGCCGGTACAATTTGCCGATCTGGCCGAAGGCGAGATATTCGTGCGGAAACGTTTCGATCGCAGGCGCTGCTTCGCCAATCAAGCCGATCAGCAACGGCTCACGGCCGGTGGCACGCAAATGGCTGGCCACCTCGGTCGGCATGGCGCCGTTGCCACAGATGATAGCGATTGCGGTTGGAGCATTTGTCATGGCTGCATTTCTAGCGCTTGTCACGAAGCGTTGGAATAGCTTCGTCGCGCTATCGCTTTGTTTATGCGTGTCATTTTTCCCAAAACCGGTACCCACTTTTGGGTGACACGCACTAGTGGAATGAATTTGACATTTGGTGCCCATTTGCAGCATCGTCGTTTGTCAAATGTCAAATTTAAAAATTCCACTAGATTTAATATCTTGCTAGTGGTTCTTTTGATGCCAACATTTGCAAACCTAAGTGTTGCAACGGGACGCAAATGTTGGAATCGAACCACTAGAGCCTGTAGACAGCACGGCTTATTGCGGAACGCACAATGAACGGTCGCCGGAAGCTTTAACGAATTCAACAATTTGCGCCACCAATTCATTGTCGGCATATTGTTGTGCGATTATTTCCACCATCTCCGCAACCGGTTTGTTCCCCGACCACAATATCTTAAATGCCTTACGAACGCCGTGGATTTGCTCCCGGGCAAACCCTGCCCGCTTCATGCCGACCAAATTCAAACCACCGAGATAGGCGCGGTTTCCCAAGGCCATGCCAAACGGAATCACGTCATTTTCCACCCCGGCAATGCCGCCGACAAACGCGTTATTGCCGATCCGGCAGAACTGATGAATGCCAGCGCCACCGCCAACAATCACATGATTGCCGATTTCCACATGTCCGGCCAACATGACGTTGTTTGACAAAATTACCCCATTGCCAACCAAGCAATCATGGGCGACATGGGAGTTGGCAAGAAACGCGCAGCCATTGCCAACCAAGGTCTTCGATTTATCGCCACCGGTGCCAGGGTTCATGGTAACCCCTTCACGGATCAGGCAATTGTCGCCAATGATCAGTTCGGTCTGTTCACCGGCATATTTGAGATCCTGTGGCTCATGACCAAGCGACGCGAAAGGGAACACTTTGGTGTTGGCACCGATCCGGGTATGGCCCGCCACTGCAACATGGGATATCAAATTGACCCCAGCGCCAACAACCACATTGGCACCGACGTGACAAAACGGTCCGATTTCAGCGCCTTCAGCGATTTGCGCGCCATCTTCAATGATTGCTAAGGGATGGATCATATCAGGTATCGGTCCCGTCGGGATCGATCATCATGGCGCTGACAATCGCTTCCGCGACTTTTTTGGCGCCGACCATTGCAACACAGTCGAATTTGAAAATGTTGCGCCGCTGTTTGATTTTTTTCACATGCAACTCCAACACATCGCCCGGCACAACCGGTTGCCGGAATTTGGCGTTGTCGACGGTCATGAAATAGACCAGTTTTGGCGTTCCAACCATATGCAACCTGGCGCAAATAGCGCCGGCAGTCTGCGCCATCGATTCGATCACAAGCACACCAGGCATGATCGGCTCGGCTGGAAAATGGCCCAGAAAATGCGGTTCGTTGCTGGTAACATTCTTGATACCTACCGCCGACTGGTCGCCAT
Organism: Rhizobiaceae bacterium; assembly: GCA_965248715.1. GTDB lineage: Bacteria > Pseudomonadota > Alphaproteobacteria > Rhizobiales > Rhizobiaceae > CBDFKB01. Next base: position 1,302,098 of record CBDFKB010000008.1, read on the forward strand.
CAATCTTGATGATCTTGTCGATCATCAAGAAAGGATAACGGTGTGGCAGGAGCTTGAAGAGATCCTTAATATCAACAGTAGTCAATTCTTCCAATTCGGCCATGATCAACTTTCAAATTTCAGTTTCCCAGCTATTTTCCAAAATTCCTGGTTTCGGCATCTTTCTTGAACCGCGCAATTTCCTTGACCCATTGCTGGACCGGGCGGGCGGGTATACCAGCTAATTTACTGCCGGGCGGTATATCGTAATAGATCGCCGAATAAGCGCCAATCTGCGAGCCGGCGCCAATCGTTGTATGCCCTTTTATGCCGACCTTTGCCGCCAGCACAACAAAATCCTCAATCGTCACACTGCCCGCCATTCCAGTCATAGCGACAATGACGCAATGGCGCCCGATCTGGCAATTGTGGGCGATCATCACAAGATTATCGATCTTGGTGCCCTCGCCGATCACCGTATCCCGATTGGCGCCACGATCAATGGTGGTGCTGGCGCCGATATCCACATCGTCTTGCAGGACCACCCGGCCAATTTGCGGCACTTTGGCATGGCCCTGCGGTCCCATCGCATAACCAAAGCCATCATTGCCGATCGACGCATTGGCGTGAATGGTGACCCGATTGCCGACCAGCGCATGGGTCAACGTAACATTGATGCCAATGGTACAATCACGGCCAATTTGCACGTTGGCGCCGACCACCGCATTGGCGAGAACCCTGCTGCCACGGCCGATCCGGGCCTGCTCGCCAACCACAGCTCCGGCCTCGATGATCACCCCATCTTCCAAGGTAACACCCTTAGCGATGATCGCGCGATCAGAAACACCGGTCTCGCCGGTCACCGGCTCGGGGCGCATGGAGCGCGGGTACAGCGCCGCCAACACCTTGCCGAACGCATGGTAGGGTTGATCGTTTATCAGCACCGCACAACCTGGCCGCACTTCCGCTTTAAACCTGGATGCACAGATCACCGCGCCGGCCCCGGTATTTGTAAGAAAGCGGCGGTATTGCGAATTGTCGAGAAAGGTCAGGGTATCGGGCCGCGCGTATTCGATCGGCCCGACATGGGAAATTGCGCGCTCGGCTAAATCGGGGGTGACCAGCTTCGAACCGGTCATCACGGCCAATTCAGCAACACTGTGTTGGATAGAAGCGCCGAAAAATGCCGGTTCGGTCATGGCCGTGCCGTTTTGTTGAATCGGTTAGATCGGATTTCCACCAGATGGTTTCATTTTCCAGAAAAGGCTGCACCGCGTGACCGCAATAGGCGACCAATCAAAGGCTTGCCAAAGGACATGATGCCCTAAAATGTCGAGTTAACGCCAAACCGGAATTGCTGCTGATCATCCCAAGGCTGTTCTTGTACCGGGAATGCGTAGTCGGCACGAAGCGGGCCAAACGGTGAATCCCAGATGATACCGACGCCAACCGAGGCGCGGATCGATTCGTCGGTCAAACTCGAAACATCGGTCACGGCCGAAACTCCTGCCAGGGCACGTGCCTTGCTGGTGCCATCGAGATTAAACAGGCTGCCGGCATCGGCAAAGATTGCCGCGCGCATGCCGAATGAATCCGGCAATAGCGGCATCGGGAATTGCAGTTCAACCGTTGCATCAAAGAAGGTGCGCCCGCCCAGTGCGTCCCCGGTAACCGGGTCACGCGGGCCAAAGCCATAGGAATCAAATCCGCGCACCGAATTGCCGCCTTTGTAAAAATTGTCGTTAATCCGGTACGTGCCACCAAAATTTGCGATATGGCCGGCGCGGCCACGTACCATCGCTACCAGGTCAAACTGAGCCGAGATCAGGTTGTAGTAGCTGGCCGAAATTTCGCTGCTGAAGTAATTTGCATCGCCGCCGACACCGTAAAAGACCTGGCCGAACTTGACGTGCAACCCTTCGCGCGGCGACTTGGTGTTGTCCAGGGTGTTAAATACCAATTGGTAGCCAAGACCAGATTTGACCCAATCGCCCTCGGCCTGCTGCAATGCCTCGGATACGTGGGTTGGCGTGGCATATTAGTCCGTGTCAGCATCCTTAAAGCTGGTACCTATCGACAGGTCCTGCTGATCATAGCGATAAAACACCTTGCCGATGACATGCTCGGTAAGCGGTGCCGCCAGGAATAGTTCGCCAACGCTGGAGTTGGTAACATAGTTGCGGTTCGAGGTTTCGGTCGACTCGGTGATGTCGATGCGGAACCCGGCAGTCAGCCTGCGACCGAGGAAATAGGGTTCGGTAAATGCCAGGCTGTAATTGGTGACGTCTTCACCAAGGCCGCCGGCCACCTTCAGAAATTGACCGCGGCCGAGAAAGTTTTTCTCGGAAAAGGAAATCTGTGCAACCGGGCCGGATGCCGAATTGTATCCGCCGGTAATCGATATTTCGCCGGTGGGCTTGTCTTCTACATCAACCACCAGCACCACCCGGTCGGAGGAAGAGCCGGGCCGGGTCGAAACCCGCACTGATTCGAAGAAACCCAGCGCATCAAGACGGGTCTTGGTCGATTTAACCAGCGCTTGGTTGAGCGCATCGCCTTCCGACAGGTCGAATTCGCGCCGGATCACATAATCACGGGTCCGGGTATTGCCGACAATTTCGATGCGTTCGATATACACCCGGCGGCCCTGATCGATCAGATAGGTGATCGAAATCGTCCGGTTTTCAAAATCCCGGTCACCGCGCGGCGTCACCTCGGAAAAGGCAAATCCCAGGGCAGCAACTTCATTGGAAAGATTGACCAGGCTGCGTTCGACCAACAGCGCGCTGTAGGTGCGGCCGGTATTGGTTTTCAATACCGAATAAAGCGATTGGGTATCGATGCCGGGAATGGTCGAGTCGATATATATATCGCCGAACTCGTAGCGCTCGCCCTCATCCACCGTGATGGTGATGTAATAGCGATTGGCATCCGGGTCATGGTCGGCAACGGCCGAAATGACATCAAAATCCGCATATCCGTTGTTGTAATAGAACTGGCGCAACAACTCTTCGTCGGCGCGCAATTTATCCTGATCGAAAATGTCATCATTGGTCAGCCAGGAAAACAGATTGGTTTTCGAATGGCGGATGATATCGCGCAGCCTGAAATCACCAAAAGCCTTGTTGCCGACAAACGTGATCTGGGAAATCCGGGTCTTGTCGCCCTCGGAAACCTCGAACACCACATTGACCCGGTTGTTGGACAATTCGACAATGCGCGACGAAACATTGGCGTCGTCGCGGCCAACCCGGCGATGGGCCTCCAATATCAGTTCTTCATCGGCAACAACCCGGCCTTCGGAATAAATACCGCGTGGCTGGGTGCGAACCACGGAAGCCAAATTCTCGTCTTTGATGCGTTTATTGCCCTCGAAGAATACCCGGTTGACCACCGGATTTTCATCTACTTCCACAATCAGTACCGACCCGGACTGATAGATGCTGGCATCGCGGAACAGGCCGGTGGAAAACAATTCGGTCAGCGATTGGTCGATGTCGGAAGCGCCGAAGCGAACCCCTGGCTGGATCGTCAGGTAGGAAATGACCGTTTCGTCTTCCATACGCTGATTGCCGCGTACCGAAATATCGTTCACCACCGCAGCCTGGGCAACAGTGGAAAATCCGGTCGCACCAAAGCCGTCGATACCAACGCCAAACACCGTCAGACAGATTGCAACGAGCGCGAATTTAACGCCGTGCCCAAGACGCTTTAATCGATATGAGCTCATGAATATTTTCGCGTTCCGTTTTGTCCCCTGACGCACCACAAACCGAAAATTGGTGCATCAACATTTACATGCGCAGCGCTTGCGCACGATTCACTATTCGTTAGGGAAATGTTTTTGCAGTTTTTTCCCAATCAGGCAAGGAGGATTAACCAATGATTTTATAATTTTCCCAGCGTGTTGCCGTTACGCCGCTGATTTTTCCAAGCATGGTTAAGCCCAGGTTGTATTTGTCACCAATTAGGGCCTGTGGACATTTATGCTTGTAGTGCCAATTTGCTAAAATTGCCCAGTTTGGTGGTGGGAGAAGGAAAGACATGTTGGGCATATTCGAAGACGAGCGGCGCGAAACTGGGCCGATCTGGGCAATTTCCCCGGGGCCACAGCCATAAATGTCTACGCGCTCTAGGCGAATCGGTACGCAAATATGTCAAAAAAACAGCTGGGAAATATCGTTGGTGAAAACAAATACCATCAACATCAATATTACGAACATGCCGGCACGGAAGGCATAGTCCATCGCCCTGGCGCTAAGTGGTTTGCCACGGGCTGCTTCAATTCCGTACAATACCAGGTGCCCGCCATCTAATAAGGGAATCGGAAAAAGGTTGATCAGCCCGATACTGACCGACAGAAATCCGGCCAGTTGGATCAACGCCGTAATGCCGAACGTCGCCACATCGCCCGATACTTTGGCGATTCGCAACGGACCGCCCAATTGAGAAGCGTCGCGTTCGCCAATGACGACGTTCTTTATGAATCGGTAGGTGCCGTCTACCACGTTCCAAACATCGCCGATCGCTGATCCAAAGGCTTGGATCGGGCCATATTGTTTCAACCGCCGATTGGTCTGGCTGGCGTCGCTGGTGATACCGACCATGGACATGCGCTGAACATTGCCGAGCGAATCTTTATGTTCGCGCATCTGCGGCGTTACTGGCACCTCCAGTAACCGGCCGTCACGCTTGATTCCAAACAACAATTCCTGGTTAGGACGGGTCGTCACATAGCGCGGAATATCGGCAAACACCGTAACTTCGCGACCATCGATCGAGACTACAAGGTCCCCAGCTTCAAGTCCGGCCTCCATTGCCGGACTGTTGTCCAGAACCCCGGTTATCAGCGGATCGGTCACATAATGGCCAAGCAGCATTTTACTGGCCGCAAAAATAAATATCGCAAGGATGAAATTGGCAATCGGCCCGGCCACCACAATTGCCGCTTTTTGCGACAGTCGCTTGTGTTCGAAGCTGCCGCGCCGTTCTTGCTCACTCATCGCTTCGAGACGGGCACGGTCGGGAACCGACGCGGCATTTTCATCACCGGCGAATTTCACGTAGCCGCCAAGCGGGATCAGGCAGAATTTCCACCGGGTCCCGTACCGGTCGTTGAACCCGACCAGTTCGCGGCCGAAGCCAACCGCAAATACGTCGATATCGACCCGGTTCCAGCGCGCGACGAGAAAATGGCCAAGCTCGTGAAAAAACACCACGATCGTCAACACGAACAGAAATGGCAGAGCGTACCCCAAAAACCAATTCGCAGACGCGCCCAACTGAGCAATCACATCCATGCCAATTCAATCCATGTTCGATTTCGCGTTTGAAGTCTATTTGCCGCAGCTATGGCGATAAGATGGCTGAAAGGACCGCTTTAGCGGGACTTTCGTTGTTTGCAAGAAAAATACCCAGCAGCCACATGGCTGCCGCAGCGGGAATCAGGCCATCGATGCGGTCGAGTATGCCACCGTGCCCAGGAATGATTTTGCCGGAATCCTTTACATCAAACCTGCGCTTTAACCAAGATTCAGCAATATCGCCAATCTGCGAGACTACGCTCAACAAGAAACCGAGCGCCGCCAACGCCAGCCAATGCGGCGACCATCCAGCAATTTGGCACACCAATGGGGTGATTACCATAGCGCCGACCACGCCGGCAATTGCCCCGGACCAGGTCTTGTTCGGCGAAATGGTCGGTGCAAGTTTTGCTCCACCAACAATCCTGCCACCAAAAAATGCAGCCGTATCGCTACTCCACACAGCGCTAAACAAGATCACGATTGCGGCAAAACCGTACCCGTCGCCATCGCGCAGGATGACCAAGGCGTAAAATAGCGCCGCACTGTACAACAGACCGGTTGATGCCCAGTGCATGCGATTGGTGGCGCCTTGCCATACCGATAATACCGCAACACCAAGCGCGATTACGATTGCGCCGGCAAATCCATTTTCGGCGATATAGGCAAATATGCTGAGTACCAAAAACAAGATCGCCGCGCCCGCGATCTCGCGGGGCAGTTGGGCGGCGCAGATACTGGCGAACTCAAGCAGCACAAACACCGCCAAAAGGCCGGCAAAATAGTGAAACGTACGATCGCCCAACCAGGTGGCGGTAAACGAAATCGCCACGATCGCCAGCGCCGATACGGTCCGCACGCCAAGATCAGCAAAGTTTTCCGATTGCTTCTTCTTGCCGAGCGAGGTCAAGAACCGATGCCCCCGGACAGGCCGCCGAACCGCCGCTCGCGATGCTGATAGGCATAAATCGCATCGGCGAAATCGCTTTCACCGAATTCGGGCCACAACCGATCGGTGAAATAGAACTCCGAATAGGCCGACTGCCAAAGAATGAAATTGGAAATCCGTTGCTCACCGCTGGTGCGGATGATCAAATCAGGATCGGGAATGCCGGCGGTATCAAGGTGATTGCCGATGATTTCTGGGCAAATTTGCTCGACTGCCATCTCGCCGCGTTGGATTTTCGCATTGATGCGCTTGAACGCTCTGGTGATATCGTCGCGCCCGCCATAATTGAACGCGATCACCAATGTTTGGGCGGTGTTGTCGTGGGTGAGGTTTTCCGCCTCATCCAGCAGTGGCGCGATATCGGAAGGCAAGCCGTCGCGCTCGCCAATTACCTGTATGCGAACATTGTTTTGGTGTAGCTCCGCCAGATCGCGCCGGATAAACCGCTTCAGCAACCCGAACAGATCGTGGATTTCTTCGCGCGGGCGGGTCCAGTTTTCAGAGGAAAACGAAAACAGGGTCAGAAATTGAATGCCGTGTTCGCGGGCGGCCCGCACAATCGTTTTGACTGCTTCCACGCCAGCCTTGTGTCCCATCGACCTTGGCAAGCCGCGCCGTGACGCCCAGCGGCCATTGCCATCCATGATAATCGCCACATGTGTCGGAACAGGACGATCACAAAATTGTTCGTTCATTCGACATGGCCCGCATTTGGGAGTGAGGAACGCCGCCTACACCTGCATGATTTCGGTTTCTTTGTGCGCCAGTATTTCGTCGATCGAAGCGATCTCATCATCGGTCAGTTTTTGCACCTGTTCGCTCAGCACATGGGCTTCATCTTCGCCGATGTCGCTGGCCTTTTCAGACTTTTTAAGCGTGTCCATCCCATCACGGCGCACGTGACGGATGGCAATCCGCGCTTCTTCCGCAAATTTGTGCGCGACCTTTACCAGTTCCTGGCGCCGCTCTTCGTTTAGTTCGGGAAGCGGGATACGCAAATTGGTACCGTCGACCACCGGGTTGAGACCAAGATCCGATTCTCTAATCGCGCGTTCGGTCGCCCCAACCAACCCCTTGTCCCAAACCTGAATCGAAATCATCCGCGGCTCAGGAACGCTGATTGTGCCGACTTGGTTCATCGGCATTGACTGACCGTAGGCCTCCACATGAATCGGCTCGACCAAACTGGATGACGCCCGACCGGTGCGTAAACCGCCCAAATTGGCCCTAAACGCATTGATCGCGCCATCCATGCGTCGTTGCAGATCAGCCATATCAATGCTTTTGCCAGCCATTTCCTAATTCCCCTCCATGCCAGTCAGGCAACTAATCGCAGACAATAGTGCACCGTCCGCCACCATTCAATATATTCGCCAAGCCGCCTTTTTCGTGGATTGAGAATACCACGATCGGGATCGCGTTGTCGCGGGCAATACTGACTGCTGCGGCATCCATCACCTTTAGCCCAGCGTCAAGTATTTGCGAATGACTCATTCGCTCATAACGGACCGCACTCTTATCTTTTGCCGGATCGGCTGAATATACCCCATCTACTTGAGTGCCCTTAAAAAGTGCGTCTGCGGCAAATTCCGCTGCGCGTAGCGCCGCCGCAGTATCGGTAGTAAAATATGGGTTTCCGGTCCCGGCGGCAAATATCACCACCCGATTGTGCTTTACGTGGTGTTCGAGTGAACGCTGGGAAAAAGTTTCGCAAATCTTCGGCATCTCGATCGCGCTCAGCAATGCTGCCTTCATGCCGGCCTTTTCGATCGCCGCTTTCATCGCCAGGCCGTTGAGGACGGTTGCCAGCATGCCCATATTATCGCCGGTCACCCGATCCATGCCGGCGGCGGCCAAATTTACACCGCGGAAAATGTTGCCACCACCGACCACCAGGGCCACTTCGACCCCCATTGCCACCGCCACACCGATATCGTCGGCGATCTGGGTGGTCATCTCCGGATCAATGCCAAATTCCTTAGCCCCTTCAAGGGCTTCCCCGGAAATCTTCAACAATATTCTACGGTATTGAGGCATCTTAGCGGACATCGAGATTTCCAAATCATTTCGGTGCACTTTGCACCATGTCTTGTCACCGGATACAAAATGGACGCGCCACTGTCACGGCGCGCCTGTTGGTAATCGTCGTGCATGCACAGTTTATACCGAATGAATTCGATATTGGTCTAGGGGTTGTTGAGTATCATGATTGTAGTGTCGGTTTGATCAAATTGGCACCAGGATGCGCGATCTTTCCGTCAGACGACAAAATTGCCGTAGTCAAATGGAGCAATATGAATTTTCATAGGTATTATTGCTTGGTCATTGCTGCCACTTCCGACGCGAAATCGACCGTATCCTTTTCGATTCCCTCGCCGAGCGCGTAGCGCACAAATCCCTTCAGCGCAATTGGCGCACCGGCTGCTTTCTCGGCATTCTTGATCGCGTCTTCAACCTTGCTTTCGCCGTCGATTACAAAGGTTTGCGATAGCAGTACGGATTCTTCGAAGAATTTCCGCAGTCTACCTTCGACCATTTTCTCAACGATGGCTTCCGGCTTGCCGGATTCGCGCGCCTGCTCGGTAAAAATCGCTTTTTCCCGCTCCACAATATCCGCCGGGATTTCGTCGCGGGTAGCGGCCAGCGGATTGGTCGCCGCCACATGCATGGCAACCTGTTTGCCAATTTTGTGCAGCGATTGTTCATCACCATCGGATTCAAGCGCCACCAGCACACCGATCTTGCCGATGCCATCGCCGGGCGAATTGTGCAGGTAGCCGGCAATTACACCTTTATCGACCGCCAAAACCGTGGCGCGGCGCAAATTCATGTGCTCGCCAATGGTTGCCACCGCTTCGCGAACCGATTCAGAAACCGATTTGCCGCCATCGATAACCGCTTCGCCAACCGCATCGGCACCACCTTCGGTGGAAAGCGCGGTGTTAGCAATCGAGCGTACCAGATCCTGGAATTTGTCGTTGCGGGCAACAAAATCGGTTTCCGAGTTTACTTCAACCACAGCAGCGCGATTGCCACTAATAGCGATGCCGATCAGCCCTTCGGCTGCGGTGCGGCCCGATTTCTTTTCTGCTTTGGCAATGCCTTTGGTGCGCAGCCAGTCGACCGCTGATTCCATATCGCCGCTATTTTCAATCAGCGCGGTTTTGCAGTCCATCATTCCCGCGCCGGTTTTATCGCGCAGTTCTTTTACCATGGATGCGGAAATGCTCATTTTTTCCTCTTTCGACCGGTTAGGGCCAAGTTCGCAATTTGTCTTGGGCAGATGGTTTGTGCCACCATTCGGCCACCAAGGGACGCCGTGAACCGTATTCGCGGCACTGACGCGCTGGGCTATTCGCCAGCGGCCAGTTTGCCTGCCTGTTCGACCCAACCGTCGCGTTCCACCCTGCCCTTGAAGTTCAAATGTTCATCGATTTTGGCGATGTCTTCCGCCGTAAATGCGGCGATTTGAGCAAAGGTGCGTATGCCGGTGGCATTGAGTTTTTCCTCAAGCACCGGGCCAACTCCCGATATCAGTTTTAAATCGTCCGCATCGCCTTCCGGCGCATCGAACAATGCAACTGGCGCGCTATCGGGCGCGGCTTGTGCTTTGGGTTCTTTTTTGGCTTCTTCTTTGGTTTCTTCAACAGCATCGGCGGTTTTTGCCTCAACCGCAGGAGCAACTTCCGCTTCCACCGGTTCCGCCGCTTTAGCCGGTTCGGCCTCGCCTGGCGAAATATCGACGGCAGCCTCGACACTTACCGGTTCGGCTTCAACTGCTTCCAGAATTTTTTCGACCGGCGCCTCAGCGGCAGCACCAATATCGACCCCTGTGGCACCTTGTTGACGGGCGATGCCGTCAATCGCCGCCTTGGAGACCAGATCGCAATATAGTGCGATCGCCCGTGCTGCATCATCATTGCCAGGTATCGGAAAGTCGATGCCTGCAGGGTCGCAATTGGAATCGAGTACTGCCACCACCGGAATTTTGAGCCGCCGTGCTTCTAAAACCGCGATCGCTTCCTTGTTGGTATCAATCACGAACATCATGTCCGGCGTACCACCCATGTCTTTGATGCCGCCAAGGGCGCGTTCCAGCTTGTCGCGTTCGCGGGTTAGGGTTAACCGTTCCTTTTTGGTCAGGTGTTGGCCAGCTTCACTGTCGAGAATTTCATCGACCTTGCGCAAGCGCTTGATCGAATTGGAAATCGTGTTCCAATTGGTCAGCATGCCGCCAAGCCAGCGTGCATTGACATAATATTGTGCTGAACGCTTGGCCGCGTCCGCTACGGTTTCCGACGCTTGGCGCTTGGTGCCGACAAACAGCACCCGACCGCCATTGGCCACCGTGTCGCTGACGGCTTGCAGCGCCCGGTGCAGCATCGGCACGGTTTGGGTCAGATCCATGATATGGATATTGTTGCGCGCGCCATAGATAAATGGCGACATTTTCGGGTTCCAGCGGTGAGTCTGGTGGCCGAAATGCGCTCCAGCTTCCAAGAGCTGGCGCATGGTGAAGTCAGGCGCAGCCATCGTTCATTGCTCCTTAATACCGGTTTTGCCTCCACGGGAGATCAACGCTGTCGCGTCACCGGATAACAGCCAATGCCAGATTAGGGGCTTGGGGCTGTAGGTTTTCCCGTGTGTGGAATGGCCGCGATATAGGCCGCTGGCTGCTGCAATGCAAGGGGAAAGCGCGACCAACCGGCGTGATCGCTACTTTCTGCTGCCTACCGGAGAAATTCTTTCAATTTTCTACACGGTTTGGTGAAGTCGTGCCGTGATCTGCTTACAGCCAATTACATCCGGTCTATAATGATCCCTACTATGCGGTTCGCGGCCGTGGTTATTGACCAGTAAAACCCTTTGGAATTCGCCATGACGACTTTGCGCCCATCGTTACTCGCGCCATTGTTGGCGGCAATCATTGTCCTGTTTGCTGGTTTTGCACCACTAAACGCTCAAGTTAGCATCGGTGACGCCCATCTGGCGATCGAAAACCCGGCTGAACTATCCAAAGAAGACGCCAACCGTATCTACAACGGGCTAATGGCGCAAATGGCCGATGGCTATGGGATGTCGCGATTGGAAATTATCGCTGATTACCAGAGCTGGAAACGCTACAACACCGCGCCATACCTGTCGGCGACCCATGGCCGACGTTTCGTCAATAATTACGCCAACACCACCGGCGAGACCTATGGCAGCCTCGCCGAGGGCGAAAGCCATCCACCAGGCACGGTGCTGGCAAAGGATTCCATCACCGTGACTGCGGACGGCAAGACCTATCCGGCAGCAATGTTCGTGATGGAAAAGCTTGCCGCAGGTTTAAGCCCCAAGACCGCTGACTGGCGCTATTTGGTGGTCAACCCCGACGGGTCACTGTTTGGCGATACCATGGGCGAGGAACCCGAACTGGTGAAATATTGCCATGCTTGCCACGAGGCAATGGATTCGCTCGATTATGTGTTTTTCGTGCCCGAAGATTATCTAGTGGCCGAGTAAACCGGCCGGCAGCGACCGGCAATCAGGCAAATTCGTCAAGCAGCGCTTCGCCGAGCGGTTGATAGCCGCCCCGTTCCGCCTGCTTGACCAGATCGACAAGCCTCGCGTTGATCGGCGCCGTTAGCCGGGTTGCCTTGGCCAAGCGCACAATCTCGCCATTCAACAAATCGATTTCGGTTGGCCGTTTACGGGCGAAATCATCGGCCATCGACGAGCGCGCTCTGTGGTCGATCTTTTGCAGCCTCAAGCCGATATTGTTAAAGCACCAGTTGGGCGTCTCGAGCATCGCCGGAATAAGGTTTGCCGGCAAAGCGCCTACCTTTGCAGGTTTGATACCCGCACTTGCCAAAACCGCCAATGCTTCGCGTAGCGCCTTGGAATAAAGCCGCCGAAAACGGTGGTCAGACAATTGCTGGTGCAAACTTAATCCCGATAAAGCATTGATAGGATTGTTTAAATTCATCAACAGTTTGCCCCAGAGGACTTGTGTCATATCCGATCGATATTCGATCGCCGCCGATGATCCGTGCAGACTTGCGACCAGCGAATTTATTTGTGGGTCATCTTCGATCACGATCCGGCCCTTGCTAGCCTTGTGCCAATGGCCAGGTGCCAGTTCAGCGACATTAAACGGCACCATGCCAGGGATCACCTGCCGTCCCGGTAGCAATGTAGCCAGGCGCTGCGCCGTGGTCGCGCCGTTTAGCAGCGAAACCACTGGCACATCGGCACCGGTATGGTGTTTGATTTGCTGGGCCGCTGCCGCCATCCCGGGCCCTTTGACGGCAAGCACCACAATCGAGACCTGGGAGAGGATCGCCGGGTCAGTGACGCAATCGATCTGACCGGGCGCCAATTCCACCGTGTCCACATCAACGCCGGAAAGCTTGAGGCCGTGCGCGCGCAGGGTTTCCGCGCTTGTTTGGCGACCAACAAGGCGCACATCGATCCCGGCAGCAACCCATGATCCGCCGACGAAACAGCCGATCGCGCCGGCCCCGAGCACGCCGACGCACAGGCTTTTTTCAGGCATTGCGGCCGGCCTTTAAACCCGAAAACAGGCAACCGCCGAGGAAGGTGCCTTCGAGCGCGTTATAACCGTGATAACCGCCGCCGCCGAAACCGGCGACTTCACCGGCGGCATAAAGGCCGGCAATCGGCGCGCCATTTTCATCAAGGGCTTGCGAATTAAGATCGGTGTGCAGGCCGCCAAGGCTTTTGCGGGTCATGATGTTGAGCTTGACCGCGATCAACGGCCCGGCCGCCGGGTCGAGAATACGGTGCGGTTTGGCGGTTCTCAGCAATCGGTCGCCGCGATAACGCCGGCTGCCGTGAATGGCGACAATTTGCGCATCCTTGGCGAACGGATTGTCCAACTGTCGGTCGCGGGCCTCGATCTGGCTTTTCAGTTGGCCGGCATCAAGCAGATCATTGCCGGCAAGCGCGTTCATGCGCTGGACCATGCGGGAAAAATCGGTCTCGACGATGAAATCCGCGCCATGGCGTTTGAAGGCTTCCACCGCCTTGGGCGCCCCCTTGGCCAGCCGGTCTTTCAGCAACAACCGCCAACTGCCGGAAGTAAAATCTTCGTTCTGCTCGGAGCCAGAAAGCGCAAACTCCTTTTCGATGATCTTTTGCGTCAATACGAACCAGGAATAGTCATGACCGGTGGCCAAAATCGCTTTTAACGTACCAAGGGTATCGAAACCGGGCAGAAACGGCGCGGCAAACCGGTTACCATTGGCGTCGAACCACATTGATGATGGTCCAGACAGTACTCTAATCGCGTGATTGGGCCAGATCGGGTCCCAGTTGCGCACCCCTTCGGTGTAGTGCCACATTCGGTCGGCATTGATAACAGCGGCGCCGGCCTTTTGCGCCACCCCTTGCATCAGACCGTCAACATGGTGCGGAACACCGCACAACATGTTGGCCGGGGCCGGGCCAAGGCGCTTTTTTGGCCACACTTTTTTGACCAGCTTGTGATTGCCGCCAATACCGCCAGAAGCAACGATCACCGCTTCGCTCAATAGTTCGAATTTACCCTTGGAATTGCGATTGCTGCGTTCGCCGCGCCCGGCCGGGTCTGGCGCAAGCAGATCGCCGCGCACCCCTTTGACCGCGCCGTTTTCCACAATCAGATCGGTGACCTTGTGGCGGAATTTCAGTTCCACCTTGCCTTCGCGTTCAGCTGCCCGCACCGGCTCCTCGAATGGCTTTAAAACCCCTGGTCCGGTACCCCAGGTCAAATGGAAGCGTGGCACCGAATTGCCGTGCCGGTGAGCCAGATCACCGCCACGCTCGGCCCAACCGACCGCCGGAAACCACCGCAATCCAAGGCCATGCAGCCAGGTGCGCATGTCACCGGCGGCAAAATCGAGATATGCCTCAGCCCATTTTTTCGGCCAATGGTCTTCTTTACGGTCGAATTGCGCCGACCCGAACCAGTCAAGGGAGGCGAGTTCATGGCTGTCGCGAATGCCCATGCGGCGCTGTTCCGGGGTATCGATCATGAACAATCCACCGAGCGACCAAAATGCCTGGCCACCGAGCGAATTTTCCCCTTCCTGATCGACCAATATCACCTTGCGGCCGCGCTCGATCAGTTCACAGGCGGCGACCAGGCCAGCAAGGCCGGCGCCGACAATGATCACATCGCTATCCCTCACTTGAGCACCTCTAAAAACCCTTCTTTTGGGTCTTGTGTGCAATTTTTCGTTTTTGCGTTCCTCAAATATTTCAACATATTATCCGGTACTCGAAACTTCAAAATCATACCCAGCCCAACAAAATCGAGGGTTTTTAGAGGTGCTCACTTGCTTTCCCTCAATTGCTGTTACTCAATCCCACTCGTGCAACGCAGCAATTAGCCACCCTATAGCGGGGCGCAAAGCCAGACAAGAAGGGTCTGATTAACTGGTAAGATCAGCGGCAAATCGCAACCGTACATAATCGGCGAACCAGCGACCTTGATGGTCGCATAGTGAAGGCTCAAGCGCGTCGATTACCCGTGCATAGGCCTCCTCCTGACGATCGTCGAACTGGGCGAAAAATGGCGCGCGCATGGTCTCCAGCCATCCGCGCACCCCGGTTGGCAGCGGTGTTGGCCGATAAAAGCTGGTGATTTTGCGCACCGCAAAGCCTTGCGCCATCAACATCGCGCTATATTGTTGGACCGTTGGAAAAAACCACGGTCCGGCAAGCGCCACATCGCCACCCATAGCATTACCGACCGCTCGCATGGCGACCGAAATCGCCGCAACATTGCCGAAACCACCGAATTCGCCGATAAACCGGCCGTCCGGCCGCAAGGCACGGGCAACGCCAGCAACCACCTTGTCGGCGCCCAACATCCAGTGCAACGCAGCGTTGGAAAACACCGCATCGAATTCTTTGTTGAACGCCAATGCATGGCCGTCAACCACCCTTGCATCGATGCCCATGTCGCGGGCAGCGGCAACGAAGTTTTGTGAGGTGTCGGCGCCCACCACCTCAGCACCTGCATCGATGATCTTGCGGGTCAAATGTCCGTCTCCACAGCCAAGATCGAGAATGCGCTGGTTGGGTTTGGGATCGAGCCAACTCAACACGTCCTCGCCATAGACCGAAACAAACCCGGTATTCGATTGATAGGATTTAGCATCCCAGGTCTGGTGGGAATTATCCATCTTGGCGGTCATGGGCTGTCACATTCCTATGGTTGGGTTTGCAGGTGGCGATAGTTTGCACCTTCGAGCACTATTGCGGTCAACTTGCCGGACCCATAAGCCTCAGTATCGGCATTAATACGGTGCTTGACGAATTCGGGGCCGTTTGGGTTCGGTGTGTGGCCGTGTACCACCACTTTTTCCAGCGTTCCGCCATAATTGAGAAACGGCCCGCGGATCCATAATAAATCATCTTCGTGCTGGTGATAAAGCGACCGTGTGGGGTCGACCCCGGCATGGGCGAAAAAATAGTCGCCGACATTATACAATGGCACCCGTTGTTCGAGAAAGCGGATATGGGCGCAGGGCACACGCTTAGCAAATACCGGCTGCAACAAGGTTAATTGATCCGGATCGCGATAATTGAACCCGTAAGAAGCCACGGTCTCGACCCCGCCATAGGCCATCCAATGGCGGACCGATACCAACACCGGGTCGACCAAAAATTTCCACAAATATTGGTCATGGTTACCCTTTAGAAATACGCAATTGTCGCGCGATGAGGCCAGCGTCGCCAGCCGTGACAGCACGCCGGAAGAATCCGGCCCACGGTCGATATAATCGCCAAGAAATACCAGCCGGTGTTCGGGTGCCGGATGGTTAGCAACATCGGCATCAATCAGCCCCAGCAACTCATTTAATTCGGCGAGGCAGCCATGAATGTCACCGATCGCATAAACCCGCAGGCCATCGGGTAGTGCTGAATTGCCGAGTTGCATGGCAAGAGCCTTTTGCAAATGATGATCGCGGCCTGCCAACCCATGAGATTGCTGATCGGTTACGGAGACCAGGCTTCGTAGTCGCCGGTCACCCGCGGCCGTTCGCCGGGGTTGGCGATCGAACCTGGCGGACGGTAGGCGCCAGGACCACCGGTAAGGTTTTCCTTGTGCGGCAATTCCCATTCGCGCGGCTGGTAATTTTGTTCGCTCGGTGGCGTGTCGGTGCGATGGTGCATCCATCCGTGCCAGCCCGGCGGGATTTGGCTTGCCTCGGCATAGCCGACATATTGCACCCAGCGCCGGTCGCCATCGCCTTCATAATAGACATTGCCGTATTGATCTTCACCAACCTTGGTGCCTTTGCGCCAGGTATAAAACCTCGTGCCCCAGGTTGAACCGTTCCACCAGGTGAATATTTGCAAAAAGAAGTTTTTCATCTGAGCGATCCCGTTCACACAACCACACCGTTATGGCGACGCATTGGCCACTTGTCTATAACAGAGCGCCAACCTCCAAACAGCAGAAAATACAGGCCCGGCACGAAAAACAGAGTTACCAGCGACGCCACCGCCAGACCGCCGATCATTAGTGTCGCCATCGGCTCAAACAAGGCACCGCCAGCAAGTGCCATCGGCAGCAAGCCCAAAATGGTGGTAAGCGAGGTCAGCAAAATCGGCGTCATCCGCTTGCTGGCGGCTTGAACCACCGCTTGGCGTAACGGGTGGGTACGACGTTCGATATCGATCTGGTCGATCAGCACAATCGAATTGTTGATGATAATCCCGGCCAGCGAAATCAACCCCAAAATGGCAAAAAACGACAGCGGCTGGCCGGTTATCAGCAAAGCAAAAGGTGCGCCGATCACGATCAGCGGAATGGTCATGAATGTTAGCAACACTCGTCGTGCCGAATTGAACTGAAACATCAGCGCCACCAGCATTACAGTTAGCGCCGCCGGCATGCCACCAAGCAACAGCGCGTTGACGTTGGCACTGTCTTCGGTTTCACCGCCGACGTGCACGATGTAGCCGGGCTCAAGCTCAAGCATATCGAGGGTTGGCTGCATTAGTTCCACCAATTCATTAGCAGCCAGGCGGTCGCTCTTGGCCGACACTTTAATCTGGCGCTTTTGGTTTTCGCGGCGCAATTGCGAATATTCCAGTTGCGGGCGAAAGCTCGCCACCCGGTCGAGCGATATCAACTGGCCACCGGTCGGTACCGACATGTTGGCAAGATCCTCGATGCTGTCGCGGAACGATTCTGCCGCACGCACGACAATCGGGATCGATTGATTGCCTTCACGATAAGTCGAATAGGTGGTGCCGGAAAAGAACGTGTCCATAACGTTGGAAATGTCTTGCGAGGTCACACCGAATTCGCGCGCTTTGTCCTGGGCAATGTCGATGACGATTTTCAGGCTTTTGTTGCCCCAGTCGTTTTCATTTTGCACCATGCCGGGTATTTTTGAAAAACCGGTTTCCACCTGATCGGCCAGCGCCAGCAGGGTTTCTGCGTCGGGACCGCTGATCTTGATCTCGACAATGCCCGATTCTCCCCCACCCATAGAAAGCCGCTTGACCTTGAAGCGTGCCGCCGGGTGCGATGCAAATAAATAGCGATAGGCGCGCTCAGCCGCCGTTATCGTGCCATCGAAACTTTTGGTGTTGACCACGATAAAAGCGCTTGCTGGATCGGTGTCGGCTGGGTTGAGTGCCAAATAGAAACGCGGACCACCATCGCCAACAAACAATGTGGTGTTTTTGACTTCTGGGTTGATTTCCTTGTGGTTCAGCCATTTTTCGACCGCCAATGCCTCTTTGCGGGTGCTTTCCAGTGCCGTACCCTTGGGCATATCGAGATAGACCAGGAACTCGGCCCGCTCGGCCAAGGGAAACATCTCGCTCTTGACCGATGAGAAAAACGTGGCCGCCCCATAGACCGCAACATAGGCGGCAAGAATGATCACCGGCGCCAGCGGCAAGCTACGGTTGACCAGGATCGTGTAGGTGCGCACTAGTAGATTGTCGCGTACGCCCTTTTGCTTGTCTTCTGGGCGGGCGAGCCATACGCTAATCGCCGGCAAGACATAAAGCGCCGTCAGCCAAGAGCCGAGCAGCATGACGCCGACCACGGCACCAAGCGAGAATGCGAACTCTCCTTCTACCCCATCGAGAATTAACATCGGGATAAATGCCGAAACGGTTGTGATCGAGGCCACCGCCAATGGCAGGAAAAACTGATTGCCGGCACTTCGGGCCGCCTGCTCAGGCGCCTGGCCGGTCGCTATTCGGGTTTGGATATCTTCCACCACCACCAGCCCGTTGTCGACCAGCAATCCGAGCGAAATGATGACCGCGGCAATCGAGATCTGTTGCAGTTCGATCTCAAGATATTGCATGCCGATGAGCGCGAACATTACCGTGAACGGCACGATGCAGGCGATGGTCAATGCCGAGCGCAGACCAAGGAACAACATCATCACCAGCATCACCACAACAAAGGTTTGGCCGACATTTGACAGCGCGCTGTTGATCGAACTGGTGACATTGGCTTCTTGGAATGTGGAAAATTCATAAGCGATGCCGATCGGCTGGGTCTGCTCGAATTTTGCGACCGCGTATTCCAACCGGACCCCCAGCTTTTGAATATCCTCAGTGTCCGACATTTCGACCCCGACAATGATTGCCGGTTGACCGTTAAAGTAGACCGGCTTGGCCATCGGTGTTTGGTAACCGCGGCGCACCGTCATTAAATCTTTCAGGCGCACGAACCCGGCAAGCCCCTCGACTTTGGTCAAAATATCGCCAATTTCCTCGACCGAGCCAAGATCGCCATTGGCCTCCAGGATCAAATTGATGCCGCCGGCATTTAATTGTCCGGCCGGCAAAATGATGTTTTGCGCTCGAAGGTCGTTCAGTACCTGGTTGATCTGCACCCCGATTGCCGCCAGCTTGCGAGAATCGATTTCAAGCCAGATGCGCTCTTCCTGGACCCCGAACAGCGAAACCTTGGAAACCCCCTCGACCGTGTAAAGTTCGCGGCGCAAATCTTCGGCTGCATCTTTCAGTTCCGCATATCCAAATCCCTCGCCGGTGACCGCCACGGTAGCGATCGCCACATCGCCATAATCGGTATTGACGAATGGCCCCCTGGTACCATCCGGCAGATCGCTTGCCACGTCCTCCATCTTGTTGCGCAGTTCTTGAAACACACTTTCCAGGCCGGCGGCCGGCACCCAGTCATAGGCAGCAACGTTGATCACCGTATTGCCGGTCTTGATCAGCGAGTTGATATCTTTGATTTCACCGATTTCGCGAATTTTGCGTTCAATCGGCTCGACGATCAAATCTTCCATGCGGTCCGGCGCCATGCCGGGAAATTGCGCGGAAACCACCGCGTTGCGGATGGTGATCGCCGGATTTTCACGCTTGGGAATAGAGACGTAGACCAGCAGGCCCTGAACCATCAAGCCGGCCATAATCAGCAAGGTCAGTCGAGATCGCGCGATGCCGAAACCGGTCAGGAAATTCATCGGTTCATTCCTGCCCGCGCTGGTCGGGCAGCAGTTTCACCTTCTGCCCGTCACGCAGGAACGATACCCCGGCCGAAGCGACCCGATCACCGGGTGAAACCCCTTCGATGACAATCAACGAATTTTCCCGAACCCCGGCGACGATAATCTCACGCTCGTGAACGGTCTCGGTGGCGGGGTTGTATATGTAGACCGTGGTGGAGCCTGGGTCTTCCGGCGAACTGCCGGGTTTTAATATCCCTTCGAGCGGCAATACTGACAGTGGCAGGCCGTATCCACGGCCGTTCGATACCGCAAATTCGAGTGATATTTCCACCGCCATTCCAGCTTTGATCGTCGGATCGATCTGGTCGAGGGCAACCACCACCGGAAAAGACGATACGGTATCTGCCCTGGCGCCAAGCTCGCTTACATGGCCCGATAGTATGATTTTGGGATTGTCCGCCAGGCGGATTTTCGCGGGTTTGCCAACGGTTAACCGGCTGGCGACGTCGTAGCTGACGGAAAAACTGGTTTCGAACCAATCTGCCGCATAAAGGGTGACCACCGCGCTGCCGGCGGTGACATTGGCAAATGACTGCACCTCGACCGAATTGAGGATGCCGTCATAGGGCGCGCTCAATCTGGCTTTGGTCAGGTTTTCGCGCGCGCCGTCAAGGCTGCGTTCTGCTTGAACCAATTGCGCTTTGGTGGTTTCGGCGGCGGTTTTGGCCTGATCATAGTTGGCTTTAGTGGTCACCCCCTTGTCGAGCAATTGCTGCTGGCGATCAGCGGCTTCGGCCGCATTACGGGCATTGGAACGGGCCTGATCCAGCGCCGCTTCGGCCGATTGCATCTGCAAATCGAGTGAAGTCGGATCGATTTCGGCCAGCACTTGGCCGGTGCTAACTTTTTGCCCAACACCGAGGTTTACCGCCATCAGGCGGCCGGAAATCTCAAACGAGAGGGTGGAAACCGATCCCGGCTGCAGAACACTTGGATAACGGCGCACCGTAGTGTCCTCGGCCTCCTCAATCAGAAAGGTTTTCAGGCCGCGCACCGGCAGATCAGCGGTCTTCGTTGCAGCCTCTTGGTTGCAACCGGTGACCAGCGCCACGGCGCCAATTAGAAACATCGATCGCTTCATCGATCTGCTCCGATATAGTGGTGGTTGCCAAGCCATTGCCGGTGGATAAATTTGATATGGAAAATCCTTACCCCGCAGATGTCGTAAAGTTCTGGCGCCTGCAACCCATTGTTGTAATTTATTAGCGCACGTAATACCCACCGGTACGACTTCTTAAACAACGTGATTTGGACATGACTTATCAAATCGTCTGGGGCAGTTTGATACTCGGTATTTGCTCCGTCATCCATCTGTCATTGCTGATTGTATGGATTTCAGCTAGCCATCGTTGGTATCCAGCAAAAGGCAATCCTACCCGTAATTACCGTGTCTTCATCTTGATTGCCACTACATTTGCGACCATTGTTTTTGCGCACACAGTACAGGTCTGGCTATGGGCATTCGTATTCCTGGCGCTTGGCGCGTTGCCGAATATGGACGACGCCATATACTTCGCGCTGGTTACCTATACCACCGTCGGATATGGCGATGTGACGGTCAGTTCTGATTTCCGCCTACTTGGCGGCATGGCGGCGGTTACTGGATTGTTGAATTTCGGCGTTAGCACCGCTTTTTTGGTCGGCTTGCTCGGCCGGGTGTTTCCCCGACACTTGCACTAGCGCTTGTCACCAAGCGTTGGAATAGCTTCGTCGCGCTATCTGTTTGTTTGTCGCGTATTCTTATCCGAAAACCGCTACACACTTTTCGGGAATACGCTCTAGCGCCTGTCACGAAGCGTTGGAATAGCTTCGCCGCGCTATCTGTTTGTTTTGTCGTGTATTCTTATCCGAAAACCGCTACACACTTTTCGGCAATACGCTACCAGCGCTTGTCACGAAGCGTTGGAATAGGTTCGCCGCGCTATCTGTTTGTTTATGCGTATTCTTATCCGAAAACCGGTGCCCACTTTTCGGGAATACGCTCTAGCGGCGATGGCCTTTACGGCATCCTTACAAATCCATACGCATCAGCGCGTAAGTATGGGTCTGTTGCGGCGCCAATTTGCCCCGGATCAGCCGTAAATAGGACACGTTCTTGTCGATGATCCAACCGAGCACCAAAGTGTCGGAATGGGCCTTCATATTGTTGCGATAATGCTCATACATCAACACTTCCACGGCGGTGTGGCGAAAGTCGATCGCGACTCCCAAAAAAATGCCGCGATATCGCCTAAGCTCCGCAATTTTCTTTCGCACAAACAATAAGGTAAGCGGGTTGGTGACTTTGAGCCTGTTAAAGTCCGGTACAGCCGCCAACAGGCCAATCGGCCGGTCGCCGGAAAATACCATGATGATGCTGTTGTACGGCACGAATTTCGCCATTTTCTTGGCGACTTTCATCACGTCATCTTCTAGCAGTGTGGTGTAACAATCATTGTCGGAATAAGCATCATTGTAGACTTCGACAATCTGAGGCACGAATTCGATAATACGGTTGCCAGACAGGGTTTCGACCCGACAATTAGGGATTGTTCGCTTGGCCCGTTTCACCAACCGGTCGATCGGATAAGGCAGTTCGACGATCGAGGTATCGAACTCATACATGTCCATGTAGACACAAAAGCCGTGCCGTTTCATAGTGTCGACATAGTAAACCGGGTTGACCGCCATACCGTAGGTTGCCGTGCTGGAATCGGCCTGATCGTAGGCAATGCCGCGCTTGTCCATGATCGAATCGCTCATGAAGGCCAGCACGGTCTTGATGTTTTTGCGTTGAAACCAGCTACGGCACACGTCAAACAGGGCGCCGGAAATTTCGTCATTATCGGGAAATGCGGCATCGACGATGAAGCCGGTTGGCCCCGGGACATTGAGCGGGGTCTCGCGCGCCAGTTTTACTGTCGCCCACGCGGCAACACCGCCAGCCCGGATCACCAAGATTGGCCGGTCGTGGTCCATCGAAAATGGTAACAAATTGGGTGGCAACTTGGTGCGGTCAAACAGGCCCAGCCGGGCTCCGAGGCGGCGTATCATAATGCCGCAATTGGCTAGCAGTGCCTGGCCTTTGGTGGAAACTAGGCCGCTTTCCAGATCAGCCATTTGCCGCGAGCTGCGGTGTCGAGGACATTTCTTCACGAATAATGTCCGCTGCGCCCTCAATATCCTGATCTTCATGAAAACAGGTAACGCAGAACCGCAGCCGGGTCAGCCGTTTTGGAACCGAGGGATGCAACATCGGTGACGCCAAAATACCGCGAGTTCTCAGCCGCATCGCCATGTCGATGGTCGCCGGTGCCTCGCCAAATATGATCGAAACGATGGCGCTGGGCCCACTTAACACCTGCAAACCGTTGGTGCGGTTGAGGTCGGCGAAATAGTTTGCGGAACGGATGGTTTTTTCCGCCCGTTCGCGGCCAAGGCTCGGCAGCAAGTCAAGTGCCGCCGATGATGCCGCTGCCAGGCCATAAGGAGTGCCGCGCGAACTGGTGGCAAACGGCGATTGGTGCTTGAGAAAGTCGATTAATTCAGCCGGTCCGGCAACGAACCCGCCAACCGAGCCGAGCGCCTTGCTCATGGTGCCAGTAATGACAGTCACCTTGTCAAGATCGGAGGTGGCATCAGCGGCACCACCCAGATTACGCCCGATCACACCCAACGCATGGGCTTCGTCTACCACCAGATAGGCATCGTGTTTCATAGCGATCGCTGCCAGATCGGTAATCGGCGCTGCATCGCCATCGGCGCTATATACCCCGTCAACCGCAATCAACTTCTTGGTGCCGTCCGAAATCTTGGCCAGCTCACGGTCGAGCCGGTCGAGTTTGTTGTGCGGGAACAGGCAATTTTTGGCACCGGAAAGCTTGGACCCAGCGATCAGCGAGGCGTGATTGTAAATATCGTTGAAAATTACATCATTGGGGCCAACCAAAGAGGTCAGCACACCGATATTGGCCAACATGCCCGATGCAAACAGGCAGGCGCCTTCCTTGTTGTAAAGCCTCGCGATTTTTTGCTCAAGGTCTCTATGGATTTCGCTGTAACCGGAAAATATTTGCGCGCCAGTAATATTTAGCCCGTGGGTGCGGATCGCCTCGATTGCCACGTCCTGTAGCTGTTCTTCCTTGGAAAATCCGAGATAATCGCAGGAAGCGAAATTGACCAGTTTTTCACCGCCTTTGAGCGTGACGAATTGGCGGTCGGTCGCTTTTACGATCGGATAGAACGGGTCCTGATACTGACTGCGTAGATAGCCCACCATATTGGTAAACTCGGCAATCTTGTCCCCAAATTCGAACTGTTTACCCAATCTCATGGTACTCCGATATTTAGACCAGACGCGGCCGATTTTTAGATTGACCTTTGCGTATCAAACAGCATCGAGCAAGGCCGGACAGCGAATTTCTGGCAATCATCAACAACGTGACGAACACCCAAATGTTCGAATTTACACGACAAACGAGCCACCAACCAATTAATTTGGCCCATAATCACGTGGCTGTCTATTCGACCTTGGACCGACAAAGATTAGAAGTCCAGCCTGTATTGCGTTCGAAAATAGCGACCAACTAGCGCGGCGCGATGGCACCGCAGCGTCCAATATTGAAACTATTTCGACACCAGCAAATTTCCCTGGCGACCGTTTGGCCGCCGCAAAGTGATTGAACGCGGAGCAGGACTAGGTGTTCAGTCCCGACATTTGCTTCCTGTTGCAACACTTAGATTTGCAAATTTCGGAATTATGAGGAACCGCCAGCAAGACATTGAATTTAAGAGTATTTTTAGTTTTGGCATTTGACAAAGGATGAAGCTGCAATTCGGACTCAAATCTCAAATTCATTCCACTAGTGCGTGTCACCCAAAAGTGGGTGCCGGTTTTGGGAAACATGACACGCATAAACAAAGAGATAGCGCGACGAAGCGAATCTAACGCTCCGTAACAAGCGCTAGGTACGAATTTGTTGAAACCCCTACTAATCCGATCTATTCTGTCTTGATGTTCATGTCCCATTGGATGTGATCACCAAAATGATGCGGCCAAACCTGCTCCTAATATAGGGAGAATGGGGTCGTGAATCTGATGGACAACAAAAGACGGCTAACGGTTGCACTAGTCGCGGCCTGTTTGGTCTTGCCGGGCGGACCGGCGCTGGCATGGAAGGCGCACCGAACCGGTGGAACCGCAAAAGCGTGTTTCAAGCAGGTCACCCATGCCGCAAAATACAAAATCGTACATGAGCGGGTGCTGGTGCGCCATGGCGGCCACCATGTTCGCGTTGTGCCAGCGCAATATGGCTACCAAAACGTTCAGGTCATGGTTTCGCCGGCGCGTGTGCATGCCAAAGTACACCCGGCGGTCTATGGTTACCGCCATGAAAGCGTGCAGGTAGCACCGGCACGAACCATCGCCCATCATTCACCGGCGCAATATGGCACTGTGCATCAAACGGTACTGGCGTCGCCGGCGTCTTCGGATTGGGTGTGGAAACATGTTGGCGGGCAAAAGATCTACTGCAAGGTGGAATATCCAGCGACTTATCAAACGGTCGCGAAAAAGGTGATTGTCGCACAGGCCCGCACCTGGCACGAGACCGTTCCAGCGCAATATGCCACCCGCAAGGTCAAGGTGCTGCTGCATCGCGAGCGCGTGCAGCACATCACCAGCCCGGCGATCTACAAAACCGTCCGCAAAAAAATGTTAATCAGCCCACAGCGTAAAGTGGTTCAGGAAACCCCTGCCGTCTACAAGACCGTACAGCGCAAAGTTCAGGTGCACCCGGCTACCAAAGGATGGGTGCAAGTCGCTGCACCGGCGGGGGGGTGTTAAGAGCAAATTCCTGATTAAAGGTGGCGATTA
This sequence comes from Rhizobiaceae bacterium, assembly GCA_965248715.1. Lineage (GTDB taxonomy): Bacteria > Pseudomonadota > Alphaproteobacteria > Rhizobiales > Rhizobiaceae > CBDFKB01. Next base: position 1,327,691 of record CBDFKB010000008.1, read on the forward strand.
CAATCCAAGCGAGCGATAGCTGTCTGCGACCCGCCCGATTGCCAGCATATAGGCGGCTGTGCGCAGGTCGAAATCCGGCACTTCTTTGCGCTTGCGGTGCCATAATTCACGCATCTGCGAATAAGAGCCACGCATAGTGTCATCAAGACCGGACCGTACCAGGCTCAATTCGTCAGCACCTTGAATATATCGGTTCTTGAATGCATCGCTCATTTTCTTGCCGGTGGCGCTTTCGATTTCGTCAATCAGCATGCTGTGGCGCGCTTCCTCTTCGCGCCGCTGCATGCGGCCGAAGCGGATATGCGACAGGTTCTTGACCCATTCGAAATAGGAAACGGTTACCCCGCCGGCATTGGCATACAAGTCGGGGATAATTACACAACCGCGTTCGCGCAAGACTTTATCAGCGATAGCGGTAATCGGGCCATTGGCAGCTTCGACTACCAGTTTCGCCTTGATATTGGCGGCATTGTTGATGTTGATCACGCCTTCCATCGCCGCTGGAATAAGAATGTCGCACTCACCCTCGATAAGCTTGCTGCTATCCTTGACGAATTTCGCACCGACAAATCCCTCGAACGAACCATGCACGTTCATATGGGACTTGGCGGCTTCTACATTGATGCCTTTGTCCGACACCAGCGAACCATTATATTCGATAATCGTGACTATGCGGCAATCGTCTTCTTCCTGCAGGAATTTGCCAGCATGGTAGCCAACATTTCCGAGCCCCTGCACGATGACGCTTTTACCGGCCAAACTGCCCTTGAAACCGGCTATCTGTATGTCTTCTTCGTAGCGGAAGAAATCGCGGATCGCGTATTGCACGCCTCTGCCCGTTGCCTCGACGCGGCCGCGAATGCCGCCAACATTGAGTGGTTTGCCGGTGACACATGCGTGCGAATCAATATCGGTGGTGTGCATGCGCTTGTACTGGTCGGCGATCCAGGCCATTTCGCGTTCCCCAGTACCCATATCTGGCGCCGGCACATTCTGCGAAGGATGGATCAGGTCGCGCTTGATCAATTCATAGGCAAACCGGCGGGTAATTCGCTCCAACTCGTCCTCGTTCCACTCGCGCGGATTGATACATAACCCGCCCTTGGAACCGCCGAATGGCACTTCGACCAGGGCGCATTTATAGGTCATCAGCGCCGCCAGCGCCTCGACCTCGTCTTGGTCAACCGCCAGCGCATAGCGGATGCCGCCCTTGACCGGTTCGGCATGTTCGGAGTGCACCGACCGGTAGCCGGTAAAAGTCTTTATTTCACCTCTGAGTTTGACCCCGAACCGCACCGTATAAGTGGAATTGGCAACCTGGATCTTCTCTTTTAAGCCCGGCGAAAGATCGAGCATGGAGGAGGCGCGTTCAAACAGCAGGTCGACGCTTTCCTTAAAGCCTTGTACTTTTTGGGTCATGTTTACATAAGTCCGCTCAGTTGGTTGCCGAAAAAATCACAATCATTTGTACACCACGGACAATCTTGTGCTCTGCTTGGCGTACGACCAAAGTCGTAGCAAAACCGCCAGCCGATTGCCATGGGGATTATTGCCGGCCAGCAAATGAGCCTGCATCATTCCCACACACCGCTCAACTAGTGGTTCGGTTCCAACATTTGCGTCCTGTTGCAACACTGTGGTTTGCAAATCTTGGAATCAAAAAAACCACTAGCAAGATATTGAATCTAGTGGAATTTTTAAATTTGACATTTGACAAACGGCGAAGCTGCAAATGGGCACCAAATGTCAAATTCATTCCACTAGCTTTCACGCCCAAAGTTTCTTGGACAAGATCAACGCCGCGATGCCGGACCCTTCGCGCCCGCAATTGGCCGTCTCGCCGGTCACTTCGAACCCATTGCGGCGATAGAACCGGATCGCGCCGATGTTTTCCGGCTCCACTTCCAAAACGCACGAATGGGCCTGCGGGAAACAGGTCAACACCTCGTCGAGCAGAAGTTGGCCAACGCCACCCTGCTGCCTGCCCGGCGACACATAGAGTTGGTGCGATGAAATTATCAGGCCCCCTTGTACAGCCGCTATTTGCTGCGGGGGCATGAATGACGGCAGTGCGGACGAAGCTACAGTTCTTACTTGGTGCTCGGATGACTGTTTCATGACGAGCTGGGAATCCTAGGGCCTGTTGAGTATCATGGTTGTGGCGCCGGCGCGGCCCAATTGACCGCTGGCAAGGCGCGAAAAGGCGCGGTAATCTTGGCCACTTCAAGCCTTTCGCAACACAGTCCAGGGGCCAAATTGGCTGCGTCCCGAAGGGATTTGATCAAATTGACCCAGTTTCGCGCCGCTCGTCGTCGAATATGCCCAACATGTCCTTCCTCCTCGCACCACGAAACTGGACCAATTTGATCAAACCGGCACCGCAATCATGATACTCAACAGGCCCTAGTCTTCAAAGCGGTCCGTATCGTCGCGACCGCGCGCATATTGTTTCATATCCGGAAACTGCGGTAGCCAAGCCTCGCGACGATCGACCCAGCTTTCGTAGGTTGGTTTCAGTTGGTCAGGAGCGTCAAGGGAACCAAGATGCACTTCGACTTCGCCGCCACTTTGCGCAAAAACCGATGAGCCGCAGCGAGGGCAAAAAAACCGACCAGCGTACTCCTTTGTTTCCCCGTCAATTTTCACAGCATCTTCCGGGAATATTGCAGACGCATAGAACAGAGCGCCATGATGCTTGCGGCAGTCGAGGCAGTGACAAATGCCAATCCGATGCGGGCGTCCCGAAGCCACAATGTGGACGTTCCCGCAAACGCAACCACCGGTAAATCTTTCCATGCCACGCCTCCCCAAGATTGGGCTGTAATATAACTATTCCTTGTCCGGTTCGGCGTCCATGATGCAGACGTTCGCAAGCGTGCGGAAATCGGTCAATTCGGGCTCGATGGAGCCGTTCGCGGCACTTTGGCCGAACGTCTGGTTTCACTAACGCACTATTTTGCCCCCTACCGGAACAGACCGCTCTTTGCCCTCAAAGTTTCTTGGACAAGATCAACGCCGCGATGCCGGACCCTTCGCGCCCGCAATTGGCCGTCTCGCCGGTCACTTCGAACCCATTGCGGCGATAGAACCGGATTGCTCGAGAATTTTCTGGATCGACTTCCAAGACGCAGGAATGGGCCTGCGGGAAACAGGTTAGCACCTCGTCGAGCAGAAGTTGGCCAACGCCACCCTGCTGCCTGTCCGGTAGCACATAGAGTTGGTGCAGATTAATTTTTTCCAGATGTTGCTGATCGGGCTTAAATTCGCCGACCCCATCCCAGGCCACAAACGCCATGCCGGCGATCTTAGTACCATCATCGGCTACCAGGAACTCCGCCTCCGGCCTCGCCAAATTGCGCACCAAAGCGGTTTCGCTATACCACTCACCAGTAATCTCATCGACACGCTCAATGCCGTAGATGCGATCATAGGTGGCGTGCCAGGTCTCGACCAAAAGTGCACGAACCGCCGGTATGTCCCGCTTGGAGGCTGTGCGTATCCACATGGGCTTAGCGATCTTGGGAGCAGCTAAGCACTAATCCAACCCCAGCTTCTCGCGCACAAGAGCCTGCACCGCCTGCGGATTGGCCTTGCCGCCGGTCGCCTTCATCACCTGGCCAACGAACCAGCCGGCAAGATTGGGCTTTTCCTTGGCCTGGGCCACCTTGTCGGGATTGGCGGCAATCACTTCATCGACCGCTGCCTCGATGGCACCAGTGTCGGTGACCTGTTTTAGCTTCCTTGTCTCAACAATTTCAACCGGATCGCCGCCTTCGTTAAGAATGATCTCGAACACATCCTTGGCGATTTTGCCGGAAATCGTGCCGGTGGCAATCAGATCGATGATGCCGCCAATCTGCTCCGGTGACACCTTGCTTTCGCCGATGTCGATGCCCTCATCGTTAAGCGCGCCGAGCAGATTGTTGATCACCCAATTAGCCGCCGTCTTGCCATCACGGCCGTTAGCGACTTGCTCAAAATAGTCAGCGATTGCCTTGTCGGATACTAAGATCGCCGCGTCATAGGCCGAAAGCCCGAGATCTGCTATCAATCGCGACTTTTTTTCGTCGGGTAATTCCGGCAGATCGCCGGCAAGCGCGTCGACAAATGCCTGATCGAATTCCAGCGGCAACAGATCGGGATCGGAGAAATAGCGATAGTCATGCGCGTCTTCCTTAGAGCGCATCGACCGGGTTTCGTTTTTTTGCGGATCGAACAGGCGGGTTTCCTGATCGATGGTGCCACCATCTTCGAGGATGGCAATTTGCCGCCGCGCCTCATACTCGATTGACTGGCCGACGAACCGCACCGAGTTGACGTTTTTGATTTCGCACCTGGTGCCGAAATCCTCGCCCGGTCGGCGCACCGACACATTGACATCTGCGCGCAGGGAGCCCTGCTCCATATTGCCGTCGCAGGTGCCAAGATAGCGCAAAATGGTGCGCAACTTGGTGACATATGCTCTCGCCTCGTCCGACGAGCGAATATCCGGTTTGGAGACGATTTCCATCAGCGCCACCCCGGTGCGGTTGAGGTCAACAAACGACATGTCCGGGTGCTGGTCGTGCAGGCTTTTACCGGCGTCTTGCTCTAGATGCAGACGTTCGATACCGACCTCGATGTCTTCAAATAAACCCTCGCGGTCCGGACCGACCGAAACCGTGACCTGGCCTTCGCCGACAATCGGGTGTTTGAACTGGGAAATCTGATAGCCCTGGGGCAGGTCGGGATAAAAATAATTCTTGCGGTCGAAGATCGAGCGCTTGTTGATCGCCGCCTTGAGCCCGAGGCCGGTTCGCACAGCTTGCCGCACACATTCCTTGTTGATGACCGGCAGCATGCCCGGCATGGCGGCATCAACCAACGAAACATTGGCGTTTGGCTCGGCGCCAAATTTGGTCGAGGCGCCAGAGAACAATTTCGCCTTCGAGGTCACCTGGGCATGGACTTCCAAGCCGATGATGACTTCCCAGTCGCCGGTGGCGCCGGGGATCAGCCGTTTCGGTTCGGTGGTGCGGGTATCGACAAGGGTCATGGGGAAGCCGACTTTATTGACATTGCGACGCGGCCTCTGACTATTGCAATTGGCGTGAGCCGGCAAGCAAAAGGCGTGCATAAATCTGCCCTGCCCGCCATTTCCCTTCGGCCACTGATCGCGAGGATAATGTGGAGCAACCAACCACCGGCCAAAATTGGCAGGAAGGCGCCGCTTACATGCACGATGCCTATATGCCGATTGGCGAGGCCAAAATCGGCGTAACCGATTGGGGATTTACCCATTCAGACATCGCTTATGACGTGGTGCATGTGTGGGATGGCGCGTTTTTTCGCCTCGACGACCACCTCGACCGATTTTTGGCGTCGGCGGAAAAATTACGACTGGAGTTTCGCGAAAGCCGTACCGAAATCGCCGAGATTTTGAACAATATCGTTGCCCGCGCCGGTTTCAGATCGAGTTATGTGACATTTGTCGCCAGCCGCGGCACGCCACGCATCCAAGGTGGCCGTGATCCGCGCGATTGCATCAACCATTTCTTTGCCTGGTGCGTACCGTTTATCTGGGTCATTACCCCCGAAATGGCCGAGCGCGGCGCCCGGCTGATGATCGCCAAAGACACCAGGCGCATCGCCGCCGACAGCGTTGATCCGACGGTCAAAAACTACCATTGGGGCGACTTTACCCGTGGCCTGTTCGAAGCCAAGGACGCGGGCTTTGACAGCGTTATATTGCTGGACCATGCCGGCAATGTCACCGAGGGGCCGGGCTTTAATGTGTTCGCGGTCAAAGGCGGTACGGTTATTACCCCCGACCGCGGCACCTTGCGTGGCATCTCGCAACGTACGGTGTTGGAATTGGCCGAAGAAGAAGGCCTGAAAACCGAAGTCCGGCCGTTGCCAATCGAGGAATTTTACCAGGCTGACGAGGTGTTTTTGTCAACCACAGGCGGCGGCGTGCGCCCGGTGGTGGCGATCGACGAACGGGTCTACGGCAATGGGCAAAACGGCGAAATCGCCACCCGGTTATTTAAGCGCTATTGGCAATGGCACGACGAGGGCCGCTATTCGACGGCGGTGGATTATGAATTGGCTGAAATAGTTGGGGTTGGAGCATAGTAATTTACCCCTTGCTTTTCGACGATATCTGAATTATCGGAGAATTTAGGCACCCGGCGATGGCGTCGCCGGCGGTACCGTCATTTTCAACTGCGGTCCGTGCCTGTGGCCAAAAAGAATGAAGGCTACGAAATCCTGCACGCCCGGATGATGACCGGATGCAGAAGTGTTTCCGGAAATTACGGGAGCAACCCAATGCACTACCAACTCAAACGTCCTGATTTTTTTGATTTCGCCAATGGCGTCAAAGCGGTTTTGCCGTTTGCCGACGATGAATACCGGTCCCGCGTCAAGGCGCTACGCCAGGTGATGGCGGAACGCGAACTCGATGGCGTGGTGCTGACTTCGATGCATAACATCGCCTATTTCTCGGGCTTTTTATATTGCGCATTTGGTCGGGCTTATGCCTGCGTGATTACCACCGATGATCAGGTAACAATCTCCGCCAACATCGATGGTGGCCAGCCTTGGCGACGTTGTTTTGGCGCCAACCTTGTTTACACCGACTGGCAACGCGAAAATTATTGGCGCGCGGTGCGCCATGTCGCCGGCACCGGTCAACGGATCGGCATCGAAGCCGATCATCTAACCCTTGCGGCCCGCAATAAGCTCGGCGAATTCCTTTCACCGGCGGCAAACGTCGATATCGCCGACGATATCATGCAGATGCGGATGATCAAATCGCCAGCCGAAATCGCGCTGATCCGCGCCGGCGCCAATGTCGCCGATATCGGCGGCGAAGCGATACGTGACGCGATCCGGCCTGGTATCCGAGAAATCGATGTTGCCATCGCCGGCCGCGATGCGATGGAATTGGCGATCGCCGAGAAATTCCCAGACAGTGAATTGCGCGACAATTGGGTGTGGTTCCAGTCCGGCATCAACACCGACGGCGCCCACAATCCGCTCACCACACGCCGGCTTGAACAGGGCGATATTTTGAGCCTGAATACGTTTCCGATGATTTCCGGCTATTACACCGCGCTGGAACGCACCTTGTTCCTGGGCGATGCCGATCCGGCGGCGCTCAAATTTTGGCAGGCCAATGTGGACGCCCACCGTCTCGGCATCTCGTTGATCAAACCGGGTGCAATCTGTTCGGATATCTGCGCCGAGATCAACTCCTTCTTTGCCGAGCGCGACCTATTGCAATACCGCTCGTTCGGCTATGGCCACTCGTTTGGCATCCTGTCACACTATTATGGCCGCGAGGCCGGACTGGAATTGCGCGAAGACGTGGATACGGTGTTGCGGCCCGGCATGGTGGTGTCGATGGAGCCAATGTTGACGATCCCGCAGGGTATCGCTGGAGCCGGCGGTTATCGCGAGCACGATATCTTAGTGCTAACCGATAGCGGCGCTGAAAACATTACCGGTTTCCCGTTCGGACCGGAACACAACATAATCTAAATAAGAAAGGCCCGGCGGAGGTTTCCCCGCCGGGCCGCAAATTTGCTATCTGCTATGGATTAGCGAACCTGGATGGTAACGAACTTGCCGCCCTGGATCACCAGTTCTTTGTAGGAACCGGCCGCTTCGCCAACATCGCTGAATTTGACGTTGGTGGCGCCTTCGTAGTTGACCGTGCCGCCGTCGCTGATGATTTTCAGTGCTTTGCCCAATTGACCCGGCAAGATGGCTTCACCAGGACCATTGGCAATCGCCATGATATTAGCCTGAATTCCCGCACGGTCGGCAGAACCGGCCGCTTGCATCGCCAAGATCAGCAATGCGGCTGCGTCATAAGATTCCGGCTGGAACGGGCCGTCGGCTTTGATGCCGGCAGCAGTCGCGATTTCAACGAACATCGCCGCGCCTTCGGACTGCGAACCCGGCAACGTACCGATGGTGCCTTCAATGCCTTCGCCAAGTGCTGCGATCAGGCTGTCACCGATCATACCGTCGGCCAGGATGAAGTTGGAAAACGCATCGGTGTCGATCGACGACTGGATGATGCCTTTGCCGCCCTGGTCGACATAACCGAATACCGCCAGATGCTCCGCGCCGGAAGCCGAAAGCGATGCTACTTCAGCTGAATAGTCGCCTTTGCCGTCTTCATGCGGGATGTTGGCGGCAACTGTTCCGCCGGCAGCTTCATAGGCGGCCTTAAACGAATCCGCCAGACCCTTGCCATAGTCGTTGTTGGTATAGGTGACCGCTACATTAGTGATACCTTTGTCTTTCAAGATATCGGCCAGAACCTGTCCCTGACGGGCGTCAGATGGCGAGGTGCGGAAGAAGTAGCCATTGTCGTCGATGGTCGAAAGTGCCGGCGAAGTTGCCGAAGGCGAAATCATCACTACACCTTTCGGCACTGCGACATTGTTGGCAATCGAGGTGGTAACGCCAGAGCAGTCAGCGCCCATGATGGCGGCAACCCCATCGGCATCGATCAAGCGTTCGGCGGTAGCGGTGGCGGCGGCGGAATCAATGCAGGTAGAATCGCCGCGTACGCTGGTGACGGTCGAACCGCCAAGCAAGGCGCCGGAATCGCTGGCTTCTTTCATCGCCAATTCCGCAGCATCGGCCATTCCAGGTGTCAGCGATTCAATTGGCCCGGTAAAGCCCAATATTACACCGATCTTAACTTCGGCGGCCTGGCTGCCCGACAGCGCAACCGCGCCGATCAAGGCTGCAGCCGCTGTGGTAAGGAGGAATTTCCTCATAATTTACGTCCCTTTGGTTACTCGTTGTTTTGGAGCGCTGATCGCGTTCCCTGTTAGACCGCTTCTTTACCACCAAGTAAACCTTGCTGGCAAACACCGGGCGGTCCTGCCCCGGCTTGTTCATAAGCTTTTTCTAGCCGTGATTGACACGCTCTGGCAATATGCCGCCGGGACTAAATCGCATGACGATTAATAGTACCAATCCCATTACGAATAGCCGCATATGCTGGGCAGCGTCGAGCAAATGTTCGCGCACCGGATTGCCATCGCCCAGCCAAAGCGTGCAGACATCCATCAGCCAGTTGCCAACCGGTTCGGCCTCGATCCACACAAACCAGATCAAAAATCCGCCCAGAACCGAGCCCAAATTGTTACCCGAACCACCAACAATCACCATCACCCAGATCAGGAACGTATAGCGCAATGGATTGTAAGTGGTCGGGATAAATTGCCCGTCCAGGGTGGTCAGCATGGCACCGGCGATGCCGACCACCGCAGAACCCAGCACGAATATCTGCAAATGCCGGCTGGTAACGTTCTTGCCCATGGCGCCGGCGGAGATTTCATTGTCGCGAATGGCGCGGATCATTCGCCCCCAAGGTGAATCGAGCGCCAGCACGCATAACGCCAAAACGATAATCAGCACGGCCGCGAACAGACAGGTATACGACAGCTTAACCGTGATTCCCGCGCTGTCGATCACCAAGGATTGCAACGCATCGTAGCGCTCATCGCCGGTTAGTTGCACAAGGTCGCCATGGTAAAACCACTCGACCCAACCGCGGAACCATTGGCTTTGTTGCAGATCGACCTCATAAGGCACCGGCCGCGACAGCCCGGTGACATTTTTGACCCCCCTGGTCAGCCAATCTTCGTTTTTTAACATCGCGACGATGATTTCTGAGATGCCCAACGTGGCAATCGCCAGATAATCGGCCCGCAGACCAAGGGCGATCTTACCGACCAGCCACGCGGCACCGGCGGCAAAAACACCACCGACTGCCCATGACAGGATAATCGGCAAACCAAGCCCGCCCAAATATCCGGTTTTTGCCGGATTTGTCGCCTCAACCGCCATAACCATCGGATCGTAGAAATACCGAATCGCAAAAAAGCACACCACCACCAGCGCTGCCAAGATCCAGTTGCGGAACGGGTTGTCGGCAAAATAGCGATAGGCATACCAGATCACGAAGATGGAGAACCCGGTGACAATCGCCGCCAGGGCCAACATGCCACCGCCGGCGGCCCAGGCATCGCCCACCGGTGCCTTCGAAACCAACATCGCCGCGACGCCACCAAGGGCAGCAAATCCCATGATGCCCACGTTAAACAGTCCGGCATACCCCCACTGAATATTGACCCCCAGGGCCATTACCGCGGAGATGATGCACAAATTGAGGATGGTGAACGCCAGCGACCAAGATTGCGCAAAGCCAACTATCAGCAACAGGCCGGCCATGGCTGCAAATGCCACAATGGCACGTGGGGTTTGGCTGGAAGATGCATTCATGGCCAAATTCCTTGGGACCTCAGTTGGCAGGGCATCGCTATAACACCTTGCCCTTGAATATCCCGGTTGGTCGGATCAGCAAGACCACCACCAGGATCACGAACGAGACCGCAAATTTGTAGTCGGTCGACAGCAATTGGACCAGGGTATCGGGCGCCCAACTTTCTGGCACCAGATAACCGAGAAACTTTTTGTAGGCATAGGTCACGGTAACCTCGGAGAATGCGACCACGAAACCGCCGGCGATGGCGCCGATCGGCTGGCCGATGCCGCCCACAATCGCAGCGGCAAAAATCGGCAGCAGCAACTGGAAATAGGTAAATGGTTTGAAGCTCTTGTCGAGCCCGTACAAAACCCCGGCGATCGTGGCTAAAGCGGCGGCAATGATCCAGGTAACTGTTACCACGCGGTCCGGATTGACCCCTGACAGCAGTGCCAAATCTTCATTGTCGGAAAACGCCCGCATGGCTTTGCCGGTACGGGTTTTTTGCAGGAACCAAAACAATGCCGCCACCAGCAATATGGCGATGACGACGGTAAGCCCTTGGGAGACCTTGATCGTCAAGCCTTCGGCCAAACCGGTTGACTGCTTGAACGAGCGGGCATTGAGGATGAAGCGTTCACCGTCGCCGAAAAGCTGTTCATTGGGACCGATGATGAAACGCACCAGCCCATTCATCATGAACATTACCCCAACCGAAGCCATGACCATTTGGATCGCCGGGCTCTTCTTTTCACGGTAGAATTTGTAAACTGAGCGGTCGGTGGCGATCACGAGAATAGCAGTCGCAATGATGCCTATCGGCAAGGCCAGCAGCGCGGTTGGCAGCGGACCAAGGCTGACCCCCATCGATTGCAGCCACCAGGTAACCAGGATCACACACATAGTACCGAATGCCATGGTATCGCCATGGGCGAAATTGGCAAAGCGCAGGATCGAAAACACCAAGGTGACGCCGAGTGCGCCCAGCGCCAGTTGGGAACCGTAGGCAAGTCCAGGCACCAAAACGAAATTACTGAATAATATCAGCGAATTGAGGAGATTGGTTGCGGCTTCCAAGATCAACCCCCAAGAAACGATTTGCGCACGTCCGGGTCCGCAAGCAGTGCCGCACCGGTATCGGAGTAGCGGTTTTCACCTTGGACAAGTACGTAGCCTTTATCGGCAATATTAAGCGCCTGACGGGCATTTTGTTCGACCATCAAGACTGCCACGCCGGTCTCGCGAATTTCGATGATGCGATCGAACAATTCATCCATTACAATCGGCGATACGCCAGCGGTCGGCTCGTCCAACATCAACACCGAAGGTTGGGTCATCAGTGCGCGCCCGACCGCGACCTGCTGGCGCTGCCCACCGGACAGTTCCCCGGCCGCCTGGCGGCGCTTGTCGCGCAGAATTGGAAACAGTTCGAAAATCTGCTCCATGGTGCCGCTAATGTCGTCTTCGCGCAGATAGCCGCCCATTTCCAGGTTTTCCTCGACGGTCATACCGGTAAATACGTTGCTGGTTTGCGGCACAAAGGCGATGCCACGTGCAACCCTGGCCTGGGGCGACAGCGTGGTTATGTCTTCGCCATCGAGGGACACCTTACCCTCGCGCAGATTGAGCATACCCAGCATCGCCTTCATCGCGGTTGATTTGCCGGCGCCGTTTGGTCCGACCACCACCGCAATCTCGCCGCGCTCGACGCCGATAGTACAGCTCTGCAATATGTCGGCGCCACCATATCCGCCGGTCATGTTTTCACCGATAAGAAAGGTCAACCGGTGCCTCCCCCTGGCCGCTTTTTCATGCCGCGGCCCAAATAAGCTTCGATCACCTGCTCGTTGGCGCGCACCTCGGCGGCAGTGCCTTGGGCCAACACGCTGCCTTCGGCCATAACGATCACCGGGTCACAAAGCCGGCCGATGAAATCCATGTCGTGCTCAATCATGCAAAACGTGTAATCGTGCTCTTTGTTGAGGCGCAAAATGGCGTCGCCGATTTCGGCCAACAACGTGCGGTTGACCCCAGCGCCAACCTCGTCAAGCAGTACCACCTTGGCGTCGACCATCATGGTGCGGCCAAGTTCCAGCAGCTTCTTTTGTCCGCCAGACAGATTGCCCGCCCGCTCCGTGGCAATGTGGCCAAGGTTGAGGAATTCGATCACCTCATCGGCTTTGGCTCGTACTTGCTTTTCCTGTTCGCGAACCTGTGCACGATGGAACCAAGTGTTGACGATGCGTTCGCCGATCTGGCCGTCTGGCACCATCATCAAATTTTCATATACGCTTAGCGAGGAAAATTCATGCGCGATTTGAAACGTGCGCAGCAGCCCTTTGGCAAAAAGCTGGTGCGGTTTAAGGCCGGTGATATCCTCGTCGTCGAGATAGATACGCCCGGAAGTCGGTGCAAATAGCCCGGCAACGATATTAAACAGCGTGGTCTTGCCGGCACCGTTCGGCCCGATTAACCCTGTAATCGAGCCAGCCGCGATCTCCAGCGAAGTATCGTCAACCGCCCTCAGACCGCCGAAATGCTTCGACAGTTTTTCTACTCTTATCATTCCCCTCGCCCCGACCGCTCACACCGTCCGGTTATATTTTGAGGCACACTACAGATATCGATGCAAATTTCCATGCCCGATTTTCGCAAGATGCAAATAATTTGAGGTTTTGCGGTCTTGCCGCTTCCAATGCCGCAGAGTTTTTCGGTGTGTGCAAGCCAAACTGGCCATGGCACCGCAATGCAAACAGGCCTGAAACCGCACTTGGCAGTTTCCGGCTGGCTTGATAGTGGAGTAGGCGCGTTGTTTACGCCGACAAGAACAAGCTGATCGAGACCGAGCGATTTGACCTGGCCCGCAAATGCCCCGCAAGACCCTGCCCCTGATGCGGCGCAGCGCCGTCAATGGCGCCAACGCTTTGCCGCGCACGACAAATTGGCCGGCATCGAAGTCACTGAAGATTTTACCCCATTCAACCAGATGAATGATCTGTTTACCCGAGCGTTCTGGGACAATAGCGTCCGCAGCAAAGATACGGACGGGTTTTTCGAAAGCCACCGCATGGAGGCGACACCTCGGCGCGGCGAAGGGTTCAATTTGAAAGATTTCGCCCTGCGCAATGCCGCCTGGTCGATCTCCAACATCATTTCCAGCCGCTCCAATGAAGAAGGCAAGCGCGAAGGGTTCCAGGCGCCGATCGAAGACGATACACCGGTCGCCAATGAACGGCTGGAAATCTCCGATGTCGCCGCGTTTACCGCCGAAGTCGAACATATTGCCCGGCTGTTCGGCGCCGATCTATTTGGCGTCACCGAGGTTGATGAACGCTGGCACTACACAAGCCGGGTCGACACTCGCGGTTATGATCCTGCACCCAACGATCTCCACCCGGACATTGCCCACGTGATCGTGCTTGGCCATGCCATGGACCCCGCTCTGGTCGCCACCTACCCTTCTGCGCTTGGCAGCGCTTCGGCGGGTCTGGAATATTCTCACGAAGCAGCAATCGTAATCCAGCTTGCCAGCTATATCCGCAATCTCGGCTACCAAGCGACCGGGTCGATGAACGATACCGCGCTGGCGATCCCGTATGCGATCAAGGCCGGCCTCGGCGAATATGGCCGCAACCAGATGGTGATCACGCCGCAATTTGGCCCACGGGTACGGTTTTCGAAAATCTTTACCTCGGCGCCATTGCTGGTAAGTCGTCCACGCCGGTTCGGAATCACGCAATATTGTGACCGCTGCACAAAATGCGCCGAAGCCTGCCCGCCCAAGGCTTTGCCGTTCGGCGCGCCTACCACCGAGACTGCCAGCCGCTCGACCATCAAGGGCGTGCGCAAATGGTCGGCAAATTGCGAGAAGTGCTTTGGTTACTGGGCCAAACTGAGAACCGACTGCGCGATCTGCATGCGGGTGTGCCCGTTCAACCGTGATTTCGCCAATTGGCAAAACCGGCTGTTTCGGGTTATCGCCACCTGCCGGTTTCGCGGGCTGGCGCTATGGTGGGAACGGCGCGCTGGATTAGCCGCCCGCGTCAAGGCCGGCGAATGGTGGCGAGGGCTGGCTGGTAAGGTCTGATTGAAATGCTCAGGCGTGGTTGATTTGCACTTCGTAGCCAGGCTCTTCTGGTTCATCATCGACTATTTCGGCGGGAAAACCGGGCGCCAGGACCGAATGGCCAGTGGCATCTTCCAGGCGGCGAATGATGTTGGGCGACCATTCACGCGGCCCGTAGCGTTGTTCCCCATCCTTGAAGATATCGATCATCAATGGGCTCAGTTCGAGTTCGACGCCGGCGCGCTCGGCAATCGCTTGAAACAACCCAATATCTTTCGACACCAAATCCATGGTGAAAGAAATGTCGCGGGAACCGTTTAAGATCACCTGACCTTCGGTTTCGTGCACAAACGAATTGCCGGAAGAAATGCGGATCGCTTCATAGGCGGTGTTGAGATCCATACCGGCCGCCTTCAAAGTCACCAGCGCCTCGCATACTGAGATCAAATTGGCGGTTGCCAGATAATTGGTAACGACTTTGAGGACCGAAGCCGAGCCAAGCGGACCAGTGTGTAAAATGCGCCGGCCCATGGCGGTCAATAACGGCAAAATGCGTTCGAAAACTGCCCGTTCGCAACCGGCGAAAATCGAGATATTGCCGGTCGCCGCACGGTGGCACCCGCCCGATACCGGACAATCGACCGCAGCAGCACCCTTTGCCGCCACCAGAGCGCCAAGGCGCTTGACCTCGGCTTCGTCGGTGGTTGACATCTCCATCCATATTTTGCCGGGCGCCATCGCTGACAAAATGCCGTCCTTAGCTTCGATTACCGCCGCCGAGGCGGCAGGCGACGGCAAACAGGTGATCACCACATCGCAGCTTTCGACCATTTGACGCGGGCTGTCGGCCCAATTGGCGCCACTTTCAAGCAACGGCTTGGCGATATCGGCATCGAGATCGCGAACCGTTACATCAATGCCATGGCGCAACAGACTGCCGGCCAGTTTGCCGCCCACATTGCCCAATCCGATGAAACCGACTTCCATGCTTCAGCTCCTGCGCAAATTCAATGGTAGAAATGAGGTGTGGCCTGCATGTCGAGATGCAGTTCATTGCCTTCATAAGGGTGCGCGCGGGCGATCTCGACGTTCAGATCGACCCCAAGGCCCGGTTCGTTCGACGGGATGATATAACCTTCCTCCCAGCGCATTGGTTTCACCAAAATGTCACTATGGAACCCTTCCCAAGCCTCGATACTTTCCTGGATCAGGAAATTCGGCGTACAGACTGCAAGTTGTACATTGGCCGCGCCCTCAATCGGGCCGCAATAAAGGTGCGGCGCCATTTGCGCATAATAGGTTTCCGCGATTGCCGCGATCTTTTTGGCTTCTAGCAAGCCGCCAACCCGGCCCAGTGCCGGTTGCAGGATCGAGGCTGCCCCGGTCGCTAACACCCGGGCGAATTCATACTTGGTGGTTAGCCGTTCACCGGTGGCGATCGGGATCGAGGTATAGCGCGCAACCTTGGCCATCTCCTCCGGCATTTCCGGCGGCACCGGTTCTTCAAACCATAAGGGTTCATAAGGTTCGATGCGTCTGGCCATGCGTCGGGCGCCTGAAGCGGTAAACTGTCCATGGGTGCCGAACAGCAGGTCCGCCTTGTCACCGACAGCTTCGCGCAGTAATTTGCAGAATTGTTCGCAGCGCTCCAGCGCCTCGATCTCCGGCTGGCGACCATCATAAATGGTGTAATTGCCGGCTGGGTCGAATTTCAACGCGGTAAAGCCTTGGTCCACATATTCGCTTGCCCGCTCGGCCGCCAATTCGGCATTGTGGTAGAATTTATCCGCATCGGTGCCACGATAAATGTCGCCAGTTGCCGGATAAAGATAGGTATAGGAACGCACTCGCTCGCGGCATTTGCCACCCAACAGATTGTAGACCGGCTGGTCGGCCGCCTTGCCGATAATATCCCAGCAGGCCATTTCCAGCCCGCTCAAACAACCCATAACCGACGGGTCCGGGCGTTGGGTATAGCCGGCACCATAAACCGCACGCCACAAATGCTCGATCTGGTGTGGGTCGGCGTCAACAAAGTGGCGCGCGAACATGTCCTCGACCATTTTCGCCACCACATGGGGCGAAAAGGTCGCCGAATAGACTTCGCCGACACCGGTGATGCCGCATTTGGTGGCGAGCTTAACAAAAATGAAATAGCGCCCGCCCTTGCGCGGCGGCGGATTGCCGACAATGAAAACCTCAAGGTTCTGCAGTTTCATCCCATTTGCCCTTGCGAAATTCAGTCAAATAGAAGCACGTTTTTCACACCCCTGCCCGAGCGGGCATGGGCCATCGCCTTATTGATATCGTCAAACTGGTAGCGCGCGGTGATCAACTCGTCCAGCAGCAAGCGGCCATCGCGGTACAATGATAACAGGTGCGCAATGTCGGTGCAGATATCGCTGGCGCCCATTTTCGAGCCGACGATGCGCTGGGAATAGCTGGCAAGATTGACCGGGTCGAACTTAGCCATAACGCCAGACGCGGGAATACCGACCAGCACCACACTGCCGCCCGGCGCCAAGCAGGAACAGGCGGCGTCGATAACCGATTTGGCGCCAACAGTAACGAATACGAAATCGGCGCCGCGCCCGCCGGTTAGATCAGCGATTGCGGTACCCATATCGCAGTTTGTCGAGTTTAGCGCATCGGTAGCGCCGAACCGGCGCGCCATAGCCAATTTTTCCGATGAAATATCCACCGCAATCACCGCGCTGGCACCATTGATAGCCGCGCCCTGCACCGCATTAAGGCCGACGCCACCACAACCGATCACGCAGGTTGTCGCGCCCGGCCAGATCGTAACTGAATTCGCCACCGCGCCATAACCGGTAATCACTCCACAGGCAACCAAAGCTGCAACATCAAACGGAATTTGCTCGTCGATTTTCACCACCTGCGAATGATGCACCACCGCTTTTTCGGCAAATGCAGCAGTCTTGAGGCCCTGGCTTATCGGGTTGCCGGCGCCATCCCTTAGCGGGCCGGGCGGATCGCGGGTAAATTCGGTTTCGCACGAACCATAAAGTCCACGGCTGCAACAACCGCAGGTGCCGCACGAGCGCACCATGGTAACAATCACCCGGTCGCCAGATGAAACATTGGAAACATCAGCGCCAACCCTGGTGACCATGCCTGATGCCTCATGGCCCAGCACCATCGGCAATTCGCCGCCCCAGCCGCCGTCGGCATAAACGATGTCGGAATGGCAGATCGAGCAGGCGTGGACATCAATCGCAACTTCATCGACGCACGGATCATCGATGGCGATGTCGGCAATGACGAACGGTGCGCCAAATGCGCGGCAGATAGCAGCTTTCATGGCATCGTCTCAGCGCAGAACAGGAACCGCAGAAATAGCCGGGTTGGTCAACCTGCCGATAGTCGAAATTGCGACATCATTGTTCTACCCGCAGCATCGACGGATCATGCCGCCTCAAGAGCGCGGTATCCAAACAATTCGACCGGTTCCAAAATCCCCTCCAGCTTGTGCACACCGGCGCTCTGCCAACGCTCGGGATGCAGTTCGGCCATGTTCTTGGCCGCCAAGACCGGTTGTTGGAGAAATTTGGTCATGCTTTCGATCCGCGCGACCTCATTGACAGTGGTGCCAATCACCGAAAAACTTAACCGTTGCGGAATGCCGATATTGCCGAACATCACCTTGCCGACATTTAGGCCAACACCGTATTTGAAGGTCTCCATTCCAGATTGCTCGCGTTCGATATTAAACTCACGGGCTCGGCGCAGGCTCTCATCAAGCGCGCGCTGGGCCGAATGAGCAGCGTCGCGCAACTCCTTGTTGGTTTCGAACGGAAACATCCCAAGCACTGCATCGCCAATGAAATCCAGCACCTCTCCGCCTTCGTCCATCAAAGGCCCAGCGGTGGATTCGAAATATTGGTTCAACATGTCAAAAAACATGCTTTTTTCCATCGATTCAGCAAAACCGGTCGAATTGCGCAAATCACTGTACCAAATCAACGATTTAGTCGACTGGCCATCGCCGCGGCGAATTTGCCCGCTGAGAACGCTGGAGCCGGCCCTGGCACCAAGATAGGTGCGAGTAATGTTGTCGGCGATGCGATTTTGAATGACGGTTTTGCAGGCAATCGCAAAACGGCGCTGAATGCGCTGTAGGGAAGTCAGATCTTCATCGGAAAACCCGCCTTCGCGATCCGAATTCCAGGCGACCATAATGCCGCGGCTTTTTCCGCCAGAGTTTGGCCCATTATCGGTTTGACCAAAATCAAAAGTGGTTGCCAACATTAGATAATCGGTAAATCCCTGTTCAGCCAAATCTTTCAAGAGCGGGAAATCGAGCATCTGATTGGGGCCAGTCAGCTCCCGGCGCAGGAATTCGATGTTGTTTTCGGTTATGTAGCGCATTGGGCTTTCCAACCAAGCCTGAGACGCATTTTCCTGATGGAGGAATTGTTCGAATTCGGCCGGATGATCTTTGCGCCAGAACACGGTTTCAGCTTGAAACAGGGGATGCAAGGTCGGCCAGACTAGCCGCGCTCGAGTAATCGGAATGCCTGCTGCGTAAAGGCGTATGCAGACAGATTCAAACATCTCAACAATATTAGGACTGCCCAGTGCTTGGTCAACAAGCCATTCGCCAAGCGATCGGATTAACGCATTTTGTGCCACGTCTAGCTCCTGAATAAATTGGCGCCGGCCCATAAAAGCATGCCAGCCAGCACCCACCTATTTGTGCATGGATGCGGTTTGCTTCAATGTATGTTCGAAGCTAATTTCCCGATTGACAAAACCGGTGTCATTTACATGCCTTCAGAAATCTCGATAAAATCCGGCGCGCCCGGGCAAGGCGGCATCCTTCAACGCCTGCGGCTGGTCAGCGGTCTTATATTGTTCGCCTATGCCCTTGGGCATTTTCTCAACCATGCGATGGGTCACATCTCGCTCGATGCCATGACCGTAGTGCAGTTCTGGCGCAAGGCAATTTGGCAATTTTTACCCATGACCATTGTGCTTTACGGCGCGTTCGCGGTCCATATCGCGTTGGTTTTGTGGAAATTTATGCAGCGCCGAACCCTGAAGATGCCGCTTTGGGAAGCAGGGCAAATCGTACTCGGCCTTGCCATTCCCTATTGGCTGATCACCCACATCATCTACACCCGAGGTGTCGAACAGCGCCTCGGCATTGACATGAATTATGCAACCGAGTTCGTGTTGCTATGGCCTTGGGTGGCCTGGAAACAAAGCCTACTACTACTGATCGTTTGGGTGCACGGCTGCATCGGCATCCATTTCTGGCTTTCCATGAACCGCTGGTACGGCAAAGCTTTTCCGGCAATCCTGTCGGCCATGGTGGCGGTGCCGGGACTGGCGATCAGTGGTTGGATTACCGCCGCTAGACGCCATTATGATGGGATAGTGGGCGAAGCGGCGCGCGGCAACGACCAGCTGCTCAACGACAATTTCGCATTTATCGACAAATTGATCCGCGAAATGAGCGCGATTGATTTCTACTCCCGCATAACGGTGCTGGCGATATTAGGATTGGCGGTGCTGTATTTGGCCGGGCAAATGCTGCGGGCAAGGTTTCGCAACCAGATCCGCATCGATTATGGCGACGGCAAGGTGGTACAGGCGTTACCCGGGCAAACCTTGCTCGAAGTTAGCCGTTCCCATTCGATCCCACATATGTCGGTATGTGGCGGGCGGGCGCGCTGTTCGACCTGCCGCACGCTGATCTTGGAAGGAAGCCAACATCTTAGCGAGCCGACGGACGCGGAAAAGAAACTTCTGTCGCGACTTAACGCACCGCCCGATATTCGCCTTGCATGCCAGTCATACGCAAGCGGCAATGTGCGAATTCGCCCATTGGTACCAACCGGTGGCGCAGGTTCGGTTTCCCAAGTCAGTGATCCGCTGGGCTGGGGCGTCGAACGCGACATTGCGGTGCTGTTCCTCGATATCCGTGGTTTTTCACGGATTTCCGAACAAAGCCTGCCCTATGACGTGGTCTTCATCTTGAACAGTTTCTTTTCTGAAATAGTCAACGAGATCGAAGCCGAAAACGGCTATGTCGACAAAATCATGGGGGATGGTTTGATGGCGCTGTTTGGCCTGCGTGAAAGCGCTGAACAGGCAAGCGGCAGCGCAATGCGGGCAGGGATCCGTGCCCATAAAGCGGCAGCCAGATCAAGCGCCATATTAACCCAGCACCTGCAAGATCCGATCCGCATCGGGGTCGGTGTCCATACCGGCAATGCGGTGGTCGGACGCATCGGCAGGTTGACCGGCGAACAACAGGCAACGCGACTGACCGCAATCGGCGACACGGTCAACATCGCGGCCCGTCTCGAACAGGCCACCAAGGAGCTAAAAGCCGGGCTGGTGGTTTCACGCCAAACCATGCGCGAAGCCGGAATCGGGGAATTTATGGCCGGACAGTCGTCGGAAATTACCGTACGCAATATTTCCAAACCGGTTGAAATTACGGCCTTTTCCGGCAAAGAGGAGCTTGCTCAACTTATGGCCGTGCTAGTGGAATGAATTTGACATTTGGTGCCCATTTGCAGCTTCACCGTTTGTCAAATGTCAAATTTAAAAATTCCACTAGATTCAATATCTTGCTAGTGGTTCTTTTGTTGCCAACATTTGCAAACCTAAGTGTTGCAACGGGACGCAAATGTTAGAATCGAACCACTAGGGCCTGTGGACAATCATGGTTATGGCGCCGATGTGGCCCAATTGACCGCTGGCAAGGGGCAAAAGGCGCCGTAGTGTTGGCCACTTCAAGCCTTTGGCAACGTAGTTTTTGGGGGCGAAATCGGCCACGTTCCGAATGGATTTGTTCCCATTGGCCCAGTTTGATCAAACCGGCGCCACAACCATAAATGTCCACAGGACCTAGTGGAATGAATTTGACATTTAGTGCCCATTTGCAGCTTCGCCGTTTGTCAAATCCATTCCACTAGGGTCTGTGGACATTCACCTTGATGCGATAAGCGCCGCGACAAGGTTCCAGTTGGCAGCGTAGCTGTTATCGGTTTTATCGTAACGCGTTGCGATGCCACGAAATTCCTTGATCTTGGCGAAGTAGTTTTCAACCAAATGCCGCCAACAATAGGCCTCTTCATCGTATTCTCGCTGCACAATCCGATTTGATTTGGGCGGGATAACGGCGGTTGCGCCCCGGTCTTCCAGCTCCTCCAGAAGCCAGTTTGCGTCAAACGCTTTATCCGCCAGCAAAGCGGCGAATGACACGCCCTTGATCAGCGGTGCCACGCCCCTCATGTCATGCGCCTGTCCCGGTAGCAGCATGAAACGCACAAGATTACCAAGCGCGTCCACCAGCGCCACGATCTTGGTGGTCAACCCACCGCGCGAGCGCCCGATGGCCTGATTTTGAGTCCCCCTTTTGCGCCGGTTGCCTTTTGGTGAACCGAAACAATGGTGCCATCAATCATGGCGTATTCGAGGTCTGGGTCATTGCTCATGGCTTTGAAAAGACTCTCGAAAACACCCTGCTCGGCCCATCGTCGGAACCGGCGAAACTGGCTGTTCCAGTTGCCAAATTTCGTCGGCAGATCGCGCCAGGGAGACCCCGTGCGCACCCGCCAGAACACCGCTTCCAAAAACAACCGGTTGTCGCCGCCTGTCCGGCCACTGTCTGTTGCCTTGCCGGGGAGCAAAGGCGCAAGGCGTTCCCAGACCCGGTCATTCAAAACAAATCGCTTTTCGTCCATTACAAACTCCCTTTTGGAAGCTTGAATCAGAAATCAACGCTTTTGGGAATCCTGAATGTCCACAGACCCTAGGCTTTGTTGGCAAATATACCAGTAGATTATTTCCAATCCAAACATAGACATCGAAGATTACGGTGTTACCTTTGGAACACATGTTGGGAATTTTGCCACGACGAACGGTAATTATTTTTGCCGTGGCCCTGTTTATTATGCCTGCCATGGTCGATACTTCGACCCCGGCATTAAAATGCGTACAGCAGCAATTGGCCAAGCTTGGCTTTGGTACGAGCGGGGGCGATGGCTTGTTGGACAGTAGCACGCCATCGGCCTTCGGCAGTCTCCAAACCGAGTGCGGCGACAAGCGTTTCAATTTCGACTTGAAGTGGTCCTACAATTCCAGACAGTGAGTTAAGGTGTATCCAACAACAATGAATGGATACTCACATGACAACGAGATGAAGATTTTCGGGCAAATTCAAAGCAACAGTTGCGCTTGAAGCGCTGCGCGGAGACAAGACAGTTCAGGAGATTGCAGCCAAGCGCCAGCTACATCCGACCCAGGTCAGCACCTGGAAGCGGCAAGCTGTTGAGGGTTTGACCGGCGTATTTTCCGATAAGGTTAGGAAGACAGAAGACAACGAAGCTGAGGTCAAGGAACTACACGCCAAGATTGGTCAATTGGCGGTGGAAAATGATTTTTTGTCACAAGGGCTGAAGCGATGAGCCCGTCTGAACGCCGAGCGATGATCCGAAAGGACAATACTTCATTGAGCCTGACGCGCCAATGCAAGCTGGACACCTCTAATTTCCGGTGATTTGAGAGCGATTGTGTGCTTTGCGAGTGTGACGGGGCGAGATTCTCTGGATTGACGTGTATTTCTTGGTCATTTGAGCGCCGGATTGTTTGTTCCGGCAGCTCAATTGCCCGAGTTTGGCTCTATGCGGGCGCAGTTTTCCCGTTGCGCCACGCGAGGCGCTGGAAATTGTAGACGAGATTGGCCATGCCGATTTTGGTGGTGGCGCGGGCGATGCCCCTCTCGTGGTTTGCTAGCAAACCACTGCCGGGCAGTGAATGGTGCGAATGAACAAAGCCATCGGGCCTTTCAGTTTAGCGAAGGGATGCTCGACGAAGGCGCGGACTTTGGAGCGTTTTGCGTTAGCCTTTGAGGCACGTTCAGACATCGGCTTGCCCTTCGGTTTCTTGGTATGGATGTTTGATACAAATCCGTTTTTGGTCAGCCAGGTCTCGTTCTTTTTGGAGCGATAGGCTGTATCGGCCCACACGGTAGAACCGGTGTTGTCACGGCTGACCAGATCCGACAATTGCGCCCCGTCATAGCGCGATGCATGGGTAGCTTTCCACGTGCGGATCAGCCCGTGTTCCCGGTCAATCGATATATGGTTCTTGTAGCCAAAGGCCGGAATGGCAATGTCGATCGCGTGTTTGGTTCCATCAGGCTTTTGTTTGGCCTTGGAATACTTGACCGTCCATCCATTGCCCGGCAGGCAAGCGAAGCGCCGCCGTAAGGGAGCGTCCGTGTCTTTCTGGGCCAGCTTGGCGGGATTGTCCTTCCAGGCCCCGGGAACCTTGCCTTCCTTGATGTCGGCCTTCTCGCCGTCACTATTGCGCTGCTTGGGCGCGGCAACAATCGTGGCGTCAACGATCTGCCCGCCCATGGCGAGGTATCCGGACCTGGCCAGATGCTTGTCGAACCGGGCAAACAGATTGTCCATCGCACGCGCCTGGGTCAGATGCTCACGAAATAACCAGATCGTCTTGGCATCCGGCACATCATCGCCGATCGACAGGCCCAGGAAGCGAATAAACGAGAGGCGGTCATTGATAACAAATTCTGTCTGATCATCGCCGAGATTGTACAGCGCCTGCAGCACCAGAATTTTGAACATCAAAATGGTGTCATAGGCCGGCCGGCCACCTTTCGAACCATCAAAGCGCTTCAACGCTTTCGCAAGCGGCATGCGGAAAACCCGCCAGGGCACGATCCGCTCAAGCTTCTCAAGAGGATCACCGGCCTTGCTCAGCCGCTCATAACGCTCATCAACATCCCAAAAACCCACCTGACCCGCCATCACAAAACCTCCCGCGATTCAACAACGCGAGTGAATCACAGATCAGACAAAATGGAGAGGTAATTCGAGGTGTCCAGCTGGACCCTTCTAAGTACCTATGCAAATCACCTGTTCTATGATTCACTGGGCGTATGGCTCAAAAGAATTTATTTGGAATAGACAATCAACTGAAACGCCTGAGTGATTTGGGTGATCAACTGGAAACTTTGGATACGGTCGTTGACTTTGAGGTCTTTCGACCGGATTTGATCATGGCTTTGCATCGCAGTGATGGTCGTCCACCCTATGACGTTGTCACGATGTTCAAAATACTGGTCATACAGGCGATGAATGATTTGTCTGATGAGCGTCTTGAATTCCTGATCAATGATCGGCTGTCGTTCATGCGGTTTTTGGGGTTTGAACCTGGCCAGCGGATGCCGGACGCACGCACCATATGGCTCTACCGCGATCTTCTGACCCGGGCCGATGCGATTGATACCTTGTTCCAAAAATGTGACGCGATGATTACTGAAAAGGGCTATTTGGCAATGGGTGGCCAGATCGCGGATGCCACAATTGTACCTGCTCCCAAGCAACGATTGAAGGATGAAGAGAAGGCTCAGATCAAAGAAGGCAAAAGTGCTGACGAGATTTGGGGCAACTCCCACAAGGCACGTCACAAAGACACCGATGCGCGCTGGTCGATCAAATATTCCAGGGCCAAAACTGCCGCCGATGGCAGCAAGAAGGCCGGGCATGTGGATATTGCCATTCCCGCATTTGGTTTTAAAAATCACATCGCCACAGATCGGCGCTTTGGTTTTATCCGTGGCTTTGAAGTCACCGGGGCCTCTGCTTATGACGGCCGGTATTTGCGTGATGTTCTCAGCAAAGATAATACGGCATCAGATGTGTGGGCTGACAGTGCTTATCGCTCAAAGAAGAATGAAACATGGCTGGTAAACAATGGGTTCAAATCCCGCATCCACCAAAAGAAACCAAAGGGTCGCCCCATGCCACAGCGGACAAGAATAGCCAATGCAAAACGCTCAAGCGTTCGTTCCAAAGTCGAGCATGTGTTTGGCGATCAGAAAACCCGCATGGGCCTGTTTGTCAGAACCATCGGTATAGCTCGTGCGAAAGTCAAAATCGGCATGATCAATATCGCCTATAACATGCGTCGCCTGATCTATCACGAAAGACTGAACGCAGCATAAGTGTGTCCAAAATCTACCAAAATGGCTCAAACCGACAGGGTTTGGGCAAACTCCTTTGCCCCGTAGGGAAACGATAATTCCAAAAACCAGTAAATCAAGCCGTCATCGCTAATTCGCCGGTTAATAGAACCGTCCAGTTGCTGAAGATCAGCCGTTCATCGATTTACTACACGCCGGTCGGTTTTGATCAGGCCACGATTGATTTGATGCATGAGATCGACCGGATATTTACGAAGTACCCGTTTTTTGGAAGCCGCCAGATCGCGGCGTACTTACCCCAGTCGGGGTTCTCCGCCGGCGGCACCGTGTGCGCCGTTTGATGGGTATCATGGGGTTACAGGCCATCTACAAGGGGCCAAATACCAGCAAGAAACATCCCCAGCATCCGGTCTACCCCTATTTGCTCCGGAAGTTGGCAATCACGCGACCCAACCAGGTCTGGTGCAGCGACATTACCTACATCCCTGTGCGACGAGGCTTTCTCTATCTGGTGGCGATCATGGACTGGGCGACCCGAAAGGTCTTGTCATGGCGGTTATCAAACACCCTGGATGCCAGCTTTTGCATTGAGGCTTTGAATGAGGCCATCACCAAATACCGAACGCCTGAGATCATGAATACGGATCAGGGCTCCCAGTTCACGGGCAGCGCCTGGATCATCACGTTGACCAAGGCTGAGATCAAAATATCAATGGATGGGCGCGGCCGTTATTTGGACAATATCTTCATCGAACGGCTGTGGCGGTCCCTGAAGCAAGAGGCTGTCTACCCGCATGAAATCACCAATGGGTTTCAGACCAAGCGGATCATCGATGACTCGATGGGCTTTTACAACACCGAGCGCCCGCACACAGCTCTTGAAAAACAAACACCAAACGAAGCATACTATGGCAACCAAAGAGTGAAACTAGCGACATGAAGCTTAACAATTATACACCTTAGCAAAGCCGCAAAACTGTCCGAATAAACAGGACCACTTCACCCATCACCGCGACCAAGCCCACATCTATGGCGACCAAAGCGCCTTGCGCAAACTGAGCCAAAATCAAGCCCCTGAACAAGCCATGCACCAACCAAGCCGCTACCGCCGCAGGCGCGGCCCGACATTGCATTGACAGTTATAGGCATATCCTTGCTCTTATTGCGGTTCAGGTTTTGTGGGTAGTTATTATGAACAACTGTCCGTCGTCAGGGTTTTTAGGCTTGATTGCAGCTTAGATTAAGCGAGATATTGGCTCATCATTTTGTTGATCTTATGCGGCTTGATTGCGGTATTGCAAGCGCCGCTGTTTGAATGTGTTGCGTTTGATCCTTTCGCGTTCGAGCAGAATGGTTTGGTCGCGTCCGAAGTAGACGTCTGCGGGAGTGAGGTTTTTGAGGCTCTCGTGGTAACGATGGTGGTTGTAGTGCTCCACGAAGCGTTCAATGCTGGCGTTGAGGTCACCGGGTAGGAAGTAGTTTTCCAACAGGATGCGGTTCTTCAATGTCTGATGCCAGCGTTTGATCTTACCTTGGGTTTGTGGATGGTATGGGGCACCGCGAACGTGATCCATGTCCTGTGAGCCGAGCCAGTCTGCAAGCTCACCGGAGACGTAACTGGCTCCGTTGTCAGACAGCAATCGTGGTTTGTGCTGAACAGTAACCTGGTCACAGCCTGATGCCTGCAAGGCCAGTTCCAGCGTATCGGTGACATCACTTGTCTTCATTGTGGCGCACAGTTTCCAGGCCACTACGTAGCGTGAGAAGTCGTCTAGAATGGTCGACAGATAATACCAGCCCCAGCCAACGATCTTGATGTAGGTAAAATCCGTCTGCCACATCTGATTGATGGCCGTCGTCTTGTCACGGAACTCATCGGCAGCCTTGATCACCACAAAGGCTGGGCTGGTGATGAGGTCGTGGGCCTTCAACAGCCTGTAAACGCTGGCCTCCGAGACAAAGTATCTTTGGATATCAGTGAACCGCACAGCCAGTTCTCTTGGTGATAGCTCTGGCTCTTCCAGTGCAAGATCGACTATCTGCTGGCGAACCTCGTCCGGAATACGGTTCCAGACACGCAAAGGCTTGGGAGAGCGATCTTCTAAAGCTTCGACACCGCCGATAAGATGCTTGTCGTACCATCGGTAAAACGTGGTTCGAGGAATGCCCAGTTTATCGATAGTTCGCTTGGTCGGTAAATGTGATTGCTCAACCAGCCGTATGATCTCCAGTTTCTCTGATGCAGGATACCTCATTCGATATCCTCCCCATCTGCGATCATGCTTTTTTGAGCAGGCGCAGTTCAAGCGTTTGTTCAGCAACAACCTCTTTCAGATCACGCGCCTCACGGCGCAGACTCTGTACTTCACCGGTGTTGGCCTCGCGTGTTGTGTCACCTGCCAAGCGCTTCTTGCCCGCTTCGAGGAACTCCTTGGACCAAGAATAATACTGGCTTTGTGCAATACCCTCCTGGCGACAAAGCTCAGCAATCGTGTCCTCGCCACGAAGTCCGGCAAGGACGATGCGTATCTTGTCTTCAGACGAATAGCGCTTGCGCGTCTTGCGCCGGATGTCCTTGACCGTGCGATCAGCCGCATCGGTATGGCGTTTAGGTGTATGTCTCATTCTTCACTCCTGTGTGGTGAAGATGAGCCAAAAACTCTCCCTTAAGCAATCATCCTAATTGATCCCATTGGTGCTGACGGGGAACATTATGAACAACAAAACAAATTGTCCACGCAGCAACCGTCATCGTTAGTGAATTGCAGCGTGTAGTATTCTCTCAGCAGAGGCTTCGTGTCGGGAAAATTCGGCAACAATTGCCCCCCCTTTTGCCACCAGAATGCGGTCTGATACATCGAGGATTTCAGGTAAATAAGAGGAAATCACTACAATACCAGCGCCGCTATCGGCAATGTTTCTAATGATATCGCGGATTTCAACTATGGCACCAACATCGACCCCCCGGGTTGGTTCATCAAATATGACAAGCTTAGGTGCCTGAATAAGCGTCTTGGCGATCACCACTTTTTGTTGATTGCCGCCGGACAATTTTTGTACAGTTTGGTGTTCGCCAATGCCTCTGATTGATAGCTTCTCCTGCAGGGCTAAAACATTTGGTTTCAGCGAGTTTCGATTAACCAGGAAACTGCCCTTCGCCCATTTCGCTAACCAGCCCAAAGACACGTTTTCAAGAACACCCATGGTTTCGAAAAACCCATCGGCTTTCCGATCCTCGGTTACATAGGCTATGCCGTCCTGAATGGCTTGTGCAGGAAGTTTGTAACGGATCTCCTTATCATTAAGATAGATACGACCGCCTCCAAAATTGCGCTTGATTTGCCCAACAATTACTTTAGCAATTTCGCTTCGCCCCGACCCAATCAGCCCGGCAATTCCAGTGATCTCACCGGGATAAACAGAAAATGACATATTGTTGACCATATTGCCCATTCGCACATCTTCAACCCTCAACACCGGTTTGCGTGCACGAGTAGTAGCGGGCGTTTTTGGCTTTGCGGGAGCATCACCTGAAATATCTTGCCCAACCATGTGGTTAATCAAGCTCGTGCGATTAAAGGAGTTGGCATCTCCCGTAGAAATTTTCTCTCCGTTGCGCAATACGGTGATGCGGTCCGCATGATTCAGCGCTTCTTCAAGCGCGTGAGATATGAAAATCATCGCGACACCTTTTTGGCGAAGATCGTTCATCAGATAGAAAAGATGATCTGTTTCTTCAGGCGTCAGTGCCGCCGTCGGCTCGTCAAGAATGATAATACGCGACTTGTTGTAGACAGCGCGTGCAATCTCAACCATTTGCCGCTGCGCTGCGCTTAAAGCGCCCGCTTTCATAGCTGGATCAATATTAAAATTAAGTGAGCGCAGTAATTGGCGCGCTTCATTGCGCAGCGAGCGGGCGGAATTGAAAAGCCGTTCGCGACCCAGCACCATATTCTGCGCCACCGATAGCTGTGGTACCAAGCTCGTCTCCTGAAACACCATGGAAATACCTTTATCAAAGGCATCGCGTGGCGATTTCAGATCAAAGGGTTCATCTTCGAAAGTGAGAGCACCTCCATCGAGGGTAACAACTCCGGCAATGACCTTACATAGTGTAGATTTTCCTGCACCGTTTTCACCAACCAGCGCGTGAATTTCACCAGGACGCAGATCAAAATCAACCGCGTCTATGGCCGGAAAACCGCCATAGAGCTTGGTGGCATTTTGTACGCGAAGAAAAGATGATGCCGTCATAACAATTGATCCATTGCTGTGACGTTCAACAATTCACTACTTCCCTTGCTGACAGCGATCAAATCGCCATGCCATGCGATTGCCGATGTGATGCCGTGACGTTTTCCATTGGCCCGCGATTGCGCACTTGCTAAAGGAGTGAAATGTTTGTCAAGGATGATTATCAGGCCGTAGGACAACGAAGGAGCCCAAGGTTTGATCTCGCCAAACAGGCGAGTCGCACCCATCTGGATCGGTACGCGATAATCAGCAGTGGCAGCTAGGCGTGGTGCGATCCAGTATTCGGGGTCAATTTCAGCTTTCATACGTTTAATGAATTGCGGCTCGGTTAGAACAAATTCAATCAATGGATCACGCCGCGAAAACAACGATAAAATATAGCCGCCACCGGACAATGGCTGAATGCGAGCAGGATATCCGGGAGCATCTTGCAGAACTGATTTGGATGATGCACCATTTTCTAACTGACAAATGTGGGCGGACCAGCTTTCGCAAACCAACACCTCTCCTGCGTCTGTTTCAACAACGCCGTAGGGAAACCGTAGGCCATCTGAGAGCACGTTACTTTCACCATTTTCAGAGAATTTTATGATCCGACCTTTGCCAGTTTCGTTATAGAGGCCTAGCATATAAGATACCCCATCACCGCCATTGCCAGCATCAGCAATCAATAGCGCGCCATCTTTAGAATATGCACAGGCCCGAACCTCTTCAGCCGAATTTTCAACGCCATCCCAATCGGAACTGACCTTGCCTTGCTGGGTAATCACCCGCACGCCTGCACCGGCGAGGCCAACAGCGATTTGGCCATCTTCACGACATGCCAATGCGCTGACTTTATGATCAAATTCTGCCACCAAATCAAATGCGCCTTTGTTCCAGTCACTTAGGCGCAGGATCGAATTGCCACTGCTAACCAGCAACGAACCGTCTGGCGCAATGCATAAATCATCCGGGTCTTTCACCTGGTGTGAAACGGCCTGTTCGAGTAAATCATTGGCACTAAGCGGACCATCCAACAGTGAAATTCTAGCGGGCTTTTTCTTTTTCAATCCAAACATGATGGTCAGTTCCCCTTCGACCAATAGCTGTCAGGGCCATTCCAGTCCTTGTCTGCATATTCAAGATCAACCCGCCCGATCTTATTGTTTGTAACACCTCCAAGAAACAAAGAACCGTGATGTTCACGCATTGAAGTGATCATATATAGTGGGCCGTCGGATTTATCCCAGTAAGCATCAACAATCTCGCCATTTGCATTCGATTTCAGCACGCCACCAATATTCAGATTGCCGAACAACCAATTCGTCGGTGGAACTTTTTTGGCCATGCGCAGTCGAAACCCGGGATCTTCCATAGCCAAATCAATGACTGGCGAGCGCATACCAGCAAGCGCAATCCAATACCCTCCATCGGAAGCCCGGTTGATGTTATCTGGATATCCAGGCAATCCCCGCGCGAAATATCTCGGGCCATCCTGCATCCGATTCAAATCAAATATCAGTATTGAGCAAGTCCATGTGCTGGCAACAAGCAAATGGCGACCATCATGGGTAACGCACACACCATTTGGGAAAACCATATTATCACAAACAGTTTTTGTGGTGTCATGGGCAGGATTATAACATAACAGGCGCCCGTTGGGGCGGCCTTCCAGTAGGTCAAGACTCCATGTTTCCATCTCATAGCGTTTGGTTGCATCGGTGAAATAGATCTGTCCGTCGGGTGCAATATCCAGATCATCAGCCATACGGATTTGCCGGTCATCTTCAAGGGAAGTCCAACTTCTTGATGTCTGGCTTGTTAAGCGCTCAATCTGGTCAGGGCCAGATATCTGGTATAGCCCCATGCCCGCAACACAAACGATCAGGTTTTCATCGGGATCAAATGCCAAACCTAATGGCCTGCCCCCGGTTTTTGCGTAAGTTTCAACCCGCTTATGATCTGGCGCGAACAGCTTTTTTATTCGACCATCTCTCGTACCGCAATAAAGATTCCCCTCACGATCAAGTATCACATCTTCAGGTCCATCGACCTCTCCAACGCCCAACAAGGTGGCACCATCCAGTTTCGTCACGCCAGATTCTGGAGTTAGACTTCCTAGGTCTCGGACCGGGTCAATTTTCATGGTTGCCGGGTCCAGATATGCCCGTGCCAAAATGCGGTGGCGCTCCTTGCGATACTTCATATCAATGGCCAAAACCGCAATCAGGATAAACCCCATCGTCCCGTTGATAAAATCACCGCGAAACCCTGCATTAATCAAAACATTGCCTAGGATGTATATGGTCGCAAATCCGAGCAGGGTGCTGAATACGCTACCCCGCCCTGGAACAAACCCTCCAAGGCCAAGAACCAGGCCTGTCAGGACAAAAAATTCAAGCCCTACGCCTGTGTCAGAACCAGCGCTATTTTGGCGTGCAGCAAATAGAAATGCTGCTAGACCAACCAGCGTCCCACCCAACATATATGAAAGGAGAATAACCCGTTTCAGATCAATGCCTGCATGACGGGCTGCTTTACGGTTACCGCCAACAGCCAGAATGTGCCATCCAAACCGAGTATATTTAAACATCAAATAAATGGCGATGGTAACCGCAACTAGCACCCAAAAACTGAAGGGTATGCCCATGAAATTTTCATAGCCGATATACTCCCATGTCTCGTCGAACCGCGCACTGCTGGAAATTTCGACTAGATAGGCTTGCGATGCGATAACAAAAATTCCGCGTACGGTGATCATCGTTCCAAGGGTCGCAAGCAATGCGCCGCAACCCAATATGCCCGTGAGAATTCCATTGATGAACCCGATCAATGTTCCACAAAAAATTGTGAGTATGAAGGCCAGATAAATTGGTAGTTCAGCAATATGAAAAAGATAGAGGGCTACAAACGCACAAAGGGCAAATGACGAGCCAACAGACAAATCAATGCCGCCAATCGCTACAACCAATAGCATTGCAAGAGTGACAATTGCAGCATCTGATGAATATTGCGCGAGGGTATTTAAATTGGTCGGCGCAAAATATCCATTTGTGGTTATCAAAATTACAGTCACAAGTACGAAGAAGGTAATGAAAGGTATGGCACCTTCGATCCAATTGCGATTTAATAAATCCGAGACAATCCGTCGAAAAGACAAAACTGCCCTTTGTTTTTGGACCCTTGGTTGCCCACTTAGGAAATCACCGCCTTCCTCCAAACTCATCTAATTATTCCTCACCCAACAATTGCTAGGTACATTTAAATGCACCCAGCTTTCGGGGTTCCCCAATTCTAGGAAACCCCTTTCGGCATCATTATTTTGCTGGTAAGTCCCAACATTGTTGTGGTGAATAGCTTGCTTTCTTTATGACAATTAAAGGGGATTCAGTTTCTAGCATTTCTCCTTTTGCAGGAACTGCTCCTTGCAGTATCAAGCGCAACATTGCTCCGGCATCACGGCCCTGACCATCAGCATTGTAGCTCCAGTAGCGGTCAATTACTCCATCCTCAATGTTTTTGCAGATCAGGCGATTGCCACCACCGGTGGCGTATACCAGAACACTGTCAGCTTTCCCTGCATCTTTTACGGCATTGCCGGCGCCGATGGTGTGAATTCCCCAATGGCCGAAGACGGCACAAAGATCAGGATTTTGCTGCAGAACCGTTGCTGTGATCTGACGAGCTTTTTCAGGCTCCCAGTTTGATGCCTGATTAGATACCACTTCAATTTCTGGGTGCTTGGCAAACACTGCCATCGTCGCTTTATTCATCAGCACGCTATCTGCGGCAGTTAGTTGTCCAGGCACAATTGCAACTTTACCGGATTTACCACTACCCTTGCCACATGCGGCCACAATATCTTCTGCAACATCATTGCCGATGCGTGACCAGTTCGCGCCAACAAAGGCAGTCGATTTCTGGTTGGACTGCAAATTTATTTGAAGCACCTTAATGCCCTTTGATTCGGCTTGCCTGATTTGCCGGGCTAGCAACTGAACCGTTGGATTGTGAGCGACAATAATATCGGGCTTATCATTGATTGCTTTGGCAAAGATTTCTGACATTGCCTTCATATTGAAGGCCGCATCACGCACTTCGAAATCGAAGCCGTGCAATGTTGCCTGCTCTGCCATACGCCGGGCCCAGCCTTCAGTCAGCGTTATGCCCATAGCGATCGGAATGAAGATGACCTTCTTTCCTTCATACGCAGATGCAGCTGTGGCATTTTGTGGGGCAAAAATCACGCCCGCCATTAGCATAGCTGCAACGCCCAGGCTGGCCATTCGTTTTAAAGATTTTATCACTTTCTCTCTCCTTTTTTGTTTTAGATGTTTACATTCATTCAGAGGTCACCCTGAGTGTCTGTCTCGGTATCTCTGGGGTTAATGTAGTTATCGATCACGATAGCTGAGATAAGAACCAACCCTTTGACCAAATCCTGGACCTGACCAGATAAATTCATAAGCGTCATTCCATTGCGTAAAACGCTGATCAGCAATACGCCGATAATTAAATTGACAACGCCGCCGCGCCCGCCGCGCAAACGTATGCCCCCAAGCACAACCACCATGATCACTTCGAACAGTAATGTTCCATTTGTCACAATGCGGAAATCGACAGTGCCACTGGCGCTGGAAACAATAATCCCCGCGATCAATGCGGTGATTGCAGAAAATACATAGACCCAGACAGTTGCCATCCGAACGGAAAGGCCAGTCAATCGGGCAGTCATATGGTTATCGCCCATTGCATAAAAAATTCGGCCCAAAACCGTCATGTTCAAAAGAATGGAAGTTGCAATCAGAACCAGAACTCCAATGACTACCGATACCGGGAAACCGAACATTTTGCCGGTCGACAAATAGGCGATGATGGGTAAGTTTTTTGGGATCAAAACAAGAAACTCGCCTTGCAAGATACCCCAACGACAGACGCCTGCAATCAGCATAGCCGTTGCAAGCGTACTCAGCAGTGCGGGGATTTCAATAAATGCAATCAGCCAGCCATTGAGTAACCCCAGAACAAGAGCAAGGAATATGGCTGCAATCATCGCGACCGAGTAGTCTGTGCCATTGCTTAGCATCAGTCCAAACACCGATGAAACTGCCACCATGACTGAGATTTGCGACAAATCCAATCCGCGGGTGATAATGACCACCGCCATACCGCAACTTAGTATCACAAGCGCTGTCGAATTTTGCGCAACTATTGTGAGGTTCCCAAGAGTTGCAAAACCATCAATCAGAATCGTGAATACAATAATGATAATCAGGGTTATGCCGAGAACAGTATATTCAAGCGGATGCTGATTTACAGATAACAATTTTGACAATGGTTGAACAACGGAGCCGAACCACCCTCTACGCCAGCTTAGCTGAGATAGGTGCCCATTCGATTGAAAGGGATTAGATGACTCATTCAAACCAACTTCCATTCATATCGGCTAGAGTTTCACTCAATTCAGCTTCCTGAATAAGTTCCCATCTATCTCACTTGGACCTTATCTTACCTCCGAGTAAATAATGATACCGACGAGAAACGACCGTGTCAATGACAATTTATCTAGTGTTAGTCATTGCACTAGCCCTGCATACTGGTCGTTCAGGCATTGTTGTAAATAGGGAGACCAACAGTCGGTCAACCCGCCACATTAGCACGGGATTTTAGCCCATTCACAAATAGGAAAATAAAACAATCCGCCACCTCTTCTAACGTCTTATCTCCATCAGGATTGTACCAGCGCTGAATCCAGTTATTTGCACCCATCAATATTAGTTCAGTCAATTTTGGGGGAACTTCAGCAATTGAACCATCAGCAATGCCTGCCTCAATGATATCGGCAAGATTGCTATCCAACAAGCGAGCACGGCCGTGAATGTTGTCAAATGCATCCTTTGGAAGGATTGCAAATTCATGGACAATTGCAACCGGTCCGGTCTTCAAAATTCCACCAATAACTCCGCGAAAGTATGTTTCGATTTTCTTTATACCTGAAGCATTGCTCTGCAATACCTCGACCATAACCTCTTCGCAAAGATTGAGTGTCAACTCGTAACACATTTGAAGCAAGACTGGTTTGCTCTTTACATAATAATAAAGAGCGGTCTTTGAGATGCCGAAATGCTGGGCAATTTCATCCAGAGAAGTTGCGGCATACCCCCTTTTATTGAACATCTCAGCGGCAATCCGTAAAACTGCTTCTCGCTTAACATCGTGATCCCGGCGTCTATCAAATACGTTTTTATCAACACGGTTTTTCAAGATACAAATCCTAGTTAGTTCCAAATTTTCTGAGGCGGTCAAGCCACATGACGCAATTGGAAAGACGCTAAATTCACTCATAAACTTTCTTCTAGCAGAAAATTTTAAACATTGGGTAATTAAGTTATATGGACAGAAGAACTGGATTCCTACTGAAGCAAATGGATACATTCCGCAATTAGTTTTGCATCGACGGAATATCTCAAATAAGATTCAAAAAAAATAATAGCATTGCAACAACTGAGCCGTAGCCATTGCCCATAATCTTGGTGATGGAAGGCGCATGCGCGCCTGTGTGTTCTCGGAGCTGGTCATCTACTATCTGTTTAATACCCTGGTCGCCACGACAAGGGGAATGACAAAAGTAAAGTGGAAGCCTCCGGCGAAAGGTCGGCTTAGGGCAGTGAATACCGATTTGCACTCTCGCGATTGTGACAAGCCAAATTTCTTCTTGGAGTCCATGGATTAGACCGCACACACGTTAATCCGGCGCCGGGGATGCAACGGGGGCTTTGCCCCCTTGCCAAGTGGTTTTGTAATACAAAACACAGCTTGCGGTTTGCGTTTTGGTTCTCGCTTCGGTCCGCGTTTTTCTCCTTGTTGCGGTTTGCCTTTCGCTCGCCGCTGCTTTTGTGATTCGCTTTGTTTTTTCGGCCTGTGCTGTGCGTTGCTTGCGGTGCATGTGCCGTATTGCTTTGCTGTGGGTCGGCGCTTTGCTTGCATCTTTCAATGGCCGTCTGCGAAGCTGATGCCGAAGCTGGCGCGATTTACCCATGGGCCGCGTCGGTTGTTTTTGCAAAGCCGGAACAAGTTGCGTCCTGATCTGTTATGCCAATCGAGAAAGCATTAGCATTGCATCATCCGCTGCCGGACCATGCCTGTAAAACCATTCTGCACGGGGAAAGCATGGCAGTGCTAAACGGCAGTACGAATAACATCGGTAACGAGAAAATTGTTCAGGTTTTCCTCAACGCCCTCGATTAGCAACGCCATGAACTCCTGTTCAATTTGAGAGTTTGGCATCTGCGAGATGTAGCGGTGGACGGCTTCTTGTGGGTCAAGTTTTTCGACCATCAGCCAATGCCAGAAATAGGCTTTCATTCTCACGGTGGAGCCAGGGAAAAAGTGTGGTGGTGGATCGCTGTTGTCATCCCAAGCGCAGTGGCTTTTGTTGGACTGCTTTTTGGTTTTCTGGCTCATGGCTGTTCCTCGCATCGCCCGGGCCTGCGCAGCGCATAGGCGCCGGTTCGCGCTTCGCGAACTATCGACCTTCTATTAGGCCGGGTTCGATTGCGCCTGGGATCAATCATCGCTTGCCTCGCCGCATAG
Organism: Rhizobiaceae bacterium; assembly: GCA_965248715.1. Lineage (GTDB taxonomy): Bacteria > Pseudomonadota > Alphaproteobacteria > Rhizobiales > Rhizobiaceae > CBDFKB01. Next base: position 1,364,852 of record CBDFKB010000008.1, read on the forward strand.
TTTGGTATGGCGTTTGGCAAGGCTGAGAATTCCATCACGAAACTTCTTGTCGGCGATAGCGCTGATGACGAGGCCATAGGCGAAGATGGTCTGTTCTTTGAGATTGCGTGCTTGCTCTTGTTGCCCGGATGATGGCAGCGGCTTACCGGTCAATGCGGCCCGCGCATCCTGAAACAAAAAGTCGATGGGCACATCAAAAAACACCGACAGTTTTAGTAGATCGGCGGCGGATAATCTGTTTGTGGCATTTTCGTATTTTTGGAACTGTTGGAACGATACGCCCAGCACTTTCGCCGCATTCTTCTGCGTCTGGCGGCTTTTGTTACGGGCCATTTTCACCCGTTTGCCAATGAACAACTCAATATCTTTTTCCTCTTGCATCATCTCGTCATTTCAAAATTAGGCCGGGGGAGAAGGTGACACCCTCTATGCTGGCGCTAGTCCGCTCTCCCCCGGTTTTTGGGCCCGGTCATGCCTTTGTGCGTGGGGAACAGGCACAAAGACCGATTGGGTGTGATCGAACGAAAGATGTTCAACCACCGCCCAATTGTGTGACAGGCAGGAAAGTGCCTTCAAGAGAAAACGATATGCCGCAGCATTTGACACGTCTGACGTATCATCGCGATTGCGGCGATCACGCCAGACGCGACTTTTGACGTGACAAACCAGGGTCCTGGTTGCGTGTGACGTTATGGTTTAAAAAGAAAATGTCGATTGCAGAGGAACCGACTGGATCGGGTTCATTTTGCGTTTGAATTGATCCAGGCCTTCGGATTCAGAACCGCCGAGACAAACCTGGTTAAAGCCGCGTTTGGCGAGAAATTCTGACATTGATTCTAACAGAGCTCCGATTTGCCTTTGCCTCCAATGCTGAAGTTACACAAGGAGCTTGCCAACATCGACGGAGTGGCATTCCTCAAGGCCCACAATTTGGTGCACTCCCCCTCTCGGCGGCGCTTCGCTTGCCTGCCGGGCAGTGATGAGCCGGCGGCGGAAATGCCATAATTGTGCGGTTGCTGAGGGCTTCTTCAACCTGCTCGAACGGGAGTGGATACAATTCCAAACTTACAAAACCTTTACCGATGCCAGGCAGGATGTGTTCGACTACGTTTAGATGTTCTACAATCCGAAGCGCAAGCACGCGAGAAACGGGATGCTGTAGCCCGTCGAGTTCGAACGGCAACAAAAAGCGGAAACTGAAGGCGTCTAGAAAAATTGGGGCAAATTGCAGATTATTTAGTTTGATGAGTAGATATCATTGGATAAAGGCTGTTTGTTTGCTGATTTTTCTTACCATATTGCTGCCATTATTAATTCTAATATACTTATCTTAATTAGGCAGACGCGAAAAACTCTCGTTGACTCGACGAGATGCGGTAATACTCTGAAAATATATGGTTTCTTGTGTAGCAAGTATTATGCAGCAGAATTGGAGATCGAGGTGGGACGAAAAGATGACTATGATGCCGCGCACAAAGACGAAAACCGCGACACGAGTTGGCAAGAGGACGTGGCAAGCTTCCTGTTTCCCGTTAGAGCAATCGCTGGGGCACTCGAGAATGATGACGCACGAAAAGGACGGGAAGACGCTCGCGAAGGGACGTACAACCCTCCGGGAGACGACGGTGGGTGCTTTCTGACCACGGCATGCGTGGAGCATGCTGGGCTTCCCGACGATTGTGACGAGCTCACGGTTCTCCGCGACTTCAGGGATCGATATGTTCGCGCACTTCCGGAGGGCCCAGTGCTCATCAGGCGTTACTACGCCGAGGCGCCATATGTGGTTGCAGCTATCAAAAAGTCACCTGATGCCAGCGTGATCCTTGATGGGATTCTGCAGTCGGTCAGAGACGTGGTCGCCCACATCAAAAGGGGTGACAATGAGATGGCCATGATTGCTTATCAGCACGAGTTCTCCGCATTTCGTGAAAGGTTTATCGGCTAAGCACGACATCCTTCTGACCAGCCCGTCTTTTACCGGTCGCGGTCGCAGGGCTATTTCGGCGGGCGGCTAACTAGGCCTGCTGTGCCGAAATCATCTACATCCCCGTCAAGCACGGATTTGTACTTGGTCACGATCGTGGACTGAGCGACACGCAAGGTACTTTCCTGGTGGCTCTCGAACACACTGGATGCCAGCTTTTGCGTTGAGGCGCTTGTGGAAGCTATTGGCAAATATGGCAGGTCAGAGATCATGAACACGGATTAAGGCAGCCAATTCACAAGCACTGCCTGGGTCACCGTATTTACCGAGGCGGACATCGAAATCTCAATGGACGGATGGGGGTGTTATCTGGACAACTTGGACTTACCCGATTTTATTGGAGAGACTTTCAGCCTTGTTTGCCATTTCGGCCTCGAATTTGGCAAGCAACTTATAGCCGGATGCTGAATGCCGCCTGCGAGGATTGTAGACCAGTGAGACTGTCAGGAAATTTGTGTTTGAGGCCTGTTCTCGCCATTGAGTGACGAACTTCTCTCCAAACATGACGCCGATCTGGGGTTTCGGCTGATGCAAATGCGCCACCTGAATGGATATTCCCAAAGTCGGCTTGGGGAATTCATCGGCGTATCAAAACAGACCATTCAACGTTATGAATCCGGGGAAATCCATATCTCACCCGAAGCGCTTGATATTTGCGCGCGCCAGCTCAATACGCCGGTCGGCTTTTTCTACGGTGAGGGTGAAACCATGCCGGCGCCATCAAATACCAACAAAACGGGTCTGCTTATCGCCGCCGACATCATGGCATTGCCCGATAATAATATCCGCAAGAGCGTCTACCATTTGGTACGCGCCATCAATCGCGCCCATGAAGAAGGCTCTAAGAGGGCCGCTTGATCCTCCATTCCCCGGTTTTCTTCTTCATGGGTGCGTCAATAAAATCTGGCAAATCTGGCAAATCTGGCGGGCAATTTTCCGCAAGATCAACCAGTGCTGATTTACCCTGTTGGGTCATTCGTGAATGTTTGACCCCCAATAGGCTGATTGGTTCATTATCTGAATCTGTCATTTGATTTGGCTCCAAGTCTCATGGTGGCCGGATTTTGAAAACCGTAGCAGGCTACGTTGCTCCTTATTCGTGCAATGCCTTAGTTCGGAGCAATCCGGCCCTGTTTTGAGCCGTTCTCCTGCCTTCCGGGTTTTCAAACCGGGTGTGGCACGATGCCAGCACAGGCCAATGGTGCAGAGTAATAGCGAATGAGAAAAGCGGAATTCATGGAATCTTCAATTTCATCCACATCGTCTTGCCGGGGCATTCTAGTGGTTCGATTCCAACATTTGCGTCCCGTTGCAACATTGTGGTTTGCAAATCTTGGAATCAAAAGAACCACTAGCAAGATATTGAATCTAGTGGAATTTTTAAATTTGACATTTGACATTTGACATTTGACATTTGACAAACGGCGAAGCTGCAAATGGGCACCAAATGTCAAATTCATTCCACTAGGATTTGGCCGGAACGGGAGTTGCAGGGACTTGTTGGGAACTGACCGGAGCCTGGTTGATTGGATTAAATTCCAACAATTCAAAGCGGCTGGATTTGCGGGTCGTGGGATGGAGCAATGGCGGGATTTACTGCTTCGGGTTTTGCTGTTGCGGTAAAGGCGGTTTTTGCTGCGGGTGCGTTATCGGCGGTATCAAGCCCTGGCACATGCGCTTTTACCGAGGGCGGCATCGTATCAAGCAATTCCGCATCCATTTCATCAAGCCGATCCTCAGTGATATTCCCTTCAGCCAGTTCCTCACGGTGCCGGTCTTTCAGATCGTCAAATTCGTGAATCTTGTCACGCTCCTGACGATTATTGCGCATCGCGTCGTGGGCTGCACCGCGCGCTTTTAGGTCTGACAGAAAGTCATCAACTGGAAAATGATCGGGTGGAAATTGATCGTAGGAATATTCTTCATCGGATACGGGCTTGCCGAATTCATCGTAGGCTTGAGTTCGCGCCTCATTCAAAAACACCCGGCTTCCATCCGCCATGGTATTGGCGTATTGCCAAATCCCCTCAAGCCGGGCTTCAATCTCGATCAAACGTCTTTGCAGCGCCTCATACTCAATTTGATTGTCCATGAGGGCGGCAGTGGTCGCTTCGTCGTAAATATCGAGTTTGGCATCAAACGCCGCAATCTGAATTTCAGATGCCATTATCACCGATACGCCAATGGCGGTTACGGTGGCATTTTCCGAAGCCTCTTCTGCAATGTCTTCACGAAGCTTTTGCTCCTGTCTGGCTTTGATAAACCACTGATTGCGGCGCGCTTCTTGCGAATGAGAGAAGCGGCTGTCATTGCCAAAATGGTGCATCAGTTGAATCAATTTACGCTCCGCAGTCCTGCTTGATTAGAATATACAATAGCGGCCCCACTTGTTTGTCGGGGTGCCTGCCAAACCATTGTTCGATTTTCGGCCATTTATCTTGTCTCCCGTACCATGCATAAATGCACTGAATCCCGGTACGATCCGGTTTGTCTCTTTGCCAGCGCGAAAAGGCCAAACCCTCGACCACTCCGGCAACAAAGCTGACTTGCTGATCCGAGGTCATCTTGTTAAGCACGAAATCGGCATCTAGGTTTTGCGCTTGTGTTCGTTGAGTTATTATCAAGTTCATCAATAGTATTATCGCTAATATTTGTTGATATTTTCTTAATTTCAACCATTTATTAACCTGCATAATCGACCGATTACGCAATATTTTACTTACATGCCTCGGTTTTGTTATAATTATGAGAGAGTAATGCAATATCAAGGGTTTGGCCGTTTTGGCGATATGCCGGGCCCCAATGAAAGGCCGCAATGCGGAAAGGGTCGATTATGCACCATACGAATGCATGGCCTGATACCGCTAAGGCACTGAAACAACATGAAAATAGGATATCTGCGCGTCAGCACCAAAACCCAACGGCCAGACCGGCAAATCAACGGTCTGAAAGAACTGTGTGACAGGCTCTATATCGAAACACTTTCAGCGGTTGCCGACAAACGGCCTGTATTTGATCAAGTGCTAAATGAACTAGAACGCGGCGATACCTTGTTTGTCTGGGATTTGGATCGTGCCTTTCGTTCCACCGAAGACGCGCTCTATCACGAGAAGAACCTGCGCAAACGCGGCATCAAGTTCCACGCGATGAATTTTGACATTGAAACTGAAACCGCCGATGGCAAATACAGCTATGTTATTACTGCCGCCGCAGCCGAACGTGAACGCAAGAAAACCTCAGAACGCACCATTGAAGGTCTGAAAGAAGCTGTAAAACGCGGTGCCATCCTTGGGCGTCCACCGATAATGAGTGATGAACAGATACACGCAGCCAAGCAGAAGATTGAGGCCAAACAGGCCAGTGTGGCTCAAATGGCAACTTTGCATAATGTTCACCCCTCTACCATTACCCGTTCCATTCGGCGGTATAAGAATTCCTATCAATGAACCGCTATTTTGTGATAGAATGGTGTTATGAGCCAGACCGATACAATTGACGTTTCTCATATCAAGTTTACTTCGACAGTTTTTCCGACTGACGAGGATATGAAGCTGTGGCATTCCCTTTCTCCGGCAGAACAACAGGCCGTTATTATGCGCGATGTGGAGCAAGGGTTAAAAGGCCCGCCTGCATTAAAAGCCAGCAAAGCCGAGATCATTGGCGAAGTGCTGGACGAACTGAAGCATGGAATATGAGCTATCGGGGCTGGCGCGTTCCAATATCAAAGACATAGCCCGATATACGGTTCAATATTTTGATGAGGCGCAGGCCGACGAATATCTCGACGGCCTGTTTTACAGCTTTGATCTTCTGACCGATAATCCCAAGATGGGGCGCGTGATCCATAGTGATCAAAGTGGCAATTTACGGCGCTTCACCTATCGCTCTCACTTCGTGATTTATGAAATTCGTGAAAACGTGATCAGGATTGCAACGATCCGCAGCGTCCGCCAGGACTTACCGCAGCAATGGCGATAGGTCGTTTAGTCGGCAGGTTAATTCAGCAGCAACATCGTCAACAGTTTGCTTGACCATGCGCCGCCGGACTGATTGTTGGACGGCGGCGCGAATTTTTTGAATTGCCATAATATACCCAAAGCACTCAATAAACTTGTGTTTTAGGGTATAAATGTTTTTTGCTCCATACACTTATCCCAAAACCGGTGCTCACTTTTCGGGTGCATGGAGTATACATGGAACATTTTTCGCCTGATTTGAATCGCTCAACCAGCCATATGTGTTTGTTTTGGCGCGTATCCCGAAACCGGTGCTCACTTTTCGGGTGCATGGAGTATACATGGAACATTTTTCGCCTGATTTGAATCGCTCAACCAGCCATATGTGTTTGTTTTGGCGCGTATCCCGAAACCGGCACCCACTTTTGGGTGACACGCTCTAGTATTCCTCCACCAACATCACGCGGAGCACGCGATTGGTGCGGTTTACAGCGTGTTGCGCTTAATCAGAGCCGGAAAACACGCCAAATTCACGTGTTTTCCAGCGCTTATTTGAACCAAATAGAACGCAAAGCGCTTTAGATCGGCGGGGTCTTCGCTTAGGTAATGGCTGTTTTCATCGTAGCAATCGACGACCCAGAATATGTCATGAATGCCACAACTAGAGTGCTTTTCGATTAATCAGTGTCATTCAGAGCACTCTATCTATTTGTTTTGACGCGTATTCTTATCCGAAAACCGCTACACACTTTTCGGGAATACGCGCTAAACGCGCCAAAATCCCGTTCCTTCTGTGTGTCACCTTGGGGTGCAAAGGCGTTGTAGATTTTTACGCCGTTCAAGATGCGCTCGCGTGTTTTACGATCAAGCAACCGGATGGCAGGCGAAAGAACAACTTGTCCGGTAAGCTGTGATTGCCGCAGCAGGTCATTCAAGGCGGCAATTTTCTGTGTTTGTTGGGTGTCTGTCGTCATCGTCTGCTATCATTTTAATATATAAATCAATTACCTGCCAGTAATAATGTTAGGCAATAGTGGCTGGCGCACACCGCCCGAGAAACTGCTCGGGCGGCGCAGGTGTTTAATTATGCGGCGTAAAATTTCTTGACCGCCTTCCATTGGTCGATGGCCGCAATACCGCCGCGCTTGGTGTAAACACCGAATGGAAAAGCCATATAGCGCGGTTGCCATGTACCATCCTTGGCCTTTTTGCTTCCCTGTCGCGCTATGGCGCTCCTCGCCTCTTGTTTGCTTCCCGCTCGCGCTGTGGCGCTCCCCGCCTCTTGTTTGCCACCTTCACGGGTTCCATCCAGATAATCAGCAATGATATTCTTTTGCACTTTGGCAGTTGAAGAGATATGCGCGTCAGCAACGCGCTTGCCGCCAATATGTTTGAGGCAAGCATTGATCGCTTCCTTGTCGCGGAAAAGATCGAAGAATGTCTGGTCTGGTTGCCAATGATCGGCCATATCCACACTCAACATATTGCCTAGCACTTCCACCATGGCGCTTCCCGCCGGTAATGTTTCGGCGACGACAAATGTCAGGATTGTGTTTACGCTGGCATCATCCAATTCAATCAGCTTGGCAAAGATGGCATGAAGATCATGGGACTTTCCCCAGTCGTCCTTGCGGTAAACAAGCGTATCTTCAGCGACATCTTCCATACCGAGAAGTGCCCGGATACGCTGACGTTCCTCGCTAAACATTTCTTCGGCCTTGTTGGTGGCAAGACTGTCCTTAATCGCGTCTGTGTTGGCTTTCTGCGGGTCGGCCTGAACCTGCCAAAGCTCTGAACCTGCAATCATCTGTGCCACGGCCAATCTCAGCGCAATGCCGCTATGACCAAGCAATTCTGTCCGTACGGCAGAATGACGATGAAGATCGAGATAGTTCTGCATGGCCTTGGTAAGAGCAAGTTTCGACCATACGGGATCACTTAATGGTGCCAAGTCAGTTCACTCAGCAAGGCGAGTAGCGCACTGCGATACCGGGTATCGGAGAAGCTGCTCAACGAAGCTGATGGGCTGATCTGGCCCACCGGAGGCCGGTTTTCCGCGCCTTCTGGACTTTGTTGGGTTTTCCTGGTGGTCGGCCAGACCAAGGCGGAAATCCCGCCTCGCCAGCAGACCCGGAAGACCGGTCAAGTGATTTCGTATGGTCGAAACTTGCTCTAATTCGGGGCGTTCCGGTTTTTCCTCAACCGCTTCACCGTTTGCCACTTTTTCCAATCGCTGTGCATCTTTTTTGGTGATATAGCCCTCGTGGAAAGTTACTTCGCCATCATTGGCAATCTGAACAAAAACCTTGGCGCCATCCTTCTTGGCTGTCTTGGTATGTTCCCATGATGGCCAGTGCTCGCCAACATCAAGCAGAATAATATCGCTCCAACCATTGGCCTCATAGCGCTCTTTGGCCTCGGCAATGGCGATGTTCTGCAATTGCCAGAAGGCTTCACTGTCAGAAAAATAGCTTTCATCACCAAACAGATCAGACACGATACTGCCGTTGTATTCGGTAACATCAAACAGCGCATGGGTAACGCGAATATCGGCACCACCAAACAGCCAGCTTTTTAACGCATGGCCTTGGGGAGTATATTCATCTTCGCTATTATAGAGTGCCAGCCATGCCTTTTGTTGACGTTTGGTGGCCATGGTCAGAATACGAATAGTCTCACGGTGAATATCTTCATTGCGATACAATGTCAGAATGGGGCTGATAAGATTGGCGATTGCCAAGCGTTGTTGTACCAACCGTTCGGTAATGCCGAATTGGCTAGCGATTTCCTCAACACTCTTGCCCTCTTTGACCAGCGCTGAGAATGCCTTGTACTGGTCTATTTCATCCATCGGCAAACGGGCGAGGTTTTCCGCCAGCGATGCTTCAATGGCCTTGGCATTATCGCCCTCTTGCATGATGATGCAGGGCACCCACTTGTGGGCGGGGTCAATTTTCGCTTTTCCATCTGCACCAGTTTCTTCTGCCTCCGCCGCGATTTTTGAAGCGCATGATAACGCCGCTGTCCGGCGACTATCTCATAGTCTTGGCACGAAGGGTTTTTGCAATCGGCGCCAGGTGTCTTTGGGCGCACCAAAAGTGGTTGCAGAATGCCAAGTGATTTGATGCTTGGCACAAGGTCGGCGATGTCTTTCGCTCCGATCTTGCGCACGTTGATGTTGGTGGTTTTCAGATTATCGATTTCAATATGTTGTAGTTCCATGGGTTCCTCCATTCATGGGTATTGGGCGCGGTATTGCACCAGCGGACGGCCTGAACGGGCAAGCCGCCCTGTGTTGCAATCAGGCGGCGCGATAGATCAGGCGTTCGCCTGCAATGGTGATCTCGCCATAATCAACGGCCAAATCACGGGCGATGGCGTCATAATCGATGTAGTATTGAAACGCTGGCGTCGCCCTCGGCGCGGACCTTGGTACCGGTAAGGGAGATATCGCGGTCGGCGGCAAGCGTTAGATCGCCGCCTGAGTAGATTACCAATGGCGGCGATGGTCTCGGGGTCGCGTGCAAGCAAATTGTATGCACCCGCCGCCAGCTGGCCAATACCTTCGATTTGCTCATAGAGCGCGCCGTTAAGCGATGCAAACAACCGGGCAGCACTGGGCATATAGCTCACATAGGCGGCCCTGGCGGATTGGGTTGTGTACCCGCCTGCCGCTACCGCAGCGAGATATTGATCAAGCGCTTGTTCGCCCAATAATTTCGGTTACTGTCACCGTAATTTATTTATGTAGAAAGGATATCTTTACCCCAATTTTTATCATCTACGAATGTATCATATGTGCTTTTGGAATGAGCCGAAATCTGCTTCCGCCCTAAATAATCATGCAATTGGACAAATGTCGCCAGCTCAATAGAATCCTCACAAAACCAAGTAGCCTCGCATTCATAGCATAGGTAAACATTTTTTTGTGTGATCCCTATATGGACTTTCTTAATCCAATCCTGCTCACATCTAGGGCATGCTATTTTCATTCGAATACCTAATGAGGATAAGCTGTGATTATGTTATTGGTCTTAGGGTCAACAACAACTCGAATACTGGTTTCACCCTTAGTGCCAACAGTCCGCCCTAAATTAACGACAAATGCGTTTGGGTCATTAGGTAGAGGCGAACCACGTTTAGTCCACGCTTCATCCACAAGAGCCAATGCATCATCGCCTTGGGCATTAAAAACTGTATGCTTAGGCTTCGCAGGGTTTGGCGCAGTGTGATCAAGCACATGATCAACTCGGTTTCCAAAATTCTTATCATAGCCATATTTCAAACCACTTGGCGACACATGGACGATATCACCATCAGGCGTTGTGTATGACTTAAAGCCCTTGGGGGTATTAATCTGAGCGCCTACATCACTAATAGGCTTCCAACCACTTGGGATTGCTCTATTCCTACCCCTTTTCCCCAAATTGGCAAGTTTGGTTCCTCCGCCGGTAATTCGTGACAATCCTGTCGCCAGCCTCGATGCAGCGACTGAAACACCGGTAAGCGTGCCGGCAATAAGGGTTTCCATACCCACGCGGAAGGGATCGCTTTCCTGCATGCCGCCGGCATATGCGGACCAAAAAGCGATCTGCAAATCGCCTGGCAGGCCCACGCACAGCGCCTGCGCACCACTCTCCATGTTGTAACTGGCGCCATAGGAACCAAACAGGTAGCCAACTTGACGTGCATAATCTTGGGCGGCGCGATAATCTTTCAGATCGTTCGCCTCAAAGGCCGCGCTAATATATTGAGAACCGATTTCGGCAAGCTGAACGGCTTTTTCACCGTCAAGCGGTGGGCGTTTGTCGCCACCCATTATGCTGGTCAGACGTTCGATATTCGCATGAACATCGAATGGAACTTCACAATCCCCCATTGATGTCGAGCAACTGGTTGTCAGGTACCAGGCACCGTCTTTGTAGCTAAGCTTGGCACCCAGGCCGAGCAGTGCCGGTACATTTTCAGGAATATTTTCAAGTCCGCCAAATTCCTCTTTGAGGGTATCCAAGATTTCCTGAGCCTGCAGATAGTTCCTAAAAGTCGGTGTTTCGAGTAGTGCCCTGGCCTCCTCCGCGGTACGACCCTTATAAAGGAACCGGCGATATTCCTCTGAGGCGTATTTACCCATCGCCGCTACTCCCGGCGGGATCGGGGCGGAGATCGCGCGCAGCAAATTGCCGATCTTTTGCAGGTTTTCCGGCAGGGCGAGGAATTTGTCCACGTCCAGCTCACCATTGGCGGCGAACACTTCATCCTTGGTGATCTCGCGGAATTTTTCCGGATCACGGTTGAGAATGTCGAGCAGTTCGTCGGCCTTTTCCTGGGTGACGTTGCGGATTTCGACCGTACCTTCGCCGATGGTGGCGCGGGTGATGCCCTCCTTGTCGGACTTTTCGATATCAAAGCTGAAACTAAAGCTGCTGCCACCACCGAAGCGAGATATTGATCAAGCGCTTGTTCGCCCAATAATTTCGGTTACTGTCACCGTAATTGCACCCGCATAGAAGAGATAGAAGATTAGGCTTATGAGCTATACCACTTGCAATCTTCCCCTTTCCAGATCAGCGCTGGAACTTCGTAGAAGTAGGCATTTAAATCTAAGTCGTCTTGATGAGCCGCAGATTTAGGCCACTTGCCCCTCAAATAAAATATAATATCATCAGTAGATGCATTCCAATGAGCCTCAATATCATTGATAGTCAGTTTAGGAGTCGAATTAGTTTCTCCTCTGCAATAAACATCTGCATCTGGTTTAACAAATTTTACTCTTCCTTCATTTAGTAATTTCCTAATAAGGATAAAGAATGCTTCCTTTTGCTCTAAAAAAGGAAGATTAGGATGCCATGTAAATAAGCCATTCACCCACTGACCGAACGCATGTTCACAACACTCATCATAAATTAAATCTACGTCATTTTCCAATTTTTTGATATCCATTTGACCTACTCAAACTTTAACTCAAATTTGGGTTTACTTTGACCAATTGCACTACCTGGTACATCAATTGTCCATCTAGGTATTCGACCATTTGGAAGAGTCGATGATGAAAAGTCTCTTAAGTTGAAGTTCCCACTTGGCGTTTCAATGGTGTAAATATTCCCTTTCCCAGGAACGATTGTTGTTGGGCTAGCTGGGAAAGATTGACCAGTTAACTGACTAAAATATCCTTTAACCTCAGCATCACTAACACCACTGAAGACCTTTGCACCGCCTTTGTTTGTAGCATCATTCAGAACGGTTCTGTTGCCAATTTGAATACCACTTCTGGGACTGGTTCTGTCAAACAGTTGTGCCACTTCAGTTTGTCTTTGAGATGGAGTGAATCCCTTATCCGGCACCTTAAACCGCGCAGTCAGCCTCTTAATCGGTGCGTTGAGTTTTTTGAGAAGCGCAGCCCGTTTAGACTTTGGGGTTAGTTTAAGTATCGTCAACGTTGCCGCTGCTGCTAGCGCGATCGCCTCTTCCCTGTCAAGGCTTCCATTTTGAACCTTTTGTTCCAGGCTATCCAGGTAGTCTGCAACGAACTGCGCGCCCTCGCGGGCCATTTGTTTAATATCTTCGTCACGTTCAGGGTCGTTTGGAATCAAGTAATCTGTAAGCCACTCTGTCGGACCGCCCAATATGTATAGCAACTTTTCAAACGTCTCCGGGTCGCGTGCAAGGAATTTGTCCACGTCCAGCTGGACACCCGCAACAACCTCTGCCGTCGTTCTGATGGTTATCTGATAAGGAGAACATTCCAGAATCAAGCCATGAACGAACCGGAATCAAACGTATTTCCACATCCCGCTAAATATTTGGACAGGAGGTTTTTGCGGGTGTCCAGCTCGCATAGGCGGCCCGAGCAGATTGGGTTGTGTACCCGCCTGCCGCTACCGCGGCGAGATATTGATCAAGCGCTTGTTCGCCCAATAATTTCGGTTACTGTCACCGTGATTGAAACGGATAATCTGAAGGGCAAACAGCAAAGCTACTCAAGTTCAACTCAAAAACACCATTTTCTAAATCCTGAAAGGCAAACAGGCCAGACTCACAAAACAATCCTGCTGTTATTATTTCTGTGTGCCAATATTGCTCACTAATAGAAAAGTCAGACAGTTTGCGGCTTACCAAAAGGGTATCGCATTCCAAAAATATCTCATCGTCAATAAACCACAAGCCTTTTACTTCTTCATCTTCCTCAAAGAAGAAGATATTTCCATCAACAAAAATATAGACATTTGCCCCACCACCATAAATCGCAACTTTGCCACTTTCACCAACAGAAAATCTGGGGTTTACATGGGACGGTATTTCAACCTGTCCCAGTTCTTTCTCGTTACATAGCACTCTATATTGCGAATACGAACCTTTTGTTATCGTCTCAATTAAGTCAAATGCGGCGCAATGCGCCACGAAAGAAATACCTTTCATGTCGCACTCCTATAAATGTGGGCCAGGTAGTGCGGTTACAAAACCAACCTTGCCATCAGGCTTAACCTGCCAAATTGCCTTCACATTCCTAATTACTCCGTTTGGTCCAGTAATAGGTGCGGTTACCTCAACCTTGTTTCCCTTAATCACAGCACTACCAAAATTATTCTTGAGGTGGCTTTGCATAACGGCAGACAATTTGTCACCAGACCTAAATCCTAGCTCTCCTCCAAAATAGCCGCCTTTGCCAATACTGTCTGGGCTACCGGTCTTGCCTAACAGATAATCCATCTTCCCATATCGAGAGTTTGTTGGGCCAGGCACGTATATCTTGCTGGTGTCCAAAGTCTGGCCATCAGCACGAGAAATAAAGCGTGGTACCTTATTTGTCCCCTTAAACCGCGCAGTCAGCCTCTTAATCGGTGCGTTGAGTTTTTTGAGAAGCGCAGCCCGTTTGGACTTTGGGGTTGATTTAAGTATCGTCAACGTCGCCACTGCTGCTAGCGCGATCGCCTCTTCCCTGTCAAGGCTTCCATTTTGAACCTTTTGTTCCAGGCTATCCAGGTAGTCTGCAATGAACTGCGCGCCCTCGCGGGCCATTTGTTTAATATCTTCGTCACGTTCAGGGTCGTCTGGAATCAAGTAATCTGTAAGCCACTCTGTCGGACCGCCTAATATGTATAGCAACTTATCAAACCCATCCGGGTCGCGTTCATATGCCGCTTCAAGTTCATCCATAGCCTGAGCAGTTGTCGATGCTGCTCCATGAATCGCAGCGTCCCAAAGCTTCAAACAACTATCGATGCCGTCCTGGCCAAAAGTATCAAGAATTACGCCGCAAATATCATCGGCATGGGCAGGCGTAATGAACCAATCCCAAATGCTTCCCTGACGCCCGCTGCAGCCGCGAATGTCTTCGGGGGTAACCCCGCGCCGCTTCAATTCGTTATAAACGGCTAGGCCACTTTCTGCTTCGTCGGCTGTAATATCTTTGCGGGTTTTCAACAAGTCAGCGATATTGCGTAAAGCCTCACCAAATGATTGCAGGCCCTCGAACGCCTTGCGTATCGTCTTATCCGACAGTTCGAAATTCAGCGCGAACTCGCTTTGCCGGGTGATCTCCTGGAACCGGTCGACGTCGCGGTTAAGCAGCGCCAGGCGCTCGAGCTGTTGCTCCGGTGTCAGATCACGGATGGTGATCTCGCCGGCGCCAACCGTTGCCCGGGTCACCCCTTCGGTCACCGAACGGGCAATATCAACGCCTAAGGTGGCGCCGCCGGTGCCGACCGATATCGATCCGCCGCGCCGATCGTAGCGCGCGCCGTCATACAAATCGGTGAAAATCAGATCGCCGGTGGAAAGGCTCAGGTCATCAGTGTCCGACGCGATCAGCGATCCCAAAAGCTTGGTGGTGGCGCCAACATCGATAGTCAGATCGCCACCAGAGGTCAGCAGCGACGGGTTGGTGAAGGCCGACGCCCCCTTTTCGCGCGAGCCGGAAAGCGACACTGAGCCGCCCTGGCCGGTCAGGCTGACCGAGGCGCCAAACGAACTGGACGAGCCTTTCACGCCGGAGGTGTCTTGCACCGAGATCAGCTCGAAATTACGCCCGGCGGTGACGCTGGCGTCGCCCTCGGCGCGGACCTGGGTACCGGTAAAGGAGATATCGCGGTCGGCAGAAAGTGTCAGATCGCCGCCTGAGTAGATCGACGAAAGACGCTGGGTCTCGCTCACCGATTTCCGGGAGGATTGGGAAGCCGATACGCCAAACGAAACGTCGAAGCCAATTCCAGCCGCCTGTTTGGCAGCTTCGGTCCGCCCACCGTCGACGTAAGCTTTTTGTATGCTTTGGCCGTAGCCAGTTACCACTTCGTGAAGCCGAGCGGCAGCGAGCAAATCAGTCGCAAGACTGCCTGACCCTTTGCCGGTGCCGAAACGCGATGCCGCGCTGATTGCACTTTCTACTGCCGCGGCGCCGGCGGACGAGACCGAAGCAGTGATGCCGATGCGTAGGGATTTGTGGAATTCAGACAATATCTCGCTCTCACTAGACGAGAGGGTGATGATATCGCGGCCGGCGGTAAGCGCCACATCCCCGGTGCCGGTGACATCAGAACCAACAAGCGCGATATCGCGGCCGGCGAGCATGGCGAGATCGCCGCCCGAGGAGATCAGCGATGCGGCAGAGTAGGAACCGTCGAAGGAGAACCGGTCTTCGGTCGCCATATAGCCGCCAAACAGCGAGACGGAAGAATTGGTCGCCGATATCTCGACGCCGATGCCCGCGACCTTGGTGTGGGTAGATTCGTGGACGCTTTCACGACCGGCGACGATGTTAATGTCGCGACCTGCGTTTAACTCTACGAAACCGCCGAGTACTGCGCCGTTGATGGTGGAACCGGCGATGTTGATGTCGGTGGTCGCGTTGAGCGTCATGTTGCCACCGGACTGCAGTGTGGAGGCGACGTTGGTGATCACCTCATTGGTGGATTCTGTTTCTTCCTTTTTATAGAGCCAAAGCGTGTCGCCTGAGAAATCAAACAGCGAGCTTTCGGTTTCCTTCAGATAGGAATATTCGCGGTCGGAGGCTGAGAGTATGTTGATCGACGCGCCTTCTTTGGCGCCTGGACCGACCCCGACATCGATCGACAGATCGCCGCCGGCATTGATTTGCGAAGCGATGATGGTGGTCGACGAGCCGGATCTCGATGCGAAATTGGCCGAAGCGTCGGCGAGCGAACCTTTGTTGGTCAGCGACGACGAAATCGAATGGCTGGACGAACCGATCAGGCAGAAGAAGCTGCAACGCTTGCTGAAAGTTTCGGAGTAGCGACTGTCGGCGACCGAGGCCAACAACACTTCGTCCTTGGCATCAAGGGTGATGTTGTCGTGTGCCGTGAGCGACGAACCGGTGATCGAAAGGTCAGCGCCGGAACTAAGGGTAATCGATTTGCCTTCGAGATTGGAGCCGATATGGGTGATGTCAGCCTCGTAATGGCTGACTGATTTCGACTTGAACCAGCCGCGTTTGCTGTAGGACCAGCCGTAGTCGCGGAATTCGATGGCCGTGTTGATGTTGATGTCTTTTTGCGCCGATAGCGACAACGCGCCGCGCGATGCCCAGGTATCGGGCAAGTTTTGCAACGACGTCCGGTGGGCCGGTTTGCTCCACCACGAGATGTTGCGTTGAGTTGAAAAATCGGCGCAATTTGGCCGCGCGATTTTTTGTTATCTGACGTTGTTGGAACCCGCTTGTGGTGGGTCCGCACCATGGCACGGTCTCCGCCTAGTCAGCAAACAAAATCGCGGCGGTCAAATGGGTCAATATTAAATTCCCTTGGTATAAGGCGGGGATTACCACGACCTTTGCCTATATCGGCAATTTCATTGCGGTGGCAGGCGTCATCTGGGTTGCGGAAGGCATCTTTCCGCTGGCGTTGTGGCTCTACACCTTCTGGTTCTTAATCCGCCTGCAGGTCAGGCCGCTCAATACTCTCAATCCACACAATCAGCTGTGGCCACTGCGGCCAGGGCAACGCTCAACGGTGCTGGGCGTAGTAATTGCGGCCAGACTTCAGGTAACCGTAAGCGCCGGCAAGCGAAAAATACCCGTAAAAATCTAAACGGTGGCCGCCATGCCAATTGATGCTGGCGGATTGCCGCTTGGCGGGGGACTGGCGTTTGGCGTTCTTGTTTATGGCGCTGCGGCGTTCTTTGTGGCCGGGCCGGTTATTGGCGCAAGATTAGTGGAGCGCTCGAATTGGGATGGCCAATGCCAGGCCTTGATCAGCGCGCAACTGGCACTGGAAAAGCCTGAACCGGTGTTTACACCAAAGCTCGATTGCCAATCGACGCTTGGGGCGTTGTTTCCAGGCATGGAGGCGGTATGCCGCAACCATGGCAATCCAGAATTCAAGCTGCCGATGTTGGATCAGTTGAACAACATTCAGCGGCAAAGAAATGAATTGCAGGAAAGGCGTTTGTCTTTTGCGGTATCGCAGTCGGCATCGCAATGTTCATGCGCTGTATCGCTGGCGATTGAGCGTAACCGCACACCGCTTGCGCTTTATGCCGGCTCGATCAGGCTGATCAGCTCTGCCGCACTCAAGAACAATCTGAAGCCTGAACTGGTCAGTGCGCTGAATGCGCCGCGCTGTGCTGCAAAAGGTGGCAGCAAATGACCGTCGCGATAGTTGGCACCATCACCGTAACCGACAAGGCGGTCTCGACCCACCGGGATAGCTATTTGCTCGACAGGATTTCTGTCGTCTCAGTGCGCCGGGTGTTTCTGCCCAGTTCAATCCTGACCGTCACCGGACTTGCCACTTTCTGCGCGGCGTTTTCCGATTTGCTCTATCCAGCCGAAATTCTTGCCATGGCTGGCATTTCCGCCCTGACCCTGATTGCCGGAACTCAAGTGGGGCAATTGAAACTGCTGTCCCGTGAGTTGAGCGGCAATGAGCTTGGGGATGTGATCTGGGGTCGCTATGCGGCGCTCAATGCGGTGCGGTTGCAGATTGCCGGAAAACTGCAAGACCCCCACGGGGGAAAAGTCACATGAAAACCTTCAAGCCTTCCAAAAGCGCCATTGTCGCTATTAACGCAAAGCTGGCCTACGCGGTTATTCTTGGGGTGGTTTCCTGCGGGATCTGGCCAACCAGCGCCAAGTGGTACGGCTTTGGTCTGTTGAGCGTTTTTACAGGCATGGCCGCTGTTGCCCTTGCCATCAATGCACTTCGGCAAATCGCCGACATCCGTGAATTCGAAGAGGACCAGAAAGAATTCCTGGCCAAGGGCAATGAGGTCAAATCCTCCACGCTCCCTACAGAAGATTTTCTGACGGAAAAGGGCGTGATCAAAGATGCCAAATGACCTCACCTTGCCTTTGGGGTTGATGGACAGCGGTAAACTTGTTGTCGATCCCTTTCCCAATCTTTCCCGTCTGGTGGTTGGCCCAAGCGGAGCGTGGAAGACGACCACCACCGTCACGACAACCAATCAGGCACTTATTGCCTACCCCGATGTGGCGGTGAAAACCGTCGATCATAAGGACGGGGAGGTCTATGCCCAGTTCCGCCCGGTGGCCAAGAAATATGATAGGATATTCGGCTGTATTGATGACATGGGCGTTTACGGCTTCGACAATGAAGACCGACTGGAAGTGAACGCTCTTGGCGCGGTTATTTCGGCTGCAAAACACAGCCCCGAAACCCTTACATTCACCATCAATAACACAACGCTGAACATTATCCCCGAAGTGAATGACGGCGGTTATCAGGGGCCAAGGGTGCGTAACTCCAGCCCGCGTCCGGTTGAAATCATCAAGCGTAATCAGGCCGGTTTCGAGGTTCTGCCGAAACGCTGGGTTGTGGAGAGAACCTTCGCATGGCTAGGCATCAACCGGCGCCTGGCAAGAGACTTCGAGCGCTATGCAAAAACAGCCAAAGCATTCATCCAAACCGCAATGATCAAGCTAATGGTACGAAGATTGGCACGATATCAACGTTCTTGAACAAACTCTTAGAGAACAGGCAAAACCTGTTCAGAAAAACCGATCCACCTCTGTTCGAGCGGGCTTTTCGGCATCAAGAATGAGACCGCCGTGCCCTAACAATCACTTTTTTGATTTTCTTTTCGGCAGCGTATTTTTTGCGCGATCAATCGCTTCATCCAGCCGCCAGTC
This sequence comes from Rhizobiaceae bacterium, assembly GCA_965248715.1. Taxonomy (GTDB): domain Bacteria; phylum Pseudomonadota; class Alphaproteobacteria; order Rhizobiales; family Rhizobiaceae; genus CBDFKB01. Next base: position 1,383,891 of record CBDFKB010000008.1, read on the forward strand.
AAAAGGTCCGCTTCCTCCAAAATCTTTCTCAGCGCTGTCGTAGAAATAGGCTTTATCTTGATTCTCGAGGGGAGCATCACCATGCACAATCACAGCAACATGACGTTCTTCAGGTACTGGATCATCGGACGATAAATATTGAATGTTGACCAATTTCGTTTCCTTTCAAGTTGGAATTTCTCATGTTTCATCTCCTAGATGCAAACAGAATTGTTCTCTCCGCAAAATCTAATAATTCGTTGTCGTTAATCGCTTCAGTTTCCCACGCTGGATTTGTGTCGTGGTGAAAACGGTTTGCGTAATCGAGTAATTCCCGCAAACTATTTGTGTCCTTCAATGACAATATTTCGCTCGCATTGCCATGCCTCTGCTCACACAGACCAATGAAGGGACCGAGTAATGTTCCTGGCGGAAACGTTGCTGGATAGGCGACACGCATAAACGCTTCCAAAATTGGGCGTAGGGCCTGCGCTACCCTGCGTTCCGATAGTGGGTCGCTTGCTCGAATATATTGAGATGCCAACTCATGTCGTTTGTCATGTTCGGTAATGCTATCGCTACGAACATCCCATTCGGAAAATTCTGAGCCGGACGCCGTACGGTTGATACGAATAGCAGTGCGAGCATTGGCGTCAACGCCTTCCCACAGGGCACATAGAAATGGCTTTGAGTGTGAAAGGACTATTACTTGGCTGACGCGGTTATACAATCCACGCACTTCCTGAACGGTTTTCAAAGATCGATGCTCATCAAGGCTGGTCATTGGATCATCAACGACAACGACTTTTTGCGCGAGATTTGGATCCATCTCTAATGATGCGAAGAAAAATGCGAGCGCCAAGGTGTTTCGGTCACCAGCGCTAAGAGTATTACGAAAAGAAGGTCCATTCTCAGCTACAATATCTACTTCGTGTTGGTTTATAATAATACAATACGATGCGGACGAACCACCTCTGTTATTAACAGATTGAACGCTGCCAATGCGAAATGATGCATTGAATTTTCTGAGATATTCATTGATAGCATTTTCATACTCAGGAAAAACTCGATCCCTATATGTGTCGAGTTCTTCACGCGTTTGCTTGCGTAGGTTTTCAGTAGCTTTTTTTCTTCTTTTTCAGCAAGATAGACATCACAAAGCGGCGAAGTTTCAGGGGCAAAACGAGCTTTGATTGCTTTGAGCTTGTCTAGGTCACTGGTTAGCGCTGCAAGATCGTCTGCTGCGGCTTGTTCCTTAACAACATCGAGGCGCACATTTGCTCTGATCAAGTTATCTGAAAGACGAGTAACCTCCTCAATTCGAGTGCGGTAAACACGAATTAAATCTAAAGTTGCCTGTGTTAACTCCATCGTTTCAAGTGGTGCTGCTGCCTTTTTTCGCAACTGCTGCAATACTGCTTCACGAGCAGCTGTCCACTCACGTGATACCGCCGCCGTATCAATACCGATTTCAGGCAATTCCGTGAAATCTTTCCAGAATTCATGCTTTTGAACGGTTGTGCGAATACTGCGTTCGAATGCTGCTGGGATATCGCCCCCGTGATTATCGCGAATATTTGTTCCCGTAGCGCGAATTGTTTGCTTTAACTCTGCATACGAGTCACTGAAATAGGCTTTGTAGTGAACAATAATCCCCGAACCAGAGAGTTCTTGTTCACAAAAAGGGCATACTTCGGAATCTGTTTCGGCCGAAGCTGCTTCAACACGCTGCATGCCTTCTGAGACCCACGTCTCACCGCCGGAACCAAGACTGGACACTTCTAAAAACCCCTGAACCGATTCAAGGCGTCGAGGCACCAGGCCGCTTGATTCTGGTTTGTTCACTATTCGAATCTGACCTGTTCGCACCGACGAGCGCATATTGGCGCCATCGTCGAGGTTTTTAGAAGTGTCCGACTGTCTAGATGCTGTCGGACTAGCGCGGCTGCATCGGCCTCCAAATCGACGAGGCGATCAATCGAGCGCAAAAGATGATCCTGAGGAATGTGATCTTCTATTGAGAACTCATAGAACAAAACGCCATGCGCCCCTTGCTTTGGTCTCAACACTATCGACCCCCCAGCATTTAAAAGGAAATTGAATCAGTGATTTGGCCTCAAATCAAGAAGAGTTTAACAACAGAATACGCTTACCTAACTCTCTACATCTGTTACAATTGTGCCAACAAACAATATTGGAATTTCAGAAGATGCCAGAAAGCAGTTTTATAGGGTTTATCCATTGGCCACGATTGTGGGCGATGAGCCCGCCTGACATAGATAATTTTGACCCAAGCATCCTCAAAAATACCGTCTGGGAGGGGACATTAGGTCATCAGGGAATCACGTTGAGAATACGCCACGAAGGCAGTTTCTTGTTTGATCTTGGATCATACAGGGGAGGAATTCTTGCGCCCAAACAGAATGGCGATATTGACGAAATTATTTCAACCGACGGAAGGCGCTGCGACTTTTTTAATGCTTACCTTTACTGCCTTTATACATGTTTCCATTCCGAGCAACATCATAGCCAAGAAAAAATGACGGCCAAAACAAAATCACTAATTCTAGAAGGAGAGCTCTGCCTAAGTGCAAAGCAAGATGAACTCACTATTGCCTTGACCCAAGCTTGCTTTGGAAGCACCTACCATCCTTTGCAGCCACGCTTTGCAGATTTTCGCGTTAGAACCGCCCCCAACTGGTATCTTACTGGCCAGACACTCACAAAGACAGCGGAGCTATTTTCACAAATCTTGGACCATGAAAAATCTGAAGAACTTATTCAGTTATGCAGCCTTCAGCTTCAAGCATATGTAAGTGCCGAACAGCATATGTACCGACACTCACTTGCACACGCATTTATGGTGACCGAATTAATAGTGGATCAAAAATACGACAAACCAAATAATCACGACGGTGTTTTTAAGAAAATTAAAAAGCTTTGTGCTGACGGAGGTGATTTACCCATTTGCGCTCCTTGCCGAAAAGATTTCAAAAACAGCGAAACAAAATGTGACTCCCCCGCTTCGACTAGGGTCTGTGGACATTCACCTTGATGCGATAAGCGCCGCGACAAGGTTCCAGTTGGCAGCGTAGCTGTTATCGGTTTTATCGTAACGCGTTGCGATGCCACGAAATTCCTTGATCTTGGCGAAGTAGTTTTCAACCAAATGCCGCCAACAATAGGCCTCTTCATCGTATTCTCGCTGCACAATCCGATTTGATTTGGGCGGGATAACGGCGGTTGCGCCCCGGTCTTCCAGCTCCTCCAGAAGCCAGTTTGCGTCAAACGCTTTATCCGCCAGCAAAGCGGCGAATGACACGCCCTTGATCAGCGGTGCCACGCCCCTCATGTCATGCGCCTGTCCCGGTAGCAGCATGAAACGCACAAGATTACCAAGCGCGTCCACCAGCGCCACGATCTTGGTGGTCAACCCACCGCGCGAGCGCCCGATGGCCTGATTTTGAGTCCCCCTTTTGCGCCGGTTGCCTTTTGGTGAACCGAAACAATGGTGCCATCAATCATGGCGTATTCGAGGTCTGGGTCATTGCTCATGGCTTTGAAAAGACTCTCGAAAACACCCTGCTCGGCCCATCGTCGGAACCGGCGAAACTGGCTGTTCCAGTTGCCAAATTTCGTCGGCAGATCGCGCCAGGGAGACCCCGTGCGCACCCGCCAGAACACCGCTTCCAAAAACAACCGGTTGTCGCCGCCTGTCCGGCCACTGTCTGTTGCCTTGCCGGGGAGCAAAGGCGCAAGGCGTTCCCAGACCCGGTCATTCAAAACAAATCGCTTTTCGTCCATTACAAACTCCCTTTTGGAAGCTTGAATCAGAAATCAACGCTTTTGGGAATCCTGAATGTCCACAGACCCTAGATGAACGGCGTAGTATTTTTCGATCATCTCAACGCTTGTGCGGCAATTCTTGGCAATCTGATAGATGCCAGCCCCCTCCAGCAGTCGAAATGAAATGTAGCTGTGGCGGAGTGAATAGAGCGTTCGCCGGTTTCCGTTACGGTCTAACTTCAACCCCAGCTCGTCTAAAATCCGATTGAACTGCTTTTTATGATCAACCGGGAACAGACGGTCGGTCGGTTCAGGTTGATTGCGTTCCACCATACGCTCAAAAGGCCGAACAGCACCGGTGGTGCTTTTGCAATATTCCACACCGCGCTTGCCGCGCACTTCGATTTCGAGAATCGTCTCGCCGGTGGCGTCATCTTGAACGATCTCGACATCGCGGTATTCGAGCCAGTTGGCTTCGTCAGGCCGAATACCGGTATTGGCCATAAAGAGGATTTTATCGTGTAGCTGTTCGGCAACATGCTCACGCTGGGTGCCTTGGGCTTCTTTCATGTTTTTGCGCGTTGCTTCATACAAAGATTTGTATTCATCGGGGGGAGTACCACGCTCGATGTACCACTTTGCCCGACGCCTTATGCGGAGCGGATAGATCCGGCACATGATCCAGCCAGCCGTGCCGAGCCGCCGTCTTGAGCACAAGGCGTAGCGCCACGATTTCATGATGCAAGGTGCTGCGTGACGGAGGTTTTTCTCCGGTGTCTCTCCGCATGCGCATGATTCGGTAATCCTGCACCGTCCTGGCCGTTGTCTGAGACAGGCCCATGTTGCCGAAATAGGGGACTAAACGCTGACGAATGCGTCGGTAGTGATCCTGCATCCATCGTTTGGTGCGCTCGCCGTTGGCACGCACCTCGTACTCATCAATGAAGAGGTCGGCCGCCTGCTTGAATGATTTCTCGTTGAGGATTTCACCACGTCGATCCCTGTAGAGGAGCGTAAAATACCAATCCTCGGCAACGTTCTTTGCTCGTGAGAGGCTCGATTCCTTGGTAGATTTTCGACGGTTTTTCCGGCGAGGAAACTCGCGCAGTACCAATTGTCGCCAGTCTCACGGCGACAAATGCGTACTTTTCCACCCAGAATCTCGTGCGTTTCGGCCATACCCGAGCCTTTCCGCAAAATGGGTCATCTTGGGTAAGGGTTGGGTAGCAGCAAATTGGGCGATTTGGAAAATCAAACCATCAGCTAAATAGTTGTTTTTCTTTGGTTTCTGGCAGGGGCAGCAGGGTTCGAACCCGCGACCTGCGGTTTTGGAGACCGCCGCTCTACCAACTGAGCTATACCCCTTCAGGCGCGGCGTGCTTAATAGTGTTTTTTTCTCGGCGTGACAAGCGCTAGCAAGCGCCAGGCTTCCATGCCTTCCGGTGCAGGAAGGATTAGTCGGGATCATTTTTATCCTCTTCGTTTTCTTTGGCGGTAAACTGTTCGATCCATTTCGCATCGGCATTATCGGCCGCCTCCAGTTGGGCGACGGTCACTTTGGCCTCGGTCAGATTGGCCGTGTGCAGATTGGTCTCGGTCAAATAGGTCCCACGCAGATAGGCCCGGTGCAGGTCCATATGCTCCGCTATTTAGCCCAAGGATACGGCCGTATTTGGATCTCGGCGCCACAGACGAACCTCCAGCCACGCCGATCAGCACCAAATTGCGCCAATCGTCAATGCCGCGACCCAGCCACCACTGCCACTCGAAAATAGGCACCACCATGCTCCCGGCCCCGGCACACCCCTAAGACGGCGATTGCTAAAGGGATCGAGGAAACGCCATCGGTGAATGCCTGATCGAAAAAAGGGGTGCGCTGGAGCGGGTGAAGGGAATCGAACCCTCGTCGTAAGCTTGGGAAGCTTCTGCTCTGCCATTGAGCTACACCCGCGCAACCCGGCAATACATGAGGCGAACCCCACGTCACACTGGAGCGGGTAGCGGGAATCGAACCCGCATATTCAGCTTGGAAGGCTGCTGCTCTACCATTGAGCTATACCCGCAAGTCCGGAATGCGATTGGTGGTGAGGGTTGGATTCGAACCAACGTAGGCATAGCCAGCGGATTTACAGTCCGCCCCTTTTAACCACTCAGGCACCCCACCGAAAACTCCGGCATGCGGTCCGGCGCGCGTTATGCCGACCGGCGGCGGGCCTGTCAACGGCCAATCCGACCAGGCACTAGCGCTTGTCACCAAGCGTTGGAATAGCTTCGTCGCGCTATCTGATTGTTTATGCGTGCCATTATCCCAAAACCGGTACCCACTTTTGGGTGACACGCACTACTGTAACGCCAATCCGACACCGGCTTGCCACACCGCCCGAGCGCCAATAGGCTTGCCGGCAACGTTGTCAGCCTTGCGATAACTTACCAAAGAGTAACCCACCATGGCCGAAAACACCACCGTTAACGCCCACAGATCGGCCACCAAGCCCCAGAACCGGCGGCGGGCAAAACGCTACGGCAAATCGCGCCATGGCGGCACCGAGGCGAGCGATATTGTCCACCTTTATGGCCTGCACACCGTGCGCGCCGCGCTTGATAATCCAGCGCGCAAAATCGTGGCGCTGAAAGCGACGCAAAACGCGCTCAATCGGCTAAATGCCGACGGCATGGCGCCCATCACAGCTACGATCGAACCAAGCACCACCGGCGAATTGTCACGCCTGGTTGGCCGCGACGCGGTGCACCAAGGGGTGGTCGCTATCGCCAGACCATTGGCGCCGGTACTGCTGGCAGACCTTGTCGAGACCGAGCTAGTGGTAATCCTCGATCAGATCACCGATCCACACAATGTGGGCGCCATCATGCGCACAGCCGTTGCCATGGGATGCGGCGGGCTAGTGTCGACATGGCGCCATGCGCCGGGTGAAACCGGGGTGTTGGCAAAATCAGCATCAGGCGCGCTTGATCGGCTGCGGGTCACCCACGTCACCAATCTTTCCAAGGCGATTGGCGAGCTTCGAGAAATCGGATTTTATGCCATCGGCCTTGATTCCGAGGCGCCGGAACTGTTGGAGAAAATTGTCACGCCTGGCCCGCTGGCGCTGGTATTTGGGGCTGAGGGCAAGGGGCTTAGACCAAAGGTGCGCGGTAATTGCGATGCGCTGGCAAGGATTGACCTGCCAGGCACGATCATCTCGCTCAACGTGTCGAACGCCGCCGCGATTGCGCTTTATGTAGCGCAACGCCGCGCCAATATCACTGCAAGCGAATGACCCGCGGGCCATTGGCGCCAGAGCCGTCAGGCCAGGAATTCTTTTTGATCACAATGATGCGCGGACCGTCATTGGCGCTGTTGCCGATACGGTAGCCACAATTGGAATAGGCGCAAATGTCGTGGCCGTCGACCGTGGCGCGGCGCTTTCGGTGGTCGAGCGGTTCGTTTGTCCCGATCTCGTGGATCCGTGCTGTCGGCTGGGTTTGGTCCGGGTCAAACCCGTGCTCAGGGTTAGCACCATATTGGAACCGGCGCACGTGGCGATGGGAGCCATCGAGGCGGATGATTCTTGCGCTGCCGAAATTGCGGTTGCGATATCCGGCATGGGCGTAATTGCCATGGCCGGTCCCGGCATCAATGACCCGGGGACCGCGACGTCCAAGGCGCAAGCGGCCATAGCCGCCGCCGCGAACCGAATGGCCACGAGCGGAAAATTGCCCAACACTGACACCACCAAAATTACGCCGCACATAATGCCGGCCGCGATGATTGCCTTTGTGGCGCCGGCTGTGCTTGGAATGACCCCCGAATTTAAGCGACGGATTGATCGACAATGTCGACACAGAACTCGCGCTGCCGAAATTACGGGTGCCATGATAGCTGCCGCCAAAATTGCGCCGGCGCGCGTGTCGGCGACGCTTAAACGAACGGCTGCCGGCCCAGGCAACATCGCCGCTTAACCATTGGTTGCTTGCTTTAAGCGATTGGTCAAATTCGAAAGTGGCTACAATTGGCGCAAACGCCAAAACGCCTGCTGCCAGTGCCACCATAAGACACCATTTAAAAAAACCCGGGCGGCGCATGAAACTGTCCCTTGTTCAAAGATCGCCTGACGGTTGTTCCCGTCCAACAACCCACACCCGGGGCCGCACCCGAGCGATCAATGCCGCCGCATCTAGGGTAAATATGCCCTTCTAAGGCGATGCAAACAAGGCGGGCTGCATTAATTCGCTTAGAAACGTTAATACCGGAGCAGGCGCGCCAAAGCCTTTCCCCCTTTGACCGGTTCGACATGGGGCCAAGGAGATGTGCGCCTCTAGTGGAATGAATTTGACATTTGGCGCCCATTTGCCGCGTCGTCGTTTGTCAAATGTCAAATTTAAAAATTCCACTAGATTCAATATCTTGCTAGTGGTTCTTTTGATTTCAAGATTTGCAAACCTAAGTGTTGCAACGGGACGCAAATGTTAGAATCGAACCACTAGTAACCATTCTTTTGGGTCCTGGGTGTGATTTTTCGTTTTAGCGTTCCTCAAATATTTCAGCATATTATCCGGTACTTGAAACTTCAAAATCACACCCAGCCCAACAAAATCGAGGGTTTTTAGAGGCACTCAGATGCGCCGAAACAACCATTTAGCCGGTTGCCGTGTTTCCACGAGGCCATGGCTAGCATTTACAGCAAACACCTGGACTGGGGCGCGAAATATGCTAGTGACGCTGAATTGGCGCGCATCAACCTGACTGCGAAGCGCACCGATGGCTGCTGCGGCAAATTTTTATTCCGCACATGGCCTTATGGTGATTAGCCCCTATAGCTCAGCTGGTAGAGCAATTGATTTGTAATCAATAGGTCCGCGGTTCGAGTCCGTGTGGGGGCACCATTACAGTTTCGATGGTCCGAAATCGCATCTAACACCTTGAAAGGTAAGGAGGTTTTTGGTGTTCGAGAATGGCATTTTTGGCAGCATGAAATGGGTGCAGAAAATGTAAATCGCGGGACGGTTTGAGACAAGGCATGGATACATGAAAATCATAAATTTCAAGGGGTTGCAGGAAACACAAGCAGGTGTTCGATAAACTTATCAAAGCGCATCATGAATTGCCCAATTTTACTGCTCAAGCTCACCAAAAGGAAGGCCCGCCATCCTCCCTCCACCGCAGTCGCTCACCCAGTTGTGGGCAAGGCGAGCGACAGCGGCTCCGAAAGGATGGCTACTCAGTCCCTGATACAAAATGAAACGTGATTGATTTACTCGTGGCTCTCCGACACCATCGAGTCAGGCAATTTTTAGGAAATTCACCAGTTATCGCGTTCCGCAAGATGTGTGTTGTATTACAACACCATCATGGCAAGGGAGACGCTGGCGCTCTCCCGTTGCATCCCTCTGGCCTGTGGGGACGGTTCATCACCTGTATGAAGTTCGCAATCACGCTTGCGCACAAGCCGTGCATTTCGGAAAACAACACCTTTTTTTGCCCTGTTTTCAAATATTGCCTGCGGATAATTTTTTCGGTTGCATCACCAGACAGCCGCTGAACATTCTACACTTGCTGTCAAATTAATACCGTATTGGTTCTTAATCAAAGCCTCTGAAATACGAATAGCTTCAATCGCTGCAGTTTCTGGTATCTCGGTGTGGTCATGCACCCATTCATTACGATTTAGCCTGACACGGTTAATGCATATATCACTATTTTCTATGGTTTCTCTAGGGTCTGTGGACATTCAGGATTCCCAAAAGCGTTGATTTCTGATTCAAGCTTCCAAAAGGGAGTTTGTAATGGACGAAAAGCGATTTGTTTTGAATGACCGGGTCTGGGAACGCCTTGCGCCTTTGCTCCCCGGCAAGGCAACAGACAGTGGCCGGACAGGCGGCGACAACCGGTTGTTTTTGGAAGCGGTGTTCTGGCGGGTGCGCACGGGGTCTCCCTGGCGCGATCTGCCGACGAAATTTGGCAACTGGAACAGCCAGTTTCGCCGGTTCCGACGATGGGCCGAGCAGGGTGTTTTCGAGAGTCTTTTCAAAGCCATGAGCAATGACCCAGACCTCGAATACGCCATGATTGATGGCACCATTGTTTCGGTTCACCAAAAGGCAACCGGCGCAAAAGGGGGACTCAAAATCAGGCCATCGGGCGCTCGCGCGGTGGGTTGACCACCAAGATCGTGGCGCTGGTGGACGCGCTTGGTAATCTTGTGCGTTTCATGCTGCTACCGGGACAGGCGCATGACATGAGGGGCGTGGCACCGCTGATCAAGGGCGTGTCATTCGCCGCTTTGCTGGCGGATAAAGCGTTTGACGCAAACTGGCTTCTGGAGGAGCTGGAAGACCGGGGCGCAACCGCCGTTATCCCGCCCAAATCAAATCGGATTGTGCAGCGAGAATACGATGAAGAGGCCTATTGTTGGCGGCATTTGGTTGAAAACTACTTCGCCAAGATCAAGGAATTTCGTGGCATCGCAACGCGTTACGATAAAACCGATAACAGCTACGCTGCCAACTGGAACCTTGTCGCGGCGCTTATCGCATCAAGGTGAATGTCCACAGACCCTAGCATCCGTGCATTTAAGTGCGGAGAATGAGCAGGTGATATTAATGGAAAGTGCAGCAAAGATTCGTCGTCTGGTTTTGCGCGATGGCCACTCTATCCGGTCAGTAAGTCGAAGCACGGGTTTATCCCGCAATACGATCAGAAAATATCTGAATGACGCGTCACCGCCGAACTATCATCGTAGTGGACCACCTGTGTTGCACAAGCTTGCTGGTTTTGAAGTTCGTTTGCGGTCGCTTTACAAACAGGACTTAAGCCACCCCCGCCGGGAGCGCCGCACTGCGGTGAAGCTTTATGAACAACTGGTTGTGGAAGGTTATACCGGTTCGTACTCACCAGTCTGCCGGTTCATCAAGGTATTGAAAGCCGATGGATCACAACTTCCCGGAGCCTTTATTCCTTTACACTTCAAAGCCGGTGATGCGCTGCAGTTTGACTGGAGCCAGGAGCATGTTGTTCTGGGTGGCGTAGAGCACAAGATCAAGGTTGCGCACTTCCGTTTGTGCCATTCTCGCAAGCCTTTTGTGGTGGCTTATCCTGGTGAATCCCAGGAGATGGTGCTGGATGCCTTTATGCGGGCATTGGCATTTTATGACGGGGTACCGCGCCGGGTCATCATCGACAATCCCAAGACACCCGGCTCCTGCCTTGTGCAGAGCCCAAAGGCGGTGGTGACCTATGTGTCGCGTTCAAAGATGCGGATATTCCATCCGCGCTTTTTGGCATTGATGAACCATTACGTTATGGAACCGGTTGCCTGCACGCCCGCAGCTGGCTGGGAGAAAGGCCAAGTTGAGAACCAGGTTCAGGATTTACGCCGCCAATTGTTCACCCCCAAGCTGTGCTTTGATGATCTGGAAAGTTTGAATACCTGGCTGTTTGCGCGCTGTAACGCGTTGGGTTCGCGGCGCCACCCCGAACAAAAAGAGCAAACCATTGATGAAGTCCTTGCATTGGAACGCGCCGAACTGCGGCCACTGGGGCTTGGCTTTGACGGTTATGTTGAGAAAGCAGTGCGTGTGCGCTCCACCTGCCTGGTTCAATATGACAGTAACCGTTACAGCGTTCCTGCCCGGTATGCCGGGCGCCATGTCTCGTTGCGGGCTTATGCAAGTCGAATTGTCCTGGTTGCCGCCGATGAGGTGATCGCCGAACACAAACGTCATTTTACAAAGAACATCAGTTACTTTGAGCCTTGGCACTATGTGCCGCTTCTGTCGCGCAAACCCGGAGCTTTGCGCAATGGTGCACCTTTTATGGAATGGCAGCTTCCCGCCGCCATGAACAAAATCAAGGCCCGCTACATGGATACCAAAGGCGGTGACCGAGACTTTGTTGAACTTTTGATGCCCCTCTCGGCGATGCAAACATCGCCTGCCGACAACGAGCCCAGGAACACGGGATCGAGACAGTGGAAATAGCTTGCGATCTGGCTGTTGAGCAAAAAACAACGCGCCTGCCGGCAATCACCAACCTGATCAACCAGCTTGTGGAACCAGTGATTGATCCGCTGCCCCGGACCCATTGCTATCCACAGCTGCAGGTAATGCCACAAGCCGATTGCAAACGCTATGAGCTGCTTTATGCAACGCCGCGGGTGATGTCATGAATGCCATCATTGAACAGCTTACAGCCCTGCGCCTGCACGGCATGGCACAAAGTGCACAGGACTTGCTAACGGCCCGCACCCCGCTCAATCTGACAACAGCGCTCAAACAACTGATCAATGCGGAAACTGTTGAGCGGCGTGTGCGCTCCATTCAATACCAGATGCGCATTGCTCGCTTTCCTCATCATAAAGACTTTGCCACATTCGACTATGGCGCATCGGCTGTGAAGCCCGCTGAGATCAAACAGCTATGCACCGGTCAATTCACACACGATGCCCACAACCTGATCCTTGTCGGCGGTACTGGAACCGGTAAAACCCACATCGCCATTGCACTGGCAACGGCACTTATCGCTCAGGGCAAAAAAGCGCGCTTCCATAATGCGGTTGATCTCATTAATGCGCTGATCAGGGAACAAGCTGAGGGAAACACCGGTAAAATTATCCGCCAGCTCAGCCAGACCGATTGCGTCATCATCGATGAATTGGGCTACATTCCATTCCCTAAATCAGGTGGAGCACTGCTCTTCCATCTCATCAGCAAACTCTATGAAAATACCAGTGTCATCATTACCACCAACCTGGAATTTGGCGAATGGGTCTCCGTCTTTGGCGATCCCAAGATGACAACAGCACTCCTCGACAGGATCACACATCATTGCTCAATCATTGAAACCGGCAACAACTCATACCGCTTCTCGCACAGCCGTAAAAAGAAAACGCTCACAAGCCCGGCTTGACCACAGCCCCCGCTCCGCTACGCCTGCTATGGGGCCACTTCGCGAAGCGGGACCTATGGACAACCCTCCGCAACATCATTGGCTATTAATATCCCGTTTTGACACCCATAGGGCGGGTCAGTTTTAAATGCCAAACAGGGGTCAGTTTTAAACGCTCATTGACAGGTTAGGGTCCAGACTCAATCATAACCAGAAGGCGACGAGTGTTGCCAGCGCTACGGCGGACAGGAAGTTTCTTGCGAGTTTGTCGTAGCGGGTTGCCACTCTTGGAAAGTCCTTGAGACGGCAGAATGCATTTTCGATGAGGTGGCGTTCTTTGTAGCGGGCTTTGTCGTAGATGATTTTGCGTTTTCGATTGCAGCGGCCGGGGATCACAGGAACCATGGCCGCATTGCGCAAAGCTTTTCGAAGCGCATCCGCATCGTATCCCTTGTCGCCCAGAACATATCGTGCGCCCCTCAAACCTGTCAGCAAAGTGGGTGCGGCTTTGGTGTCCGATACATTGCCTGCTGTGAGCATGAAGGCAAAGGGGCGGCCTATGACGTCTGTGAGGGCATGGATTTTGGTGGTTTGGCCACCGCGCGAGGGGCCAATGGCCTGGATTTTCGCCCCCCTTTACCGCCATGTGCCGAACGATGCGCCTTGATATAGGTTGAGTCGATGGACGTGCTCTTCGTCACCGCACCTGAGGTAGCCAATGCCTCCACCAGATCGACCCAGAACCGACGGCGGGACCAGCGGTTGAAGCGGTTGTAGATCGTTGTCGAAGGGCCGTATTCGCCAGGGCAGTCACACCATCGGCATCCTGTTTTGAGCACATGAATAATGCCCGAGATCACCCGGCGGTCATCCACCCGACGTGCTCCGGGCTGGTTCATGGGTAAATGGGGTTCAATCACCGCCCATTGGGCGTCAGAAAGCCAAAACAAATGAGCCATCCAGGTCTCCAATCCTTTGATCGTTCAATCTGAATCTGATTTGCTACAGAAATTCAACAAAATGATTGAGTTTGGACCCTAGGAAATACTCGAGCACCTATTGTTTTGACCTGTCGCTCCAGCGAAGAAGTCAAAGGAGGAACCCGTAGGGGCAAATCCTTGGCTTCGTAGCGCGGCAGGTAGGTTCCCAAAGGTGCTATATTTCGTGAGCCAAGAGCATGAGACTCGTCAAACCAGACTTTGAAACACTCAAAATCCATTGGTATAATCGGCTACTAATCGGCTCGTATTTGGCTACATGACAATTTCTCAAAAATCCGATTTGGCAAAAATGTGTACAAATGTTATACTTTGTGCAACAAGTGATAATTTTTTGAGATTCCAACATGGCAAATTCAACCATCGGCCTTCGGCTTAAAGACAATACCAAAACCAGACTGGAGACACTGGGGAAAGCAAGAGATCGTTCTACCAACTACCTGATGAATGAAGCCATCGAGAAATTCCTGGATACCGAAGAAGCCCTAGAAGCTGAACGCCAACTGGTTAAATCCCGTTGGAAAAAATTTGAGTTGACTGGAGAAACGGTATCACACACTGACATGAAATCCTGGGCTTCTGGCTTGAGCCAAATTTCTGATTCTGAAAAAGCCTAATGGCCATTTTAAGATGGCTCCCGGAAGCCCAAGATGATCTCAAACGGCTTCATGCTTTTATAGAACCTCATAGTCCAAATGCAGCAGCACGTGCGGTTAACACGCTTATTGAAGTCGTAGAAACTTTGCAGGAATTTCCGGACAAAGGGCGACCTTGGGAATTGGAAATGGGGTTTAGGGAATTGCCGGTAAAATTTGGGGCTAGGGGCTATGTCATCCGTTACCGGCTCTTTGAGGATCAGGTAATCATTGTTCGCGTATGGCATTCTCTAGAAGACAGGTAACCCTCATCTTGCATCTGCATTGTTGCCTTTAATTTGGTGGACTTTCTGATGCTTTGCTCAGAAAGAAATTCCCATTCTTTGAAAGAATTTTGGCTTCGAGAAAACCAAAATTTACCCCCTTACATCACCCTATCTCTACGTGGGAATTTGGGTTGTTAGGGCCTAGCCCTGACTCCGATCCCCCGTTCCGCTGAACAATCTGTTGTAAGGGGGTCGGCGTCAGGGGTTCATTTGACCATTTAATTTTTGGATTTTTGACCTGCCCCCGAATTTTCATCCAGTTCTGATTAGAGTCACAACCTGATTTACGCCGTTTGGCGCGGTGGTAGCAAGCGGGCGGGGAGTGGAACCCTCATATCGTGGAACGGGAGGCACGCTTGCGGTTAGTTTGGCGGCATAGGCTGCCGGTGTTTGATAGTCCAATGCTGAATGCGGTCTTTGTTCGTTGTAGTCACAAACCCATTTGGCAATCTCCTGTTTGGCGTGGGAGAGACCGAAGAACAGGGTCTGGTGCAGCGACATCACATATATTCCGATGAGGCGGGGGTTTCTGTACCTGGTGGCAATCATGGACTGGGCAACGAGAAAAGTGCTGAGCTGGCGGTTGTCAAATACGATGGATGCCAGTTTCTGTGTAGAGGCTCTGGAAGAAGCCATTTCCCGATACGGCAAACCGGAGATATTCAACACGGATCAGGGCAGTCAGTTTACAAGTTCCGCCTTTACCGGCGTGTTGCTGGATGCAAAGATCAAAATCTCCATGGATGGACGTGGCCGCTTTCTGGACAACATCTTCATTGAAAGGCTGTGGAGGTCATTGAAATACGAATGCGTTTACCTGCACGAAATGACCGATGGCTTTGTGGCCAAACGCCATATTAAAAATTGGCTTGCCTTCTACAACGAAGAACGTCCACACTCGACATTCAACGGTGCAACGCCCGACGAAATCTACGGGTTGAAAAAAGAGAAACAAGACGAGAAACTGGCAGCATGATCAGACAACAAAATACACCTTAACAAAGCTGCTAACCTGTCCAACAATCCGGGACCACCTCAGTCCTGGCATCTGTGAAAACGCCCACAACTCCAGTGAACCCGACCCTGGGAGCCCTTGACGGTGTTCGCCATGTGTTGTCGCAGGCTTGCTGTTCAATCGGAGATGTCACAGGCTTCGTGCATGGTACGACATTGGCAACCAACGCGCTGATCGAACGGCGTGGCGCGCGCGTTGCAACTATTACCACCGAGGGTTTCCGAGACATTCTGGAAATCGCCTATGAGCGGCGATATAGTCAGTACGATATTAACCTGTCTAAACCCAATCTGCTGGTACCCCGCAGCCTGTCTTTCACGGTGGCAGAACGAATTCAGGCTGATGGCAATATTCACCGATCACTTGATGAAACCGAAATTGATAGCCTTGTGTCGTCGTTTGTCTCCCAAGGTATTGAGGCCGTCGCTATTTGCCTGCTTCACGCCTATGCCAACCCTACCCATGAACGACGACTTCGTGACTTGCTGATTAAGCGCATGCCTGAACTGGCGATTTCTTTGTCCAGTGATATCAGCCCGGAGGCACGGGAGTTTGAACGACTCTGCACAACCATTGCTAACGCCTATATCCAACCACTGATGTCGCGTTATCTTGCCGACTTTACCAAGAGTTTCTCAAAGGAGGGACTTCGTTGTCCCATCCTCATGATGACGTCAGGTGGTGGAATGACAACCCTAGAGGCAGCTGCCCGCTATCCAATCCGGTTAGTCGAATCAGGCCCTGCTGGTGGGGCGATATTAGCCAGTCGGGTGGCTCAAGAACTTGGTGAGAGCCATGTATTGTCGTTCGATATGGGCGGAACAACCGCAAAGCTTTGTTTGATTGACAACTACCGTCCGCAAACATCACGAAAATTTGAGATTTCTCGTGCCGAACGGTTCATCAAAGGTAGTGGAATGCCAGTCCGAATTCCAGTCATCGAAATGATCGAAATCGGTGCGGGTGGTGGCTCGATCGCAAGTGTTGATCGCCTGGGCCGAGTGCAAGTAGGTCCGCATTCAGCGGGCAGCGAGCCAGGTCCGGCTGCCTTTGGAAAAGGGGGCGAAAGCCCGACTGTTACTGATGCTGATGTTGCGCTTGGGCTGATTGACCCGGACAGGTTTGCTGAAGGTTTGTTGAAGATCGACGAGGCGGCCTCGGCCACTGCACTTGAGAAAAACATCGGAGTTCCCCTTGGCGTCAACGTAGTTACTTCTGCTGACGGGGTGAGCCAAATAGTCGACGAGAGTATGGCCAGCGCCGGGCGTATGCATGCCGTTGAAGCTGGAAAAGATATATCCAATCGAACCATGATTGCATTTGGGGGCAATGGCCCGCTTCACGCCACCCGGGTAGCCAGACGCGCAGGGGTTGATCGGATTATCATTCCTGTAGAACCAGGCGTTGGCTCGGCTGTCGGGTTTTTGTTTGCCCCGATTTCTTTTGAGATTGTGCGCAGTAAATATTCAACGCTCGAAACATTGGATATCGACGCTCTCAATATATTTTTTGATGAGATCGTCGAAGAGGCACGTGCCGTTGTTTCGGCGGGTGCCGGGGATGCCGAGCTTGTTTGCAGGCGGGTGGCTTTCATGCGGTATCATGGCCAGGGTCACGAGGTCGAAATTCAGATGCCGAGTCGCAGATTGGGGCCAGATGATATCGATGTCCTGAGATCTGCATTTGAAGCTGAATACAGCCGTCAGTTCTCGCGGGTAGTTCCTGGAATGACAATTGAGATTCTCAATTGGGCTGTCACTGTTTCGACTGAGCTGGAAACACCGCACCCTGATCAAAAGTCGATGGTTTCATTCAAAGCCACGTCAGAATCCTGGCGCTCGATTTGGTGCGATGTTCAAGGAATGCACACCGAAGCAGCCCTATATACGCGAGATGTTCTTAAACCCGGTGCGCAAGTAGAAGGGCCTGCGCTGATTAAAGAGGCCCAGACCACAACTTTTGTCAGCAACGATTTTTCCGCTTCTGTGCTCAGCGGTGGAGAACTGCTCCTAACTCGAAAAACAATTGGGAAAAAGAACAGGAAGAGCACCTGATGTCGCAAATTTCGAACACTCAATTCCAGGTGATGTGGAACCGCCTTCTGGCGGTGGTTGAGGAACAGGGACAAGCGCTCATTCGAGCCGCTTTCAGCCCGATTGTCCGGGAATGCGGTGATATTTCAGCCGGAATTTTCGACGAACAGGGCCAAATGATGGCGCAGGCCGTGACCGGAACGCCGGGGCATATCAATACGATGGCGGAGGCAGTTATCGACTTGCGAAATCGATTTGAACTAAAATCCATGAAACCCGGAGACATTTACGTCACCAACGATCCATGGATTGCATCGGGTCATCTGAACGACTTTTTGCTCCTGATGCCCGTTTTTTATCAAAACCGGGTTATCGGCTTCACATCGTGTACCAGTCACTTGGTCGATCTGGGCGGTCAGGGTATGGGGCCGGAGGGTTCTGACATATTTGACGAAGGACTTCGAATTCCACCTTGTAAGCTTCTGGATGAGGGCGAGGTCAATGAGTTTTTGCTTGATGTTGTTAAAGCAAACTCCCGCGAACCGACCGGCAATGAAGGTGACATTTATGCTTTGATTGCGTGCTGCGAAGCCGGGGCTCAGAGGCTGACCAGCATGATGGAGGAGTTCAGAATTTCCGATCTCAATGCCCTGTCGGACTACATAATTAAAACTTCAAAAAGGGGTACGATTGACGCTATTGCAGAAGTTCCAAACGGCATCTATCGCAGCGAATTGCTGGTCGACGGATATGAACGCGAAATCATATTGAAGGCCGAGCTCACAATTGCGGCAGATCACATGGTCCTGGACTTTTCTGGAACGTCTGGTTGCTCGATTAAGGGCATCAATGTGCCGCTGAACTATGCAACTGCCTATTCGGTGTTTGCCCTACGGTGCATTATCGGCCCGGATATTCCCAACAATGCCGGGTCGCTGGAACCGTTTAAAGTGACAGCCCCCAAGAATTGCATTCTCAATGCGCAGTCTCCGGCACCGGTCGCCATGCGACATACATTGGGGCAAATGACGCCGGACCTGGTCTATGGCTGCCTGCATCAGGCATTGCCAGACAAAGTACCTGCAGAGGGAGCATCCTGCATGTATGACTTACCGATGCGCAGCGTTCCAGAAGCCGCACAAAATGGTGGTCATGTATTTGCGCTGGAACCAGCTCATAATGGCGGTACAGGTGCAAGACCCACGAAGGATGGGCTGTCAGCAACGGCCTTTCCCAGTGGAGTATGGGGCAGTCAGGTGGAGATTACCGAAGCAACAGCCCCGGTTATGATTAAAAAGCGTGAGCTGCGGCCCGACAGCGGCGGAGCCGGTCAATTTCGAGGAGGCCTTGGTCAAAGGATTGAGCTGCAATCAGCAAATGACGAACCTTTTCTCGTCTTCCTTTCAGTTGAGCGCATCAAGAACCCAGCTCAAGGGCGTGTCGGCGGCATGCCCGGCGCGCCCGGTCGTATTCGGCTGGATGACGGACCTGATTTGCCCGGCAAAGGCGAAGTACGCGTGGTTCCCGGACAAACGCTCATATTCGAAACTCCTGGCGGTGGCGGGTTTGGGGCACCCAATGATAGAAACCATGACGCGATAAAGCACGATATTGCAGAAGGGGTAGTCTCACCGAGTGCAGCCATATCCGACTATGCCTTCAATGAAGGAGATGTTTCGTGATCTCCAAGGCAAACCGACACATCTTGAACATGGCTCCCTATGCGGTTGCCGACTTCGGTACTCCAAGTAATACGCCGCTGATCTCTATGGCCCAAAACGAGAGTTTAAGAGCACCCACGCCACAGGTTCAATTAGCGGCCCAGCAAGCTTTGCAATTTGCGACCGACTACCCTGATCCGAATTATCCCGATCTTCGTGCTGGTATTGCTGAACAGTACAGCATTGATCCCGACAACATTTTGCTAGGCGCAGGTTCCATGGAATTGATTACCTGCATCACACAAGCCTTTGCAGGCCCAAACCGACATGTGCTCACGACAGAATATGGATATGCGCTTTTTAAGAATTCGGCTGAAAAAGTTTGTGCAACTTGCGATCTGGCAACTGAAACAAATTTCACCGTCTCAGTAGATGCGCTATTGAGTGCTGTGCGAGATAATACCAAACTTGTTTTTATTGCCAATCCCGGTAATCCAACGGGCACCCGCTTACCCCGCTCTGAAATCATTCGATTACGCGATAATTTACCACGAGATATCCTGTTGGTGATCGACGAAGCCTATGGTGAATTTACGGATAGGTATAACGAACCAGTTTTCGATTTGGTCAATAGCGGCAATACAATTGTTTTGCGCACATTTTCCAAGGCTTATGGACTGGCCTCAGCGCGGGTAGGCTGGGGGCTGTTTCCCATTGGCATTGGTGCAGAGGTTCGCAAGCTTATTATTCCCAGCAGTATTGGCAATGTCAGTGCAGCAATGGCCAAGGCAGCTTTGATCGATCAGACCTATATGCTTGAAACATGCGAATTGACGGCGAATGCTCGGCGGTTTTTCACGGACCGAATGGAGGCTATTGGGCTATCCTGCGTCGACAGTCATACCAATTTCGCGCTTGTTGATTTCCGATCCAAAACACAAGCGCAAAGTGCAGATGAAGCCCTTCGTAACGTTGGTATCGTCATGCGCGCAATGGGCGGGTACAATCTACCACATTGCTTGCGCGCAACAATCGTCAACGAGGCGGTGATGGTGCTCGCGGTTAATGCGTTGGAAGATTGGAAAGGATATTCATCCCAATGACCTTATCTGAATTTCCGACCAGAGGACGCGCACGCATTGGCGTTTTGGTACCCTTTACCAATGTAAATCTTGAGTCCGATTTGGGCCTGTTGCGTCCGGACGGAGTGTCATTCCACTTCACCCGCATGGGGGGATATGACGTTGATGAAACACCCAATGCCAAGCAAATGGCCGGATTGGGATCCGAGCCATTGGACGAACCCTTATCATTACTGGTGGGCGTAAAGCCGGACTTGATCATGTATGGCTGCACCTCGGCGACGCTGTCGCATGGCACAAGGTTCGATGGTGAATTGGCGACGCAGATAAACAAGCTCTCAGGCGCCAAAACCGTGACTGCAGCCGGTGCTTTGGTCTTCGCGATCAAAGCATTGGGAGCAAAATCCATTGCCTTTGGCTCTCCCTACACATCTGACATCAATGTGGCAGCGTCGACGTTTCTTTCAGATAGCGGATTTGGCATTACTTCTGTTGCAAGCGTGGACAGGGAATTGGGAAACTATGGGCAGGCTGAACTTACTCCCGATGACGTTTTTGAATTGGGTGTTCGGGCCGATCATGAGGAAGCAGAGATCGTTGTTCTGTCCTGCACTGAAATGCGGAGTGTAGAGACAATCGAACGGTTGGAAGCCGCAATACAAAAACCAGTCGTGACCTCCAATCAGGCTATGATGTACGAAGCATCCTGCATGCTGGGTCTGCCTATGGATCAGCCATCATATGGTGAATTGTTCAAAAGGGGTGTGGTTACGTGATATTTCGCCTGAATTTTGAAGTTGTACTGATCTCAATATGAAAACATCGGCGCCACCCAAAATTATCGTTCATGCCGATGAGCCGGATACGTTGGTCGACATCGTTCGTGCCCAACATCCCGATGTCGTCGTTAAGGGGTGCAATTCCAACGGTGCATTGCCGGCGAAGATTGACGCTTTCAATCCGCAAATCGTCTATTCCATTCGCTTTGCTGGCTCGTCAGATTTTCCAATAGATGCACTGTTGTCGCCTCAAGGCCCTCAATGGATATCTGTGGGAGGATCGGGGGTAGATCACCTGGGACGTTGGGATGCAGATAGAACCCAAGTAACGAACTCAGCTGGCGTTGCTGCCCATGTCATGGCCGAATATGTGCTGGGAGGATTACTGCATTTTACAATGGATGTTGCCGGTCTACTAGCTGACCGAGAGGACCGTCATTGGCGCGCTGCCAGAACCATGGGATCGCTACATGGGAAAACGCTACTGATTGTAGGGCTGGGTCATACCGGTCAAGCGATTGCAGATCGTGCCAAGGCATTCAGCATGCAGGTTATTGGCACCAGAGCGAACCCGAAACCGATGAAAAATGTCGATCAGGTACATCGCAGCGAGGATCTCGTTGGTCTATGGGGTCGGGCGGATTACATCGCCGTTTGTGTACCGCTGCTTGATGCGACCCGGGGACTTGTGAATGACGACGCCTTTCATGCTATGAAGCCTGGCTGTATTCTAGCCGACATTTCGCGAGGTGGGGTGGTCGAGCAAGCAGCCTTAGTGTCCGCATTAGAACGAGGAAAGATTGCAGGGGCGGTCATCGATGTATTTGAGACCGAGCCCTTACCCGCTAACCACCGACTCTGGCAGCAAAAAAACGTAATCATATCGCCCCATTGCTCCAGCGTCTTCGAGGGCTGGGAACAAGCGTCAATCAAAATGTTCTGCGAAAATCTAACCCGATGGCGTGAAGGAAAGTCGTTGCAAAACTTGGTAGTCCCCTCGAAAGGGTATTAGCAGGGTCCGCGGTTAAGAATATTCAAGCGCGTCACTGCGAGGAATTTCAGCCACATTGAATTATCGTTCGTCAACTTGAACGTCCAATTGAAGTGTGAACCGCCCCGGGATTGTCGGAGGCTCTAACTCCTGAGTAGGATAGAGCAATGACAATCAAAACAACGAAAAAATTTTCCATTGAAGTTCGGGCCCGCGCGGTACGGATGGTTCTGGACCATGAAGGTGAGTATGCGTCGCGCTGGGCGGCTATTGTGTTAATTTCCGGCAAGATTGGCTATGTGCCTCAAACTCTCAATGAATGGGTAAAGAAGACCGAAGTCGACAACGGCAAGCGCGCCGGTGTTTCGACTGACATGGCCGAGAAGATGAAGGCACTTGAGCGCGAAGTCCGTGAGCTTCGCCAGGCCAACGAGATATTGCGCAAAGCGTCCGCGTATTTTGCCCAGGCCGAGCTCGACCGCCCGTTCAGGAGATGATCACTTTTATCGACGATCACCGGGCGGAGCATGGGGTCGAGCCAATTTGCAGAGTTCTGCCGATTGCCCCTTCCAGCTACCACCTCAATGTTGCCAAGCGAGTTGACCCGACCAAGTTATCTTCACGGGCAAAACGGGATCTGGCATTGAAGCCCGAGGTGAAGCGTGACTGGACAAAGTGTTTGTGTTGGCGCGTTGCCTGCAAAGCTTCGCGGCCAGCACGGTGAAGGCCAAAAAGCGACAATTGGAAAAACTCTGGTTGATATTCTCGCCGAGACCCCAAGTTGCAAATTCGCCCAAACCATCAGCGCCAAAATGGCCAAATGGCGTAAATTGGACCAGTCCACGATTGCTGACCTTTCTTGATTATCCAGGTGAAGTCGAGGTAACCAACAATGCTTGTGAACGGGCGCTACGACCGGCCGTCATCCAGCACAAAGTTACCAACGGCTTCCACTCAATGTGGGCAGCTGAAGGAGATTGCGCCGTCAGAACCGTGGTCGATACCGGCAAACTCTCCGGAAAATCCCCGTTTCAGACCCTATTGACCACAATATCATGAAATCAGGCAGTCAGAGCAGGTGATGTGGGGGTGAGCAATTACGAAATAGGACGCCAGTCCAAATAGATCATATAACCTCACAGCGATTGAGCCCAAAGAAGTGACTCCAAAATCGCCGAAAAATAGTACAATAGTACTGAAATCGATATGCACTTAACTAGGGTCTGTGGACATTCAGGATTCCCAAAAGCGTTGATTTCTGATTCAAGCTTCCAAAAGGGAGTTTGTAATGGACGAAAAGCGATTTGTTTTGAATGACCGGGTCTGGGAACGCCTTGCGCCTTTGCTCCCCGGCAAGGCAACAGACAGTGGCCGGACAGGCGGCGACAACCGGTTGTTTTTGGAAGCGGTGTTCTGGCGGGTGCGCACGGGGTCTCCCTGGCGCGATCTGCCGACGAAATTTGGCAACTGGAACAGCCAGTTTCGCCGGTTCCGACGATGGGCCGAGCAGGGTGTTTTCGAGAGTCTTTTCAAAGCCATGAGCAATGACCCAGACCTCGAATACGCCATGATTGATGGCACCATTGTTTCGGTTCACCAAAAGGCAACCGGCGCAAAAGGGGGACTCAAAATCAGGCCATCGGGCGCTCGCGCGGTGGGTTGACCACCAAGATCGTGGCGCTGGTGGACGCGCTTGGTAATCTTGTGCGTTTCATGCTGCTACCGGGACAGGCGCATGACATGAGGGGCGTGGCACCGCTGATCAAGGGCGTGTCATTCGCCGCTTTGCTGGCGGATAAAGCGTTTGACGCAAACTGGCTTCTGGAGGAGCTGGAAGACCGGGGCGCAACCGCCGTTATCCCGCCCAAATCAAATCGGATTGTGCAGCGAGAATACGATGAAGAGGCCTATTGTTGGCGGCATTTGGTTGAAAACTACTTCGCCAAGATCAAGGAATTTCGTGGCATCGCAACGCGTTACGATAAAACCGATAACAGCTACGCTGCCAACTGGAACCTTGTCGCGGCGCTTATCGCATCAAGGTGAATGTCCACAGACCCTAGATCATACAATTAAATTTTTCTCAAAAAGATATCAAGAAAATTTCTCGTCATCCATTTTAAAATTTCCTCTTGACTTTACTATTATTGTAATTTTCTTCCTGTTTTCGATCAATACTTGTTACTATGTTACAACACCCTGCCCGCTTGCGTCGATTACCCTTAGCTGCACCCCGTTGCGACCTTGCCAATTGTCCGGCATTAACGTGCCGGCGATGGTGACCGGCTCACCGCGGTTTTCCAGCAGGAAACGGCCGAGCGGCTGGTCGGCGGCGCGAAACGCGATCGCCTTGAGCGTCGCGCCATCGCCGGCCGATAGCGTCAGCCGTACATGATTGCGACCGACAAGCGCGGCATAGCGTACCCGGTGGGCCGGGAACGCAAATACTGGAGCCGGATGGCCGGCGCCATAGGGCCCGGCCCGCTCAATCAGAGCCAGCAGGTCGCGGGTGGCGGCGCGCGCAGTCATCGCAGCGTCGATTTTCAGTGTGCTGCAACCAGTGGCACCGTCGACCGATTTCGCCAATTTGTCTTCAAAAAAACCGCGCAGATCACCGAGCTTGTTACGCTGCACGGTCAACCCGGCAGCCATGGCGTGCCCACCACCTTTTTCAATCAAGCCTTTGTCCAGCGCCGCACGCACCGCAATACCAATATCAACCCCTTCTATCGAACGCCCGGATGCGGAGCCGCGACCGGTATCGTCAAACGCCACCGCAAAGGTCGGGCGGTTATAACGATCCTTGAGCCGCGACGCGATTAGGCCGACAACACCTGGATGCCACCCGGCGCTAGCGGTAATTAGCACCGGTGGCGGCGGGCCGGCGCCAATTTCGGCAGCAGCTTGGGCATCGGCTTCTTCCAGCATCGCTGCCTCCATCGCCTGGCGCTCTTCGTTCAGCCGATCGAGTTCGGTGGAAATTTCGCGCGCCGCGTCTGGGTCGGTCTCAGTCAACAGCTTGGCGCCAAGCGCCGCGTCACCAATGCGCCCGCCGGCATTGATGCGCGGGCCGAGCACGAAACCAAGGTGATAGGTGGATACCGGCCCGTCGAGGCGGGCTACATCACACAGCGCCGAAAGCCCCACATTGCCGCGCTGCTGCATTACTTGGATGCCCTTGACGACGAATGCCCGGTTGAGCCCCTTTAGCGGCACCACATCGCAAACAGTGGCCAGCGCCACCAAATCGAGCCAATCAAGCAGGTCCGGCAAATTGGTCGTGCCGGCACCACGCAAATCGCGGTTGACCGCCACCAGGGCCATAAACACCACACCGCAGGCGCACAGATCGCCAAGACCCGACAGATCGTCCTGACGGTTCGCATTGACCCGCGCCAGCGCCGGCGGCAGGGTTTCGCCAACCTGATGGTGGTCGAGCACGATCGTGTCAAAACCGAGCCGTTCGGCTTGCGCCAGTGCCTGATGCGAGGCAATGCCGCAATCAACGGTCACCAGCAACCCGGCCCCTTTGCCATACAGTTCGGCGACCGCAGCCGGATTGGGGCCGTAACCCTCAAAAATCCGGTCGGGTATATAGATTTCGTTCGGTACGCCGAAATGGCCGAGATAACGCGACAGCAGCGCCGCCGAACAAGCGCCATCAACATCATAATCGCCGAATATTGCCACCCTTTCACGGTTCGCAATCGCTTTGGCCAAGCGTTTGGCGGCGAGGTCCATATCGGTCAATGTGGAAGGGTCCGGCATCAAATCGCGAATTGCCGGCAACAGGAATTGCACCGCGTCTTCGGCCTCAACGTCTCGAGCCGCGAGAACCCGGGCGACCAGTTCCGGAATTGCGTGCTGCTGGGTTATCGCGAGCGCCTGATTGGCGGCGGCAGGGCTAAGCCTGTCTTGCCAGCGTTTGCCGGTCAGCGATTTTTCCACGCCGAGAAAAGCTTGCCTGTTCGGCTGGTGCGGCGCCATGCATTATAACCCATTTCCCTTGCGACTATCATCTCCAAGGTAGTATTTTTCAATCCAGATTGTAACCGGATTGCCAGCGATGGCGCCTAACGCTTGTCACCAAGCGTTGGAATAGCTTCGACGCGCTATCTGTTTGTTTGTCGCGTATTCTTGTCCGAAAACCGCTACACACTTTTCGGGAATACGCGGGCCGCTTTTTTCCTGGCGCGTATTCTTATCCGAAAACCGCTACACACTTTTCGGGAATACGCTCTAGCGCTTGTCACGAAGCGTTGGATTAGCTTCGTCGCGCTATCTGTTTGTTTATGCGTATTCTTGTCCGAAAACCGCTACACACTTTTCGGGAATACGCTCTAGCGCTTGTCACGAAGCGTTGGAATAGCTTCGGCGCGCTATCTGTTTGTTTGTCGCGTATTCTTGTCCGAAAACCGCTACCCACTTTTCGGGAATACGCTCTAGCCGGCTATGCAAACTTGCTCAGATCGCGGTGCCGGGCCTTGATTTCACGAACGGTTCCGCTGGCCGAGCGCATGACAATGGTGTGGGTGGTGATCTCATCGGGGAAAAACCGCACCCCCGACAACAAATTGCCGTCGGTCACCCCGGTGGCGGCGAAGATCACGTCGCCTTTCGCCATCTCATCCATATTGTAGACCCGTTTCGGATCCTCAATTCCCATCCGCGCGGCGCGATTGACCTTTTCCGTCGTGTCGAGGATCAATCGGCCCTGGATCTGGCCACCAATGCAGCGTAGCGCGGCGGCGGCCAAAACACCTTCGGGCGCACCACCGATACCCAAATAGATATCGATGCCGGTTTCTGCAGGATTGGTGGTGTGGATCACACCGGCAACATCGCCGTCGCCGATCAGCCGGATCGACGCGCCGGTAGCCCGCACCTGTTCGATTATGGTGCGATGGCGCGAGCGATCGAGGATGCAGGTGGAGATTTTATCGACCGAAACTCCTTTCGCCTTGGCCATACGGTCGAGATTTTCCGCCACCGAAGCGTCAATGTCGACCAGGCCGGGTTCATATCCGGGGCCGATGGCAATTTTTTCCATGTAGACATCGGGTGCGTAGAGCAGGCTACCCTGTTCGGCCATGGCGATCACGGCCAGGGAATTCGGCAGGTTTTTGGCGCACACCGTGGTGCATTCCAACGGATCAAGCGCGATGTCCACCAGCGGTCCGGAACCGGTACCGACCTCTTCGCCGATATACAGCATGGGTGCTTCATCGCGTTCGCCCTCGCCAATCACCACCTTGCCACGGATCGGCATGTTGTTGAGCTCGTGGCGCATGGCATCGACCGCCGCCTGATCTGCAGCGATGTCGTCACCACCACCGCGCTGGCCCGCTGCCGCTATCGCCGCGCGCTCCGTAACGCGAGCGATCTCCATACTGAGAATGCGGTCAATGGCCGTAGATTTAAGGGGTTTGCTTGCAGCCATGTGGTTCGCCTCGTATTTATAAAGCAGTATAGATCCAGGATTGACCAACGGCAAACCTGTTTGGTGCGGTGCCCATTGGTGTAGAAAGTTCTGACATCATGCCGCCGGCAATGGCAAGCGACATCGGCGCCGGTGCGCACTATTTTTCGATACGAATGGTCCTTGGGGCTTCCAATAGATGGCCATCAGTGCGAATGCCATCGATTGCCGCACGAATGGCCGCTTCCGTCGTTTCGTGCGTTACAAGAATGATCTGCGCACTGCTGCTTGCCTCGTCGTGCTCCACCTCTTTTTGCACGATCGAGCCGAGTGAAATCCCCTGTTCGGCCATACGAGTGGCAATGTCGGCGAACACTCCTGCCTGATCGGCTACTTCCAAGCGGATATAATAGCCGCCTTCATGGGCCCGCATCCGCGCGCGCTCGTAAGGCACTAGATCGTGCACATTCTTACCCAACACAGGCAACCGAATGCCACGGGCGATGTCGGCAATATCGGCGATCATAGCCGAGGCGGTGGCATCACCACCGGCGCCGGGGCCAGACAGCATCACCGAACCGACCCGGTCGCCGTCGACAACGATTGCATTGGTGACATGGTGAATGCCGGCAATGTCGCTGTCACGCGGTACCAAGGTGGGGTGAACCCGTTGTTCGATGCCGGTGTCGGTTTTTTGGGCAACCCCAAGCAATTTGATGCGGTAGCCAAGTTCTGCGGCAGCACGGATATCTGCTGCCTCAATCGAAGAAATGCCCTCGATAAAGACCGCATCGGCATCGATCTTGGTGCCGAACGCCAGGCTGGTCAAGATCGCCAATTTGTGGGCAGTATCGTGGCCTTCCACGTCAAACGTCGGATCGGCTTCGGCGTACCCCGCAGCCTGGGCGTCGGTCAAACATTCTTTGTACGAAAGGCCCTCGCGCTCCATGCGGGTCAGCATATAGTTGCAGGTGCCGTTCAAAATTCCGTAAACCCGGCTAATGCGGTTTCCAGCCAGCGCCTCGCGCATGGTCTTGATGATCGGAATGCCGCCACCAACCGCCGCCTCATAATTGAGCACCGCACCGCTGGTACCGGCGCGCTCGGCCAATTCATTGCCATGGGCAGCAAGCAACGCCTTATTGGCGGTGACAACCGAAACGCCCGCATCTAATGCTGCGCGCACCGCCTCGGCGGCTGGACCAGCATCGCCGCCAATTGCTTCCACCAACACATCGATGGCACCGGAATTGACCATTTCCACTGGGTCATCGAACCAGGTAATGGCGCTGATATCGATGCCGCGGTCACGGTCACGGTCACGGGCGCAAACCGCGGTGACCTGCAATTGCCGGCCACAGCGCTCCGCCAATTCCCCCGCATGTTCGGCGCAAATGCGTACTACCGACGCGCCCACCGTGCCCAGCCCAGCCACACCTATACGTAATTGTTCAACCATCATATTCTCGCACACGCGTAGCAACCTGCCGCCCTGTCCATGCCAACTCGTCACCAAGACTAGCGCTTGTCACGAAGCGTTGGAATAGCTTCGCCGCGCGCGCTCTTTGTTTATGCGTGTCATTTTTCCCAAAACCGGTACCCACTTTTGGGTGACACGCTCTAGCCCAGCCCACAATGCCTAGTTCATACACAGCAAGCATATGACGCGGAACGCTTTATCGGCGGGAATTCAGTGGTACGACGTTTGACACGGATTGCCGGGCGCGTGCAAGATAGCGTTTGAGCAATCGGGCGGCCTGGCGGATACGCTGTTCGTTCTCGACCACGGCGATCCTGACGTGATCATCACCATATTCGCCAAATCCGATGCCAGGCGAAACTGCCAGCGCCGCTTCCTTGATCAGTAGTTTGGAGAATTCCAACGAACCCATGGCACGGAAGTCGTCGGGAATCGGTGCCCAAGCGAACATGGTCGCCGGCGGCGGCGGAATATCCCACCCGGCCCGCGAAAAGGCACTGATCAGCACATCGCGTCTTGCACGGTAAGTGTCGCGGATGTCGTCGATTATCTGCTCATGATTGTTAAGCGCATAGGCGGCCGCAACCTGGATCGGCGTAAACGCCCCATAGTCGAGATAGGATTTGACCCGCGTTAGCGCAGCAATCAGGCGCTCATTGCCAACCGCAAAACCCATGCGCCAGCCGGGCATGGAAAACGATTTCGACATTGAGGTGAATTCGACCGCAATGTCGTTGGCACCGGGCACCTGTAGCAGGGATGGCGGCGGCCCACCCTCGAAATAGATTTCCGCATAGGCAAGATCAGACAGCAAGATTAGGTCGTGGCGTTTGGCGAACGCAACCACATCCACATAAAAATCCAGGGTCGCCAGCTCCGAGGTCGGGTTGGACGGATAGTTGAGGATCAGCGCGACCGGCGAGGGGACCGAATGGCGCACTGCGGCTTCCAGCGCATGAAAGAATTCAGGGCCCGGATGGGCTGGAATGTTGCGCACCACACCACCGGACATGATGAAGCCGAAACCGTGGATCGGATAGGTCGGGTTTGGCACCAACACCACGTCGCCCGGCGCGGTGATCGCCTGGGCCATATTGGCGAACCCCTCCTTGGAGCCGAGGGTGGCGATTACCTGGGTTTCAGGATCAAGCTTAACGCCGAACCGGCGCTCATAGTATGCGGCCTGGGCGCGTCGCAGCCCGGGAATTCCGCGCGAAGCCGAATAGCGATGGGTACGTGGATCGCCAACCACATCGCGCAATTTTTCGACAATCGGCTCTGGTGTCGGCAAATCGGGATTGCCCATGCCAAGGTCAACAATATCAGCGCCATCTGCCCGCGCGTTCGCCTTGAGCCGGTTTACCTGTTCGAACACATAGGGCGGAAGCCGCCTGACCTTGTGAAATTCCTGCATGAGTGACCCCGTGTAATTCGTTTTAAGAGGGTGTTCCACCGATTTTGTGCGCGCTTACGTCAGCCAAACAGGGCGCCAAATTCAGTTTTGGATTTTCCGTAGTGTGTCCCCAGCATGGGTTTTGGCCAATCGGCGCATTTCAGCAGCCGAAGCTTGGGCGTTGGCAATTTCTTGGTCTTGGAAATTGCTGGCACCGTCCGCACGGGCGCTGGTCAATTCGGCGATGCTGGCGCTTGTTTGAGACGCGGTCATCTGGTTGGTCGCGGCTACTGGTTCGTCGGCAATGGTCGGATATTCATTGCCAAGATTTGCCTTCGACTTGGCGCGAATTTCCTCGATCGCGGCAAGATGCGCTAGCGTTGATTGATCGCCCGCATCGCCGGCCAATGCCACCGGCACGCCAGTTTTGCCATCCCCTTCCAGGTTGCTTGGCGCAATTGGTGTGGGTGGCGCCTCCGCCACCTCGCTCAACAATACGGGACCGTTTCCGGCGCTGACACAGCCGCAAACCAACGCCAGCGCCAAGCCAGATAGCGCCGCGCGCAAGCGCAACGTCGGCCAAATTTGGCCCGCGCGCCAACTATCGGGGAAAATCCACACCATCTAAATGCTATGCTCATTTCGGCTATTGTTAACCAATCCTGCTTGCACATGGTTGCCATCAGGTAAATTTGGGGCTTGCGGCTGAACTTACCGGCTGCCTTGAGCCCCATTCCGGCAAATGTTTGCTCGAACCTGCGTTGGCATAGTCTACACAATTGAATAACGCTGAATAACGCCGTTTGATGCCCACAGGCTCTAACACCACAATATGTCGACACTTTGCCTAGCGCTTGTCACCAAGCGTTGGAGTAGCTTCGTCGTGCTATCTCTTTGTTTATGCGTGTCATTTTCCCCAAAACCGGTGCCCACTTTTGGGTGACACGCTTTAGGGTCCGGAATCTGAGAATGGTCAGCAATTTCTTGCCGCCGAAAAACCCGGCTTAAAGCCTTTGCAGAGCCTGATCCAAATCACCGATAATGTCATCAACATCCTCGATTCCCACCGACAGGCGCACCACCTCGGCCCCCGCGCCAGCGGCTTGCGATTGCTCATCGTTTAATTGCCGATGGGTGGTCGATGCCGGATGGATGATCAGGGACTTAGTGTCACCGATATTGGCGAGATGGGAAAACAATTCGACGCCGGATACCAGCGCCACGCCGGCATCGTAGCCGCCCTTGACGCCAAAGGTGAATACCGCACCCGCTCCCTTGGGCATGTACTTCTCTTTGAGGGCGAAATGTGGATCGTCGGTTAGCCCGGCATATGATACCCACTCCACTTTGTCATGGTTTTTCAAATAGCTGGCTACTGCCAACCCATTGTCGCAATGGCGCTGCATACGCAGGCCCAGGGTTTCGATGCCGGTCAAGATCTGGAAGGCGTTAAACGGCGATATCGCAGGCCCAAGATCGCGTAGGCCAAGCACCCTACAAGCGATGGCAAAGGCGAAATTGCCGAACGTCTCGTGTAACACCATGCCGTTATATTCTGGGCGCGGCTCGGAAAGCAGCGGATAGCGATCATCCTTCGACCAATCGAAAGTGCCACCGTCAACAATCGCCCCACCCATCGAATTGCCATGGCCGCCCATGAATTTGGTCAGCGAATGCAATACGATGTCGGCACCATGTTCAAACGGCCGGCATAGATAGGGCGTGGCAAGGGTGTTGTCGACAACCAGCGGAATATTGTTGGCGTGGGCGACTTCAGCAATAGCGGCGATGTCCATGATGACGCTGCCCGGATTGGCCAGGCTTTCAATGAAAATCAGCTTGGTCTTCGGCGTGACCGCAGCGGCGAAATCAGCGGCGGTTCCCCCATCGGCCCAGTTGACCTTCCAGCCGAATGACTGAAACGATTGGCCGAATTGATTGATCGAACCACCATAAAGTTTGCGGCTGGATACAAATTCATCGCCCGGTTTGAGCATGGTGTGAAAGGTGATCATCTGTGCGGCATGGCCAGACGCTACCGCCAAGGCCGCAGTGCCCCCTTCGAGCGCCGCAATACGCTCTTCCAAAACCGCCTGAGTCGGATTGGTAATGCGGGTATAAATATTTCCAAACGCCTGTAGCCCGAACAAGGATGCGGCGTGATCGACATCGTCAAACACGAAGGCTGTGGTTTGGTAGATCGGCGTAGCGCGGGCACCGGTGGCCGGGTCGGGTTGAGCGCCGGCGTGAATTGCCAAAGTGGAAAATCCGGGTTCTTTGTCTGACATGGCTCGAAATCCTCAATTAGCGCTTGTCACGAAGCGTTGGAATAGCTTGGTCGCGCTATCTCTTTGTTTATGCGTGTCATTTTTCCCAAAACCGGTACCCACTTTTGGGTGACACGCTCTAGCGCTTGTCACCAAGCGTTGGAATAGCTTCGTCGCGCTATCTCTTTGTTTATGCGTGTCATTTTTCCCAAAACCGGTACCCACTTTTGGGTGACACGCTCTAGTTCCAAAAAAACCGGCGCTCATGCCTAAATCATCAATGCTGTTTCGGTTTTTCCACACCGAACCCAACATTGCAAAGCATGTTTGGCGGCAACATGTTTTTCACGGAAGAGTAATTTCCATCAATCTGCACAAATTGAGAATTTTATTCCAATGATACTGGCAAAAGCCATAGGCCCTTTGGTATGCTCTCAGGCAGCACGGCTTAGCGCTTCGACATGGGCGCGGGCGCTTTCGCGGGCCGCTTCGCCGGCTAGGCGGCGCAACAGCACCACCAGTTCATCGGCGACTGCCCCATCGACGCCGACCGCCGCAACCGGGCGATAGCGCCTTAATATCTCCTGCATCACTAAATGCGGGATCTTTTCTTCGGAAATCTCTCCGCGCAAATCCATCGCCAACCGCCACGCCGCCATCGCCGAGACAAATATTCCATAAGCGGCGACCGGCAACCCGGTGCGATTGTAGACCGCCTTGAACGCGGTCTCATTGCCTTCCGCCAATATGGCGTCCATGCGTTTTTCAGGCGTGCCGGTGAGTTGGGCAAGCGACAGACCGAACAAATCGATATTGCCGCCACAAATCATTCTGAGCAGAAACGACGCGGTCATGCGCCCTTCGTCGATGGCGTGATGGGCAAGCGCCCGTAATTCTGCATCGCTCATCGATGCTGCCATATCGACCACGGCGCGGTCGCAGGCGTCGCGGATCGATCGAGCGGCACGGTTTTCCGGCATCCATTTACGGCTGACTGCGAATTCCTGCAAAATATCGCCAAGACCGGTGATCAGCATAGTTCTGACATCGGCCGGCAAATCTGCGCGTGCCAGCATCGGGTTGCGGATATCGGGATCACGCCCGTGCCGTTCGGCGATCCGGCGCAATACGGTTGCTGAAAGCTGCAAGTGATCGTTCATCAATAGACCGACGCAAGCGTCCACTTCGCCGACTTCGGCTATCGCTGCTTCGACAGCCGCCGACTTGAATGGCCTACAAGCTATGGCGATCTGCTGGTCCACACCGCCGGCAGCGACCAGTTCGACCAATTCCGCATCATGCAGAACCGGTGAGCGCAACAGCACATTCATGGCGATATCTAATTGGTCGTGGGCCAGCATCAAGACGATATGGCGCGGTGCGCGATCGTTCGACCCGAAAGCATCTGCCAACGCATAACGCACCTTAGGTGACGGGTCTTCGGCCAATATGGTCAGCGCCGCCTCGGCGCTTTCGCGGTCATTGGCCGACATGCGCGAAATCAGATAGGCGCGGGCAAGCGCATTGGTGGCTTCAGCCCGCTTGGCAACGCTAGCGGTTTTTACCCAGGAAATAAAACGCTCGATAATCATTTACGATCAACTCCACAAAACGCCACGAGGCGCCTTTACTCGATGAGACCGGTTGATCGTATCGGCAAAGCCTTAATGTTCCGTTCACCACAAAATTTAACGATCTGGTTATGATAGAGCTCACTCCTGCCAAACCGGGCGAAACATTTCCACATAGCCATCCGGCGTTTGGTAATCCATGTACCCCATGCGCGCTACCGGGTTAGTGATCGCAGCATCGAAGCGGCCATTGTCGAGCGCTTTTTCAGCGACGTGAATGCCGATTACCTGGCCGAATACGATGTGGCTGGCGCTGTCGTCACCGTTGAGATCAATCGGGCAAATAATCTGCGTGACCCGACATTCCAGTGCCGCCATCAGCCCTGCGACCCGGGGCGGTTTGACCAGTTCGCTGGCCTCATAGTCAATCGAGGCATGGTCGAATTCACTGACCGCCGAAGGAGCATCGACAGAACTCGCGTTCATTTTTTCATGCATGTCGGCGCTGACATAGTTACACACGAACTCGCCGGTCTCCCTGGCATTGTCGACCGAATCCTTCCAGCCAGCTGAAGAAAACATGACGATTTTTGGCGCATCACAGACCGCGTTGAAATAGCTGTAGGGGGCCAAATTGAGTACGCCGGATGACGATATAGTCGATATCCAACCAATCGGCCGGGGCGCGACAATCGCTTTGAAAGGATCATGCGGTAGGCCGTGTTGATCAAGGCCGGGGCGATAAAACATATAGCAAATCCTGTATTTGGGTGGCCGTAGCGTTAATTACCGGGCGCACCTACTTGAAACATCCAATTGAGCACGGTGCGCCAGTCGGTCATGCGCACCGGGGTGCCGTGGGTGCCATTTTCGAATATGGCGATTTTAACCGGATAGCCTGGCGAATTAGCCCTGATCTCCCGATAAAAGCCAACCATCGACTGCCATTTGTAGGCAAGATCGACGGTGCCATGGCCGATAAAGATCGGGATACGGCGTTTCAGGCGAGCCATGAATTTCTTGGTCGAATATTGATCGTCCCAAATCGATCCCATCAAGATCAGGCCGTCGATATGCGGGGCGGTTTTTGCATCCTTGACCAGTTCCCAACACAAAAACCCACCCATCGAACCGCACGAAAGGATAATCGGCGCATTGGGCGAGCGCTTGGATTGGGCCAGCACCAATTCACGCACCTGGGCCACGCCCTTTGTACCGTAATCATCGAAATCCGGAGTTAAATAGGCGCCACCATTGCGCAGCATCAGGTTCTTGATGCGGTTGAAATTACCGCCAAACGACCAATCGTCGAACCCTTGAAAGCGGTTTCCGCCCTGGCCGTGCAAATACAGCACCACCGCCTTGGCGCCGCCAGCATGGGCGCCGACACCGACATATCGCACTGGCCCCACAGCGCTCTCCAGTGCCAAATCCTTTTGCTGGAAGGTCGGCCGTAGCGACACATAATAACTCTTGACCCGGCGCACCTTGATCTCGTCACGCTTGTCGATATCGCGGCTTTCCAAATATTCGACTTTGATGAAATCGCCGTTGTCACGGGATTCCAAGATTTTGGGATAGGCGAACAACCGGTCTTTGAATGGTGCAAGTTGCAGTGGCGCCGCCAAAGCGGGTGCAGCGCCAAGCCCCAGGCCGATCAATGGCCATGCCAATATCAATCGCGCGGCCGCCCAGCGGCGTGCTCCCCAAACCCGGGCCCGGTCAGCCATCTTGCGCCTCAAAGGTTTGCAACAATTCGTCGATGTCGGGTCGCGCGCGTTCGGTCTTGGGTTCGAGCGCGGTGCCGATGTGGATGAAGCCCGCGAACCGTTCGCCCGGCCTGGCCCCCATTCTTGCCGCCATTTGTCGGTCAAGCGCATACCATTCGGTCAACCATTGCGCGTCAAAACCAAGTGCGTTGGCGGCATGCAGAAAGTTCAGACACGCGGCGCCGGCGGAAAGCACCTGCTCCCATTGCGGGACCTTGGGGTGATTTACCGGCGTTGACAGCACACCCACCACCACTGGCGCACGGGTCAACCGGGCCCGTTCTTTTTGTATTTCCTCCCTGGACAATGGTCCCCGCGCGTGCTCGGCGGCGGCAACAAACCATTGGCCAAACTTCTGGCGCGCGGCCATCGGGTAAATCACAAACCGCCAGGGCGTGATCTTGCCGTGATCGGGCACCCTGGCAGCAATCGTTGCCATTTGACGCACCTGGTCCGCAGCAGGCCCGGGGGCGCCAAGACCGGCGGCGGGCACCGAGCGGCGGACTTGAAGATGTGCGAGCATTTGTGGCATCGCCTTTGCGGGTGATAATTGTGACATCAATCATCCGGAGAATATTTCGTGGCTGGTGGCTATCATAGTAAATAGCGGCCGCCTTGAAAACGACCGGCTTTTGCGTATCAAGAGAAGTCTTGTCAGCCACATTGCTGCCGCCGCAATATAATCCTAACCTAGGAATACGTTCTAGATGCGCTTTTCTCAACTGATTGGCAAAATTGCCGTCCTCTTCGTGACACTGTTAGCAGGCGCGGGGCCGGTTTATGGCCAACAAGCCGGCAATAACGATGCGGCGCCGGTGTTGTTGCAAGCCAAAATGACCGAGGAAAGCGATATTATTGCCGAAGGGTTGGTGTGGCGAATTTATTCCGCACCGGCCGGCGATAGCGGCGAAACGTTGACCGAGTTCGCTTCCACCGCGGGTGGTGCCAAGACGTTTAAAATGTCCCCTGGCAAATACACGGTGTTGGTGATCCATGGCTATGCCTCGGCGATCCGCACCATCGAAGTGAGCAAAGATGGCGGAAATTTAGAAATTTTCATCTTGGATGCCGGCGGTTTGCAGCTAAGTGCGGTGACAGCGCCGGATATCACGGTGCGGAGCGAATTGCTGCGGTTCGACATTTTTGCCGATGAGACCGACAATTCTGGCATTCGGCCTTTGGTGGTTGGTAATTTGCGCCCCAACAAGATGGTGCTGCTTAATGCTGGCACTTATCATATCGTCTCTAAATACGGGAAGCTGAACGCGGTGGTGCGCGCTGATATTCGCGTTCGGCCGGGAAACGTCACCAGCGCCACCCTACAGCACCACGCGGCACGGGTAACCCTGAAACTGGTGCGTGAGGCAGGCGCCGACGCGATCGCCGATACCGCCTGGTCAATCCTGACCGCTAGCGGCGACGTGATCCGCGAAAGCGTTGGCGCGTTCCCACGTCTGGTGTTGGCTGAAGGCAATTATACCGCGGTCGCCAAAAACAACGAGAAAATCTACTCGAAAGATTTCCTCGTCGAATCCGGCATCGATTCCGATGTGGAAGTGGTGGTGGTGCGTTGAGCGTATTCCCGAAAAGTGTGTAGCGGTTTTCGGATAAGAATACGCGACAAAACAAACAGATAGCGCGGCGAAGCAAATCCTACGCTTCGTGACAAGCGCTAGCCCTACTGTCCCTGCGCCACCGTCGCCTTGGGGCCTGTGTAATCGGTGCGAACGCCGGACGTGATGATGCGGTCAATCTCGCGCGTATCGTTATCTTGACGCGGCGCATAGGCCAGCGCCCCGCTGGCAAACTGCTGGTCAACCGCCTCAATCTTCCAAATCGCTGTTTGAACCGCGTGATGGATCTTTTGCGAATTGTCCATCGAGGTATGGCTTTCGCCGCTGATGAAATAATTGACCAACAAGCCGCGATAAGACGCCGGCTTCGACATCCGCGCATAGACCGGATAGAGGCTGTAAAAATTCTCGGCCCATTCCACATTGCTCGGCACGCTGGAAACCGGACCCGGAATATCGATCAAACCGAGATAGGAGACCCGAATATTGTCGCGGGCCAGCTCCTTGGCCAGCCGGATCGCCGTGTTGGCGCCCATCGAATGGCCGATCAGGGCCACGCTTTGCGGGCGACGGCGGCGGATTTCGGCCAGTGCCTGCTTGCCAGAAACATATGGCCGGGTCTCGGCGCGAATGCCGACTTTGTTTAGTTTACCACCTAAATGGTTGATACCTTGGGAGAAATTCATCCCCTCTCGGATGAAGGAGAAATCTCCAGCACCGCGGAAAAGGTAAACCTCGACCGCCATTGCGCAATTAGATGAAAACAGGAATGCCGCCACCAGCGGCAGGACGAGAGCAATTCTATGCACCATGCTTCTCCCAGTTTCCCGCCATTGCCAAATGCTCCTGATTCGCTACGCAGTACGCGGATACGCGGCAGCCTTGGCAACAAAATGGCGGGTACGCTACTCGCCTAATCATGGTTGCAAATGGTTTAAGATTGGTTGCTGAATTTTAACCATCGGATCGCCGCTCCGCACTGTACGGCGATATTGCTGTTTGGTTTGCCCACGTGTTGGGTGGAATGTGGGAGTTTTCCTGGGCAAGCAATACCCACAGGGTCAATGTCGGTCGTGCGGTCCCAAGGACCTAGAGCCCTTTTCGTTCCAATTGGAGCGGTTTGATGGATGAGATTGTTTGTATCAACGAGGAAAATACCGCAGAACGATATTATTATCGTGCGAGGAACTTAACGAATTTGATGCGTTGAAAGAAGATCACCAAGCATGAACCGCTTAACCTATTGAGAAAACAAGCTAAATAAATCATATGAACTTGATCTTTTGCGCCCTGGACGCCGTCATGAGAAAGCTTATGGTGCTTGCACCACTTCGCCTCTCACTCCTTGCCAGAACACAAAATTCCTGCGTTCAAACGATTCAATTTGAGCGAAAAGAGCTCTAGCCCGACAAAGACAATGCCGCAATCTTCTTTTGCCGCCGACCCTCCCCCGGGTACTAACAGGCGACTGTGTTGACGGCCAGACCGCCCTGGCTGGTTTCCTTGTAGCGCTCGCTCATGTCATGGCCGGTTTGCCGCATGGTCTCAATGCAGGCATCCAGCGAAACGAAATGCGAGCCGTCCCCTTTCATCGCCAGCGACGCCGCCGTAACCGCCTTGACCGCGCCAAGGCCGTTGCGCTCGATACACGGTACCTGAACCAAGCCCGCGACCGGGTCACAAGTCATGCCGAGATGGTGTTCGAGGGCAATCTCGGCAGCGTTTTCCACTTGCGCTGGAGTACCACCCAGCGCGCCGACTAACCCGGCTGCGGCCATAGCGGCGGCGGAACCCACCTCGCCCTGGCAACCAACTTCGGCACCGGATATCGAGGCGTTGGCCTTGATCAGGCTGCCGATCGCGCCGGCGGTCAATAGGAAATTCTCGATGTCGGCCGGGTTGGCTTCCTCGTAGAAATGCAAATAATATTTGATCACCGCCGGTATCACCCCGGCTGCCCCATTGGTCGGCGCGGTGACCACCTTGCCGCCGGCGGCATTTTCCTCGTTAACCGCCATCGCATAGACCGTCAGCCAGTCATTGGCCAACACCGGATTGCTCCGGTTGTCCTTCCACTCTTCAACCAATTGATCGTGAATGTGCTTGGCGCGGCGCTTGACGAAAAGCCCGCCGGGTAATTCGCCGTCCAACGCAATACCGCGCTTCATGCAATCATCCATCGCCTTCCAAACCGCCTGAAGATTGTATGAGATAGTAGCAGGCTCTATAACTGCGGCCTCGTTGCGGCGCTGCAATTCGGCAATGCTAACGCCGGATTGGTTGGCCATTTCCAGCATTTGCCCTGCATTGGAAAATGGGTGCGGCACATCGATTGACGTGGCTGTAGGCGGGCACGAACCACCGATCGCATCTTCTTCGACCACAAAACCGCCGCCGATCGAATAATATACCCGTTGCAAAACCTGCAACCCGTCGCCATTGAACGCGGTAAACATCATGCCGTTGGAATGGCCCGGCAGAACCCGGTCATAGTCGAATATCAGGTCTTTTTGCGGATCAAAGCGATAGGCCGGATGGCCGTGAGGGTGAACCGCGCGCTCGGCGGTGATCCGCTGCACCAGCGCCGGGATTGCACTGGGATCGATTTCCTCTGGCTTTTCGCCGGCGAGCCCAAGCAAAACCGCGCGGTCGGAGGCATGGCCCTTACCAGTAAACGCCAACGAGCCGTGCAGGCTGACGGTAATGCGGTCGATCTTGGTGCCGGTTGGCATCGGCACCGCATCACCGACGATTTCATCGAGAAACATTCCGGCCGCCACCATCGGACCTACCGTGTGGGAAGATGAAGGGCCGATGCCAATTTTAAACAGCTCGAATACGGACAAAAACATAATGTTTCCCAACGGCGCCTGTGGGAGTCCAAACCGCCCAATTACACCATAGGTTAGCCGTCTTTTGGCGGTTCGATTGCCATGCCAGCGTCCTTCAAGGCGGCAAACCCGCCGTCAACATGGGCAATATTGTCAAAACCCATATCTTGCAGCGCCTTGGCCGCCAGCGCCGAACGACCACCTGCCGCACAATATAACACGAATGTCTTGCCCGGCTGGTTGAAGGTTTCGCGGTAGTACGGGCTTTGCTCATCGAACCAGAACTCCAACATCCCGCGCGGCGCATGCACCGCCCCGGCAATGCGGCCGGTTCGCGCCAGTTCGCGCACATCGCGAATGTCGACAAATACGGTTTGGTCAGCCCTAAGCACCATCGCCCGCGCGGCGTCTAGCACCCGAACCTCGCGGTTTGCCTGATCGACCAATTGTTGGGCCGTTTTCTTGGCCATCAGCGCCGATCCAAATGCGTGATTTGTTTATACAAACATGCCGATGATGATCAACACGCCGAAAAACAAAGCAACCGCAGTCGCCGCAACGCTCCAGCACGAACGCTGGACTTGCTCATCGTTATACACTTCAACCACCCTGTAAGGAAATTGTTATCGGGTTCGTTTCTCGCCCGGTTGATATTGCAATAGCCCGCGCCAGGGCGCTCCGCAACCAATTTTTCGCTAAATGCTGCATAGCACCAATGCAATGTGTGCAAAGCTGATGAAATGGCCACAAAAACAAACTCTTATACTGATTTAATGA
This sequence comes from Rhizobiaceae bacterium, assembly GCA_965248715.1. GTDB lineage: Bacteria > Pseudomonadota > Alphaproteobacteria > Rhizobiales > Rhizobiaceae > CBDFKB01. The sequence continues at coordinate 1,425,102 of CBDFKB010000008.1, forward strand.
ATCTCCAATTTACCGCGTAATATCAAATAATGGTCATTATTTCATCTCCGATTGGGCAACCATGCGCTGGAACGGCCGCTCAGATAATAGGCCGCAAGGCCGACATATTCCCTGCTGGCAATTTCGAGATTTGCGAAGTTGGCGAGCGCGTGCGGCAGGTAAAGACCGTTCCGACTTATTGGCGTGCGATAGTCCACCGGCCATGGGTGCACCGTGAGCCCGACCTGACGGAACACACCGATGGCGCGGGGCATATGAAAGGCTGAAGTTACCAATAGCCAATCTTGGCCCGCAATATCGCCGATCAGATCGGCGACCATCGTAGCGTTATCCCAGGTATTGCGGGAATGGGGTTCATAGATCACCCGGCTTGGTGCCACGCCGAGGGTGGTAAACAGTCGCCGCGCCGCATTGGTTTCCGGTTCCAACTTGCCTGTGAGATCGTTGGTGCCCCCGGAATAGACCAGTTTGGCGTCGGGAAATCGCCGTGCCAGTTCCACCAGCGCCAACGGCCGCTCGGCTGCTGCGGTGAGCAGGAGATCGTCGCGCAAACCAGCCACACGGTTGTCGAATGCCCCACCGAGCACGATGATGCCGTGCGGCGCACTGGTCAGTTCCGTGCGCGGAATGCGATCCTCCAAGGTCGCCAACAGCCATGTGCCGAATGGGCTGAAGCCGCCGACCAGCAATATTGCCAAGCCTGCCAGCGCCGCTGCCCGCGCGGTGCGCACAAAGCGCACAGCATGCAATACAACACCTACGGTAAGCGCCAAGATGGCCAAATTCAGCGGACTGGCGACAAACCAAAATAATTTGGCGGCATAAAAAAACATGGCACAGCTTCTCCCGCCAGATATGTTGAAATCGGTTCTATCCGATTATGGTTGGTGCAGGATAGACATGCAGGAACGCAATACTAAAGAGAGATGACCGCTTGACGCTATCCGCATCTAATACTGCTGTAGTCGTGGGTACCACTGCCAAGCGCATGGACAGTCTTGACATGGCGCGTGGGCTGGCGCTGGCGGCGATGACGGTGTTTCATTTCGCCTTCGATCTGGAACTGTTCGGCTATTTGGAGCCCGGCTTCATTGCCCAGACAGAATGGAAGTGGTTTGCACGGCTGATTGCCGGCTCGTTCCTGTTTCTGGTCGGTTTTTGTGTGATTTTGGCGCACGAAACCACTATACGTTGGCGAAAATTCGCGATCCGGTTTGGCAAGGTCACCACCGCCGCCGCCGCGATCACGCTCGCCACCTGGTTCGCCACCCCGGACACATTTATCTTTTTCGGCATTTTGCACGCGATCGCGCTCTACAGCGTGCTCGCTATGGTGCTGGTGCGTGCGCCAGCGGCTGTGTTGTTGGCAGCCTGCGCGGTGTTGTTGTTTGCCGGACCTTATTTTGCTTCCGACAATCTTAACGCGCCTTATTGGTGGTGGTCGGGATTGTCGACGATCTATCCGCGCACCAGCGACTATGTGCCGATGTTTCCCTGGGCCGGCATCGTGGTCGGCGGCATGGCGTCAGCACGATTGCGCCGCCCGTTGGGGATATCGGCGCTGCTTGCCCACACCCTGCCCACCAACGCCGTAACCGGCGGCCTAGGGTTAATCGGTCGCCACAGCCTGATCTATTACCTGGCCCACCAACCGATCCTGATCGCGTGCTTGCTGGGATATGGCTGGCTGGCCGCGCGGATTGGATAATTGGAACCGCTAATCTTTGCGCGACACTCCGATCGTTGGGCAGGCTTTGGGGTGAATTAACAACGATCTGTTACCAATGTCTGCGGTATGGAGTTCTGCGGTATGGACTTCTGCGGTATGGACCCATCCGATTTGGTCGGAGCGAGAGGATTCGAACCTCCGACCCCCTGCACCCCATGCAGGTGCGCTACCAGGCTGCGCCACGCTCCGACCGGTTGCCGGCAATCCCGCAAAATTCCCGGGATTGCGGCTACCGAACCCATATACCGGGAGGAATGAAATTGCCAGACCGCAAGGTGCTAACGAAATAATTCACAACCGTGTTGGGTGTGCGACCCGCGCCACTGGCAAATTTTTGCCGATTGTGGTTTGTGCCTGGGATGGAAGCGTGGCGACGCTTCGCAACATTGCAGCAATTTGCCCGGGGGCAAGCCATGCTTAATCCGTTTGTCGGGATCCCAACCGCATTAGCGTTATTAGCATGCGTGCTGGTGGTGGCGTCCTGTCAAACCATGTCGATCGAAGAATGCCAAGTCGCCGACTGGCAAAATGTCGGCCGACAAGACGCGGAGGCCGGCCGGACCCGGGACTATTTTGACCAGCATCTTAAATCTTGCGAGCGCTCGTCGGTCACACCAGACCAAACGACTTGGATGACCGGTTATCAAGAAGGGCTGGTGGAATATTGCACCCCGCAGAACGGATTGACCGAGGGTCAGGCCGGCCGCACCTATGATAACATATGTCCACCCGAGACCGCCGAAGGTTTTCAGCACGCCTATAAGGTGGGCCGCAGGCACTACGATGCCGCCAGTTGGCTCAGAGGCATCGATACCGACATCCGTGTTGCCCACAATGCTATCGCGACTATCGACCGCGAGATCGAGGCCACCGACGATCCAGAGGAAAAAAATAAACTCATTAACGAAAAGCTTCGTCAATCGGACAAGATCACGAACAAGCATGGCGAACGCCCGCGTGCCCAGGCAGCACTCGACGTCGCTACCCGCGACCTCAAGGAGTTTCTCGAACAGTTGGCGCCGGTGGTTGAGTAAGCTTTTTAGCGCACGCGCAATTGCTGCAACACCCGCTTGTGCAGGAATTTGTTGTCGCTGAGCGGGATGTGGGCCGATTTAATCGAGAATTCGTTGACTACAGAAATCTGATTGCCGGGTGCCAGCCGTATCTTTGCCCTGGTGCAATCGATGAATGTGCAGGTAAAATTGTCGACCCTAAACACGTTGGGCTCGATCGGCGCCAGACGGGTGCCATCGATCACACCAAGATAGTGGACCGGTATGCCCTTGCTGGACAGGCTGCGGGCGATGGTGGTGATCATGTCGGCGCCATAGCTGATGCCGATCAAATTGATCGGTTCGGTTGGATCGCGCCGGTAGCGTTGCTCTATCTCCTTGATGATCGAGGGCCTAATCACCGCCACCCCCTCAACCGGGGTCATGAAACTATACACCCGTTTGTCACCGCTTACCTTCTTGCCAAGATTGTTCATACCAAAGCCAATAAACGGCACGGCGCTGGCAATGCCGTTGATCAAATAGGTTTTGGCATCGGCGGAATTTGCTGCAAGCAAAGCGGCGAGCGCGACCATAACAACCGTGCTGCGTCCTGCCCAACGATAGGCTTCGATTTGCATTTTCCAAAACTCCGATTCGGATCAATTGTGGCCAACAACTATTGACCAAACCTGAACATACCGGCAATTCCATGTCTGCGTCGGCACCTGGCACTTGCTTAGGGCGTACTCAAATTGGACCAACACCATGTCGGGCTATGAACTAACGGGCAGCGGACTGAAGCCGAGCCTATTGGCTGAAATCGCTGACGGCGCCAAGGTGGGGATCGGCGCCGATGGCCTTGAGCGCATGGGTCGCTCGCACGCAGTGGTGCTGGAGGGTGTCCTGGAGCAGGCGATTTGAAGTGTTTCGCAGACAGGCGCCACTGGCAAGACGGTAGTGGCGCCTGGGGGTATGAAATCGGGTGGCGTGTTGATCGCACGTACGGTACTTCCCATTCCGCACAGTTGAGAATTGGGAAACCGTAAATGTCGAACCCGATAAAAGCGACCATGGGCTTGCGCGAATGGGCGATGCTGATCGCCTTATCGCTGCTGTGGGGCGGCTCGTTTTATTTTGTCGCCATCGCGGTCAATGATATGCCGCCATTTACCATTGTGTGGTTTCGCGTTGCACTGGCGGCCGCGACCCTGTGGCTCATCGCCAGCGTTTTCCGCATTTCGATCCCACTATCGGCTTCCGTGTGGCTGGCGTTCGCCGGCATGGGATTTCTCAACAATGTGGTGCCGTTTTCACTGATCGTTTGGGGCCAAACCCAAATTGCCAGCGGCCTCGCCTCCATTTTTAACGCCACCACGCCAATCTTCGCTGTGGTATTTGCGCATTTCCTGACTTCAGATGAGCAAATGGACCCGGGTCGTTTTGCCGGCACCTTGCTGGGGTTTTGCGGCATCGTAGTACTGGTTGGCCCTGACGCAATGTTCGGCGACGGCAACAACGTGCTAGCCCAACTGGCAATTGTCGGCGCGGCAATCGCCTATGGTTGCGCCGCGATATTCGGCCGCAGATTCGCTAAAATGGGCATAACACCGTTTGCCACCGCAACCGGCCAGGTAAGCGCATCGGCGATCATACTGTTGCCGGTGGTTCTTGTTATCGACCAGCCATGGGCCCTGCCCGCCCCATCTACAGCGACCATGGCGGCGATTGTCGCGCTGGCGGTTTTTTCCACCGCGCTCGCCTATTTGCTGTATTTCAAAATTCTTGCCAATGCCGGCGCGGTCAATTTGTCGGTGGTGACCTTGTTGGTACCGGTAAGCGCGATCGTGCTTGGCACGTTTCTGCTCAGCGAAAGGCTCGAAGTCACTGATTTCATTGGCATGGCGCTGATCGGGTTTGGCCTGGCGGCAATCGATGGTCGACCAGCCAAACAATTGGTTCGGCTGGCGCTTATAGCGCGTTGATATTACTCATGAAAGTCTATGGCGCGGCTGAGAAATCAAGCCCCTTATACCCGGATCACAATCTTGCCGAAATGTCCGGCCTTGTGCATCGCCCAATAGGCGTCCTTGGCCTGATCAAATTCATAAGTCTCGCTGATCACCGGGCGTAATTCATGCAGCTCGATCGCCTGGTTCATGTTTTCAAACATGCGCCGTGAGCCGACATAGATACCCTGCAGGCAGATCGATTTGCGCATTACCGCAACGGGATCGATTGTGCCGCCGGTGAGAACACCGATCAAGCCGACCTTGCCAGCGACCTTTGTCGCGGCAAGCGAGCGCGTCAACGTGCCGGCACCGCCGACTTCGACGCAAATGTCAGCACCAATGCCTTCGGTGCATTCAAGAACTTTTTCATGCCATTCGGGGTGTTGGCGATAATTGATGGTTTCCGCGGCACCCAATTTAGTGGCGCGGTCGAGCTTTTCGTCACTCGAAGAGGTAATGATTACCCGCGCTCCGGCGATGCGGGCAAATTGCAACGCGAAAACCGATACGCCGCCGGTTCCAAGCAACAGCACATTATCGCCAGCCCGCACACCGCCGACCTCAAACAATGCGTTCCACGCGGTGAGCGCCGCACAGGGCAGCGTTGCCGCTTCTTCGAACGACAGATGGGCGGGAAACTTGATTGCTCCGGCAGCCGGCAACACAATCTGTTCGGCGAGTACGCCGTCTCGGGCCCCGCCCAGCGCGCTGGCCATGATCTCGGCGCTGCAAGGACCATCACGCCAATTAGAAAAGAAACAGCCGGCAACCCGATCGCCGGGCACAAGATCAGCAACACCTGGACCAACCGCAATTACTTCGCCGGCGCCATCGGAATTGGGAATGCGCGGATAGGTAATGTTGCGCGGGACCGGATCTTTGACCGTCATCAGGTCGCGGTAGTTGATCGATGATGCCCGTACACGAATGGCGACTTCGCCGTGGCCGGGTTGCGGGTCTGGTACTTCGCTCAAGGCAAGGGCGTCAATGCCGCCGTCGGATAGGATTTGCCACGCACGCATACCAACTTATCGGCCCACACCGTATTCCCAGTCAAACAAAATCGTTTCGGTGCTGCGGATAATTAGTTAGTCGAACATTGGCGCTCTCGATGGACGCAAACCGGTGCATCAGGCTTCATCGGGTTTGATCGAGCAGGCGCTTGCACTCCAGCAACTCATACAAGGTCGCTTTGAGGTCCTGGCAGTCGGCTTCACTGAGCACAAGCTCGCCGCCGTCCCCGCTTTGCTGCGGCTTTTCAGATCGAAAGCGATCAAGGATACCGCGCCCTGCTCCCGGCGTTTCCAGTTTCGCGTCGGAATAGTCAGCAACGGTCTTTGAGGTTCGGCGCGGACCGGTTTCCATTTCCGTGACCGCTTCGATGTCCGGTTTCGGTTCGCGTGCCACGATCGGACCAGCTGGCTCGTTCGGCAACCCGGTGGTTTCCATACCGCCATTGAGCGCGGCGATGACATGGCGAATGCCCTTTTCCTTCAAGATCCGCTGCACCCCTTTGATCGTGTAGCCACGATCATAGAGCAAGAATTGAATGCCGCGCAGCAGCAACACATCGTCTGGCCGATAATAACGCCGGCCACCACCGCGCTTCATTGGCTTGATTTGCGAAAACCGGGTTTCCCAAAACCGCAATACATGCTGGGGCAGTTCCAGGTCGGTCGCAACTTCGCTGATCGTGCGAAAGGCATCGGCGGACTTGGTCATGGCAGTCGATTAAATCCGTTAGAAGGCTGCGGGTCCAAATTCTCGTATTGGTTGCAAATGGATGATACCGGTCGCCACCTATTTGGCAACCTGCACGAACCAACCAGCATCTGGTTCCACAGATTATGGAGTGCGTCCCAGCGCGATCACCGCCGTGCTTCAGCCGGGGTGCTTCTTATTGCCGTGCAGTACCGCTGATTTGAGAATATTCGATGGCTTAAAAACCATTACCCGGCGTTTGGTGATAGGCACTTCCTCGCCGGTCTTTGGATTGCGGCCAATGCGCTCATTCTTTTCGCGCACCACGAAAGAGCCGAACGATGACAGTTTCACTGTCTCGCCGCTTACGGCTGCGTCGCATATCTCGTCAATCACCGTTTCCACCAATTCGGCAGATTCGGTACGTGAAAGGCCAACCTGTTGATAAACAGCCTCGCACAGGTCAGCGCGTGTTAGGGTCTTTGCCCCCATTCAATCCATCCATCTAAGAGCCGCATCAGTAAGAGCACAGACGTTATTTATCGGCGCTCCCATAGCGTAATTTCCTGCATAGTTCTGCTTAAATCCCCAATACAGAAGGCAAAACCACAATCAAAACCAGCCTTAGGAAATATCGTACAGCCGTTATCCAGTCAGTTCAAGTGTGATCGACCACCCCCAATCGATTGTCAGCGTGGTGTTTCGCGGCAGGAGATGCCCGCAGGCGCCTATTGCTGCCGCAAAACCCTACCAGCGAACCAACACCGAACCCCAGGTAAAGCCGCCACCCATGGCTTCGAAAAGGATCAAATCGTTGGGTTTAACCCGCCCATCAGTGACCGCTGTATCGAGCGCGAGCGGGATCGACGCGGCCGAAGTATTTCCGTGTCGCTCGACTGTCACCACAACTTTATCGGTGGAAATTCCCAGTTTACTAGCAGATGCATCGATAATCCGTTTATTGGCCTGGTGCGGAATAAACCAATCGATATCCTTCGAGCTGGTCCCGGTTTCCTGATATGCGGCTTCGATTACATCGGTTATCATACCGACCGCGTGCTTGAACACATCGCGGCCCTGCATACGCAGATGCCCGACGCGACCGTTAGACGAAGGCCCGCCATCCACATACAGCTTATCCTTGTATTTACCATCGGATCGCAACTGCGAAGACAATATACCGCGCAGCCGTTTGGCGCCGGTTTGGTCTTGTGCTTCAACCACCACAGCGCCGGCGCCGTCGCCGAACAGAACGCAGGTCGTGCGGTCCTCCCAATCGAGCAACCTGGAAAAGGTTTCGGCGCCTATCACCAAGATGCGATTGCACTGCCGAGACAGGATGTATTGGTTGGCGGTGGTCAGGGCAAACACGAAGCCGGAACACACTGCCTGTAAGTCGAAAGCGGCGCCGTGGCGCATGCCGAGCCGGTGCTGAATATCGACTGCGGTGGCGGGAAACGTGTTGTCGGGGGTTGAAGTCGCCAAAATGATTAGGTCTATGTCGCGGATGCCGATGCCGGCATTTTCGAGCGCTGCGCGCGCCGCTTTTTCGCCAAGATCGGCGGTGGTCTCGCCTTCTGCGGCGATATGACGTTGGCGGATACCGGTGCGCTGCACGATCCATTCGTCGGTGGTATCGACGATGGTTTCCAATTCCTTGTTGGTCAATATTCGTTCAGGCAGGTAGGAGCCGCAACCAATAATTACTGATCTTCTCATTTGGCTACCTCTGCCGGTTGATCTTCATCCATTTCCTCGAAATGGCTCAAGCCGCTTTCAATCCGTGTCAAAAGACCGTTTTCGGCCATGTCGCGGCCCATTTCGACCGCAGCCGCAAATCCCTCTGCGTCGGTGCCACCGTGGCTTTTGATAACCACGCCGTTTAGCCCCAAAAATACCGCGCCATTGGCGCGTCTGGGATCCATTTTGTGGCGAAGTTGGTCAAACGCATCCTGGGCGAATAAATAGCCGATCCTGGCCAACAATGTCCGGTTCATCGCCGAACGCAGATATTCCGCAAATTGGCGCGCAGTGCCTTCTGCGGTTTTCAGCGCAATGTTGCCAGAAAATCCTTCTGTGACTACCACATCAACGGTGCCGCTGCCAATATCGTCCCCCTCGACGAACCCGCGATAGACCATGCCGGGCAGCGGATGTTCGCGAAGAATGCGCCCAGCCTCGCGTACCTGTTCAAGCCCCTTGATCTCTTCCACACCGACGTTCAGCAAACCGACCGACGGGCTTGGCAGCGCAAAAAGAGCCCGTGACATCGCCGATCCCATAACCGCAAACGCTACCAACTGGCCCGAATTGGCGCCGATCGTGGCGCCGACATCCAAAACGATACTCTCGCCTTTCACGGTCGGCCAAATCGCCGCCATGATCGGCCGGTCGACACCGGCCATGGTTTTCAGGCAGAATTTTGACATAGCCATCAGCGCGCCGGTATTGCCGGCAGAAACACAAGCCACCGCCTGTTGGTCCCGCACCGCTTCCAACGCCCGCCACATGCTCGATTTCCAGCGCCCCAGCCGCAACGCCTTGCTCGGCTTGTCATCCATGGCAATCGCAACTTCGCAATGGTGCAGATTGGAAACCGCGGCCAATTTGGGATGATGATGCAGAAGCGGTTCAATCGCCGCCTGGTCGCCGTATAATTCGAACCGCAGGTCCGGGCGCCGGGCAAGCGCAATATCCGCACCGGGAATGACAACCTGTGGCCCGTGGTCGCCGCCCATTGCGTCAATCGAGATCGTTAGGTGATCGGTCATCAATTTTTGAGTTCACGTCGCGCTTTGCGATCACGATGGAAACCGGGCATCGGTTCCTTGTCCGACAATCGCTGATTACGATGTAGCTGGTTTTGCAATCCATTGGCTCATTTTTTTTCAGTATTCAACGATTTCAGGATTTCAAATGGATTTTTTTGGCGCAGTTCGTCTGTGTCGCCGGCAGCCTCGTTTGCATATTCATGCGATACCAACGTCACGCCCGGCTTTTTGGGAAACAACTCAAGATTATCCGCCAGCAATTCCGCCATAATCGCGCCGGCATCCAGTTCCTGACCTTCAAACACCTCCGGCAGATCCTCGGCGTCATTATAAAAAGTGTCGCTGTTTAGCGGGGCGGCCAGCGACGAAGTAGATGCAACGTACAGCAGCCGAAAGTCGACATCAATGGGTTGTTCCACCGGCTCCAACGTCAGTACACAGGCATGGGTAACGCTAACGGCAAGGTTTCCAGTTACGCATACCCCGTCACGCTTCCAGGGCTCGAATTGCAGCCAGCAACACAGTTTACCGAGCGCCAGCAAGCCAAAGCGGGCTGCCAAATGTGCACGTTCCTCTTCATCGGCGTCGATTTTTACCCGCTTGCCAGTTTTCGGCAGACGATCGGTGCGCACGATCCTGGTTGCTTGCGGCCGGGTCATGGTGACCGCTCGCCAGGTTTTGGCCAGGTAAACTTGCCCTCGTATATGGTCGCCGCATTGCTATTTGCCAGTTTCTGGCGAACGTCCAGCATGTAGTGGGCAATCGATTCCGCGCATGGCTGGTTGCCGTCCATGAACATTCGCTGATTGACCGCCTTTGATAAGGAAGGCTTATCACCTGCCGCAAGCGGCGCCTCAAACGCGTCGACCATGGCGTAAAACGTCGCCACCATGCGCTTGGCACGTTTTGGCACCGACGTGTCACCAATGCCCAATTCCCTTAGTGAGCGATCGACATCAGCGGTGTAGCAATCGAAAATGGCTTGGGACAGAGCCTGTGACTGATCGCTTTGGTGGTGGCGCAATTCATGCAGCAGCAAAAACAGGTGCATTGACAACAATTCGAAGCGCCCCATCACTGTGTCGGCGACACCGCGCTCGGCAAAAAATACCGGTTGTCGCGCCGCGGCCACAACCGCGCCATAAATGTGGTGCGCTAGATCGGTCACAGCACGTTTGTTGCCAAACACCGAATGCAGTAACATGGCTGGTTGCTCCGATAAAAGATGTGGCCGGCGAACCATTACAGGTAAGATATGCTGGTCGCATTGAAATTTGTCGTTACGTGATATAGAGGCTTTGCGGCTCTATTTTAACATTTTGCCGCTATCAGCGGCAATCGGCGAACCGGTGGAAATATCGCTGGACTGTTACGGGTAAAAGTTGGGGAAAGGAATATCGGTTGGGTATTTGGATCACCATGCGTGGAATTTGCTATACGGCGATGTTGGCTTCGACGGTGGCGTTGTCGGCATGCGTGAGCGAGCAGGTGATCAATAACGGGTTCGTCGATGACGGCACCGCGCTTGATTTCGTACCAGTCGGGTCCAGCCGCGAACAGGTGCTACTCGCACTCGGTTCACCGTCAACAACCAGCAAAATCGGTGGCGATGTGTATTATTACATCTCGCAAAAGCGGGTTAAGAAATACGCCTTCCAGAATCCCAAACTGATCGACCAACGAGTGTTGGCGGTCTATTTCGATCAGGAAGATTCTGTCGAACGGGTGGCCAATTACGGCTTGTTGGACGGCAAGGTATTCGACTTTATCACCCGCACCACGCCGTCCGGCGGCAAAGATTTGTCGTTCCTCAGGCAAATCTTCAGTTCATCGGGCCCATCGGCGGGACCAGGCGTGCCAACCCTGTAATCGGGTCCGAAGCACCAATACCGGTTTCGGCCAATTTTTCCTTGTTCTAGAGTAAATTCCGGCCATACGGGATCACCTGATCACGAGCTATTCGATTGCCGGCGCGTGGGCGCTCCTATATTGCTGCAGAGTGGTCGGATGCCCGCCAACAGGCCCTGTACCAAAACCCATCCTTGCAGCGGAGCGCATTGCTATTTCCCGGACCCGATTTCTTGACCGCGCCAGCGCTCCGCACATCGCCACCTTGGTGCTCGCAACCGCAACCGGTACCCTGGCGATGAACGTGTTTTTGCCGTCGATGCCGGGCATGGCGCGTTATTTCGAAACCGACTACGCTAACGTGCAGTTGGCAGTTTCGATCTATCTGGCCGGCAATGCGCTGCTGCAACCGGTGTTGGGGCCACTTGCCGATTATTACGGGCGCAGGCCCGTGTTATTGGCGAGCCTTGCCACCGCAGTGCTCGGCACCATCGTTTGTATCTATTCCACCAGCATTGAGATGCTGTTGTTCGGCCGGGGGTTGCAGGCGTTTTCTGCCGCCGGCCTGGTGCTCGGCCGGGCGATTGTACGCGATCTTTACGACGGCGACCGCGCCGCCAGCATGCTCGGTTATGTCACCATGGCGATGGCTTTGGCGCCGATGGTGGCACCGGCGATTGGCGGTTATCTCGACGAATTGTATGGCTGGCAGGCATCCTTTTTGTTGATCTTGGTGTTTACGATTGCCGCTATAGTGCTGATCTTTTTCGACCTGGGAGAAACCAACCCCAATCCCGGCCGACCGTTCGCTGAACAAGTCGCCGGTTATCCCCAATTGCTGCGCTCACGCCGTTTTTGGGGCTATACCCTTGCCGCAGCGTTCACATCCGGCTGCTTTTTCGCATTTCTCGGCGGCGGGCCTTATGTCGCCGATGTGCACTACCATTTGTCGCCATTTCAATACGGCCTGTTATTCGCACTCATGTCGTTTGGCTACATGGTCGGTAATTTTCTCGCCGGTCGCTATTCGCGGCGTTTCGGCATCAACAAAATGATGCTGGCCGGCTGTTTCTTGGCAGCAGCCGGCCTGTTGTTATCGCTGCTGCTTGTGATGGTCATCACCCATCACCCGCTGGCATTTTTCGCGCCAGTGGCGATTGTCGGCATCGGCAATGGCATTGCTCTGCCCAACCTAAATGCGGGCATTGTCAGCGTGCGTCCCGACCTTGCCGGTTCAGCTTCCGGGCTCGGCGGTTTCCTGCAAATCGGCGGCGGCGCGCTTTTGTCGGTGTTTGCCGGCTATGTACTTGGACCCGAAACCGGACCAACGCCGCTATTGATCTTGATGTTCACTTCTTCCATCTGTGCCATCATGATGGCGTTTTACGTGATCCATATTCACAACCGGGTAATTGCTGAGCAAAGTTGATCGCAAATGGACGAACTGCACATCAAACCCCTGCCCGACGACCCGGCGCTTTCCGCCGAGGTTACCGGCATCGACCATGAAGGAAATTCGGTCACCACCCGGGTGGTAACCGAGCGACCGTTGACCTTGTTCCTCAACCGCCAGGAAGTGGTCACGATGATGACCATTGGTGACTATCCCGAACTGTTGGCAATCGGCTATCTGGTTAACCAGAATATGCTTGGCGCCGAAGATCGGCTGACCGGGGTCGACTATGATGAAGACCTTGGGGTGGTTGTGGTTAGAACCGATACCGAGACCAATTTTGAAGCCAAGATGTCAAAGCGGGTGCGCACTTCTGGCTGCGCACAAGGCACAGTGTTTGCCGACGTAATCGACGCCTTCGACCATATCCGCTTGCCGGTGGAAACTGAACTGCGCACGTCATGGCTGTATGCGCTGACCCGGACCATCAATACCATGCCTAGCCTTTATCTTAGCGCCGGTGCGATCCATGGCTGCGTGTTGTGCAAACGCGACCAGCCGCTGGTGTTCATGGAAGATGTTGGGCGGCACAATGCGGTCGACAAGATTGCCGGTTGGATGTATCGCGAAAACATTAGCGCGGCAGATAAGATATTTTACACCACCGGGCGTTTGACATCGGAAATGGTGATCAAAACAGTGATGATGGGCATTCCGATCTTGATTTCACGCTCAGGATTTACCGCATGGGGCGTGGACTTGGCCATCAAATCCGGCCTGACTTTGATCGGCCGTGCCCGTGGCAAACGGTTCGTGGCCCTGGCCGGTGCCGAGCGGATCGTGTTCGACGCCAACCCGGCACCCGGTGACGAGGCGCGTATGCAAGACCGCGAACCCAAGGGCGCCAAAGGCGATGATTGAAGCCAAACATATTGCCGGCGTAATTCTCGCTGGCGGAAAATCTTCGCGCATGCGGGTCACCGCAACCGACCTGCAAGCGGTCGACAAATGCCTGCTCGATATCGCTGGCAGCACCATGTTGGCCAGGGTCCAGTCGCGTCTGTCACGGCAATGCGGCCAAGTGATCCTCAACGCCAATGGCGACCCGGCTAGGTTCGCCGAATTTGGGTTGCCGGTGGTCCCTGACCCGACATCCGGCTTCGCTGGACCGCTGGCCGGCATCCTGGCCGGTCTAAACTGGATCGCCGACAATGGCGACCACCACACCCACATCGCCACGGTAGCCGGCGATACGCCATTTTTTCCAACCAATTTCGTCGCTGAATTGGCCAACGCCGTCCCCAATGACCACGCGATTGCCATCGCCATGAGCGACGGCCATCGTCAACCGGTATTTGGCCTGTGGCCAGCCAATTTGCGTGAACCCTTACAAGAATTTCTCGATTTGGGGGAAACCGGCAAGGTGATGGCATTCGTTGGCCAGCACCCATCGGTTGACGTGCCCTTCGAATTCAACAAGATCGGCGGCGTGGATCTCGATCCGTTTTTTAACGTCAATACACCGCAAGACCTGGCGCAGGCCCAACAACTCGCGGGAACCGGTAAATGAGTGCGGCCAGCCGACCCTATGTAATTGCAATCTGCGGCTGGAAAAACTCCGGCAAAACCACCTTGGTTACCAAGCTGGTGACCTGGTTCCGCCAGCGCGGTTTGCGGGTAGCCACCGTCAAACATGCCCATCACGGTTTCGACCTCGACCAGGAGGGCACCGACAGCGCCCGCCACCGCAAGGCCGGTGCCAATGAAACCGTAATCGTTTCCGCGCGGCGCTGGGCATTGTTGCACGAAGTTAGCGATGAGGCGGAACCCATGCTGGCCGACATGGTGGCAAGATTGTCGCCGAGCGATGTGGTGATTGCCGAGGGGTTCAAGCGGGCGTCGGTCGACAAGATCGAAATCGTTGCCGACCCAAGCGCCGAATTGTTTTGGCAAACCGACGAGCGGGTGATCGCCCTGGCCGTGGCACCACCGATCGCTAATTGCCCGCTGGTGCAATTGTCGCGCGATGATATTGACGGTTTGGCGCGGCTGATCGCCAACCATGGCCGATTGGACTTGGGCGATGGCTGAGCGACCCGTAGCCGGCCGGCTGGCCAATGATTGTTTCTTTACCGACAAGCAACGCCTAACCCATGATCAGGCGCTTGCAATCTTAAAATCAACCGCCCGCACCATTGCCGATACACAAACCGTACAGCTAACCGATGCCGGACGCCGTATTTTGGCCGAACCAGTGATCGCACCGCGCAATATCCCGGCACACGACAATGCTGCGGTCGACGGCTACGCCTTTCGCCATCGCGATCTTGCCGAACATGGGCCGCGCCTTACGGTTGCCGGCCGCATCGCTGCCGGTCACGTGCCAGCCAGCGAACTGGCGCCAGGCAACGCGGTGCGGATTTTTACCGGCGCGCCTATGCCCAAAGGTGCCGACACGGTGGCGATGCAAGAAGACTGCACCCTTACCGCCGTTGATACCAGCAAGCATTTGGTCTCGGTGCCGACAGTCCTAAAACAAGGCGCCAACCGCCGCCTGGCTGGCGAGGATGTGGCCGCCGGCCAGGCGATCGGTGAAAAAGGTGCAACCCTGCGCGCCCAGGATGTAGCCGCGATTGCCTCTACCGGGATAGACCGGTTATCGGTGTTTGCCCGCCTTGATGTGGCACTGGCCTCCAGTGGCGACGAAGTCATCAGGCCAGGCAATAAGCACTTTCCTGGTGCCAATTACGACGCCAACCATTTCATGCTGCGCGAACTGATTATGGCCGCCGGCGCCAACCCCCATGACGCAGGTATCCTGCCCGACCGCCCGGTGCCGGTGCGTGAAAAAATCTCCGAACTGGCCAAAACCCACCACGCAATTATCGCCACGGGTGGCGCCTCCATGGGCGAAGAAGATCACATGCTCGCCACGCTCGATGCACTCGGCAAGCGCCATTTATGGCAATTGGCAGTCAAACCCGGCCGGCCGATGATGTTTGGTCAAATCGGTGACACGGTGTTTCTCGGTCTGCCTGGCAATCCGGTTGCCGCGTTCGTGTGCTTCGTGCTTTATGCCCGACCGTTGCTGATGGGGCTTGGCGGCGCTAATTGGCGGGAACCGGTGCGTTATTACTTGCCGGCACACTTTGAAATTGCCGCCAAGAAAGCCGATCGGCGCGAGTTTCTGCGCGGCACCCTGGTGCGTGACGAAAAAGGCACCCTTGGGATCGAAAAATTTGCGCGCGATGGTTCGGGGCTGATTTCCAGTCTGACCACCGCCGACGGCCTGATCGAGATCCCCGAAAACGTTACCAGGATCAACCGGGGCGACGCGGTCGCCTTTATTCCGTTCACCGAAATGGGTATCGCGGCGGCGCATGGCTGAGGCCGATTGTTGCCGAGAATTTACTTGCAATTGCGTTTGGTCGGCGTGAAAGCTGATCATAACTACCACCCGGCATTACAGGAATTTGGCCATGCCCGCATTGCCCGCTGCCGACCTTCGCGGTTACAATTCTTGGTCGATAGCCCTGCATTGGCTGAGCGCGGTGGCGATCATATTCCTGTTCTTTCAGGGCGAGGCGGCGAGCGACAACCGCACCGGATACGGCATCGGTTCGATGCCATTTCACATCGGTTTTGGCATGTTGGTCGGCGTATTGTTGTTGTGGCGGGTCGGCCACCGGATCGCTCGTGGTGCGCCCGCAGATATGGGCAACCGCGCACGGTTGCTCAACTGGTTGGCAAAGATAGTGCAATTGGCATTGTTAGCAGCGATTGTGGCGTCGGTAGTTTCTGGTCCGATGCTACTGTGGTCAAACGGCCGGCCGGTCGAGGTGTTCGGCTGGGTTTCGGTTCCAAGCTTCATGGCGCGCAATCACTTCATCCACGAAATCTTTGAAAAAGCGCACGAAATCGCCTCCCACGCATTTATACCCCTGCTTGCGCTGCACATCGTTGGCTATCTGAAGCACGCATTTGTCGACAAGAGCCGGCTCGCCAACCGCATGTTCCGCGCTGATCCTGGTGGCTACTGACGCAAAAGCGGCGGGGTGGGCGACAAGACAATTTGGTAGCAGCAATCATTGCTGCACGGTAATTGTCAACAGACCCTTGACCAAAAAGGTGGCTATCGCATTGCCGTTGCCGGGTCAGGAAAATTCAACCTTAACTGTAGGCCGTCATTAGATCTGCAATCCGCTTTAGAAAAATTGCGTGTTCGCACGCTTCTTCGGACGAAAAAGTTTCGTCGAGAATATTTACCGGCTCACCTCGAATACCGGACACAATCCCAATCCGATAATCCGCATGCATGCGCATGCAAACGGTAACGTATTTGCCCGCCATTGGTTGACGGCGGAATTTATCAAGAACCCTCTGCAAATCTTTACTATGCTCGATCGCTGGCCGGCCATTTCTCGCAGGCGTACCCACAGGATTGGCCCTATGTTCGGCAATTAAGCGGCGGCGGATAACTTCATCAAACAGCAGCGGCAGAACGTATGTTTTGGTGATGTAATCATCAGTACTGGCGTGGCCTTGGTTGGTTTGCACGCCTGTGGGTTTGTCCATCATGGCTCACTCCTTGGTATACGTTAAATCTGCTTTGGCAGGTCAAGTGCACCTGCATGGCGCAGACTCACCACGTTCCTCTTTGATACGCAGCGCCTCGGCTTGTGCCAATTCGGGGCTCAGAAAAACCTTATCCTCAAAAAGGATGACCGGCTTCAGGCGATCGGCGTTGAGCTGACCGACGCACCATTGCTTGTTGGCAACGGTGCAAACAACCATATAGGCACCCGCGATCGGGCCATAGCGTCGGTTATTCAGGACGAAAAGGCATTCCGCCAAATCGTTTATCTTGTCGATGTCGAGTTCCGCCATGATTATCTTTTCGAGATCATTGGGCGGTACCAAGCTGGCACCGAGAACCTCTTTGCCGTCAGGCCGTTCCATCATGTTGTTTAATCGGGTCATCATTGTGCTCACCTTCGTTCTCGCCAATGCCTCACGGCAACGGGCCGTCCTTTAGAAATCCACGGATCGCGTTTTCCAAAATCTTCGAAACATTGTTGTTGTAATTGTTATGAGAAAGACTGCCGCACCACGACAATGATCCCGGTGCAAACACGGCTCCATCATTGGGCGTCTTGTAATAGATCATGTCAGCGCGAACCTGCGGGTTTTCGGTGCCACCTCCATAATAACCGCGGACCGAGAAGTGGATTTCTTCGTTCACCTGCAGCATCAAATTGGTGTGCCCCTCCGAGCGCGCCAACAGATAGGCATTGTGTGGTGTGCCAAACTCCAGATCATAACGGTCGAGTTCAAGACCAGCGGCGCCACCACCGACCAGGCCGAAATCGCCGATAATTTCGTCCTCGCCCACGCCTTCGAACATCCAAGAACATTCAGGGCGTTTGCTGTCGTCTTCTCTGCGGTAATAGGAGGACACATCAAAACCATAGGCGGTAAAAGTCACACCGCAGACCTTGCTGGGGATCCTCCCGCGCGCGCGCCACATGCCGCCAAACTTGCCGTCGAAGGCGTTGTTGTATTCCCCCGGATTGGCGGTCCAGGCTCGGGTCCCAGCTTCGCCCTTACGCACTTCGATAATATTGTGATTATCTGGATGGTATTCGCTGATCCAATAGAACCCATTAGCACCCAAATAGACCCAGCGCCCGCCTCCCAGTTGATAAGATTCATAGGCGTCGCTCATCTTCTCCGAGGTATATTCGGGATGGCTTCCCGTGAGAACGCAACGATATTGATTGAGAAGTCCGACCCCTTCACGGTGTAAATCTTCGTCGGTGTGGATGTCGAATTCGAAATCCAACTCTTCCAACCAATCCGTGAGGTGAAGATCGCCATTGAGCTGCCAAAGCGATGGCGACAACCAGTGACGGTATTTCGGCCGCATATTCAAAATTGGCCGCAGTCGCGATGAATAACAAACCCCGCTGCCGTCCGAATGAAGGGAATAAGTCGACAGGCCGTATTCACGATGCTCATTTAAGTAAAGGTCTGACGGGTTTAGGACCGGTACCTTTCCGGCCAACAATTGCGCCACTACCGAGTTCGTGCCGAGATTGTCATTGGAATAGGCCATGTAGCTATTGGTCGGCAAAATCAGCGCCATTTTCGAAGTCGCTTGTCCCTTTGGCGGGCGGATTACGAAAGGTATGTAGTCTTCCTTTTCTGACGAATCGTCCCCGCCAATCCGCAATCTGACCGCATAGATACCGCTACGCAGGTTTTGCGGTACTTCAAACTCAAAGCTGACATCCCAGCGCGCGTCATCAATATCGTCGTCATGAAAATGGATCGCTCCGTATTCGTCCGGCTTGTGATGGTAGACTATTTCGTCCGCCGTCCAGTTAAAACCGGTCATTCCACGGCAAGGTAGGTTCACGATAAATCCGTTTTGCTCGTTGGCAGAAGTATCGACAATAAACGTGGATGCGATGTTTTTAGTAATGTTGGCGTGAAAATCCCACGCGGCGACCACGTCACTTCGAATATTGGCGGGGCAACCGAGAAACCCCCTAGCAAGGGCTTCGATTTCAGATTTAGCCAGTGCACGCCGCGTAAGTCTGGGACGATCGATCTTTCCGTTGTAGGTACATCCCTGCTCAGGCAACTCAATCGGCTCGCGCGCCTCTTTGAAATGGCCGCCAAATATCGTCCGTCCGGAATGCTCAACAACGGTGGACGCGGCCATCAAAAACGGAGCGTCGTTTACGCCCGGCCGCATGCTGTTTACGGTTTCGACAACTGCTGTTGTCTCGTCTGCTGGATGCAAAAGCGACATTCCCAATCCGCCGTTTGCCGAGGTTACCACGGGCTCCTGGTAAAGGGTTACCTTGCCAGATACCGCGTCGTAGCTGGCCGCAACAAGATACCAAACCTTTCGCATCAGCTTTTTGCCGCTGGACAATTTCATGACCATCCCGTTGCCGTCCCCGATCTGGAAACACAGGCAACTGTCGTCGTCTATGAAAAGGCCATAACCGCATTCGCGGCCTTCCACCCACTTGGTGAGAATGCCTTGTCGCCCCTTTTCCGGCGTCGTTGGGAAGATGTAGGCTTGGAGGGTAAAGCTACTGACATTCAGGCGATTGTCTGATGGAACAATTACGTATGATCCGCCGTGTATGCGCTGCTCTTTGCCAACATACCTGCGGTTACAGGCAGCATCGATCTCGTCTTCTTTGTAGCCGGGGCCTTCCGGATTTGTGTCACCGTGAATCAGGCGCACCAGTTGCGTGTCATAATCTTCATTGTGTTCTGAGTTGACATAGAACTTGATTGTATCCCCGGGGCACAAAGAATACTTGTCGCTATAACCCGTTATCCGAAGCATTGTTTATTCTCCATAGAAGTAGCAGGGGGTTATTGCCCTGACTAACCACCAAATTTCGTTATTTCTTTTTGCGGTTCTGTCGACATTTCCATCCGGTCGGCAAGATACCAGATCATGCCGACGCCGAGCGCCCACCAGATGATCTGCCATGCCCAAATAGACGGTATGCCAAGGTACCATGCATCATAGCCGGCAATCGGTTCGCCAAACCAGAAATTGCCAATCACCGAGCCCGGTCCCACTGCGAAAAACAGCCACACCATGACAATGATCCAAGCTACCGGGCTTGACCATCGGCGGCGAATAGTAGGCGCTGCGAATTCTGTTATTACCGCATGAAACCCATCCCGGCGGGCGCGGTCCGGATCGAGCCGGGTAAGAGCAGAAACAACAAGACAGATGATAACGTTGAAGAACATTCCCCAAGCTGCTGAATGGATCGTCCACGGCCAGCGGCCCCAGGGCAATGTCTGACCTGTCACTTTTTGTCCAAGCAGTTCTGTCATTCCAACGGCGACCAGACCGGCGATCAAACCCAATGTTGCAGCCTGGCGAGTGATCCATGGGAACCAGGTAACCGCAAGCAAAGTGGGCCAAAGCTGAAACGCGCAGGCGATTGCCAAACCGGCGAATACGACCATCGAACCGGTTGAATAGGTCGCTAAAAGCATGCCGGCCAGAAACACCAACCCCGTGCAGATACGCCCTGCAAGCATTTGACGCTGATCATCAGCGTCCGGCTGCAAATATCTGACGAAAATGTCCCGCGTCAAAACACCACCTGCAGTAAATAGGAAAGCCGCGCCAGTGGCCTGTAGCGCCGCGATGGCGCACACTGCGAGAAAACCGAGCAGCCACGGGAAGCGTTGGCCGATCTGCATGATGTAGTTGGCGACAAGCTGAGAATGCTGGCCGTTACTCAGGACGGGTAACGCCTCGGAAACAGCAAAGCCAGCTTCGTTGACCTCTGCATTTGCACCTAGCAGATTGGCGCTGACGCCTATGATCGTCGCGAAGATCAACATTATTGATCCCACACCCGCGGCCGCACCCCAGACCTGATGGAGGGCAAAACCGCGAGGTGATTTGCTTGAAAAGCCCCACATTGAATACGACGGAGATGCCTGCAATCCCATCGCCGCCATCATGAAGCTAAGACACATTACGGCTGTCCAGGGTCCACCGCTGGGTGCTTCGATGCCCAATCCGGCGGTGAATTGAATAACGCCAGGGACGGCAAAATAGCCGGGATAATCGCCGCCGCCCAAACCGTTCGTATTGCCCCATGGGCCGGGCGAGCTCAATGCTAATTGGGCGAGCCCTTTGTTCAAGGCGTCGAACCCGCCTACCGTGTCCAAGGCATAAAAACCAAGTGCAACGGTTCCGATGAAGAACATTACGCATTGTACGACAGCTATCTTGGCCACTGCTTGCATGCCGCCGGTAATCGCATACAGCAAAACGAATGCCGACAACGCCCACATGGCGAGTTCGCGGGAAATCAACTCACCGGTCAAATGGCTGATCAGAAATCCAGAAGCGCTGAAAAAGATTGCGACAAACGGGATGCCGAATAGCAGTGCAATTCCCACAGATATCAGGCGCAGACCATGGCCGCCGAAATAGTCGGCAAACATTTCGCCGGCGGTGATGTATCCAAATCGTTGGCCAAGAATCCATTGGCGCTTCAACAAAACAACACCTGCAAGCGGAACGGCGATGGCAAAAAAGGACGCGTTTACGTATTGAAACCCGTCCCGGAACACCAACCCGGGATGGCCGATGAATGCCCATCCGCCGAAACAGATACCAGTCGCTGCTAGCGCGAACACCCAAGGGGACAAATTCCGACTATTGATGAAAAAGTCGCTCGCCGTATATGTGCGTCGCAGTGCCCTGATGCCCCAAAAGAAGCAGAACGCCCAATAGAGTATTACAAAGATAAAGAGCCAGGTGACACTTTGGGGCATGTTCCCTACTCCCCTAACCGACCCGCGACAGCGGTGCGCTTGCGCTCGAGGTGATCTCCCGCGGCGCTTGTGGCACCTGGGCCCAAAACTGAGGATCATGTCCGTAGAAAAGTCGGGCTCCCCCTCTTTCAAGCTTGCGCAGCAGCAGCAACGAATTGATCATCTGCATCCGGTCATAGACCAGATGCGGCAGATGAAGATTTGTCAGTGTTTCTCGCAGATAGCAGGCATCTGCGGTCAATATGATATCGCCCGAATCCAGCCGCACTTTCAAAGACTGGTGCCCAGGCGTGTGGCCAAAAGTCGGAATGGTTACGATCCTACCATCACCGAAAAGATCGTGTTCGCCATTGACAGTGTGGACTAGATGACCATGTCCGTAGTCAGCCAGATGATAGGCATTGGCCTTCATCAGCTCCGGTGTATGGCCAGCCTCCCATTCGCGGGCCTGAATGATGATCTTGGCATTCGGCACCAATTCATTGCCGCCGGTATGATCAAAATGCAGGTGTGAGTTTACTAGATACTCGATCCGGGTTGCATCCACATCAAGTTGCTCCAATCTGGAGCTTATGTCTTCCCCCTTACGGAAATGGACACTGAACAGGTCCGCCATGGCACCAATGCGCCCGGGCGCGTCGTGTTGGCAATCCGGGTGCAGGCCGGTATCAAACAATACCATGCCGCGCGGATGGTCGATCAGGTAAGCGGGGACCGGAATCCGGATCTTTCCCTCTTTGCCGGCCAGCATCATTTTGAAATCCGAAGATAGCCAGCCACAAGTCATTGCGTAAATTTTTACGGACACTTTCCACTAATTCCCTTATCTTCCGGCCATCTCTAGCGGTCGTCTGTGCGCTCACGAATGATCCGGAGCGCTTCCTTCAAATAAACCCGGAAAACATCGTAGTTTTCGCTCATGGGGAAGTGACCGATGTCGTTCATTTCAATATAAACCCCACCGCGTATTTGCCGGGCGGTGTTCTCTGTTGCTTCTGGCGGGGTCAAATAGTCGTAGGTTCCTGTCATCATGATCACAGGGCACCTGCGGCCGTTGATGTTCTTCAATTCGTCCCGAAGATCGTGATCCACGGAATAGAAATACAGATCGCCCTTAAATGCCTCTGCCCCTTGGGTGTAATAGTGCCATGTTAGCCAACGATCCATTTCGGGCGACTGCGGTGCCATCAAATCCCACACCCCACTGGCACAAACTTGCGCGGCATTCGCGTGCGGGTGCCGCCACCAATCGAGATAAAATCCTGGTGCGTGATCAGCAGCCTCCACAGGTATTACGGCCTTGAACCGGTCCGGTTTGCGCAGCGCCAGCTGCAATGCGACGTTTCCGCCGAACGATGAACCCATGAAGATCGGTTTTTTGAGTTCGAGCGCGTCGCAAAGTTTGACGATGAAATTGCAATAGTGATCGGCCGTCAGCTTGTATTCTTCCTTCCACCACTCGCTATTGTGCGGCGGATCGGACTTTCCGTGCCGAGGCAGGTCATAGGCGATGACGTTGTAGTTTTTAGTAATTTCGTCATCTTCCAATAGCCCACGCCATTGATGGTTGTGACATCCGGCCGTGTGCTGACAAATCAGCGGCTGACCCTTGCCATTATGCAGGTAGAAGACCTTGTATTCTTTACCGTCAACGTCGATCGTGACGTAACGACCGGTAACTGGTGAATGTTTTGCCACTTTATTGACCCTGTCCTAATTCGTACTTTTTCGATGTAGTCGTTAGACCGGCACGCCGCTCTTGCGCAGCAGCTCAAACTGCGCTGTGAAATTGCGTAGGTTCTTCATCAAAACCAAATGGTTCCCCTCAATCTTCAGGTCCTCACGAAAACTTGCCGCCCAAATGCCATGGAACATCGGACGCGGTATTGGTTGAGAAAATTCGCGCCAAGTCGCCGCCGAGGCCCGAAGCGCAAAGTCATAAGGGTCCAACGGTCCAGGATCGGTGTCGATGTTTTTAACCTTGCCGTCGTGCATCTCGATGATGACCTTGCAGTCCTCCATGTCGAACATGAAAGAGCACGTGTAGTATTTGGCCATCGCGGCAATGGTTTCATCGCTGTTGGTCAGGCTTTCGTACTTGGTCGCCCAGCTACTGATATCTTGTTTCATGCCCAATTCTCTTCAATCGATTGATCAATCATGCGTGGATCGCGATCCGGCATTTCGACAAGCGTCATCGAGACACCCGCCCTTTTTTGTTGCGACCCGAGGGGGGTGGCGTAGGCTCCACTGTGGCGTCAACCACATCCTTTTCAAATCCGCCGAGGATGTTACTAATATTGCTAATTTCGCCCGGTGACATTCCGATCTCATGCAGCAGATTGTCGATGAACGGCATTTGCGCCCGGTAGCGAAGTGCGGAATTGACAACACTGTCGGCAAGGTTGCCGCCACCGTTTCCACCCGGTTTGCCATCGCTGCCGCCGTTGCCGCCGGCACTGATGCTTCCGCCGCCGCCTGAGGCCGGAACACCGCCGCTAAAGCCCGGCATGCCGTTGACCTCCAGTATCTTGATGCCTTCGATGCTTTGTATCGGTTTCACGGACTCGCGAATGATGGAATCGAGCTTGCCTGCCAATTCCATGCGAAGCGCGCTGCGCCTACTTTCGGTGCTGCGAACATTTTCAGCTTCGTTGAGCAATTGCTTGCCTGCGGCGTCGATCTCATAGCGAAGTTTGACGGCAAGCGAAGCATGCTTTTCAGCCACTTCGCGCTCCCCGGCAGCCTCCCTTTCGGCTTTGGCAATAGTCGTGAGTTGGATTGCTTCGCGTTCCGATTGTTGCGCTGCCCGAACCAGCTCGACCCGTTTAATCCGGTCGGCGATCTCAATTTCCTTGGCCGACTGAACCTTTTCATGGGCCTCGACGGTCTTAGCACGGGCGTGCTCTTCCTCTTCTTGCTTCTTCAGCACCTCCATCGATATTTCGGTGGTGCTGATCTCGCGCGATTTCTCATCGAATTCCAATTGTTTGCGTTTTTCAATTTCGCGCGCTTTGATCTTCTCTTCGTTCTCGATCCGGGCATGTTCGATGGCCCGTTGCTGCGCGATCTCCAGCTTCTTGATTTCTTCTTGTGCTGTGATGCGTGAAGACTCGGCTTCGCGGTAGCGGTTCATCTCCTCTTTCACAACCTCGGCCTTTTGTTGTGCCCGTTGGACAGCGATTTCTTCTTGCTGCTTCAGCCGTGCGTATTCCGCATCTCTTGCGATGTTGAGCGATTCAATTTCAGCCTCGAGGTTCTTGCGCTCGATATCGATCTCCGTATCTTTCTCAACATCGTTGCGCGTGCGGCGGCGTTCTTCGATTTCAAGCGTCAGCTTGTGTTCGCGAAGAGAACGTTCAACTTCAATCGCCTGATCTCGCGAAATACGGATGATTTCGACCGCCTCTTCTGACCTGATTTGCACTTCCTCAGCTTCTTTTTCTCGCGTGGCTCTTTCGGCGGCAATATCCGCACTTTCCTTGGCACGTTGTTTTGCGATCTCTCGCTCCTGGGCCAGGCGGGAATATTCGCTGTCTCGGTCTATCTCCAAAGCCATCTTTTCCGCTTCAAGGTTTTTGTTGCGGATGCTGATTTTGGTATCTTGCTCAATATCGTTGCGTTTTTTCTTGCGCGATTCGATCTGTTCCGTAAGCTGGGTTAAGCCTTCCGCATCGAATGCATTGGAAGGGTTGAATACCTCAAGTGCGGCCTGGTTAAAGCCCGTCAGCGAAACCGCCTCGAGTTCCAATCCGGTCTCGCTCAAAGTCCCCTCAACCAGGCTCTTGACGTTCTTGACATAGCTGCCGCGATTTTCCTGCATTTCATCCATGCTCATCTTCGCGGCGACGTTGCCCAATGCGTCAACAAAGCGACCTTGAACCAGTTCACTCAAACCTTCCGGATCCAGTGTGCGCCTGCCAAGAGATTGCGCCGCGGTCGATACGGCTTCATTGGTGGGGGTCACCCGAACGTAGAACTCGGCCGTCACGTCGACCCGCATCCGGTTGGCGGTGATCAACGCCTTCTCGCCTGCTTGGCGAACCTCAATGCGAAGCGTTCGCATTCCAACAGTGGTGATATTGTGAATAATCGGCAGCACGAACGCGCCACCACTGATGACCACCTTTTCTCCACCGAGACCGGTTCGCACAAAAGAGACTTCCTTCGACGATCGTCGATAAAGCCAATGCAGTAAGTAAACGCCAATTGCGATGGCGAGCCCAATCAGGATGATTACGGCAATGATGTCAGCGCCTGTCATTGTTCCATGCCCTCGTTATCCGCGCATTTATTTCGCGTTGAGTTTTCTTTGAATGTGAATGGATTGGTCATTTCATTACTCGCGTATCGTTCATGACGGCGCGGTAGATCACGAATCCGAAGATGATCTTGTTCAGGAAGTCAGCCAGATTGTAGATGACATTCAGACTGTTGGTATCGACACCGCCGCCTAGGTGCTCAATGAAGTAGCCCAGCGGATAAATTGCCCAACCGATGGTGACGATCAGTCTTAATCCGTTGAATGCCAGGTGGGTGGCCTCGTTGCCGCAATCCGCGTTCGCACGCCCAGCTTCGCCCATATAAACTTCGCCGAGGATGTACAGCCAGCCTACGAGCCCGATCAGGAACCCGAGGGTCGGGCTCATGTAGCCTGCGGCCCCAAGAAACTCCCCAATGACCATAACCAGCGATCCCACCAGCAAACGCCAAAAGAGCGCGGTCGAGACGCGGGTTACCGCGGTTAATATGACGTAGAACAACACTACCTGCATTGGGTGGGTCAGCACCCAGTCCAGGTAACGCAGAATGATCGGGGCCGTGCCCGTACTCACCCACATGTCCTTGGTGTAGAAGTAGTGCGCGGCTGAAATCAGCATCACAACACCCAACAACGTCATGGTTGTGTGCCATCTATCGGCAACCTTGTTGCGTTCCAGCAAAAAGAAGATCGCGGCACCGATCATTGCCATCGACATCAGCCAAAATGATCCGCCTACTACATCGGTAGGCAACAATGTTTCGTTCATTTGCTCTCTCGCCCAGCCAATTTGTTACCTTTGGTCAACAAATATCTCATTTTCTCGGACTCCGATCTCAAACCTAAATCTGTGTGCGAATGTGTGAGGAACGCGCGTACAATGCGACCATCGGGAGGATCAAAAGTCCGAAAACGAATTGTTGACCCTCAAATTGCAAGCCGATGCCGACAAGAAACGAAGTCAGAACCTGCAGCACAAGAACACCGATCACCGTGAAACCATATCCGCCCCAACCGCCTAGCAACGAAGTGCCGCCGACAACGACCGCTGCCAAAGTCATGAACAAATATTGATCGCCAACCCCAATGAAACCGCCGCCGCTCCAGCCCAAAAGTAACGCACCGGTAAACGCAGAGCCCGCACCGCTGATGGAATAGGCCCCAACCCAGTAAAATCGTTCTGAGATAGAAAGTCGGGCCGCGGACGTGCGGCTGCCACCGAGTGCATACAGATTACGCCCCCAAGTGGTTGTTCGAAGTCCGACGATCAGGATGATCGCTGCAGCAACCCATATGACCACGACCGGCGGGAACCTCAATCCGAGGAATACGCCATTAATCGAGGCAATATTCGATAGCCATTGCGGCACCACACCGAACACGTTGCCGCCGAAAGCGGTGCCGATGCTGGTTAGAATTTGTGTGCCACCAGAGACTGCGAACCCCATGCCGAGGGTAAGGATCAACGCTTGGCCTTGCAGGCGGTAACTCAAAAAGCCATTGATAAATCCGATCCCCGCCCCAATGGCGATGATCGCAGCAAATGCTATCCACGGCGGAACACCAAGGCCAAACATATACATCAGGCCTATATTTGCCGAGCCGATTACAAACGGAATTGAAAGGTCCAGCCCGCCTAACAAAACAACCAATGTTTGCCCGATACAGGCAAGACCCAGGAACGCGGCAAATACCAGCATCGACTTGATGTTGAGGATCGACATAAATCCTTCGACCAATAACGAACCGACCAAGAAAAGCCCGATCAGAACCGTGAGGCCAATGAAAACGCTTTTGTTGGTTTTTGCGTATTTGTTGAGCAGGAACGCGAAAATGAGAAGGGCGACGAACACCAACGCCGATATAAACTTGCGCCATTCAAAAAATCCATCGATCGTGAATGCGCCAGCAATAAACAGCGCAATCAAGATCAACAATCCGATGAACCCGCCCTTATTATTAGTGATGAGCGCCCGTAGGTAACCTGTTTCAGCGTCGTTTTCCGCCGGTGCAGACCCGATATCCGGCTGGTTACGGCTGAGTGTGTTTCGAACGGCAATCGCGTCGTTACGGTAAATCCAGGCGACGGAGCAATGATGCCATCCCCACAAGATCAATGCGAAGATCGCCAGCGCATAGAAGAGAATGTACTGCATCGGCACATCTTCAACCGCGCCCAGGATCACACTGATGATCGCAACGATGGCGCCGATCAAAAAGCCAAGCCATTTATAGAAATTGAATACCGTTTTTCTCATCTACCAGTATCCCCCACGTCGGTCCCCATACCCATCATCCATCCCACTGACTGATTGCGTCGTCGCGGTGTTGTTTGACCCGATAGGTCACGATGATGTGCATGATGTTCGGAGCTGAGACCATGGCCACCAAAATGATAGCAATGATTTGCCAAAGCGGTACGCCGACCGCGTAAAATACCGCGCTCCACAAGAATGCAGCGCCAGTGACCACGTGCCAGTAGCGCCAAAAACGTGACCAGGTTGTTTCCTCCATCGCAATCCGAAGCGCAATGTGCAGCAAGACTATGATGAAGGCGCAGTAAGCCAGCTTGCCGACGATCCACATTCCCTCTGCGTCAGCGTTGGCACGCTTTGGTTTTGCGTAGTCCACTTCCCTCGGCAGGGCGGGCTTAACTTTGGTCGCGATCACCTGTTCGGCGTAGACAACATTTTCGGACTTGGTGCGGTCACTTCCCGGAGCAGTTCCGAAATAGACGGCGAGGAGTGCGATAACACTCAACGATACAATGATTAGTTGGGTGATCTGCTGCAGCCGCGTGTGGACCAAAGGTACCGCAAAAACGAACAGCCCCAGGCCGACGAATATCAACCCATAGATTTCACCTGAAAGATTGCCTGGAAGGTAATCGCTTGCCGGCCCGTCGAAAAACAGCGATCCGGCGACAATAACGGCGAATGCAGCTGCAAACAGGAACATGGCGATCGTCTTGGTCCGCACATTCACCTGCGGCAATGCTACGAGAATTAGCAGCGACGAAAATAAAATGATGCCACCACCAATGGCAAGCATCTGATAGAAATCTGCGATGGCTGTGCTTACGCCAGCGGTCTTTTCAATCGGTTCCATGACGAAGAATTTTGGCGAATAGGTATCTATTCCCACAGATGCATTTTCTGCTGCCGACACTGTTGCTTCACTCTGGTCTGAATTGCTGTCAGGAGAGAAAACCAATCCCAGAGCTGCGATCGCGATCAATGCCACGAAGCCGATCATTTGTGCGCTGGGATGATTGAACAGTGTTCGGAACAAGTAGACCAAGCCGACTGCACCGATGATGATAAATAGAATATAGGTTCCCGGCGAATACTGGGATCCCCCGGCAGCGTTACCCTGCGCGACACCACCATCATCAAGTATAACGTACGACGAAGCAGAGGCAGCTCTAATTGGTTCGGCCGTCTGATCGACCGTAGTGTGCATGATAACGCCAAGTGCAATTATCGCCAGGATAACGAAGAAAACTAATGGAGACAGACTGCGTATGTACTTTTGGATGTGTGGCAGCGCGACACTGATAAGCAGGGAAACGACCAGCATCACACCATACGCTAAATCGGTGACGAAACTCTGGACCATGCCAAAGCTGAATGTCGAAAGCACATAGGTAATAAGGTAGATGTTCAACGCACCCAATAGCGACCCGAAGGCGCCGCCGCGACCGCCGGCAAGATTGGCGCCGCCTAGTACCAGCGCGGTAACCGCCATCAGCGTATAGGTGGTGCCCTGTGTCGGATCGCCGGAACTGATCAGCGAAGTAAAGGTGATTGCCGCCAATCCCGCATAAGCACCACCGATAGCATGTGCTCCGAGCCTTACCAGATTGATCCGAACACCGCTGGTATAAGCTGCCCGTTCATCCGACCCCATCATCCGCAAGTGGCCGAAAAACGATGTTTGCGCGATGATGTACCAAGCCGCTGTGGCAACAACCAGGATTACCAAAACGGCGGAAAAGACCGTGGTACCGCTGCCCCAATTGAACATCCAGGGCGGGGCCACACCACCAGGCCGCGGGAGGATTACTAGATTTATGCCAACAAGCGCCAGATAACCGCTCAGTGACACAATGATCGGTTGTACGCGGACGAAGATGATGATCAAGCCCTGCAATATCTGATAGGCGACACCAACCGCCATAGCATAAAGGAAGACAGCAATCGGCGATTCAATAAATCCGGACGCATGAAGCTGAATCATGCTGACATTTAGAAAGCCGATCAACGGCCCAATCGAGAGATCAACGCTGGCGCGGCCAGACATGCAGATGATGGTCAGGGCGTATGTCGCCAATATCAAGGGCGCAACAACGATCACGGCGCTGCCGATGCCCGCTGGTGAAATCAGGTTGGGACCCCTGATAACCGCGAAGATCAGCAGTCCGAAGAAAATCAGTATTGGTACCATGAGGTACGTGCTACTGCCGGACGTTCCGGTGCCGGTGTTCTTCTGTGTCGCCATCATTAGATCTGATCAATATTTCGCACTTTGAACCCATTCGAATTGCGGTTCAGAAGTAGCGGATCTTGATATCCTTTCTCTTTTTGCTATCGATGTCGGGCAGCCGGTCGAAGTCGATAATATTGATGTGCCCTACATCAGCGCCCGATAAGGACGGAACGGGCTCGACAGCAGCCATACTGGTCGCTTCCGGCCGTTTGATATCGGCCGCTTTGTTGATTGCAGCAGCGGCAATATGGGTTTCGGTAGCAGGGCGGTGGTATTTCGCCGGCGCCGCTGATTTGGTTTGCGTTGACTTTTGTACAGGCACGGCAGCCTGTCTGCCTGCTCGCAATTTCTGGGTTGCACCAACGTCAATTTCTGCGGTGGCAGCATCTTTGATGACAACGCCGTAGTCTTCACGGGCACCCTTGACCGAGACAATTGCGTTCTTTAGGTCCCAAACGACCTTTTCTATTGGCCGCTCGAATGGGTCGCCATAGCCCCCGCCGCCCGGTGCTTTGTTCGCAACCGTCTCGCCGGGGTTGATGGTGGCAACCACGTTCTGACGCACTTCTTCTATCTCGCCCGCTCGATTGAATTCGACACGGCCGACCTTTGCGTCGAGATATCCCGACACGGCATTTGCAGCGCCCATTGCTGGAATTCGCCGACCTTCACCAAACATCACGAAGGTCATTGGTCGGTCGATAGGTTCGACTTCCCAGCAGGTTCCCGAACCGCCACGGAATTTTCCGGCACCCCCGGAATCGGTCATCATATTGTATTGATGGATGATGATCGGATAGGAGTGTTCGAGCAGTTCCACGTCTCCCGAGGTAAGCGCTCCGAAACACGATTGTGGTCCGCAAGCGTGCCAGCCGTCTTGGCGCGGGGTCGCGCCGGCACCCGAGATAAGGGTCGCCAACACCATCGTCACATATTCTTCGTCGGTTCGAGTATCCCACCCGGCGATGTTACAGCCGTTGGTATGCCCCCAGGACGCACTGACCCGATCGGGCGCTGCTTGTTCAAATGCAAGGCGCACCGCATCAGTCAAAGTTTCCATCGGCGTCGTCGTACAGTTGACATGCGGGGCCGGCTCTTTGGCATTACAAAGCGACCCCTTTTCACCCATATCCACCGATACGCATCGATAAAGTCCCTCGTTGTAGGGCGGTGGTAACTGCGCAAACATCATGATGCCCAAAAAGACACCTGAGTATGAATTGCCCTCATAGGAATTGATGAAATAGGGAAGCTGTGGCGGGCTGGAAATGCGGATGTGACAGCTGTCGTCTTCAATCTTTAGATCAGCCGAAATTTCGATATCGCCATAACCGTGACCCGCATCTTCGAGCACCGCGACACCCCGATAATTGCCGTTTGGCACGGTTTTGATCAACGACCGAAAATGGCGGTCCGCCATCGACATCAACTCTTCGATACAGGCCTTAACTTGCTCGGCACCGTATTTATCCAACATGTTGATGAGGTTACGTTCGCCAACTTGGCACGCACCGATTAGGGCATTGAAATCGCCTTCCTGATCACGGCGAGCACGCATGTTGGTCAAGATCATATTGAAAATGTCTTTGCGCGGCACGCCTTTGTCCCAGAGCTTAATCGGAGGTACGCGCAATCCCTCCCCGTAGATTTCCGTGGCATCCGGGTTGTAACCGGCCGGCATCGGTCCCCCGATGTCCGTCAAATGTCCCTTGCAAACTGTCCAGAAAGTGTGCTCGCCCTGGTAAAAAATCGGCTTGTAGAAGCACATGTCGATGATATGGCTGCCCATGTAGGCCGGATCATTGTGCAGGATCAGATCACCCTCATGGATATCGCCTTCGAAGTACGACTGCACCGCCTTCATTGCTGGCATCAATGATCCAAGGTGGATGGGGATATCTTGGCCTTGCATGACCATTTCGGGTGTCGCGTTGAAAATCGCCGTTGAATAGTCACGGGCCAGATTAAAAACGCTCGAATGGCCAGACTTTTCCACCGTCATGGTCATCTCTCGCTGCGTGGTCTCCAGAACGCCACGAACGACCGAAAGGGTGATGGGATCGATTTCGCTCATCTCACTTTACCCGGGTCAACACGTAAGACGCGCTGTCATGCAGTTCGAATTTCCATCCTGGCTGAATTACCAGGGTGAGCGTTGTTTCCTCGATTACCGCCGGCCCCGGCACCTCTTGTCCTGTGCCAATTTTTGCGCCGTCATAAACCGGCACAGTGGTCAGCGCACCATCTTCGGAAAATATCAATTTGCGTTGACCCTTTACCGCCTCTTCCAAATTGCGGGTACCGTGGATCGATGCCGGAATAGGACGCTTGACCCGGCCATAAAGAGTGCTTTCTATGTTCACCAACTCGACATGGTTTTCACGTTCTGAATAAGTAAACAGCTGCTCGTGACGTTCATGGAAGGCGTCTTTGACTTGCTCGATCGTACGAGCATCGATATCGAATGTACCGATATCGACCGTGCAGTCGTGGATTTGGCCAACATAACGCAATTCCATACTGCGCTGGACGTCGATCTCAGCCTCCGTAAAGCCATCAGATTTCAGGTGTTCGACACCTTTGGCTTCGATTTCCTGGTAAAGCACATTGATCCGTGAAAATGTCTCTTCGCCTTCGAGCCTGACCGGCATTGCTGCCATGTAATTATATTTGACGTCCGAGATAATCTGCCCATAGGCGCACAGGCCGGAGCTCAACTTCGAAGCGATAACGGTATCGATGCCGATTTCATTCGCCAATGCAGTGACGTGCGCACCGGTCGCCCCGCCGGCCGCGACCAGGACGAAGTCACGTGGGTCATATCCCCGCTCGACCGTGACCCGGCGTATACCGTTGACCATATTGTTGTTGACGATAGTAAAGATGCCGAATGCCGCCTTCTCGACCGAAACACCGAGCGGGCGGGCTATTTTTTTCTTGATAGCATCGTAGGATTTCGAGTGATCAAGGGGCAGGCTTCCACCTACCAAACCTTCCGGATTGAGATAGCCCAGTACGAGATTTGCATCGGAGACCGTCGGCTCGGCCCCGCCCTGGCCATAGCAAGCCGGTCCAGGATCGGAACCCGCGCTTTGCGGCCCGACCTGCATCAGCCCCATCTCGTCGATCCAACCTATCGAACCTCCACCGGCACCAAGTGTTTCGACCTGTATCATCGGTACGCCGATACGGTAGCGCAGGAAGTCGATGTTCTTATTGAGATTAGTCACGCCGTCCTTGGCTAGGGTAATATCGAATGACGTGCCCCCCATGTCGACGGTAATGACATTTTGGTGGCCAAATGGCGCACACACGGCAAGACCTGCCTGTGGCGCCGAAGCTGGACCTGAGTTGATCGCATAGACCGACCTGTCAGCCATAACTTGGCCAACTGCCAGACCGCCGTTGGACTGGAAATAGCGAACCGGGTACTCAGCGCCTTGCTGCATGAAATATTCATCAATGGATGCGACGTACTGGCGAAGCGTCGGTGCCAAATATGCATTGGTTACTGCTGTCGAAGTCCGTGTGTACTCGCGGACCTGGGGATATAATTCACTCCCAACAGTCAGGCTTGTGCCCGGCATCATTTCCCTGACAATTTCAGCTGCACGCAACTCATGCTTGGGATTCAAGACTGACCAGATGAACGAAATTGCAACCGCCTCAACTGCTTCCTCAATGAATAGCCGGCAGGCATTTCTTACATCGTCCTCAATCATTTCTGTTCTGATTGATCCGTTTGAAATCACCCTTTCTTTGACGCCGCGGCGAAGATATCGCGGTACAAGCATGACTGCAGGCGGATAATTTTGGTCGTAGCGGTATCCATCCTCCTTGTGGCCAAGTCGAATTTCGATGGAATCCTCGTGCCCCGCAGTGCAGATCAATCCGACCTTGGCACCCTTGTGCTGGATCAGCGCATTAAGACCGACAGTTGTCCCATTGATGCACAGATCACACTTGGAAATTATTTCCTTCTCGCTGACATTTAGATCCTCGGCGATCAAATGCAGCCCGTTTTTGATTGCCTGCGTCGGGTCGTTCGGCGTTGAAAGCGCTTTATAGATATCGATTTTACCCGTCGCTTGGTCAGCGAGGATAAAATCCGTGAACGTGCCACCGGCATCTACGCCTAAGCGATATTGAGTACGCATGCTTTCAAGCTTTCTAGCGGACAGAGTATCTGATGAGATTTTCTCGTTGTTCTAGTCAAAGTAGCGGACCTTAATGTTCAAGTTTCCGCGCTGCTTGTTCTCCCTCGCGCGGGAATGTTCCTCATCAAAATCGATAATGCGCAAAGGACCAACATCACGATCCCGCCGCCACGAATGATCCGGCGATAGATTGCCGTCAGGCTTGGATCGCGCTGAAGTTCCCGAAAGGATTTTTTGGAATTCTTCGTCGTCCCGGTCGGTGAACCGGAATGCGCTTGCCCCATTATCGGGTGCCACTACCGGATCTGTATTTGGCGCAAAGTTGGTGACCGGAAATCGGTCTGCGGACATAAATTCGGAGAACAACGCATTGTCCGCATTTGTGTAACCGTAACTTTGTCCGCTGCCGCGTTGGTTTGCCGTTTGGCCATGATGTCCAGATCGCACACCATCAAGCTCAGCCATCAAACTATCGAACGCGCGTGCATCACTTTGCGTGTAGTCAATCGCGGGCGTTTGCGGAACCGTATCGAAATCTTCAGTTTCCAATCTGAAGGGGCGTACACAATGGCCTACAACATCATTTAGACGATCAAAATGCGATGCATCTTCGAGCGTATAGGTGCTGCCGTCGACCCGCTGAAACCCGCTATACGGGTTCGAGCGCTCCTTGGTAGCGCTGGTTGTTTTGCTTGTCCCCATCTCGACCAAAGGTCGGTTCCCCCATTCGTTTTATCGACTGAATTAGCCGAAGTAAGAAATCTTGATTTTTCTGTTCTGATCGCGCCGCTCGGTATTTTCCTGGTCAAAATCCATAACTTTGACATGCCGAACACTGTCGCCCCGCACTGGTGAGTGCGGATGCCAACCCGCGGGTTCATCTAACTTGTTTGATGTATCATTGGAGCTAGCTGCCGGTTCATTGGCTAGGTCACCTGGCTGTGGCGATGCCGTTCTTGGCGCCACATTTGAGCTGTTTCTGGCCCGCCCAAACATGCCTTCAAGTATGCCGACCGGCTCAACCTCGTCATCAACGAATTCATCGAAAATCGAGCCGTCGCGAAATACGATCACGCGTGAGCAAAAACCAATAAACTCCTCGAGTTCGCTGGACATGTAGACAACGGAATTTCCTTCTGCCGCGTAGTCCCGCAGATAGCGGTATAAGTCCCTTTTTGTGTCGACATCGATGCCCCGGGCCGGATCGTTTAGAACCAGTATTTTTGGATGCATTGCGAACGCGCGTGCGATCATCACTTTCTGCTGATTGCCGCCACTCAGCGAGGTGATCAAATTCGACTTAGTTCCGGTCTTGATGGCTAGGCGTTCCACTTCCCAGTCGAACACATCAGAAAGTGCCAGCCAATCGATGAAACGGGCGACTGGCATTCGGGTATTGGAGCGATATAGAGCAAAAAGCAGGTTCTCGAATATGCTCAGATTCGGCAATATCCCCTCTCGCTTGCGATCACCGGATACGAACGCAATGCCACTGCGTTTCGCATCGTCTAAATCTTTGATCGCCGAGAAGTTGCCGGAGCCATTGCTTTTTATTTCGGTGAACCCGTACGGAGCGGACGCTATTCCTGCCAGGATGCGAACAAAGTCATCCTGCCCCTGGCCGTCAAGTCCGGTGACACCGACAATATCGCCTTTCAACAATTCAAAGTTGAGCGGCTTGCCGTCAGCCCAAACCTTCATGTTGTTGGTCTGCATGACCACTTCGCGGCTGGTCGTCTTATGCGCCACTTCGCGCGAAGTTAGCGCCTCAGCACTCTTTCCGGTCATCAGACTGAGAAGATTTTGTTCTGTTATTTCCTCTTTCGATAGAACCCCGACGTCGCGTCCATCTCGCATGACCGTCGCTCGATCACTGATACGAATGAGTTCTGCGATGCGGTGGGTTACGATAAGCACAGCGGCACCGCGATCGCGCAGATCGCGCATCTTGGCGAACAGGCGTTCGGTTGAATCGTAGTCAAGCGCCGCCGACGATTCGTCAAGAATTAATACTTTTGGTTCTGTCAGCAGCGCCCGGGCGATGGTAATCCAAGATTTTGTGCTGAGCGGCAGACCACCGGCCGGCTGCAAAGGATCGACGTCCTCGCCAGCCAATTCCAGCATCATCAGCCGCGCTTTATCGACCTTTTCGCGCCAAGACATTGCCTTAACCCAGAAACCGTCGGCGCCGGTGAACAGATTGTCCACCACACTGGCTTCATCGGCGATCATCACTTCCTGAAAAACCGTCGCAATGCCGAGTTCTCGCGCTTCAACCGGCGATGTCGGATGGTGATCAAGTATGGATACCCTGCCAGAATCCAATGGCAACACACCCGATAAGACCTTGGCGAGGGTGCTTTTCCCGCAACCATTTCCTCCGACGATCGCGTGGATCTCGCCGAAGCGGGCAGAAAACGAACAATCATCTAACGCTTTTGTTACGTCGAACGATTTACGTGCATTCTTTACATAAAGTTCGCCAGTGAACATCTGCACCGCCGCCGACTGGTTGTCGGCGGCGGTGTTGTTTCCTAACGGCGATACGGTTTCACTTGGCACGTTCATTATCCAACCTTGGACGTATTGGTCAGTTCTTTGTGCCTAGTGACTTGCTGGATCGTAACTTTCCGGATTGGTCGGATTGTCAAAAAACTGATCCAGATAGTCGGTACCACCCCATGCGTCGATACCGACATGCAGCCAGTCGGTTGAATTGCGATCGCAATTTTCATCCAACACGGCCTTAATGTCATCGAATGACGATGTGACAGTCGGCACCAGGATTGATTGGATCTTCGGTCCCTGGCCCTGCATGGTCCGCATCATAATGTTCCAGCCAAGTTCAATGTCGTCACCCGGCGGCCAGGTTTGGATCGCTGCGCTGATGTAGTCTGGATTGTTGCGCCAGTAACAAAGCGCACCCAACTCCCCACCAATTGAAATCGGTGGAAGATCGCGTCCTGACTGCAGCAAAGCCTGCAGGACACCGGTTTCGCCAGACGATTGAACCGCGATACCGTCCAACTGCTGCGGGTGGGTCGCCAGCCATTTTTGAGTTTCGGCTTGTCCGACCTGCGAGGTCCACATGTGGGCAATGTTGCCGACGAGTTTGATGTCTGGCGATTGTTTGAGACCATCCAGAACACCCGCATTTTGCGAATCCGACGCCGATGATCCCGGAATACCTTCGATTACGAGGACATTGCCTTTTTCACCGACTTCATTCGCCATCCAGCGGCCAATTTCATAGCCTGCCTGATGATAATTGACCGAGGAATTCATCGCATACTCGGACGTGACATAACCTGTAAATGAGAATGTCGGCACGCCCTGATCATAGGCGTACTTGATTGTCTGGTTGAGCGCAGTGGGATTTGAGCAACATATGATGATTGCGTCCACTCCCTGGTCAACCAATTGGCGCATCTGTTGGATCTGCAAAGAATCCCGCAAATTTGACTGGGTTATGATGATGTCTTTGATCAAACCCAACTCCTGCCATTTCGGCAGAACTTCACTCAAAAGCCGCTTCATTGCACCTTTACGCCAAGTGTTACCGGCGTAGGTGCTTGCATAGCCGATCGTCCAAGGCGGCTTCCGCGGGCTTTTCCAATTCCGATAGATGCTGACACCAAGAGGTTGTGCCGGATCCATCAGATCGGGATTGTAGACTTTCCCACGAGTTTCTTCGGAAATTTCGTCAAGGCCCTCCGCAGCAGCAGATAATGGCCACATCAGCGAGCAAGCCACCACGGCTACCGCACTTCCCATCCATTTCATATAATTTCTCCCGAGTCATTTGGCACCATGCCATTTTTGACTTGACCACATTGAGTAAATTCGCCCTCGAAAATTCATGCCGAATTCGAGCGTTATAGCCCGCAAACGCCACTGAAGGTACGAAAATATGGCCAATTGGCATAATTTAGAGCTTTGGAACCCGAGTCAACCCCTTGAATTGATGGATACTCGGTTAATCGCACACAAAATAGTGCCATATGGCATAAGATTTTTGCTCAGCCGCTAGAGCGTGCCGCCCAAAAGTGGGCGCCGGTTTTGGGAAAAATGACACGCAAAACAAAAAGATAGCGCGACGAAGCTATTCCAACGCTTCGTGACAAGCGCTAGAGATACAATGTCAAAGGCGTTGGCAAAAGCGCTCCCACACAAACAGGAGAAATCGCCCCGAACCGTCGACGTGGCGGGCTTGGTGCCGCGCGCAATTTGCATGTTAAGAAAGGTCAAATAAATTAGTATGCAGGTGAGTACCTCCAAAAACCCTCAATTTTGTTGGGCTGAGGGTGATTTTGAAATTTTGAGTACCGGATAATATATTGAAATATTTGAGGAACGAAAAAACGAAAAATTGCTCCCAGGACCCAAAAGAATGGTTTTTGGAGGTGCTCAGGTGTTTGCTCGTTTGGGCGCCATAGGCGCGTGACGCGGTTCGTCTTCAACCCACCCTCACATCCGGCATGATTTTCGCAATGCGCGGAACGCCCTTTTGCCCAGAGACATTCTTTCGATGCTGGATCACCAGATGGATCATTAAGCTTCGCAATTTAGCAGGGCGGACCGGCTTTTTTAGAATTCTAAATCCATGTTCAGACATGACGTTGTGGCGCCCGGTTTCGATGTCACCGGTGATCAACAACGATGGAACCGGGTCACCAATTAACAGCTGAACTTTGGTAATCGCATCCACGCCATCCGATCCGCCGGGCAATCGAAAGTCTGCAATGATGAAATCCGGTTTATGTTCTGCGTTGGCAACCACCTCGACTGCCTCTTCCGTCGAACTGGCGGACATTGTATTAAGGCCCCATGTCTGCAGTAGATTGCAGGTTGCATGCAGTACCGTTGCTTCATCCTCAACGACGAGCACGCGAATGCCTTTTAGCTTTCCAACAGGCGCAAACTCATCTTGTTGCACAGAAATTGCATCGTGAATCTGGTTACCAAGTTTGACGTTAACTGAGAAACAGGACCCTTTTCCCATTGCAGAGCGATGCTCTACCCGATGCGACAAGCATGCGGCCAGACGGCGAACAATAGCAAGGCCAAGTCCCAGACCCTGACCCCGATCCCGTTCTTTGTTGGCGAGTTGATGAAACTCGTCGTAGATCGCCTCAGACTGTTCTTCGGGAATCCCGGGTCCAGTGTCCCATACCTGTAAATAGACCCGATCGCCGCTGCGGCGACACCCGATTAGCACCTTGCCGCTCAAGGTGTGCCGGACCGCATTAGACACCAAGTTTTGAAGAATGCGTTCTAGTAGTATTGGGTCGCTGTGAACAATGAGGCTTGAAGGCACAACACGGCAATCTAGACCTTTGCCCTGTGCCAAGGTGACGAAGGAACGCGCGACCCGTCGCAAAACTTCCTGTATGGGGAAATTCTCGAAGTGCGGCTGGACATCTCCAGCTTCCAGCTGAGAAACATCCAGCAAAGCGTTCAACAGTCGGCCAGATGACACGGAAACGGCGTCGATGTTGTAGAGTATACTCAGCTGTTCACGATCCTTAATCCGATCCCTCAAAGCCGCAATAAACAACTGCATAGCATGCATCGGTTGGCGTAGATCATGACTTGCCGCTGCCAAAAACTGTGACTTTGCTGTGTTCGCACGCTCCGCGTCTTCGATCGCCCGCTCCAGGGCTTTGCGCTGATCCCAAATGACATGTTTCAAATTGTTGAAACTTTGCGCGACTACGCCGAGTTCATCCCCCCGGGCCATGATCAATTTTTCTTGGCTTGAATCTTCTCGCTCGTGCGACGGGTCAAACGTATTGATCGTGTCAGTTAGAACGTGAAATGGCTTAGTAATATTCTTCTTAACAACAAAAAAGAATATAATTATAACAATGCATATTGTAAACGTTGAAGATCCTATGGTAAAATATCGTGCTTTATATTCTATTTCATTGGCAAAACTTACAGATTCTTGCTTTAATGCAACGAGAATCACCAATAAACGGTCTAATTCGGAATTCAATTGCTTATCACTCTGTTCAGCTTGGCCAATGGTCTCCTTTCCCATCAGGTATGATCCAAATTCGATATGAAGAAGAAGTTTTTCTACTTTTTCGTTGTATTTTTTGCTTGAGTTTCTGATCACGTCAAGCTGCGCAAGTACTTTGTCTCGATATTGTTGATTGGCATTGGAGTTGTCGGCTTCCGCATAAATGGAGCTGTTGATGAGCGCCTCGGCGCTCTCGATCTCGTTTTGGATCTGGATATGTTTCAACGTGTAACGGGCCCGCTCTTTGACATATTTTGCCTCGGTATCCTTGTCATACACAACACGGTCGCCAATATATGTGATCTCCTTCAGGCTTAATCGCATATCCTGGATATGTTGGCGGACCGCCTCGGTTGCAGAAAACAGCGGCAGATACAGATCTGACATGCGCCTGACTTCGGTGCCCAGAAAAGAGATCTGAGAAATCGCAATCGCAGTGATCAGCGTATAGGAGAAGATTTCGACAAAAATGACGGTCATCACCTTCTGTCCAACTGTCATCTTGTTGATGATTTTGGAGAAGTTCATTTTATCGCTTTCTCAATTGCGCCGTCGCCTTGAGATCAAGACGCCGATCTGACGATTTGTCCGTGTGGCAGATGAAGCCCATTGAACTTGCACCTGCCACGACTTGGATATAGGGCGAACGGCTGTGGCCGCACCGCCGTTTCGCGCTGGTAGAGAATATCAACCTGGCCTTGCGCGTTGAACCGTCCGATTTTCGGTGTCAACCAGCTGTTGAAGTTATCGCGATCAATGCGTACAGCGCCCTCCGGCGCCTCAGCCGACGACAGAGCGACGCCGCCACACCCATCTCTGACCGCCTTCGGATTGAGCGCCATCGCACCATTGGCGGCGACCACACGCTCCACCGATTTCTTGAAGTAAAGGAACGAAAGATATGTCTCTTCCATGTTGAAGTGGGTAACTCCGCTCTTGCCATGGGGAGAATCCAGAAAGTCTCCGATGAATTGGCGATTGCAATCGGACGCAATGCTCTGAAAATAGGGCGCAGAGACAAAGTGGCCTTCAGCTAGGTGGCGCCCCATCAAATTCGCTTCCAACTCTGACGTCGTAAGTGACGCGGTTGGCAATTTTTCGGGCGAGAACCCGGCTTCCGCATAGGCCTTGCGAAATAAAATGTCCGATCCACCAACCACCGTTGATAGGACCCAGTCGGGGCGTTTCGATCGTATCTGTGACAGGGCTCTTGAAAAATCTCCTTTACCAGCCGGAACATAGGTCTCACCGGCAACCTCGCCGCCGATATCGATGAGCAAATGCTTGGCGTATCGATGCGACTCTTGGGAGCGAACATTGTTCGATCCGACGAAATAAGCCCGCATCCCGAATTTCCGGCACATGAATGGAACGAGATCGAACAAATGCTGATTTGCCACCGGGCCGGTGCAGACAATCCGCTGCCAACACTCGCGGCCTGGATACGATGCCGGATAAAACAGCAGCCCCTCGTTGAGTTCAACCAAGGGCATGATCGCGCGGCGGCTGGCGGAGGTGTAACCGCCGAAAATAGCGAGCACTTGCGCTTGCTTCATCAAGTGCAACGCACCCTCGCGATAAGCCTTGATGTCTGACTTTGCATCAATGATGACCGGATCTATCTTTAGCCCAGCTACGCCGCCCTGACGATTGACTTTATCGACCCAGAACAAGGCGACGTCGTGGGATGCGCGTTCAATCACCGACAAATCTCCGGTCAGCGACCACAACAACCCGATTTTCAATTTCCCCGAATTGTCTAGCCATTGTGATTTATGAGGTTTTGCAATGGATACGGCGCGAATTATCGTCGGAAACCCAGCCACGGCAGTAGATGCAGCGGCGCCAAACACAAATCGACGTCTATTTGCAAATTTACTCATATAGCAACAGCTCAATTAGTAATGCGATCATCCCTGTTGGCTGGGACACATTCTTCGTCCTTAGCGCACCTTTGAATCTGAAGTTCGTTCTGAGGTTGCAAAATAGTGCGACGAACTTCAGACTAGGGGCACCAGTGGAATGAATTTGACATTTGGCACCCATTTACAGCTTCGTCGTTTGTCAAATGTCAAATGTCAAATGTCAAATTTAAAAATTCCACTAGATTCAATATCTTGCTAGTGGTTCTTTTGTTGCCAAGATTTGCAAACCACAGTATTGCAACGGGACGCAAATGTTGCAATCGAACCACTAGATACCAGCGATACTCCATTTGCCTGTTCTACGAAAACACTGCCCCAAATGGGCCAATTTGGCATATCCGGGACATAAGCATAAGCGTTTTGGCCGTAGACATAAACCCGGCACGCTGCCGACCTGCCAAACGGCCTATTGAGAACAAGGGATTTTCTCGAATCAATGCGCCCGAACATTACACTGTGTGGATCGGAACCATTGACTTGCCCTTGCCATGAGCTGTACCAAATTGTTTAATATGTGACTATTTGGACTATTGCTGATCGGTCGCTGATTGACATCTACTAGTGCCAAATAGTATACTTAAAGTTGTATGACGCGTTTGATAAATTCCTCCAGGTAGTAAGTTCTGCGATCGCAAAATGCCTCACCAACAGCTACGCATCCTCTTGGCTGATGACCATGCACTGGTCCGTGGCGGAATGACATTGCTGATCAAATCGGCGTACGAAGACGCGAAAATCGTCGAATCCGGTGATTATGTGGAAACGTTGCAATGTCTTTCGGATGATGCATCGATTGATTTGCTTTTGTTGGACCTCAAGATGCCAGGGATGAGTGGATTCGACGGAATTCAGCATATTTGCAGCACCTATCCGGAGGTTCCAGTCGCAGTCATTTCCGTTGAGGAAGAAATTCAGACCATTCGCAGTGTTCTCAACATGGGTGCCGTCGGCTACATACCCAAAA
Source organism: Rhizobiaceae bacterium (assembly GCA_965248715.1). GTDB lineage: Bacteria > Pseudomonadota > Alphaproteobacteria > Rhizobiales > Rhizobiaceae > CBDFKB01. Next base: position 1,468,707 of record CBDFKB010000008.1, read on the forward strand.
CCTCGTCACCGAGTGTAACAACAAGCGCAATCCAGCTAATTTTGGCGGGCGGGATTTACGTGCCGCCGCATGTGTTGGGTATGGACACAACAGACAATCATGACGCCGTCGGCAGCACCCGAGGACCTCCCACCCAAATTCCGATTGAGCCTGACGCTAAAATGCTCGGTGTCACGCCTCGCCAAAAAGACGTACTCGATCTTCTGGCAGCCGGAAAGACCAACAAGGAAATAGCAGCCCAATTAGAACTCGCACCTGGCACCGTAAAGCTGCACACATCCAGGATTTTCAAGCATCTAGGTGTTTCTAATCGTACCGAAGCAGTGTCGAGATACATGCAAATGAAGCGTGACCTTGAGGGCGCCTGACGGCTTCAGATAATCGCCCAGATGTGAGATGCCATAGGCGCAATCTATACAAAAGGTCTGATCGCGGTAGAGATGCCCGTTACCGGGCACCCCCCGCACAGATCCGTACGAGCGGGTTTCCCGCATACGGCTCCTGTCTTGAGTATTTGACGGCAAACCGGTCGAGATATGGCTGAAAGTTGGTGACGGCCCTGAGGGGCGGCATATTATGGCGTTGTTGAGGCGCTGCAATTCTCATCAAGAGAAAAGGATATGCCACATGAGCAATGATACGATCACCAAGTGCGGCAAGCCAACACAATTTTCATCCGATCCACTAACGGATGTTCTTCGCCGAGGAGCGCGGGAGCTTCTGGCGACGGCGGTTGCCGGCGAAGTGTCGGAGTTCATCGCCGCCCATGCACATCTTTTGGGCGATGAAGGACGCCAAAGACTTGCGCTTCACGGGTTTCTGCCCGAGCGCAAGGTCATGACCGGGATTGGCAAGGTGCCGGTCCGGGTTCCTCGCATTCGAGACCGGGGTGCCGGCGCTGATGGAGCGAAGATCCGCTTTCCTCATCCCTGATCCCGCCCTACCTGCGCAAGTCGAAATCAGTGGAGGAACTGCTTCCTTGGCTCTACCTCAAGGGCATCTCGACGGGCGACTTCAGTGAAGCTCTGGCAGCCCTTGTAGGCCCGGATGGCGGCGGTCTGTCGTCTTCGACGATCACCCGGTTGAAGGCGGTTTGGTGGGAAGAATACGAGACCTGGCGCAAACGTGATCTGACGGGCAAGCGCTACGTCTATTTCTGGGCCAATGGGGCCAAATCCCCCAGGACGCGGCCGTGAATACTGATTTTCTCGCCCATGATTGTAACAAACCAGATTACCGCTCCGACGCCAGCCAACGCCTCGCACTACTCAAAAGTCGCGTGAGGCGTCCGAGAAACCTGCATCGAAGGAGATATTTTTGTACATTCCTCACAATCGTCGCTGATTGTTCAAAGATGATCTAAGCTCGATCCAATAGGGCTGATGGTCGGAGCCTTGTGCAGCTTCATCGATCCATGCGTTGATAACAAGGTTTTGCATCGTTGTATCGACAAATGCAAAATCGATGCGCTGGCTGTTTATCATATTGGCGGGGAAGGTCACCCCCTTGTTGATGTCGTGCCCTGCAAGAAGCCAGCAATCCACAAGATCACATTCATTGTGGCCGGTTCGCACGAGATGAGTATATTCCGGGTCCCGGGAGGCGAGATTGAAGTCGCCGAGCAAAACGAAATCTCCCGGCATCGGCGGGGCAACCTTGTCCTCCAACCAAAGCGGGTGGGTGCTGGGGCCGGTCCATGCTCCGCCTTCATTGGGAGCACTGGCGATGATCGTGCGAATAGTGTGAATTTGCGCGACGCGATCATCGGCGGATTTTGCTGAAAGGTGGGCATTGTATATCCGCAATGCCTTGCCGCCTGGCATTTCGACCACTCCCTCAAGCATACCAACAACCATATTGCGCTGATCATTGATAATGGATTTTGGCAGCGGAAAAAGTCTGGTGGATATGATTGGGGTTTTGGATAGGATCATATTGCCGAATTGCCTGCGGATATTGATAATCCTGGCATTGGGCTCCCGGCGCGATGCGCTGACATCGAAGAATGGGCCGTAAACCCAATAATACTGATCCAGTAATTCTGCTAGCACCTTCGGTTGATCGACCATGCCACTGCGTTGCCAGTTACATTCGACTTCCTGCAGGGCGATGATATCAGCACCGTCGATTTCACTGGCGATACGCTCCAGGTCAAACAGTTCGTCTTTACCAAGCCCAAACTGGATATTGTATGTTACGATTTTCATACAAATAACTTATGCCGGTAGTTTGACACCACCGTATTTTGTCTCGGCCCAGCGGGCGAGGCGCAGAACCGGATAACAATAGATAAAATACATTAGCGCTGTCATGCCATAGATCAGCATGAGCTCTCTTGGGTGACGCTGGGTTGCGTGTTCACCGGCGCGTACCAATTCCGCAATGCCGATGACCGAGACAATTGACGTGCCTTTGATGATGATGACATATACGCCGCCCATTGGCGGGATCATCAGTTTCAGGGCCTGTGGCAGGATTACATACCACATGCTCTGCAGGGCTGTCATGCCGGTCGAACGGGCAGCTTCCGACTGACCTTTTGGCACCGCTTGAATGGCACCGCGAACGATTTCCGCGACATAGGTCGAAGTATAGAGGCTGAGCGCAATGACCGCCGCTGGAAAAGCTTCCAGTTGCAGCCAGGATATCCCGGTTTGCGGTAACATGAAATAAACAAAGTAGAGGTGAATCAAAAACGGGGTTCCACGTAATGCATGGATGTAGCCCCCCAACGGATAGTTGATTACGGCATAATTGAGCGTCCGCAACATACCGATGAGCGCTCCAAGCAAGCTGCCGAAAAATATGGTAATAATGGAAATCTTGAAGGTCATCCACAGGCCTTCAAGCAGGAAGGGCATGGTGGATTTGACAACGTCGAACATCTAATTCCCCCCTACGTAGTCGCCACGCCGCCAAGGCGGCGTTGGGCCAGTCCGGTGATCCACAGCATGAAGGCGTAGATCATCAAATAGCAGGTGGCGACGGTCAAATAACCTTCATTTGGCAACAAGCGTTCATTGTAGACAAGCAGACCGGCGCCGAATAACTCAAACACGCCAATGAAACTGACCAGCGATGAGTCCTTGATCAGAACGGCCGTCTGCCCAAGCAGTGTTGGGGCAACACGTGAAAATGCCTGGGGCAGAACAACATAGCGCATGCGTTGCACATAGGTCATACCAACAGACTGGGCCCCCTCAACCTGACCGCGCGATATCGATTCAATACCGGCCCGAATGATTTCACTCATATAGGCGCCGGCATTAAGCCCAAGGGCAATAATACCGCCTTCAAGCTCATCCAGGCGACGGCCAAGCAGCGGCAGTGCCGGTATTGTAAAGTAGATTACATATATCTGGATCAGCAGCGGCGTTGAGCGGATCGCCTGTATATAGGCCGCAGCAGGGCGCCATAAAAACGGGTTGGAGGACATCCGCATTATTGCGACAATGGTGCCTAAACTGAGTGAGATGATCAGGGCAATCAGGGAAATCCATGCTGTCCAGCCAAACCCACGGACGAAATCAGGCAGATACTGGGCGACAATTCTGTAATTATAGAAGTCGAGAATCCAGTCCATGTTCGATGGTACCCGCTTGACGAGTTGGGAATTGTTTCATCTGGTAAATGCGGGGGGCAGCGAAAATTCAGTTGCCCCCCGGAAACGCATATTCACAAAGGCCTAGTGCTTGTCACGAAGTGTTGGAGTAGCTTCGTCGCGCTATCTCTTTGTTTATGCGTGTCATTTTTCCCAAAGCCGGTACCCACTTTTGGGTGACACGCACTAGTGGTCCTTCTTCCAGGTTGGTCCCTGCATCCAGTATTTTGCCAACCCATCCAGACGGCCATCATTGCGGATCAGCATGAAATAATTATCCATCCAGCGCAGCAGATGATGTTCGTCTGGCCGTGTGGCAAAACTCAGCGGCCAACGCTTTGGGGCGCCTTCAAGAACTTTGAACTCCGGATATTCGATCATGTAACCAGCGGCCGAGGCGATGTCATTAATCCCGGCATCAGCCCGGTCAGCAGCTACAGCCTGTGCAACAGCAGCGCCGCCGCCTGCAAATTCCTTGATGGTTGAATCAGCGCATTTTTTCTTCAATAAGCCAACATTGCTGCTGCCCTGAACGACACCGATGGCTACACCCTTCTTGCAGGCATCCTGCCACTTGACGAAGGACTGGCTCTTTTTCGAATAAAGCACCACATCGCTGTAAAGGTAAGGTTCGGTGAAGCTCAAAACCAGCGTGCGCTTGGCATTTGGCGTCATGTCGGCGGCAAGAAAATCAGCCTTACCTGAATTGACGGCAGGGATCAGCCCCTTCCAGTCGTAGTCAAGCAATTTGAGTTCAACACCGATGTCCTCGGCCATCATTTTGACGACCTCAATGGCAAAACCGGTACGTTCTCCGTTCTTGTCGACGAAACTGACAGGCGGGCCCTGTGTTTGCACAGCAACGCGCAATTCGCCACGCTTGACAATATCGTTTAATGCGTCTGCCAATGCCGACTGGGCAAAAACACTCAGTCCAAGCGCGCATATACCCAATCCCAGTAATTTTGTGAGTCTTTTCATAAGTCCATTCTCCCTTTGGTCTTTCCCTGGTCGATGGCACTTTGAGCGCCGTCGATGAAAGGCTTCTGAAGTTTTTGCCTGCAAAGAGTATACCAAATAAAATTGTTGGTCTATACCAAATATTTTTGTCAGATAATCTGACTCAGAAACAGTTTGGTGCGCTGGTTCTGCGGGTTATCGAAAATATTTTCAGGTGAGCCCTCTTCAACAATCTTACCTTCATCCATAAAGGTTACCCGGTCAGCTGCTTCGCGGGCAAAACCCATCTCGTGGGTAACGACAACCATGGTTGTTCCCTCTTCAGCCAGATTTTTCATCAATTCAAGAACACCGCCGACGGTTTCAGGATCAAGCGCAGATGTGGCCTCATCAAACAGCATCACCTTAGGGGTCATGGCCAGCGAGCGGGCGATGGCGACACGTTGTTGCTGTCCCCCAGAAAGCTCAGATGGATAGTTATCGGCCCTGTCACCAATGCCAACCCGGTCAAGCAGTTTTCTGGCGATGTCTACGGCTTCATCCTGAGAACGTTTGAGGACAACTATTTGCGGCATGGTGATGTTTTCCAGTGCCGTTTTGTGCTGGAATAGATTAAAATGCTGAAAGACCATGCCAACGCCCTGGCGCAACTTGTTAAGGTCGGTCTTCGAAGACGTAAGCTCTACCCCGCCAATGATGATTGTACCGCTATCGACCGGCTGCAGCCCGTTGAGAGCACGCAAAAATGTGCTCTTACCCGAGCCGCTGGGCCCGATGACTACCAGCACTTCGCCCCTATCCACATGATTGGTAACATGTTGCAGCGCATGAATGGGTAGGCGCCCTGGGATTTCAAATGTTTTGCAGATGTCCTTGACCTGCACAATAGGCGACTGGCTTCCCATGATGCATTTTCTCCCGTTTTAAGGCTGTTCAGGCGTGATATTTTCATTTCTCCCGGCTGCCGAAATGCAGATATCAATAGCGTCGTGCCGCCAGAATTCCTCATCCAGTTCGACGACCTGATTGAATTGATCAACAATTGTTCGCGACAAATACAGGCCAGGTGTGCCAACGGCTACACCAAGAGCCCTGGCCGGTTCTTCCGACAGAGCTGCAGGACGCATATTAATCTGGGTCCGATGCTCAATGATGCCGAATTCCCTTGCCATCAATCCAGTCATTGATTGATCGAGCGGGTAATTTAGAAGGTTTGGACAGCGCTCTGCATTGACATGAATTTTTTCAACCAAAACCGCACGTTCATCAACCGTCCTCAGGCGGGATACAACAAAAACAGGGTCGCCGACCGCACAATTCAAATGTGTGCTTTCCCACTGGGACGCAGCAACACGCTGATTTGATAGGACTTTCGTGCCGGCAATACGGCCCTGTTTGGCAATGCTTTCAGAAAAACTGGTATTTGCAGTCGGATCGTAGTGAACCCGAGGTGGTGAAACAAACCATCCGCGTCGATCCTCACGGAAAATAAGACCTTCAGCCTCCATCCGCATCAATGCCTGGCGTACAGTCATTCTAGTAATGGAAAAATCTTCAGCCAAAGCCCGTTCCGGCGGAAACTTGCTGCCAGGTGCCAGTGTACCCGCTTCAATCATGGCTGTGAAATGATCTCTGAAGCGTAAATAATAAGGGACCTTCCGATCCCAGGATTTGCGAGCCTGCTCAGATATAGACCAATTGCTATTTCGTGGTATAGTCCAATTTTCGTTCATGTTGTAACACTAGGTTCCAGGCATTGTTGTGTCAATGAAAGGCAGACCGAAGCGCGGGAAGTGGGTACGGTTAAAAAGGGAATGCCAGCATTTTGATGACTTCATATGTTCTAACATTGGTTGGCAACGCTAATTTATTTCCGCTTGAACAGATTCACATCGATAGCGTGCGCGAACACATAGCTGTCTCCGGTAAACTTGTGTGGTTGGCCAAAAATGAAGCTTGCGATCTTTTCTTTGATTCGCCACTTGGCGCTTTCAAACTTGCTGAGCAGGCGCGTGATGCCTTGTCTGGCAAGCCAATAGACGCTGTGTGCACGCCTGTTGCCGGGCGGCGAAAAAAACTTCTAATCTCTGATATGGATTCAACTGTCATCGATCAGGAGTGCATTGATGAGTTAGGCGATGCCTTTGGCGCTGGAACCCGGATCAGGGAAATCACCACCAAAGTGGTTGAGGGTAAAATCAGCTTTTCTGATGCTCTGCGCCAGCGCATGGCATTGATGAAAGGGCTGGATTATTCACAACTTGAAAAAGTCTATGAGGATCGAATTTCGCTGAAGGAAGGCGCGCGCACCCTTGTTCAAACCATGCGCCAGAACGGTGCGCAATGCATTCTGGTTTCTGGAGGGTTTAGTTTTTTTACCCAGCGCATCGCAGAACGTATTGGCTTCCATGACCACCAGGCAAATGAACTGGTATTTGAAAATGGCAGGTTGACTGGGGAAGTTCACGAACCAATCCTGGGGCGAACTGCAAAACTGGAAACCCTGAATAGACTGTGTGATGAACACAAACTGAAACCCTGTGACGTGCTCGCCGTGGGTGATGGCGCCAACGACATCAAAATGATCGAAGCAGCCGGCCTGGGCGTTGCTTTTCATGGTGCTGGTGCCCTGAAAAACCGGGCCAATGCTAGGATTGACCATGGAGATTTGGCGGCACTGTTATATATTCAAGGTTTCAGCAAAGCGCAATTTGTGTTTACCTGAAATCGGCTTATACCAGCTTCGCGCGTGATGACTATTTCTGACAATTTGCCCTCTAATTGATGTCGCGAGTTGGACATCTAATACCAAGGGAAGTTAATATTGACCCATGTGATGGCTCGATATTAACTTCCCTTGGTATAAGGCGGCAGGAACCACGGTCTTGCACCGGCCTTTGTGATTGCATCGCGGACAGCCTTGCCCTCGTGGCCGGCTAGCGCTTGTCACGAAGCGTTGGAATAGCTTCGTCGCGCTGTTTTTTATTTATGCGTGTCATTTTTCCCAAAACCGGTGCCCACTTTTGGATGACACCCAAGGAAACTCGGGGCAATTCGATTTGATCAATGCAGGCCGGCAGCGCGATGTCCCTCATTTTTGCGCGGTCACCACAATGTTTTTGCCCTGATCCTTTGCTTTGTACAAAGCTTTATCTGCGGCAGACAGTACTTCTTGAGGGTTCAAGCCAAATTGCGGGTAGGTTGCAACGCCCACTGAGATGGAGATTTTTGGCAGGACGGAATCACCATAGCGGATTCGCAATTCATCCACTTCTTTTCGGATTTTTTCTGCAATCTCGTGGGATTCTGCCATATTTAATTCAGGTAGAACAATTGTGAACTCCTCGCCACCATACCGGCACGGCGTGCCACTTTGATCGCAGACCTGCTGCATGACTTCGCTAATCGCGCGTAGCACCATATCGCCGGCATCATGCCCGTGATTATCATTGAATTGTTTGAAATTATCGGCGTCAAAGGAAATAAGGCCAACCGAACCATCATTCTTTTGGGCGTCGGTAAAGGCTTTTCGACAGCTTTCCAGAAAGTAGCGTCTGTTAAATAGGCCTGTCAGGGGGTCTTTCGTAGACTGATCCCGCAATTCATCGCGTAGACGAACATTGGCGATTGCCAGGCTGATTTGTTCCGAACACTGTATGGCAAAACTGACCGTCTCTTCATCTGCGGTATGAGATTGTGTTTCAGGGTTTCTGTAGTTGGCAAAATCGATATGCAGCAGACCTACCGTGTCCCCATGGGCGACGATGGGCAAACAAACGTAACGCCCTTTTTTGTCGCCTCCGTCTTCATTGTCCGTAACGTGATCAATGTGGGTGCATGGAAAATCTACCAGTCCAAACCCATATTTGAAAATTCGACCGCGCCGCAATGCCCAGCAATCATCAGCGTGGATATGGCGATGCGCGACGCCATGGTTCCACAAACAGGCAGATTCCAGCACATCACGAGAGTTGCTATAAACAAACAATTCTCCAGTACTGCCGGAAAACAGCGTGTCCATAAAGCGCGCAATTACTTTGTACAATTCTTCCAGAGATTTGCAGGTTTGTAGCCATTCGCCCAGTTCACCCAGTAATTTCGATTGATGTTTGCGCCTCGTTTCCTGGGTCAGGGCCGTCTGGGCCTGTTCTTTGGCTAGGTCGGCTTCCTTTTTCGCGTCTGCAAGTTCAGTTTCATACAATCGCTTATCAGTCACATCGGCAAAGGTCACCACATGACCGCCACACCGCCTGGGCCGAACTGCGGCAACGATTGTACGGTCAGACTTTGTCTTTCGGTCAAATATAAACGGCTTATTCGTTGCGAATTTTTCTTCCAGTTCTTCCATGGAAATGGAATCTGTGGTTCCGCGCCTTACGTTTTTTTGCAGCATCGATGTTCGTTTGTAGCCCAAAAATATCTGATTCTCGGCCAGCTCATTCAGATCAACCATCTGTTGATTAAAAAACTCACATTCCCCGTCTTTGGACCAAACAACCATTCCTTGCTGCATGGTGCACAGATATTCTAAGGGCCCGGATTCACCCATCTCCGGTATTCCTCCGGTTATCGGCCGCAGGTTTGGAGCTTCACCAGATCGTTTTCTATCCGTGGTTTGATGTGAACTCATTGGAACCATTCCGTCGTGGGTCATCTCAGCATCTTTCTTATCATCAACAGTCAACAATAAAGTCTGAATTTCTATAAATACCTGCATTATCGGTTACAATTTTACTATTCTATCAATCAGCAAGTACGAGAGAATTAATGCCGGTGGAATCGGATGCATGAGACCAGTGATCACGGGGATGAAATGTAATTGCTCACCTCTTGCCAAACGGTCTCGGTTCTGAATCCATGTGCTTATGGAACGCGGTGATTTGCCGAGGTTGAGCAAGGAGGAACTGGTTGAAGCGTATTTGGCGCTTCAGTGTCGGTTGCGGCCGGCAGCAAAAACCTCTGCCACTTCATCGAACCCGCCTTCGACAGACAAGAAGGCGCGTCGAGAGCCCGCAGTTTCGCCCTCAATATACTGCGCACCAACGGCGAACAAAACATCGCTGATGCCCTCCGGCGTAACGCACTCGACTTCAATAGACCTCTAAAATACCGATACAAGTAATTAGCGTTGAACAGCCCTGAGCCAGTTTCACCACAATCAGAAAGCGGGATTTGCGCTCCTTGAGGACAAGGACAGGTCAAAAAATATCGGTATATTTAACATCTTCTTAGCGATGTCTATAAACTATCGGTAAATTTCCGTGCGCTAAAACAGCTAACTGATATTTATGTTTTTGGAGGTCAATTATGGAAAGTTTGGCGAGAAAATTTCTCACAAATCAAAAGGGCACAATCGTCATTATTTTTTCGCTAGTGGCGCTGCCGGTGTTGTTGAGTGTTGCTGTCGCTGTGGACTATACCCAAAAATATCGTATTGAAGCCCATATGCAGGACTCCCTGGATAGCGCCGTCTTGGCGACAACAGCGATTAGCAATGGTGGGACAAAAGAATTCGCAATGCAATTCTATAGTGCGCAAAATGCCCTCGGCGTTGTAACGAAATACCAGAAACGGAATTCCGGCAACGGTATGTTCGTGTTGTTGGAGGCTGAATATAATGTACCTACTATTTTTGCCAAACTTTATGGCCAAGAATCGATGCCTGTTAAAGTTAGGTCTGAAGCTGTTGCGCCCAACATGCTTTCATCCTTGCGGTTTCGTCTTGACAGTGCGAATGGCGAACTCAGCAAGGACGTAGTATTGAAAGGCTACGATAAAGTAACTGGCAAGAGAGTTAATTTGTTATATATGAAATATAGGTATCCTCCCCCAAGACAGACATCGAGTAATTCAGACTGGATTGATATATCAGGTTACGAGCGATTATATATGGTATATTACATAAAGAAGTCTAGTTATCATTATAAATGGTATTGTGGATATAGTGGAAGAAAATGCCCACCTATCAGGAGTAATGATCCAAAATATTCAAATCGAATTGGCATTGATGGAGTGCAACAACGTAAATATACAAAACTTGATATTTTTGGAGGTTTAGGATGTAATGAGACACGACAAATTGGTTGGGAAGATCTTTATCCCAGAGGTTATAGACATATGGATTTCTTCTTCAAACTAGAGGGAAAATGTTCTAACGCTGGTACTAGAAATAATGTCCGGTTGACAAAGTAATGCCTGACGGTCTTTTTCCTCAGGGCTGTTCAACGCTAATTAGTCGAACGCGAACTACACGGATTTGGCTGATTGATTGAGTATCGATGTGATCCAGATTTTGAACCAAAGAGCCTTGATCCATTTGAGGATAATACCAAGAAAAGTTACTATTGACCCATATGATGGCCCAAATTCGTTTGCCGGCAAGGCGTGTCCCGAAGGGTGATGCGGGGCATCATTTAACTGAATTAGTTCCGACTTAATCTGACACCGCGCCCTTTTGCGTGTCATTTTTCACCGGAGTGAATTAGGCGCGGCGCGTCTCTTGCAAGAGAGAGTGGTTATCCGTTTTGATGGTGGTGCACACCAACCACAAAACGAAAGAAGACCACAATGTTGCATTCTACAGACAAGATCATCAAACACAAAACCGGATTGCTGAACCTGGCCGAAGAGCTGGACACCCGCAAAAACCTCTGACCTGCCCCCGAATTTTCATCCAGTTGGAGGGTTCTATTAACCGGCGAATTAGCGATGACGGCTTGATTTACTGGTTTTTGGAATTACCGTTTCCCTACGGGGCAAAGGAGTTTGCCCAAACCCTGTCGGTTTGAGCCATTTTGGTAGATTTTGGACACACTTATGCTGCGTTCAGTCTTTCGTGATAGATCAGGCGACGCATGTTATAGGCGATATTGATCATGCCGATTTTGACTTTCGCACGAGCTATACCGATGGTTCTGACAAACAGGCCCATGCGGGTTTTCTGATCGCCAAACACATGCTCGACTTTGGAACGAACGCTTGAGCGTTTTGCATTGGCTATTCTTGTCCGCTGTGGCATGGGGCGACCCTTTGGTTTCTTTTGGTGGATGCGGGATTTGAACCCATTGTTTACCAGCCATGTTTCATTCTTCTTTGAGCGATAAGCACTGTCAGCCCACACATCTGATGCCGTATTATCTTTGCTGAGAACATCACGCAAATACCGGCCGTCATAAGCAGAGGCCCCGGTGACTTCAAAGCCACGGATAAAACCAAAGCGCCGATCTGTGGCGATGTGATTTTTAAAACCAAATGCGGGAATGGCAATATCCACATGCCCGGCCTTCTTGCTGCCATCGGCGGCAGTTTTGGCCCTGGAATATTTGATCGACCAGCGCGCATCGGTGTCTTTGTGACGTGCCTTGTGGGAGTTGCCCCAAATCTCGTCAGCACTTTTGCCTTCTTTGATCTGAGCCTTCTCTTCATCCTTCAATCGCTGCTTGGGAGCAGGTACAATTGTGGCATCCGCGATCTGGCCACCCATTGCCAAATAGCCCTTTTCAGTAATCATCGCGTCACATTTTTGGAACAAGGTATCAATCGCATCGGCCCGGGTCAGAAGATCGCGGTAGAGCCATATGGTGCGTGCGTGCGGCATCCGCTGGCCAGGTTCAAACCCCAAAAACCGCATGAACGACAGCCGATCATTGATCAGGAATTCAAGACGCTCATCAGACAAATCATTCATCGCCTGTATGACCAGTATTTTGAACATCGTGACAACGTCATAGGGTGGACGACCGCCCTTCGAGCCATCACTGCGATGCAAAGCCATGATCAAATCCGGTCGAAAGACCTCAAAGTCAACGACCGTATCCAAAGTTTCCAGTTGATCACCCAAATCACTCAGGCGTTTCAGTTGATTGTCTATTCCAAATAAATTCTTTTGAGCCATACGCCCAGTGAATCATATGTCCGTCGTCAGGGTTTTTAGGCTTGATTGCAGCTTAGATTAAGCGAGATATTGGCTCATCATTTTGTTGATCTTATGCGGCTTGATTGCGGTATTGCAAGCGCCGCTGTTTGAATGTGTTGCGTTTGATCCTTTCGCGTTCGAGCAGAATGGTTTGGTCGCGTCCGAAGTAGACGTCTGCGGGAGTGAGGTTTTTGAGGCTCTCGTGGTAACGATGGTGGTTGTAGTGCTCCACGAAGCGTTCAATGCTGGCGTTGAGGTCACCGGGTAGGAAGTAGTTTTCCAACAGGATGCGGTTCTTCAATGTCTGATGCCAGCGTTCGATCTTACCTTGGGTTTGTGGATGGTATGGGGCACCGCGAACGTGATCCATGTCCTGTGAGCCGAGCCAGTCTGCAAGCTCACCGGAGACGTAACTGGCTCCGTTGTCAGACAGCAATCGTGGTTTGTGCTGAACAGTAACCTGGTCACAGCCTGATGCCTGCAAGGCCAGTTCCAGCGTATCGGTGACATCACTTGTCTTCATTGTGGCGCACAGTTTCCAGGCCACTACGTAGCGTGAGAAGTCGTCTAGAATGGTCGACAGATAATACCAGCCCCAGCCAACGATCTTGATGTAGGTAAAATCCGTCTGCCACATCTGATTGATGGCCGTCGTCTTGTCACGGAACTCATCGGCAGCCTTGATCACCACAAAGGCTGGGCTGGTGATGAGGTCGTGGGCCTTCAACAGCCTGTAAACGCTGGCCTCCGAGACAAAGTATCTTTGGATATCAGTGAACCGCACAGCCAGTTCTCTTGGTGATAGCTCTGGCTCTTCCAGTGCAAGATCGACTATCTGCTGGCGAACCTCGTCCGGAATACGGTTCCAGACACGCAAAGGCTTGGGAGAGCGATCTTCTAAAGCTTCGACACCGCCGATAAGATGCTTGTCGTACCATCGGTAAAACGTGGTTCGAGGAATGCCCAGTTTATCGATAGTTCGCTTGGTCGGTAAATGTGATTGCTCAACCAGCCGTATGATCTCCAGTTTCTCTGATGCAGGATACCTCATTCGATATCCTCCCCATCTGCGATCATGCTTTTTTTGAGCAGGCGCAGTTCAAGCGTTTGTTCAGCAACAACCTCTTTCAGATCACGCGCCTCACGGCGCAGACTCTGTACTTCACCGGTGTTGGCCTCGCGTGTTGTGTCACCTGCCAAGCGCTTCTTGCCCGCTTCGAGGAACTCCTTGGACCAAGAATAATACTGGCTTTGTGCAATACCCTCCTGGCGACAAAGCTCAGCAATCGTGTCCTCGCCACGAAGTCCGGCAAGGACGATGCGTATCTTGTCTTCAGACGAATAGCGCTTGCGCGTCTTGCGCCGGATGTCCTTGACCGTGCGATCAGCCGCATCGGTATGGCGTTTAGGTGTATGTCTCATTCTTCACTCCTGTGTGGTGAAGATGAGCCAAAAACTCTCCCTTAAGCAATCATCCTAATTGATCCCATTGGTGCTGACGGGGAACAAATCATAGAACAGGTGATTTGCATAGGTACTTAGGGTCCAAACTCAATCATTTTGTTGAATTTCTGTAGCAAATCAGATTCAGATTGAACGATCAAAGGATTGGAGACCTGGATGGCTCATTTGTTTTGGCTTTCTGACGCCCAATGGGCGGTGATTGAACCCCATTTACCCATGAACCAGCCCGGAGCACGTCGGGTGGATGACCGCCGGGTGATCTCGGGCATTATTCATGTGCTCAAAACAGGATGCCGATGGTGTGACTGCCCTGGCGAATACGGCCCTTCGACAACGATCTACAACCGCTTCAACCGCTGGTCCCGCCGTCGGTTCTGGGTCGATCTGGTGGAGGCATTGGCTACCTCAGGTGCGGTGACGAAGAGCACGTCCATCGACTCAACCTATATCAAGGCGCATCGTTCGGCACATGGCGGTAAAGGGGGGCGAAAATCCAGGCCATTGGCCCCTCGCGCGGTGGCCAAACCACCAAAATCCATGCCCTCACAGACGTCATAGGCCGCCCCTTTGCCTTCATGCTCACAGCAGGCAATGTATCGGACACCAAAGCCGCACCCACTTTGCTGACAGGTTTGAGGGGCGCACGATATGTTCTGGGCGACAAGGGATACGATGCGGATGCGCTTCGAAAAGCTTTGCGCAATGCGGCCATGGTTCCTGTGATCCCCGGCCGCTGCAATCGAAAACGCAAAATCATCTACGACAAAGCCCGCTACAAAGAACGCCACCTCATCGAAAATGCATTCTGCCGTCTCAAGGACTTTCCAAGAGTGGCAACCCGCTACGACAAACTCGCAAGAAACTTCCTGTCCGCCGTAGCGCTGGCAACACTCGTCGCCTTCTGGTTATGATTGAGTCTGGACCCTAGAAGGGTCCATTTGCAAACCTAAGTGTTGCAACGGGACGCAAATGTTAGAATCGAACCACTAGGGTCTGTGGACATTCAGGATTCCCAAAAGCGTTGATTTCTGATTCAAGCTTCCAAAAGGGAGTTTGTAATGGACGAAAAGCGATTTGTTTTGAATGACCGGGTCTGGGAACGCCTTGCGCCTTTGCTCCCCGGCAAGGCAACAGACAGTGGCCGGACAGGCGGCGACAACCGGTTGTTTTTGGAAGCGGTGTTCTGGCGGGTGCGCACGGGGTCTCCCTGGCGCGATCTGCCGACGAAATTTGGCAACTGGAACAGCCAGTTTCGCCGGTTCCGACGATGGGCCGAGCAGGGTGTTTTCGAGAGTCTTTTCAAAGCCATGAGCAATGACCCAGACCTCGAATACGCCATGATTGATGGCACCATTGTTTCGGTTCACCAAAAGGCAACCGGCGCAAAAGGGGGACTCAAAATCAGGCCATCGGGCGCTCGCGCGGTGGGTTGACCACCAAGATCGTGGCGCTGGTGGACGCGCTTGGTAATCTTGTGCGTTTCATGCTGCTACCGGGACAGGCGCATGACATGAGGGGCGTGGCACCGCTGATCAAGGGCGTGTCATTCGCCGCTTTGCTGGCGGATAAAGCGTTTGACGCAAACTGGCTTCTGGAGGAGCTGGAAGACCGGGGCGCAACCGCCGTTATCCCGCCCAAATCAAATCGGATTGTGCAGCGAGAATACGATGAAGAGGCCTATTGTTGGCGGCATTTGGTTGAAAACTACTTCGCCAAGATCAAGGAATTTCGTGGCATCGCAACGCGTTACGATAAAACCGATAACAGCTACGCTGCCAACTGGAACCTTGTCGCGGCGCTTATCGCATCAAGGTGAATGTCCACAGACCCTAGTCAAAACCCTTGGAAACTCCGGTCATAGGAGTCAATATTAGCTTTTCTTGGTATGATAACCCGCTCATCCTGCTTTGGGTGTTGCGGACGGCCGGAGATGCGCGAAAAACCCAGTTTCCTCAGCAGATAAGCAACCCGCCCGTTCCTTGTAAGCAACACCAAAACGTTCCTCGATAAGCTCTTGAAGATCGCGGCAGCGCCAACGAACCAGACCGGTGGTAGCCGTGTCAGGGCCAGCCGCGACGATGGCCTCAAGCTCATTCATTTGCTCTTCAGTCAATCGCCGCCTGGCACCCGGCGCTTTACGGTCCACAAGACCGTCCGGGCCAGCGGCATTGAAACGGTGAACCCAGTCATACCAAGGGAACTTAATATTGACCTATTTGATGGAGGCAAACCGGTTGATCCGGCGAGAGCGCGTCACCCAAAAGTGGGTACCGGTTTTGGGAAAAATGACACGCATAAACAATGAGATAGCGCGACGAAGCTATCCCAACGCTTCGTGACAAGCGCTAGGCGCAAAACGCGGCGCGATGCCAGGGTATTGGGCCAAGGTATTGGGCCAGGGTATCGGGCAAGTTTCGCAACGATGTTGGAAACGTATGGGCAAAAACCAGCACCGTGGTTTTGCGATAATCACCGGTTTAAAACCCAAGCACAGGGCGCTTTTCGGTGCCCGAAATCGGGCGGAAAAGCGCCTTTAGTGGGCCGGTTTGCTCCACCACGAGATGTTGCATCGGGTTGAAAAATCGGCGCTATTTGGCCGCACGATTTTGTTCGCTGACGTCGTTAGAGCCGCTTGTGGTGGGTCCGCACCACGGCACGGTTTCCGCCTAGTCAGCAAACAAAATCGCGGCGGTCAAATGGGTCAATATTAAATTTCCTTGGTATCACACAGGACCTGACGATCCATGCCGCCGATCCGTGCCGCCTCTGACCGGTTCATACCGTCATAAACGGCTGCAACCGACAATAAGCGACGGCTTTGTTTGGCATCCCTACACCGCTTAGCAAGCAAGCGAAGATACCGCGCATCAAAATCAACTCGAAGTTCAACAGCTGGACACCTCGAATTACCTCTCCATTTTGTCTGATCTGTGATTCACTCGCGTTGTTGAATCGCGGGAGGTTTTGTGATGGCGGGTCAGGTGGGTTTTTGGGATGCTGATGAGCGTTATGAGCGGCTGAGCAAGGCCGGTGATCCTCTTGAGAAGCTTGAGCGGATCGTGCCCTGGCGGGTTTTCCGCATGCCGCTTGCGAAAGCGTTGAAGCGCTTTGATGGTTCGAAAGGTGGCCGGCCGGCCTATGACACCATTTTGATGTTCAAAATTCTGGTGCTGCAGGCGCTGTACAATCTCGGCGATGATCAGACAGAATTTGTTATCAATGACCGCCTCTCGTTTATTCGCTTCCTGGGCCTGTCGATCGGCGATGATGTGCCGGATGCCAAGACGATCTGGTTATTTCGTGAGCATCTGACCCAGGCGCGTGCGATGGACAATCTGTTTGCCCGGTTCGACAAGCATCTGGCCAGGTCCGGATACCTCGCCATGGGCGGGCAGATCGTTGACGCCACGATTGTTGCCGCGCCCAAGCAGCGCAATAGTGACGGCGAGAAGGCCGACATCAAGGAAGGCAAGGTTCCCGGGGCCTGGAAGGACAATCCCGCCAAGCTGGCCCAGAAAGACACGGACGCTCCCTTACGGCGGCGCTTCGCTTGCCTGCCGGGCAATGGATGGACGGTCAAGTATTCCAAGGCCAAACAAAAGCCTGATGGAACCAAACACGCGATCGACATTGCCATTCCGGCCTTTGGCTACAAGAACCATATATCGATTGACCGGGAACACGGGCTGATCCGCACGTGGAAAGCTACCCATGCATCGCGCTATGACGGGGCGCAATTGTCGGATCTGGTCAGCCGTGACAACACCGGTTCTACCGTGTGGGCCGATACAGCCTATCGCTCCAAAAAGAACGAGACCTGGCTGACCAAAAACGGATTTGTATCAAACATCCATACCAAGAAACCGAAGGGCAAGCCGATGTCTGAACGTGCCTCAAAGGCTAACGCAAAACGCTCCAAAGTCCGCGCCTTCGTCGAGCATCCCTTCGCTAAACTGAAAGGCCCGATGGCTTTGTTCATTCGCACCATTCACTGCCCGGCAGTGGTTTGCTAGCAAACCATGAGAGGGGCATCGCCCGCGCCACCACCAAAATCGGCATGGCCAATCTCGTCTACAATTTCCAGCGCCTCGCGTGGCTCAACGGGAAAACTGCGCCCGCATAGAGCCAAACTCGGGCAATTGAGCTGCCGGAACAAACAATCCGGCGCTCAAATGACCAAGAAATACACGTCAATCCAGAGAATCTCGCCCCGTCACACTCGCAAAGCACACAATCGCTCTCAAATCACCGGAAATTAGAGGTGTCCAGCTGGTAAATTGCACCGTGCAATTTGCGGTGTGAATCAAAGCCGATGGCATCAACCACATCTACCGGCTTTACAGGGAGGAAGGGTTGGGGGTTCGCAAGCGCCGCGCCCGCCGCAGAGCCGTGGGAACGCGGGCACCCATTGTGGTGGAAGCCAAGCCCAATGCCAGGTGGTCGTTGGATTTCGTTCATGATCAATTCGCCAATGGGCGGCGGTTTCGGGTTCTCAACATCATCGATGATGTGACCAAGCAATGTCTGGGGGCAATCCCCGATACATCGATTTCCGGGCGGCGTGTTGCCCGGGAACTGACGGCCATCATCGACCGGCATGGCAAACCCGGGATGATTGTCTCTGACAACGGAACCGAACTGACATCCAATGCGATCTTTGCATGGTCGAAGGATCACAAAATCAATTGGCATTACATTGCGCCAGGCAAACCCATGCAAAATGGCTTTGTCGAAAGTTTCAACGGCCGCATGCGTGACGAGTTGCTGAACGAGACCCTGTTCTTCGGTCTCTCCCACGCCAAACAGGAGATTGCCAAATGGGTTTGTGACTACAACGAACAAAGACCGCATTCAGCATTGGACTATCAAACACCGGCAGCCTATGCCGCCAAACTAACCGCAAGCGTGCCTCCCGTTCCACAATATGAGGGTTCCACTCCCGGCCTGCTTGCTACCACCGCGCCAAACGGCGTAAATCAGGTTGTGACTCTAATCAGAACTGGATGAAAATTCGGGGGCAGGGCAGGGCTCCGCAAACACATGCCTCCCCCAATTGCCGCATTCCCATTCTCCCACAAAAATTGGAACTTTTGCTGTCTCATCATTTCCAACGATTTGTGTGAAAGTCACTTCTCCTGAATTGAAGAAAAGCAGGTGGTTTGGACTTTCTCTGCGGTGGTAAGAAAATTCTTCACTATATGATTGCTCGTTAATGGTGGGAACGCCATCTACGGAGCTACCGAAGAATGAACTTCGATAGCCATCCATCTGCGCAAAAACAACAGATGATGGGGTTGCCAATATGGTAAGTAGCCCACTCGCTACAAATGACCAATGGTTTCCATGCTTCAAAAGTCTTGGTATTAACAATAGTTGCCCCTTTCCTATGATTGCTTTGTCCTAGGGTCCAGACTCAATCATAACCAGAAGGCGACGAGTGTTGCCAGCGCTACGGCGGACAGGAAGTTTCTTGCGAGTTTGTCGTAGCGGGTTGCCACTCTTCGAAAGTCCTTGAGACGGCAGAATGCATTTTCGATGAGGTGGCGTTCTTTGTAGCGGGCTTTGTCGTAGATGATTTTGCGTTTTCGATTGCAGCGGCCGGGGATCACAGGAACCATGGCCGCATTGCGCAAAGCTTTTCGAAGCGCATTCGCATCGTATCCCTTGTCGCCCAGAACATATCGTGCGCCCCTCAAACCTGTCAGCAAAGTGGGTGCGGCTTTGGTGTCCGATACATTGCCTGCTGTGAGCATGAAGGCAAAGGGGCGGCCTATGACGTCTGTGAGGGCATGGATTTTGGTGGTTTGGCCACCGCGCGAGGGGCCAATGGCCTGGATTTTCGCCCCCCTTTACCGCCATGTGCCGAACGATGCGCCTTGATATAGGTTGAGTCGATGGACGTGCTCTTCGTCACCGCACCTGAGGTAGCCAATGCCTCCACCAGATCGACCCAGAACCGACGGCGGGACCAGCGGTTGAAGCGGTTGTAGATCGTTGTCGAAGGGCCGTATTCGCCAGGGCAGTCACACCATCGGCATCCTGTTTTGAGCACATGAATAATGCCCGAGATCACCCGGCGGTCATCCACCCGACGTGCTCCGGGCTGGTTCATGGGTAAATGGGGTTCAATCACCGCCCATTGGGCGTCAGAAAGCCAAAACAAATGAGCCATCCAGGTCTCCAATCCTTTGATCGTTCAATCTGAATCTGATTTGCTACAGAAATTCAACAAAATGATTGAGTTTGGACCCTAGGGTCAGGACTCATTAAATCTGAGCCAAATTCTCAATGATGCGAGTTTGATTGATGCGAGATAGTTGTCATCGCGTTTGTCATATCGTTCACACTACACGACTCCGGCGGATTTGAGGGTTGATTTTTTCTTTGGCCATAGCTTCATCCAGACCCTTGCTGCCTTTTCTGGCTGGTGAATGATCCATCTTCTGAGTTGATCAAGTCCGGTTCTGAACCATGATTTTTCCTTGTATCCATGGCTCTTTTTCCTGATCGGGGAAAGCCCGATGGTTTTGCTGGCGCAACGATAGGTCCAACTCATTGTAAGAGCGATTATTGCCAGCCACAGATCGAGTTTGCCCGGATCGGTAATACCAAGGAAATTTAATATTGACCCATTTGACCGCCGCGATTTTGTTTGCTGACTAGGCGGCGACCGTGCCGTGGTGCGGATCCACCACAAGCGGGCTCTAACGACGTCAGCGAACAAAATCGTGCGGCCAAATAGCGCCGATTTTTCAACCCGATGCAACATCTCGTGGTGGAGCAAACCGGCCCACCAAAGGCGCTTTCCCGCCCGATTTTGGGCACCGAAAAGCGCCCTGCGCTTGGGTTTTAAACTGGTGATTATCGCAAAACCACGGTGCTGGTTTTTGCCCATACGTTTCCAACGGTGTTGCGAAACTTGCCCGATACCCCGGCATCGCGCTACGCTTCGCGCCTCGCCGGATCAACCGGTTTGCATCCATCAAATAGGTCAATATTAAGTTCCCTTGGTATAATGCGGGTGTCTTCAATGTTGAAGCCTCGCTTTTTGGTGTCACCAAACAGGCATTCGATGGCCCATCTTTTGCGGTATTTGCGCAACCCATCTTTGGGTTCTCGATTGGAGGCGATGATCAGCCAATCGCCGTCTTTGATGCGCCGTGCTGCAAAGTTCAACGGGTTGTTCTGCCTGCGCTCGATATCTGTCAACCAGCCCGACCATGTCCTGATTGTTTTGATCGAACGGTGTCTGCGCAACAATGTTTGAAACGACCATTTTGATCCGTCTTGTTGTGTCAAATGCATCGCCTTCTTGATGCGAATGGCGAAGGGGATGTTGTTTTTGTTGAGGAAATCAAACCAGTCGTGACCGATGAACTCCCGGTCAGCCAGTAGCATTCGAACCGATGATGCGCCAAACAAAGCCAGATAACGCCGCATCAACGTGATGCGTTCGGCGCTATTGCTGCTGCCCGGCTTGTCAAGAATTACCCACATCAGCGGCACGCGAAACCGGCGTGTCACCAGCGCCAGCATCAATATATTGATATCGCGCGACCCAACCTTCCAGTTGGTGCGATCAAGTGCCAGCAGCCATGGTCTGGCATGGGGTCCGCACTGGTTCAACAGGCGCACCATCATCCGCGCCACCCAATCATTATCAAGACGCACATACTGAAAAACCGCTGCAGGCGGCGGTAGTTGGATGCGTGTTTGGCAGGACCGCAAAACTGGCAAGCAATGTGGCGCAAATTTACCGTGCGGCCATTCACAAGACCAACAATGATCACAATAAGCGTCTCAATGCGGCTCTTGTTCAAACCAAGATGACACGATAAATTCACACCGAGAGCGTGGGTTAATAACGGTATCGACATCGAACGACGCCATTGGCAAATGAAGCGTTCAAAATACCATCAATTCACGCTCTCAACCAAAATTGTCGTGTAGTGTGGGTTGGAATAGCTTCGTCGCGCATCTCTTTGTTTATGGGTGTCTTTTTTCCCAAAACCGGTACCCACTTTTGGGTGACGCGGCTCTAGTTGGTTGACCCGCCGCATTCGGTGCTTTCGCCCAATACCCTAAGAAACGCCTCAGGCATGGTACCGTCGGATCTAGCGCCAAGCCGGTTTAATTCCTGCAGAGCCTTTGAAATATGCTGCTTGAGTTCGTGACAATTATCAATAGAACTCGCCTGGGTTTCTGCAATCTTTAGATACCGTTTGATACTAGCGACAGGATCCTCCGCTGATACAATCAGCATTCCATTTCCCCTCCCACGAAACAATCGCCCCCGAGCGATTGGATTTGTTCGTGTATTTCACCCTATTGAAAACAGGGACCGGACCATCGCCAGCCGTGCTTCTGTCTCCCGGCGGCGATTATTCGTGCGATGGCCTGAATTGATTTTGACCAATTTCATCGGTTGCTTGGAAATGCAATGATCTTGTTGTAAGATGTTGATATGCAGCAATATTTCATTTCGATACATGTAGGATGCATGCAAATTTCTGCATTTGAAACCAACCGCTAGCAATCTGGCGCCGGTTTCTCGGGCCATGCATGGGCCATATACCAAAGCAATTCTCGATGTTGGCCAATTTGCGGATTGCCCACAGGACCAACATGATTACAATTTTATTCAAACTATTTTTAAATACTGTTTAAATATAAATATCATTTTCTGAAAATTTATTCTAATATTGTTCTTAATTATCGTACAGTCTTAGAGAATAGTTTGATTCTATATCAAGATAGGTGTGTCATACCTGCAAACAACAGGGGAGTGATACATGATAAAAAATTGGACAAAAACAATATTCGCTGCCGCATTGGTTGCCGCAATCGCATTACCGGCGATAACGATGGCGAGTCAGCAACACTACCCGGCGCACATGCCGATGCTGAAGCGGACGTCGCAGCCAATCGGCCATGCAAATTTCTGCAGCCAATATCCCAGTGAATGCAATCAGCGCTCCAACAGCGCATCGAGCCCACAATTAACCCGCAAACGCTGGGCCGATTTGGTGGAAATCAACGCGCTCGCCAACACTTCGGTGGTTCAGGTCACGGACATGGAACTGTACCGGGTTGAGGAACATTGGGCATATCCGGATCGCTATGGTGATTGCGAGGATTTCGTACTGCTAAAAAGAGCTATGTTGATCAAGCGCGGCTGGCCGGTGTCCGCCTTGCTAATCACGGTGGTGCGCCAGCAAAACGGCGATGGCCACGCTGTGCTTACGGCCCATACCGATCACGGGGACTACATCCTCGACAATATGACCGATCGCATCTTGCAATGGAGCGATACCAAATACCGCTATCTGAAACGCCAATCCCAACGCCATTCCGGGCGCTGGACCGACATTGCCGATAGCAGGAGCCTTTAACCGCGCCGCATCTGGTGGCGCAAAAGCAAACAGACCTGGTCTAGTCCCCACCTCCCCGTCCCACCCTGACCAGGTACTGGAAGCCGGCCCGTTGTCCCCGGGCCGGCTTCAACCTTTTTGAGAGAAGTGGTAACTACCTGAGCGCTTGTTATCCCAATTCGACTAGTGCGTGTCACCCAAAAGTTGGCACCGGTTTTGGGAAAAATGACACGCATAAACAAAGAGATAGCGCGAGGAAGCTATTCCAACGCTTCGTGACAAGCGCCAGGGCCTGTGGAGATTTATGGTTGTGGTGCCGGTTTGATCAAATTGGTTCAGTTTCGTGGTGCGAGGGGGAAGGACATGTTGGGCATATTCGACGACGAGCGGCGCGAAAGCGGGCCAATTTGATCAAATCCCGCGGGGACGCTGCCGATTTGGCCCCTGGACTGCGTTGCGAAAGGCTTGAAGTGGCCAAGATTACCGCGCCTTTCGCGCCTTGCCAGCGGTCAAATCGGTCTAGCCGGCGCCATAATCATGAATTTCAACAGGCCCTAGGCCAGTGGCAAAGCGTTTAGCATTGCGCACATAGATTTCCGCCGAACGACGCAAGTCGGCTTCGCCCTCTTCATCAATCCGGCGTATAACTTTGCCGGGCACACCGACCACCAGCGAATTATCGGGGACGATTTTGCCTTCGGGTATCAATGCCCCGGCGCCGATCAGGCAATTCTTGCCGATTTTCGCACGGTTGAGGATTGTGGCGCCCATGCCGATCAGCGTGTTATCGCCGATGGTACAGCCATGGATCATCGCCCGATGGCCGATCGTGCACCCGGTGCCGATTTCGATCGGGCATCCCGGGTCGGTATGTAGAACAGAGTTTTCCTGGATATTGCTGCGCTCGCCGATGGTGATCGCCTCATTGTCGCAGCGAATTACCACACCGAACCACACGCTGGCTGATTTCTTTAATACCACGCCGCCGATCACCGATGCGCTGGGCGCAATCCACACGTCAGCGTCTTCGATAACCGGTTCGTTTCCCTCGATTGCATACAAGGCCATCGCCGCCCCTTCCGCGTTGCCAAATCGGGATGGTTTGCAGCATTCTGCCTACCGCCGTGCACCAGTCCCAGATAGGTTATCGGATATCAGGCGGGCGCTAAAACGCAACTAAAACTGCATGCACCGACTGCACGACGAAAACCCCGATGCAAAAGCTCCAAACGCCACAAAACAGTAGCGTCCCCGCATACCAAAACCCGGTGATTCGGTTGCCCGCCAACAGGTCGCTGGAAAACCGCAACAAGATCAATGGCCCGGCTACCATACACATCACCACCGCTACGGGCAGCGAACCGCCAACCCCACCCTCGGACTTGGTATATTCAGCGATGATCAATTCGGTCAAGCTTGCAAACAGGCCGGCAAAAACCAACCCAAAAGCGACCGCGAACCCTATCAGTACGATACTATTCATCTAATTTCTGCCCGGTTATGAGTGATCTGCAACGAATGGTTACAAATAAGCAAACTCCGTGCCACTGAATTCGTCTCGTATCGGGACCGGCGCGAAACCAGGCCCTTATACCAAAGGAAGACGATATTGGCCTACTCGTCCAGATCGATGTCGAGGATTGCCATGGTCAAATTGTAAGACAGTTCGCCTTCATCCTCATCGCGATAGATGACCCCCAAAAATTCCTCGCCATTATATAATTCCAAAGAATCGGTCTTACGTGGCCGAGCCCGCACATTGAGCGTTGGAAGTTGGAAAACACGTTTGAAATAGGCGTCGAGTTTATTGATTTCTTCGGAAGTCATGGCTGCTCCTGCGCATTGGATGTGCCGCTTCTGCCAGCCGGCTAAGAACTTGTAAAGCGTTCGCAACAAAACCTCAAAGGCAGCATTCAAACTAGGACCTGTTGAGTATCATGATTGCAGTGTCGGTTTGATCAAACCGACACTGCAACCATAATTGTCAACGGACCCTCGCGCTTTTAGCGCCCTGGCCATGGCGGTGAACCTTGACGATAGTGCCGTCTATCATCGCAAATGCCATGTCCGGTTCTTCACTCAAAGCATTGAATATGCGATAGAAAACATCGGGTTTGACACCAATGGCGGTTACTATTGATCAGCGTTGGTATTAAACCCGCTTACCATCGATGATCCGATAGCTCGGCTGATAGGACGTGACCAGTTCTTCGCTGGCGGTCGGGTGAACCGCCATGGTGCGGTCGAAATCAGCCTTGGTAGCGCCCATTTTCAAACTGATTGCCAATAATTGTGCCATTTCTCCGGCGTCGGGGCCAAGAATGTGGACCCCCAGCACCCGGTCGCTAGCACTATCAACCACCAGTTTTGTCAGCATTTTGCTGTCGCGTCCTGAAAGCGTGTGCTTGAGCGGCCGAAAAGCCGCACGATAAACGTCAACGGTTTGGTACTGTTGGCCCGCCTGCTCTTCGCTCAAACCGATGGTTCCGATTTCCGGTTCACTAAACACTGCGGTGGCGATCAATTCGTGATCCGGGCTAACCGGGTTACCGCCAAATTCGGTCTCGATAAAGCACATGGCCTCATGGATCGCCACCGGCGTTAGCGATACCCGGTTGGTGACATC
Source organism: Rhizobiaceae bacterium (assembly GCA_965248715.1). GTDB lineage: Bacteria > Pseudomonadota > Alphaproteobacteria > Rhizobiales > Rhizobiaceae > CBDFKB01. Next base: position 1,494,644 of record CBDFKB010000008.1, read on the forward strand.
GCCAACTGCGGCAATATTAGGGGCGCTGGTGCGCGAAAAAGGATCGACAACGATGGCGCCGTTTGCAGCGACATCAATACTGGCATTTTCCAGGCCAAGCTGCTCGGTATTGGGCACCCTGCCGACCGCCAGCATGACTTCCCCCGCGTTCAGGGTCTCGCCGTTCGAAAGCAGCACCGATTTGTCGCCGTTGGCATGCCGCTCAACCCGCTCCGGCGTAGCGTTGCAAATCACCCGTAAGCCGGCTTTCGACATCTCCTGGTGCAGCATGGCGCGCAAGTCGCCATCAAATCCGCGCAGAATTTCCTCGCCGCGATATACCAACGTGGTCTCGACGCCGAGACCGTTGAAGATGCAGGCAAATTCGACTGCGATATATCCGCCGCCGACAATGACAATTCTTCGGGGCAAGCGTTCGAGATCAAACGCTTCGTTGGAGGTGATGCAATATTCGTGACCGGCAAGCCCGGCCATTTGGTTTGGCCGGCCACCGACCGCGATCAGGATCCGTTCGGCGGTAATGGTGGGTTGCTGCCCGCTAAGTGCAATCTCGTTTAGGCCGACCAGGGTGGCGCGAGCCGAGAATATTTCCGCACCGGCGGCGTCGAGCCCAGCCCGATAAAGTCCCTCAAGGCGATCGATTTCGCGATCCTTGTTGTCGCGCAATGTTGGCCAGTGGAATTTTGCCTCGATCGCACCCCAGCCAAAGCCGGCACTGTCGGCAAATTCATGGGAAAAGCGCGAGGCGTAAACGAATAACTTTTTTGGCACGCAACCGCGGATCACACAGGTTCCGCCATAGCGATATTCTTCGGCGATCGCCACTTTCTTACCCATGCCGGCGGCAAGACGAGCGGCGCGAACGCCGCCGGAACCGCCGCCGATCACAAACAGATCATAGTCGAATTTCATATTGTCGCCCTGGCCATTGCGAGGTCGCGCTTAAATACCACGGTACTACAGATTGGCATCCGCGATTGCCTGGGTAACACTCTGCGCCATGTCACGGGAAATGCCATTACTCCAAATCTTGGCGGCCTGATCGATTTCACGGCCCAAGATCGGCGCGCTGTCGAGCATCTTTTGACCAGCCTCGCTGCCGTAAAAACCTGCGATCTGGACCAATTCTTCGGCGGTGAAAAGCCGGGCATAAATTTTGCCGATCTCGTCTTCAAGCGTACGGCGCCTGGCTGCCAATTTGATAGCTTCGGTGTCGACAATATCGCTGATTTCGCTTTCTTTGTCCGGCCGGCTTTTGATCAATTGGGTCTTCATCGAAATCGCCGCCTGAAGCAAAATATTGTCAAGACGCCTGGTGACCCGTGACGCGGTGATCGCAGTTTTTGCTGCCGCCAAATGTTCGTCGTCGAATTCCTGCGCCATCGCGCCGCCGGTTGGCATGGCGACGCCAAATGCGCCAATCAATGCCAAGGCTATCGTAATACGCTTGATCGCGTTCATGTATTCCAAGCTCCGTGCTGTGGCCGGCGACCTATGTCGCGGTCCTATTTGAAGTCAATTCGCTAATGCCGTGCGGTGCGGCGATAACTGCCCTTTCGGCAATTCCCAAAAACAAACCATGCTGGACCACCCCTGGTACTTCCAACAATGCGCGCGACAAGACGGCAGGACCTGGAATCCGGCCAAGCGGCGCGTCGACAATCAGATGGCCGCCATCGGTCACAAACGGGCCTTTTTCGTCTTTGCGAACCGCAATCTTAGCGACAAGGCCGCTATCTTCGATTGCTTTTGTGACCGAATTGAGTGTCGAGGGCAAGCCGAACCGGTTTACCTCGATCGGCAGCGCGAAACTGCCAAGCATATCGACCAATTTGGAATGGTCGGCTATGACAATCATCCGCCTGGAAGCCGCTGCCACGATCTTTTCGCGCAACAATGCACCGCCGCCGCCTTTGATCAAATTGAGATTGGGGTCGATCTCGTCGGCGCCATCGATGGTCAAATCTAATATTGGATGAGTTTCCAGGTTCGACATCGGGATTTCGTGAGCGCGGCAAAGCTCGGCAGTTCGCTCCGACGTAGCAACGCCGGTTAGCCGCAGGCCGGCGCGAACCGCTTTACCCAGCACGGCTACGAATTGCTCAGCGGTCGATCCCGAACCAATGCCCAAAATCATGCCGTCTTCAACATAATCAAGCGCCCGTATGGCCGCAGCAATCTTGAGTTCTTTAGACAATAATTCGGCTCCTAGCGCTGGTCACGAAGCGTTGAAATAGTTTCGTCGCCGCTATCTCTTGTTTTGTCGCGTATTCTTATCCGAAAACCGCTACACACTTTTCGGGAATACGCTCTTTGTTTATGCGTGTCATTTTTCCCAAAACCGGTAGCCACTTTTGGGTGACACGCTCTAGAGTAAATTTCGACCATAAAGGATCACTTGATGGTGCCAAATCAGTCCACTCAGCGAGGCGAGCAGCGCACTGCGATACTGGTATCTCACGAGCTGCTCAACGAAACTGATGGGCTGATTTGGCCCACCGGAGGCCGATTTTTAGCGTCTTGCGGTCTTTGTTGGGCTTTCCTGGTGGTCGTCCAGACCAAAGCGGAAATCCCGCCTTGCCAGCAGACGCGGAAAATCGGTCAAGCGTTACCGTATGGTCGAAACTTGCTCTAATCGCACCTTTGATTTGCCGGGCAGTTGGCGATCGGATAAACATCCGGCGCTGCCTATCACGGGCCAATCGGCTTTTCCACCCCGGCTGAACATTGCCAATCCCGGTCACCGGCTCGGGGGATAAAAAGGATCTCGCCTTGGAGCGAACCACCATAGTGTTTGATCTCGACGGCACCCTGGCCGACACCGCCGCGGACCTGATGGCAGTGCTCAACCGGATCATCGCGGATGATGGGCTGGACCCGATATCGATCGATCAGGCCGGACATGCGATCGGCCAAGGCGCCAGCGTGATGATCGAGCGCGCGTTTGCGCTACGCGGTGCGAGGTTTCCCGAACCCCGCCGGGCGCCTATGTTGCAGGCGTTCCTGGCCGACTATGAGCGCAATATTGCCGTACACACCCGCCCTGCCCCCGGTGTTGTAGCAGCGATCGACCATTTGTCCGGTCAAGGTGCGAGAATGGCGATTTGCACCAACAAGACCGAACGCCTTGCCAAACTGTTGATCGAAAAACTGGCGTTGGCGCAAAGATTTGCCGCGATTTGTGGGCGCGATACGTTTGAATTTCGCAAGCCCGATCCGCGCCACCTGATATCGACGGTGGAAATGGCTGGTGGTGATCCTGGCCGTGCGGTGATGGTGGGCGATTCGCGCTTTGATATCACAGCCGCGCAACGCGCCGGCATACCGGTGATTGCAGTGGATTTCGGCTATAGCGATGTTCCGGTGCATGAGTTGAAACCCGATGCAGTGATATCGCATTTCGACCAATTGGCCGCGATCGCACAACATTTGATCACCAGATAAACAACGTTTTCTAAGATCTGAAAGCCGCCCTGGTCAGCACAAGCACCGGCAAGGTGCCAGCCAACATAATCAGCAATGCGGCGACCCCAACCTCATCGACCCGCGATTGCGATGCGTAATCGTAGACATAGGTTGCAAGGGTCGTGACACCGAACGGCCGCAGTAAGATGGTCGCCGACAATTCCTTGGCGCTTTCGATAAACACCAAAATGAAAGCAGTAAACAACACCGGTCGTAGTGCTGGCAACAGTACTTGAAACAGGATCTGACGCCGGCTGCGGCCAAGGGTGCGCGCCACCATATCAAGGTGCGGGGAGAGCTTGTTCAAGCCGCCGTCGATATTGCCCTCCGCCATCACCACAAATCGCACCGCATATGCATAAACCAACGCCGCCCCGGAACCGGTAATCAACAGGCCGGTGGAAATGCCCAAGGCCGAACGCGCCCAGCCATCGACCAGATTGTCGAACGCAGCAAGCGGAATAAATATGCCAAGCGCGATAATGGTGCCCGGCACCGCATATCCAAGTGTGGCTAGGCGCACGACGCCACGGTTGGCCGGATTTTGATTGCCGCGCAAACTGTGGGCGAGGACAATTGCCAGTACGACGGTAACCAAGCCTGCAATCGCGGCAAATGTCACAGTGGTTATAAAGGCTTCGGTAAGTGCTGGGTTGAAATTGCCACTTCCCCCGGCCCAGGCATAACCAGACAACACGTAAAGCGGGATGCCGAAACCAAACAGTACTGGTAGTGCGCAGGCGCCGCAGGCCACCGCGCCGCGAAAACCAGTTAGCCGTTGATGGACGAAAACCGTATGGCGCTTGGTGGTTCTTTGCTCGAAATATTTGCGGCTACGCCGCGCCAACCGTTCGACGGTGATCAAAAACAATACAAAGGCCAACAACACCAGCGCAATTTGTGCCGCGCCGGCAATGTCATTTTGGTTCAGCCACACTGAAAAAATCGACAAGGTAAGCGTGCGTACGCCGAGATATTCCATCGCGCCAATATCGTTGAGGGTTTCCATCAACGCCAGGCCGACACCAAGTGCCACCGCCGGGCGCACCAGTGGCAGCAACACGGTTCTCAAGACCACCGATTGCCGCACACCAAGCATGCGGGCACTTTCCAACATGCGCGCGCCCTGGAGGGCAAATAAGGCCCGCACCGCCAAATAGGTGTAGGGATAGAGCACTAGAGATAGCACTATAACCGCGCCGCCTAACGAACGGATATCGGGAAACCAATAGTCGCGGGCACTTTCATGGCCACCAAGCGCCCGCAATGTGGTTTGTATCGGTCCGGTGAAATCCAAGAATTCGACAAACGCGTACGCTGCTAGATAGGGTGGAACCGCCAACGGCAACGCCAACAGCCAATCGAACATTCTGCGGCCCGGAAAATCAAAAAATGCCGCCAGCCAAGCGGTTGTCACCCCAATCATGGCGGTGATGGTCGCTACCCCGACCAACAACAAAAACGTAGTCTTGGTGGCGCTCGGCAAAATCGTGGCATAAATGTGGGCAGGGCTGTCGGTTTGGCCAGAAAACGCGATGTAGATAAGTACCGCAAGTGGCAGGGCCATCGCCATCGCGATCAGTGTTGATGCGAGGCTCGGCAAACCCACAGGCAAACCAGCCCGACGGTGTTTTATGGCTTGCCCCGCCCCGGTCTGGTAGGTGTTGCGCGTCAATGAATTATCTGACTATGAACTCGGACCGTCATCATAACCGACCCTGTCAACCAAAATGGATGCGGCTTTGCGGTTTTTGGCAATTTCGTCAAGCGGCAACGTATCGGCATTCATATCGCCGAAACTGGCGACGATTTCCGATAGTTCGATGCCCGGTTTGACTGGGTACTCAAAAACACGTTTCGCATAGATCTCTTGCGCCTCGGCGCTGGAAAGAAATTCCATCAGCTTGAGCGCGTTATCACGGTTTGGAGCGCTCTTGGCCATTGCCATACCGGAGATGTTGGCATGGGTGCCACGGCCTGCGCGGTTGGGAAATATCAATTTGATCGCCTTGCGCCATCCCCTTTGCTCGGGCTTTTTGTCGTTAGTCTGCATCAGGCCGACATAATAAGTGTTGCCGATGCCCAGATCGCATTCGCCGGCAAAAATGGCTTTTGCTTGCGCGCGGTCATTGCCGGCCGGTTTGCGGGCTAAATTTTCCTTTACGCCGCGTAGCCAGGCCTCGGCCTTTTCAGCGCCGTGATGGGCGATCATCGAGGCGATCAAAGCAACATTATAGGCATGCTGGCCAGACCGGGTGCAAATCCGTCCTTTCCATTTCGGGTCGGCGAGCGCTTCATAGGTAATGTCATTTTCGGCGACCCGTTGCGCGGAGGCAAATACCACCCGGCCACGCACAGTCAGCCCGAACCAATTACCGTCCCGGTCCCGGTAGCGGGCCGGAATATTGCTGTCGATCGTCGCACTGGCGACCCGTTGCGTGATGCCCCGGCTCTTGGCATCGGCCAGTCGGCCGATATCGGTAGTTAGAATTACGTCAACCGGTGAATTCGCGCCTTCCGCTTTAACCCGCTCAATCAACCCCTTTTTCAAAAACAAGACATTGACCACAATACCGCTCTGCTCGGTAAACCCATCAAGAAATGGCTGAATCAAATCGGCTTGGCGGTAGGAATAGATGTTGACTTCATCTGCCGATGCACCGGGCACCCCAACCGCAAATAAAGTCAACGCGGCAATAGTGACTAAGCGAAAAGCAATGGCCATTACGGGCTCCAAAGGTACAAAAACCTGATAGATTTAGTCAGCTTTAATACCGAGCAAAAACGGAAGTCAACACAGGGTGATAAAAAAACTTGACAAAAACAGTCAAGTTAGTTTGGAATGATTCTAATTTGACAACTATTCCTGGATTTCGGCACACGGATCGCCTGATGAAGCTAACCCAACAAACCAATTATGCGATCCGGATTTTAATGTATTGCGCCCGCAACCAAAGCGGGCTCAGCCAGGTCGCCAACATTGCGTCAGCCTATTCGATTTCTCAGCCGTTCGTGTTTAAAATCTTAAAGCCGCTTATCCATAACGGTTTCATTCAATCTGTGCGTGGTCGCAATGGCGGTATCCGATTGGCAATGGCTCAGCAACAGATCACGATTGCCGATGTGGTGCGGGTCACAGAGGACAATTTTGCGCTTGCAGAATGTTTCGATAGTCCCGATACCAATTGCCCGCTGGTCAACAATTGCACCTTCAACGCAGCGCTCAATGAAGCACTCGACGCCTTCTTCCAGGTGCTTGAAAGCTACACGATCGCCGATTTGGTACAATCGCGGCCAAACATCGATTTTCTGCTGGGGATCGAAAGCACATCAGCGATTGAGCCGGTAATCTAGGCCGTGTCACCCAAAAGTGGGTACCGGTTTTGGGAAAAGCGACACGCATAAACAAAAGACAGCGCGACGAAGCTATTCCAACGCTTGGTGACAAGCGCTAGGAATAAATTCGGCCAATTGCAACCAGTCCAAAAGCAATCTAATAGATGTCTTGCCGAAATGCTTCGAATATAGTCATATACTCAGAATTAGAGCACAATCTGAAAAGTGGCGGCTGGTTTTCAGAAAAATTGTGCGCCAAAACAAATAGATAGAGCTCTATTTGCGATTCACAAATCGCGAAAAGTGCTTGTCTTATGATTTTCCGTGTTGTTCGGGCATACTTGGTTCCGCCGCGGGGAGGCCCACCTCCCTTGCGGCGGCGAGGGATGGATCGTGAAAGTGCTGGCCGTTTTACGGGCCGAGCTAGAGTATGATCACCCTCGTCTTTTCCAATGGCCTGAATGGATACCAGGGCATGAAGGCCCGCATGACAAGCAAAGGCGCGGAAAAGATGACACAATCTACCATCGGCGTGGACATTTCGAAAGAGACTTTGGACGTTCATCGCCATCCCGAAGGCAAGCATCGCCAGTTCACCAACAATCCACAAGGTTTTCGATGCCTGGTCAAATGGCTGGGCAAGGAGCCTGTCTCCCGAATTGTTTTCGAGGCAACCGGTCCTTATCACCGCGCCTTTGAGCGTGCGTTGAGCCGGGCTGACCTGCCTCTGGCCAAGATCAATCCTCTCCATGCCAAGCGGTTTGGCCAGGCGCTTGGTCAACTGGCCAAGACGGATAAGATGGATGCCGCCCTGTTGGCACGCTTCGGCGTTGCCATCGAACCCCGGACACGCCCGGCTGTGCCGCAGATCCTGTGTAATCTCAAGGATATGCATGTCGCCCGCATAGCTCTCATCAAGGACCGGACCGCCGCCAAGAACCGTCAGAAAAACCTTTGCGTGACGATCCTCAAACGTCAAGTCGAACAGCGCTTGAAGCAGATCGAAGAACACTTGGCCCAGATCGAGAAGGCAATCATGGACATCATCAAAAACGACCCCACACTAGCCGCAAGGTTCACTATCTTGACAAGCATTCCCGGTGTCGCTGAGCGTTCCGCGATGGCGTTGCTCATCGACATGCCCGAGCTCGGCACCTTGAACAGCCAGACTGCGGCCGGTCTGTCCGGCACGGCCCCAATGCTACGACAGTCCGGAAAACGAAAAGGACAGGCCTTCGTTCAAGGTGGTCGTTCGCACGTGCGCCAGGCGCTCTATATGCCGGCGCTCGTGGCAACCCGGTTCAATCCAGATATGAAGGCCAAATATGATCAGCTCAAAGCAGCAGGAAAACCGTCAAAAGTCGCCATAACCGCTGTCATGCGAAAACTCATCGTACTCGCAAACGCCCTCCTAAGGGATCAACGAATGTGGAGCAAAAACATCGCTTGATTAATACGGATACTCTAGATTGAAACGGCACGTCGGTTCGCGGCAATTTTCCGATCTGTCTTTGTATTGCGACGGATATTGTCTGCTTGTCCAACCAGTTTCCCAAACTAACTGATCAGCAAAGGCTTTCATGGCTGCGATTATGTCGCAGCGACCATGTCGGGCCGATCGCATTTCGCGATCTCATCAATCATTATGGCAGTGCTCAAGCCGCATTGGAGGCGGTTCCCGAATTGGCTAGGCGTGGTGGTGCGGCGAAACGGATGCGGATCGCCACGGTCGAGGAAGCCGAGCGTGAGATGACCCAATGCGCTGTCCACGGCGCCCAAATCCTTTGCAAAGGGGAACGTGGATATCCCAACTGGCTTTCGCACTTGCGTGATGCGCCACCAGTGCTGACGACAAAGGGCGCGGTCGAGGTGCTGGAGCAAAACGCAATCGGCATTGTCGGTTCCCGCAATGCCTCGATTTCCGGCATGAAGATCGCCTCCATGCTTGCCCGTGATCTTGGTGCCAGCGGGTTGGCAATCGTTTCCGGTTTCGCCCTCGGTATCGACCAGGCCGCCCATCAGGCCTCGTTGGATACCGGCACCATTGCGGTTTTCGCTGGCGGTATCGATCGCATCTATCCGCCACAACACCAGGAATTGTTTGCCGCCCTGATGGCCGGGCGCGGCATTGCTGTCAGCGAAATGCCGTTTGGCTGGAAACCGACCGCTCGCGACTTTCCGCGCCGCAACCGCATCATTGCCGGTATTTCGCTGGCGGTGGTCATCATCGAGGCGGCTAGGCGTTCCGGTTCGTTGATCACCGCAAGGCTGGCCAATGAAGCCGGCAGAACGGTGTTTGCCGTACCGGGCTCACCGCTTGATCCGCGCGCCTATGGAACCAATCAATTGCTGAAACAAGGTGCAACGATTGCCACCAATGCCACCGACATCATCGAAACCATCGCCCCCATTATCGGCGACATGCCAAAGCCTGGTGATGCACAGTTGGAAGACGCGGATACGGATGTGTTGTTTGTGGAACCGGCCCCCGGTCAGCGACAAAGGGTTGCCGGTGCGCTTGGTCCGGCACCGGTGGAAATCGACGAAATAATCCGCTTTACCGGCGTTCGCGCTGGTACCGTACAAATGATCCTGCTGGAGCTTGAATTAGCCGGGCGGCTGGAGCGCCACGCCGGAAATCGGGTCTCCTTACAATTCGACTGACCCGGTACGATTGTGCAATTCTCTTTGCGAACTGGCTTCCAATTTCGCCATCTCGATAAAATACAACAATATTTCCAAATGCCGGCTGCGCACCATGCCGCCAAGTTCGCTCAGCATGCCTTCAACGAATTCGAGCCGGTCGTCTAGGGTCTGTGGACATTCAGGATTCCCAAAAGCGTTGATTTCTGATTCAAGCTTCCAAAAGGGAGTTTGTAATGGACGAAAAGCGATTTGTTTTGAATGACCGGGTCTGGGAACGCCTTGCGCCTTTGCTCCCCGGCAAGGCAACAGACAGTGGCCGGACAGGCGGCGACAACCGGTTGTTTTTGGAAGCGGTGTTCTGGCGGGTGCGCACGGGGTCTCCCTGGCGCGATCTGCCGACGAAATTTGGCAACTGGAACAGCCAGTTTCGCCGGTTCCGACGATGGGCCGAGCAGGGTGTTTTCGAGAGTCTTTTCAAAGCCATGAGCAATGACCCAGACCTCGAATACGCCATGATTGATGGCACCATTGTTTCGGTTCACCAAAAGGCAACCGGCGCAAAAGGGGGACTCAAAATCAGGCCATCGGGCGCTCGCGCGGTGGGTTGACCACCAAGATCGTGGCGCTGGTGGACGCGCTTGGTAATCTTGTGCGTTTCATGCTGCTACCGGGACAGGCGCATGACATGAGGGGCGTGGCACCGCTGATCAAGGGCGTGTCATTCGCCGCTTTGCTGGCGGATAAAGCGTTTGACGCAAACTGGCTTCTGGAGGAGCTGGAAGACCGGGGCGCAACCGCCGTTATCCCGCCCAAATCAAATCGGATTGTGCAGCGAGAATACGATGAAGAGGCCTATTGTTGGCGGCATTTGGTTGAAAACTACTTCGCCAAGATCAAGGAATTTCGTGGCATCGCAACGCGTTACGATAAAACCGATAACAGCTACGCTGCCAACTGGAACCTTGTCGCGGCGCTTATCGCATCAAGGTGAATGTCCACAGACCCTAGTTTTAGCTCGGGAAATGGACCCTCTGGCCCTGTGCTTTTTTGCCCCATTGCGTACCCATCAGTGCTTTGTACCGTTGCCGGCAAACACAGCGCTATCCCCTCTATATACTTGACAGTAGCAAACTGCTCGCTATTCCAATTTCACTATAGGAGAATACCATTACGTGCAATGCTTCAATATGAAATTATAAGTTGTAGTTGATGAATATGCATCTTCCACCGCTGGCGCGAAATTGCACTATGGACCTTGACGGCGCGGTCAAGCTTCGCCAATTCAGTGCATCACGCTACATTGGACCAAGCGGCCGATGTGGCAACCCAAATTCAACAATTCCTTAGAATTATCAACAACGAGTTCCCATGGCAGCAAGTGTCGTAGTCGTCGAATCGCCTGCAAAAGCAAAGACGATCAACAAATATCTTGGCAGCGGTCACACGGTTTTGGCTTCCTACGGCCATGTCCGCGACCTACCGGCGAAGGACGGATCGGTGTTGCCGGATGCCGATTTCGAGATGTCTTGGGTGGTCGATACCAAGGCCAAATCGCGCATTAACGACATCGCCAAGGCGCTCAAGAACGCCGACCGACTGATTCTCGCCACCGACCCGGACCGCGAAGGCGAAGCGATATCCTGGCACGTTCTGGAAATCCTCAACGCCAAGAAGGCGATCAAAGACAAGAAGGTCGAGCGGGTCGTCTTCAACGCCATTACCAAGAAATCGGTCCTCGACGCGATGAACAATCCGCGTGAGATCGATTCGGCGCTGGTCGACGCTTATCTTGCGCGCCGCGCGCTTGATTACCTGGTTGGCTTCAACCTGTCTCCCGTGTTGTGGCGCAAACTGCCGGGCGCTAGGTCGGCTGGACGGGTGCAGTCGGTGGCGCTGCGACTGGTGTGCGAACGCGAAAATGAGATCGAACTTTTCACCCCACAGGAATATTGGTCGGTTATCGCGACCCTTGCCAATGCCAAGGGCGCACTGTTCGAAGCCCGCATTAGCGAATGGGAAGGACGCAAGCTCAAGCGCCTCGATATCAACAATGGCGAATTAGCCGGCGCCATCAAGACACATATTGAGCAGGCGTCCATGCGCATTGCATCGCTCGAAGCCAAACCGGTCAAACGCCACCCTTCCCCTCCATTTACCACCTCGACCCTGCAACAAGATGCGAGCCGCAAACTTGGCCTATCGGCATCGCGCATCATGCAAATTGCTCAACGCCTTTACGAGGGTGTGGATATCGGCGGCGAGACCGCTGGTTTGATCACCTATATGCGTACCGACGGCGTGCAGATTGCCGGTGAGGCACTCGACGCGATCCGCGGGCATATTTCGGGAAAGTTTGGGGCGCAATATGTGCCCGAGAAACCACGCCAGTACACCGCCAAAGCGCGCAATGCCCAAGAGGCCCACGAAGCGATCCGACCGACCGATGTGTCGCGCTCGCCCGAGGCGATGGCCAAGCATCTCGATGCTGATCAAAAACGGCTTTACGAACTGATCTGGAGGCGCGCGGTGGCCAGCCAAATGAACTCGGCCGCAATCGAGCGCACCACCGCCGATATTGCCGCCGAACATGGTGGCAAGACCGCACTGCTTAGGGCCAGCGGGTCAGTGATCACCTTTGACGGGTTCCTCAAGGTCTACGAACCGCCGGTTGCCAAGGACGAACAGGAAGAGGCTGCCAAACGCTTGCCGCCGCTTGCCAGGGGCGAAGCGGTGGATACCAAAAAGGTGGATGCCAAACGCCATTTCACCGAACCACCACCGCGTTATTCGGAAGCCTCGCTGATCCGCAAAATGGAGGAGCTAGGCATCGGCCGGCCTTCCACCTATGCAACCACCATGGCTACCCTACAGGATCGCGACTACGTGGTTTTGGAAAAACGCCGCTTCCTGCCACTCGCCAAAGGGCGGCTGGTGACCAGTTTTCTGGAGAGCTTCTTTCGCCAATATGTCGAGTATGATTTTACTGCGGCACTGGAGGAAAAGCTCGACCAGATTTCCGCCGGCGATCTGGCTTGGAAGTCGGTCCTTAGCGATTTTTGGCGCGAATTCGCCGCTAAGATTGCCGAGATCAAGGATTTGCGCGTGTCGCAAGTGCTCGACGCGCTCAACGAGGAACTGGCGCCACTAGTATTCCCCGAGCGCGAAGACGGGGTCGGGCCGCGGGTTTGTCCAAAGTGCGATAACGGGCAGTTGAGCTTAAAGGTTGGGCGCTATGGCGCTTTTGTTGGCTGTTCCAACTATCCAGACTGCGCTTTTACCCGGCAGATCGGCAAGTCCGAAGAAGCTGATGCCAGTGAAGACAATGGTCCACAAAATCTCGGCAGCGACCCGGATACCGGCGAAGATATTACCCTACGCAATGGCCGCTTTGGGCCTTATGTACAGCGCGGCGAAGGCAAACAAGCAAAACGCTCCAGCCTGCCAAAAGGCTTGAGCCCAAGCGAAATCGACCTGGAAAAAGCATTGTCCCTATTGTCACTGCCGCGCGAGGTCGGTGCCCACCCGGAGACCGGCAAGATGATTTCCGCCGGCCTCGGCCGCTACGGACCATTCGTCTTGCATGATGGCATCTATGCCAACCTCGACGGTTTCGAGGAAATTTTTACTGTCGGTCTCAACCGCGCCGTTACGCTGATTGCAGAAAAAGCTGAAAAAGGCGGCAGGCGCGGGGGCACCCCATCGGCGTTAAAAGAGCTTGGCGAGCATCCCGATCAGGGCGGTGCAATCACAGTGCGCGACGGGCGTTACGGCCCTTATGTCAATCATGGTAAGGTCAACGCGACATTGCCAAAAGACAAAGATCCGCAATCGGTGACGTTAGCCGAAGCACTGCAACTGATTGCGGAAAAAGCTGCCAAAGGCGGCCGAAAGCGCAAATAGGTGGCCCGCAAAACCCTACGGGGCGCCAAACAGCCACTTCCAAGCCGCGACGCGGTATTGAAATTCATCGCTGACAATCCGCATAAAAGCGGCAAGCGGGAAATCGCCCGCGCGTTCGCGGTCTCAACCGCCGAACGCCGCGAGCTAAGGGCAATGCTGGCGGAACTTACTGATCAAGGTCTGATCGAAAAGCGCGGCAAGCGCATGACACTAGGCGGGCAATTGCCTGCGGTAGCGGTACTAGAAATATTCGGCCGCGACCATGATGGCGGGCTTGTCGCCCGGCCGCAAAACTGGGACAGCGAGGAGCATGGTGATCCGCCACACCTGCCATTGCGGCAAGCTGGCAACCGCAGTGGTGCTATTGTCGGGGTTGGCGACCGGGTGTTGGCGAATATTTCCGGCGGGCCCGACAATTACCGCGCCATGGTGATGAAGAAATTGCCAGCGGCTCAGACCCGCACCATTGGCATTGTCAAAGACTTTAGCGACGGCCATCGTATGATACCGGTCGACCGCCGGGCGCGTGAGGTAGAAATCGCCAGCGACCATGTTGGCGGTGCCAAGGATGGCGATTTGGTGGAAGTCGACATTCGGCGAACCGGGCGCGCCGGACTATCCGAAGGCCGCGTCACCCAGGTGCTGGGCAATCCGGGGTCGGAACAAGCGATTTCGATGATCGCGCTGCACGTGCACGATATTCCCCATGTTTTTCCCGAGGCGGCACTTGGCGAAGCCGAAAAAGCCAAACCGTTGGCCGCGCGCGAACGAACCGCCGATGGCCGCGAGGATTGGCGCCAGGTGAGCCTGATCACCATCGATCCACAAGACGCCCGCGACCATGACGACGCGATTTTCGCCGAAGCCGATCCAGAAGTCGAAGGCGGCTGGTATGTTGTGGTGGCGATCGCCGATGTCGCCTTTTATGTGCGGCCAGGTAGCGCGCTCGACCGCGAAGCGCAAAAACGCGGCAATTCGGTCTATTTCCCGGGCCGCGTAGTGCCAATGCTGCCGGAACGAATTTCCAACCAATTATGCTCCTTGGTCGACAAGGAAGATCGGCCGGCGCTGGCGGTGCGGATGCGCTTTACCGCCGACGGACAAATGACCTGGCACCGGTTTTCCCGCATCACCATGCGTTCCCACGCCAAATTGTCCTATCGACAGGCCCAGGCAGCAATTGATGGTGCCGGCGGCATGGTCGAGCCAGAAATCCTGGAAACCGTACTTGAGCCCTTGTGGGCCGCATATCGCTGCCTGACCAAGGGGCGTAACCAGCGTGGGCCGTTGGAACTCGATTTACCGGAACGTAAAGTAGTGCTTGATGATGACGGCCGGGTTGCCAGGGTCATCGTGCCGCCACGCCTGGATGCACACCGGCTGGTGGAAGAATTCATGATCCAGGCCAATGTTGCTGCCGCCACCAGCCTGGAACGCAAGAAACAGTCGCTGATTTATCGCTGCCACGACGCGCCGTCCCTCGATAAGCTGGAAAGCCTACGGCAATTTCTCAAAGGTATCGGCATCCCGTTGGCCAAGACCGGCAACCTCAAGCCCTCGGAATTTAACCGCATTCTCGATCAGGTGCGCGGCGCTGATGTCGCAGAATTGGCTGGCATGGTGGTTCTGCGCTCGCAATCGCAGGCAGAATATAGCGAGCGTAATTACGGTCATTTCGGCCTTAATTTAGCCCGCTACGCCCATTTCACATCGCCAATCCGTCGCTATGCTGATCTGATTGTTCATCGCGCATTGATCACCGCCCTTGGCCTTGGAAAATATGGGCAGGCGGGCAGCGACCCACAGCAATTAACCACGATCGCAGAACATATCTCAAAAACCGAGCGCCGTGCGATGGCGGCTGAGCGCGATACCCTTGACCGATTGATCGCCGATCATCTGGCGGAGCGAACCGGCGAGACTTTCGATGGCCGCATCAATGGCGTAACCGCAGCCGGCCTGTTCGTGACCCTAAACGAGACCGGCGCCGATGGATTTATCCCGGTAGCGACACTCGGCGATGACTATTTTCATTTCGACGAAGCGGCCAGAGCGTTCATTGCCGCGCGCGATGGCCAAGTTTACCAGCTTGGCGATCCAGTGTCCGTCAAACTGGTCGAGGCGCTGCCGGTTTCCGGTTCGTTGCGCTTTGAAATGATCAGCGACGGCAAAAAAGCCGCGCATCTTGTCGCCTCCCGTCACAAACGTTCACGCTCGCGGCCAAATAAGGGGCCAACGCGGGGCAAGCCGCAGCGAAGACGCCGGGCCGGTGGTAAACGGTAGGCGCTCCAAACTCAGGGTGTTATGGATAGCTGTATGACCGCAGACCCAAACTGGCAAATGCACGATAATGCGCCACGCTCGCTGGCCAATGCGTTGTGGCGCGGTTGGCGCACCCGTTGTCCGCAATGCGGACGCGGAAATTTGTTCGAACGCCTTTTGACAACAGTGGCAAATTGCGGCGAATGCGGTGAGGAGCTGCACCATCATCGCGCCGATGATCTGCCAGCCTACCTCAACATTTTGGTGGTCGGACATCTGGTAATCGGCGCGCTGACCGCGCTCATGTTCGCCCGCATGCTTCCGGTCGGCGGCGTGGTGGCAATCGGCATTGTAATTGCGGTCGCGCTGGCATTTGTGTTGATGCGGCCGCTAAAGGGGGTCGTCATCGCGGCCCAATGGGCGCTGTTCATGCACGGGTTCGGCGATGGCGACGAGTGGGTTGACGAGGTGGAGGTTCCATGAGCGATAGCGGCAATATCGAACTCGACAAGCTGAGCGGCATGGTCGGTGCCGCCAGAGCCGTAGTGAGCCCGAAATCTGTCAACAAGACGGTGATGCCGCGCGACGCCACCTCGATGGTCTTGCTCGACCGCCGCCACGGTGATTGGCACGTATTGATGGGCAAACGGGCGGAAACCTTGAAATTCATGCCCGGTGCCATGGTGTTTCCTGGTGGTTCGGTCGACCGCAGCGACGGTTCTGTACCAGCACTCGACGATGTTCACCCGCAGCTCGCCACCCGGATCCGCAATCATTTGCGCGGGCGTGGCAGCGATCGCCGGGTTAAGGCGATCGGCCTTGCCGGCATCCGTGAGATGCAGGAAGAAGCGGGCCTATTAATCGGCACCGACGGTGTCTTTCCAAGCAACATTAAGAGTTGGGAACCATTTGCGAACAAGGGGATACGCCCTTCGCTTGGCCATCTTCGGTTGCTGGCGCGGGCGATTACCCCGCCGGTGATGCCACGCCGGTTCGATACCTGGTTTCTGCTCACAACCATGCAACATGTCGCCCATGTGCCAATTGGTGGGTTCGAGCCTTCCGGTGAATTAGAAGAATTACGCTGGGTCCGCCCGGTCGATGCGATGAATGAAAAAACCCGTGACATTACCCGGGTGATCCTGACTGATCTAATGCTGCGCCTTAAAGACGATCCCGAACTATCGCCGGCAACACCAGCGCCGTTCTACCGCTACCTGCATCGCCGCTTCCGTCGCTTCTCGATGTAATCGGGCACGGATATCCCCGGATCGGTCTCGTTCATGAAACGATATTTCGGCGAAACCGACCTTCCTTCAGCGCTTGCCGCCATATCGGCGATCTCGATCGTCGGCGTTGCGCTCGGCCTAATCCAGCCTTTGTTGAGCATATTGATGGACAATCGTGGCGTGTCCGCCGGGATCATCGGCGCCAACACCGCGATCGCTGGCCTGGCCTCAATTGCCGCAGTGCCGATTGTGATCCCGCTGGCCAGGCGCTTCGGCACCGCCAATGTCATGGTCGGGTGTACCATCGTGTCTGCGGTGACATTTGCCGGGTTTTACTTTTTTCAATCGCTTTGGGTTTGGTTTGTGCTGCGCACGATTGAACATGCGGCGCTGGCGATCTTATTCGTGCTCAGTGAGTTTTGGATCAGCACTGCGGCCGACCCCAAGAAGCGTGGTCTGGTGCTTGGGGTTTACGGAACCGTACTGAGCGTGGGTTTTGCTGCTGGCCCGGCGATCCTTGCCTATATCGGCACCGCTGGACCGGCCCCTTTCATCATCGGAAGTTCGATCATCGCCGTGGCAATCGTGCCGGTATTTGCCGCTTACGGCACCCAACCGGTAATCGCCTCCAGCCCTATACGGTCGGTTTTCCGCTACCTTTGGTTGGTGCCAGCGGCAACCGGCGCGGTGTTCGTATTCGGTTGTTTCGAGCAGGCGATGCTGGGCTTGTTTCCGGTCTACGGCGCCCGCACCGGCCATGGCGAAACCGCAATCGCTGTGTTGTTAGTAATGTTGGCGCTTGGCAATATAGTCGCCGAGGTGCCGATCGGCATATTGAGCGATAAGGTGCGCGACCGTCGCTCGGTGTTGGCAGGTTGCGCGCTGGTTTGTGTCGCAGGCACGGTGGCGCTGCCGGCATTCGCTACCCAGCCTATCATGGTCGCCATTTATCTTGTGGTATGCGGCGGCGCGGCGGGGGGCATGTATACCGCCGGCCTGGCCCATCTTGGCGCGCGACTAAGCAGTGGCGAGTTGGCACAAGCAAATGCTGCCTTCGTCATGGCCTACTCGATTGGCATGATGGTCGGGCCCTACGCCATCGGCATCGCCACCGAGTACCACGATCCGCACGGCTTTGCCTGGTCGTTGGCCTTGATCGTGATGATCTATTTAATGGTGTTGATGTGGCGCATGCGCAATGGCACGGACAGCGCCGGCCAACAACCATCCTGATCGGCTCTTGACTTTGCACCGTGCTTGACTAGGTTGCCGCCAAATCGTGGCCGCGTAGACGGTCGCCCCCTGTTTCGGAGCCATCCCATGGCCAAGGCTACCACCATCAAGGTGAAATTGCAGAGCACCGCCGACACCGGCTTTTTCTACGTGACCAAGAAAAACAGCCGCACCATGACCGACAAGCTGATCAAGCGAAAATATGATCCGGTCGTCAAGAAGCATGTCGACTTTAAGGAAACCAAAATCAAATAGCGTGATCGGGTTTGATCTCCTTAAACCGCCGTGGCAACCGCCCGGCGGTTTTTGTATTATCAAAGGTCTAGAGCACAATCTGAAAAGTGGTGGCCGGTTTTCAGAAAAATTGTGCGAAAAACAAATAGATAGAGCACTATTTGCGATTCACAGATCGCGAAAAGTGCTCTAATTTTACCGACGTTTGGAATAATTTGCCCATTCAACCCAGTGCTGACCCGGGCAAAAGAGATATTGCACGGGCCGCGTGGGAGAAATTGGGGCCGACCGGAGATTGACTAAGGTACGAGGAGGCACTTAATACAACCTCCGATCGACTGACCCCGCGGACCCAGGAGATGCGGCGGACCTGGGCGATCCGCAGGGTTTTCAGATTGGCGGAATTCGTTGGATTCATGCGGCTGAATCCGGCGCCAACCCTTCGATCACAACAAGTCAAATCTGCAGCAAAAAATCAAGAAATTACTAACCTTTACAGGAAGTTAATGCGATTATTGCTTAAGCATTAAGCTTAACTGACCTGATTCCGAGCCATTTATGGTTACTTTGGTGGAAAATGCCATCGCGCCGCTTAGGGCTTCGAATCTGAAGTTCGTTGCATTATTCTGCAACCTCAGAACGAACTTCAGATTCAAAGGGTCACTAGCAAGTCAATGATTCTGGTGTGGCTTAGGGATTTGAAATTCGCTGGATCGCGTGCAGCAACAATGATACGAATTTCAAATCCACCACACTAGGCAGCTTCGATCATCACCCGGTTGCGTCCGGCATTCTTGGCCGCATATAACGCGTCGTCGGCGCGCTTGATCAAGAAATCGGCCCGTTTATCACCCGGCGACAGGCTGGCAACGCCTAGGCTGATGGTGATCGGAACCTGCTTGGCGCCGTTGGAAACCACAAAAGGATGGATGGCAATTTCGGTGCGAATACGCTCCGCCACGACCCGGGCAAATGCGATATCTGTATCCGGCATCACGACCACAAATTCCTCGCCGCCATAACGGCAGGCAAGATCAATATTTCGGATGTTGCGCTGCAACCGGCGCGAAAATTCCTTGAGCACTTCATCGCCGACAATGTGCCCGTGATTGTCGTTGACCGCTTTGAAATAGTCGATGTCGGTAATGATCACCGAGAAAGGTTTACGGCGCGCCACCGCCTTATCGAACAGGCTGGAGATGTGCGTGTCCATATATCTGCGGTTGTGCAGCCCGGTCAGGCCATCGCGGATCGCCAATTCCATGGTTTCCTGCACGGAATTGCGCAATTGGTCGTTATAGCGCTTGCGGCGAATTTGCGTGCGCACCCTGGCCATCAGCTCGTGCTGATCGAACGGCCGGACCAAAAAATCATTAACCCCGATATCGAGCCCGCGAATGATCATTTGATCGTCTTCGGAATTACAGTAGATAACGATCGGCATCATCCGGGTGCGTTCCAGCGAACGCAATTGTGAACATAGTCTGAGACCGTCAAAATCGTCGATCTCCATGGAAAGAATCAGGCAGTCGAAATTGCCCTCGGCGGCCTGAAACAGCGCATCCTGCGGCGCGGTGATCACCTGAACATCATGTTCGCGCGACAACAATCGAACCAGTTTTTCATAGGAAGACGATTTGTCGTCAACTACCAGCAAATGCCCGCGCGGTCGCATCGCCGCTTCGCTGCGGGTGTCGATTAGTTGTTCGACCCCGAAATCACGACCGGTCGATGCGCGCAGGCGCAATTCGTCGGTCAACAGTTTCAATCGCACTAGGCTGCGGACCCTGGTGACTAGCGCCAAATCGTTGACCGGTTTGGATAAAAAATCGTCAGCACCCGAGTCCAGTCCCTTGACCCGGTCTTCGGGCTGGTCGAGCGCGGTTACCATTACGACCGGCAAATGGGCCGTATTCGGGCTTCTTTTCAGGCGCCGACAGATTTCGAAGCCGTCCATACCGGGCATCATCACGTCCAGCAGCACCATGTCGCATTCGCCGTTTTCGCATATCGTCAGCGCGTCTGGGCCATTAGACGCGGTAATCACCTGGAAATACTCGGCCATCAGCCGAGCTTCCAGCAATTTGACATTGGCTTTGATATCGTCAACGACCAGTACGCGTGCCGTCATGGGTTACCAAACTCTTTTTGTTTTCGACCTGCAAATTGCCGCCGGTTGGCCAATCAACTTATCCGTCTCCCAAATAGGATCTTATGGTCTCCATAAAGGCGGCGACGGAAATCGGTTTTGAAATATATGCCTCGCACCCACCTTGGCGGATCCGTTCCTCGTCCCCCTTCATGGCAAACGCGGTAACCGCGATGACCGGGATGCGGCGCAATTCATCGTCTTCCTTTATCCATTTCGTGATCTCCAGCCCCGATACTTCCGGTAGCTGAATATCCATCACGATCAGGTCGGGTTTATGCTTACGGGCAAGGTCCAACGCCTCAAGACCATCTCTGGTCTTAATCGTGTCATATCCATTGGCCTCCAACAAATCGTTGAACAACTTCATGTTTAGTTCGTTGTCTTCAACAATCATGACTGATTTTGCCATGTTCACCCCGTCATCCGACATAGATGTTTTGAGCACCTAGCGAGTTGTGTCTGTCACAGATTTAGTACAATTTGGTTGATGAAACGACAACAACCAGAGCAGAAAACATAATTGGATGCACCAAAGCGAAGCCGAACAAATTGCTATCGATGGTTTAGCCCATATCGCCGGCGAACCTGAATTGCTATCGCGATTTGCAGCTTTAAGCGGCATTGATCCTCAGGCCATGCGCGAAGCTGCGGGCGAACCGGGGTTTTTGGCCGGCGTGCTCGAATTTTATCTAGGCGATGAACCGACACTGCTGGCGTTTTCGGCGATGAAGAATATCGATCCGAATGTCATTGCCAAGGCCCACGCCTATCTTGTTGGGCATTGATAATCGCCCAGCAGACAAAGGAGCCAAAAATATATGGGCGCGCGGGAACCCGAAATTGGTGTTGAAAGGCAAATCGAAACTACCGGTTTTTGCCGTGATTGTCTGGCCAAGGCTACCCGTGGCGATGCTCGCTGCGGTTCCTGCGGCAGTCCGCGGACCATATTTCATGATGAATTACAAGCGCTTGATATCGCTCACATCGACTGTGATGCGTTTTACGCCTCGGTCGAAAAGAGGGATCGTCCAGAGCTCGCCGGCAAGCCGGTAATCATCGGTGGCGGCAAGCGCGGGGTAGTTTCGACCGCCTGTTATGTCGCGCGCATCCATGGGGTTCACTCAGCGATGCCGATGTTCAAGGCTCTCAAGGCTTGCCCGGAGGCCGTGGTTATCCGTCCCGACATGGAGAAATACTCAGCAGTCGGCCGGGAAATCCGTGATTTGATGCGCACACTGACGCCGGAAGTCGAGCCGCTGTCGATTGATGAGGCGTTTCTCGATTTATCCGGCACCAGACTTTTGCACGGCTCCTCGCCAGCCGAGGTGTTGGCAAGATTTGCGCAAACCATCGAGCGAGAAGTTAGGCTGAGTGTGTCCATTGGACTTTCCCACAACAAATTTCTTGCCAAGGTGGCGTCTGATCTCAACAAGCCACGGGGCTTTTCGGTGATCGGCAAGGCGCAAACCTTATGGTTCTTGCGCCAGCAGCCGGTTTCGATCGTTTGGGGGATTGGCAAGGTGACCCAGGCGCGGCTGGCAAAAGACGGCATCAAGACAATCGCCACGGTTCAAGATATGCAAGAGCAGGAACTGGCGAAGCGATACGGAAATATGGGGATCCATCTGTCGCGCCTTGCGCGGGGATTGGACCCAAGACGGATCGAGAGCCATTGTGCGGCGAAATCGATCAGCGCCGAGACCACTTTCAACCGCGACAAAGCAACCATTAGCGAACTAGCACCGGTGTTGCGTTCATTGGCGGAAAAAGTATCGCGCCGGCTGAAAGCCAAGCATTTGGCTGGCCACACAGTGGTCTTGAAAATGAAGACCGCGAATTTTCGCAGCCGCACCCGCAACCGGCAATTGCCCGATCCGACCCAACTCGCCGACCGAATATTTCGCACCGCAAGCGAACTGATAGAAGCCGAACTAGATGGTACAAAATTTCGCCTGATCGGTGTCGGTGTCTCCACGCTTTGCGCCGATGACCGGGCCGACCCGGATGATTTGATCGATTTCGACGCGCAAAAACGCGCGGCCGCCGAACGGGCGATGGACAATGTGCGTGGCCGGTTTGGCGATGCAGCCCTCGGCCTTGGCATCAATTTTGGCCGCGACCGTTCGCTACCGCAACGCGACTTACCTATCGCCGACGAGATCGATCAGGACAAAGAACGATGATTTCGCCCTCGGCAAGAGTTGCTCATTGCCACAAAATCAATAGCGCGTATCAGACGTAAATAATAGGCACGCACCACGACACGCCTTTCGCAGGTTCAGCCACAAAAACGATCACCAGCCAAAGCCGGTGCCCATTTTTGGGTGGCACGCTCTAATGATTTTGCCAAAGCCAAATCAAAGAGCCGGCATTCTTTCCCACAAGGAAAGTAAATTAGGTCCACTACCCATTACACGTTGAATTTGAACAGCAAAACGTCGCCGTCGCCAAACCATTTTGTAATCCTTGGGCACCTACACTTTGTCTTCCTTGGCAACCCCACACTCCGTCATCCTTGGGCACCGGCCCAAGGATCCAGTGCTGCCTTGGGTTTAACCCATGCATCTTCAACCCGCCCTACGCTTGCCTGAGGGTAGCCGAGGCACGATGTGCGGCTTCGCCACTTATTATGCTAGATCCTTGGCACGGTGACCAAGGATGACGGGGCGTAAGGCCCGCCCCGCTGCCGCACTAGCGCTTGTCACGTTGAATTTGAACAGCAAAACGTCGCCGTCGCCAACCCGCTTTGTAATCCTTGGGCACCTACACTTTGTCTTCCTTGGCAACCCCACACTCCGTCATCCTTGGGCACCGGCCCAAGGATCCAGTGCTGCCTTGGGTTTAACCCATGCATCTTCAACCCGCCCTACGCTTTCCTGAGGGTAGCCGAGGCACGATGTGCGGCTTCGCCACTTATTATGCTGGATCCTTGGCACGGTGGCCAAGGATGACGGGGCGTAAGGCCCGCCCCGCTGCCGCACTAGCGCTTGTCACGTTGAATTTGAACAGCAAAACGTCGCCGTCGCCAAACCACTTTGTAATCCTTGGGCACCTACACTTTGTCTTCCTTGGCAACCCCACACTCCGTCATCCTTGGGCACCGGCCCAAGGATCCAGTGCTGCCTTGGGTTTAACCCATGCATCTTCAACCCGCCCTACGCTTGCCTGAGGGTAGCCGAGGCACGATGTGCGGCTTTGCCACTTATTATGCTGGATCCTTGGCACGGTGACCAAGGATGACGGGGCGTAAGGCCCGCCCCGCTGCCGCACTAGCGCTTGTCACGAGGCGTTGGATACGCTTCGTCGCGCTATCTGTTTGTTTGTCGCGTATTCTTATCCGAAAACCGCTACACACTTTTCGGGAATACGCACTAGATCAATCGCTATCTTCGGTTTCACAAGCAGTCGGGTCCAACATTTCCAGGCGGACCAGATCGCCGGTCAACATATAGTCGATATAGCGCAGCTTGAGATCGCGCGAGACGCCGTTTTCGTACAACAGAAATGAGGTTTCAAACACCGGCAGCGCGGTGGAAGTATCTTTGGTCGGCAATTTGGGAAAATAGCTGGTAGAGACCGGCAAATGGCCGATGCCGGCAAGCGAGTGCAGCGCTTTGGCGGTTTCACCGTTGAGCGCCACCGAGACCTCGCGCCGGGCGCCGATAAAGGTGGTGGTCGCCAAAACCGCGTCCGCCTGGTCGCCAGCATCGAAAAGGTCAGCCCGTAGGATTTTTTTCCCCATGCGACCGGCTTCGATTACCCGAACCGTATGTTCGCCAAGAAACATTGCGTCTTCGAGTTCGATGCGTCGCTCCTGCGGTCTGCGGTGATTGATGATCAACCCGCCATCGCCACGCGCTGCGCTGCCTTTGATGGTCTTTTCGGTCTTGCCGTTGACAAAAGACTGGGTCAGGAACTGAAACTGGGCACCGTCCGGCGCCTCATAGGTGCTGGCTCGCTCTTCCGCCATCACCGGCTCACCCTCGGTGCGGATGTCGATACGCATGCGATAGTTGACGATAAGCCCCTCGCAGCCGCTGCCACGAACCTCGAACACCATTACCCCGTTCATCGCTTTGATGCCGGAACGCTCGCTCGCCTGGCCAAGCTTTAGCTGGTAGGCGGCGCGGTGCGGGGCAATGACCCCGTATCCAACCGGAGCAGCACTTGAGTGACTGCTCACTGCCATCACAATTAAGGCAGCAAGGACGCCTGGGCATTGATTGGCGAGCGGAACCTTCATCGACGAAATTCCCAAACCACACTGAGTGTCGAATGTGGCAACCATTCCTGATATTGCAACCCAATTATCACAGAATTCCGGCATACTGTCAGCCGGACATTTGTGAACCGGAGCAAAAGACATGGCAAACCATTCCTGGCTCACCAAGCGGCCGATCGCACACCGCGGCCTGCATCAATCTAATCAGGGGATATGGGAAAATACCCGGAGCTCGTTTGCCGCAGCGATTGCCGGCGATTTTGCCATTGAACTCGACCTCCAGATTTCTGCAGACGGCGTGCCGGTTGTCTTTCATGACCATACCATTGACCGGCTGACCAATGGTTCCTGTTCGGTACGCTCGTTAACCGCCGCCGAACTCGGCAAACTCGCCATCATGGACAGCGGTGACCGCATCGAAATGCTACCGGAAACCCTCGCATTCGTCGCCGGACGGGTTGGTCTAGTGCTCGAACTGAAATCGATTGACGGTCAGGACCGTGGCTTTGCCGATGCGGTGGCGCGCGCACTCGACAACTACAAGGGACCTGCGGCGGTAATGTCATTTAACCACCGGTTGGTAACCCAATTGTCGCAATTAATCGTTGAGCGCCCGGTCGGACTGACCGCATTAGGTTCCGATCAAGAATTCGATAAGCACATGGATTTCATCAACCAGGTGGCGGTTGACTTCATATCTTACCGTGTTGACGATATTCCCTGCCAATTCGTCCGCGTAGCACGCGATGAGCGCAACTTGCCAGTGATCACCTGGACAGTACGCGACCCCAAACAAATAGCTATCACCGGCAAATATGCGAACCAAATGACATTTGAAGGGTTTGATCCCAATGCGGCATAGGCGTGAATTTCAGCGGCCTTGCTACCGATCCCGGCGGTCAAAATGAGCCAGGGCCCGGACGCAAAATGCCGACCGGCCGCTGGCGGCGATGCGCACCACATCCGCGTCGCGACCTCAATTGCCGAAATTGACGCCAAAAAGTGGAACGTTTTAGTCCGGGGCATGGCGGAACATGGCGCCGGTCGCGGAAATCCGTTTGTCAGCCATGAATATTTATCCGCACTGGAAGGTTCTGGATCGGCAACCGCCGACAGCGGATGGCTCGGCCAGCATATGCTGCTGGAGACAGCCGACGGGGAACTGATCGCCGCCCTGCCCGGCTATTTAAAAAACCACAGCCAAGGCGAGTATGTGTTCGATCATGGCTGGGCCGATGCGTTCGAGCGGGCCGGCGGGCGCTATTATCCGAAATTGCAATGTTCGGTGCCATTTACACCGGCGAGCGGACCCAGGTTCCTGGTCCGCAACACGGAAATGGCCGACCAATATCGCCAAGCGCTGGCCAGTGGCCTGCAACAATTGGGCGAAAAGCTTGGCGTATCGTCAGCCCACATCACCTTCATGCAGGAAGAAGAATGGCGTGCGCTCGACGATACCCAATTTCTCAAGCGCACCGATCAGCAGTTTCATTGGCTAAACCAAGGGTATGCGACTTTCGAGGAATTCCTCGAGCAATTGTCCTCGCGCAAGCGCAAAGCTATTCGCCGTGAACGGCGCGGCGCATTGGCCGACAGCAACATCGTCATCGAGCGTTTGTCGGGGGATGATTTGAGCGAAGTGGTGTGGGACCGGTTTTTCGAATTTTATGTCGACACGGGCGCGCGCAAATGGGGTAGCCCCTATTTGACGCGAGATTTCTTTTCGATGATCGGCGAAACCATGGCCGACCGCATTGTTTTGATCATGGCCAAACGTTTTGGCCGCTACATCGCCGGGGCGATCAATTTCGTCGGCGACGGTACGCTTTATGGCCGCCATTGGGGTTGTATCGAAGACCACCCGTTCCTGCATTTTGAAATTTGCTACTATCAGGCAATCGAACACGCGATCGATTGTCACTTGGCGCGGGTCGAGGCCGGCGCACAGGGCGCGCACAAATTAGCTCGCGGCTACATGCCGGTAATCACCTACTCGGCCCACTGGATTGCACATCCAGGATTGCGGCACGCGGTGGCAAACTACCTTGAGCAGGAACGCCAATATGTGGCAATGGAAAACGACGCCCTGGCGCGCCACGGACCGTTTCGCAACTCTGATGAATAATGTAGGCATACCCAAATTTGCACGGAGCAGACCATATGGCCGAATATGACAAAGACAACATTTTCGCGAAAATCCTGCGCGGCGAAATGCCGTGCCACCAGATTTACGAGGACGAAGATTGTTTCGCGCTCATGGACATTATGCCGCGCTCTAACGGTCATTGCTTGGTGATCCCGAAGAAACCAAGCCGTAATATTTTGGACGCCGATGCCGCAGACCTGGCGACTTTGATTGGCGCGGTGCAGCGCGTCGGCCGGGCCTGCATCAAAGGATTGTCCGCCGACGGGTTGACGATCCAGCAATTTAACGAGCAGGCTGGTGGCCAGATCGTTTACCACCTGCATTTCCATGTCATCCCGCGTTATGACGGCGAGAAAATGCGCCCACATTCCAGCGATATGGAAGACAATGAGGTGTTGGCAGCCAATGCGGAAAAGATCAGGGCGGCGCTTGGCTAGGTCTTAATTGTTCCAAGGGAAATTAGATTCACATTCAAAAGCCCGCATAATAGCCTGAAAACAATGCAGCTTCTGCGGCAACCAGACCGGCTAATACCCGGTTGCCAGCGCCCAGGAAGACCGCGAAGCCGATTGCTGCCGCAACTACCCGGAGCAAGGTCGAAGTATCCGCCAAATCCCCTGAGGGAAACAGCACCAGTCGGGCGATGACGGCCGCGACAACCGCGGTCGCGACCGCTCGCACCAATTGCAGCGCTTCCGAGTCCGGCTTGATGCGCGAAGAAGACAATATGCCCGCGAACCGAAACATGTCGGTCGGCAACCACCCGGCCAACAAGATAAACACATAAGGCCACCACCAGCTATCGATGCTCTCAAACGTCATACTTGTCCCGTCCTGCCCACCAGATAGGCGATTGGTCCACCCACAACACCGGTCAAAATGATGTCGAAGCCAGGCATCAATAGATAAAACAGCGGCCCCATCACCAAACCGAGCCCCAGGGCCAGCCGATCGCTGCGACCCGATGCCGACGCCCACAAATAGGCGGCAAAATAGACCGGCGGCATGAAAAACAGTCCCATATTGACGATCGGCGGCAAGTTGGCGGCCAGCACATAAGCAATGCCTGATATTGCCGTGCAGATGAAGGTAAGCGTGATTGCAAAGCCGGCAAAATAAGAAAGCCTGGCTGCGGGCGGAATGGCGTCACGGCGCTGCATGATCACCACCCAGGCGGTAATCGCGATAAAGTGGGAAAGCGCCAGTAGTTTCCAGCGTGGCGTATTTGGGGTACGGATTTCCGGCGCCAGCGCCATCACCATCGGCGCCAGCCGCAGCGATGACAGGGCAACGCCAACAAAAATCGTAAGCAGCCCGTAACCAGCCAGGATGCCGCTAACCAGCACCAGCATCGCTGGCAGCGCCCAGACCGTAAAGCCGATGAACATGGTCTCAGGAAGGCTTAAGCCGCTTTGCCGTGCCAAACTGGCGAAGCCGACAAACACCATCATCAACACCAGCGCCGGCAAGCAGAATACCGACCGCATGCCGGCAAACCACCAATTCCGCGGATTTGCAATCGGGGCGTTCTGGGACATGATTTGGGCTCGGTGCTTTGGAAAGCGAACGCCCAAAGGCATTAGCGCAAGATTTTCTTACCGCTGCCGCGCCTTGCTGTCACTCGGCAATTGGTATTGCGCACGTTCAAATACGGGCAGTAAACTTATTACGATCAGCGTTCCGCCCCGGAAATCTGCTGTTTGAAATCGTCACCATTTTGCGAAACATCACTATCGTTTTGCTTCGTTGCCGGTTTATCCGCACCTTCGTCATCGCCTGATCCGGACAGATCGGATTTTGAACGGGCAAAAATCGAAAATGGCGAAGGGGTATCGGCGCCAGGAGAGCCTCGCCAATCATCATTCGTTTTAGTGTCGTCGGTGCTGGTTTGGTCCAGCGCATCGTCGCCCTGCCCAGTACCAAAGGAGACGGGTTCCTGCCCACCGGACAACGCTTTAATTTCGTGCGCCAATGACGGGGAATTTTCCGCCCCTTCGGCATCGTTGACCGGCAATTGGTCGGGAACCACCGGCACCGCCGAAAACGCTTGTGCGACCGGATCCGGATCGCCGGATTGCCGCAACACTGGCGTCGGTTCGCCCGACAATTCTTCCAATTCGTTAATCAATCCGTCAAGCGTATTTGCCAGTTTGAAATCCGCATTGCGCTGAAGACGTTGCAAGGCATCGTGACGAATGGCCGTCAATTGGGCGATCTGATCCATAAATTTCTCCAAGTCGGAAGGTTCGGTTAACAATGTAATACACGGCAAAAATTGATAATGCCTTACACTTTTAGCGGCACCTTCGGCACAGATCCGCCACTAGATTTGCCGCCGCGCTTCTTTGGAACCGGAGTTTTCTTGCTTCGCGACGCCCGTTTTACCGCGGATTTAGCCGCAACCGCTTTTTCTTTTTTCGGCCGCGCCGGTTCATTTTCAAGCGATTTCAAGCGAAGTCCGGTCTTGCCGTCTTCTTTCTCCTCGACATCAACACGAACCGTTCCTCCCTGCACCAACTTACCGAACAACACTTCATCGGCCAGGGGCCGTTTGATGTGCTCCTGGATCACCCGTGACAGTGGACGCGCGCCCATGCGTTCGTCGTAACCGCGCTCGGCAATCCATGCGATCGCCTCCTCGGATAATTCAAAGGTCACACCTCGCTCAGCAAGCTGCGCCTCCAACTGCATGACGAATTTTTCCACAACTTTGTGGATAATCGGCGTCGGCAGGGAGCTAAACGGGATCACTGCGTCAAGCCGGTTGCGAAACTCGGGCGCGAACAAGCGGTTGATCGCTGCCTCGTCCTCGCCAATGCGTTTGGGCGAACCGAAACCGATTGCGTCCTTTTGCATTTCCGATGCGCCGGCGTTGGTGGTCATAATCATGATAACATTGCGGAAATCGACCTTCTTGCCATTGTGGTCGGTCAATTTTCCATGGTCCATGACCTGTAGTAGGATGCTAAATAGGTCCGGGTGGGCTTTTTCGATTTCGTCCAGCAGCAGCACACAATGCGGATGTTGGTCGACACCGTCGGTCAACAGGCCACCCTGGTCGAAGCCAACATAACCCGGTGGCGCACCAATCAATCGCGATACGGTATGGCGTTCCATATATTCTGACATGTCAAAGCGCAGCAATTCGACGCCGAGCGCGCTGGCTAGCTGGCGCGCGACCTCGGTCTTGCCGACCCCGGTGGGTCCGGAAAACAAATAGGCGCCGATCGGTTTGTCGGGTTCGCGCAATCCGGCGCGAGCCAGTTTGATCGATGATGCCAGTTCGGTAATCGCCTGGTCCTGACCGTAGACCACACGGCCGAGTTGTTCAGTAAGGTTGGACAATACCGCCGCATCGTCGCGCGAGACGGTTTTCGGCGGAATGCGCGCCATTGTCGCCACCGTCGCCTCGATTTCTTTGACGCCGATCTGTTTCTTGCGCCGGCTTTGCGGCAGCAATTTTTGTGCCGCACCAGATTCATCAATAACATCAATCGCCTTGTCCGGCAATTTGCGGTCGTTGATATAGCGTTCTGACAGCTCCACCGATGCCTTAATCGCATCGCGGGTAAAGCGCACGGTGTGGAACTTCTCGAAATAGGGCTTGAGGCCCTTCATGATCTCGATCGTGTCGGCGATCGAGGGTTCATTGATATCGATTTTCTGGAACCGGCGTACCAGCGCACGGTCTTTTTCAAAGAACTGCCGGTATTCCTTATAAGTGGTCGAGCCGATGCAGCGAATGGTGCCGCTGGCCAGAGCCGGTTTCAACAGGTTCGACGCATCCATTGCACCACCGGATGTGGCGCCAGCGCCGATCACTGTGTGAATTTCGTCGATAAACATGATCGCATCGGGAATTTCTTCGATCTCTTTTACCACCTGTTTCAACCGCTCTTCGAAATCACCACGATAGCGCGTGCCAGCAAGCAAGGTGCCCATGTCGAGGCAATAGATGACCGAACCCAGCAACACGTCTGGCACTTCATTTTCGACGATTCGCTTGGCCAACCCTTCTGCAATCGCAGTCTTTCCGACACCGGGGTCGCCCACATAGAGCGGATTGTTTTTCGACCGCCGGCACAGGATCTGGATGGTGCGAGCGATCTCGCGCTCGCGTCCGATCAGCGGATCTACCTTACCGGCCAGTGCCTTCTCATTGAGGTTGACGCAGTAGCTCGACAGGGCGTCGGTCTTGGCTTTACCCTCATCCTCACCGATCGCGGCCTGTTCGTCGCTCGCACCGCGCACCGGTTTTTGCTCCGATGCGCCTGGCCGTTTGGCAATACCGTGCGAAATATAATTGACCGCATCGTAGCGGGTCATCTCCTGCTCTTGCAGGAAAAAAGCGGCATGGCTTTCGCGCTCGGCAAAGATTGCCACCAACACATTGGCACCGGTCACCTCTTCGCGGCCCGAAGACTGAACGTGGATCACCGCCCGTTGGATAACTCGCTGAAAACCTGCTGTCGGCTTGGAATCCTCCCCATAGCGGGAGGAAAGATTAGCCAGCTCGGTGTCGATATAGTCGATCAACACCCCACGCAGCGCGTCCAGATTAACATTGCACGCTTTCATCACCGCGGCCGCGTCGGTATCGTCGACCAACGCCAACAACAAATGCTCCAGGGTCGCGTATCCATGCCCACGCTCATTAGCGTAGGTCAGCGCGACATGGAGTGCTTTTTCTAGGCTGTCGGAAAAGGAAGGCAATCAGTTGCTCCTATTTTCGTTCCATTACGCATTGTAGCGGATGCTGGTGCTCTCTTGCAAAGTCCATGACCTGGGTCACCTTGGTCTCGGCGATTTCATAGGTAAAAGTGCCACATTCGCCAACGCCGTGGTTATGAACGTGCAACATGATCTGGGTCGCCTCATCGCGGGTTTTTGAAAAATATCGCTCCAGAACCATGACCACGAATTCCATTGGCGTAAAGTCATCATTCAGCAGCAGCACACGGTACAAATTCGGCCGTTTCACCTTGGACCGGGTTTTTGTCAGAATGTGGGTATCGCCCACACCTTTATCTTCCTCGCCATCGTCATCAGACTGCATGGCGGTAGCCTTCGCGGTTATTTTTAAAGCCCAAACTTCCATCAACCCGATATTCCTGCCCGCGCATTCGCGCGGCAAATCACCCATAGCCCGGGCGCCGTAACAATCCATTGGCCCGTAATGTAGCGGTTCGGTTCTAATTTTTAACCCCCAAATAGGTTGCAAATAGCTACAATGTGACCATAGCGGCAAAGCAATTCAAATTTTCTCTCAATCATAAACCGAATGGTAACCACGGGCTAATAGCGTCAGCAACCGTGGGTTACGGATCGGTCACACCAAACCGGTTTGCCACTTAACGAGTGTGTTCTCCCATCGCCATCGACAGCGCAGGGACTGAGTAGTGCGTATCAAGTATCGAGTAATCCAGCAGCAATATTTTTATATTGTGAACTTGGCAGCCGCCTCGTTGGCGATCGTCATTGCCGTCATGATAGTATTGGCGGCGGTAACATCTGCGACGGCGGCTGCCAAATATACCGGCATCGTGGTCGATGCCAAGACCGGCAAAGTGTTGTACGCCCACAATGCCGATAGTTACCGGCATCCGGCTTCGCTTGCCAAAATGATGACGTTGTACATGGTGTTCGACCGGCTTGACCGTGGCGAACTCAAAAAGTCGACCCTTATCCGCATGTCGCGCCGCGCAGCTTCGATGCAGCCGTCAAAACTGGGCATCAAAGCGGGCGGGAAGATTAAAGTCGAGCATGCGATCTATGCGCTGGTAACCAAATCGGCCAATGATGTTGCCGCCGCGCTGGCTGAACATATCGGCGGTTCCGAGGCCGGCTTCGCACGTATGATGACGACAAAGGCGCGGCAACTGGGCATGCGCCGCACCACCTTTAAAAACGCATCCGGCCTTACCGCCAAAGGGCAATTGACCACCGCCCGCGACATGGCGACGCTGGGCATCGCGCTTCGGGAACATTTTCCCGATCGCTACCACTATTTTTCCAAGCGTAGTTTCAAATATGGCCGCCATCGCTATGGCAACCACAACCGGTTGCTGGGCAAAGTAACCGGCGTCGACGGCATCAAGACCGGTTATACCAAAGCCGCCGGATTTAACCTGGTGACCTCGGTAAAACATGGCGGCCGACAGATCGTTGCCGTGGTGATGGGCGGACGCACCGGCAAAAGCCGCAACGCGCAAATGCAAAATCTGGTCTCCAGGCACTTGCGCAAGGCAACCCGCCGCGACAAGAAAATAATGTTGGTCGCCCGTGCCGAAATCGCCGTACCCAATGCGGTGCCAACGCCACAATTTCGTGCACTAGCAGCGGCTACCGCACCAATTGCCTTGGCACAAAATACCGCAGCGACCGGTGTTGGATCGACGGCGCTGGCTTTTGCACCGGAAACCACCGACGAAGATAGCCGTATCCGCGAGCAATTGGTTGCCCTTGGCATTCAAAGCACGCCGATCCCGGCGCCCAAGCCTGCACGCGCTGCACAAAATCACACTAGCCCAACACCATCGAAACCGGTGTTGAACCGGCCGGACCAGATCGTGACAGCATCGGTTGCCTCGTTGGCCAATCAACCGGCTTCCGCCTGGCACGTGCAAATCGCCGCCACGCCAAGCCTGAAAACAGCGGAAACTTTGTTGGCCCACGCTCGCGGCAAAGCACCGCAACTGCTGGCCGCCACATTCAATTACACGGAAACGGTGGAAAAGAACGGGGTGACGCTGTTTCGCGCCCGCTTCGCCGGATTTTCCACCAAACAAAGCGCACGTCAGGTGTGCGCCGGACTGAAGAAAAAGAAAGTAGATTGCCTCGCCGTCCCTAACCGGCGCGCGGGATAATCAGACCAACCGGGAAATGCGAAATCATTTCAACAGTATCGAGTAACGGGACTGATTATCGATGATTTTTCAGCAACGTATCTTTAGCCTCGTTGATCTTGGCGGCAAGAAAAGTCGACCCGCCACTATCGGGATGAATCCGCTTCATCAGGCGACGATGAGCCTCAGAGATTTCCGCGGTGCTGGCGCTCGTGGAAAGACCAAGCACCTCATAGGCCTCCTCCTCGCTCATGGGGCCCGATCCAGAAGATGCGCCCTGCCCCGCGCCCAAGTCAGGATCAATGTGCTCACGCCAGGTGGGCGTACTGCGGTCAAGATAGGCTTCCAGCAAAGCAAGGCTTTCGCCGTCGCCGCTCAGTGAGCGATATAATTCAGCCAATTCCGCCATATTCAAATCGCTGAGATGATTGCCTTGATGCAGGCCGGCCAGCACAAAGCCGTCGATGTCGCCGCTATCGTGATCGAGTTCCATTTCCAACGCCGCAGAGCGAACCGAAGATTTGCGTGATTGTCCGTGGGCGCGGCCCATGGATTGAACCCGGCGCGCGCGCGCGATCATTGGCAAGCCTATTGCCACCAATGGCAAGCCAAGGAGACCCTTGCCGAATACGGTCAACAATCCGCCGGTCAGGATCAGCACGCCGGGTACGATCAATCGAAATGCATTGGCGATCGCTCGCGGGCTGGCGCGCAGGAATATCCAGGCCAACGAGGAAAACAAAGCGATCAGAAAGAAAATCAGGAACAGATTGCCCATTCTCAATCCCGTTTCATCTGTTTGAGCAACAATTGCGCCGGGCGGCTGCCATCCGCCACCAAGGCATTGCGCCCACCGGCGGCGAAAAGTGCGACCGCTTGAAGCAATTCGGCAAGTTTGACGGCACTATCAGCACCAAAGCGCATATAAGCACCACCCGATAGACGTGATATTTCGCGAAATGCCGCCTCCGCCACGGGATCACCGCCTTCCTGGAACAGGAACGCCGGGGTAGCCTGTAGGCCAAGCTGTCCGGCCATCTGGCAAAGCCGGTCGACATTTTCTTCCATCGCGTCACCGACATAGACCAGGGCACCAACCCGGCGGTTAGCATTTTCCCTGAGCGTATGCGACAGCACTTTGCCGATTTGGGTCTGGCCGCCACGGCAATCGATGCGGATCATCAAATCGGTCAACCCGGCCGCAGTTGAGACCCATTTCGATGCCCGGCACTCGCCGAACCCGCGAAAATATATCAATTGCACCGCTAGGCCGCCGACCCGCTGCACCGCCGTAAACATCCCGGCCTGGACCGAGCAGGCAAGATCCCAGGTCGGCTGGCGGCTCATGGTGGCGTCGAGCGCAAATACCAATCTGCCGGCGGCCGCCGGACGCGATTGCTTGGCCTTTTTGAGAAACGCCTGCAAATCCTTGTCAGAAGAACGCTCCACCACGTTGCCGGCGGATCGATCGGTAACGGCGGAAGTCTTATTTGGTTTGGATTGGCTCATAGAGTTTATTTGGCGCGCCGGATGCTGGGATCAATACCCTGTAGTGCAATCAATACCTTGTAGTGCAAGCCATGCCAAACCTTCGCTTGTTACCGGAACCCTGCAAGCCCGTATCTCGTGAACAAGCCTGTCAGTCGGCAAAAATATCTTCGATATTATTGGCCTGCACCGTTGTATCGAGCCAGGCCTTGCGGCGGTCGGCGCGGCGTTTGCCGGCTTCGTCGGTCGGCAGGCGCAAAGTTTTGATTAATTGGCGAATTTCCTGCCGTGCAGCCAGATGCGACATCGAAGGTTGGGAGCCGCCAATCCGTTCGTCGAGATCGTCCATGGCGGTCAGCCCATTGGGAAAATACTCGCGAAAGATCACCCGCTCGGAAATACCGTCTGCAAGCCGACAGCCAAGTTGCATGGAAAGGTCCTGCAAACAGGACTGCATCGCCAATCGGTTGCGCGAACTTAAGGACGACAGCCGGTTGCGCACTACTACCCAATCAAGCAGGCCGTTATCGACCATCCTGCGGTGGCGGCGCGCATCTCGCACCATCTTGGCATAATGGGACAAATCGGTGATTTCGACGCTGATCGGATCAATCTTGGCCAACACGTCGAAATCGACAAAGGAATCGTTGAGCGGCGTAATCAGAGTATCTGCCATCGAATGGGCCAGCCGCATCAAATAACTATCGGATCCCGGTGTGTCGACCACCACAAAATCGTAGATCGCCTCGATCTTGCGCAACGCCAGCGACATGCGGCCAAGTTCTTCGTTCTCATTGGCTGCCACACTGTCAGTAAAGGCGTGGCTGAAATGGTGATGTGCCGGCAACGGTAAATCGGCGCCGGTCTTGCGCGCCCAATTGGTGCGGTTTTCCACATAGCGGGTCAACGACAATTGTCGACAGTCGAGATCGATGGTGGCGACCTTGTAACCCTGCTTGAGCAGGTAAATAGCAAGGTGCATCGCGGTGGTGGTTTTTCCAGACCCGCCCTTTTCGTTGCCGCAAACGATCACATGGGCGTTTTTCGGCCCATAGCTGTCGCCAGCTATCCGTTTGCTGCTAAACTCCGATATCGCATTCATGGTGTCCACCTTGCCCGCGCCCCTTATCTTGCTACAAGAAATATGACCAATCAATGACTAGGTGGCTTTAGCAGGCAGGCAATTGAATTCTTGGTAAAGACATAGGCTATAGTAGACCGAGCTCAGCAAGTTTGAGTTGCAGTTCAGCCGGTATCGCCTCACCGGCAACCGCGGACGCCAGATCGCGTGGCGCATCGGCGGGTTTGAGATAGCGCCAACCCTGAAACGCACGCCGCGGTTGCCAAAGGGTCGGCACCAGGCGTGGCGCCAGCATGATGTCGCATTTGGCAATCCCGTCATGGTCACGCACGGCACGCAGATCGGTAATCACCTGGCGCACCTGGATATTGCCCTTGATCACCCAATACAAGGATCCGCCGTCGAGTAATTCGGCACCACGCTTGGGAAACATGCGGGTTCGGTGAAAATGGTCGCCGCTATCGCCACGCTCTGCGCGCCGATAGTCGACCCATGCCTGCAAATCCTCGATTGTCGAGGTGCCGACGCACAATTTTACCAAATGAAGCGGCATCGAACGATTTTCAGCCGTCGTTACCGCCAAAGCAAGGGCGCGAATGCCATTTCCACAAAACGCCGGTGGAAAGTGCTCGGGAATTCGTTGTCGCTGCGATCAGCACCGGTTTCAGTACCATTGCGGCGATCTTTGCCACCTCTGCCCGGCTCGTGCAGTCGTAAACCCCTGCAATCGCCTTATACCAAGGGAATTTAATATTGACCTATTTGATGGATGCAAACCGGTTGATCCGGCTAGAGCGTGTCACCCAAAACCGCTACACACTTTTGGCTGACACGCTCTAAGTTTGGCTGCCGCGATCAAAGCCGTCACAATTGGGACTGGTGGTGTTAAGCTAATTTAGCAACCGATTCGGCCACCCCATGTATGCGCTTCGCCCGCTCGTTCCCTTATTGATCACCGCCGCAGTTTTGTTGGCAGGAAATGGCCTGCAGGGCACTTTGATCGCGTTTCGTGGCAGCCAGGAAGGGTTTTCCAACACCCAGATCGGATTGACTGGCGCCAGCTATTTTGCCGGCTTCATGGTCGCCACCTTGTTGATCACCAGATTGTTGCGCGCTGTTGGCCATATAAGGGTATTCAGCGCACTTGCTGCGGTTTCGGCTTCCGCAACATTGATGTTGATATTGGTGGTTGATCCTTGGGCCTGGGTCGCTTGCCGGTTTGTCATCGGGTTTTCCTTCGCCGGCCTGTTTGCCACCGTCGAAAGCTGGATCAATTCGGAAGTCTCCAATGAAAGCCGCGGCCGGGTGTTGTCAATCTACCGCTTGATCGATCTCGCCGCGGTCACCGGTTCGCAATTTCTGCTGCCACTGTTTGGCGCCGGCGGCATCACTATTTTTGGCATCATGACAATGATGATTGCACTGTCGCTGGTGCCAATTTCACTGGCCGACCGATCGAACCCAAGTCCGCCCAAGGATTACCATTTCTCCGTCGCGGCAATTTGGCGGCTGTCGCCAATCGCCTGCATGGGCTGTATTACCATCGGCCTGACCACCGCTGCGTTCCGTCTGGTCGGCCCGATCTACGCCCAGTCGATTGGCCTCCAATTGTCCGGGGTCGCGACCTTTATGAGTGCCGGCATCATCGGTGGCGCGGTGCTGCAATATCCGCTCGGCTACCTGTCCGACCGGTTCGACCGGCGCATCGTGTTGATTATCGCCACCAGCGGCGCATCGGCTTCCGCGATGTTCCTTTCGACATTCGCCGGCGTCGAGCCGCTTGCCAACTATTTCGGGATATTCCTGTTTGGTGCCTTCGCATTGCCGCTCTATTCGCTTTCGGCGGCCCACGCCAACGACCACGCGGAACACGGCGAGTTCGCGCAAATAGCCGCCGGGTTAATGTTTTTCTGGGCGCTTGGCGCCATTATCGGACCCTATTTGGCCTCGGTATTGATGGAACATTACGGGCCAAGCATTTTGTTTACCTACACCAGCGTTATCCATTTATCGCTGATCGCGATTACGCTATGGCGGATGTCGGTTCGCGCCGCCGTACCGCGCGAGCGGCGGTCGCGGTTCCAAATGCAGTTGCGCACGTCGGCGATTTTCAACAAAATGGCACTCAAGTTCGGCAAAGGCGAAAAGGGCAGCGAACGCTAGTGCTTGTCACCAAGCGTTGGAATAGCCTCGTCGCGCTATCTCTTTGTTTATGCGTGTCATTTTCCCAAAACCGGTACCCGCTTTTGGATGACACGCTCTAGCGCTGACAAACCGAATGTGAATATTGTTTGATCAAGTCAACATCAGTTGCGGACATTACGCTTACCCATGGATATAATCTTGATATGAAAATCATTACCAGCACCGATGCGCTCGCTAAGCTGTGCGCCGAATTTGCGCAACACAGCTACATCACCGTCGATACCGAGTTCCTGCGTGAAACCACTTTTTGGCCGGAACTGTGCCTGATCCAGATCGCCAGTCCCGCTGAAGCGGTGATTGTCGACGTAGTATCCGACGGGCTGTCACTCGATCCGTTTTTTGCGCTGATGGCCAATGAAAACATCGTCAAAGTGTTTCATGCTGCCAGGCAAGATATTGAAATCATTTACAATCTTGGTGGACTTATCCCGCATCCGGTATTCGACACGCAAGTTGCTGCGATGGTGTGTGGTTATGGCGATTCAATTTCTTACGACCAGCTTGTCTACAAAATCTCATCAGTCAGGATCGACAAATCCTCTCGCTTTACCGACTGGAAGCGCCGGCCGCTGTCACAAAAACAACTGGAATATGCATTGGCCGACGTCAGCCACCTGCGGCAAGTTTACCAGTCGCTGAAGGCTAACCTTTCCGAACAGGGCCGCACTGACTGGGTCGCGGAGGAAATGGAGGTTTTGACCTCGGTTTCGACCTACGACACACCACCGGAAGATGCTTGGCGGCGGTTGAAGCTGAGGGTGCGCAGACCGCGTGACCTGGCGGTTATGCAGGCGGTGGCGCGCTGGCGTGAATTGGAAGCACGAGCGCGCAACGTGCCGCGCGGCCGGGTCGTTCGCGACGATGCAATCTACGAATTGGCGCACCAACAGCCCGAAAGCACGCAAGCGCTGGCGGCAATGCGCAGCATGCCGCGTGGCTTCGATAAAAGCCGCTCGGCACAATCGCTGCTCGCGGAAATCAAGGCCGCGAAGGAATTGCCCAAGGAAGCATTGCCGCCAATGCCCAAACCGCAGCACTCGCCGGAAGGAACCGCGGCAGCTACCGAAATACTCAAAGTGCTACTGAAGCTGGTTGCCGAAAAGCACGGGGTCGCGGCAAAGGTTATCGCCACTGTGGACGAATTGGAAAGGATCGCTGCCGACGACAATGCCAAAGTGGCCGCGTTGTCGGGCTGGCGGCGCGAACTGTTCGGCGAAAACGCCCTGCGGTTGAAACGCGGCGAATTGGCGATCGGCTTCGACGGCAAATCGATCTTTTTGATCGAAACCGGTGCCGAAAAGCAAGCAATGCCGATCAAAACCGCCGCCGAATAATTAGAATTAGGCGATCCTAACTTCGATCTTTGTCCCGGTCAGCCGCGCAAGCTGCTCGATGCGGTGCACAGGCCTCTCGCCGATCAGCGCCGAAAGATGTTTGGGCACCACCAGGGCAATGTTTTTATCCGATTGCCGCACGATGCCGATCTGCGGGATTACCAGCGGCATAGCGGCCGAAAACGAATACAAAATTCGAAACAGGCCGGCCAATATACGAGCCAGATGGATCGTGCGTTGATCGGCAATGTTGATGATCGCCGGCGGCATCTTTTTGGAAACGATGCCGGAGTACCGAAAAAAGGTCGCGAGCGACAAATAGGCACGACCATTGTGATCAATGCTGGTAAACGAGGCATTCGAGATACTGTCCAGGCTTTGCAACGCCTGGTGGTCTGGATGGGCGCGCCAGGAAATGTCAGCCAAAAGACAGGCAGCCTTGCGGTAGCGCATTTCGTCGTTGCTCTCGACGAGACCAAAAGCAAGGAAGGCTTTTTGCGTCCACACCGCCAGTTCAAGGGAATGATCAGGCGCACGGGCACGCAAATGGTTGAGCGCGGAGGCAGCCTCGATCAGCGGGTCCTTGGCGCGTATGTGGGCATCAAGCAGCGCAAACAGATATCCCTCCCTGACGCCTAGCGCCGACATGGTGACGGTTTTCACCGAATACATGCGGATCACCTGGCGCATTACCGCAGCACCGTAGGGCAAAAGCGGACGCCGGTTCTTCGAGACCACGGCGATACCGCGCATGTCGTCGATGCCTTTGGCGATGATCGACGAACAAAGCCGCTCCATGCTAATGGCATCGACCCGGTAATGGTGGACAACGTCGAGGGGATAGGATTTTCGGGCCATGTGCAAACGCGCCAACGAGCGCCAGGTGCCACCGATTGCATAGAAATTCCTAGTCCCACCCGGCCAAGAAATCCGTTTGCCGGCCAACGCCTTTTTAGCCAAACGGGCAGCGGTTTTCGGCGAGCCGTCCGCGGCTTCGCACAACGCAATGGCACCGAGCGGCAAGGTGGTTCCCTGGTCCAATTTGCTGCCGCAAATCGACATCAATTCAAGCGAGCCACCGCCAAAGTCGCCGGCGATGCCTTCGGGATCGTGAAAACTGCTGATCACTCCTTCGGCGGCAAAGCGGGCCTCTTCGGCACCGGAAAGAACATCGACCTGTTGGCCGAAAATCCCGACGACCCGATCGATGAATTCGGCACCGTTTGAAGCAACCCGCACTGCGGCGGTGGCGATAATGTGGATTTGTTCAACCTCGGCTTGGCTGGCCAAGGCCCGAAAACGGAGCATCGCCACAACCGCGCGTTCCATCGCTTCTTGGTCCAGGCAACCGTTCGCGGCCACACCCGCACCAAGTCCGCACAGCACCTTTTCGTTGTACAGCACCGCCGGCGCGCGGCTCAGTCCCTCATAAACCACCATACGGACTGAGTTCGACCCGATATCGAGAACCCCCACCGGATGAAGCGTTTCCAGACGGCCGGGGCCACGCTTACCGTTTGGGTTAGGACACTTTACGCCGGATGAATTGTCTCGGTGCATTGGATTTCAAAGATTTTCCGCGTCCGGACAGGCTTGGATTGGTCATAAAGTAGTTTTGTGCACTGAACGCGTCCATGCCTTTGCCAGGCTTGATCCGCCGGCCCGAACCGTCGGAAAGAACCTCCCAACTTTGGGCATTGTCCATGAGATTAGCAAGCATGATCTGATCGACCACCTGTTTGCGCACAGTTGGATTTTCCAGCCGCGCAAAGGTTTCCACCCTCCGATCGAGGTTGCGCGGCATCAAATCGGGCGAACCAATATAAACCACAGCATGGCGCGATGGCAGGCCGTGGCCATTGCCAAAACACAAGATACGGCTGTGCTCTAGAAACCGGCCGACGATCGATTTGACCCTGATATTATCCGACAAACCTTCTACGCCCGGGCGCAGACAGCAAATGCCGCGTACCACCAAATCGATCTGCACGCCGCAGGCGCTGGCCAGATAAAGTCGATCGATGATGCACCGGTCGACCAGCGAGTTCAGCTTCATCCAAATACTGGCCGGCTTGCCAACTTCGGCGCATTCGATCTCATTATCGATATGGTCGATGATCTTTTTCCGCAGATGCTGGGGCGACATTGCCAGATTGGCAAGGGCTACCGGCGGCGCGTAACCGGTGATGAAATTAAAAACCTGGGCAACGTCATGTGCGATGCGGGGATCAGTGGTGAAAAAAGACAGATCGGTGTAAATCCTTGCGGTCACCGGATGATAATTGCCGGTACCGATATGCACATAATTAACCAGGCGGCTGTCTTCACGACGGATTACCTGGGACAGTTTGGCATGGGTTTTCAGTTCGATGAAGCCGTATACGACCTGGGCACCTGCCCGTTCCAGGTCGCGGGCCCAGCGAATGTTGGCCTCTTCATCGAAACGCGCTTTTAATTCGACTACTGCGGTCACCATTTTTCCGGCTTCCGCAGCTTCGATCAGGGCGCGGATGATCGGAGAATCCGACGATGTGCGGTAGAGCGTTTGTTTGATCGCCACCACGTCCGGATCTTCGGCCGCCTGTTGCAGGAAACGTACTACAACGTCGAACGATTCGTAGGGGTGGTGGACGATGATATCCTTTTGCCTGATGGCGGCAAAACAATCCCCGTCATGGTAGCGGATACGTTCTGGAAAACGGGCGACGAAATGTTCAAACTTCAGATCGGCGCGGTCGATGCTGACGATCTCTGATAGGTTATGCATGGCGATCATGCCGTCGACGCGAAAGATCTGATCTTGGCTAACGCCCAGTTCCTCGATCACGAATTCGGATAATTCATCGGGCAAGGAATGGGACATTTCCAGGCGAATAACCGACCCGCGGCGCCTACGCTTTATCGCGCTTTCAAAGGTGCGCACCAGGTCTTCGGCCTCTTCTTCCACCTCAAGGTCGGAATCGCGGATGACCCTGAAATAGCCGCTGGCCTGAACTTCGAAATCGGGAAATAGCTGGTTGATATAGGTGGCGACCACATCTTCGATACTGATCAGTGAAATCTTGTTCGAGCCGCTGCGCGCCGGCAATTGCACAAAGCGCGGCAACCCGGCCGGAAGCCGCAGCAATGCCTTCATTTCCAATTTGTCGCTCGGCCGCTGTAGCGACAGCAGGATCGAATAGCCAAGGTTGGCGATAAATGGGAACGGGTGCGCCGGATCGATGCTGAGCGGGGTAAGCAGTGGAAAAATCGAATCTTTAAAATCCTTATCGAGCCATTTGCGCTCGGAACCGGATATGTCGGCGGCTTCGACGATCTTGATGCCGCCTTTGGCAAGTTCCTTGCGCAGTTCGCGCCAACTAGCCTGTTGTTCCAGGTGCAGGCTCTCAACTTCCGCCGCGATCGCGGTCAATTGCTCGGCCGGTGTCAGGCCGTCGTCGCTGCGCTTGTTGACCTCTTCTCGGACCTGGCCGTAAAGGCCGGCCACCCGCACCATGAAAAATTCGTCCAGATTGTTGGCGGAAATCGACAGGAAGCGTACCCGCTCCAACAACGGATTGACCGAATTGATGGATTCTTCCAACACCCGGCGATTAAATTGCAGCCAAGACAATTCCCGATTCATGAAGCGGGAGGTATCTTGGAACCATTTGGCTAGTTCGCGCGTTACCCGGGCCGCCTTGTCGGCGGGAATCGTTTGCAGTTCACTCATGTTAGATTTCCCGTACCCGCGTAATTGGGCCTGTGCGCCGGACCCATCAGCGACAGCGCCTTTGCCGCCAACGGCTTGGTCACCGGCCGCGCCTGACTTAACGACAAACCGTCAATCAATTTCACCAGCAGATTGGCCGCTTCCAGCGAACGCTCCATCCGTGCAACCAGATAGTCGGCGGTACCTTGGCTGAGGACGATCTGGCGGTCGGCACACAGTTTGTGCAGCACCAAACCCAACAATTGATCATCTGGCTCCGTCAGTTCCACACTGGCGGCGGCGCGCACCCGCGAGGCAAGGTCGGGCAACTGGACCGGCCAGGCCGCCGGCGGGCTCCTGGCGGTCATCATACAATAGGCGCCGGACAGACGCACCTGGTTTAGCAAATGAAACAGTGCCTCTTCATCGAGGTCGGCAGTATCAACGTTTTCGACCGCAACATTGTATCCATCGACCGCCGCCAATGTTTCGGCGGCTAGATTTGCTGCTGGCACAATTTCAGCATCGGCCATCGCTGACCACATATGGGTCAAATGGGTCTTTCCCGATCCGGCCGGTCCGCTCAACACCACCAAATTGCCGGGCCAATTGGGCCAGGCGTCCAGCAACTCCACCGCCTTGCGGTTGGCGGCACCGACCAACAAATCTTCGCGCGCATATCGGCTCGGCAGCGATAAATCGAACGCAAGCTGGCCCAAATCTCCCGTCATAATCGTAATCTACGCCTCAACCAATGGAGTATATGGGTCCGATCAGTCCGCATCTTCGCCGGAATATAACGGGCTGGCCAGATAGCGTTTCAACGCATAGCGCACCAATACGCCGACCGCTGCCGCCGCCGGCACCGCGATCAGCATGCCGGTGAAACCAAGATATGAGCCAAACGCAAACAGTGCGAACATCAACCAGACCGGATGCAGGCCAACACTGGAGCCAACCAGTTTCGGTTGCAGGAAATTTCCCTCCATGAACTGGCCAAAGACGAAGATGAAGGCGACCAGCGCGATCGACACATAGTCGCCGCTTGGCCAAAACTGCACCAATGCGACGCCCATCGACAAGACCAGGCCGGTCAGCGAACCAACATAAGGAATGAAACTGATTAGGCCGGCAAACATGCCGATCAAAAAGCCGAAATTTAGCGGCACTATGCTCAATGCAACCGCATAAAAGGTGCCAAGGATCAGGCACAACGTGCCCTGCCCGCGTACAAACCCGGCGATCGCAATGTTGATATCGCCGACGATTTCGTGAATCTCGTCGCGGTGATCGCGCGGCAACCAGCCATCCATTTTCGCGATCATGCGATCCCAGTCATACAGCAAATAGAACGCCACCACCGGCGTTACCACCAACAGCGAAGCGATGTTGAACAAGGCAACACTGGAATTCCACAAACCGCCCAGTAC
Organism: Rhizobiaceae bacterium; assembly: GCA_965248715.1. Taxonomy (GTDB): domain Bacteria; phylum Pseudomonadota; class Alphaproteobacteria; order Rhizobiales; family Rhizobiaceae; genus CBDFKB01. Next base: position 1,539,543 of record CBDFKB010000008.1, read on the forward strand.
AGTGGAAATCCAGCTTGCACCCTGGCTCAACAACTGGTCGAGATTTTCGTTGAGGCTTTGCTCCTCGATACGAATAAAATCCTTCAGCCATTTATTGTCGATCGAAGCGATCAGCGCTTGCAGCTCGGCGGCATATTCCGGCAACAAATCCATGAATGTCAGCAATTGGTTGGACAAAAGCGGCGCCAGTATCATCAAGGCTAAGACGAATATGATAATGAAAAACACCAAAATGACCACGGTCGCCGCCAATCGACCAAGCCCGATCCGCTCGAGCCCGTCGGCTACCGGATCGAGGAAATAGGCGAGCGCCATGCCGGCAACGAACGGTAGCAAGATGCCACGGAACAACCATAACAAGCCGATAAACACCGCGAGCGCGACAAGCCAAAAGATGGCCTGATTTCTGATATTGCGTGCAAGGGCCTGATCCATCGGTGGTCCGTTATGTAGGTTTAGGCGTGTTGAGCAATTCGCCAAGCCTCCCAGGGCCTGTGGACATTTATGGTTAGGTGCGGTTGGCACATGGTACTGGCACCACGAGGCGATCGCAACAACACCGTAACCCTGATAGCACATCATCTTAGTGGATTAATGTGTATGCTGCACGCGGCAGCAATTGCAACGCCATGTGCCCGCGTTGTATCGAATTGCCTAAAGAGCCGCCAAAGGTCACGCAAAAATGTCGAACAAAACGAATGGGGCCATCGCCAACGGCCTGACTTATGCCGATGCGGGAGTCGACATCGATGCCGGCAATCGGTTGGTCGAGGCGATCAAACCGATGGTACGCACCACCTCGCGGCCGGGTGCCGACGGCAACATCGGCGGGTTCGGCGGCCTGTTTGATCTCGCCAAGGCCGGTTATCGCGATCCGGTGCTGGTTGCTACCAATGACGGTGTCGGCACCAAATTGCGGTTGGCGATCGATAGCGGCATTCATGAAACGATCGGCATCGATCTGGTGGCTATGTGCGTTAATGATTTGGTGGTGCAGGGCGCCGAACCGCTGTTTTTCCTAGACTACCTGGCAACCGGCAAGCTGATGGTCGACCATGCGAGCCGCATTATTGCCGGCATCGCCGAAGGTTGCCGGATGGCCGGCGCGGCGCTGATCGGCGGAGAAAGCGCGGAAATGCCGGGGCTATATGCCGGCGATGATTACGATCTGGCCGGCTTTGCGGTAGGTGCCGCCGAGCGCGACCAATTGCTGCCGCGCAAGGATATCAGGTCGGGAGATATCGTCTTAGGACTTGCCTCTAACGGTTTGCATTCAAATGGCTTTTCATTGGTACGCAAGATTGTTAAACTGACCGGGGTGGAACTTGGTGATCCTGCGCCCTTCGAAGTTGGGCGGCCGCTCGGCGTGGCTTTACTCGATCCGACCCGCATCTATGTCAAATCGCTGTTGGCGGCACTTAGGGCCAACGATGGCATCAAGGCGCTGGCCCATATTACCGGCGGCGGCATTGTGGAAAACCTGCCACGGGTGCTGCCAGAAAATTTGGCTACAGAACTTGATTTGTCAGTCTATGCGCCACCGCCGGTGTTTTCCTGGCTGCGAAACAATGGCGGCATTGCTGACGATGAAATGTTGCGCACCTTCAATTGTGGCATCGGCATGATGGTGGTAGTAGCAAAAGATCAGGTCGATAATCTCGCAACCCTTCTTAGCGATGCCGGTGAGACCGTCTATCGGCTCGGCGTGATCGTTCCACGCTCCGACAAGGTTGTTAATTTGCGGCAATTGCCGCGATTTGCGCCGTGAAGCGCGTCACAGTCCTAATATCGGGCACAGGCAGCAATTTGTCCGCCTTGTTGGTGGCATGTGCAGCACCGGGCTTTGCTGCATCGATCACCAAGGTGATCGCTAATCGTGGTGATGCCAAGGGCATCGAACTGGCACGCGCCGCAGGCATAAACCCGGTGATTATTGACCACCAGAAGTTTACCGGCCGCGCTGCCCATGAAGCGGCAATCGTCGCCGAACTGGAAAGCGACCCACCCGATCTGATTTGTTTGGCCGGATATATGCGGGTCCTATCGGCGGCTTTCGTTGCAAACTTTCACGGCCGCCTGCTCAACATTCATCCAAGCCTGCTGCCCTCGTTTCCGGGTCTCGATACCCATCAACGCGCACTTGATGCTGGCGTCAAGGTGCATGGCTGCACGGTGCATTTCGTTTCCGCCAAAGTTGATGCCGGGCCGATCATCGCCCAAGGCGCGGTGCCGGTATTGGCCGGCGATGATGCCGCGACGCTCGCCAAGCGGGTGCTAACGCTTGAACACAAGCTCTACCCGTTAGCGCTGGCAATGGTGGCGGGCGACAAGGCATGGCTTGAAAATGATCGTGTGGTTTATCAGGCCAAAACTGGCAAAACCGCGATCTTTCACGCGCCACAGCAATAACTAATTTCCGGAATATCCACTGCAAAATTTGACCGCGCCGCTACAGTTTGGCAATTCTAGAGCGTGTTACCCAAAAGTGGGTACCGGTTTTGGGAAAATGACACGCATAAACAAAGAGGTAGCGCGACGAAGCTATTCCAACGCTTGGTGACAAGCGCTCGGGTGAAATTAAATATTTGCGTTATGCGGAGTAAAGCACCATGCGCCATTTGTTGACTGGGTTATGCATCCTTGCGGTGATTATGGCCGTGAATACTGGCAGCGCATCCGCGCAAATTATTTCTAACCTGTTTATTTCCGACACACTACCCGAATGCGACCATCCGAAAGTCGAAAGCAAAATCCGCAAGCGTTTCGCCAAGGCAGAAGAAAAACAGTGGCACCACGGGATCGCGCTTGGCGCCGTGCGCGATAAATCGCTGAAGCGGGTCGAATGGACAACCGGCAAGGGTATTTCGCGGCGCTATTGCCACGCCCATGCCGACATGTCGGACGGCCATACCCGCACCGTACATTATGTCATCGAACAGGATATGGGCTTTGCCGGCTATGGTTGGAATGTGGAATTTTGCATCGGCGGTTTCGACCGCTGGATGACCTATGACGGCTATTGCCGATCTATACGCTGAGTGTGGGTTCAATCAGTTGCCCGCCGGCCATAATATGGTGCGTGCGCCGTTGCTATTTTGCTGCGGTTGATGTTCTTTTGCGGCGATGAACAAATCTCGCACGCGAAAACCGCTCCGGTTCTGGAGCATCCCAAACATCTTGACCTATGGCCGCATCGTGGCCGTACCCTTGGTGGTATTGTGTTTTTTCATCGAGGGTCGATTAAACGGCAATGATTTTGCCCGCTGGTCAGCGCTGGCGATCTTTACAATCGCCTCGATCACTGATTTTTTCGACGGCTATCTGGCACGCATTTGGAAGCAGACTTCTGCGTTGGGGCGCATGCTGGATCCGATTGCCGACAAATTGCTGGTCGCCGCATGTCTATGTTTGCTTGCTGCCGACGGCACCATTGCCGGTTGGACGATTTGGGCCGCGATCATCATTCTTTCGCGCGAAATCCTAGTATCCGGCCTGCGCGAATATCTGGCCGAATTAAAGGTTTCGGTGCCGGTCACCACTTTGGCCAAATGGAAGACAACGGTACAGATGGTAGCAATTGGTTTTCTACTCGCCGGCCCGGCTGGCGACAAGGTTTTGCCCTATACCTCCGAGATCGGCATCGTTTTGTTATGGGTCGCTGCTGTGATTACCCTTTATACCGGCTGGGATTATTTTCGCGCCGGGATCAAGCATATGGTGGATTAGGCCATCGGGCCGTTACTCAGAATCAATTCTGTTTCTCGATTGGCGCGGCAGGCCGCCGGTGAAACGTCCGCAACGCGATACTTTCTCTGCGGGCAAGGGCGGTTTGTTGGGGCAGTTTGTTGGGGCGGTTTTGTGGGGCGGTTTGTTTGGGCGGTTTGTTGGGATGGGTGTATTGCGACAATATCGTCGCCGTGCCGCTTGACCGTACCCCCAGTATGGCCGGGCGCGACCCGCCTTGATCTTGGCGCAAAATCGCTCCATCACAATGGTTCCAATTAGCGGCATGATGCTCTAAATAATGGACATGGCAAAGACGGTGACAATCGCATATTTCGCGCTGATCCGCGAACAGATCGGTACGAGTTCAGAGCAGGTCGAATTGCCGCAAGCGGTGGTTACGGTGGGCGAGCTGGTTGCTTGGCTAAGAGCGCGCGGACCTGAATTTGAACAAGCGTTCAGCGATGATGCGGCTGTGCGGGTGGCATTGGATTTCAGTCATGTGGACGACGCAAACGCGCCGCTTGCCGATGTGGCCGAGATTGCCTTTTTCCCACCAATGACCGGCGGCTGACCAGGCACCGTCATGAACCAACAACCGATCGTTGCGACCGTGCGCATCCAAAGCGGCGATTTCCATATCGCGGCCGAGATCAGCGCGCTTTGTGCCGGGCACAGCAATATTGGCGCGGTCGCCACCTTTACCGGCCTGTGCCGCGACGAAGATGCAAAACTGCGCGCGCTGGAGCTGGAACATTATCCCGGCATGGCGCAAGCCGAACTGACCAGGATCGCTGACCAAGCAATTGCCCGTTGGCAACTCATCGGCTTGACGGTGATCCACCGGCACGGCCTAATCAAACCAGGTGAAAATATCGTGTTGGTGATCGCTGCCGCCAAGCACCGCCAGGCCGCATTCGCGGCAGCCGGCTCGGTAATGGATTTCTTGAAAACCCGGGCGCCATTTTGGAAGAAAGAACATCTGAGCGACGGTAGCACCGGCGCATGGGTCGAGGCCCGGGCCGAAGACGACGAAGCGGCAGAACGCTGGAATTAGCGTCTTTCCTGTTTAAATGAGAACGGTTGAACCCAGGCACTTTGTGTTCTGGCAACTAGTGGTTCGATTCTAACATTTGCGTCCCGTTGCAACACTCTGGTTTGCAAATGTTGGAATCAAAAGAATCACTAGCAAGATATTGAATCTAATGGGTTTTTTAAATTTAACATTTGACAAACGACGATGCTGTAAATGGGACTCAAATGTCAAATTCATTCCACTAGAGCGTGTCACGAAGCGTTGGAGTAGCTTCGTCGCGCTATCTCTTTGTATATGCGTGTCACCCAAAACCGGTGCCCACTTTTGGGTGACACGCACTAAGCCTATTTCTCCACCGCTTCAGGGCTATCGCCCATTAAATAGCGCGGGCCCGCACCTAATCCTTTTGCCCGGTCCTGCGGATTGTATAGGCTGCATTTGCGCAGGGATAAGCATCCACAGCCAACACAACCGTCAAGTTTGTCGCGAAGCAGGGTCAGCAACGCGATTTTGGCGTCGATCTCTTTACCAAAATCGTGGCCAATTTGGGTCCAGTCCTTTTTCGTCGGAGTACGCTGATCAGGCAGCTTTTTTAGTTGGAAACCGATCTGTTCGATTGAAAAGCCGAGCTGCTGGGCGATCATAACAAACGACAGCCGGCGAATGTCTGAGCGCATAAATACCCGCTGGCCACCGGCATTGCGGGTCGGCGCGACCAGGCCGCGCTCTTCATAAAACCGGATCGCTGAAACCGACAAGCTGGTTCTGGCCGCCACTTCGCCGATCGACAACAAATCGCTTCGCCGCATCGTCTTCTCCAAAAAAAAAGCACTTGACCTCAAGTTAACTTGAGCAATTACATTGGCACGAATGCCACAAAAAGGCACTCTTTCAGAAAGGAATTTCTCATGACCGCCGCAACGCTTGAACATGTCAACATCACGGTTACCGACAGCCAACAAACCGCAGATTTGCTATGCCAATTGTTCGGCTGGCACATTCGATGGCAAGGCTCAGCAATCCATGGCGGCTATACGGTCCACGTGGGAGCCGATGACAATTATCTCGCCGTCTATTCGCCGGGTAAAATTGTCAATAGCGACATTTCCAGCTATCAGCAAAAGGGCGGGTTGAACCATGTTGGAGTTGTTGTCGAAGACCTCGATGTCACCGAAAAACGAGTTCTTGATGCCGGCTTTAAGACTTTCAGCCACGCCGATTATGAACCGGGAAAACGCTTTTACTTCGATGGCCCGGACGGGTTAGAGTTTGAAGTCGTCAGCTACGCCTGACGGCTGCTGCTGCCGGGGTTCGGCGCGCATGCCCCTCCTGCCTATCATCATGCGGCGCAGGCCCAAGGATGACTTATGATCGGCCGATCGTGACTATAGCGTGTCACCCAAAAGTGGGTACCGGTTTTGAGAAAAATAACACGCATAAACAAACAGATAGCGTGACGAAGCAATTCCAACGCTTCGTGACAAGCGCTAGGGCGTATTCCCGAAAAGTGTGTAGCGGTTTTCGGATAAGAATACGCGACAAAACAAACAGATAGCGCGACGAAGCTATTCCAACGCTTCGTAAAAAGCGCTAGAACCTGTGGACATTCATGATTGTGGTGCCAATTTGATCAAATCCATTCGGGATGCGGCCAATTGCCAAGCCTGCCTTTATCCGCGCTCGTGGAAGTGGTCGTAAATAATCTTGGCAATGGTTGACGATATACCCTCGACTGCCGCCAAATCGGCGAGCGCGGCGCGGCTCACTGCCTTGGCCGAACCGAAACGATGCAACAGCGCCCGTTTGCGCGCCGGGCCGATGCCGCCGACCTCGTCGAGCGGGTTGGCGGTCAACGCTTTCTTGCGTCGGGCCCGGTGCGAACCGATGGCAAATCGGTGCGCCTCGTCGCGTAGGCGCTGAATAAAATACAATACCGGATCACGCGGTGCCAAGGTAAACGGTGCGGCCCCGGTCGTGAAAAACCGCTCGCGCCCGGCGTCCCGGTCCGGGCCCTTGGCGATGCCGACCACCGCAATTTGGTCCTGCAATTCCAGTTCGCTAAGTGCTGCGAACGCCGCGTTTAGCTGGCCCCGGCCGCCATCGATCAAGATCAAATCCGGCCAAGGTGCAAGGATACCGTCTTCGGTTTCTTGTGCCGCCCTTATTCCTATCTCACGCTTTAAACGCGCAAAGCGACGCGAAATCACCTCGTGCATCATGGCATAATCATCACCCGGGGTCACATCCTCGCCTTTGATATTGAATTTTCGGTAATGGCTCTTGGAAAACCCGTCCGGTCCAGCAACTACCATGGCACCGACCGCATTGGTGCCCATGATGTGGGAATTGTCGTAGACCTCGATCCGCCCCGGTGTTGATGCGAGACCAAACACTAGCGCCAAGCCCTCAAGCAGGCGCGCCTGGGTAACCGTGTCGGCCAATTTGCGGCCAAGCGCCTCGCGAGCATTGGCAAGCGCGTGGTCGCTCAGCGCCCGTTTCTCGCCCCGCCTTGGCGCGATAATCTTTATCCGCCGCCCGGATCGGCTCGACAGCGCTTCAGCCAGCAAATCCTGTTCGTCCACCGGCACCGACAGCAACACCACACGTGGGCACGGCTTGTCGTCGTAAAACTGGCTTAGAAACGCTCCCAACACTTCAGGCCCGAGCAAGCTTTTGTCGGCGCGTGGAAAATAAGCCCGATTGCCCCAGTTCTGGCCGGTACGGAAAAAGAAAACCTGGATGCAGGTCATACCGCCGTCCTGGTGTACGGCAAAAACGTCGGCTTCTTCTACCGTGCCGGGATTGATCCCCTGGTGGGCCTGAATGTGCGATAGGGCGGAAATACGGTCGCGGTAACGCGCGGCGCGCTCGAAATCCAGCTCCTGCGATGCCTGCTGCATTTGTTGCGACAAATTGGCGATCGTTTGTCGGCTTTTGCCGGACAAAAACCCCATCGCCTGGCCGGTCAACTGCTCATAGTCCTTAAGCGAAATCTCGCCGGTGCAAGGCGCCGCGCAACGCTTGATCTGGTGCAACAAACAAGGTCGGGAGCGCCCATCATAGGCGGTGTCGGAACAGGTGCGAACCAAAAACGCTTTCTGCATGGCATTGATCGTGCGGGTCACAGCGCCGGCAGAAGCAAACGGGCCGAAATAGCGGCGGTTGCGCGCGCGCGCGCCACGGTGTTTGAAAATACCGGGCGCCCGGTGGTCGGTGTTAAGAACGATATAGGGAAAGGATTTATCGTCACGCAACAGCACATTAAATCGCGGTCGCAAGCGCTTGATCAAATTGGCTTCAAGCAGCAGCGCCTCGGTCTCTGTGTGGGTGGTGACGAACTCCATGGTCGTGGTCTGCGTGATCATGCGGGCGATGCGGTTGGTGTGGCCGCCAGAACGGGTGTAACTGGTGACCCGTTTTTTCAGCGAATGGGCCTTGCCGACATAAAGTACATCGCCAGCGGCATTAAACATGCGATAGACACCGGGCGCATTGGGCAAATGTTTGACGAATTCGGCGATAACCTGAGCGCCCGACAAATCGGACAAATCACGGCCCGCCTCTTCCCAGATGATATCCTTGGCAGCACCCAGCGTGTCGGCAATGCCGGCAACCGGTTTGGCCGGCAGCGGTTTGGCGGGTTTGGAGCTAACATCGGCCATCGCCGCCTACTCCGCCACGCCGTCAACATCCGGCGTTTGCCAAGCAAGATGCTGGCCACCATCAAGCGCGATCATTTGCCCGGTCACCGCTGGCGTATGGTAAAAAAAGCGAATGGTGCGTCCGAAATCGGCCAGTTGCGGGCCGTTTTGCATCGGCAGACTTTCGACTTGGCGAGCAAAATCCGCAGCACTTTGGCGCTGGCTGGACAAGGTTGGTCCGGGGCCGATGGCATTGACGCGGATGCGCGGCGCCAGCGCCTGTGCCATGGTGATCGTCGCCGTCCACAGCGCCGATTTCGACAAGGTGTAGGAAAAAAACCGCGGGTTCAACCGCAACACCCGCTGATCGATTATATTGACCACCAGGCCCTCGACGGTGCCGCCATTTTGCGCCGCAAACAATTGTGTAAGCAGGGCTGGCGCCTTGACGTGGACGGCAAAATGGTCGTCCCATAACGCTTCATTGAATTCGCTGACACTATCATCTTCGAAGATCGAGGCATTGTTGATCAACAAATCAACCGGCCCCAGTGCGGCGTTGGTGGCCGCAAACAATTGCCGCACATCGTCGCTATTGGTCAGGTCGCCTGGCACCGTGCACGCCTTCACCCCACGGGCCAGCGCCTGGTCGACCAACGCTTTTGCCCGCGAACCGGCCTTGCGGCTGTGCACGGCCACGTTAAAACCCGCCGCCGACAAATCGTCAACGATCGCGGCACCGATCCGCACTGCCGCGCCGGTAATGAGCGCTGTGGCGGGCCCTTTGCTCAAAACAAAAATGCCTGGGCAATATAGACGACATAACCAGCGGTCATCAGCCCTCCTACCCGTTTGCCGATTCCAATTTGGAAATGTACCAGAAACCAAACCAGAAGCGAGGCGGCAAGCATGATCCACATATCATACGCAATAATTTGATGACCGACCGGTATCGGAGCGATTACCACGGTAATGCCCATGATGGCGGCAATGTTGAAGATGCTGGAGCCGACCACATTGCCGATCGCCAGTGAGGCATTGTTGCGACGAACCGCCATAATGCCGGTCGCCAATTCCGGTAATGAGGTGCCGAGCGCGAGTACGGTCAACCCGATCACCTCATCGGAGATATTCCAAGAACGGGCAATTTCGGTGGCTGAACGCACGGTCAAATCGGCGCCAAGCGGCAAGGCGGCGAACCCGATCATTAAGAATGCGACGATCACGCCAGTGCCGCTCGGCGGATGTTCCAAGTCTTGGTGATAATCGTGTACGATATCCGCTTCGGCCGTAGCCCTGGCTGAATGGAGCTGAGCGCTGAGAAACAGCACCAGCAGCACCAGCAATAACAATCCGTTGTAGCGGGTGAGCTCGCCGGACGCGAGCATCACCATGAACAAGGCGGTAAAACCGATCATCACCACAACATTGCGCTGCAAGCCATCGAGATGACCCGGTGACTTTTTCATTAGGCCAGGAAGGCCAAGCACCAGCAATATGTTGGTAATATTGGAACCCACCACATTGCCGATCGCCAGGCCGCCGGAGCCGCCAAGTGCTGCTTGAACCGACAGAAACAGTTCCGGTGCCGAAGTGCCGAGCGCTACAATAGTAAGACCAATGATCAACGGCGGCACTGCTAATCGCGCGGCCAGGCGGACCGATCCGCGCACCAACATGTCGCCACCGACGAGCAATATGGTAAGACCGAGCGAGAGTATCAGATAGTCAACCATGACGAGTTACACCGCAATTAAAGTCTCTACTGTCTAAATGGGACAATTAGCGCTATTTGCGTCAACTCAAGTTGACCCAAGTGCTGCTTCAACCGCTTTGATCGCCGCGCCGGCATTGGCGCCGTTGGGGCCACCGGCCTGTGCCATGTCCGGGCGGCCACCACCGCCCTTGCCGCCAAGGTGCCCGGAAGCGATCCGCACCAATTCGACCGCGTTGAACCGATCGGTCAAATCGTCGGTAACCCCGACCACCACCGCCGCCTTGCCGTCTTCGCCGGCGCCAACCATCATGGCAACTCCGGAGCCGAGCCTGGCCTTGGCCTCGTCGACCATGCCTTTCAATTCACGCGCCGGAGCACCGGTTACCAATTGGGCGAGGAACGCGACCCCGTTGACGTCTTTCGAGCCGCTGCCGGCTTCCGCGCCGCCAAGGGCTGCTTGTTTGCGAGCGCCCGCAAGCTCGCGTTCAAGTTTCTTGCGTTCTTCCAACAGCGATTTCAGCCGGCCCGCCGCAGCTTGCGCCGGCACTTTGAGGAGATTGGCAATCTCGCTCAAACAGGTTTCCTGCTCAATCAAATAGTTTAGCGCTGTCTGGCCGGTCAGCGCCTCCAACCGGCGCACGCCGGACGAAACCGCACCTTCGCCGATGATCCGAATCAAACCGATCTCGCCGGTTGACGCCACATGGGTGCCGCCGCACAATTCAAGCGAATATGCTTTTCCGCTGGCCGGGTCGCCTGGATTGCAACCCATCGACACTACCCGGACCACGTCGCCATATTTTTCCCCGAACAGCGCCATTGCCCCAGCTTCGACCGCTTCGTCAACGGCCATTTGCCGGGTTGTCACCGGCGCGCTTTGCCGCACCACCTGGTTAGCAAGAGTTTCCACCCCGGCCAATTCCTGTTCGGATATGGATTTTGGATGGGAAAAGTCAAATCGAAGCCGGTCAGGCGCCACCAGCGAACCTTTTTGTGCAACATGGGTGCCCAATATTTGGCGCAGCGCCTCGTGCACCAAATGGGTAGCCGAATGATGGGCGCGCAGGCCGGCGCGCCGGTCATGATCGATTTCCAGTTCAACCGGCAGATCGGCGCGCAATTTCCCCGCCTCAACCTCGCCGACATGGACATGCAATCCGTCGCCGGCTTTTCTTGTGTCGGTAATCGACACATGGCCACCTTCGAACCGAATGGTGCCAATGTCACCCAACTGACCACCGGACTGGGCATAGAACGGGGTCTGGTTGACGACAATTTCCACCGCGTCGCCAGCCACCGCGCAATCGGCTATCTTGCCATCAATGACCAATGCTTGAACGATGCCTTCGGCCTTATCGCTGGCATAACCGAGAAATTCTGTAGCGCCGAAGCGCTGGCGCAGCTCAAACCAGATCGCCGCATCAGCGCTTTCGCCGGACCCGGTCCAATTGGCGCGTGCCTCTTCTTTTTGCCGCTGCATCAGTTGGTCGAATGTGTCAATATCAACCCCAATGGAGCGCGCGCGCAGCGCATCTTCCGTCAAATCAAGCGGAAAACCGTATGTATCATAAAGTTTAAACGCGGTTGCCCCATCCAGACGGTCACCGGCCTTTAGGCTCTTTGCCGCGTCGCCAAGCAGCACCAGCCCCCGTTTCAAAGTCTTACGGAAGCGTTTTTCCTCATCAAGCAACGTGTCTTCGATCAACGGCTGGGCGTGCACCAGTTCGGGAAAAGCCGCACCCATTTCGCGCACCAAAGTTCCTACCAACCGGTGCATTAACGGCTCTTCGGCACCCAACAAATTGGCATGGCGCATGGCGCGCCGCATAATCCGGCGCAGCACATAGCCGCGTCCCTCGTTCGACGGCAACACATTGTCAGCGATCAAAAAACTCGATGCCCGCAAATGGTCGGCGATCACCCGGTGGCTGGCCTGGTTCTTGCCGCTTGCCGCCACCCCGGTCTCTTGTTCGCCGGCGGCAATGAGTGCGGAAAAAAGATCCGTATCGTAAATGTTTTGTTTGCCCTGCAACACGGTTGCCATGCGTTCCAGGCCCATGCCGGTATCAATCGACGGCTTCGGCAGATCGACCCGGTTTTGCGGGTCGAGTTGCTCGAACTGCATGAAAACCAAGTTCCAAATCTCGACGAACCGGTCGCCATCTTCATCTGCGCCGCCGGGCGGACCGCCAGCTACCGCCTCGCCATGATCAAAAAATATCTCCGAACACGGGCCGCACGGACCGGTATCACCCATCGACCAGAAATTGTCGTGGGTGGCGATGCGGATGATGCGATCTTCAGGCAGACCGGTGATTTTGCGCCACAAATCATAGGCCTGGTCGTCCTCGGCATAAACCGTTGCGATCAGCCGGTTCGCAGGCAGGCCAAATTCGCGGGTAACCAGGTTCCAGGCAAGTTCAATCGCCACATCCTTGAAATAGTCGCCGAAGGAAAAATTGCCGAGCATTTCGAAAAAGGTAAGATGGCGCGCAGTGTAGCCCACATTGTCGAGGTCATTGTGTTTGCCGCCGGCCCGCACGCATTTTTGCGAGGTGACAGCACGAACATAGTCACGCTTTTCCAACCCGGTGAAGACATTTTTAAATGGCACCATTCCGGCATTGGTGAACATCAATGTCGGATCATTGCGCGGCACCAACGGACCCGACGCGACAATTGTGTGGTCGTTACGGGCAAAGTAATCGAGAAAAGTCGATCTGATTTCGTTGACGCCGCTCATCATTGGCCTGCTGGATTTGGTAGAAACGTTTCGCCAGGCCCGCATCAATGATGTCCGGCGCCCGATCATGCAGGGATTGCTTATGTTGGAACGCAATCGGCGTCAACGCCAAGCACAACTGAGCCATGTGTTTGCCGCCAGGCCGGTTGATCGGCTGACCAACCCCTACCCGCTTTCACATAAGCCAATCGATCCAACGATGCCGGAAAAATTGCCGGCAGGTATAATGTATAGTGAAAGAAAATTCGCGCCGCTGAACCGCTCACAACCAGATAATGGAACCCAGCATCACCCAACCGGCCCCAAAATCCAATCGATTTCGGGACCGAAAAATCTTGGTATAGCAACGCGCATCGGCGGCCGGTAAAATCGTTCTAGCCCTTGGCAGCATCCGGCAAGGCGCCGCCATCATCGGCTTCAATTTTAACACCGTCGCCATCAGTGCCGACCTCGCCTTCAAGCAATTGTTCGGCAATCAGCCCGGCATTTTGCCGTAGTGCGGTCTCGATCTCATCGGCGATAACCAAATTATCACGCAAGAACTGCTTAGCGTTCTCGCGCCCTTGGCCGAGCCGTTCGCTATTGTAGGAAAACCAGGAGCCGGATTTCTCGACAATACCGGCCTTGACGCCAAGATCGATCAGTTCACCGTTCTTCGAGACCCCTTCGCCATACATGATGTCGAACTCGACCTGTTTGAATGGTGGCGCCAGCTTGTTTTTCACCACCTTGATCCGGGTCTGGTTGCCAACCACCTCGTCACGGTCCTTAACCGCGCCAATGCGGCGGATGTCGAGGCGCACGGAAGCATAAAATTTCAATGCATTGCCACCAGAGGTGGTTTCCGGCGAACCGAACATCACACCGATCTTCATGCGGATTTGATTGATGAAGACTACCATGGTGTTGGAGCGCGAGATCGAGGCGGTCAGTTTTCTGAGCGCCTGGCTCATCAGCCGTGCCTGTAGGCCTGGCAATTGGTCGCCCATCTCGCCCTCAATTTCCGCGCGGGGCGTTAATGCGGCAACCGAATCGATCACCAACACATCCACAGCACCGGACCGAACCAGTGTGTCGGCGATTTCCAGCGCCTGCTCGCCATGGTCGGGCTGGGAGATCAATAATTCATCGAGATTGACCCCAAGCTTGCGGGCATAGATTGGGTCAAGCGCGTGTTCGGCGTCGATGAAGGCGCAAATTCCACCCAGTTTTTGCGCTTCGGCAATCGTATGCAGGGTCATGGTGGTCTTGCCCGAGGACTCCGGGCCATAAATCTCAACCACGCGGCCACGGGGCAGGCCGCCAATGCCAAGCGCAATGTCAAGGCCAAGGGAACCGGTTGACACTGTCTCGATTTCGGCAATTTGTTCATTCTTGCCGAGCTTCATGATCGAGCCTTTGCCGAAAGCCCGTTCAATTTGCGTTAGCGCCGCCTCCAGCGCCTTGCCTTTATCCACTGAATTATCCCTTACCAGCCTCAGCCCATTATGTGCCATGTTGTTTATCCCTTGTTCCACATGGGTTGCCGCCGCGCAACCGAACTCGTTTGTACCACTTTTGTTCTTATTTGGCAACGACTGAATAATCTGCTGTTTTTATGGAAGTAAATAGCATTTGTTCTGTTTTTGTTCAGCGCCACGTAGGGTTCATTTCCGGTGACTGACGATGTTTGGGGTTCACCAACCGATTCCTGAGACCAAAGCCCTGCCTTTTTCGAACCGCGCAAAGGTCCTATATGTCATTGATCTTAATCCGCCAGGAAAAGATCGCCCATGCAAGCCGCACCGCTATCGCAACAACCAGTCCGACCAAGGCGAGCGATTTCCCTGCGCTGGTGGCTGGTATTGACGTTTGGCGGGCTGATCGCCGTTGCTCTTTTGTCAGTGCTGGCAATTACCATTTGGGCCAATGCCGCTAACACATTTTCGCTCCTTAATGACCGAGCGGTATTGTTGCTCGACGGCATGCAGGACGATATCCGCGACAAAACCCGCGCCGCCGGACAGGTGCCACGCACGCTAGCAACGCTTTACGCCGATGGAAAATTCGAGATTGATCAACCGGAAGGCTATCGGCAAATCCTACGCACGCTGATCAGCGCGGTGCCGGTGGTCGAAACGATTATCGTGATCGACCAAAACAATAACCGCGCGATCACCCACCGGGGGCCAAATGGCGAATATTTCGATATTCCATTTGGACCGTCTGCCGAAGATGCGCCGGTCGAAACCGTGCGCGAAATCATCGAGAATGGCGGCGGCGGCGACGATCCGGTGTGGTCCGGCCCGCATTTCATCAACGATATCTTATTTCATTTTGCGATCATGCCGCTGAAACGTAACGGCGCCATCGACGGGGTGGTGATCGCCGCCATCGGCCGGCATAATCTAAATCTGATTGCGGTCGAACTAGCGCAAAGCTTTGGCACTACGGCATTCATCTTGGATCGAGGAAATCTGGTTGCCCATTCCGGCTACCCGGAATTTTTCGAAGGCAAGGCGTCGGTAGCACCAGCCGATTTTCCTGATACCACGATGGTTGGATTTGCTGGTTCCACAGCCCTCGACCAGTTTGACAGCGCCAAGCAAAAGGGTGTTTCAATCACCGAAAGCGAAGGCGCTGACGGGCATGTGTTCATTACCCGCAAATTCGCCGGCCTTGGCGGCCATGAATATGTGCTCGGCGCTTATTTCGAAAAAACCGTAATCGAAGACGAGGTCGAGCGCCTGGCCCTGTCGGCGCTTGCCGGGTTAGCGGCGTTGTTTGTCGCTATCGTGTTGGCGGTATTGCTGGCACGCCGCATCTCGCGCCCGCTTTACAATATAGCCAAGGTCGCCAATCATCTCTCAGACTTGGAATTGGATGCGATTTCCCCCCTGCCGCGGTCGCGCATTCGCGAAATTGACGAGCAAGCGCGGGCGATGAACGCCATGACCTCGGTGATTGGCCAATTTATCCAATATGTGCCGAAATCCCTGGTTAGCCGGCTGATCCAATCTGGTACGGATTCTACCCGCTCGGTCGAACGCGAAGTCACGATCCTGTTTTCTGATGTCGCCGGTTTCACCAGCCTGTGCGAGACCATGAATGCAGTCGAAACCGCCGAATTCATCAACCGGCACTTTGAGTTGGTGGCGCAATGTATCGCCCGCAACCATGGCACCGTAGACAAATTTATGGGCGACGGGGTGATGGCGTTTTGGGGCGCACCGGACGCCGACGACGACCATGCGGCGCACGCCGTGGCGGCAGCCAAGGAAATAATGGTGGCACAACACGCACAAAACCGCGCCCGCGCTAAAGGCGGTTTGAAATCGCTGCGCATGCGCATTGGCATCCATACCGGGCGCGTGGTGGTCGGCAATATCGGTGGCGGCGACCGGCTCAACTACACCATCGTCGGTGATGCCGTAAACGTCGCCAACCGGCTGGAACAACTTGGTAAGGAAATTGATCCCGATGCCGAAATCCTGATCTTGGCAAGCGAACAATGCGTCGCTAAATTGCCGTCTAACAGCGGCGCAACGTGGATCAGCAAGCGGCTTTTGCGCGGCCGCGAGCATATGATCGGCGTCTATCGTATTGACGCCGAGGGCATTGCTGCAACTTTTGGTGAAGCCGGCCAAGATGCCGTGGCCTAATTTGCGATATTCAACATAAAGTTACCTAGTGCGTGTCACCCAAAAGTGGGTACCGGTTTTGGGAAAAATGACACGCATAAACAAAGAGATAGCGCGGCGAAGCTATTCCAACGCTTGGTGACAAGCGCTAGCTGGAAAATAGTACGAATCTCTTCGAAATTTGATCCAAATCAACATGATGGCATGATTTTTACCTAGAGTCTTACGATGCATGACGGACGACTACTTGCATGTTAGGATGGACATTTGCAGTAGTACGCCAAGGAGATGTTCATGATCGATAGCAAGATCGATACCGGCATGTACCGCGATCAACTTGTGGCACGAAAACGCGAGCTGACCGAGCGCCTGACCCAGATCGAAGGCGAACTCGACGAGGCGCCACCGCAAGACGTCGAGGATCGGGCCACCGAACGCGAAGACGATGAAGTGCTGGAAAGGCTTGGCAATGCCGGCTTGCGCGAATTGCGCCGTATCGAGGCGGCGCTGAAGCATATCGATGATGGCAGCTACGGCATTTGTGCGCAATGTGGCGAAAATATCTTGCCTGAACGCCTAAAGGTGGTGCCGCACACCATGTTGTGCCGCAACTGCGCTCGGTAACGCCCTTTCCATCATAGGACCGGCGATTGAGAAGCGGCAGGCTATTTCACCAATGCAGAGCCGGGTTGAAGCGATCGATGCCCGCCAAACTTGCGGCACCAAACCAAGATACCTTGCGCAACGTTGCCTATTGATGTTGTATTGGCGCAGCAATCCGCCGGCCAATTTGTTGGCGGATAACCGCCAATTTCTATTGATGCGAGGTCGATTTGCAGTTTGCCGACAATTCGGGCGTATGCCTGCATTATCAGGTGCTTAGCGCTAGCGCTGATAAGCCGACAATCATTTTCATCAATTCGCTCGGCACCGATTTTAGGATTTGGCGCGATGTTATCATCCGCCTTGCTGGCGACTTTTCGATCCTCGCCTACGATAAGCGCGGCCACGGCCTTTCCGACCTTGGCGACCCACCCTACACGATTGACGATCATGTTGATGATCTGGAATTTTTGATCGAGCGCCTTGGCATCGAAAAGCCGGTATTGTGTGGCCTGTCGGTCGGCGGCCTGATCGTTCAAGGACTTTGTGAGCGGCGTCCGGAACTCCCAGCGGCGATCATTTTGTGCGATACTGCCCACAAGATCGGTACCAGGGAAATGTGGAATGACCGCATCGATGCGGTATCGAAAGGCGGTATCGCGGCTATCAGTGAAATCGTGCTGGAGCGCTGGTTTACGAATGAATTCCGCGACCATTCGCTGGAATTGCCTGGCTACCGCAATATGTTGGAGCGCACTCCCGCAGCTGGGTATAGCGGCACCGGCGCCGCTATCCGCGATGCCGACTTCACTGCTGCAGCCAAGGAAATTACCGTACCGAGCCTGTGCATAGTCGGTGACGAAGACGGTTCAACGCCACCCGAACTGGTGGCGGCGACCGCAGAGTTAATTCCAGGCGCCGCATTTGAAATTGTTGCCGGCGCCGGCCACCTGCCCTGCATCGAGCAACCAGAAGCATTTGTTGATCTGATCCGCAAGTTTCTCGCCACGATATATAAGGGGTGAAGTCGCCATGGCGCAGAAGCAGGCTGATCATCGAAAACTTGGCGACAAGACCCGCCGCGAGGTGCTTGGCGACGCCCATGTCGATCGCGCCGCTGCCGCAACCACAAAATTCGATGCACCGTTTCAGGAACTGATCACCGACGCCGCATGGGGTCGGGTTTGGGGCAATGACCGGTTGACCCGCCGTGAACGCTCGATGATCTCGATTGGGTTGCTGGCAGCCCTTGGTCACTTGGAAGAAGTGGCCATGCATGTGCGCGCCGCGCGCAATACCGGCGCGACCATCGACGATCTTTCCGAAGTCATGCTGCATGTGGCGATCTATGCTGGGGTGCCGGCGGCCAATGCCGCAATCAGGGTTGCCAAGGTGGAATTCGCCCGCCAAGAGACGGAAGAGGTATGAGCGCGGGGAAAAACCCAACTGGGCGTGATTGGCAAAGCCACCCGCCATTAATTTATGCAGAATATAAGTCGACGGTGCTGCGCAATCCGCTGCATCCTTTGCTCAACGCCACGGGCCTGGCGGCGGATATGTCTGGCCCGGTGTTTGGGCACAGCGATGTTGACAAAGGCGAGGCCGATTTGACTACCAACGGCCGCATCAACGGGGAGCCGATCGGCGAGCGGATCATTGTCACCGGCAAGGTCGCCGATGAAAACGGCCAAGGGGTGCCGGCCACCTTAATTGAGATCTGGCAGGCCAATGCGGCCGGGCGCTATATCCATCGCGCCGAGGTCCACGACGCGCCGCTTGATCCGAATTTCTTTGGCGCCGGGCGCACGATTACCGACCAAGATGGCAAATATCGTTTCATCACCATCAAACCCGGCTCCTATCCCTGGGGCAATCATCCCAATGCCTGGCGACCGGCCCATATTCATTTTTCGCTGATCGGGCCATCGATTGCCGCACGCTTGGTGACCCAGATGTATTTCGAAGGGGACCCAACTTTTCCCTTCGACCCGATTTTCAACGCAATCGCCGATGCCAAAGCACGCGAACGGTTGATCGCGCGCTTCTCGTTGGAAGAAACCGAACCGGGCTGGGCCCATTGCTACCATTTCGACATTGTGTTGCGAGGTTCCAACCCAACACCGTTCGAGGATTAGGCACGATGGCGAGGCGAAAACAGGCGGTTACTCCATCCCAAACCGTGGGGCCGTTTTTCGCTTACGGCATGACCCCGCAGCAATATAATTACCCACTCCCAGACCTGATTTCCAACACCACCTCTTGCGACCAAGCCGGCGATGACGCGATCACGATCACCGGACGTGTGTTTGACGGTGAAGGTATGGCGGTGGACGACGCCATGGTCGAAATCTGGCAGGCGGACCAAGACGGAACCCTACCCCGCCGGTTCTCCAATACCGGGTTCACCGGCATCGCCCGCTCCGGCACCGGTGTTGAGCCCCAGGGCCAATATATTTTTCACACAGTAAAACCTGGATCGATCGGTGAAAACCGGGCGCCGCACATATTGTTTGTGGTTTTTGCCCGCGGCATGCTGAACCACCAATACACATTGATGTATTTCGACGACGAGGCCGCCGCCAATCACCGTGATCCGGTGTTCAATCAGGTTCCAGCATCACGGCGCCGCACTTTATTGGCCAAGCAACACGGCATTCACTATTGCTTCGACATCCACCTGCAGGGCGCGCAGGAAACCGTGTTTTTCGATATTTAGGCGAGGGCCAGGCAATTTCAATATTCGATCATCCAGTTCTTGGCGGCTTGTTTCCTACTGGCGAAATCCGCCAACTGCTCGGTTTCGATGCTGAATTGGCTGCCATGCTGCGGTTTGAATCAGCCCTTGCCGCCGCATGCGCCAATGCCCGCCTGTGTCCCAACCAAGCTGCTAGCGCAATCGCGGCCGCCTGCGACAGCTTCAAACCCGACATCGGGCAATTGCGCGCGGCGACCGGTCGCGACGGAGTTGTGGTGCCGGAATTGGTGCGGCAATTGCGGGCCAGCATCGCCGAACCCCATGCCAGCCATCTTCACCTAGGCGCCACCAGCCAGGACCTGATCGATACCGCGCTAAGCCTACAGTTGATTTCAATACAAGAAATATTATCGCATGATATAAATGAGTTATCGATTTTACTTAATGAATTAGACAAACAATATGGTAACTGGGAACTGTGTGCCCGCACCCGTATGCAGCGTGCACGGCCAATCAAAGTTTCCGATCGCCTGCGCGCTTGGCACAAATCCCTTGGCCGTGTGGCGGCAGATGCCCAAGATGCCTTTGCCGGTGTAGTTTACCTGCAATTGGGTGGCCCAGACGGCACCCGAAGCGGCTTTGGCGATAAGTCCGACCGGGTTGCCGCCAAGATGGGCGAATTGCTAGCTCTGCCGGTGCCCGATGGGTCCCGGCACAACCAGCGCGACGGGCAAGCCAAATTCGCCAATTGGTTGTCCATGCTGAGCGGTGTGCTCGGCAAGATCGGCCAGGATATCGCTTTGATGGCACAAGACGAAATCGCGGAAATCACATTTTCCCGTACTGGCAGTTCCTCATCGATGCCCCATAAGCGCAATCCGGTACAGGCGGAGCTGCTGGTGACCCTGGCCCGCTACAATTCGGTACAAGTTAGCGCCATGCACCAGGCAATAATTCACGAAAATGAACGCTCCGGTGCCGCCTGGACCCTGGAGTGGATGATTTTGCCGCAAATGATATTGGCCGCCGCCGGCTCCGTGCATATCACGGCCGAATTGCTCGGCTCGGTCACCCGTATCGGAAAATCTAGCTAATACCAAGGGAACTTAATATTGACCCATTTGATGGATGCAAACCGGTTGATCCGGCAAGGCGCAAAACGCAGCGCGATGCCCAGGTATCGGGCAAGTTTTGCAACGATGTGCGGTGGGCCGGTTTGCTCCACCACGAGATATTGCATTGGGTTAAAAAATCGGCGCTATTTGGCCGCGCGATTTTGTTATCTGACGTTGCTGGAACCCGCTTGTGGTGGGTCCGCACCACGGCACGGTCTCCGCCTAGTCAGCAAACAAAATCGCGGCGGTCAAATCGGTCAATATTAAATTCCCTTGGTATAACATGGCCTTCCGACAGCCCTTTGCGGTACGCACCATCCAAGACATCCGCGAAATCGAAGCTCAGTGCCCTGTTGAGGCAATTCCCGCCCGCACCACTTATCAAATCTTTGAAAATTCCGCCCAAACATTCGCCGAACGGCCGGCGCTGTCATTTATTGCCGACGCACAATCGGGCGAAATTACCGCTTCGCTCAATTTTTGCCAATTGCTGGCCGCGATTACCCGCACCGCCAACGCCTTTTATGCGCTTGGCGTTGGCAAAACCGACGCGGTGTCGATCCTGCTGCCTGGATGTATGGAATATCATTTCGCGCTTTGGGGCGGATCGGCGGCGGGCATCGCTGCACCACTAAATCCGTTACTCAGCATCAACAAACTTGGCGAACTGGTCGCCGCTGCTGGTGCCCGGGTTCTGGTCGGGTGGAGCGGACCCGGCCACGACGACATCCGCGATAAGGCTCTCGCCCTTTCCCAACAATTTGGTGACCACCTCAAAATCGTTTGGGTGGGCGGCAACGGTGATCAAGGCGACATTCCGCCTTCTCAATACCGGTTCACCGAATTGCTGGCGGCAAGTACGCCGGACCGGCTGATCAGCAGCCGGGTGATCGAGCCGAGTGATATCGCGGCATATTTCCATACCGGTGGCACCACTGGTTCGCCAAAACTTGCCCAACACACCCACGCCAACCAGGTGTTCACCGCCTGGGCATCGGTAATGGTGCAGTCGTCGCGCGAAACCGATGTGGTGATCAATGGCTATCCGCTATTTCATGTCGCCGGCACCCTGCCCGGCGCGCTGACCGCCTTTTCGGTCGGTGCCCATACCATCATTCCAACCACCAGCTTGATGCGCAATCCAACCGTTGTCGCCAATTATTGGCAAATGGTCGCCAAACACCGGGTCACCATCGCCTCTGGGGTACCGACCATGTTGGCAGCGCTAGCGGAAATCCCGCTCGATGGCGCCGATATTTCCTCGGTGCGGTTTTGCCGTACCGGCGCCGCGCCGCTGCCAGGTGAACTCAAGCAGCGCTTTCACGACCGCTTCGGCATCAATATCCAGGAAGCACTCGGCATGACCGAGACCGCCGGCATTTCCACTATCACCCCGCCCGGCGTCAATGCCCCGGCCGGTTGTGTCGGATTGCCCATGCCCCATGCAGAAATCCGTATCGTTGCCACCGACGCCGACGGTGCTCCGACCGACACGGAACTCGGCGCCAATCAACCGGGGCTGGTTCTGTATCGAGCACCGAACCTCTTTCCCGGCTATTTGGACCAACGGCAAAATCAAGGGACCTTTACCCCGGATGGGTTTCTGATAACCGGCGACATTGGCTTTTTCGACCAACGCCATTTGCTGCATCTGTGCGGCCGCGCCAAGGATTTGATCATCCGCTCCGGCCACAATATCGATCCACGCATGATCGAGGAGGCGCTAGCCACCCACCCGGCGGTGGAATTGTGCGCGGCGGTCGGTCAGCCGGATGCCTATGCGGGCGAATTGCCGGTGGCGTTCGCGGTATTGCGGGCTGGCACCACCGTCACCGAGCGCGAACTGCTTGCCCATGTGGAAAAGCGGGTCGATGAAGCGCCGGCACGGCCAAAATCGATTGCCGTGATCCCTGAAATGCCGGTCACCAATGTGGGCAAAATTTACAAGCCGGAACTACGCCGCATGGCGGTGGATAATCTACTCAACGCCCTGTTGCGCGAGACATTTGGCGACACAAATGACAGTATCGCGGCTAAAGTCATCCTCGCCACGGACGGAAAGATCAGTGCATCGGTGTGGCTGCCGGCTGACGCGCCCGACAAAGAAGAACTCACGGAACGCCTGGCCCGATTGCCGATCGAAATCGAAGTCGCTACAGCAGACGCTTAGTGATAGACAATGGCGTAAAAACTCCTTGATTTCCTCGATCACCAATTTGCCTGCTCACACCCTGGCCCGGCTATGCGCAATATACGCCGGCCTGGCGTTCGGCACCTATTGGATCCCGCTAAGGGCGCTCGCCGGCCATGGCCTTCCCGGCGCCCATGCATCGTTGGTTTTTCTGGCAACCCCGGCAGTTTTGCTGCTGCCAATAATTGCATGGCGGGCGGGCCGGTTGGCCAGGGGCGGGCTGCATTTTCACCTCGCCGGCCTCACGCTCGGCGTTGCCTACGCGTTCTACGCATCCGCGTTCCTTTATACCGAAGTGGTGCGCGCGGTTTTGTTGTTTTATCTGATGCCGATTTGGGGCTTCCTTTTGGCACGGATATTTACCGGCGATCCAATCACGGCGGTGCGCTGGGCCTCAATCGTATTGGGATTTGCCGGCATCTCAGTAATCTTTGGCGGCGAAACCGGCCTGCCATTGCCGCGCACCAGTGGTGATTTTATGGCCCTTGCCAGCGGATTTTTCTGGGCCGCCGGGTCATTGATGATGCTGGTAGACCGCAAGTCACCAACCCTCGACTTCACCTTGCTATTCTTTTTGTGGAGCGCGATTGCGGCCGCTGGTGTGGTATTATTTGACCGGCAACTTGCGACCATAATGCCGGATTGGTCGGTGATCGGATCGGTATTGCCGTGGCTGTTGCCGGTTTGCCTGTTGCTGGCAATCCCGACCGGTTTCGCCTCGGTCTATGCGCCACGAGAACTAAACCCGGGCACACTTGGCCTGCTGTTCATGCTCGAAGTGGTGGTGGCGACGATTACCGCGTCATTGTTGGCGGGCGAGCCGTTTGGATTGCGCGAAGTAAGCGGCGTGTTGTTGATCATCGCCGCCGGCTTATTGGAGCCAATATCTGATGGGCTTAACCGGCCGACCTCGACCAGATCCTAAAAATACCCGGCCCATGTGAGCCAAAGCCCGGCCAACAAAGGAAACAGCGAATATATTCGCAGCACCGTTTCGCTTTTCAGCATCCTCTCGCCGAGGCTTCGAACTAATCCCGGAAATGCCATCCGAAAGATGCCGGCGGCAATCATAATCCAGCCAAGCAGCGTGATGAAAATTGCCAGATTGCCGGTCCAAATATTGTGGGAGTTGACGATCGCCAGACCGGCGACCAAGGCGGCGATACCGGCCACCATGATCAACGCCCGGCTTTTTATAAATTCCTGCGCCATCTCGATTGACCCTTTGGCGTCCACCAGCATAATTAGCGAGGATAGGGCCACCGGCGGCCCGATCAACCGGGCAATAAATAGGGTGGTTTCCATAATCAAACTCCCTGTTTCCGTGTGTCGCGACGAACGGAAATTACCGCCGCATTTCTGTATTATATATGGGGATTGTAGGTTGCCACCGCAATGTGGGCAATCAGGCCGGGCGCGACGCCGCGATCTTCAATACATCGAAATAGGAGCGACCGATTTCCATTTCGTCGCCATGGCCTTTTTTCACCAGCAATTCATGCAGTTTCGGCAAATTGCGGCAGGGTACGTGCATGGCCAAATGGTGTTCGAGGTGATAATTGACCCAATATGGCGCCACGATCAGCCGCATCAACGGCCCGGCCAATGTGGTGCGCACATTCTTCAGCGGATGATCGGAAAATTCCACCACCCCATGTTCGGCGATATTGCGGATGCGCAATACCAGCTGGAACCAAGTCAAAAGCGGCAGCGCCCAAAACCCAAACCACCACCACCATTGCCCAATCATAGTCAAAATCGCAAACAGCACCAAATTGACCGCAACTGACTTAGCCAATTGCGGCCCATTAAACGCCTGGGACATATCTTGTGAAGCGCTTGGCACATCCTCGCCAGCCTTTGTGAAAGCAAAGGCAATCTGCTTGGCTCTCAGCTTTAGCCCGGTCTGGCCGGTCACGTCACGTGTCATCTTGCGGCGAAGGCTGGCTCTGGTGGTCGGAAACGGTTTCGACAATATTAGATCAGGGTCGTCCTTGGTCTGGGTGTGACGGTGATGCAGCAGGTGATAGTGGCGATAAGCTGCAAGGTCGGCTAAAATCGGCCGGCCACACAGCCATTCGCCAACAAAATCATTCAGCCAGGTGGTTTTAAACAGCGCCCGATGGGACGCCTCATGCATCAGGATCGCGAAACCGAGTTGCCGCGATCCGATCAGCACCACTGCGATCACAAAGGTTGCCGGGTTTGGCCACAACGCGAATAAGGCGATCGCCAGTGCGACTACCGCCCAGCAATGGGCAACCAATACCAAGCCCCAAAAATCCGAGCGTTCGGCAACGTCGCGCACTTCCTTGCTGGTCAGATATTGCGGTTTTTTAGCCATTGGCAAATATTACACTGTAGCGCGAACCCCAGCAAGATAAGGTTGGGAGTTGCAATACCGAGTAACAATACCAACGGCGTCTAATATTCCCGGGCCAGCAAAACGCAACCCGAAGACCCGGTGCTTTAAGTCGTATCGAGCGCCTGCTTGGCCTTACGTCGCTTGATATCCGGCGCAACCGCTTCGGCAACCAATTCGTCTATCGCATTGGAAAGCGGCATCGATTGCTGATCGCGTGAGCCGAGCCGGCGGATATTGACGGTTTTTTCCTCCGCCTCGCGCATGCCGCAAACCATGATCACCGGCACCTTGGCAAGCGAATGCTCGCGGATCTTGTAATTGATTTTTTCGTTGCGCAGATCGGCCTCGGCCCTAAGGCCGGCAGCGACAAGGCGTTTGAGCACCCGTTCGGCATAATCGTTCGCCTCGCTGGTAATCGTGGCGACAACGATTTGCAGGGGTGACAGCCAAAGCGGAAAATGTCCGGCATGGTGCTCGATCAAGATACCGATGAAACGCTCCAGCGAACCGAGCATGGCCCGGTGCAACAACACCGGCACCTGTTTGTCAGAACTGCTGTCGATGAAGAACGCATCTAGCCGGCCGGGCAGGTTGAAATCTACCTGGTTGGTGCCGCACTGCCAGTCGCGGCCAATAGCGTCGCGCAGCACATATTCCAACTTCGGACCGTAGAACGCCCCCTCACCTGGATTGAACGTCCATTCGTTGCCCGATGCTTCGATCGCCTCGCGCAGCGCCACCTCTGCCTTGTCCCACAATTCATCGGCGCCAACCCGCTTTTCCGGTCGGTCGGAGAATTTGATCACCACGTCGTCGAAACCGAAATCGGCGTAAATCGACAACATGAACTCATTGACCTTCAAGCTTTCTTCGGTGATTTGCTCCTCGGTGCAGAAAATGTGGGCATCGTCCTGGGTAAATCCGCGCACCCGCATCAGCCCGTGCAGGGCACCGGACGGTTCATAACGGTGCACGACGCCGAATTCGGCGATCTTGAGCGGCAGGTCGCGGTAGGATTTGAGCCCGTTCTTGAATATCTGCACATGACCTGGACAGTTCATCGGTTTGAGCGCGAAGGTGCGCTCATCCTCGGTCTGGGTGATGAACATGTGCTCGTGATATTTTTCCCAATGGCCGGACGCTTCCCACAATGCGCGGTCGAGCAATTGCGGGGTGTTAACCTCGATATAGCCGTCATCGTCTTGGCGGCGACGCATATATTCCATCAATATGCGAAACAATTGCCACCCCTTGGGATGCCAAAACACCACCCCTGGCCCCTCTTCCTGGAAATGAAACAGGTCCATTTCGCGGCCGAGCTTGCGGTGGTCGCGCTTTTCGGCTTCCTCGCGTTGGGTCAGATAGGTTTTCAGATCTTGTTGTGATGCCCACGCGGTACCGTAAATGCGCGACAGCATGGGGTTGTCGCTATCACCGCGCCAATAGGCACCGGCAACACTCATCAATTTGAAGGCGTCGCCGATCTTGCCGGTGGAAGTCATGTGCGGGCCACGGCAAAGATCGGTCCATTCGCCTTGGCGATAAATGCGCAACTCTTGGTCTACCGGTATCGTGTCTACCAGTTCAACCTTGTAGTGTTCGCCCTTGCCGGCGAAAAACTTCTTGGCCTCGTCGCGTCCCCAGATTTCCTTGCTGAATGGCTGGTTGCGGCGGATGATTTCCGCCATCTTCTTCTCGATCACCACCAAATCTTCCGGCGTAAACGGGGTGTCGCGGTCGAAATCATAGTAAAAGCCGTTTTCGATCACCGGACCTATGGTGACCTGGGTGCCCGGCCACAATTCCTGTACCGCTTCAGCCAACACATGGGCGCAGTCATGGCGGATCAATTCGAGCGCACGCGGGTCCTCGCGGTCGATAAAAGCGACACTAGCATCGGCCTCCAAAGGGTCGGCAAGATCGCGCAATTGACCATCGAGCACCATGGCGACAGTCTTTTTGGCAAGGGATTTGGAAATGCCAGCAACGATCTCGCGGCCGCTCACGCCGGCCGGATATGGGCGAGCGTTGCCGTCGGGAAAGATGATGGAAATTTCAGAAACGGAAACGTCGGCAATCTCAGCCATTTGGTTTCTCCTATCCAGTCCCGCAAACCAACGCGGGTGGTTGATCGGAAGGGCCCGACAGGCCCGTGATTTATGTGCGGTGGTTTAATTGCTCAATTGTCAAAATTCAAGCCTTACGCCATCCCATCACGTCGGCTCCACGCCGCGAACATTGCGCGGTTGCACCAAGGTCAGGCCGATGATCATCAAGCCAAGGGACGACAACACCCACACCGAATAGGTTTCGCCGAGCAGCCAGGCGCTAAAAATCACTCCCCATATGGTGACAACATAGGCAACTTGGCTGGTAAAAACCGGCCCGGCACGAGCAACCAGCCACACGTAAGCGGTATAGATCAATGCGTGCAGGATCGAATTGATAACCAATGCCTGTTCGGCTGGCCCCCGCAGGGAGGTCAAATCCACCCATACCCCAGTGCCCAAGGCCAACGGTGCCGCAATTGCCGTGCCGATCAGCGATGCGCCGAACAAAGTGGCAACCGGGTCGGTATTCGGCGGCGTGCGCAAGGTCAGATAGTTGCTCTCCAAGCCGTAACAAAGCGATGCGACCAGCGCGACCAGCACAAATACCGCCTTTTGCGGATCCGGCAGGCTGGTATCGGGGGCAATCACCACCACCACTGCCACCGTACCAAGCAACACCCCAAGCAGCCGAACCATGGAAGGCCGCTCGATGCCAAGCACGAGTGCCGTCGGTAACGTGAACATCGGTACCGTGGCAATCATGATCGCCATCACCCCGGCCGGCAGATTGGCCGCCGCCAAATAGGAAAACGAGTTTGGGATCAAGGTGCCGAGCAGCGAGATCACCAAAAAGAACAGTAAAGTTTGCCGGTTGACCGTCGGTAGCCGCCTTCTAGCCGCCGAGATTAACCCAAGCACCACTGTGGCGATCGCCAGCTGCCAAAATATCAGGCCGATCGGGTGATGACCGGTCGATACCGCGATCTTGGTCAGCGGAATGGTAGTTCCCCAGCCAATACCAAGGACCACCAGCACGGTTATCGCCGTTGCGCGATGCATGTTCGAGCCAATCTGGAAATTACAACAATTTCGGCGACCGTGGACCAATTTGCCGCCCATGAAAAGGCGAAATTGGCAGGTGGTGCCGGATCGTGGCTATGGCACCGGATCGTGGCCGCTGGTGCCACCAAGGCGGCTCACCGGATGGCAGCGCCCAACCCGCTTAATCGCCATCCAACCGCCACCGGCCAGGCCGTAACGCGCGATCGCCTCATAACCATATTCCGAACAGGTTGGAAGGTGGCGGCAGCCATGGCCAATAAAACTGGAAAGGGTGAGTTGGTAAAGCCTAATCAACCCGGTACCCAACAATCGTCCAGGGGTTTTTGGCCACGGCCCCGTGTAGTTGCGCGATATAATAATGCTCCTAGGGCATATTGACTACGCCATATTGGCGGTCTTAGCCGAACGGCAAGCCTCGATCTGGTCGATGGCATCGGCCACCGCATCGAAGGTCAACAGGGTTGAAGCGTGCCGGGCCTTGTGATCGCGCACCGGCTCCAAATAACCGAAATCGGCATATTTGCCTTTTGGCGCCGCACCGTTTTCCTTTAGCATGCAATACATATCGGCGCGTAATTGGCGTAGTTCATCGGCGCTTGAACCGATCACCACATTGGCCATCATCGAAGAGGACGCTTGGCCGAGCGCGCATGCCTTTACCCGATGGGCAAAATCAGTGACCACGCCATCGTCCAAGGTAAGGTCGATTTCCACCGTCGATCCACACAATTTCGAATGCGCGCGGGCACTGGCGCCAGGATTTTCCAACCGCCCCACGCGACCGATATTACCGGCGAATTTTAAAATCTGTGCGTTGTAAACATCGTCGAGCAATTTCCGGTTCCCGTGTAGGCTGCAAAGCGAAGTCAAACATAAGTGATCTCGCCGGCGCTTTCATGCCCAAAAGGTGTATGCCATTCTTGATGCACGATCACGAACACGATATAGGACTGGCGTCCGGTCGCCGTGCCAGCTCGCTAATTAGGGCCCTTTTAGCGAATTTGGAGCCAACATAATAGCTCCGAATCCGTTAAAAGGGCTTTAGTTGCGACAAGCGCCCCGGAAACCTGGCTAGCCCACGATCCACAAAAATTCGGTCGTGTTTCGGCTGCCATCGTTGCCCGATGGACAACAGACTGGAGCAAACCGAATATGATCGAAGGCTTCGACATGGATGCGATTCTCACCAGCTTGAAAAATGACGAGCAGCGCCGGTTGCTTACCGATGCCGAGCGGCCGAGCCGCGAAGAGGCGGAAGCGGCGGTACGCACGTTATTGCGCTGGGTTGGTGAAGACAAGGACCGCGAGGGGTTAATCGACACCCCCAAGCGGGTGGTTAAGGCCTATGAGGAAATGTTTTCCGGTTACCGCGAAAATGGCGCGCACGTTTTAGGCCGGACCTTCGAAGAGGTCGGTGGCTATGACGACATGGTGCTGATCAAGAACATCATGTTTCATTCCCACTGCGAACACCATATTGTGCCGATCATTGGCAAGGCCCATGTCGCCTATCTGCCGGACGGGCGCGTGGTCGGCTTGTCGAAAATCACGCGGATCGTTCACATGTTCGCCCGCCGCCTACAGACCCAGGAAAACATGACTGCGCAAATTGCCCTGGCGATCCAGGAACATCTCAACCCGCGCGGTGTCGCCGTTCACGTCGAGGCAGAGCATATGTGCATGGCAATGCGCGGGGTGCGCCAACAAGGTTCGACAACAACCACTACCTTCTACACCGGCGAATTTCGCGACACGCCGGCCGAACAAACCCATTTCCTGACCCAAATCCAGCCAGGACGGGAATAACACACTGGCCGGTGGACATTGCGATGCAGTTTCCAACACAAACCGACAAGAGTAAACTTGAAACCACGGACCTGTTGGCGCCGCGATTTGACGATCGTGGATTGATCACCGCGGTCGCGGTTGATGTCCGATCACGCGAAGTTTTGATGCTGGCTCACATGAACCAGGAAGCGTTGGCCGCAACCTTGGATACCGGCATCGCCCATTATTGGAGCCGATCCCGGGCTCAATTGTGGAAAAAGGGCGAAACATCGGGAAACCTGCAACAGGTGCACGATATCCGCATCGATTGCGACCAGGATGCGATCGTCTT
The DNA here is from genome assembly GCA_965248715.1 of Rhizobiaceae bacterium. Taxonomy (GTDB): domain Bacteria; phylum Pseudomonadota; class Alphaproteobacteria; order Rhizobiales; family Rhizobiaceae; genus CBDFKB01. The sequence goes on from CBDFKB010000008.1 coordinate 1,570,224, forward strand.
ATTGGTTGAGGTGGCCGGCGACGGGATTTCCTGTCACACCGGCGCGCGGTCATGTTTCTATCGATCCCTTGTTACCGGCTCGGATGGTGTCAAACTGGTCCACACCAACCCGTAAACCGACTATTTCGGCAGCTTGCACGGGTCATATACGCAACGTTTTATCTGCCCATACCCCTTGCTGTAGCCGATGCTGAGATAAGCACCATCATCTACGATCGAATCCGGTATCTCGGTATGACCTGCAGATAGGGAAAGATTACCGCCACGAAACGGAAATGTGACGAATGCGCCCATGCGCAATGCTCTATATCCACTGCTGCCGCCTATCGAAATTTCCGGTCCTATGCGCCAACGTTTCAGCTTCAGTCCAGCGCGTGCCTGGGCCCAGTATGTGCTGTTAGGGGACATAAAACTGCCGGAAATACCAATGTCGAAGGGCCCGTTATTGTAGGTCGAATACTCGCCAGCGATTGCAATGCCGATCTTGGTGCCGGTGGAACTGTTGCCTGGATCAGCCGGTAAAAGTTCGTGCGACTGGAAGCCGACGCCGCCATAGATTGCAAACTTCCTGGTATCGTAAAATTTCTGATACCCGATCATCGCTTCACCAACATAGCTTTGGCCATTTACTGTACCACCCGATATGACTGGTGATTGGTAATCATAAAGCCCGCCGGCGATCAAACCACGGAACAAAAGCCCGCTCGCGCCCAGCCCCCCAAAAGGTGCGAAGGTCAAGCCGGAGTAGCCAAAAACAGAATGGGAACGAAGATCTTGGCCAGAAAACACCACGACCCTCGGCGGACCTTTGTATTCCGCAGGTTCCTTGTCCTCAGCCCATGCGGTGGTTCCCGCATTGATGAAGGCTCCACACACAATTGCTGTGGCGAAACCGGTTAGCCACCCTGCCCTTTGCACCGCCTTACCCGTATTTATAAGGCCAAGTGTATGGATGGGCGGCGGTTGCTCAACCAATAATTGGGAAACAATCCAAGGAAATTATTGCCAATTGATCAGAATTCCAACGTTTTGCGGATCTTGCTGCCGGTCATGTTCAAAGCAAATATCCGCTTTTAACAATGTACAAAAACACCGGAACGGTGAACATTGCCAACGCCGTTGATAGAATCACGGCGCTTGACGCGCGCTCCTGCCAGGTTTGATATTGCTGGGCGATAACGAAAACATTGGTGGCGGCTGGAAGTGCCGCCAGCAACACCGCTGAATTGACCCACAACGGGTCGAAATCACCGGCAAGGGTTAGCAAGCCAAAGACTACGGCCGGGTGCACGATCAATTTGATCGGAATCAAATAGCCAAGTTCCAGCGGTATGCGGCGGATCGGCCGCACCGCCGCGGTCACTCCCATCACGAACAGCGCGCATGGCGCAGCCGCATTTCCAAGCAACAACAATATCGTGTCGGCCGAAGATGGCAGATCAAGCTTAAATGCCGCGCCGAGAATGCCGGCGATGGTCGCCAAAATGAAAGGATGGGTGAAAATCTTGCGCAGGATGCCGCCGACAAGGCGAAGCCGGCCAACCTTCCCGCCATCATCGACCCCCATCAGCAGCGGTGCCAGGGTGAAATGCATGGAATTGTCGAGACAAAACACCAATGCTACCGGTACACCGGCCTCGGGCCCGAAGGCGGCGATCGCCAGTGGCGGTCCCATATAGCCGATATTGCCATAGGCGCCGGCAAAACCTTGGATCGTCGATTCGCGAATATTGAGCCGGTTGCCGAAGCCAGCAATCAGCATGGTCATGAGGAAAACAATCAGCGTGCCGGCGGTGGTGGCGGCGAGAAATCGATAATTGGTAAATTCAGAAACCGGTGTTTGCGACAACAAGCGATAAAACATCGCCGGCAGCGCCACATAGATGATGAATATGTTCATCCATTCCAGGCTTGCGATTGGCCGTTTGGCCAGTTTGCCGGCGGCGAAACCAAGAAAGATCAACCCGAACAGGGGCAGCACCAGTTCTATGACTTCCAGCACTTATCGCCCCCCGGGCAGCGGATCAAATGATGGTAAAACCATAAACGCCGTATGCTTGCGAGACAAACCGCCTAGTGGAATGAATTTGACATTTGGTGCCCATTTGCAGCATCGTCGTTTGATAAATGTCAAATTTAAAAAATTCCACTAGATTCAATATCTTGCTAGTGGTTCTTTTGATCCCAAGATTTGCAAACCTAAGTGTTGCAACGGGACGCAAATGTTAGAATCGAACCACTAGATTGCGGCAAATTGCTAAATACATCAAGTCCGCAGCGTGGCGCGCAAGTAGCCCCGGCATGGTCAAGCAAGTGCCCGCAATATTGGGTGCTTTGGGTCCTCCAATGCTTCGATCACGTCGAAATGGTGTCGCCCGGCGATTTCGCTAACCGTGACCTCAGCTTCGGCCCAATGTTGTGCCAACAAGCCGTTCTGGCGCAAGAATTCAGGCAATTCATCCCCACCGACCGCACAGTCGATGCGCGCATCTGCCGCCACTTGCAGCAAGGCTGGGCTTTCCAGGGCAGCCTCGCCATGGTCGATGTTAAGGACCTGGTTCATCACGGTTTTCATCAATGGCCGAAGATCGTGCAGGCCGCTGATCGAGATCGCTTTGATGATCCGTTGCCCGGTGGCCGATGCGATTGGCCGGTCACTGCACACCATGCGCGCGGCCAGGTGTCCGCCGGCGGAATGGCCACAAACGATGATCGGCCCGGCAATCCGTTCGGCCGCGGCCGTTACCGCCCGGCCGATTTGCCTGGTGATGCCGGCGATGCGGATATCGGGACAAAGCGTATAATTAGGTAACGCCACCGCCCAGCCAAGCGTCTGCGGACCTGCTGCCAGATGAGTCCAATAGGATTTATCGGTCGCCTTCCAATAACCACCATGGATAAACACGAATAGTCCCTTGGGTGACCCGCCCGGCAGAACCAAATCGAATGTTTCGCGCGGGGCATCGCCATACGTAATATCGGTGATGATATTTGTACCGGCGCGAAACTTAGCCGCCCTTTGCGGCCACAAATCGTAATAACGATCCGCACCAGCAATTGCGGCACCGTTGGCATAGGCCGCATCCCAGTCGGTGATCGTCTTAGGTGTGTCAGCGGTCACGGCGAAATTCCAGGAGCTGATTGTTAGCTGGCATCGGGTGATCCTTGACCAGAGCCAAACCGATGGCGCTGGCCAGCGCCGAAACCGCCTCAAAATCACGGACCCCGCTTTGTGGGTCACGCGCTTTGAGCCAACTGTCAAATTGCTGGTTGCTGATGGTGGTAAATTCACCACCATATTTGTAAGGGCCATATAGGCAAAGCCGCCCGCCCGATTTCAACACAGTCTCGACGCCGGCAAACATGTATTCAACTTTTGACCACCCCGCGATGTGCACGAAATTAGCGGCAAAGATACCGTCGACCTGGGCCAGCGGCCATGGATGATCGCTGACGTCGAGCTCAACTGGATCGATCACATTGCCGGGATTTTCTTCGGCCAGGCGGGCGCGGATATCGGGCAGGCATTCGCCAAGATCTGAAGTTCGCCAGGTCAGATGGGGCATCGCCGCGGCAAAATGCACCGCGTGTTGAGCGGTGCCGCTGGCGATCTCCAAGATATCAGCAGGTTGGCGAAAAACCGTTTGCAATACCTCTAATATCGGCCCCTTGTTATTGTCTGCCGAACGGCTGATAGTTAGCATTGCATTCTTTCCAAACACTTCATCCTCGACGCCACCACCTTACCAACCCGCCTACGCCTGGAAAAGCCGCGATGCCCACCGAACCGTCGATTTCCCGCAACAGTGTAGTTCGCGGCATCCTGTGGATGGGGTTGACCGGACTTTTGTTTGCTTGCGTCACCGGCATTGTGCGGCATTTGGGAACCGACATGCCGGCAATGCAGGCTGCGTTCATCCGTTATGCCATCGGCCTGGTGATGATCTCGCCGTTGCTCGGGCCGCTTTTCGCCAATCCACCGCCATTGTCAACTTTGCGGCTACATGCGTTGCGCGGCATACTGCACGGCATCGCAGTCATATTATGGTTTTTCGCCATGGCCAGGGTGCCGATCGCCGAGGTCACGGCAATCGGTTTTACCGCACCGATTTTTGTCACCATCGGCGCCGCGATTTTTCTCGGCGAAGCCTTGCGGTTGCGGCGCATAATAGCGATTGGGCTGGGATTTGGCGGCACTTTAATCATCATCCAGCCGGGTTTCGAAATCGTATCAACCGGGCAATTGGCACAGTTGTGCGCGGCCCCCCTGTTTGCCGCTTCATTCATCGTCGCCAAGAAATTGACCGAACATACGGACCCGGCCGTCATCGTCGCCTCGTTGTCGGTATTTTGCACTGTGGTGCTGCTACCGGGTGCGATTTATTCGTGGCGCACGCCGACTGTAGACGAAATATTCTGGCTGGCAGTCACCGCCGCCTTTGCAACCAGCGGCCATTATTCCATGACCCGGGCACTGCGCGCAGCGCCGATTACCGTTACCCAGCCGATTTCGTTTCTGCAACTGGTGTGGGCGGCATTAATCGGCTATCTGATATTTGCCGAAACAATCGAACCGGCGGTGATGTTCGGCGGCGGCATCATTGTTGCCGCGACCACCTACATCTCCTATCGCGAGAGCTTTGGCTCTCGCAGATCCAGTACCCCGCCGCCGCCAGCGATGAAGTCCTAAAACACCGTCAATGCGAAACTAGAGTTCTTTTAATGAATTCCGAGTCAATTCTGTTTCTTGATTTGCCAGGTAGACCGCAGTTGAAACGTGTGCAGCGCGATGTTGTGCATCGGGCAAACCCGGTTCGGCGGCGGATGCCCGCCAATCAGAAACCTGAAAGGATGGGCGCTTTTGCGCCAATATCCGCGCATCGCCGCTTGAGCGTACCGCAGGGTATGGCCATGGGCGTCGCTGCTTGGTCTTGACGCAAAATCGCTCCATCAGAATGGCTCCGAATTCAATAAAAGGGCTCTAAGATGAACGACAGTGTCGATATTTTAAAACGATTAGTAGGTTTTGCCACGGTCAGCCGCGATAGCAATCTGGCCCTGATCGAGTGGGTTGGCGAATATCTTGGGGCACATGATATTGCCCATACGCTCACCTACAATGATGACCGCAGCAAAGCCAATCTGCATGCGGTGATCGGACCGCTCGATGTGCCGGGGATCATGCTTTCCGGCCATACCGACGTGGTGCCGGTCGACGGTCAGGACTGGACCAGCGACCCGTTCACGATGGTTGAGCGCGATGGCCGGTATTTCGGGCGCGGCACCGCCGACATGAAGGGTTTCATCGCCTGTGTATTGGCGGCAGTGCCACAGGCGGTTACGGCAAACCTCAAACGGCCGATCCATCTGGCGTTTTCCTATGACGAGGAAATCGGCTGTATTGGTGTGCGCCGCATGATCGATGCCTTGGCCGAGGCCCCGATAATACCTGGGTTCTGCATAATCGGTGAACCTACTGGCATGGGCGTCGCCATCGGCCATAAGGGCAAGACCGGCATGGTGTGCCGGGTTACCGGTGTAGAGGCCCATTCGGCCTTGGCGCCGGACGGGCTGAATGCGATCTATCTGGCCACAGATATGATGATGGCAGTCCGCGATACCCAGGCCGAGATCGAGGAAACCGGTGCTCGCGACCCACATTATTCGGTGCCCTACACAACGTTGCATGTCGGCACAATCAAGGGTGGCAGCGCGCTCAACATTGTACCGAAAAATTGTGAATTCCTGTTTGAAATTCGGAATATACAGGATGATGATCCGCTCGCTATCCTGGATACTCTAAGGCAAAAGGCCGGTGCGATCATCGCCAAGCACAAAGAACGGTTTGCCACCGCCGAAATCAAAATTGAGATCTTCAACCAATACCCGGCACTGGAAACCAGTCCGAACCACGACATCGTCGCATTCGTCAAATCCCTGGCCGAGGCTAACGATCATTTCAAAGTTTCGTTCGGCACCGAGGGCGGTCTGTTTCAAAAGCGGCTTGGCGTGCCGACGGTGATCTGCGGGCCGGGCCATATGGCGCAAGGCCACAAAGCGGACGAATTCATCGCCGCCGAACAATTAGCGCGCTGTGACCGGTTTCTCACCCAACTGATCGATCGGCTGTCAAAATAGGTTCAGGGGCCGGTGAGTTCAGTCATGTTTGTGCCGGGACCCAGGCGCTGGCGGATCATTGGGTTGGCCTGCGAAACACTGTGCCATTTCCATCCAGTTTTCGGCCGCCGCACCGATGGTTTCAAGGTTAGTGTCAGCAACATTGCGCACCTGTGTCACGGTGCGGCAGAAATCGACAGCACTGCCGGCGACCGAGTTGTCGTCTTGTGGCTCATTCCATTCCCACACCGCGCCGGACGGCGCGCTTAGGCGCACATAAGGCGCCGGTTCTGGTACTTTCATACCGCGATTGGCAAAAACCCATCCATAGGTGGCGACACCAAGATGGGCGATGTTTTTGATCCGGTCGGTTTCTGCACGTGTGCGGTTAAGACGGTCAAACACTTCCTGGCCGTGCGCCCAGGTTTCCATCTGGCGGGCGGTAATGCAGGAGCGTGCACTCATGTCGGGGCCGACCCAGCGTAGCCGTGCTCTGGGATCGACCTGGCGAAAGCGGGCACCAGCGCGCTCAAAACCCTCGCGCCAAATATCGCGCAGCGCTGTACCGCTCAGGCCGTCAAGCCAATTTCGCTGAGCCCCAAGCAAGGTCTTGCCTTCGCCTAAATCCTTGGCGACCGGAGCAAAGAACGTCATGAATGCATCGCCACTTTCCGCGGTCAGGTCAGCGGCATGGTTAAACATGTGCAAATGGCCGATTACATCGTCGATGGTCCAGCCCTTAAACAAGGTCTCATGGTGCAATTCAGCCTCGCTCAGCGGTTCGACAATCGCTGAAAGCACCCTGCTTTCTTGAAGGAAATCTTCTGCCTGTTGCATGACCTTAATCCTAATTTTGCTAATGCTACTCGGCGGGAGCCGGCGCGGTAATTTCCACCAAAACAGCGCCCATTGCCACTTGGTTGCCGGCTTCGACCCGGCATTGGCTTACCGTTCCAGCGATATCAGCAACAATTTCCTGTTGCATTTTCATCGCCTCAAGCACCAATAGTCGGGCACCTTTGGCGACTTGCATGCCCTTGGTGACATATACCTCGACCACATTGGCGTGGGTCGGCGCCAGCACCAACCCGTTGCCCGCCACCTGCCGGCCAGCGCTTTCACTCGCCGCCAATTTGCGGGCAAACTCGTAGGCGGTGCCGTCAATCGTCAGTTCCAAATGGATCGGAGCGACCTGGCAAAACGCGATCCGTGCCCGCAAACCGTCAATTTCCAAAATCGCATCGTTTGCTGCACGGCTGGTGACGCGAATATCAAGGACATCTTGCCCATCAGCGACTTGGTAACGGTCTGCCGATACCGGCATCACAGTCAATTCGAACTTGGTTTCACCGGCGCTCAAATAGGCCAGCCAATGCAGCGCACCGGAATTGCTCCAGTTCAACAATGTCGGTTGACTAAGGGTTGAAGCGGCAAACAACCGGTCGCGTTCGCACAAGAACGCCAGCAATGCGGCGCAAGCAGCCTCGCGCATACCCGGTGCGGCGCCAGCGATATCTGCCTCGCTGATATGTTGCTCAATGAAGGCCGTAGTCGCTTTGCCATCGCGAAACGCCGGCTTGGCAAGCGCGCGGATCAAGAAATCGCGGTTGCTCCTAAGGCCGAATATACTGGTCTCCTTGATGCCGCATATCAGCAATTGCCGTGCTTCGTCGCGGTCGCGGCCATGGGCGATAATCTTGGCCAGCATCGGGTCGTAATAGGGTGAGACTTCGCTGCCGGCGGCAATGCCGGTATCGGTGCGCACCCGCGCATTATCGCTTTGGCGCCAATAGGCTACACGCCCGCTCGCTGGCAAAAACCCGTTTGCCGGATCCTCGGCGTAAAGCCGCACCTCGATCGCATGGCCGCTAATATCGATATCATCCTGGGTCAGGCCCAAGGGCTCGCCGTTTGCCACCCGCAACTGCAGTTCCACCAGATCGATGCCAGTCACCGCCTCGGTCACCGGATGCTCTACTTGCAGGCGGGTGTTCATTTCCAAAAAGAAAAATTCGCCATCAGGCGCCAGCAAAAATTCCACCGTGCCGGCATTGCAATAATCGGTGGCGCGCGCTGCCGCCACCGCCGCCTCCCCCATGCGCTGGCGTAATTTGGCGTCAACCGCCGGGCTCGGCGCCTCCTCAATCACCTTTTGGTGGCGGCGCTGCACCGAGCAGTCGCGTTCGCCTAGATGGATGATTGTGCCAGCATTATCGCCGAAAACCTGAATTTCCACGTGGCGCGGGTCGGCAATCGCCTTTTCCAGGATCAATTCGCCGGAGCCAAATGCGTTTTTTGCTTCTGAACGGGCGAGCGCCAGCGCATCGGCCAATTCCCTCGCCTTGGTAACCAGCCGCATGCCACGGCCGCCGCCACCGGCCGCCGCCTTGACCATTACTGGAAAGCCGATTTTTGCCGCCGCGCTGGTAAACGCCTTTTTCGTTTGGTCTTCGCCCGCATAGCCAGGAACGCACGGTACACCGGCGGCAATCATAAGCTGCTTCGCGGTCGCCTTGTTGCCCATCAATTCGATCGCCTCGGCGCTGGGGCCGATGAACACGATGCCGGACTTTTCGCAAGTACGGGCAAATTCGGCATTTTCCGACAGGAAGCCGTAACCTGGATGGATGGCCCCAGCACCGGTCGCCTTGGCGGCGGCGATCAGCTTGTCGATGTTGAGGTAGGATTGCGCTGGCGGTGACGGGCCGATCTCCACCGCCTGGTCGGCGAATGCCACATGAGGCGCAGCCGCATCGATCTCAGAATAAACGCCGACCGCGCCCATCCCCGCTTTGCGCACCGAACCCATGATCCGTAAGGCGATTTCGCCACGATTGGCCACCAATACGCTGTCAAATCGCCGCATTATTTGCTCCGATTTCGGTTCCCTGTGACAACCAGGCATTCATTTAGGATCGGCCCATGCCGGTTTGCGCTTTTGCATGAAAGCGGCAATCCCCTCGCGGCCTTCCTCGCTCAACATGCATTCAGCGAACCCGCGCCCGGCCATGGCAATTATGGCGTCGCGGTCGAGATTAGTGGCGGCGAGCACAATTTGTTTGGTTACCGCGTTGGCGCTTGGCGCACAGCCCATTACATCGGCCCGTACCTGATCTTCAATCGCGTCGAGCCCGGCCTGGTCATCTACCACATAGTCGGCAAGGCCGATTGTGCGGGCTTCCTCGCCGCTAAAGCGCGCCGCCGTCAGCATCAGTCGCCTGGCGATTTTGAGGCCCAGGCGCCGCAACACAAAAGGCGCAATCTGGGCTGGCGGAATACCAAGCGTGGTCTCGGTCAGGGCAAATTTCGCATCGCGGGTAACCGCCACCACATCGCCGGCGCACACCATGCCAAGGCCACCGGCCATCGCTGCGCCATGCACCAACATCACTACCACCTGGGGCATCGCGTCGAGCGCGGCAAACAATCGGCCGATCTTTTCACTCTCGGCGGCGACCTCTGCTGGATCATTCATCTCGCCCTGAAAGATCGCTTGAAAGCCCTTGAGATCACCACCGGCGCAAAAAACCTTGCCATTGCCGCGTAACGAAATGCCGCGCACCGAGCGATCGTCCCGCACCGCATCAAGCACAGATGTCAGTTCCTCGGTCATTTCCTGTGACAGGGCGTTTCGTGCTTGTGGCCGGTTCAAGGCAATCGTCAGCCAACCCCGGTCCAACCGGGTTTCAAGGGTTTCGGTTGCCGGCAAATTAGTCATTGGCATTCTCCTATTCGAGCAGGTGAGTTACATGCGGGCAACGCCGAACGCATTGGGCTGCACAGTACGCAATTTGGCTTCCTCACAGGTTTCGAGCACGAAGCCCAGCACCTTGCGGGTATCGCGTGGATCGATCATGCCCATGTCGAGCATATGGCCGGAGGTGTAAAACGCATCCGACTGGCCATCGAAATGACGGGCAATCGCCTGCTTTTGCGCTGCCATCGCATCACCGTCGATTTCCTCGCCGCGCCGCTTGGCGGAATTGGTCATCACCTGCTCCATGGTCGCCGCCGCTTGTTCGCCACCCATAACCCCGGTCATCGCATTCGGCCAGGTAAACAAAAAATCTGGCCCATATGCATAGCCGCACATGCCGTAATTGCCGGCACCGAAGCTGGCGCCGATGTAAAAAGTGACCTTTGGCACTCTGGCGTTGGATACTGCCTGGATCATCTTGGCGCCGTGTTTGATCATGCCGGCATGCTCATAGTCGACACCGACCATGTAGCCGGTGGTGTTGGACAAAAACACCAACGGCATTTGTGCCTGATCGCACAATTGAACGAACTGGGCGGCTTTGGTCGCACCGGCCGGGTCAATTGGCCCGTTGTTGCCGATCAAGGCGCAGGGTCGGCCAAATACCGATGCCTGCACGCATACCGTAGACACACCATAGTCTGGCTTGAAATCGGCAAAATTTGAACCATCGACGATGCGCGCGATCAGTTCACGTACGTCATATTGCTTGCGATAGTCGAGGGGCACCAGACCGGCGATCTCTTCGGCATCATAGACCGGCTCGCGAAAGCTGCGTACCGGCAGGGACCTACAGCACTCGTTCCAACCGATTCGTTCCACCAAATCGCGGGCAATTTCAATGCCGTGGCGGTCGTCCTCGGCCAAATATTCGACCAGGCCGGTAACCGTGGCGTGCATGTCCGACCCGCCGAGATCCGCATCGGAAGAAACTTCACCAGTCGCCGCCTTGACCAAAGCCGAGCCGGCCAGCGCCGCCATGCCGTTTTTGCGTACGCCGATCACATAATCACTCATGCCCGGCTGATAAGCACCGCCGGCGGTCGAGGGTCCATGCAACACCACGAAGGTTGGGATGCCAGCCGCGCTCAATCGTGCAAGGCCGAAAAACATGCCGCCGCCCTTGGCCCATAACTCTACCGTATAGGCCATTAAATTGGCGCCGGCGCTTTCCACCAAATGGATAAAGGGCAGCTTTTTCTCGAGTGCGATCTTCAGTACGCCAAGTGCTTTTTCGACCGATTTGGTGGTCGAGGCGCCGGCATTGATACCGCTATCGTCGACGAATACCAAGCTGCGTACGCCACCAACAAAGCCAATGCCGGTCAACATGCTGGCACCGGGAATGCTGCGCTCGGGATTGGCATCATCGACCCGATAATTGGCCATGTTGTAAAGTTCGAGAAACGGCATGCCGGGGTCAAGCAGGTGGGCGAGCCGCTCGCGCGGGGTGAGTTGCCCACGCTGGCGAAACCTTTCGCGGCGTTGCTCAGATTTGTCTTTGGCACGCCTTTCCAATTCGCGCATGCGGGTCACCAACCCCAGCATGCCATCGCGATTGGCACGGTACGTGTCAGCTGCAATATCAAGCCGTGACTGGAACCGATTCATGATAATTTTCCAAAGATTTCCGGCGGTACCGGGATCGGTTGCGACAGCAGGATTTGCGCATAGGCCTTGCCTTGCGGGTCATTGCGAATGCTGGCAACTCCCCCGCCACCCAACACATCATGCAGCAGAAAATTGATCGCATGGGAACCCGGTAAATAAAACCGCTCGACCGAGCCTTTGAGAAAATGTGCAAAGCGCGCGGCCACAATATCCTCGCCGAGTGCTGCCCAAATCCACGGCAAATAGGCGGGGTCACGGGCGATGATGCCAATATTGGCCTTGTCACCCTTGTCGCCGCTGCGCCCCCAGGCGAGGCGGATCAGCGCCACATTGATGGTCGCGGCGCTCGCGTCGACCGGTTCGGGAACCAGGCTATGGGCCGCATGGCGCGGTTCGGCAATAAGTTCGCCCGGCGGTTGATAGGCGATCCTTGTCCCATCGATCTCGATTTTCACATTAATCTGCTCGCGTGGCAGCAGAAATGAAAACAACCGCACCACCGGCGACGGGCGCGGTCTGGTACCGGCAAATCCGCACAGGCCCGGCGGCGCCGACAGGCCAAGCCCGGTCGCTTCGCGCAGCAACAGGCCAATCGCGCGCTCGTCCACATGTTTGGCGGCGAGTTTGGCCACCACTTCGCGCGGCGCTTGAACGTTTGCGGCGGCGCCAAATTGGCTGTCTGCGCCAAGGATTTCCACGCTCGTTTCCGTGAAATCCGGCGCGTTCATCTGCTTGAGCACACGCCTGGCGCGTTCAATCGTGGCATCACAATAGCGCTGGGCCTTTTTTGCCGCATCCATGCCAACAAAGGAAAACAAATGTCCGCCCCGATACCCGTCGAGCCAGGTGGCTGAAACTTTCAACTGCTGCGGCCGCGACCGGCCGCTGGCCGGACTGATTGCGACCTGATTTTCGCCAGTCTGTTTGATGCTGACGTTTGAAAAATCACACTCCACATCCGGTAGGGTGTAACGCTGTGGGTCGCCGATCTCATAAAGCATTTGCTCTGCCACGGTGCCGACAGAAACCTTACCGCCGGTATCGGCCGGTTTGGTGACCGTAAAGGCGCCGTTGCTTGCCACCTCAACAATCGGATAGCCGATGTCTTCAATCGTGTCGGCAACACCCTGCCAGTCGGTGAAATTGCCGCCGGTAGCTTGCGGCCCACACTCAATGATATGGCCGGCCAGGCTGCCGCTGGCCAGCCGGTCGAAATCGTTAGCGCGCCAAGCGAAGCGGTGGATCAGCGCGCCAAGCGTCACCGCACTATCGACGCAACGCCCGGTAATCACGATATCGGCACCTTGATCCAAGGCGCAGGCGATTGGAAATGCCCCTAAATAGGCGTTGGCGGAAATAATCTTATCTACTGGAGGAAATTCGGCGGCGGAAAACATCTCCCGGTGTCCGGCTACCGCCATTTCTGCCCTGCGCTCAATCAGATCGTCGCCGAATATCACCGCAACTTTTAATTCAAGGTCATTCTGGTCGATCAGTTCACCCAAGGCGGCGGCGCAAGCGCGCGGATTAACACCGCCTGCATTGGAAATAATCTTGATGCCACGTTTGGCAATCTCAGACAGGTTCGGTGCCATGGCCGCAGTAACGAAGTCGCTCGCGTAACCGGCCTGCGGGCGCTTGGCACGAGCCCGGGCCATGATCGACATGGTGATTTCGGCCAAATAATCATAGACAATGAAATCGATTGACTGGTCGCCCAGCAATTGGCCGGTCGCCAACCCCGCGTCGCCCCAGAACCCGCTGGCGCCGCCAATTCTGACCGTTTTCGACAAACCCTAATCTCCCAAAAAAATTGCTTGAAACCGAACGGACGTTCGGTTTATAAGATTGAAACTACTAAGAACGCAAGAGAAAAATGCTGTTGAGAGAAAATCCCCTTACGGTCGCGCCGCAAAATGCTGGCAAAGGCCGACAATCGCGGACCAAGATCGCCCGACGCCGGATCCTGGACGCGGTGGTCGAATGCCTTGACCAACATGGCTATTCGGAAACCACCATCAAACGGGTGCAGGCGCAGGCGGCGGTTTCGCGCGGCGCTTTGACCCACCACTTCCCCAGCAAAGAAAAAATGATGGCGGCGGTACTGGAACAATTGCTGGAACCGGTGCGTGACCCGGTCGGTCGGGTTATATTCCGCTCGCACGATGCCGATAGCACCCATGATGCCGTCCAGAGCGATCTGCTCAGGGTTTGGCGCCAGGTGGTAAACACCGCCGAGGGTCGTGCCCTGGTCGAACTGCTGGTTGCATCGCGCACCGACGAGCGGTTGGCGGCACGCATCGAAGACAGCCTGGAACGCTACAACCACACCATCGGTGACGAGATCGTCAAAGTCTACCGTTCGGTCAACCGCGACGACGACGACGTGGTAATGCTGTGGACACTTTGCCGGGTGGTGCTGCGCGGCCTACACCTGCAAGAGCGTTTTGACCCGGACCCGGCCAACAGCGAACGCATCATGGCCCGCTTCATCGAACTGATCAGCCCCCATTTGGCGGTTCGTCAAACCCCGACAACAGGAACCAATTGATGCAAAACCCATTCGAAAACGAAGAACGCGCCGCCTTCCGCAAGACCCTGACCGATTTTATCGCTACTGAAATTAAACCCTATGCCGACGAGTGGGATGAGGCAGGCGATTTTCCCTGGGAGTTGCACGAAAAGATCGGCGCACTCGGGGTATGGGGGTTCGGTGTCGACGAAAAATATGGCGGGCTCGGTTTCGATGATTGTTTTATGCGCGCGGCATACAATGAGGAGTTAGCCAAATGTGGTGCCGGTGGGGTCGGTGCCGGGCTCAACGGGCGGATGATTTCCATCGATCCGATTCACCGCCTGGCATCCCAGGAAATCAAGGAGCGGGCGTTGGCCGATATCGTCGCCGGTCGCAAGGGCTCCAGCCTGGCGATCACCGAGCCGGGCGGCGGTTCCGATGTTGCGAACCTCAAAACCACTGCCAAGCGCGACGGCAATCATTTCGTTCTGAACGGACAAAAAACCTTCATCACCGGCGGCATGAAATCCGATTATTTCGTGGTCGGCGCCCGCACCGGCAGCGATGGTCCAACCGGCATTTCCTTGTTCTTTGTTGACGCAGATGCACCGGGATTTTCCCGTACCACAATTGAGCGTAAGATGGGTTGGTGGTGCTCCGACCAGGCAACACTTTACTTCGATAATTGCCGGGTGCCGGCGGAAAACATGATGGGCCAGGAGGATTACGGGTTCCTGGCCATCATGGAAAATTTCAACCTGGAGCGGGTGGCGCTGATCGCCGGCTGTTTGGGGATGATGAAGATGTGCCTGGAAGATAGCGTCGAATGGGCCAAGGAGCGCCAGACCTTCGGCAAACCGTTGATCAAACACCAGGTGATCCGCCACAAGATCGCCGAGATTTCGGCCCGCATCGACTTTGTCGAGGCGCTGCTGATCCAGATTTGCTGGGAGGTCAATGAGGGCCGCATACCGGTGGCGGAAATCTCGAAAGCCAAATTCACCACCACCAAAGCAGCGGAATTCGTCGCCTCCGAGGCGATGCAGATTTTTGGCGGTGCCGGCTATTTGCGCGGCAACCGGGTCGAGCGCGCCTATCGCGAGGTCAAGGTAATGGCGATCGGTGGTGGCTCAGAGGAAATCATGCGCGATCTTGCGGTCCGGCAAATGGGACTTTAGAGCCCTTTTAATGAATTCGGAGCCGTTGTGATGGCGTAAAAGCGCCCATCCTTTCTGGTTTCTGATTGGCGGGCATCCGCCGCCGGGTTTGCCCGATGCAACGCAATCGCGCTGCGCAGGTTTCAGGCGCGGTCTACCTAGTGGTTAGATTCCAACATTTGCAAATCAACTTCGCTCAATCGGTCAATATTAGCCACCGTTGCTATAATCGCGCTATCGTATCCGCCAAACCCGCAATGGCTCGAATTCAAGAACCAAACATCCAGGAACCGATACTCCATGAACCATACGCCTTCGATTGCCGCGATCCGCGCCACCGCTGAACGGCTCCGCCCTTATTTGTTGCGCACCCCTTCGCTCGACTATTACGGCAGCGGCCTACCGGGAATTTCGTCGGATAGTTCGATCGCGTTGAAGCTGGAATTGTTGCAACGCACCGGCAGTTTCAAGCCACGCGGCGCGATCAATGTGATGCTGCACTTTGATGATACACAAAGGAAATGCGGAGTGACCGCCATGTCGGCCGGTAACCACGCAATCGCCACCGCCTATGCCGCGCGCACGCTTGGCATCGATGCCAAGGTAGCAATGCCCAAGACCGCCAATCCATTTCGGGTCGCGCGCTGCAAGGCACTGGGCGCCGATATCGTGTTTGCTGAAGACATCGCGGAACTATTTGATATCGTGGCTAAATTGCAGGAACAGGAAGGCCGGGTTCTGGTGCACCCATTCGAGGGCCAACACACGTTTGAAGGAACCGGCACGGTCGGGCTCGAATTCATCGAAGACGTACCAGACCTTGAAGCGGTGGTTGTGCCGATCGGCGGCGGTGGGTTGATCGCCGGCGTCGCCTCGGCGATCAAACAGATCAAACCGGAGTGCGCGATCTATGGGGTTGAACCGGAAGGCGCCAGCGGCATGAGCCAGTGCCTATCCAGCGGCCAGGTGATTTCCCGGGTCAATGTGGATACCATCGCCGACAGCCTTGGCGCGCCGATGCATACCGAAGGTGCATACACGATTATCCGCGACCATGTGGATGATGTGGTGACCGTCTGTGATGCGGCGCTGGCTAAAGCCATGAAACTGACCTTTACCGACCTCAAATTGGCTGTCGAACCGGCTGGCGCAGCCGCTCTTGCCGCTACCATCGGTCCGTTAAGCGAAAGGCTTTCCGGTAAAAAAATCGGCATTATTGTTTGTGGTAGCAATATAGACCTGCAATCCTACAATCGATTCGTCGAAATGGGAGGTTAACCTTGAAAAAACCGATAACAATCGCTCGTATGTTTGCAGCACGTTGCACGATCGCAACAATCGCAATTTTTGCTCTCACTGCGGCAGCCGATGCGGCCTGCCAAAACAGCGGAAAATTTTCCACCTGGGTACGGGATTTTAAGATCGAGGCTGCGGCAAGCGGCATCTCGGCAGCGGCGATCGGCTCAGCTTCAAAACAATTTGCCTACGATGCCAACATCATCGCCCGCGACCGCAAGCAATCGGTGTTTTCGCAAAGTTTTCTGAAATTCGCCGGACGCATGGTGGCGCAATACCGTTTGGACCACGGCGCCAAGAACATCAAGAAATTTCGCTCGACTTTTCAGCGCATCGAGGGTGACTATGGGGTGCCGGCCCCGGTGATCACTGCGTTTTGGGGCCTGGAGAGCGATTACGGCGCTAATACTGGCGATCTGTCGACCCTGCGCTCCCTGGCAACCCTTGCTTATGACTGCCGGCGCGGGGCAAAATTTCGTGGCCAATTGCTCGATGCCCTGCGCATCATCGACAATGGCGATCTTAGTGCGGCGCAAATGCGCGGTTCGTGGGCCGGTGAACTCGGCCAAACCCAATTCCTGCCTACCGAATATATGGAGACCGCGGTCGACTATGACGGTGATGGCCGCCGCGACCTGTTGCGCAGCAAGCCGGATGTGCTGGCCTCCTCGGCTCGGCTCATGCAACGTTTCGGCTGGCGGCGCGGCGAACCCTGGCTGCAAGAGGTGCGTGCGCCGGCTGAAATGGACTGGGAACAGGCCGACATCGATATCCGCCATCCGCGTGCCACCTGGCGTTCCTGGGGCGTGCGCAACATCGACGGCAGCCCGATTGCCAATGATGGACTTCCAGCCTCGCTGTTACTGCCAATGGGTCACAAGGGGCCGGCGTTTCTCGCCTACGCCAATTTCCATGTGTTCCTGGAATGGAACCAATCCCTGGTCTATTCGACCACCGCAGCCTATTTCGCCACCAGGCTGGCCGGCGCACCACGGGTCAGTGGCGGTAAGGGCGTTACCCCGCTTTCCTTTAAGCAGATCAAACATTTGCAGCGCTTGCTGGTCAATCGCGGTTATGACGTTGGCAAGGTCGACGGCATTATCGGCAAACGTACCCGCTCGGCGGTCAAAGATATGCAGTCAAAACTGGGGCTGCCGGCGGATTCCTATCCAACCGCGCGCCTGCTCAACCGGTTGGCCGGCGGGTAATTATCATTGCTTTGGGTGCAACCGCATGCCGATGCCAATTAAAACAGTGCGGCAATGCGAAATTCGCTAGCGCCTGTCACCAAGCGTTGGATACGTTTTGTCGCGCTATCTGAGCACCTCTAAAAACCCTTCTTTTGGGTCCTGGGAGCAATTTTTTGTTTTTGCGTTCCTCAAATATTTCAACATATTATCCGGTACTCAAAACGTCAAAATCACACCCAGCCCACCAAAATCGAGGGTTTTTAGACGTACTCATCTGTTTGTTTTACGTGTCATTTTTCCCAAAATCAGTACCCACTTTTCGGGAATATGCTTAGCGCTTGTCACCAAGCGTTGGAATAGCCTCGTCGCGCTATCTGTTTGTTTTGTCGCGTATTCTTGTCCGAAAACCGCTACCCACTTTTCGGGAATACGCTCTAGCGCTTGTCACCAAGCGTTGGATACGCTTCGTAGCGCTATCTGATTGTTTTGTCGCGTATTCTTATCCGAAAACCGCTACCCACTTTTCGGGAATACGCTCTAGCGCTTGTCACCAAGCGTTGGATACGCTTCGTAGCGCTATCTGATTGTTTTGTCGCGTATTCTTGTCCGAAAACCGCTACCCACTTTTCGGCAATACGCTCTAGCGCTTGTCACCAAGCGTTGGATACGATTCGTCGCGCTATCTCTTTGTTTTGTCGCGTATTCTTGTCCGAAAACCGCTACACACTTTTCGGGAATACGCTTTAATCCTTCGGCTGCGGGACCATACGGATATATGGCTTTACCGTTTTCCAACCATCGGGATATTTTTGTTTGGCTTCCCAATCCGATACTGCCGGAACGATAATCACGTCATCGCCGCGCTGCCAATTGACCGGCGTTGCTACCTTGTGCTTGGCAGCCAATTGCATGGAATCGATCACCCGCAATATTTCATCGAAATTGCGCCCAGTGCTCATCGGATAGGTCAAAATCAGCTTGATTGATTTGTCAGGGGCAACGACGAAAACTGATCGCACGGTTTGATTGTCTGCTGCGGTGCGACCTTCTGCACCACCCGCGATCGCCGCTGGCAGCATGCCATAAGCTTTGGCGACTGCAAGATCGGTATCGCCGATCATCGGATAGTTAGGCGCCGCCCCCATCATATCCTTGATGTCTAACGACCATCTTGCGTGGTTTTCGACCGGGTCGACGCTAAGGCCAATGATCTTGGTATTGCGCTTGTCGAACTCCGGCTTCAGCAGGGCCATTTGACCAAGTTCGGTGGTACAGACCGGAGTGAAATCTTTTGGGTGAGAAAATAGAACGCACCAGCCGTCGCCGATCCAATCGTGGAACGAAATCACACCTTCAGTGGTTTCCGCCGTGAAATCCGGCGCAATATCGCCTATCTGGAGCGCCATGGCCCTATCCTTTGTATCGGTGATCGTTAACCAATGTCATAGCAACCTGCCTCGCCCAAGCAAAAGGCATAGGTTGCTGACCGTGGACGCCCCGGGCAAATAGTTCTGCGCGCATTCAACCGCTGGTGGAAACCATTTGCTGTTGCAGGGCGGCATTGGGAATGCGGAAAATCTGCCCTGGATAAATCCAATGCGGATCGCGGATTTGCCCTTTGTTGGCCTCGTAGATCGTCGTATAGCGGACGCCGTGGCCCAAGGTGCGCCTGGAGATCCGCCATAGATTATCGCCACGGCGGATGATCACCGATGCGCCCGTGCGCAAAATCACTGGCTCAACCGATTGGGCTTTGGTGACTGCAACCTGGGCCGCTACGGTGGCACTAAGCGGCACCGCCTGCTGTTTCGGCATTTCGCTCGCGGTTACGATTTCCGCCTTGTCGGCGGCAAGCCGCGTATCGACGACTGTCTGGCCGCGATTTTCTTCGGCGACCAGTATTTTTTCCTCAACCGGATCAGCCTGATGCAGCAATTGTACTTCGGCACGCGCGGTAACAGTAAGGTTCGTGGGCTGCAACATATCGGTGCGCACATTGTGCAACCCGGCGCTGATCTTACCGTTAGTTTCCAGCAAAAACGCGCCCTGGGGTCCGACAATCGCTTCGCCAAGATAGCGATGATCGACATAAATGCGCACCGCTTGGCCCGGTTTGCCTTCGCCGGCGATGTAGATCTTGTCGCCTTCGATTTCCACCGCTTTGACCGTAACGGTCAACCCCAGCGCTTGAGTTTTAGCCGGCGCAACCGGTTCCTCGACCGCAACCGCAGCTGCTACCGGCTCTTGCGGTTCTACCTTTAGTTTGGCGGTTTCTTGTTCCCGGTCGGCTTGGGCATCCACCAGCGGCTCGGTCTCCAACGCAGCTTCGGCCACCACCGGCTTTTCAACCGGCGCGAGATCTAATTGCAGTACCCGGCTTGGCTGGTTCGGTTCGCTCACCATGGCAAGCGCGGTACCGTCTTCGTCAGGCACGTGCAAGATTGCCGCTTCCGCTGACATCACCACCGCACCGTCTGCGGTGGTAGCGCGGATAATCAATTCATAATCGCCGGAGCTAAGTGCCTGGTCGAAAACGATCGCGAAATCGCCGGTCGCACCGGACAAAGTCACAGCTAGCACCTGGCCCGATGAAAGGATTTCAATATCGGCGCGTGGCGGCCCGGTACCGGCGATCACAACGCTGCCATCGCGCTCAAGCCTGACAACATTAAATACCGGCAATACCGGATCAATGATTGGTTTGCCGCGCGGTACCTCGATCGCCACCGAGGGCTGCACCGATACCGGCTGCGGCTCAACCATCGCGGCTGGTTCAATGATTGCCACCACCGGCGTATCGGCACCAGTATCAACGTAGGATTTGACCGCGACTCCGGCGATACCGGCCGTCACCACCCCGCCGCCAATCATCATGATCATCGGTGTAATTTGCAATGCCATGTTTGGTTCCAATCGATAATTCGGCGCGCCCCGCGTTCTCGGCCCGGGGGAAACCACCATTCCAGTGCTGGTATGAGCACCGGCCGGGATTGGTTGCACCACGATTCAATAAGGAATTCTAAGTGCGAATGCGTGCAAACGCAAGATGCGCGGTGGTTTGCCGATAAACCACTCATAGGAATCCGGCAGCAGCGCCGCGTCGGTTTTGTGTAGGTAAGGTTGCTTGCGCTACCCAATACCCAAGGAATTGGATTTGCGACGGCGGGCATATTCAGTCAGATCGATATTCGGCATTGTCAACTGCACCCCCAGCTACATGATGAATGGCTCAGGGAGAACTGCCCCATCAATCCAGCCTTGGCTAAGATGCCTGAGCACCGCGATGTGAATTGCGACACCAAGGTGGATTTCGTCACGTCGCCTGGTGCGGATCAAATCTTGGTCTTCACGGGTTATACCAAGGGACATTACTGCCCGGGGAAATTGATTACGAGCTGGTTTGTTTGATTTTGGTCAAGTGGTTTGGGGGTTCCGGCACGCCGTATAGCTTTTGCTGGGTTTTTGATGTCAGCAGGGATCGTCGTGCCATGTATGTGTCCTCAAAATTGTGTTGATCATTTTGAGACTGTGGTCAATATAAAGATAAATAATGAGACAGCTTTCTGGGCCATAAAGCCGACTTACCCCTAGGGCAAGAAACCTGCCTCTAAAACGAACCAGACTGTGTGGAAACTCGAACTTAGATTCCATATAGGTGTGCAGCATGGTATTTTTCACCATGGCTCATATTTCTGGAACTGACCGCACCCAAATGTTGTTGTTGCCCGAAAGGGTGGAGGATTATGTTGGGGCGGATAACCCGGTTCGCTTCATTGATGCTTTTGTTGACGCCATGGATTTGCAAGGTGCGGGCTTTACAAGGGTTGAAGCCGAGGCGACGGGCCGGCCCGGCTATCATCCGGCGGATCTTTTGAAGCTCTATATTTATGGATATCTCAACCGGGTGCGCTCAAGCCGCCGGTTGGAGGTGGAGTGCTACCGCAATATTGAAGTGATCTGGCTGTTGCGGCATTTGAAGCCAGACTTCAAAACGATTGCTGATTTCCGACGCGATAACCGGGCGGCCTTCAAACATGTGTTCCGGGAGTTTGTGTTATTGTGTCGCCAACTTGATCTGTTTGGCCGGGAATTGCTGGCCGTTGATGGAACCCGGATCAAGGCTGTGAACGCCAAGGACAAGAACTTTACCAAAACCGGATTGACCAAAACCATCAAAGAGGCAGACGAGCGTCTGGCCGCATATCTGAGTGATATGGATGACGGCGATAATGGCGAGGATGGCTCACGCCCTTCAGGTGGTGATCCCAAGCTTGGTGAAAAGATCGCCAAACTTCAGGCCAGGCAAGGCCGCCACAAGGCCCTGCTTGGCGAAATGGAGTGCAATGGCGAAAGCCAGATATCGCTGAGCGACCCGGACAGCCGGTATCAAGCGGGCAAGTCCAAGGCAGGCGTTAGTTACAATGTGCAGATTGCAGTTGATTGCAAACACAAGCTGATCGTCGCGCAAGAAGTTTGTACACAGGTTGGCGATCTGGGCCTGCTGGCCAAAACGGCGGAACCAGCCCGCACGATCCTTGGTGTTGAAGAAATCAATGTTGTGGCTGACCGGGGCTACTTCAAGATTGAAGATATCGAGGATTGTGAGAAAGCCGGGCTTGTACCCTTTGTGGCCAAACCGCAGCGTGGTTCAGCGGTGCGCGAAGGTTTGTTTGCCAAGGATGTGTTTAGCTATGATGCGGACAAGAACCAGTATATCTGCCCGGCAGGTGCGGTTCTTTTGCCAATGTATGAAAGCAAAGTGCGAGGCAACAGGAAGATTGATTATTGTAACCGCAAGGCCTGCCGTACCTGTAATCTGAAAGCAAAATGCACAAAGAGTTTTCGACGGGTATCTCGACTGGAAAATGAAGCGGTTCTGGATCGTATGGCAGTGCGCGTGAAAGCCCAGCCCGAAATAATGAACGAGCGCCGCAACAGCGTTGAACATCCCTTTGGTTCGATCAAACAATGGATGGGTCAGGGTGCATTCCTGATGCGACATCTGGAAAACGTCCGCGCCGAGTTCTCGCTTACCGCATTGGCCTACAACATCCGCCGGGCGCTCAATCTCGTCGGGGTAAAAGGATTGATGGTGGCAATACGGGCTTGAGGAGGCGCCATTGGCCAAAATCAGTCAATATCAATCGATAAAACCCAAATACCGCCCGGTATCGCGTAATCATGACAATTGAAATCGAAATCTTGCATGAAGGTCAATATCTGAAAATAAACAGCCGCAATATTAAATTGGTCATCTCAAAAGGTGTTTCCACACGGTCTGGAACGGTTAAAAGACAAGGTATTTATGTGCTCAAGCGAATAATCCATTTCCTGATCCGGCGCGCAGAGCATCGAGTCGGCGTAGAATTCAACTATGTGCACCAGATCGCTGAAACCGATATTGGTTTGCTTTCTCGCTACAACAAAATCTTTGGCTTCCTTGATCCCAACAGGAAAGTCCCGCCTTTGGCCTATCATACCGCGCGCTTACGGGGCGCGATTGCAGCAGATTGCGGAACCTGTGTAGAGGCTGAAATTAACCTCGCACGCAACGCCCAGATCGACCCATTGATTATCGACCAACTTCTTGTTGCAAATTACGGTGATCTCTCACCGGAAATTTCCGCAGTTGCGGTTCTGTCCGACGCCGTAACAGGTAAGCGCACCGACGATCCTGTTGCCCGAGAAACGATCAGGAACGCATTTGGGGAAGCTGGGTTGATCGAAATCTCTTTCGCCATGAATGGTGCGGCCCTTCTTCCCGGGGTCAAGCGGGCCATGGGATACGCGACGGCTTGTGACATTCAGGCCATGAGCAAACTTGCAAAGAGCGCAGATGCCGCGTCTGGGTGACATCCTCGGCTATGCTCGCGTTCAACTCCCAAGCAGGACTTGTCTGGCCAAGTTACACGCCTGAAAGAAGTCGGTGCCATTCGGGTTTTCAAAGATGTCGTTTCCGGCAAGCGGTTTGACCGCCCCGCTTATCAGCACTGCCCGCACTGGTGACAACTTTGCCATTATACGGCTGGATCGACTGGGGCGATCCCTCAAAGAACTTTTGAAAACCGTCGAAGACCTGAAAACCCAGAACATCGGGTTGATCAATCTCGAAGAACGCATCGATACGACATCCGCTGCGGGTGAGCTAATCTTCCACGTCTTCGGAGCCATCGCCCATTTTGAACGACGACTGATTTCAGCGCACACAAAAGATGGGATCGAAGCAGCCAGATTGAAGGGTCGAAAACCTGGAAGATCCCTACTTGAGGTCGAAACAATCTTGGCACTGAAAAACTTTGTCCAGGCAGGAATGATCGCCCGACAAGCCGCAAAACAGCTGGGCATTGCAAGATCAACAGCCTACAGATTGATCAAAGAAACACCGCACACACAAGCATTCTCGGATTGTTCTGCCGAGCGGGATCCTACGAACAAACCTTCCGATGGGGCTAAAATCAAACAAACCAGCTCGTAGTCAATTTCCCCGACAGTAGTGTCCCTTGGTATTATGTTACAGCTTACTGCCATTTGTGTTTATTGCGGTTCTTCGCCCGGTAAAAACGCCGCCTTTGTCGATGCAGCACAGGTGATCGGCAAGGCTATAGCCGACAACGGTCTGCGGTTGGTTTATGGCGGTGGCGGCAAGGGCATCATGGGCGCTGTTTCATCGGCATGTATCGAAGCCGGCGGCAAGGTGACCGCGATCATCCCCGAATTCCTGATCGACGAAGAAACAAAAAGAGCCGGCCTGGAGCAAATGGATGGCGTGCATGTGACCCCAGACATGCACACCCGCAAGCGCCTGATGTTTGATAATTGTGATGCATTCATCGCCCTGCCGGGTGGCATTGGCACGCTGGAGGAATTGTTCGAGATTTTGACCTGGGCCCAGCTTGGCCGCCACCACAAGCCTGTGGTCATCGCCAATATCAACGGCTATTGGAACCCGCTGGCGGTGCTGCTGCAACGCATGGATGAGGCCGGATTTATTCATAACCATGAGCAGGTGCGGCCGCAATTCATCAACGAGGCCGAGGCAATCATTCCGTGGCTATTGGCACACGGCCGGGTTTGCTCAGCTGCACAATGAATGATAACCGCATCGGTGGCCGGGCATCAGGCCACTTTGCCGGTTTTCATCAGCTTGTAATTGATCGAATCGATCAGGGCCTGGAACGAGGCGTCGATGATGTTGTCGGAAACCCCGATAGTGGTCCAGCGATGGCCGGCGCCATCGGTGGAATCGATCAACACCCGGGTTATCGCCTCGGTACCGCCATTTAGAATACGCACTTTGTAGTCCACCAGATTGAGATCGCTGATGCGGGCCTGGAACTTGCCAAGGTCCTTGCGCAGCGCCCGGTCGAGCGCATTGACCGGGCCATTGCCTTCCGCTACCGAGAAAAATTTCTCGCCGTCGACTTCCACCTTAACCACTGCTTCCGAGACCGTAACTACTTCACCGATAGCGTTGAAGCGGCGTTCAACCTGAACGCGGAAACTGTCGACGGTGAAAAAATTCGCCACCTCGCCGAGCCGGCGGCGCGCCAAAAGTTCGAAACTCGCCTGCGCCGCTTCATAGGCGAAACCCTTGGCTTCGCGCTCCTTGACCACCGAAATCAAACTGTCAAGGCGCGGATCAGTTTTGCCAATCTCGACCCCGGCCCGGGCCAATTCGGCCAGGAAATTCGATTTTCCGCCCTGGTCGGACACCATCAACCGGCGGTCATTGCCAACCGATTGTGGTGGCACATGCTCATAGGTTTGCGGTTGCTTGAGAATGGCGGATGCGTGGATGCCGGCCTTGGTGGCAAACGCCGATTGGCCAACATAAGGCGCCTGGGTATCCGGTGCCCGGTTGAGGATTTCATCGAAGGCACGCGAAACATGGGTAACCGATGCCAAGCCCGCATCATCGATGCCGGTCATAAAGCGGTCGCGATAGGCCGGTTTCAGCAACAATGTCGGGATCAGCGAAATCAAATTAGCATTGCCGCAGCGCTCGCCAATGCCGTTTAATGTGCCCTGGATTTGGCGCACACCGGCATCGACCGCAGTCAGCGAATTGGCGACCGCGTTACCGGTATCGTCATGGGTGTGAATGCCAAGATTGTCACCCGGCACAATTTTGGCGGTGGCGGCAACGATTTCAGCAATCTCATGGGGCAATGTTCCACCATTGGTATCGCACAACACCACCCAGCGGGCACCGGCCGCATAGGCGGTGCGGGCGCATTCAAGCGCATAGGCCGGGTCCGATTTATAGCCGTCGAAGAAATGCTCGCAATCGACCAGCGCCTCGCGTCCGTCGGCGACCACGGCCTCGACCGATTGGCGGATGCAGTCGAGATTTTCGTCATTGGTGGTGCCGAGCGCAACCCGCACATGGTAGTCCCACGCTTTGGCGACGTAACAAATCGCATCGGTCTTTGACTGCAACAGCGCGGCGATGCCAGGGTCGTTCGAGGCCGAAACCCCTGGCCGTTTGGTCATGCCGAAGCCAACGAAAGACGCGCGCTTGGTGCGCTTTTTGGCAAAGAATTCGTTGTCGGTCGGGTTGGCGCCGGGATAACCGCCCTCCACATAGTCGAGCCCCAAATCGTCGAGCATGGCAGCAATGGTGATCTTGTCGTCGACCGAAAAATCAATGCCCGGGGTCTGCTGACCGTCGCGCAGTGTAGTATCGAACAAATAGAGCCGTTCCTTGGTCACCGCTTGATCTCCCACCTGGTTTTTCGTTCGCCGGTGTCCGGGTCCTTGTAGTCCATCAACTGGATGCCCTGTTCGGCCAGTTCGGCGCGGATTAGGTCGGCCTCGGCGAAATTCTTTTCCGCCAACAAGGCGAGGCGATCGGCGATCGTGCGATCAAGCGTTACGTTATCGACCTTTGCGACCGCTACTGCTTGGTGCTCGCGCAGGCTGTCGCCGGTAAATCCGAGCAACCGAAGTGCGAAATCACGGGCGGCTTTGTGGCCCTGTTGATCGAGTTTTTGGATTTCGCTGATCGCTTGCCAGCTATTGAGATCATCGCAAAGGGCGCTAATCACTCTTTCGGCACCCAAAGCCGCCTGCTGCCAGCCGGCCGCGTCAAACGGGTGCATCGCATCAAGCACGTTGGCGCTTTGTTTGAGGGAACGCAGGGTCCAATCGATCGGTTGGCGATAATGGGTCCGCAGCATATTAAAGCGCAGCACCTCGCCGGGCCAATCGTCCAGCAATTCGTGAATGGTGATGAAATTACCCGCGGATTTCGCCATCTTGCGGCCCTCGACCTGCAAATAGCCATTGTGCAACCAAAAATTAGCCATCTTTTCACTGCCGTGGGCGCAGCGCGACTGGGCAAGCTCGTTTTCGTGGTGCGGGAATATCAAATCGAGCCCACCAGCATGGATGTCGAAGGTCTCACCCAAATGATGGGCACCCATGACCGAGCACTCGATATGCCAGCCGGGCCGGCCATTAATGGCAATCTCGGTACCATCGACTAGGAACTTGCCGGGCCAGCCGGGCTCGTTCTCGCTCGATTGTTTCCACAGCACGAAATCGCCCGGATGGCGCTTGTGGGCTTCGACCGCGACCCTGGCTCCGGCCATTTGCTGGTCTAATTTGCGGTTCGATAACTGGCCGTATTGCGCCATGGAAAATGTGTCGAACAGAACCTCCGTGCCCTCGGTGCCGGTGGCAACATAGGCATGTCCCTTGTCAAGCAGGGTGCCGATCATGGCGACCATGCCTTCGATATGCTCGGTGGCACGTGGCTCGTGGGTCGGTTCCAGGCAACCAAGTGCCGCCACATCTGCATGAAACTGGTCGGTGGTTTCTTGTGTGATCTTGGCGATTGCCTGATTGATCGTTAGATCGGGAAAGTCGCGCTGCGCACGGGCGGTAATCTTATCTTCCACATCGGTGATGTTGCGCGCATAGGTTACGTGATCAGCGCCATAAAAATGGCACAGCAGGCGAAACAGCAGATCGAAAACGATAACCGGACGGGCATTGCCAATATGTGCATGGTCGTAAACCGTCGGACCACATACGTACATGCGTACATTTTGGCGGTTGATCGGTTCGAACCGCTCTTTTTGGCGGGTCAGCGTGTTGTACAATTTCAATTCAGGGGCGGTCATGAAGATTCCAAAAGGTTACAATCACTATCGGCAAACACCGAGCAGATTCAGCCACCGACCAGGGCGCTCAATAATTAAAATGGGATACAGGAACGACCGGGCCAGCAGCGATGCTAGCCGATAATGATGCCAATCATGCAACAGGCAAATAAACGTGCCGTTAAGGTCGTTCCCATGGCCTTGTCATACATTGGATCAAATAGCCGTCAATTCAATTCGCCAATTTAGTCAAAAAAATTGAAAAACTTTTCCTTTTCCCCCGAAAGGGGCATGTGAACCGATGGCGAACTCCATATGTTGCCGGCAATTCCTCATTGGAGTTCCCGATGACATAACGCCCCACTTGTCATTTGGAATTAGGCCGGTCGCCATGCCCCAAAACTGGTGACCGGCCCTTTTTATGCCGAAAATCAGGCATCGGCTTGGCGCATAACCACTCGCTACGGTGCGGCCAAAATTCAAAACAATTCTGATTGAGCCGGTTTGACTTCCACCACCTGAGCATTGTTGTGCGGTTTGATTTCAACCGGCTCTTGAATATCGGGTCCGGCATTTGCCACCTTGTTGACCTTGTCGCTAACCGCAACAGCCTCGAACAATTCAACCGGCGGCGGGCGCAGCAAATGTTTAATCTCGCCAGCATCCTGGGATCGGCAGTCGAGCCATTTGTCCTGATCGGCTGGATCGATCACCACCGGTACACGGTGATGGATTTTGGCGATCGGTCCAATCGCCTCGGCAGTCAAAATGCAGCCGGTATCGATTTCCTCACCATCCGGCCCAATCCATGTTTCCATTAGCCCGGCGAAGCCCACCAGCCCGCCTGCCCCTGGCATGATCCAATAAGGTTGTTTGCGATTTTCGCTGCGGTGCCATTCGTAATACCCCGATGCCGGTATCAGCACTCGGCGATACCGCATGGCAGTGCGGAACGACGCCTTGGTATCAGCGGTTTCCGAACGGGCATTGATCAATAAGCAAAAAGCCTTTGGGTCTTTGACCCAAGAAGGCACCAAACCCCATCGCACCAATATTCCCCGGCGTATGCCGTTACCGTCCATCATTATCACCAGGACCGGTTGGGTCGGGGCGATATTGTAGCGTGGCGGGAACGGTTCGATGTCATCAAGGTCCAGGAACGCCTGAACCTCTTGCGGTGAAGCTATCAGGGAAAATCTGCCGCACATACTAGCTCCACCCAATTGCTTGTTATGCATAGGATTTGTTGACGATCGAGATTTGGCGGCGGCGTGGCCGATTTGACCACGGGCAAGGTGCGAAAGGCACGGTAGTGTTGCCCATTTCTAGTGGAATGAATTTGACATTTGACAAACGACGATGCTGCAAATGGGCACCAAATGTCAAATTCATTCCCCTAGGAAGCAGGCTTGCGGATGCCGGGTCAAGTTACCATAAATTGCCGGATGGCTGATCAAAACACTGACAGCAGTACCAAGCGGCCAATAATCGGGGTCTCAATCGCAGTATTTCGCGGCCCGCGGGTACTGCTGATACAACGCGGCAAGAAACCCGGTAAAGGGTTTTGGGCGTTGCCGGGCGGGCGCCTTGAAGCCGGCGAAACCTTAGCCGATGCCGCACGCCGCGAATGTTTCGAGGAAACCGGATTGCGGATTGCTGACCCCAGCTTTGTCACCCTTGAGGAGCTGATCACCCGCGATGATGTGGAAACCGTTGAACGCCATTTCGTGCTTGCGGTATTCGCAGCATTTTCGGCAACGGGCGCGCTTAGCGCCGGCGACGATGCGGCGGCGGCTAAGTGGGTATCGCGGCACGATTTGCAAAATTACCGATTGCTGGACAAGATCGCCGCCGCTATTGAGCAATCCTGCGCGGCTGTCGGCGGTGAATTTTGAACTGCCGGGCACGCGATTTTTCACGCAATGGTGAATAGTTTTGGATGGATGATGGCCAGCCGGTCTGACACATTGTCGGCGGATCGCTACAACAGGAAGTCCCCATCATGCGCACTTTCATTTTAACAACCCTGGTTCTGGTATGGGCATTTTTCCCAGCTCTTAGCGCCGACTTGCCATGGGGCACGCACAATTGGAAGACCGATTTTACCTTGCATTCGATACCCTACAGCGAAGTAACGTCGGTGATCGGCAAGGATCAAATTCCGGCGATCAACTCGCCAAAATTCGCTGCGATTGCCGAGGTTGACGATATACCGGGCCGCGAACCGGTGATCGGGCTCGAAATCAATGGTGACGCCCGTGCCTATCCGCTTCGTGTTATGACCCGACACGAAATCGTCAACGATGTGGTGGGCGGCAAACCGGTCGCGGTAACCTATTGCCCGCTGTGCAATGCCTCAATCGTATTCGACGCAATGATTGATGGCGCCCGGCATGACTTCGGCACCACCGGTAAACTGCGAAATTCCGACCTGGTGATGTATGACCGGCAAACCGAGAGCTGGTGGCAGCAATTTACCGGCAACGCGATTATGGGCGAATATACTGGCCGTCAATTGAAGATCGTTCCATCGCGGCTGGAAAGCTGGGACCAGTTCCGCGAACGGTTTCCGAACGGCAAAGTGCTTTACCCGCGCAATTTTCTCAGGCGTTATGGTTCCAACCCTTATGTTGGCTACGATACCTCGGACCGGCCGTTCCTGTTTTTCGGCGAACTGCCCAACGACATGCCGGCAATGACCCGGGTAATCGTAATCCGCCGTGACGGCCGCGAACCGATGATCATTCCAATGCAGCGGGTGGTCGAGACCGGGCGCTTGGAAATCGACGGCTATGACATTAGCTGGCGCGAAGGCCAGGCATCGGCTCTCGATACTTCCAATATTTCCAAGGGGCGTGAGGTTGGTACCATTATTGTTACCCGCGACAGCGCAAACGGAGCCAAGGACATCGCCTACGATTTGACCTTCGCCTTTGTCGCCAAGGCTTTTCACCCGGATACGGCTTTTTTGATGAATTGAGTGGCCAAATCGCTCGCCTGGCCTTATTTGCGGTCACATACCAATGTGGGTTCGTAAATGGTCGCCGGTTTGATCCGATTGTTCATCTGCTTAATGACCGCCAGTACCGCCGTGCTGGCGATCTGGCTGCAATTGGCGTTGCCGGCGAATGCCCAGCAATCGGGAACCGCCGGGCAAGGCCAGAACCCGCAGACGCAAGAAACCGTCAAAGCTTTGCCACCGGTCTACAACGAGCAGATGATGCGGCTCGCCGAGGTACTGGGGTCGATCCATTATCTACGACAATTGTGCGGGGCTGAAGAGGGTCAATTGTGGCGGGACAAGATGGCGGAATTGATTGAGAGCGAAAAGCCAACCGCAGAACGCCAAGCCTTGATGATCGCCCGCTTCAATCGCGGATTTAGATCGTTCAGTGAGATCTACGCCGGGTGCACCCCATCGGCGATCGCCGCCGCCGAGCGCTACCGCAAAGAAGGCACCCGTCTCGCCAACGAAATCACCACCCGATACGGCCGCTAAGCGGCCCGCTAGATCGCCCGTAGCGCGCGGCGTTCGTCCAACTGGAAACGGCGAATTAGCAGATTATCGCCAAGGTGGCGCGCTGCTCGCCCATTCCCTCCCATATCAAAGAATTGTCGCAGCTTAGAATATGGCGGATATTTTTCCGTCATATTGATGCAACAACCGTAAATGGAATTTGGTGCCATGACTGGAAATGACCGCCGCAATATGGTTCCTTGATCATTACACCGGGCGCTATCGGCTGTCTGGACCCTGCTTGCAGCCTTCCCACTTTTGATCGCTGCATCAAAAAGGATTTGCAAATGTTGAAATCAATGAACCGCCAACAAGAACTTAAATCCAAAGAGGTTTATTAATTTGACATTTGACAAAGGATGAAACTGCAAATGGGACTCAAATGTCGAATTCATTCCACTGGTGGCAGGAGGTTTTCAATGCGCGCATTGATCCTGGCGGCACTCTTGGTTGTTTCGGCATGGCCAATTGCCATGGCTGCGGGCACCAATCGGGACGGCGCTGATAACGCAGACGAAACCGCAGCACCGGCCACGCCTGACGTCGACGAGGCGGGGGCACGGGAAATTTTGGTTCCCGAAATCCAACGCGACATCGAGAGCTTGCCGTTTCCGGTACGCACCATGCGCAACCTTATCTTGAAGGCTGCCAAGGCCGGCGATATCGAGAAGCTGCGCCAACTGATCGGTTATGGTGACAACATCACCACGTTGTCACTGGGCGGGCTTGATGAGGATCCAATTAAATTTCTCAAATCGCTGTCCGGCGATGGCGAGGGTCATGAAATTCTGGCTATCCTGGCCGAAGTATTGGAAGCCGGATTCGTGCACATGGATGCGGGCTCCGAATATGAGATTTACGTTTGGCCCTATTTCTTCGGCGTGCCACTGGAGCAACTCACACCGCCCCAGCGGGTTGAACTGTTCCGGTTGATCACCGCTGGCGATTACCAGGACATGGAGGCATTCGGCGGCTATATTTTCTACCGGGTTGGCATTACACCTGAAGGTCGCTGGCAGTTTTTCGTCGCCGGTGATTGATTGCAGATAACCCTTGTTTGGCCGCGCTGAGCCCCCAAATAATTAGAGCGTGTCAGACTTAAATCATCAGGCAGACCAGCGAGGCGAAATGGCTTTTTATCCAGGAAACCGCAGGCAGGAAAATTTGGCGATACCGTCGGGTCGGCTTGCCCTGCTAAAGCGCGTGCTGATATTTCAACTCAAGTTGATCGCCGATGGTCTGCGCGATCTGGTATTGGCACCACTATCGTTGATTGCTGCGGTCCTTGGCATATTGCGGACTTCCGGGCCACCGGAGGAATATTTTGAACGCTTGCTTATTACCGGACGACGCACGGAGCGTTGGATCGATTTATTCGGCCAATATGGCCAAACCGGCGCGCGCGCGACGCGCGAGCGCACCTTTGACGATCTGATTGACGGGCTCGAACAAGCGGTCAAATCCCATCCCAAGGGCAATGCCGCGGCGCAAAAGCTGAAGGATAAATTGGAAACGATTCTGGACCGCGTGCCTGGGTCTTAACCGGTTTTGCCGACCAACTGCCGAACCGAATTACCTCTGCAATGAGAATTGACAACGCCGTGATGGAAAAGTGCTTCGTCCAACCATTATCCCAGCGCGCACTTGTATCGGTCAACGGTGCCGATGCGCTGCAACTTCTGCAAGGCATCTTGACTAGTGATGTGCAGGCGCTCCAACCGGGCGCCGGCGGATTTTCAGCCCTTTTGTCGCCCCAGGGCAAGGTGTTGTTCGACTTTCTAATTCTACGCACCGAGGATGGGTTTCTTTTTGACCTGCCGAAGCCGCAAACCGCTGACTTTATCAAACGGCTGACCTTCTACCGACTGCGCGCCAAGGCGAATATCGCCGCCGTCGACCCGGGGATCAGAATTTTTGCGGCTTGGAAGGCTCGACCAAAAATTAACGATGCCATCGCCATGATCGAGGACCCCCGGCTTGCGGCTCTTGGTTGGCGAATTTACACCGGCGGCAACGTGGAAGGTGATGCAGGTGACTACAACGCGCACAGGATCCAATTGGGCGTGCCAGACGGCGGCGCTGACTATGAATATGGCGCCGCGTTTGCCCACGACGCGATGCTCGACCAGTTGGGGGCAATCGCCTTTTCCAAGGGGTGTTATGTCGGCCAAGAAGTGGTTTCGCGGGTCCACCACCACAATTCTGCTCGCAAGCGGATCCTACAGGTCGAAGGCGAAGAGCCGCTGATGCCAGGCGAAGTCACGGCCGGCGACCGGACCATTGGCACCCTTGGCAGTTTCACCGGCAAGATCGGTCTGGCGCTGGTACGTATCGACCGGGCTGGCGATGCGATTACCGCCGGGCAAACCATTGATGTGGCCGGAATGCCGGTTAGACTGCATTTGCCACCCTGGGCCAATATCAATTGGCCGGCCGGGCAAGGCGGCAACAACAATGAATTGCAGGACGGACAATGAAACCGGCCATACGCGCTTGGCAGCGCATGCTGTCGGGCCGCCGTCTTGACCTGCTCGACCCATCACCGCTCGACATCGAGATCGAGGATATTGCCCATGGGCTGGCGCGAGTGGCGCGCTGGAACGGCCAAACGATCGGCCGCCAGCCCTATTCGGTCGCCCAGCACAGCCTGCTGGTTACTATGATTTTTCGCCAACTTAACCCAAACACAAGCGCCGAATGGCAGTTGATGGCGCTGCTACACGACGCACCGGAATATGTGATCGGCGATCTGATTTCTCCTTTCAAGGCGGTGGTTGGCGGCAACTACAAGCAAATCGAGGCCAGGCTGCAACGCGCGGTGCATTTGCGGTTTTCCTTGCCGGCCGAACTACCCCAGCGCCTGCGCGATACTATTAAACGAGCCGACCGCATCGTTGCCTATTTCGAAGCGGTCGAACTGGCCGGATTCAGTGCCAAAGAGGCGGGACAAATTTTTGGCCGGCCACGGCAATTACCAACGCTGCCAGCCGAATTAGCACCGTTGACCACCCAGCAAGCGCAACGAAATTTCTTATGGGAATTCAATCGCTTGGAACGTATGCGCGGCAATGAAGGATAGCTCGGATGCAGCAATGATTTCCGCTTCAATTCGCTTGCAACTTGGTTATGATGCCCGGTAATAAT
Source organism: Rhizobiaceae bacterium (assembly GCA_965248715.1). Classification (GTDB taxonomy): domain Bacteria; phylum Pseudomonadota; class Alphaproteobacteria; order Rhizobiales; family Rhizobiaceae; genus CBDFKB01. The sequence goes on from CBDFKB010000008.1 coordinate 1,604,634, forward strand.
TTCAACTTCCGATCAAATTTGATGGCAAATTCGGCATGACAACACAACCGATCTCAATTACCCCTGCCCGGGCTTGGACGTTGATATTTCTCGGCTGCACGATTGGCATGTTGACATTTGGGCCGCGCGCGATCAGCGGCCTGTTTCAAGCACCAATGACCGATGCCCATGGCTGGAGCCGCGAGGCGTTCGCCTTTGCGATCGCGATACAGAACCTGGCCTGGGGGGTGGCCCAGCCGTTGGCCGGCATGGTCGCTGATAAATTCGGCACGGTGCGCACCATCACCTTTGGCGCCATCGTGTACGTGCTCGGCCTGTATTGGATGTCGAGTGCCACCGATCCGGTAACATTGACGCTGTCGGCCGGTGTGTTGGTCGGCATCGGCATCGCAACCAGCGCCTTTTTCCTAATCATTTCTGCCTTTGCCCGCATGTTGCCCGAACGCTATCACGGCATTGCATTCGGTTTCGGCACCGCTTCGGGATCGCTTGGCCAGTTCGTGTTTTCTCCCCTCGGCCAGGGGTTCATCGACGCCTATGGCTATCAATCCACGCTGTTGATATTGGCTGGGTGCGTTGCCGTGGTGCCATTCCTGGCGATACCGTTTCGCGGCCGTTCAGATATGGGCGGCAGCGTTGCAGCACCTGCTCAATCGGTCGGCAATGCGCTTGCCGAGGCGTTCGGCCACCGTTCTTACATGCTGTTATTGTTTGGCTTTTTCGTGTGCGGCTACCATGTCGCATTCATTACCGTGCACATGCCGGCCTACGTCACCGATCTTGGTCTCGATCCTAGTATCGGCGCCTGGTCGATCGCGACAATCGGCCTATTCAATATCTTCGGCGCAATCAGTTCCGGGTTGATGATGAACCGGATTCCAAAACGCTACATTCTCGCCTTCATCTATGCCGGCCGGGCTCTGGTGATTTCAATTTTCGTGCTGACACCGATTAGCACTACCAGCGTATTGGTATTTTCTGCCGCTATGGGCGTATTATGGTTGTCGACCATTCCGCCGACCCAAGGGCTGGTGAAAGTAATGTTTGGCACCCGATATATGTCGACCTTGTTCGGCTTCGTGTTCCTGTCGCACCAGGTCGGCTCATTCCTTGGAGTGTGGTTGGGTGGCCGCATATTCGATGCCACTGGTTCGTATGACGCAATGTGGTGGTCGTCGGTGGTTGCCGGCCTCGCCGCAGTCCTATTGCACTGGCCGATTGACGAAAGCCCGGCAAGGGAGGCTATAGCTTAGCTGTTTAGTCCCGCCACAATGCTCCTGCTTGGAACATACAACCTGAATTCTTACTTGGCGCGTATTCTTATCCGAAAACCGCAACACACTTTTCGGGAATACGCGGGCTGCTTTTTTCACGGCGCGTATTCTTATACCAAACGCAGTGATCTTTGGTCTACCGCTGTTTGGCGTTCTCGCTCACGGCTATTCTTCGCTTTGCTCAGCCGCCATGCACCACGCCGGCCGGATTGTAGTGATCGTAAAGCGGCGCGCCGCGAAATTGCGCACGGCCTTGCGAGGCCTCGCAAAGGCAGAAATTCATCAGCCGCGCCATCGGTGGCGGCAGGTGCTGGCCGGCGATCATGCCGTGCAAAAGATCTATTCCGTCATATTCCAAATAAGCCTGGGGCGAAAAAGTCTCGACTTCTTGAAATTGCGACACAAATCGCGATTCGGTTTTGGGCATGTTCAATCCTCAACGTTCTTGGGCTTGTTTTGACCCACAATTTGGCGCTGAATTGCGTTAATGAACCCATTTCGTTCTTCGGGCGCCGCTATCCCTCTTGGTAAATAAATATGCCGCTCAAGAAAATGGCCACACAAGCGAAATCCCGCGGCCAATTCCTCTATGCCGGCAAGTTGGTTTTCGGTTGGCCACTCACGATCCAAAAACGGCGGCAACACCAACAGCCGCTGGGCCCAGGGCGCGGCCGCCGCGCGGCTGACCGCTCGGCCGGTTTTCGGCGAGACATAGGCTAGGTCGCCGCGCGTGCCATTCACCGCGCAAGCATTTAGATCGAGGCCGAAACCCAGTTCCTCCAGCAAGGCGATTTCAAAACGCACCATCAATTCTCCGGCAATTGCCGGCTCCTCCAGATGATTAAGTACAACCAGCATGGCGTCATACAAACCGCGATGCGGGTCACGTTCCGGCAACAATCGCAGATGGGAGCTTAGCGTTTGCACCGCAAATACCCCGACCGGCAGCTCAAATAACCGCGCCGCCCTTAGTTCCGTGCCTTCGATCTGAAAATTACCGAGATGTTCGTCGAGCCGCGCGCGCCATACCGCCTCAACCAAATTTCCGGCCTGCAACACCGGGCGCATGCGCCGCGAACGGCCACCGCGTACCAAACCAAGATGGCGGCCGCGACTGGGCGTCATCAACTCGACGATAACGCTGGTTTCGCCATGCCGTCGGGTGCCCAGCACAACACCTTGGTCTTGCCACTCCATCTATGCCCTTTCCGCCAATTCGAACCGCCGGGGAAGTTTCCAGGAATACGCTTTGTTGGTTTGGCGCCTATTCTTATCCGAAAACCGCAGCGCACTTTTCGGGAATACCCTTTGTTGGTTCGGCGCATATTCTTATCCGAAAACCGCACCGCACTTTTCGGGAATACCCTTTGTTGGCTAGGCGCCTATTCTTATCCGAAAACCGCACCGCACTTTTCGGGAATACCCTTTGTTGGCTAGGCGCCTATTCTTATCCGAAAACCGCACCGCACTTTCCAGGAATACGCTTTGTTGGCTTGGCGCCTATTCTCATCCGAAAACCGCAGCGCACTTTTCGGGAATATGCGCTGGAACCGTTCCGTATCCAACTATCGCAAATCCCAGGCCATCATTTCGGAAAATCAAGACCGATTTCACGGTAGCGGGCCGGATCGTCGCTCCAGTTTTCCCGTACTTTTACGAATAGGAACAAATGCACCTCGGTGCCAAGAATTTCTGCCAATTCCCGGCGCGCGCCAGTGGAAATCGCCTTGATCGAGGCACCGTTCCTACCGATCAGGATTTTCTTTTGCCCCTGGCGCTCAACATATATAACCTGGTCGATGCGCACATTGCCATTGGGGTTTTCGACCCACGCTTCGGTCTCCACATGGCAGGCATAGGGCAATTCCTGGTGGAGGCGCAGGTAAAGCATTTCCCGGGTGATTTCGGCGGCAAGTTGGCGCATCGGCAGGTCGGAAACCTGGTCTTGCGGGAAAAACCACGGGCTTTGGGGCAGGTTTTCGGCCAGATAATCCATGAAATCGGCACAACCGTCGCCAGTCTTGGCGGAAATCATCAACAAGCGATCCGGCTCGGCGATTGTTTGCGCCGCCTCGGCGATCGCCAGCAATTTCTCCCTGGCAATCAGATCGATCTTGTTGAGCAACACCACCAATGGCCGACGTCCGGATCCGGCCCTTTTGAGCAGTTCCTTGGTATCATCGCGCATTCCGCGTTGGCAATCGATCAACGCCGCAACGATGTCGGCATCGCGCGCACCACCCCAAGCGGTGGCCACCATCGCCCGGTCCAAGGTGCGGCGTGGGCTGAAAATCCCTGGTGTGTCGACGAATACGATCTGGCAGGTGCCGTATTGGGTAATGCCGCGGATGATGGAGCGGGTAGTTTGCACCTTATGAGTAACGATCGATACCTTGGCATCGACCAGTCGGTTGACCAGGGTCGATTTACCGGCATTGGGTGCGCCGATGATCGCCACATATCCGGCGCGGGTTTCATCGGCATGTGCGGTGGGTTCAGCCATTGCAATCATCATCTACAATCAACTCTTCGCGCAGCAAGAAACGCTGGGCGGCGTCTCGTTCGGCTAGGCGTTTCGAACCGCCAGTACCAGCGCATGACGCAATTTCGCCAACCCTTACCTCAACTGTAAAACTTGGTTCGTGGTCCGGCCCGGTGCGTTCGGTCTCTATATATTTGGGGATCGGCAATCGGTTGGAATGGGCCCATTCCTGCAATTGGGTTTTGGCATCGCGGCGCGTCGCCACAACGCTCGAAAGACGGGTTTTCCAAAACCGTTCGATGAACGCAGAAACCGCCTCGATGCCACCATCAAAATAGATCGCAGCAATCAGTGCCTCCAGCACGTCGGCACGCACGCTGGTCATGCGCTTTCCGGTCAATTCCTTCATGTCGCCACCGGTGCGAATAAACTCATGCAGGCCTAATTCGTCGGAGATCTCAGCCAGCGTCTCGCCTTTTACCAATGCATTGAAGCGCAGCGACAATTCACCCTCGCTGGCTTCGGGAAAACGTTGAAATAATAATTGCGCGATCGCCAGGCCCAGCACCCGGTCGCCAAGAAATTCCAACCGCTCGTAATGACTGCCCGCTATACCAAGAGGCCGGGCGCTCGCATGGGTAAGCGCGTCGGCGAGATGATCGCTTGACCCGAAACGGTGGCCGATCCGCTGTTCAAGTTCAAAAAATGCCAGCTGGGTATTGTCGGTACCGCTTTTTGCCTTTGTGCCCGTCACTTAAATTCCTGCAAAGAAGCGATTTATCCGCATGACCCAGGGCCAGCGCCAAAAAGCCAGCGGATGGGCCTGATTACTGACCGAAAAGAACACCGTGCGGGCCGGGCCGACCAGATTTTCTGCCGGCACGTACCAACCATAAAACCGCCCGTCCTGGGAATTGTCGCGGTTGTCGCCCATCATGAAATAGTGTTCTTTTGGCACTTCAAATACCGGCGTGTTGTCTCCGGCCGAATTTACCAACAGGTCCAATGTCTGATACTTGACCCCGTTAGGCAAGGTTTCCACATAGATCGGCACCCGGTCGATGTCATTATATCCGTCGTCGGAAACAAACTCGCCGGCCGGTTCACGGGTAACCGCTTGGCCGTTGATATGCAGCACGCCGCGGCGCATTTGGACACGATCGCCGGGCAGGCCGATCACCCGTTTGATATAGTCAATCGACGGGTTGCTCGGCAGTTTAAACACCGCCACATCACCGCGCTCGGGTTTGCCTTCCCAAATCCGCCCTTTGAACAGGTCGGGACCAAACGGCAGCGAATAACGTGAATAGCCGTAGCTATATTTCGACACAAACAGATAGTCGCCGACCAGTAGGGTCGGCATCATCGATCCCGACGGAATGGAAAATGGCTGAAATAGCAAGGTGCGCACCACCACCGCCAACAGCAATGCCTGGAGGATGATCTTGACGGTTTCCTTCCAACCGCCATGCGCGGTTGCATCATTGGCACTGGTATTGTCACGCATCTGCAATTCCATTTTATTGTGAAAGGAAGAACGCCCGGATCGTCAATCGGGGCGCAACAGGAGCAAATTGCATACGGAAAACCGCTTAGAAGGTATTCGTAAGTCAGGAGTACATTACAATTAACACATCAGGTACGCCATGCACGCGGCAGGTTCAATGCCTGTTATGATATTGTCACCGCTGGTCCAGCGCCAATCCGGTTCGCCAACCAATATCAACCCACCCCGATATGGACCTATTTGAACGGGAAAATTTGTCTTTTGACGAAGCCGATCACCCACGATGTGGGCCACTCCACAAGCCTGCGCCAACCAAGCCAAATGACAAAAAAAAGCGCCGCCGCTATGTCCAGCAATACCAACGAGTAGGGACCCAAGCAGGCGGGGCAAATCGGCCAATATCGTGTTCCTTTGGTACAAATTGCCAATTGGAAGGCGAACCAACCGGCTTATCGATTTATCGCGAATTGGCCGGGCAGGCCTCGATGATTACGAATGCCTGGGCCAGTGGAAAATCGTCGGTTATGGTCAGGTGGATCACAGTATTGCATCCTTGCGGCGTGATATGTTGCAAGCGCGCCAGCGCCCCATTGGTCAAATTCAAGGTCGGTTGACCAGACGGCAGGTTTACCACCCCCATATCACGCCAAAACACTCCCTTGCGGATGCCGGTTCCGAGCGCCTTGGCGCAAGCCTCCTTGGCGGCAAACCGTTTCGCATAAGAAGCCGCGCGCAATCGACGTCGGTCGGATTTAGTGCGTTCGATTTCTGTAAATACCCGCATGGTGAAGCGTTCGCTATGACGCTCGAGGGTATTTTCGATCCGGCGAATGTCGATCAGGTCGCTGCCGAGGCCAATGATCATGCGCCACCTACCGCATCATTGGTGCCGCCTGATTTGCCGAGCCGGTCAGCGATGTCTTGGGCGGCACGTGCTGCCTTTGCCTTCGCCGCCAGCCGTTTGGAACGGGCATTTTTGAAGATCAGGGCCGCCTTCCGGGTTATGATATAAGACAGAATGCCGAACAGGATGCCAAGCGGAACGCTGCCGATCATCATCGGCATGATGATTGGGTTCCAAAGATGCAGTATTCGGTCCAGAATTTCACCGAAACCGACCTGGAAGACATCTTGAATACGAATGTTTCCGAGTGCTTCGCCAGGCTTGATATCGGTGCCGTTGCCAGCCGAAGTACCTTTGAGAATAAAGCGACCGGTATTGAGGGTAGAGGCCCAAATGAATGGAAAAGTCAACGGATTGCCGAAAAATGTCCCGGCGGCGGCGGCGATAAAATTACCGGCAACAATGAAGGCAACGATGGAAGCGATCAACACGTGCATGCCGAGAAATGGCGTAAACGAAGCGAAAACGCCCGCAGCGATGCCACCGGCAATCGCGTGCGGCGATGCGGTCAGGCGTAGGACCCGTTTCGCCAAATATTGGGTCGAGCGCACCCAACTTCTGCGCGGCCACGCGACAACCCGAATTGTTTCCCACCAATCCGGTGGACTTCGTCTCTTGAAAAGCATGCGTCCTTACTCGAACGATACTTCGCGCCCACAGGCCAATCCCGCTATTTCACGGCGAACTTAGCCACCAACGCGCTACAAACTCTGGATATCCTGTTATACCAAAGATACACGATGGTCCTAACATGGTTACCTTAACAGGCCGTTTTATGGTTGAAAATTTATCAATTTGTCTAGGTGTCTGTTGAGATTGATGATTATGGCGCCGGCGTGGTCAAATTGGCACCACAATCATGATACTCAACAGGCCCTAATTTATCAAACATTCCTGCTCCCGGGTTTGACGGCGGCAATGGCGGCCAGTTCCGGTGGCAGGGCGTCGGCTGGGTAAGCAGGCACCTCATATTCCGCCAAGGCAATCAGGGGCACACCGATTTCTGCCTTGCCGGCTGACCGGTCGACCAAACAGGCAGCCGCTACTACTTCATGCCCGGCTGCGCACAAACAATCCACCGTCTCGCGGATCGACAATCCGGTGGTTACAATATCCTCGACGACGACAATTCGTGATCTGGCCGGCAATTCGAAACGGCTGAGCGTAAATGCGCCCTCACGGCGCTCCACCCACGCATTGGGCACACCAAGTTGCCGCGATGTCTCATAAGCGGGAATAATGCCGCCGATCGCCGGGCCGACCACATAGTGTGGCATTGGATCAACGCGCCGTCTAATCGCATCCGCAAGCGCCCGACACAGGAGTTCGGTCTTTTGCGGATCCATAAAAACCCGAGCCTTTTGCAGAAAGACCGGGCTATGCAGACCGGAGCTTAGGATAAAGTGGCCATGCAAAATGGCGTCGGCCTCGGCAAAAATTGCCAGCACTTGGTCTGGGGTCATGTTCCGTCCGTGATTCAATCTTATTGGCCGCGCTCAACCCAACATTCGTTCGACTTTGGAGACCACCGGGCGCGCGCGCAACCGCCGGGTGATCCGGTTTAGATGCGCCAAATCCCACACTTCGAGGTCGATTTCCATTTCGGTGAAGTCAGGGGCCGTAGAAACCATGGAAAGATTGTGGATATTGGCATCGTGATTGGCAATGATATCGGCGATATTGGCCAACGTGCCGGGCTCATTGATAGCCGATATACGAAGGCGCGCCGGAAATCGTTCCGGATTGGCCTCATCGATATCCCAACGCACATCTAGCCAGTTTTTGCGATCATCATCAAATTTGCGCAACGCAGGCGATTCGCTTGGATAGATGGTAATCCCCTCCCCCGGCTCAATGATGCCAACAATATTGTCGCCCGGCACCGCACCGATCCTGGAAAAGCGCACCGGCAAATCACCTGAATGACCACGTACCGGTATCGCGTCCGCAGCTTTTGCTGCCTTGCGGCTTTGCGCCCGCCTGGCGCGCGGGGAGCGAAATATTAGGCCGGCAGTGCCCCTGAGCCCAAACCAGCCTTCCAGGGTCTTACCGGCGTCGCCGACGGTGACTTTGTCGTCCTTGAAGTCGGGAAAAACCGCGCGAATCACGTTTGGCGAAGCGATTTCGCCGCGCCCGACCGCGGTCAGCACGTCTTGTACGCTATCGCGGGCCAAACGTGGCAGCGCCTTTTGCAAATCATCGGTCCGGAAAGTCTTGCCGGCGCGTTCGAATGCGCGTTCGAGAATACGAGTACCAAGGCCTGAATATTGCTTGTGAATGGCGCTGCGGGTGGCACGGCGTATTGCTGAACGTGCCTTGCCGGTAACGACTACTGATTCCCATGCCGCCGGTGGTGCCTGAGAACTGGAGCGGATGATTTCCACCTCATCACCGTTATGCAATTCGCTAATTACCGGCATGATCTGACCATTGATCTTGCAGCCGACACAGGAATTACCGACGTCGGTGTGTACCGCGTAGGCGAAATCAATCGAAGTAGCGCCGGCTGGCAGAGCGATTAATGCGCCCTTGGGCGTGAAACAAAATACCTGATCGCGGAACAATTCCAGCTTGGTATGCTCCAGGAATTCTTCCGGACTATTGCCATCCGAAAGCAGTGCTACGGTGCGCCGTAGCCACTCATAGGCCTGGCTCTCGCTATTGGGCGCCGACCCGTTGGTGAGATCGAATTCCTTGTAGATCGAATGGGCGGCAATGCCGTATTCAGCGATTTCGTGCATTTGTCTGGTGCGAAATTGCAACTCTACCCGTTGCCGCGACGGGCCGACCACGGTCGAATGGATCGAGCGATAATCGTTTTGCTTCGGGGTTGAGACATAATCCTTAAATCGGCCCGGCACCATTGACCAAGCCTGGTGAACGATGCCGAGCGCACGGTAGCACTCGGCGACCGTATCGACGATCACGCGAAAGCCATAAATGTCGGAAAGCTGCTCGAAGCTTAACGCCTTGCGCTCCATTTTGTTGAATACCGAATACGGACCCTTCTGCCGGCTGGTCACCGTGGCCTGCAATCCCTCATTGGAGATCTTTTCCGCCAGCGAATTGGTAATGTCGGCGATCAAATTCTGGTTCTTATCGGCCAACTGCACCAATTGTTGGGAGATGGTTTCATAAGCCTCCGAATTAAGGTGGCGAAACGAAAGGTCTTCCAGTTCTTCGCGCATATCGTGCATGCCCATGCGCCCGGCCAGCGGTGCATAGATTTCCATGGTCTCGGCAGCGATGCGCGAACGTTTTTGCTGTTTAACATGGTGCAGGGTGCGCATGTTGTGCAGCCGATCGGCCAGTTTGACCAACAAGACGCGGATATCATCAGAGACCGCCAACAGCAGCCGGCGCAGATTTTCCGCCTGCTCAGCCTGCTTGGAAACCAGTTCAAGGCGTTTTAACTTGGTTAGCCCCTCGACCAAAATGCCGATGCGCGAACCGAACATCTGGTCGATTTCCTTGCGCGTTGCGTCGGTATCTTCGATCGTGTCGTGCAGCAACGCAACGGCGATAGTTTCCTCGTCAAGCTTAAGCTCGGTAAGGATGGCGGCAACTTCGAGTGGATGAGAAAAATATGGGTCGCCGCTGGCGCGCCGTTGCTCGCCATGTTTGGTCATGGCATACACATAGGCTTTGTTGAGCAGATTTTCGTCGGCTTCAGGCTTGTAGCGCGTTACCCGCTCGACCAGCTCATACTGGCGCATCATGGCGCCGGCTTCCCGCAACCGATTTCAACATGCAGCACCGCGCTTGGTGCCGCCACAAGCCGTGTCGATGGCGGCCGACCGGGTCGCTCAATCGACCCGATCAATCGGATTGCCTCAGAAATCGTCACTTTTGTCAGGCGCAACCAACCCTTCGATGCCACGCAGAAGTTCATCTTCCGACATGCGATTAAACTTGGTTTCGCCTTCCGGCTTGTCCGGGGCGTTGGAAAACACCGGATCCTGTCGGTCGGGCAAAGAAATAGCACCCGCTTCCTCATCGGAGATATTAGCCTCCGGTTCGTCGATTTCGACATGTTTTTGCAAGGAATGAACCAGGTCTTCCTTCAAATCGCCCGGCGAAAGGGTTTCTTCGGCGATCTCACGCAGTGAAACGACCGGGTTCTTGTCGTTGTCTCGGTCAACAGTAATCGCAGAACCGTTGGAAATCTGCCGGGTTCGGTGACCAGCCAGCAACACCAACTCAAAGCGGTTTTCGACCTTGTCTATGCAATCTTCTACCGTAACGCGCGCCATAAGCGGGCTCCTGTCGGACTTTTCGGGGAGTGACCGGTGAACTATACCCGTTTGCCGGCAATTTCAAGGCGCATCGGCGGCCTATCTGGCCGGTCGCCGATGCACCGCCCCCACCAGGGCCGGCGCCACCAGGCGGGTTGCCGCCCGTGCGCGAAAAAATCCAAAGCACATGTCCATTGAATCCAATAATACCAAGACAGTCTTGTGACTTTCGAGGAACTTCCACATAGCAATGGACGAAAAGTGTTGGGGCCCACAAGGGGAATGGCCAAGTCAGGTATTTTCGGCGTCGCATCGCTTTAGCAAACGGATGGTTGAGTGCCGCAACCTACCTGGAATGGAACCGATTTGGCCGATATCTTGAGCAAATCCTCGTTGATCAACGCCCACCAAACAAATTTCACACCGATTTTATCATCAAAGCGCGATCATTTTCCAATTTTTGCGAAGACATCCATTGAACACGCGCACGGGGGGTTATATTTGTATCCGGTGATTTGGGGAACGCTGCTCTGTAATTGTGTTGCTGGTGGCAAAGTGCATATATTGTTATCTACTATTGACCGAATGCCGGCTTTTGTAGACGACATAAGCATTAATTGATTTGGGGTTATATTATGTTTGATCAACGCGAAAAAGTAGCTTTGTTTATTGATGGGGCTAATCTGTATGCAACTTCCAAAACTTTGGGATTTGACATAGACTATAAGAAAATGCTGAATTATTTTCAAAATAAGACATATTTACTTCGAGCTTATTATTATACAGCGCTAATTGAAGACCAGGAATATTCATCGATTCGACCGCTAATCGACTGGCTGGATTATAATGGCTATCGGGTTGTCACCAAACCTACCAAGGAGTTTACCGATAGTTCTGGCCGCCGTAAGGTAAAGGGCAATATCGATGTCGAACTAGCGATGGATGCGATTGAGCTTGCTACCTCGGTCGACCACATGGTGCTGTTTTCCGGCGATGGCGACTTTCGTGCACTGGTCGAAGCGTTACAGCGGCGTGGCCGCAAAGTGAGTGTGGTTTCCACTGTTTCCAGTCAACCGCCAATGATCGCTGACGATTTGCGCCGCCAGGCCGACGCTTTTATCGATCTGGTGAGCCTGAAAAGCGAAATTGGCCGCGAACCGGCGGCACGCCCCGCCTTAAAGCGGGACGACGCCGATGAGGATTTCGACGATTTCGAAGATGACGATTATTGATCGCCGGGGCGACTGTGTTGGTTAATGCAAGCTAACCCCGGCACCGACTGCGATTTGTGTCCACGGTTGGCGGCGTTTCGCACAGACAATCGAAGCCGCGAACCGGACTGGCACAACAGCCCTGTCGACACTTGGTTGCCACTGCGCGGGGAAACTGCGGTGCGCTTACTGGTGGTCGGACTGGCACCTGGCATGAAGGGTGCCAACCGCACTGGGCGTCCTTTTACCGGCGATTATGCAGGCGATCTGTTATATGCCACCTTGAAACGGCACGGCCTGGCCGTGGGCGAGTATGGCGCCGAGGCCGATGACGGGCTCGAATTGGTCCGCACCGCGATAACCAACGCGGTGCGATGTGTTCCGCCGCAAAACAAGCCGGTCGGCGCCGAGATTTCTAATTGCCGGCCGTTCCTGGTGCAAACATTGGCGCGGTTTCCAAAGCTTTCCGTAATATTGACCCTGGGCAAAATCGCCCATGAAAGCACCCTAAGAACCCTTGGCGCGCGCATCGCCGAGGCACCATTTTCCCACCACGGGAAACATCAAATCCGTGGCCTTGTCCTTATCTCCAGCTATCATTGCTCGCGCTACAACACCAATACCCGCCGCTTGAGCGAAGCGATGTTCGATGCAGTGGTAAAGGATTGCGCTGTGATTTCAGATAGTTAATTAGCAATTACCGCTCAGCCACTCCACCACCAGCGCAGCATTCTTGTCAGGCGGAAATACCGGATAGAAATATTTGATCACGATATTATCGCGGACAATCAGCGTCAGGCGTTTTATCAAGGTTCGCCCTTCGACTTGAAAAGTCGGCAGGTGCAGTGTCTGGCACAGCCGAAATTCATGATCGGACAATAGGGGAAATGGCAGATGCAGCCGTTCGGCAGCCTCTGTTTGGTAAGCATTATCTTGTACGGAAACTCCGAATATTTGCTGCACACCAAGCCGCTGTAAATCTGCATAATGGTCGCGAAATGCGCACGATTGCGGCGTGCAGCCGCGCGCACCGGGTATTGCGTCCCATCCATCCGGCAATGCGGTGCCGGGGCGTCCAGTCATCGGATAGAAATACAGTACCGAAAGCCCGGTCAACGCACCCACATCGACAAGGGTATCATTTGTTGCCGCAAGTTCGATCGGCGGCATCGCGATACCTTGCAGATGATCGCTGGCCCCGTCGTCTTGCGGCACGGGCAAATTGGACGGCAATGTATCAAAAGACGCTACTTTTACCCCCGCTCGCGAAGCAAGCGCGCCTGTTCGCGCTGCCAGTCGCGTTTCTTTTCCACTTCGCGTTTGTCGTGCACCTTGCGGCCCTTGGCGAGCGCCAGGCGCAGTTTGGCAACCCCACGCTCGTTGAAGTAGAGCCGGTCCGGCACCAGGGTCAGGCCGCCGCGTTGCACGGCGGCGCAAAGCCGGTCGACCTCGCGGCGCCGCATCAGCAATTTGCGGCGGCGGCGCGGTGCGTGGTTGTTGCGATTGGCCTGGAGATATTCCGGGATGTGGGAATTGATCAGCCAAATTTCACCACCCTCGTCGGTGGCGTAGCTTTCCGCAATATTGGCCTTGCCGTTCCTGAGCGACTTGACCTCGGTGCCGGTCAACTGAATGCCGGCCTCGATCATCTCGATATATTCGTAATTGTACCGCGCCTTGCGGTTGTCGGCGATCAGCTTGCCGCTGTCTTTATTTTTCGCAGCCATGACCGATCACCACCCATGACGCAGTCAGTTAACCAGACCGGCATGGATCAATGCATCGCGTACTGCATTTTCGGTCTCAGGTGTGATCGGAACCAACGGCGAACGTTGTTTGTTGAGCGCCTTGCCAAGCACTGAAAGGGCATATTTGGCGCCACCCGGGCTCGGTTCGATGAACAGCGCCTTGTGTAACGGCAGCAGCCGATCTTGCAAGCCGAGCGCGGTAGCAAAATCGCCGGCCATGCAGGCGTTTTGGAACTCGGCACACAGCCGCGGCGCCACATTGGCGGTGACCGAAATGCAGCCATGGCCGCCATGGGCCATGAAGCCGAGCGCCGTTGCATCTTCGGCAGACAGTTGGATAAAATTTTCGCCAATCGCGTGCCGTTGTTCCGATACCCGATCGATTTTTGCCGTCGCATCCTTGACGCCGACGATGTTGGCGTGATCACCAGCCAAACGCGCCATGGTTTCGACGCTCATATCGATGATGCTACGAGCGGGAATGTTATAGATGATCAATGGCAAAGAAATCGACTTGGCAATGGTCGAATAATGCTCATAAAGTCCGCGCTGGTTTGGCTTGTTGTAATATGGGGTGACCACCAAGACCCCATCGGCGCCGACCTTTTCCGCATGTTGGGCGAACTCGACTGCTTCAAATGTGCTGTTGGAGCCAGCGCCAGCAATTACCGGCACCCGGCCGGCGGCAACATCAACGCAAATTTCCACCACCTCGCGGTGTTCTTCATGGCTGAGCGTCGGCGATTCGCCTGTGGTGCCCACCGGCACCAGCCCATGGCTGCCCTCGCCAATCTGCCATTCGATCAAATCGCGAAAATTTGCTTCATCAACCTGCCCGTCCTCATCGAACGGTGTGATCAGCGCCGGCATCGATCCTCTAAACATTTCAATACTCCTTGCTCCTGACCGCTTCGCGACCGGGCAAAAATGATTGCCTACCGGCTGGGACTGCAGGTTTCAACTCCTATCTACCTGCGGCGGCGCCACTTGGCAAACCAAGCTTTGGGGCTAACTTAATACGAAGGGAACCTGGTATTAATACGAGACAAAATCACAATTGCGCCATCTGCCGGCGATAATTTGCCGCCCAAACGCGACTCTGACAAATACTTAGCTGGATACTTTGTCTCGGCAAAGATTAGGCCAGCCAATCTACCAACCAACCGAACGATAATAGCGACCGATATGAGAAACGATTTTTTGCACCCAACGCGACCCACAATGGCATTGGCAATCGCCGCAATCGCGATTGGCGCGATCATCGGCACGCCATGGCCATCGATCGGGTTCGAAATACCCGATATTGCGCGGGTACTGGCGCCGCAATTTCGCCCCGGCACAGCACCTAAGGGACCATCTGCCGCCAGTGCCAAGCTGCCCCGAGCGCAATCGGTCGCTAAAGTGGCATCAGCGCGCGGCTCGCTTGGCGACGGTTTGCAGGCGATCGCCAAAAAGGACGCTAAACGCGCGCGGGCAATCCGGCTCGGCATGGCCGCCAACAGCCTCGACCGGAAGGTGCTTTCATGGTCGTTGGCGCTATCTGGCCTCGATGATATTCCCGCCGGCGAGATTGCCGATATCATCAACGCGCTGGCCGACTGGCCTTCGCGCACCTACATGATCCGCAATTGGGAGCGTGCATTGTTGCGCGAAGGCAATTTTAGCGCAGCACTTGCCGCATTTCGCGGCCGCGCGCCGCAAACCACTTCCGGCGCTTTGGTGCTGGCCCAGGCGTATTTGCAAAGCGGCAACCGCCGCCAGGCTAATGCGACGATCGCACCGTTTTGGCGCACCGAGCGGCTTGACCGCGCTGTGGAAAAAATAGTCCTTGCCCGGGTTGGCAGCGCGCTTGATCGCGCCGATCACAAAGCGCGTATGCACATGCTGTTTTATAACGACCGGGCCAAGGACGCCAACCGGCTGGCCGGCGTGGCACAGGCCTCTTCCTTGGCCAAAGCGCGCACGGCAGTGGTACGGCGCAAGGCCAATGCTGGCCAATTGTTAGCTGCGGTAGACGCCGTGCACCGAGGCGATCCGGGTTATCTGTTTGCAAAGATCCAGTATCTTAGACGCACTGGCGAATATCGAAAGGCGGCGCAATTGTTGGCCTCAGCGCCGAGCGATCCGCGCCTGTTGATCGATGCCGATGAATGGTGGGTCGAGCGCCGGCTGGTCTCTCGCGGCCTGATTGATCTTGGCGAGGCCCGAACCGCCTACCGGGTTGCCGCTGGCCATTCGGCCCAATCGCGCGCCAAACGGGCGGAAGCGGAATTTCATGCCGGTTGGTTTGCCCTGCGTTTCGTTGGCGACAAGGCGACCGCAAAACGCCATTTTGCCAACATTCTCGAAATTTCATCGACGCCAATCAGCCAGGCGCGCGGCCATTATTGGTCGGCACGAGCCTCAAGCGGCGCCAAGGCAACCGCCCATTATCGCAGGGCTGCTGCCCATGCCGGCACGTTTTACGGGCAATTGGCGGCCGCCAAACTAGGCCAGAAAAGCTTGGCGATCAAACGCGCACGCCCTACCCCAGGCGACCGGATCGCGTTTCGGTCGCGCGAATTAGTGAGCGCAATCAAGCGGTTGGAAGAAGTAGAATTCGCCTGGCGGGCAAAGCCGGTCTACCGCTATCTGGCCAAAGAGCTGCAATCGCCAGGTGAAATCGCCATTCTCGCCGCACGCGCCGAAGGGCGGGGCGAGCACAGCCTTGGCCTGCAAATCGGCAAAATTGCCTATGCGCGCGGTCTGCCGGTAACCAGCGTTGCCTGGCCGCTCGGCGCTATCCCAAGTTCCGCCAAGGTAAATGATGTTGGCAAGGCGATGGCATACGCGGTCGCGCGTCAAGAAAGCGCATTTAACGTCGCGGCGGTCTCTAGCGCGAGCGCCCGCGGCCTGTTGCAATTACTGCCGGCAACCGCCAAGCGGATGGCCAAAGCGGTGAACGTTACCTACTCGAAAAACCGGCTGACCCGCGACCCATCCTACAATGTGTTGCTTGGCACCGAATATCTGGCACGCCAGCGCGCGCGGTTCGGCGGATCAAATATTTTGACCTTCGCTGGCTACAATGCAGGACCCGGCAATGTGGATAAATGGCTGGCCAAATATGGCGATCCGCGGCGACGGCCGCTGGCAGAAGTGATTGACTGGATCGAGCGTATCCCGTTTACCGAGACCCGCAATTATGTGCAGCGGGTGATGGAAAATTACCAAGTCTACAAATCGAGGATTTCCAATGCACCGCTGACCATCGTCGAGGATTTGCGGACCGGGCAGCGCGGTTGATCCCGGTCCCGGTTGTGCGGTACTATCTGCGCGATTGTCGATCGAGGAACGTTGTTGTCGATAAAAACTGAAAACTGGCGGCGGTTTGAATTTTCCGCCCGCGATGGGTTAAAGTTGCGCGGTAGAATTTATGGCGGCAATTGCGGCAGCACACCGGTGCTGTGCCTGCCGGGGCTGACCCGCAACAGCGCCGATTTTCATCAGCTAGCCACCCATCTTAGCGCTGGCACCGCGCAACGGCTGGTCTATACGTTGGATTTTCGTGGTCGTGGCATGTCGGATTGGGATCCGGACTGGCACCGCTACAACCCATTTATCGAAACCGACGATGTGTTAGCGGTTGTTGATGGCGCCGGGCTGGACAAAGTGCACATTATTGGCACGTCGCGCGGCGGCATAATCATCCATGTTTTGGCCGCGGTCAGGCCGTCGATCCTCGGCTCGGTGGTGTTGAACGATATCGGTCCGGTAATCGATGGAACCGGATTGGTGCGGATCCGCCACTATTTGCAAAGCAGCAATCCGCTTACCGGTTGGAAATCTGCGGCCGAAATGCTGAAAGCGGCATCGAGCGGGCAATTTTCCGCCTGGGATGACGATGAATGGTTGCGCCAGGCCAGGCTGATCTTTTTGGAAAAAGGCGGCAAATTGATCGGCAATTTTGATCCGGGGGTGGCCAAAACCGTGACCAACTTCGATCTCGACCAACCGATACCCGAACTTTGGCCGCAATTTCGCGGCCTAGCAAAGGTGCCGTTGATGGCGATTCGCGGCGACAATTCCGATCTGTTTTCCGCCGATACATTGGCGCAGATGCGTGCGCAGCGGCCCGACATGGCGGTCATCAACGTGCCCGGCCAGGGCCATGCACCAGATCTAGGTACCCCCGGCATTCCGGAAGCGATAACGAAATTCCTCGACAAGGCGAAATGAAGCGCCTGTGGCGCATATTCGACGACGGGTGGCGCGAAACTGGGCCAATTTGATCAAATCGGATCGGGACGCGGCCAATTTGGCCCCTGGACTACGTCGCGAAAGGCTTAAAGTGGCCAACCACCACAAGCGGGCTCCAACAACGTCAGGGAGCAAAATCGCGACGGACAAATTTTGGCTACACTTCAACACACCCGACCTTTCCGTGGTGGGCAAACCGGGCCACGCGATGTTGTTGCAAGATTTGCCCGATACCCGGGCATCGCGCTACGCTTTGCGCCTAGGCCGTGTCACCCAAAAGTGGGTACCGGTTTTGGGAAATATGACACGCATAAACAAAAAGATAGCGCGACCAAGCTATTCCAACGCTTCGTGACAAGCGCTTGCGTGTCACCCAAAAGTGGGCAGCGGTTTTGGGAAATATGACACGCATAAACAAAAAGATAGCGCGCCGAAGCTATTCCAACGCTTGGTGACAAGCGCTAGGCCGTGTCACCCAAAAGTGGGCAGCGGTTTTGGGAAATATGACACCCATAAACAAAAAGATAGCGCGACGAAGCTATTCCAACGCTTGGTGACAAGCGCTAGTGTACTTTTTGCGATACTCGAATCACAAAAAATATCTATCTGTTTGTTTTCACGCACAATTTATCTGAAAACAGGCCACCACTTTTCAGATTGTGCTCTAGCCGGATAAACCGGTTTGCGTCCATCAAATGAACCAATATTGGGCTCCTTTGGTATAAACCCTTGTTATCTTATCAGCGACGGGCAATCATGGTGCTCGCTGCGGTCCGGGTCGATTTTCTGGCCGACTTGTCGAATGAAACGGTAGAAACTCAGCGATCAATATGGCGAAACTGGATTCCAGCCTGATCAAGTATGTTTGGCGCAACTCCAAGCGCGACCAAATATTTATCTTGTTCGTCATTTTGGCGTCGATGCCGACCTATTTCATGTCGCTCGATTTGCCCAAACGCATAGTCGACGGGCCAATCCAGAGCGTGGGCTTTGACAGGCCTGGCGATACCCGAAATTTTTTAGAGACCTATCTTCCGCTGCCGGAATTCCTTATCGGCGAGCCGATTAAGATTTTCGCTGGTTTTGAACTGGAGCGGGTGCCATTTCTGTTTGCACTGTCGTTTGCGTTCCTGGTGCTGGTGATCGCCAACGGCCTGTTTAAAATGTACATAAACACCTTCAAGGGCCGCAGCGGCGAACGGTTGCTCAGGCGCTTGCGGTTCGTATTGTTTGACCGGGTGTTGCGCTATCCGATGGCGCGTTTTCGGCGCATGAAGCCGTCCGAGATCAGTTCCATGATCAAGGACGAGGTGGAGCCGATGGGGGAATTTATCGGCAACGCCTTTACTGAACCCCTATTCCTCGGCGGCCAGGCGCTGACTGGACTGTTATTCATCTTTTTGCAGAACGTCTATCTTGGCTTGATGACCGCGGCGATTATCGCCTTTCAGGCTTGGCTGATTCCGTTGCTACGAGTGCGGTTGGTGCAGTTAAATAGGCAACGCCAGATCGTCGCCAGGCGGCTTGCCGGACGGATCGGCGAAGTGGTCGAAGGTATACCGGAAATTCATGTCAACGATGCTTCGAACCGCGAGCGCGCCAACATATCCCAATTGCTGGGCGATATTTTCTTCATCCGCTTCGAATTGTTCCAGAAAAAGTTCGAGATCAAATTCTACAACAATTTCCTGATCCAGTTTCTCGCCTTTCTGTTTTATGCGGTCGGCGGCTATTTCGCGATCACAGGTCGGCTCAATGTTGGCCAGTTGCTCGGCGTGATTGTCGCCTATAAAGACCTGCCCGGGCCAGTTAAAGGGCTAATCGACTGGGATCAAAAACGCACCCAGGTCGAAGTCCGCTATCAGCAAATTATCGAACAATTTACCGACGAAGACGCCCGACCAAGCGAATTACAGGAACCGTCAAGCGGCGTGATCGAACCGCTTTCTAGCGGATTTGAAGTCAGCAATCTGGCGATTACTGACGATGCAGGATCGAAACTGATCGAGCGTGCATCGGCCAAAATTGATGTCAACGAACGGGTGGCGATTGTCGGACAGGTCAACAGTGGCGCGTCGGAATTCGCTGAGGCGTTGGCTCGTTTGCAGGATCCAAGCGGCGGCCGGATTACCCTTGGTGGGCATGAACTCAGTGATTTGCCGGAATCAATCACCGGTCGGCGCACTGCCTATGTGGATGCCAACACGTTTTTGCCCGACACTACGATCCGCGAAAACCTGGTCTATGCGTTGCGCAATCAACCGCTTACGGAAAAGATCCGTGAAGGCGATGAACTTGCCAAATATCAGCTCCATATGAATGAAAAAAAGTTGGCGGATAACAGCCTATTCGATCTGGAAGCGGAATGGATCGACTATGCCCGATTGGGCTTAAGTGGAGAAGCCGAACTCGACGGCCGGATTCAGAAAGTCTTACGCATGGTCGTGCTGCACGATGAAATACGCAATCTCGGCCTGCGTGGTACGATATCCCTCGATAAACGTCCGGAATTGTGCAAAAAACTGGTCGAAGCACGAGGGATATTCCGCGAACGCCTGGACAGCTACCAGATTGCTGAATTTGTCGAACCATTTGACCCCGAGCGCTACAACACCCAGGCCACAGTTGGCGAAAATCTGTTATTTGGAACCGCGGTCGACCCCTCGTTTTCGGAAACCAATTTGCCGTCGAATGCCTATGTAATCGAGGCTCTATCGAGCGATCGGTTGTATGAACGCCTGCTCGATATGGGCAAGGAACTTGCCGTTACCACGATCGAACTTTTTGGCGAACTGTCGATTGACAACCCGTTCTTCGACCAGTTGGACTACATGTCAGCCGATGAAATTCCTGAGTACCGGGCATTGCTGTCGCGGATCGCCAACAAGGATAGTGCGGCGATTGAAGCCGACGACCGGGCGATGCTGATCCGGTTGCCGTTTGCCTATATCGAACCGCACAACCGGCTCGGTCTGTTGGACGAAGATTTGATGGCGGAAATCCTTGGTGCCCGCAATCGCCTGCAGGTGTCGATGTCAAAGGCCGGCGGCGGTCAAGTCGCGTTTTACGACCCCGAAAGCTACAATCCGGCCTCTTCGGTGATCGACAATGTGCTGCTTGGCCGCATCGCTTCAGGCGTGGCGGAGGGCCCGGACCGGGTTACCGCCGCCATTCGCGACCTATTAGAGGAAATGGGCCTGGTCGACGATATCTACCAAATTGGATTGTCGTTTAGTGTCGGCACTGGCGGCAAGCGATTAAGCGAGACCCAACGGCAAAAGCTGAAATTGGCCCGCGCGCTGCTCAAGCAACCAGATATTTTGATCGTTAACCGAGCCCTCAACACACTCGATTCACGGACACAAAAAAAAGTGCTCGATACGATCGTGGAGGATGCTTCTGGCGCCGGTGAGCGCAGCTATGGGATAATCTGGGTGCCGATAAACCCAGCTTTTTCGAAGCATTTTGATCGGGTCTTGGTGTTTTCCGACGGCAATCTGGTCGAGGACGGTAGCCCTGATGAATTGATCAAAAGCGGCGAGGTATACCAATCATTGTTGGGAACCGGGGCAAGTTTTACTACATAATCCAGGAACATGCCGCAGATCGGGAACTGAAGGAACAAGCAATGAAAACTCTGAACCAGGAAGTCGATGTGCTGCGCAGGATTCCGCTGTTTTCTGCCATCGATTCAGCAAAACTGAAGTTGCTTGCTTTCGCATCGCATCGCATGTCATTCAATGAAGGTCAATATCTGTTTCGCCAAGGCGAAGTTGGAGACGCCGCTTATGTCATCATCGACGGCGAGGCCGATATCTTGATCAACACCGATGATGGTGAACTTTCGGTTGCCAAAATGGGCACAAACGACTTTATCGGGGAAATCGCCATATTATGCGATGTGCCACGCACCGCGTCGGTTCGCGCATTATCGGAACTGACGACCTTGAAAATCAAGAAAGAGCATTTTCTCGGACTGATGTCCGATTTTCCTGAACTTGCGGTGCAGGTAATGCGGGAAATTGCCGGCCGGCTCGGCAGAACTACCACCGAACTCTCCGACACGCGCGAAAAACTTGATGCGGCGTTGAGCGGAAAATAGAGCCACATTGGCGCCATTAGGGGCACTGGGATCAATCAGCTTGTCTAGTTCTGATAAATCACCGTTTCATGTTACCTTTTGGGGCGTACGCGGCACACTTGCCACTCCGGGGGCAGAACACAATGCCTGCGGCGGCAACACGTCGTGCGTCGAAGTGCGGTGCGGCGAGCGGATTTTGATATTTGATGCCGGAACCGGCATCCGCGAACTGGGCAGCAAGCTGATTGACGGCGATCCTTTGGAACTCGATTTGTTCCTAAGCCATGGCCATTATGATCATGTGGAGGGCCTGCCGCTGTTTTCCCCGCTTTACATCGAAGGTTGCAAAATACGCATTTGGGCCGGACCGGTGGACGGGGCTGACGACACCGAGGAACTGGTTTCCGGTTTCATGCGCCGGCCCTATTTCCCGGTCGGCACAGAAGTCTTTAAGGCCAATATGATTTTCAACGATGTGTGGGCCGGCCAAACCCTCGATCTCGGCGACGGCATAACTGTGCGTACCGGACAATTGCAGCACCCTGGCGGTGCCACTGGATATCGGGTGGAGTTCGACGGTCGGGTTTTTGCTTATGTTTGCGACACCGAGCACGTACCAGGAACCCACGATCCCAACGTTATCGAGTTGATCCGCGACGCCGACCTATTCGTGTATGACGCCAGCTTCACCGACAACGAATTACCGGCATTTACCGGATACGGACATTCGACCTGGCAAGAAGGCTTAAGATTGAGCAATAGCGCTAATGCACAGGCGATGATGGCGTCGCACCATATGCCATTTAGAAACGATCAGGACATTGCTATGATCGAGCAAGAAATTAGGTCAAACGCACCCAACAGCGGGGTTGCCCGTGAGGGCATGACCATTCAATTGTGACCGTGTTAGGAGAGGGGAACACAATGCAAAACAAGCGCGGCAAGGAAAGCAGCGAAAAACAGGTTGCGCCGGTGAAAGTCACCAAACAAAATGTCGGGAAAATCGCCCGCAAAGTTCCATTTCAGGCGGCGATTGTCCTGCGCGCCTTGGTCAAGATGGAGTATGGTTCGTTGACCATACACTTTCCCAACGGACGCGGATATCATTTCAATGCCCCAAACAGCGGCCCGGCCGGCGAAGTCATTTTGCACAATTGGCGATTGCCGCGCCGCGCCATCGCCGGCGGATCAATCGGTGTTGCCGAAAGTTACATGGACGGCGACTGGACCAGCCCCGATGTCACCGCATTTTTGGAACTGTTTTGCGTCAATGAGCAAATTGGCGATGATTTAACTTCGCCGAACCGGATTTGGTCGGCGGTGGCCAAATTCCGCCATTGGTTGAATGAAAACACCCGCCACGGCGCCAAGCGCAATATCGGTGCCCATTATGACCTCGGCAACCGGTTCTACAATAAATGGCTTGATACCAGCATCACCTATTCGTCAGCCCTGTTCGAGCGCAAAGAGGCGACACTGGCGGAAGCGCAAAACGCCAAATACACCGCGCTTGCCCAACGCACCGAGATCAATCCGGATCATAGCGTACTAGAAATCGGCTGCGGTTGGGGCGGGTTTGCCGAATTCGCAGCTAAAGAGATCGGCTGCCAAGTTACCGCATTGACGATCAGCCAGCAACAATTCGACTTCGCCAGCGAGCGCATCCAAAAGGCCGGACTGAACGAAAAAGTCGACATCAAACTACAAGACTATCGCGACGAAAGCGGCGTCTATGACCGCATTGCCTCTATCGAAATGTTCGAGGCGGTGGGCGAGAAATATTGGCCAATCTATTTTCAACGCCTGTCTGAGTGCTTGAACCCTGGTGGCATGGCCGGCTTACAAATCATCACTATCGCCGATAAGGCGTTCGAACTGTATCGCCGGCGCCCAGACTTTATTCAGCGATACATTTTTCCCGGCGGCATGCTGCCGAGCCCCGGTGCACTCAAGCAATTGGCTTCCGGCGCCGGGCTTGGGCTGGTTCACCAAAGGGTGTTTGGCGGCGACTATGCGCGAACCCTGGAAGAGTGGCGTCACCGGTTTTGCGATACCTGGGACGACATTCGCCAAATGGGATTTGACGAGCGCTTCCGCAAATTGTGGGAATTTTATTTCCACTATTGCGAGGCGGGTTTCCGCTCCGGCAATATCGATGTGCGGCAATTGGTTTACGCTAAGGCTTAGAAGGTGCGGGGCGCCAATACACAGGACGCCCCGCGGTCGCCATAGTTGGCCCAATACACGGACCAATTAAATCATCGGCGAACATTGCGGCCAAATAAGGGTTGGTTTCGCCCACGTGCCGGGCCATACCTTGCGCTTGCCGCCATTCCTCCCTAACTTGATTTTAGCTCATTTGATGGATGCACACCGGTTCATCGGGCAAGAAGCAAAGCGCGGCAAGATTTTCGGGTATCGGGTAAGTTTTACATCCACGTTTGGTCGGCCGAATGGCTCCACTGTTGGAAGTTGTATTGTTTTGAAAAATCAGTACAATTTCGCCGTGCGATTTTGCTCTTTGACATTGTTGGTGCCCGCTTATGGTGGGGTCGCACCATGGCACGATAGGCACCAATTCAACGAACAAAATCCCGGCAGACAAATCGGTCAATATTACATTCCCTTGGTACAGCTTTGAATTGATCCTGCAATAAAGAACCCCAACCATGTCATTTACTAATAGCCATGCCTCGACCATTGACGCCATCGGCAACACGCCGCTGATTAGATTGTCACAGGTCTCCGAAATGACCGGCTGCGAAATTTACGCCAAGGCCGAATATGCTAATCCAGGCCAATCGGTTAAAGACCGGGCGGCGCTGTTTATCGTTCGCGATGCCGAACGCAAGGGACTGTTGCAGCCAGGCGGAGTGATCGTTGAGGGAACTGCGGGCAATACCGGCATCGGCTTGACGGTGGTCGGCAATGCGCTCGGTTACCGCACAGTAATCGTAATCCCGCAAACCCAAAGCGAGGAAAAGAAGCAATTGTTGCGACTGATGGGCGCTACTTTGGTGGAAGTCCCAGCACTGCCCTATCGCGATCCGGACAATTATGTGCGGTTATCCGGACGCTTGGCCGAGCAATTGGCAGTCAGCGATCCGAATGGCGCAATCTGGGCCAACCAATTCGACAACACCGCCAATCGCGATGGTCACGCCAAAACTACCGCACAGGAAATCTGGCGGCAGACCGGTGGCAAGGTCGACGCATTCGTTTCCGCCATCGGTTCGGGCGGAACCTTGGCCGGCATCGCCGCTGGATTGAAGGAAAAGAATAAGAATATCAAGGCTGTATTGGCCGATCCGCCCGGTGCGGCGCTCTATTCTTATTATACAACCGGTGAGCTAAAGGCGGAAGGTTCCTCGATCACCGAGGGCATCGGTCAGGGACGGATCACCGCCAATTTGGACGGTGCGGAATTCGATATGTTTTTCCACATACCGGATTCAGAAACGGTGCAGACCGCGTTCGACATTTTGCAGCACGAAGGCATTTGTGTCGGCACATCGACCGGCATCAATGTCGCAGGCGCAGTTCGTGCCGCGCGCGAGATGGGACCGGGCCACACGATCGTGACCATGATTTGCGACAGTGGTACGCGCTATCAGTCCAGATTGTTTAACCCGACCTTTCTGCGCGAAAAGGGCTTGCCAGTACCGGCCTGGTTGGAGCGTGAAACCGATCTGGATTTGCCGTTTGCAAACCGCTGACAATTTGGCACCAAGAAGGAACGATGAAATCATGGCCCATGTGACCGAACCGCTGTTTCGTGCCGACGCCTATTTGCGCGAATGTTTGGCCACCGTGGTTGCGGTCAACGGTCGCGGCGGCATCATCCCGGACAAAAGCGTATTTTATGCCACTGGCGGCGGACAACCTGGCGACACTGGATGTCTGTTGACCCAAGAAGGAACCGAAATCGCCATCGCCACTACCGTGTTTGGGGAAACCAAACAGGAAATGGTTCTGGTGCCGCAAGAAGGCCAGCAACTGCCGTCAAGCGGCGAGCAGGTCACCCTGCGCATCGATTGGCAGCGCCGGCACAAGCTGATGCGTATGCACACCGGGTTGCATTTGCTGTCGGTATTGTTGCCCTATCCAGTCACTGGTGGATCGATTGGCGCGGAACAGTCGCGGCTTGATTTCGATATTCCCGAGGCTACACTCGACAAAGCCGAACTGACTGAAAAATTGGCTAAATTGATTGCCGCCGATAGCCCGGTCAGCGACCGCTGGATCAGCGAAGAAGAACTTGACCAACACCCCGAGTTGGTAAAAACCATGAGCGTCAAGCCACCGCGTGGTGCTGGCCAAATTCGATTGGTTGCGATCGGTGCCGACGGCGAAGTCGATCTTCAGCCATGTGGCGGCACCCATGTGCGCTCGACCAAGGAAATCGGCGAACTGCATATCGGCAAAATCGAGAAAAAGGGTAAGATCAATCGCCGGGTGCGGGTCCGGTTTGGTCCGCTTCCCTCACCATAGGCCGCTGGCGCGAGGTTTTCGGGAAGGAACTGTTCCATGTTGCTGGAAGGTTCGTGCCGATGTGGCGCGGTGCGCTTTGCTTGCCGCTCGGATACCCCCTACCCTTTTATGCGTTGCTATTGCACGATCTGCCGCAAAACCGGCGGCGGCGGCGGCTACGCGATCAATTTGATGGCCTGGGCTGAAACTTTACAAGTCGAACACCGGGAGGCGATGACGAAATACAATGTGATGATGGAAAATGGGCCAAGCGCGATGAACCGGTATTTTTGCAACAAGTGCGGAACCGCATTGTGGGGCGACCATCCAAAGTGGCCTGAATTAATGCATCCGTTCGCATCTGCGATCGACACCAAACTACCTTCAGCGCCGGAAACCGTGCACATCATGCTCGACGACAAAGCACCATGGGTGTCCTTACCTGATGGCAAAGGCCATCGCCATTTCCCGCAATATCCCGACGAGTCGATTGAAGAATGGCACCGCCGGCACGGGTTGTTCGGTACAATTTGAAGGAACAAACGCTATGGGAATCGGCCGCAACTTTTTCATCGAACCGGTTGAGCTTGCCGATCAACTGGGCTCGGATGGTCTGAGCATTGTCGATGCGAGTTGGTATCTGCCAGCGCAGGGACGTGATGCGAAGGCCGAGTATATGGCCTCGCGCATTCCCGGCGCTGTATATTTCGACATTGATGGGATTTGCGACCCGGCCAGCGATTTGCCGCATATGCTGCCAACGCCGCAAAAATTTGCCGAATTGGTTAGCGCGCTTGGTCTCAGCGATACCGACCGGATCGTCGTTTATGATGGCCCAGGGGTATTTTCCGCTGCCCGGGCATGGTGGATGCTGCGAACCATGGGTGCGGCCAATGTCAGGCTTCTTGCCGGCGGGTTCGATCGTTGGAAAGAAAGCGGTCACCTGGTCGAGGCCGGCGCGCCACCAGCCCGCAAACCCGGCAAATTTCAGCCGGCATTCGACGATAGCCGCGTGGTCGGCATCGACGAAATGCGCCGATTGGTTGAGGCTCAAAATACAGTGATCCTGGATGCCCGCGCTTCGGCTCGGTTTGCCGGCGAGGCGCCGGAACCGCGCGCCGGTTTGCGTTCTGGCCACATGCCAGGCGCCCATTCACTGCCATTTGATCAATTGCTAGATGGTGGAAAACTTAAAAATGTAGTGGATTTAAAGCAGATTTTTAAACCAATATTACAATCGAAACAATCGGCAGTGACAACCTGCGGTTCCGGTGTCACCGCTGCGGTGATATCTTTGGCGCTGGAAACTATCGGACACGAAGATCACCGTCTTTATGATGGTTCCTGGTCTGAATGGGGCGGGTTACCCGATACCCCGGTCGAATAAAGCGCACGATTTTATCAATGGTCAAAAAGCTGCACGCCGATATCACCTATTTGGAAATGACAACCCGGGCCCACCGAGCATTCCCGCGTCCGACCAGTCCGCCGGTAGCGCTAATGACGGCAAACAAGATGCCAGTCGTGTTTTACCGCTATCTATATGAGCAGGTTGGCAAAACCTATCATTGGTGTGCCCGCCGCCTAATGGATGACAAGACGCTGGCTGGCGTGATCCATAGGGAGACCACCCGCATCCAGGTCTTGTATGTCAACGGATCGCCAGGCGGGTTTTTCGAGTTGGATCTCATCGATATGCCGGCGCAGGTCGAGATAGCCTATTTCGGCATTGCCACCGACTTTGTCGGCATGGGGCTCGGCAAATGGTTCCTGGCAAGCGCTATCGACGCCGCGTGGGCCGAAGATCCGCAAAAAGTCACCGTGCACACTTGCACACTCGACCATCCGGCCGCTCTGCCCCTATATCAACTTCTTGGCTTCGAACCGGTTGGCACCGGTGTCGAGGAAGTGGAACCCTGGCGCTGACGCCAACGGCCATTAGAAATTACCCGTTGGGTGGATCAGATGGGTTGGCGCGGCTTGGCACCGTTTGCAGTGCTATGCCAGGTATTGGGCTGGCATTGGGCCCGGTATTGGGCTTGATACCAGTACCAACAGCATCGATTTCCCCTACTGGGCCGGAATTTTCTGAAAAACCTGCAGGAATGTCCGAGGTTTTGTTCAATTGCGACCGGCTATAGTCCCAATGCCGCCAATAAATGCTGGCAGTTGGCATGGCTCTTGCTTTATTTTGCTCATCTATACGTTTCTTCGCCTGCTTCCCAGATTGGCACATATATGTTACATTATTGGGATTGGGAACGGGACAAAACCGATGGCAAACTGGAAACGAAATGATCTTGGATTCTGTCAGTTCGAATGTGGACTACGCCACCCCTGCACGCGGTGATACCATCCAGTTCGATTTTACATCCGCTTCGATACACGGTGCGGGCCCGGTTGAAAGTCTAGGGATGCTGCTGCTGCGCCTCGGTGCGCGATTGTCGGCGCCGATAGACTATGTGGGCTATTCCTGGGGGGCTCGAATAGTGCGCCAGTTGCTGCCTAGCGACCGCGACGTACATGTACGCCTCGCCGACGACACCTTGTTTGGATTTCCCTATGGCGACGGATATTGGGGAACACTGCTGGACAACCGTGCAGGTTATGCCCCGGCGGTCGAGCGATTACTGATATCGCTCAAGGACGTGCCCTACGCCTTCATCGATTGCGGCGCCAATTTTGGCTATATGTCCGTTTTGGTTTCCAGCCAGCGATATGGCGCTAAGTCGGCGATCGCCATTGAAGCCGACCGTGATAATTTCGAAAAGCTGCAAAAGAATGCATTGGTCAATGGCGACCGTTTTGAATGCCGGAAAAATGCGATCTTTTCCAAAAGCGGGCAGCGGTTGCAATTGTTTGGCAACAAACACGAGGCCTACACGCTTGCCGGTGACGGCACCGGCAACCGGCGCGGCGAGGTTACTACCATAACCCTCGACGATGTGGTCCCGTGGGTCGACGCACA
Source organism: Rhizobiaceae bacterium (assembly GCA_965248715.1). Taxonomy (GTDB): domain Bacteria; phylum Pseudomonadota; class Alphaproteobacteria; order Rhizobiales; family Rhizobiaceae; genus CBDFKB01. The sequence goes on from CBDFKB010000008.1 coordinate 1,633,753, forward strand.
AGGCGGCGAACCGGTGGTGCTTAAGCTCGACATTGAAGGAGTTGAGATAGCAGCTCTTAGCAGTGCGCAACGATTGTTGGAACGCGATTGCCTGATCATCTATGAAGAACACGGCGCCGACCCGACCCACGAATTGTCCGCTTATATGCAGCGCCAATTAAACATGCGCCTGTTTGCCGAACCCGACAAAGGCGGTGGAGTTGGGGAAGTTACCGATCTGGCGTTTCTCGATGGCTTCAAGACCAACAAGCGGGTCGGGTATGACCTTTTTGCCACGCGCAGCAGCTTCTGGCTGTCGAAACTTGCTCTCTAGCGCTTGTCACGAAGCGTTGGAATAGCTTCGTCGCGCTATCTGTTTGTTTTGTCGCGTATTCTTATCTGAAAACCGCTACACACTTTTCGGGAATACGCTCTAGCGCTTGTCACGAAGCGTTGGATTCGCTTCGTCGCGCTATCCCTTTGTTTGTGCGTGTCATTTTTCCCAAAACCGGCACCCACTTTTGGGTGACACGCTCTAGCGCTTGTCACGAAGCGTTGGATTCGCTTCGTCGCGCTATCCCTTTGTTTGTGCGTGTCATTTTTCCCAAAACCGGTACCCACTTTTGGGTGACACGCTCTAGCGCTTGTCACGCAGCGTTAGATTCGCTTCGTCGCGCTATCCCTTTGTTTGTGCGTGTCATTTTTCCCAAAACCGGTACCCACTTTTGGGTGACACGCTCTAGGCAAAAGCCAAATCAACCTCGCTCCTGTAGATCATCAATATATTAGCCACCGTTGGTATTACCAGCCTCAGGCGGCCTTGATTGCTTCCTCGGGGGCACTCATTTCCATACCGAGCGCATCGGCCACCGCACGGTTGGTCACCCGGCCGCGATGCACGTTAAGACCATCGCGCAGATACGGATCCTCGGCCAGCGCATTGAGGCCTTTGTCGGCCAACATCAGCCCATAATGCAATGTGGCATTGTTGAGCGCCTTGGCAGATGTCACCGGCACCGCGCCTGGCATGTTGGCAACGCAATAGTGGATAATGGCGTCGACCACATAGGTCGGATCGGAATGGGTGGTAGCCTTTGAGGTTTCAAAACAGCCGCCCTGGTCGATCGCCACATCGACCATCACCGCGCCTTCCTGCATGCCGGTCAGCATTTCCCGTGTCACCAATTTCGGTGCCGCCGCACCCGGTATCAACACCGCGCCAACCACAACATCGGAGGAATAGCACTCCTCCTCGATCGATTCGACGGTTGAATAGCGGGTGTTGACCCGCCCGTTAAACAGATCGTCCAACTCGCGCAGCCTCGGCAATGAACGGTCGACAATAGTGACGGCAGCGCCAAGTCCGACCGCCATTTTGGCGGCATTAGTGCCGACCACGCCGCCGCCAATAATCGAAACCTTGCCAGGCAGCACGCCCGGTACGCCGCCGAGCAGAACCCCGCGCCCACCATTGGCTTTTTGCAGGGCGGTGGCGCCGGCCTGAATTGCCAGGCGCCCGGCGACTTCCGACATCGGTGCCAAAAGCGGTAGTCCGCCGTGCCGGTCAGTCACGGTTTCATAGGCGATTGCAGTAACGCCTGAATCGATCAGCCCCTTGGTCTGGGCTGGATCGGGAGCAAGGTGCAAATAGGTATAGAGGATTTGATCGTCGCGAAGCTGTGCCCATTCAATCGGTTGCGGTTCCTTGACCTTGACGATCATGTCCGACTGTTCGAATACCGCCGCAGCGGTTTCGACAATTTTGGCACCGGATGCCTGGTAGATGCCATCATCGGCGCCGATACCGAGCCCGGCGCCGGTCTCGATGACAACCGTGTGCCCATGCGCCACATATTCGCGCACCGATCCAGGGGTCAAACCGACCCGGTATTCATGATTTTTGATCTCTTTTGGACATCCCACACGCATTTCAGCCTCCTGGTCTTGCATAAGCCCGTTTGAACCCGCCGCCATTGCCGGAAACCAGCCGCGCGCGGGAGAGTAATTTCGCCGAACCTCGCAGACAATCGTCGCAATTTCCCGGCGAAGTGTCGGTTGTCGATTGGTATTTTTCGTGATTTATTGTGTCGGAATTCGATTAAACGCGAGATTATTGCGCCCATGAACCTCGACAGTATCGATCTTGCCATTCTTCGCGAATTGCAGAACAACGCCCGCATTGCCAATGTCGATCTTGCCGAAAAGGTCCGGCTGTCGCCGTCGGCGTGCTCGCGCCGGCTCGATCATCTTGAGGTTAGCGGCGTGATCGAAGGTTATCAGGCGCGCATTTCCAACCACGCGCTTGGCCAGAACTTGACCGCGATCATATCCATTACCTTGGAGGGCCAGTCGGAGGCTCATTTGGGAGCATTCGAAAAGGCGATCCGTAATTGCCCGGGTCTGGTGGCCTGTTTTTTGATGTCCGGTGACAGCGATTATATCGTGCGCATGAACGCCCGTGACATGGAACATTTTGAACATATTCACAAAAATTGGCTGTCTACCCTACCCGGCGTCGCCCGCATCCACTCATCGTTTGCCATGCGAGAAATCGTTAACATTGCCAATATCGACCTTGCACAACCGGAAAATATCCGCAAATGATCGAAATATGGGACTGGTCGCACGGACCAAAATGGCTAACGGGGGTGACGCCATGAAGAAGTGGTTGGTGTATATTGCGGCAACTTTGCTGCTCCTTATCGCAATATTTTTTTTGGGGCCAAAGCCGCCGATGGACCGGGAAATCCAGTTTTCCAAATCGGAGCTTGGCGATGATCTCGACGTTTATTTGTCGGATGTGGAAGCGAAGGTTTCCAACTTGGCGATCGGCACTGGAAAGGAAATCGTGTGGGCGGACCCGCTCACCAAATCCAAAACCCCGTTGGCGGTCATTTATGTGCACGGATTTTCCGCCACCAAGCAGGAAATTAGACCGGTGCCGGACAATGTGGCAAAGGCGTTCGGCGCTAATCTTTATTTCACCCGACTAAAGGGGCATGGTCGGGACGGCCCGGCGATGGCCGAGGCTACGGCCAATGACTGGCTGAATGATTTCGCGGAAACGGTTGCAATCGGCGAACGGCTCGGCGAGCGACTGGTGATCATATCGACCTCGACCGGCGGAACCGTGGTATCGGTGGGGACCGAAAACCCGGAATTGATGCGCAATATCGCCGGAATGATTTTCGTCTCGCCAAATTATGTAATTCACGGCGGCTCGACTACGCTAATGACTATGCCGTGGGCCAAGCAGATCATGCCATTGATTGCAGGCGGCGAAATTAGGTGGACACCACTCAACGAGGAACACGATCGCTGGTGGACCATGCGTTTTCCAAGCACCGCCTTTACAACCATGGGCGCTATGATGAAAATGGCCGAACAGGTCGACTATTCAGCGATAAAATTGCCGGCGCTGTTTGTCTACTCCGACAAGGATCAGGTGGTGGTGCCGGCGGCGACCGACAAGGTTGTCGCAGCCTGGGGCGGGCCGAAGGAAGTAGTCAAACTCGACAGTCCCGAGAGCAAAACCCATCATGTGATCACCGGTGATATCGTTAGCCCTGCCAACACCGCGCCGGTAAGCGAACTGTTCATCAAATGGATTAAAGCACTGCCGAGGTAAGAACTCGTCGCCTGCCCCAGCTTGCCATCCGAAAAACCACTTGCGTAGCCGAGATTTGCGCCTGCGCGGCGCCGAGAGATCAACCCAAGGTGCTCACATCAATCGGTCAAGGTAATCCCAAGCTCGTCGCGTTTTTTCAGCAGGCCGGTCAACCAATCTGGATCCATTTCCGGCACCGACGATAGCAATAGCTGGGTATAGTCGGGATATGGCGGCTCGAATATCTCATCCTTTAATCCTTGCTCGACCACCGCGCCCTTGAACATGACGACAATTTCATCGGAAATCGCGCGAACCGTGGCGATGTCGTGGGTGATGAAGATGTAGGAGACGTTCAGCTCTTTTTGCAGCCGCATCAAAAGATTTAAAATGCCTTCCTGCACGATCTGGTCGAGCGCCGAGGTTACCTCATCGCAAATGATCAGTTCCGGCTCGGCAGCAAGCGCACGGGCGATACAGATGCGTTGTTTTTGACCACCGGACAGTTCGTTTGCCAACCGGTCGATAAAACCCTCGTCGAGTTCGATCAGTTCCAATAGTTCGATTACTCGATCGTCCACCGCCTTGCCACGCAAGCCATGGTAAAATTCCAACGGCCGGCCGATGATATCGCGCATGGTGTGGCGCGGGTTCATCGCTGTATCGGCCATCTGATAAATCATTTGGATGCGCTGTAATTGATCCTTCGAACGGTTCTTTAAGGCTGGCGGCAGCAATTCGCCATTAAACTTCACCGTTCCCTTGCTGGGCGGCAACAGACCGGTCACCACCCTGGCCGCGGTCGATTTGCCAGAACCGGATTCGCCGACGATCGCCACCGTGCGGCCGCGTGGCACAGAAATTGTGATGTTGTCGAGCACCTTCAGACCAGCACCATAGGCTGCATCTACCCCTTCGATTTCCAGGATCTTATCGTTGGAAGTCTCGGCCGGCTTGACGATTGAGCGCACCGCCCAAAGCGATTTGGTGTACGCGTGTTCGGGACTGGTGAGCATTTTGCGGGTTTCGGCCTCTTCCATCTCCTCGCCATAGCGCAGCACTTTGATGACATCGGCCATCTGCGCCACCACCGCCAGGTCGTGGGTAATGTAAATCGCTGCCGTGTTGAATTCATCGACTACTTTACGCATGGCCGCCAAAACGTTGACCTGTGTAGTTACGTCGAGGGCGGTCGTCGGTTCATCGAAAATGATCAGATCGGGACGCGAAGTCATCGCCATCGCCGTCATCGCGCGCTGCAACTGGCCGCCTGAGACCTGGTGCGGATAACGGTCGCCGATATTATCGGGATCGGGCAATTGCATGGCCGCGTACAATGCGCGGGCGTCACGCTTGGCGTCCTCGGAAGTAGCGGTGCCGTGACGCACGCCGGATTCAATGGTTTGATCGATCAACCGGTGGGCCGGGTTAAACGAGGCCGCCGCCGATTGCGCCACATAAGCGATGCGCGAGCCCCACAATTTCCGTTTTTCAGCCTCCGGCGTGCTGATTAGGTCGATGCCGTCGAAGGTGATTTCGCCGCTGGTCAGTCGGCAACCCGGCCGCGCGAACCCCATCGCCGCCAGGCCAAGGGTTGATTTGCCAGCGCCGGATTCGCCGATCAACCCCATTACCTCGCCGCGACGCAAGGTAAGATCAAGACCCTTGATGATCTCGTGCCAACGCTCATCGCTATAACCATCGATAACGATATCGCGCATTTCAAGGAGGATATCCCCCTTGGCGCTGCCGCTACTTTTAGTGCTCATCGCGCAATCCGCTTGTTTTATGCAGGAACCAGTCGACCACGAAGTTAACCGCTACTGTCAACAGCGCAATCGCTGCCGCCGGCAACAGCGGTGTCATGGCTGCAGTAATGTCATACTGCGCGAACTGGATCAGCGACCCGAAATCACGTACCATGGAACCCCAGTCTGCGGTAGGTGGCTGAATGCCGACGCCCAGGAATGACAGCGCGGCAATAGTCAGGAAAACGAAGCAGAACCGAAGCCCGAACTCCGCCACCAGCGGCGGCATGATGTTCGGCAGGATTTCGCGCCGCATGATGTAGCCGGTGCCTTCACCGCGCAGCCGCGCCGCTTCCACATAGTCCATCACCACCACATTCATCGCCACCGCGCGGGTCAACCGGAACACTCTGGTTGAATCCAATATGGCGATGATAACGATCAGGCTGGTAATCGTAGAACCAAAGATCGACAACAACATCAGGGCGAAAATCAGGCTTGGGATCGCCATCAATATGTCGACAATCCGACTGAGAATTTGGTCGGTCCAGCCCCGGCTGATCGCAGCCATCAGACCAAGGCCGCCGCCGACTAAGAACGATAAAAACGTGGTGGCGAGAGCTATACCGACCGTATTGCGGGCGCCAAATATCAGCCGTGAATATATGTCGCGGCCGATCTGATCTGTGCCAACCAAATGTTCACCGCCCCACGGCGCATAAGCAGCAGCAAAAACTTCGGCCTCGCCATGTGGTGCGACAAAGTTCGCAAACACGGCCACGAACAGATAAAATCCGATCACGATCATGCCGAACCAGGCGGTGGGAGGTGCCTTTTTCAATTCGATCCAGATGCGCTGCATCCTGGTCCGGCGTAATCGTACCTGGCCGACTTCACCGGCGGCAGAATAGGTTTGAGGGTCTTCGCTCATCGTGGATGCAACAGCCTTGGGTTGGTGATGATCGACACAATGTCAGCCAGCAGGTTGAGAATTATGTAGGTGGCAGCAAATATCAGCGCACACGCTTGCACCACCGGAATGTCGCGGGAGGTCACCGCATCGACCATCAACTGGCCGACACCTGGATAAACAAACACCACCTCAACAACCACGACGCCAACCACCAGGTAAGCAAGGTTAAACGCAATAACGTTGACGATCGGCGCCCAAGCGTTGGGCAACGCATGATAAACAATGACCGACATGCGCGAAACGCCCTTTAGCTGTGCCATTTCGATGTAGGGGCTCGCCAACAGATTGATGATCGCGGCACGGGTCATGCGCATCATGTGGGCCACGATCACCATGGTCAGTGTCAGCGCCGGCAATGCCGTTTTATAAATCCGTTCAGTAATTGACAAATCCGCGGTAACATTCGCTATCGATGGGAATATCGGATAGAGCGACGACAAAAACAGGATCAACAAATAGGCGACAAAAAATTCCGGAAACGAAATTGTCGTCAACGTCGCGGCATTGACCACCCGGTCATAGATCGAATTGCGATAAAGCGCGGCAGTCACGCCAAGAAACAGCGCCAGCGGCACCGCAATCATCGCGGTCATACCGGCCAGGAAAAGTGTGTTCCAAAGGCGCGGCGCCACCAGATCAACCACCGCCCGTGATCGGTCGACCCCAGAAGATGCACGGCCCGAAAACGATGTGCCCAAATCTCCGGTCAACATATTGCCGACCCATTGGATATAGCGGATGTGGGGTGGTTGATCGAGACCGAGCTCCTTGCGGAATGCGGCTACCGTTTCCTCGGTGGCAGCTTGTCCAAGCACCGCCTCGCCAAAATCACCCGGTAACAATTCGATCGAACTGAAAATAATCACTGACACAGCAAACAGTGTCATGAGCCCCAGCGCCAAACGCTGCAACACGGTCAATAATATCGGATGCAAAGGCTGCTCCCTGATGCCCGGTAGCCGGCGGCACTTTCGCCGCTCGATTTTGTCCAAGACTATTGCTGCATCACACTCGTGTAAAGCCATGGCGCGGCACTTTTTTCAAGTTGGCCGCCAAAATTAGGAAATTCGAAAGCATAAGGGTATGCTTGTAACTTGGCCAAGTTCAACCAATTGTGTAAGATGCCAAGCATCGAACCATACTTGCGTTGCAATGGAAAATATGCGTCCATATTCTCGCAAATTTGTGGTAGTGGATTATTGCAGATGCCGGCCGAATGTCCAAAAAGGGGGCGGCCTGGGAGGAACTCAAAGGAGGAATTTCTCAATGAAAAACAAGTACATCAAAGAAAATGCTGATAAATTATGTAAAGGTCTGATTGACCGTCGCCAGTTTATGACTTCAGCGCTGGCGGCCGGTGTCGCATTACCTATCGCGATGTCGATGGCCAGCAAGGCGATGGCGATGACGCCGAAAAAAGGCGGCATGCTCAGGCTCGGCAACGGCCATGGATCGACCACGGATTCGCTTGATCCCGCGACCACCGAAAACGGTCTGATGACCCAAATTAGCAATACATTTGGCAACCATCTGACCGAAGTTAACAATGACGGCAATCTGGTCCCGGAACTAGCAGAAAGCATTGATGCTTCAGACGATGCCACGGTCTGGACCTTCAAGCTGCGCAAGGGTGTGGAATTCCACAACGGCAAGTCGATGGACGCCGATGATGTGATCGCATCGCTCAACCATCACCGCGGCGAAGAAACCAAATCTGCCGCCAAGGGCCTGTTGCAATCGGCCACCGAAATTCGCAAAGACGGCAGCCACACGGTTGTGGTTACCCTTGATAACCCGAACGCTGATTTCCCGTTCATCGTCTCCGATTATCACCTGCGCATCATGGCCTCCAAAGACGGCGCGATCGACCCGATCGACGGCATTGGCACCGGCGGCTACAAGCTGCAAAACTTTGAGCCGGGCGTGCGTGCCGAGTTTGTGCGCAACGAAAACTATTGGAAAGAAGGCCGTGCCCATTTCGACGAAGTTCTGACGCTTTCGATTGTCGACGTTACTGCGCGCCAAAGCGCTTTGATGAACGGCGATGTGGACGCGATCGACCGTTTGGATCCGAAAACCGTCGCGTTGATGGCGCGTAACCCGAACATCGATATCCTTGAGAAGACTGGAACTCTGCACTACACCTTCCCGATGCGTCTGGATACGGAGCCTTTCGGAAATTACGATCTGCGCATGGCACTCAAATTGAGCCTCAAACGCCAGGAAATGGTCGACAAGATCCTGCTTGGCCACGGCGCTCTGGGCAATGATCATCCGATATCGACCGCCAACCGGTTCCATGCCGCCGATCTTCCCCAACGCGAATATGATCCCGATAAAGCCGCACATCACTACAAGAAGTCAGGCCATTCCGGTCCAATCAAGCTTTCGGCTTCTGACGCCGCCTTTGCCGGCGCTGTGGATGCCGCCCAGTTGATCAAATCGTCAGCGCAAGCGGCCGGTATCAACATTGATATCGTGCGCGAACCCAAAGACGGTTATTGGTCGAATGTCTGGAACAAAAAAGGTTGGTGCGCTTGCTATTGGGGCGGACGTCCGACCGAGGACTGGATGTACTCATCAGCCTATGTGGCGGATACCGAGTGGAACGACACCGCTTGGCGCACCACAGACGCGGCCAAGAAGTTCAACGAAATTGTGCTCGCAGCACGTGGTGAATTGGATGAAACCAAACGCCGCGCGATGTACTTCGAAACCCAGCAGCTTATAAATGATGACGGCGGCGTGATTGCCCCGATGTTCGCCAACTACATCATGGGTCTATCCAAGAAATTGGCCCACGACGAAGCCGTTGCTGCGAATTGGGAATTCGATGGCGAAAAAGCAGCCGAGCGTTGGTGGTTCGCATAAATTCAGCGCGATCTATCCAAAAAATAATCAACCGGCGGCATTATTTGCCGCCGGTTTTTTTGCCTGCCATTCCGCTAGTTCGGGAAACCGTTCTTTAATGCCTATTATACCAGTTCCACATCCAACACGCCGGGAACCGCCTTCATTGCGCCGGCAATTTTTGGTGAGACCTGGTAACGCCCGCCAAGTGCGATTTCGATTTCGCGCTCTCCCATATTTTGCACAATGACAAAACTCACCCGGCCATCGCCGGGACACTTTAAATGTTCTGCCACTGTTTCAACCGGTTCATCATCACGCACATACACCCTTAGATCCTGGCGCACATCGGCGGTTATTTGCTCGAGCGGCTGTACGGTCTGGATGCGGATGCTGACCCCTTCTGTGCGCATTTCCGCATCGACCAGCATGACAACCGCGGTGCCAGGCTCCAGCAATTCGCGATATTGCGCCAGCCCTTCGGAAAAAATCACCGCTTCATATTGCCCCGACGGGTCGGAAACCGTGACGATGCCCATGCGATTGCCAGTGCGGGTACGCCGTTCCTGGCGCGACGCGATGGTGCCGGCCAAACGCCCGGCGGTGGCGCCATTTTTTACCGCCTCGGTGAAATCGGCACCATATTGCACCCTTAGCCGCTCCAATACCGGGCGATATTCGTCGAGCGGATGGGCGCTTAGATAAAATCCAGCGGCCAGGAATTCGCGGTGCAGCTTTTCCGACAACTGCCAGCTTTCCACCGGCGCCAAGATGATTGCGTCCTCGCGGGCGCCGGCCCCAAACATATCCGATTGGCCGCGAGCGCGGTTGTCGGCCGAACGGGCGGCGTGATCAACCAACCGCTCCAGTCCACCCAGGATTTGTTCGCGCGGATAGGCGAAACAATCAAATGCGCCGGCGACAATCAGGCTCTCCAATGCCTTCCGATTGACCTGTGTAATATCAATTCGGTTGAAAAACCCGGTCAAATTGGCGAACTGGCCACCGGCTTGGCGCACTTCGACAATATGTTGGGCCGCCTGCTCACCGACCCCTTTGATCGCTGCCAATGCATACAAAATCGCGTCGTCGGCAATTGCGAAACCGGCAAACGAAGTTTGCACCGAAGGTAGGGACACGGCAATGCCGAGCCGTTCGGCCTCGCGATAGAATTCGGCCAATTTGTCAGTGTTACCGATATCAAGCGCCATGGTCGCGGCAGTAAATGCGACTGGATAATTGGCCTTCAAATAAGCGGTTTGGTAGGAAACCAGCGCGTAAGCGGCAGCGTGGGATTTGTTGAATCCATAGTCGGCAAATTTGGCCAACAAATCGAAAATCAAATCGGCATGGGTCTTGTCGATACCTTTATCGCTGGCACCGGAAACAAACCGCTCTCGCTGCTGGTTCATTTCCGAGCGGATCTTCTTACCCATGGCTCGGCGCAGGATATCGGCTTCGCCAAGCGAATACCCGGACAGGATTTGGGCGATCTGCATCACCTGTTCCTGGTAAATGATGACCCCGTAGGTTTCGGTTAGCACCGGCTCGATCAGTGGGTGGATATAGTCGGGTTCCTCCTCGCCGTGCTTGCGCGCAATATAGGTCGGGATGTTGTCCATCGGCCCCGGCCGGTATAGTGCCAATAATGCGATGATGTCTTCGAAGCGGTCAGGCCGCATGCCGAGCAACGCCTTGCGCATACCCTGGCTTTCCAACTGGAACACACCAACGGTCTCGCCCCGCGTGAGCATATCGAAGGTACGCTGGTCGTCGAGTGGAATGGTAGCAAGGTCAATCCGCTCACCGGCGGTTTGCTCAACAAACGAAACCGTGGTCTCCAGCACTGTCAGGGTCTTTAAGCCGAGAAAGTCGAATTTCACCAGGCCGGCCTGTTCGATCCACTTCATGTTATATTGAGTGACCGGCATGTCCGAGCGTGGGTCGCGATATATTGGCACCAATTCGTCAAGCGGCCGGTCAGCGATTACGATACCCGCGGCATGGGTGGACGCATGCCGGTAAAGCCCTTCAAGACGCATGGCGATCGCGATCAGCTGGTCAACACCATCCTCCCCGCTGCGCGCTTCTTGCAGGCGCGGTTCGCTTTCAACCGCCCGGGCCAGGGTGATCGGGTTGGCCGGGTTGTTGGGCACCAGTTTGCACAGCCGGTCGACCTGGCCATAGGGCATTTGCAGCACACGGCCGACATCGCGCAACACTGCGCGCGCCTGCAGGGAGCCGAAGGTGATGATTTGCGCTACTTGTTCGCGGCCATATTTGTCCTGGACATAGGCGATCACCTCCTCGCGCCGGTCCTGGCAAAAATCGATATCGAAATCCGGCATCGACACCCGTTCGGGATTGAGAAAACGCTCGAACAGCAACGTAAAGCGCATTGGATCGATATCAGTGATCGTCAGCGCCCAAGCGACCAGCGAACCGGCACCCGAACCGCGGCCAGGACCAACCGGAATGCGACGTTCCTTGGCCCATTTGATAAAGTCGGCGACAATCAGAAAGTAGCCCGGATAATTCATCTGGCTGATGACGCTAAGTTCGCTCTCAAGACGGGTGACATAGTCTTGCCGGGAAAATCCGGCTGCCGGCTCGAACTGCTCGAAGCGGGCAGCCAAGCCCTCCCGGGTCTGGCGTTCCAATTCGGCCGCCTCGGCGGCCAGGGTTTGGTCTTGACCGCTGTCGGACGAGAGCGCCGCAAATCGCGGCAATATCGGTGTCCGTTTGAATGCACGAACCGCGCAGCGGCGAGCAATCTCGATGGTGTTTTCAATCGCCTCTGGCAGGTCACCGAATAACTCCACCATTTCGTCGGCAGTGCGGAAATAATGATCACCGGCTACCTGGCGGCGATCATCTTGGGCAACTACGCACCCGGCAGCTATGCAGATCAACGCATCATGGGCCTCGTGATCCTCCGGGCTTGCGAAATACGGCTGATTGGTCGCAACAATCGGCAGTTCCAATTCATAGGCGATTTCCAGCAGTGCCGGTTCGATATGTAGCGCGCGGCCGCGATGGCGCTGCAATTCGACATAAAACCGGTTGCCGAATATTTCCGCCAACATGATGGCAATTTGCCGCGCTGCTTGACCATCGCCCTGCATGATGGTGCGATCAAGCGGGCCTTGCGGGCCGCCGCTGAGTGCGATCAACCCATCACCAAAGCGCTTCAGATCATCAAGCGATACGGTCGGGCTGCCGCCGGGTTCGGCGGCCATATAGGCATGGCTGACCAATTTGACCAGATTGGCAAAGCCGCTGTCGCTGGTCGCCAACAGCACGAGTGCCGGCTCATCTTCGCGCAAATGCCCGGCACCGTGCTGGACAAATTCATCGAAATGCACTGCGAGCGCGCACCCCATAATCGGCTGCAGGCCATTGGTGGCCGCAGTTTCGGAAAATTCAAGCGCGCCAAACAAATTGTTGCGGTCGGTAATTGCCAACGCCGGCTGACCATCCTTTATCGCCAGATCGATCAGCCGCGCCAGGGGTATGGCACCCTCAAGCAATGAATAAGCGGAATGGGCGTGCAGGTGAACGAATGGCGCATGGCGAGCGCCATATGGCGCAGTTTTCGCCCCGGCAAACCCATCGGCTCCGCCAAACCCATTGGCGTCGCCAAACTCATCGCCTCCAGGACCAGCATCCTGGCGCAGTCGTTCCTCATCACCGCCTGTCACTATTTCCTGTAGCGTGGGCCCATCTAATTGCCCGCCGACCACACCGGCGGCACTGGCCTTTGCAACATCGGCGTTTTGATCAACCGGGCACGGATCGTCCACGCGCTTGTTGCCCGCATATTGATCGTCCGCACGTGGATCGTCCGCCATACCGGCCTCCAGCCTACCAGCCCATTGCGCACACGATAGCCATGCCAGCTACAAAGGTAAGGCCCGATACATCAAAGCACCGGAAAAGTTGTGGAGCGCCCCACGGCGAGGGGCAAAATCAGCCGATGGCGAACAAGATGTCAGCCCAAACCATGAGCGAAGCCATCATCAGGCCAACCGAACCGAGTGCTGCTATGTCGCGCATAACCATCATCTTTCCCTTCACAACCCCTATATGTACCTGATATGTTCTATTATTGTTCTTTTTAGAAGTCAAGGCGTCTGGAAGAGCGAAAATTGGGGGAATATTTAATCGGGAAAAGCGGTGGTTCGCGCAGTTCCACTACAGGCGATCAGGCGGCGGTGATTTGGCCGGCTTTGATCGTCACCTTGCGGTCCATTTGTCCGGCGAGGTCGTAGTTGTGGGTGGCGATCAGCGCCGCCAGCCCGGAGCTGCGCACTAGGCCAACCAGCATTTCAAATACCCTGCCGGCGGTCTCCGGATCCAGATTGCCAGTCGGTTCGTCGGCTAGCAGCAAACGCGGTGCATTGGCCACCGCGCGGGCGATCGCCACCCGCTGTTGTTCGCCACCTGACAATTCGGATGGCCGGTGATCGGCGCGATCGGAGATGCGTAAATATTCGAGCAATTGGCTGGCGCGCTCGTGCGCTTGGGTGCGGCCAATACCGCGGATCAATTGCGGCAGCACCAGGTTCTCCAGTGCCGAAAATTCCGGCAGCAGATGGTGAAACTGATAGACAAAACCAATATCGTTGCGCCGTAATCGGGTGCGCTTATCGTCGCTAAGGCCGCTGGTCGGCGCACCATTGATCGAAATCTCGCCCTCGCTTGGCCGTTCTAACAAGCCGGCCAGATGCAGCAAAGTCGATTTACCTGCACCCGATGGCGCCACCAGCGCCACCAATTCGCCCGGCGCCAAGCGTACATCAACCCCGTCCAAAATGTCCAACCGGTTCGCAGCCGAACGGTAATGGTGGCGAACGGCCCGCATTTCCAGTGCCAGGGGCAGTTTTTGAGATGCCGCCATGGTTTCCGCTTACTCGTATCTCAACGCCTGCACCGGATCGAGCCGGGCGGCCCGCCAGGCGGGAAACAGCGTTGCCAGAAACGACAATGTGAGCGCCATGATGATCACGCTCAGCGTTTCGCCAAGATCCATATCGGCGGGCAGTTTCGACAGAAAATACAGTTCCGGATTGAACAATATTGTGCCGCTGAGCCAAGATAAAAACTGTCGGATCGCTTCCACATTGCGACAAACCAAAAAACCCAATGTCACGCCGGCAACAGTGCCAAACACACCGATTGCCGAGCCGGTAATGAAGAATATCCGCAATATCGCGCCCCGTGTCGCCCCCATTGTGCGCAATATGGCAATATCCCTACCCTTGTCTTTGACCAACATGGTGAGGCCAGAAATGATGTTGAGCGCCGCCACCAGCACGATCAGGGTCAAAATCAGGAACATAACGTTGCGCTCGACCTCCAATGCTTCAAAAAACGTCACGTTGCGCTGGCGCCAATCGGTCAGAAATACAGGGCGCTCAGCCGCGCTTTCTACCAGATCTCGGAAGCCACCAACCGCGTCGGGGTCGCCAAGAAACACCTCGATAACCGTCACCCGGTCCGGTGCGTTGAAATACAATTGTGCCTCGGCAAGCGGCATGAAGATGAACGAGGCATCATATTCCGACATGCCGATCTCGAAAATCGCCACCACTGGATAGCTTTTTACCCGTGGGGTCACGCCAAACGGCGTCACATCGCCCTCTGGCGAAATCAGGGTAATCGGGTCGCCCAGCCGTAAGCCGAGATTGACCGCCAAGCGCGAACCAATCGCCACCCCTTCAATCGTGTCGAACCCGTCGAGGGTGCCTTGGCGCACATTGTCGGCCACCGCCTCGATCTGTTTGAGCTCTTGTTCGCGCACGCCGCGTACCAGTGCGCCGGACCCGCCCTGTCCATTTGATACCAAAACCTGGCCTTCAACCAGCGGCACCACATAATTGACCCCGTCGACAGAAGAAATCCGCGCGGTCATGGCGTCATAATCTTCCAGCACTCCATCAACCGACTGGATAATCAGGTGGCCGTTGATGCCAAGAATGCGGTCGAGCAGTTCGCCACGGAACCCGTTCATCACCGCCATCACGATGATCAAGGTGGCAACTCCCAGCATAATACCGAGAAAGGAAAAGCCGGCGATGATCGAGATGAAGGTCTCCTTGCGCCGTGAGCGCAAATATCGATAGGCGATCATCCATTCATAGGGCGCAAAGGCTCCGGCAGCGCTGGAGGTGGAAACTCCTGCGGAACGCTCGGCTAAAATTGCTGCATGTACGGCCAATCAGGCGCTCCCGGCTGTCAAGCGATTGAACACTTCATCGGGGGTCATAGTTTCGCGTTCATTGTTGGACCGTCGCTTCAGTTCCACAGTTCCCGCCGCCACCCCGCGTGGACCGACCACCAATTGCCAGGGCAGACCGATCAGGTCCATGGACGCGAATTTTGCGCCGGCGCGCTGGTCGCTATCATCATAAAGGGTTTCCACGCCAGCAGCACTCAAGCGTTGATAAAGATCGGCCGCAACCGCGTCGCATGCCGCGTCCCCTGGTTTCATATTGATCAACGCAACCGCGAACGGGGCGAGCGCATCCGGCCACACGATCCCGTTTTCATCATGGGAAGCTTCAATCATGGCGGCGGCAAGACGGGATGGGCCAATACCATAGGAACCCATATGCACCGGTCGTTCGCGGCCCTCACCATCCATCACCCGCGCGCCCAGAGGCTCGGAATATTTGGTACCGAAATAAAAGATGTGGCCGACCTCGATGCCACGAGCGCAAATCCGTTCGGCTTCGGCGATCTGATCCCAAACAGCATTGTCGTGCATGTCCGAGGTCGCCGCATAGGGGGTGGTAAAACGCTTGACAATGTCGGCAATCGCCTGGTCGTCGGCGAAATCGGTATCGACGCCGGGCACCGCCATATCGAGAAAGGCGCGCTGGCAAAACACTTCACTCTCGCCGGTATCTGCTAGAATGACAAACTCATGGCTGAGATCTCCGCCGATTGGCCCGGTTTCCGCCCGCATCGGAATTGATTTCAGGCCGAGACGGTCGAATGTGCGCAGATAGGCCACAAACATGCGGTTGTAGGAAGCGCGGGCACCGGCTTCGTCAAGATCGAAAGAATAGGCGTCCTTCATCAGGAACTCGCGCGAGCGCATGACGCCAAAGCGCGGGCGCACCTCGTCGCGGAATTTCCATTGGATATGATAGAGATTGAGTGGCAGTTCGCGGTAGCTCTTTACGTAAGAACGAAAGATCTCGGTGATCATTTCCTCGTTGGTCGGGCCAAACAGCATGTCACGGCCGTGCCGGTCGCTAATCCGCAGCATTTCCTTGCCGTAATCGTCATAGCGACCGCTTTCGCGCCACAGGTCAGCGCTTTGGATCGTTGGCATCAAGACCTCGATCGCGCCGGCGCGGTTTTGTTCCTCGCGCACCACGTTTTCAATCTTTTTCAGGACTTTGAGGCCAAGTGGCAACCATGAATAAATCCCGGCGGCCTCCTGGCGGATCATACCCGCGCGCAGCATCAACCGGTGCGAAACGATTTCCGCT
The DNA here is from genome assembly GCA_965248715.1 of Rhizobiaceae bacterium. Taxonomy (GTDB): domain Bacteria; phylum Pseudomonadota; class Alphaproteobacteria; order Rhizobiales; family Rhizobiaceae; genus CBDFKB01. The sequence continues at coordinate 1,650,412 of CBDFKB010000008.1, forward strand.
TCCTTGGGGGTCTCCTTTAGGATCGGCAGAAAATAATTGGATAGGCGCATGGGTTAGCCTTGGCGGAAATTGAAGCGCAATATATGAGGCCTTGTTAGAACCTGATTTGCCGGAAATATACAAGCTTTGTCACGCTACCGGCGACCGCAGGGCCAGAGGGCGTTGATCAGATAGAGCGTGTCACGAAGCGTTGGATTCGATTCGTCGCCCTATTTCTTTGTTTATGCGTATTCTTATCCGAAAACCGCTACACACTTTTCGGGAATACGCACTAGCGCTTGTCACCAAGCGTTGGATTCGATGCGTCGCGCTATCTCTTTGTTTATGCGTATTCTTATCCGAAAACCGCTACACACTTTTCGGGAATACGCACTGGCACGTGGTTTGCTCTCAGATTTCAAATTCCAACACCAGATTATCGTAACCCGGCTCCACCTGATCGGGGGTTTGCGCCATTACGGTCGCATAATCGAGCGGCGTGTGCATGTGGGTCAAGATCAAACGTTTCGGCTCGACCAGCTTTGCATGTTCCAGCGCCTGTTGGAGGCTAAAATGGCTGACATGCGGTTTATATTGCAGCGCGTCGAGGAACCACACATCAAGATCGCGCCGCAACAGCGCCAGGGTTGACTGGGGAATACCACTAACGTCCGGCGAATAGGCAACGCCGCCGCTTTCGGAACCCACGGCAATCGGAAACAAAAATCCAAGCGAACGGCCATCGCCATGAACCTGATCATATGGCAAACAATTTATCCCGCCGCCTTCGCCTTCGATTGTCAGCGGTATATCGGGAGCAATTTGGTGCCCGTCGAGGATTGGCGGATACATGCTGCCTTCGGGCGAGGCAAAACAATAACCGAACCCCTCTTGCAACCGTGTCATGGTCGTTTCGTCGCCATAGACATGAATACGCTGGCGGCGCTTTAACGCATAGCCGCGCAAATCGTCGATGCCGTGCACGTGGTCAGCATGGCTGTGGGTGTAGATCACCCCATCCACATCGCCGACATTGGCACCGATCATCTGATCACGAAAATCAGGCCCGGTATCGACTACGACGGTGGTGATTTTACCGTTGCTGGCGATGCGCTGTACCAGCAGGCTGCAACGACGACGGCGGTTTTTCGGATTATCCGGATCGCACGCGCCCCAATCGCCAAAGATCCGTGGCACGCCAGGCGACGAACCACACCCAAGCAAGGTGAAGCGCAGTCGGTCAGGCATGGGTCATTTCCTGACAAAAGCCATCAAATTCGGCCGGCACCGGAACCCTGGCGAAAAGCGAAAAGAAATTCGCCGATGTTACCGCAGCGATTTTGTTAAGCGACACGCCGCGAACACCGGCCAGCACTTCAGCGGTATTAGCCACAAAGGCAGGCTGGTTGGGTTTTCCCCGGTGCGGCACCGGCGCCAGATACGGCGCATCGGTTTCCACCAGCAGCCGGTCCATTGGCACCAATTTCGCGATTTCGCGCAAATGATCTGCGCTTTTGAAGGTCAAAATGCCGGAAAACGAAACGTAGAAGCCAAGTTCCAGGCCTACCTGTGCCAATTCCGCGCCGGACGAAAAACAATGCAGCACTGCATTGTAGGCACCGTTCGCCATCTCATCGCGCAAGATCGCCGCCATGTGGTCATCGGCGTCACGGGCATGGATGACCAACGGCAGACCGGTTTGCCGAGCCGCTTCAATATGAATGCGCAACCCTTCCGCCTGGGCCTCAGGTGACGCATTATCGTAGTGATAATCGAGACCAGCCTCGCCGATCGCCACCACTTTGTCGTGTTGTGCCAAGGCGACGATCCGCTCAGCCGAAATGCCCCGTTCTTCTTCGGCATTGTGCGGGTGGGTGCCGACCGAACAGTAGACCGATGGGTTTTCCTGCGCGATCTTTAGAACCCGGTCGAACTGGCTGATCCGGGTGCAGATCGTCACCATACGGCGAATACCGACAGTTTCGGCCCGCGCCAATACCGCCGGCAGATCATCGGCCAAAACATCAAAATCCAAATGACAATGGCTGTCGACCAGAAACGGTGGCATTTGCCGCACGGTTTGATCCTCGTTTTCCGGTAATTGAGCTGTTAAATTGACCAATTTCACGGGTGTGTCTCTTAGACGTTTACTGCTGTGGCGATGCAGCAGACCATTTATAGGTCCTCGGGCTCGATATAGCGTGGGAACACACCTTCGGGTTTGGGCAATTCGACCCCAGCCGCCAATACACTTTGCGCGCAGGCATTGGTAAATTTTCGCGCGTCAGTACCAACTGCGACCAGATCAAGCAGTCGGCTGGCCGAACCCGGCATAAACGGTTGAACCATGATGGCGATCACCCGGACGACTTCTGCGGTGGTGTGCAACACGCTCGCCATCCGCGCCGGGTCGGTTTTCTTTAAACTCCAGGGTTCCTGGCTGGCAAAATACCGATTTGCCTCGGCAACAACCCGCCAGATATCCTCTAGCGCCTTGTGGATCGCCAGATTGTCGATGTGCGGACGGGTGGCATCGACCAGGCCGTAGGCCAGATCCAGTATTACTCGATCATCGCTTGACGGTTGGCCAGGTTCGGGCACCCTGCCCTGACAATTCTTGGCGATCATCGACAATGAGCGTTGCGCCAGATTGCCGAGATCATTCGCGAGATCGGCATTGACCCGGTTGACGATTGCTTCATGGGAATAGTTACCGTCGTTGCCGAACGGGATTTCCCTGAGAAAGAAATAGCGGATCTGGTCGACGCCAAACCCTTGCGCCAATGCAAACGGATCCACCACATTGCCGACCGATTTGGACATCTTCTCGCCGCGATTGAACAAAAATCCATGTCCGTAAATCCGCTTTGGCAATTCAACACCGGCTGACATCAAAAAAGCTGGCCAATAAACCGAGTGGAACCGGATAATGTCCTTGCCGATCATATGCACGTCTGCCGGCCAAGGGCTGGACTGATCCCCATCATTGTCAGGCCAGCCGGCGCCGGTCAGATAATTGGTTAGCGCGTCGACCCACACATACATTACGTGGTCGCGATCATCAGGCACCGGTATGCCCCAGTCAAATGTGGTGCGCGAAATCGACAGATCGTTGAGCCCGCCCTTAACGAAGCTGACTACCTCATTGCGGCAGCTATCGGGACCAATGAAACCGGGATTGTCCGCATAATGTTTCAAAAGCCGGTCTTGGTAGGCTGATAGCCGAAAGAAATAGCTCTCTTCCTCGACCCATTCGACCGGCGTGCCTTGGGGGCCGATGCACACACCATCTTCGCCGCGCACCACTTCCTTTTCGTCGTAATAGGCTTCATCACGGACCGAATACCAACCGGCATAGCTGCCCTTATAGATGTCGTCATTTTCCCGCATCCGGCGCCAGATTTCCTGACTGGCCACACGATGGCGCGGCTCCGTGGTGCGCACGAAATCGTCGTTCGATGCGTCGAGCACCTGCGCCATGCGCTCGAATTCCGGGGTGTTGGTGTTGGCCAGTTCGCTCGCGCTGATACCGAGATCACGCGCGGTTTGTAGCATTTTGATGCCGTGTTCGTCGGTGCCGGTCAAAAACAACACATCATAACCGTCGAGGCGCTTGTAGCGGGCAATCGCGTCGGTAGCGATCAGCTCATATGCATGACCGATATGTGGCACTCCATTGGGATAGGAAATCGCCGTCGTGATATAAAATCGCTTGTCGGAACTCATCGCGTGGCGTCTCCGGACTTTCCTGGCGCCTTATCGTTGGATACCGATATGGCTTCGCGGTAGTCATGAAAAAATTCAAGAATCAGTTGTTTGCGGTCCAGATTATAGCTTTCCACCACCCGCGCCGCTTCGCTGGTCTTCTCCCATAAGCCGGCGAGCCGGGCAAGCCGTTTGCGCTGTTGCTGAGCTTCACCGGTGGTTGTGTTTTTACTGGCGTTAAGGCGCACATCGCGATGCAGGTCGGCCAGCGCCAGGTCGAGCGAAAGCTGGTAGAGATCATTCTTGCCCCTTGCCGCGACTTTGTCGGCAAACCCATGCAGCCCAGCCCAGTCTGGTTTGCCCCGCAAGGTGCCAAGTAACTTGGTCAACTCATCATTGAGCGACAAACTTTCGCCGGCGATCAATTGCGCGGCACGTCTGACCGAACCATCGGCGAGATCAGCAATGCGCGCGGCATCTGGACCCGCATCAAGGCCAATTGCGGCAAGTGCCTCGACCAATTCTTTAGCATCAAGCGGCTGCAAATTGGCGAACTGGCACCGCGACCGCAGGGTGGCGATCGACTGGCCGGCCCGGTGGTTGATCAAAAAGAATACTGATCGCCGGGGCGGTTCTTCCAACAGTTTTAGAAGTGCGTTGGCCGCGTTGCGGTTCATATCGTCAACGCTGTCAACGATGCATACCCGCCAGGCGTCACCGGCCGCAGTCGCGTGGAAAAACTTATTCGCGCGTTGGATTTGCGCCACCGTCAACTCAGTTTTGAAGCGTTTCTCGCGTTGCTGCCACGGCCGCGACAAGTAGAGACAATTGGGCTGGGCGCCACTGGCCAATTGACGGTCGACCGGGTCGTTGTCGGTGCTTTGGGTCATGGTCGGCGGCGCCTGTGCCGGGTCACTGTGTCGCAAAATATGGCTCGCCAAGCGAAATGCCAATGTGGCTTTGCCAATTCCCCTTTGTCCGCGCAACAACCAGGCGTGGTGCAGGCGCCCGGCGGTATAAAGACCACAAATCCGATCGGCCACCGTGCGATGGCCAACCAGAACCCGATTTACATTGGGTGCTGGCATCCCGGCTAACTGATCGGCCAGCCCCACACCGCTTTCTAGATCGCGTTCCTGGCTCATCGATGTGCCTTTTGGCCGATTTCAGACAAATTTTCGCGTTCGCCGGCCAATCGTGTGAATGCCGGGTGATCGCGCACACTGCGCCAGATCGCCTTGGCGATGGTTTCCTGGGTTCCTGCGGCATCGATCACCATACAGCGTTTTGGCTCCCGCTCGGCGATTTTCAGGAACGCTTCGCGCCGTGTAATGTGCAATTTGGGTTTTTCCTTTTCAAACCGGTCCGCCGCTGCCCCTGCCCGCCGGCCCAGCGCCCTTTCAGCGGCAATATGCGGGTTGAGATCTAGGACAATCGTGATGTCAGGAAAAACTGGCCCGCAGGCGATCACTTCCAACCGGCGCAACAATTCGCCCGAAACTTTACCGGTCACCCCTTGGTAAACTCTGGTTGAATCGATAAATCGATCGGTGATAACAACGTCGCCGTTTTCCAACGCCGGTTGAATAATTTGTGTGACATGGTCAGCCCGTGCGGCGGCAAACAATATTGCCTCCAATTCCGCGCCGAATGGTTCCGCCGCGCCCGACAACAGCACATGGCGCACCGCCTCGGCGCCTGGCGAGCCGCCCGGTTCACGGGTAAGCGTTACCGCATGACCAAGTTCGCGAAATTGTGCGGCCAACCGTTCGGCCTGGCTCGATTTGCCGACCGCTTCGCCTCCTTCCAGAGACACAAACAAACCCATTGCTGCATTGGTCATGACGCGACATTCCAAATAGGGCAATGCGACCGCAAGCCCGCCACGATTATAGCAAATTGTCCACAGGCCCTAGCGCTTGTCACGAAGCGTTGGAATAGCTTCGTCGCGCTATCTTTTTGTTTATGCGTGTCATATTTCCCAAAACCGGCACCCACTTTTGGGTGACACGCCCTAGCGCTTGTCACGAAGCGCTGGAATAGCTTCGTCGCGCTATCTCTTTGTTTATGCGTGTCATTTTTCCCAAAACCGGTACCCACTTTTGGGTGACACGCCCTAGAATTTGATCCACCCGAGCAGTAGTTCGCTGGCGGCATCGCTTGCGCGTCGCACCAGGCCACCTTTTTCGACCGTTTCCGCCGCATATAACGGGGTTTCCTGACTGAGTATGTCGCCGATCCACACTTTGAGCGTGGCGACCTGGTCGCCTTGTTGCACCGGCGGCATGAGCGGTCCTTGATAGACGATCCTGGCCCGCAACCGGTCGCGATTGCCTTTCGGCACCAATATGGCGATTGGTCCCTTGCCAACAACATCCACACCGCGTTTATCTCCGCCATAGACCCGTGCTTGCCCTATAACCTCTTCGTCATCGAACAGGTCGATAATTTGGAATGCTCGCGACCCCCAATCAAGCAGTTTACGCGATTCCTCGGCCCGTTCGCGCTTCGTTTTCATCCCGCTCATGACAGCGATAAAGCGCTTTCCTTCCTTTTGCGTAGTGCCGACAATGGCATAACCGGATTCATCCGTGTATCCGGTCTTCATGCCATCGGCGCCAATACCGGCACGCAGCAGCGGATTTCGGTTGCGTTGTAGGATGCCGTTCCACTCGAATTCCAACTCGGAATAGATTTTGTACCATTGCGGGTAAGTGGTGATGATATGGCGGGACAATTTCGCCAAATCCTTCAAAGTCACATATTGATCCGGGTCGGGAAGGCCAGTCGAATTGCGGAAATTGGAACCTATCAGGCCGATTTCTATTGCCCGCTGGTTCATGATCGAGGCAAATGCCGCTTCCGACCCGGCCATGCCCTCAGCGACCGCGATGCAAGCATCATTGGCAGACTGGATGATGATGCCACGGATCAGATTTTCGAGTGACACGGTGGAATTTAATTTGGCGAACATGGTCGAGCCGCCGGAATTGGCGCCGCCGCGCCGCCAGGCGTTTTCACTGATCAGGAACTCGTCGCTTGGGCTCAATTCGCCGGTAGAAAGTGCGTGGAACACCACTTCCATGGTCATCAATTTGGCCAGTGAAGCGGGCGGAATTTGCACATCCGCTTCTTTTTCAAACAGGATCGAGTTGCTACCAGCATCGATCAACAATGCATGGTTGGCTCGCGTCTCATAGTTTTGCGCATGAACATCAAATGTGGCCACCAATAGCAGTACAAACGCGCTAAATATTGTAGCGCCAAACTTCCGTATCTCCATTACGTCAAACTGGGTGTTCATATTCCGGTGCTCGGTACATATCCGCCGCAAAAAGACTTAGCCCGCAAGTGGACCCTTTTCAAGGACAGCAGAAGGATGGAGGAATAGGACTAGTGGTTCGATTGCAACATTTGCGTCCCGTTGCAATACTGTGGTTTGCAAATCTTGGAATCAAAAGAACCACTAGCAAATATTGAATCTAGTGGAATTTTTAAATTTGGCATTTGACAAACGGCGAAACTGCAAATGGGACTCAAATGTCAAATTCATTCCACTAGGAGATGTTCCTAAGATCAGCGACCGACAAAGACATCCAGACCATTGTTGCCAATCTGGCTACCAGCAGCGTTTTTGTCGAGCTGATGCAAAGTTGTCGCCTCAAACGCGGCGGCAATACGTCCAGAAATAAGCTGTTTTTGTGCGTAGGACAAGGGCGCTGCGGACAGTGCCGCCCGCACTTGGCGCTCCAGCGGCACCAGCAGGGCGATTTTCGCCGATGTGCCTGAATACATCTGGTTGGGCCGATCAAGCGGTAGTGGAACTTCAGGCGGCAGCAAAATTTCATTGTTAACCGCCTGCAAGGTTTGCCGGCTTCTTCCCGCCGAGGCTAACAAAGTGCCGGCGCCAGATGCGGCCGACGGTAAATTGCCAGAATTACCATCTTCATAGGAGGCCACCAAATAGTGCTCGTCGAGCCCATCCATGCGGGCTTTGCCAACATATTCCACCCTTACCTTGGCGACACCGTTGGCGCGGTAACCCAGCGCATCTGCGGCGCGGGCCGAAAGATCGATGATCCGCCCATGGGCAAATGGCCCCCGATCATTGACCCTAACGACTACCGAATGCTTGTTGGCCAAATTGGTGACCCGCGCATAGCTCGGCAAAGGCAGGGTAGGATGAGCAGCCGACAGCGCATTTTGGTCATAGATTTCGCCGTTTGCGGTCATCCGGCCATGGAAATTCGGGCCATACCACGAAGCAGTCCCGACCTTTGAATAATTGGCATCTTCTTTGGGACGATACCATTTGCCGCGAATTTTGTAGGGCGCGCCAACATGATAACGCCCGCCGCCTTTCGGCACATTTTTCGATTTTGTAATCCGCGGGCTGCCGGCAACGCCGAATTCTTCCGGAGAAAATTTGGTTTTGTCGTTGATTTCGGCAAGTTCGCCAATGCTTTGGTTGCCCGACTGGCACGATACCGCCAAGACCGCGCACGCCAATAGCGCAACCCAATTGCCTCCCGCGTGTGCAATGCGGTTTTTTGCGCCCAATTGCGCCTTTATGGTTTGTTTGCCAATCAAGCCAACGAACTCACTACATCTGCCGGCCAAACATGTGATGCCCATGTGGCTTTGCAACCCCTTGAACCTAGCCGCCAACCCTTATCGCAATGTTAATGCACGATTACCAAACAACGGAGCATTGGATGCAAATTGATCGGCAATCGGCATTCCATCCACAGCCGATTACCCCAACCGAGACAACAACCGCAAGAGCACAGCCCGTTCTTTCGCGTCTAAAGGCGCCAAGGTTTCCTCGGTAATCGGTTTTGCGCATTCAATCGCTTGGCGCGAAAATCGCTCGCCAGCGACTGTCAAAGAAACAATCAGCCGCCGGGCATCCGCCGGGTCGGGACGGGTTTCCAACAGGTCGCGATTGTACAATCGATCGACCACCCCTTTGACGGTTGCGGCATCGATTGCCACCAGCCGGCCAAGCCGATTTTGCGAGCAAGGGCCGATTTCGCGCAATTTCGCCAACACTGCAAATTGCGTCGAAGTGATACCGCCGATCATGCGGTTGGAAAAGATCGCCGTGTGGCGCTGCCACGCCTTGCGCAGCATGAAACCGATCTGATCGTCAAGTACATAGCCATCGGTTGCTGGTTCTGAAGCCAAATTTTGTTTTGTTTCGGACAAATCTCGATCTCCAACAAACGGTCAAGCCGGCTAACCATATTAATCTCGGTTTGAGCTCTTTTAATGAATTCGAAGTCAATTGTGTTTCTTGATTTGCGAGGTAGAGCGCAGCTGAAACGTGTGCCGCGCGATGTGGTGCATCGGGCAAACCCGGTTCGGCGGCGGATGCCCGCCAATCAGAAACCTGAAAGGATGGGCGCTTTTGCGCCATTATCTGCGCACCGCCGCTTGGCCGTACCGCAGGGTATGGCCATGCGCGTCGCTGGTTGATCTTGACGCAAAATCGCTCCATCACAATGGCTCCGAATTCATTAAAAGGGCTCTAACGCAGCCCATCCTCCCCCTTGACGTGCGACACAGCAAGCCCACCCATACGCGCGTGCACCCGGCCGCCGCTCGTCATCACCAAAATATAAATGATTTCGTCGACTTTCGGAGCATCAGGGATACCGACTTCCATGGCGTCAAAGTGCGAGCGTACATAAGACGCATTGGTATGGGTCAGCGGAATGTCGATCCGCGCGCCAAGACCACCGACCTTTTTCGCCGAAGGTACGATTGCTTTCGAGGCGGCAATTAATTCGCGCATGGAATAGCCGCCGGGTACATGCCACAACGCGCCATGTTCTAATTCACCGCCAGCGCCGACGATTGCTCCCTTACCATAGCTTTCAATGGCACCTGGATCGCCACCTAGGGCATCGATCGCGCGCTGCGCCATTTGCAAGCCGAGCGGCTTTAGATCATCCATGAAATCGGCAATGTCCTCCACATAGCGACCGGCAAACGGGTTTTGTATCACCGCTGCCACTGCCACCTTTTTGAGCGGTGGTTCGACCGTCGGGCCGCCATCATGGTGGATTTCCTCCAAATTGACGGCGATTTTTCTAACACGCACTTTAGGCATCCATGAACTCCGGTTTTGTTTTTGCCAACGCTGGCAGGAACGGCTTGCACCCTACACGATTAGGCACTGTCCATGTCGCACGGCTGAGATGCAACGCGGCAGCGGCAATAACGCCATTGTCGATAAATCGGTTGGCGGTCCTAGCACCGGCATCAAGTGCTTGTGCAATTTGCATGTCGGTCAATGTGCCAACATTGACCGTCACCCTGCGGGCGCCAAGATCACTGTCTGGATCAATCTCACAAGCCGCTACCCGCTCAACCTCGGGCGAATTCGGCAGATCTACCGCGTTGGCAATCAGGGTCGCCGCAGCATCGGCAATTGCGGCGTTTTTGGCCAGCACCGTGACCGCGTCGGCGATGCCAAGCGAATGGCTGCGACCGCGCCAGCCGCTGGTGGCAATACCGTTGATCCGGTCGCCGGCTTCGATTTCGATCACTCCACCCGTCAATGTGCTTTCGCCGTTTGCGCCCATGGCAATTCGATAATTTTGGCCGGGACCAAGAAAAAGTGCGATGTCGCCGCCATTGTTGACATAGACCCGGTCGAGTTGCCGGCCATCCAGCATAGCGGCCAACACATGGTCGGCAACCGCGCCGGCGACTGCGGCCATTGGGGTAATGAAATGGCCTTGAAAGGCGCTGGTTGCCGCCGCCATACGGGCCGCCACCTGGCCATGAAATCTCCCCTGTGGGTCAAGCGGCCGGCGCAACGCCGGTAATTCGCGCACCAAGTCACAAAGGATCGTCGAAAAACAGTTGGTCGCTTGATGGTTAGCAGCTGCCACTTGGTCTGGCGCGCCTTCGGCCTTGATCAGCAAATCGATCGGTCCATGTTGCAAATGCAACCGGTTGCCGCAAATCATTTGCGCGAACGGACCCTGGTCGCCATTTGCGCTCATGGCTTGGCCTTGCCGTTCGAAGGTGCGGAACGGTCGGTGTCAATCGGCCAATCGGTCTGTTGTGCGATCCGGATTTGTCCGCTCAGCCGATGATCTTTTTGTCGGCCAGTATTGCCGGCAAGCGCCTCGGCGAGATCAATCACATGGTCCATATGGCCACCGAGCGCGGCATAATCTTGCTTTCCCATAGTAAATTCGATTGGTGCCACAAGGGCTGGCGTCGGCACGTAACCGAACGCATCGGCAGGCATCAGCGACACGTCGGCCATCAAGGTGATGCCACCACCGGGCCAGATATAGGTCGGGGCACCGGCGCAGGTTACCCTTGTAAATGATTGGCGCACCGAGCGGGTAAGATCTACCGGGTTTTCGGTGACACCTGCGCGCAACGATCCGCCAGCCCCACCCATGAACAGCACCGAACACAGGGCCGGTTCGCAATTTTCGGAAATCCGCCGTACCGATTGCTCCAGGCGCGGCGGTAGCTCCTGTTCTTGCGGATTGAGGTCTTGATCCAATTCGAAATAGGCGAAGTTTTCACCAGTAGTCGACACCATTAGCAAAGACTGCCCGGGTTGGGCGATTTTCGCATTGAACGGCCCAAGTATCGTCAGCGGATCCCTAAGATCAGTGCCGCCCCAACCGGTGCCGGGTTCGGCCACCTGGAAATAGCGGCCAGGGGTCGAGCGCCGACCCTTGATTTTGATGCCAGAAGCCGGCCAAGCGATCACCTTGCCGGCCTGATGCTCCGACATCACCCCGGTGATGTGATCGTCCACCACCACCACCTCGTCGACCAGATCTTTCCATTGTGAGGCGAACATGCCGACGGTGGCCGACCCACAGCCAACCCGCATACGCTCTTCGGTAACGTTGTTGACGATCGGCGGCGCGCCGGATTGCACGATCACGGTGCAACCGTCGTCAATTGCCATTTCCAACGGTTGGCGATTGCACAGCGCCAACAGCGATGCACAGGTAACCCGGCCTTCCTTTTTGCCACCGCCGGTCAGATGGTTGACGCCGCCAAGCGACAGCATTTGCGAACCATATTCGCCAGTGGTGACATGGCCGATCGGTTCGCCATTGACCCGCACCAAATTACGCTCGGGTCCCAGGTGCCGATCCGTATCGATTTTGACCTTGACCCCGCAATAGGAAAATATCCCTTCGGTGACCACGCTCACCATATCGACGCCGTCGACCTGGCTTGATACGATAAACGGGGCCGGCTTATAGTCTGGATAAGTGGTGCCGGCGCCAATCGCGGTAACGAACGCGTCGCGGTGGCTGACCGGATTGCCGTCCCAATCATCGTCACCAAGAAACGGCACCGCCTTACCGCCAAATTCGCGTTGCCGTTCCAAGATCACCAGCGGGTCTATCCGCACCAATTCGCCGGCCTCATTGGCGTAGCGGTCACAGGCGCCAGCGCGCCCGTTTGCAATGTAGCACATCACCGGGCAGGCATCGCAGCGGATTTTCTCTGTCTTTGCTAAGACGGGTTGATCAGCCATCACCGCCCTCCCCACCATTTGCGCGCAGTGCTGCCAGTATTTTGCCGGGGGTTGCGGGAAGATCGCGGATGGCGACACCAGTCGCGTCACGGATCGCATTGAGGATTGCCGGCGCGGTCGGGATCAGCGTGTGTTCGCCCAGCCCCTTGGCGCCATACGGCCCTTCGGCGTCTGCCACTTCGATGATAGTGTGGGAAAATTCCGGCATATCGCCAATGGTTGGGATCAAATAGTCGTGCAAATTTTCGGTGCGGCCAGGATGAAATTCCTCCATCAGCGCCATGCCGATACCCTGCGCAGCGCCACCCTCGATCTGGCCCTCGACCAGCAGCGGATTAATCGCCCGGCCGACATCGTGTGCGGTGGTTAGACGGTCGAGTTTAACCGTGCCGAGGCCGGTATCGACCGTCAGTTCGATCATTTGTGCGCCATAGCCATAGACCGCGTAAGGGATGCCCTGGCCGTCTTGATCCAGTGCTTTGGTCGGCGGATCGTAAGTCTCTTGCGACGAAAATACATAGTCAAAATCGTCGCACGGCAGGTTGCCAAGTTCGATTTCCACCCGGTTACTGGCGTCATCGAGGACAATCGAGCCGTTAGCGAGAACGATCTTTGCCGCCGGCCCCACATTACCGTGGCGCAATAGTTTTGCCCTAAGCGCCACTCCCGAGCGCCTGGCCGCCTCGCCGCTGACATAGGTCTGGCGCGAAGCCGAGGTTTTGCCGGCATCTGGGGTCAGATCGGTATCACCATTGATGAGCTCAAAGGCGTGCACCGGCACCCCAAATGCGTCGGCAGCGATTTGCGCAATCACCGTATTGGCGCCCTGGCCGATGTCGACCGCGCCCTGGTGCAGCACTGGGGTACCATCGCGGCGAATGCCAATGCGGATGGTCGACGGATTGGGCAATGACGTATTGCCGCAGCCATACCAGCAACTGGCAACGCCCACCCCTTTGCGAAAAGGCGCCGCTTGCGCACTGCGATTGTAGCTTTTTGCCTTATCAAAAGCGCGCTGCCAATCGGCTTCCAGCGCCCGCAGACATTCGCCAATCCCCACGCCTTTGTCGAAATTCTGCCCGGTCACGGTCGCCATGCCGTTTTCCAGCACATTTACCAGGCGAAATTGCAGCCGGTCGATCCCTGCCGCATCGGCCAATTCGTCGAACGCGCATTCCTGGGCAATTGCCGATTGCGGTACGCCAAACCCTCGAAAAGCGCCGGATGGCGGGCAATTGGTATGCACCGCGCGGCCAAGTGCGTGATAATTCGGCACATAATACGGACCGGAGGCATGGACCGGTACCCGATTGGCGACCGTCGGCCCCCAACTGGCATAGGCGCCGGTGTTGAAAATGCCGGTAAACTCCATGCCAGTGATTTTGCCGTCTTCACCGCAACCAATTTCAATATCGATTTCCGATGGATGACGTTTGGTGGTCGATGCCATGGATTGTGGGCGCGAATAAACAATCGAGGCCGCTCGGCCGGTCAATTTGGCCACCAGCGCGATGTAAGGCTGCAAGGATAAGTCCAGTTTCGAGCCGAACCCGCCACCACAGGCCGATGGAATAACCCGCACATCTTCAAGCGGCAAGGCTAGGATTGCCGCCAGTTCCTCGCGGTCGAGCGCCGGTGCCTGGGTGCACGCGGTCAGTTCCAGCCGGTTGTTGCTCCAGATCGCATGACCGGCTTCCGGCTCGATATAGGCGTGTTCGACAAATGGTGTTTGATAATGCCGCCGCACTCGATACTTGGATTGATCAAGCGCACTTTTCGCATCGCCGCGCCGCACCAGCCCTTCGGTCAAAATGTTGCCGGTGCGGTTGGCGTGCAGCAATTTGGCATCGGGCGCCATGGCGGCGGCCGGGTGCATTATCGGCTCCAATTCGCGCCAGATCACCGGTAGGTCATCAAGCGGCAAATTTTCCACCGCCTGGCGGCTGCCTGCGATCGCCGCCACCGCTTCGCCGCGAAAACGCACTATTTTTTCGGCGAATACCGGTTGGTCGGCAAATGACGCGATGGCGCCAAAACAGTTGCGGCCGGGGATATCGGTGGCATCGATCATGATGGCGATACCCGGATGGGCAGCGAGAAACGCCGCCCGGTCGCCAATCGAAAATTCAGCATGGTGATAGGGGCTGCGAATGACCCGCACATGCAGGCAATCGTTTGGCAACCCATCGGCACCGTAAAGCAAGGCTCCGGTCACTTTGCCAACCCCGTCGAGATGGCGAACCGCAGCGCCGACATTGTGGCCAGCCTCAGGCACGACGCTAATGCCGTTGAACCCGGTCGCCGCCACCACCGCGTCAACGATCTTGGCGTAACCGGTGCAGCGGCACAACACGCCGCCGAGGGCATTCTCGACTTGCATCCGCGAAGGCTGCGGCTCGACTTCCAGCAACGCCGCCGCGCTGAGCAGCATGCCTGGAGTACATATGCCACATTGAGCCGCGCCATGGTGCAGGAAGCTCTCCTGCAATCGACTAAGCGAACCGTTTTTACGCAACCCCTCGACAGTCACCACATTACAGCCGCTGACTTGTCCAACCGCAATCAAACAGGCGCAACCAGGTTCGCCATCGACCAATACCGTGCAAGCGCCGCAATCGCCGGCGTCGCAACCGATTTTGGTGCCGGTCAATTGTAGTTCGTTGCGTAGCACCGCCGAAAGCCGCTCACCTGGCGCCGCACCAAGCGTCAAATTGCGGCCATTGACGGTGACCAGGGTTTCAGACATGGCACCCTTTTCCGGCAACCGCGACAATGTGCGCGATTGCCCGATGTACCAATTCTTGTGCCGCAACTAAGCGGTATTCAGCGGTTGCGCGAATGTCGGATATCGGGGTCAGCGCGGCGCCGATCTTCGATCGAAAACAGGTGTCGGCAAGGTTGTGGCGTGGGCACCCGACAAGTGCGGCTTCGAGCGCGCCTAGCCGGGTTGCGATCTCAGAGCAGGCGCCAATCGCAATCGCTGCGTCGGCAACCCGATCGGCTTCGTCAAATGTGATCCTGGCCGCCGCCATGGCAATTGAAATCACCAAATAACGCCGGGTGCCAAGTTTTAGGAAATGGGAAAAACCGGTGGTTGCCGGTTTGGCGATGTGGATTGCGGTCAACAATTCTCCCGGTGCCAGCGTGGTGTGCCGGTTGCCGGCTATAAATTTCGCCACTGGCATAAACCGCGAGCCGCTGAGCGAAGTCAGTTCGACTTCAGCATCCAGGCTCAATAATGGTGGAACTCCGTCGGCTGCCGGCGACGCATTGCACAAATTACCAGCAATCGTCGCCCGGTTTTGGATCTGTAGCGAACCGATCTCGCGCGCGGCCAGCTTCAATCCGTCGAATGCTGGCGGCAGCTCGGCCTTGATGATGGCACTCCAGGGGGTCAGGCCACCGATGCGCACGCCAGCCTTGGTCATTTCAACGCCGCGCATCGCCTCAAGCGCGGTAATGTCCAGCACCGCGTCGGGTAGTGCACGGCCTACTAGGGACGGGAAAATGTCGGTGCCGCCGGCCAGAACCGTCCATGATCGCTGTTCGAGCATGGCAAGCGCCTGGTTCAGTTCAGCGGGCCGTTGATACATGGCTTGATTGTTAGTATGCAAACAAATTTCAGTCAACGTGGACCGCCCCTCAAAGCGCTGTCGGGGTCGACAGCAGCCACAATCCGAACACCGTATAAAAAACCATCAACGCGGCGAGGAACGATTGGCTGAGCGTCGCCTGGGTCACGGTTTTGGTCAACGACACGGCAATGGCGTGCGCCACGATAATGCCGATCACGTGGCCGACAATAATCATAACCGTCTGGGCGCTCCAGATACGGGCGACATCGCTGATGTTGTTGAGAAACGATGTGGTGACGTGGAAGTTGGCAAACCCGGTCAGGTTCCAGCCGCGTGCGAACGGGTCGGCCAACGCCACCAAGGCGTATTGGCCGTTGACCAACAGCGCGGTTAGATAATGGGCAAAGTGAAACGCCATCGATATCGGCACGATCGAATAGGCAAGATGGCCTGCGGCTGCCATCGTGCCAATCTTTTCGCCAGCCATGCCGGCGGCATGATTTCCCGCATAAATACAGGCGAAAAACAGTCCGGCCAGAACAATCCAGGCGGCAAACAACCCAGCGCTGTTGGCGGCAATAACCGCGCTGCGGCCGGGGAATTCGAGCGGATTGACGCCGATCGCGCCAAGCCACAGGAAGGTTCGTGAAAACCCGTCGAACGAGACTGCCGAAAGGGTCAGCAATAGGAAAGCAATGCCGCTTGGTGGCATTGGATCGACGTTCACTAACCCGGCACCGGGCCAGCGCAGCGAACCAGTCAACCGGCGTCGGCCGCCAGCGGCTTTCTCGAATTCCCACCCAAGCGGCGCACAATGCCCGACAATTCTAAAGAACACGGCAAACGGTTCGCAGCGCTTGAACCATTGCGCTTGACCGAAAAGCACCACACCGGCGAAATTGACCAGCCAATAGACAAGGACCACGACTGCCAACCGGTCCGGGTTGTCCGGTGCTGGATCGACCAGTTCGAACCAGCTAAAGAAAACAAATTGCCCGATCGCGATCGCATAACCAAATTTGCCCGGCAAGGTCAGCGGCGCCGCAACCAATCTCAACCCGCGCCGAGCAACCATGGCCGGCCCGGTAAACGGATTTAACCCCGGCCACAAATTGCCGACCAGGAACTGGGTCAGGGTAAATAGGACCCAAAATAGGGTCCAGACCGCCAGTGGCAACGGGTTGGTCAACGGATCACCGCCACCCTTGCTGCCAATAATCACCAGGCTAGACAAAATGACAAAGGAAAGTAGGCTGGTAAAAACCGCTGATGGTAGCGGCAAGCATAACAGTCGCAGCCGTGCGGCCATCGCGGCTTCGACCATGCGGGCCGGCAAAAAGGCCAATACCGCAAACGACGCCGCAACCGCAATCGCGCCACCGGCCATATAAAATCCGGTCGGTAGCAGCATCACCAGGCCACGTTCTGCGCTGTGGGCGTGGGCCACGCCTGGAGCCACCACAAACGGCAATGCCGAAGTGACCAAACACCCGGTTTGCCGCAATCGTAGCAATTTTCGTAGTGCAACAATGTGCCGGATTGCCAGGTGCTGCTTGATCGATTGCCGGCGATTAATCATAGTCGACCAGTTCTTTTTGCTTGTTTTGGAGGCCGTGAAACCCGATGACGCAGGAATTTGGAAGCGATAGTGCATTGATTATCATCGATGTCCAAAATGATTTTTGTCCCGGCGGTGCGCTAGCGGTCGCCGGCGGTGACCAGGTAGTTCCGGTGATTAACCGCATGCAGCCGGGTTTTGAAAATATCGTTTTGACCCAAGATTGGCACCCGGCCGACCATTCCAGTTTCGCCGCCAACCAAAGCGGCAAAACAGCGTTCGAGACCATTACCCTTGCCTATGGCGAACAAACCCTTTGGCCCAACCACTGTATTCAACAAAGCGCCGGCGCGAATTTCCATCCCGAACTTGATACCAAGCGCGCTCAATTGGTGATCCGCAAGGGGTTTCGAGCCAACGTCGACAGCTATTCTGCACTGTTTGAAAATGATCACAAGACACCAACCGGCCTTGACGGTTATCTCAAAGACCGGGGAATAAAGAAATTGCTGATGGTGGGTTTAGCGACCGATTTTTGCGTCGCGTTTTCAGCTATAGATGCGGCCCGGCTTGGCTATCAAACCACGGTGGTGCTGGAAGGTTGCCGCGCCATCGACCTTGCCAGTTCCCTGGCAACACAAACTGAGGCGATGCGCAAAGCCGGGGTTACAATGGTTGATAGTTTAAATTAGATAATCACAATATCTCTTGGATATATATATTAATCTACCGTTCCGACACCGACATATTTATGCAGCAAGTGCGGGTCGTCCTTGAGATCGCCAACTGGTAATACCTGGCGGATACGGCCGTTTTCGGCGAATGCTACCCGGTCGGCCACCGGCAATACGGCATCGACCCGCTGTTCGACCAACAAAACGCCAACCCCTTGCTCGCTGAGCCTGCGAACAATTGTTCTGATCGCTTCAATCATCGATGGCATTAAGCCCTCGGTCGGCTCATCCAACAACATCAGGCTCGGTTCAAGACACAAAGCCCGTGCGATCGCCAGCATTTGCTGCTCACCACCGCTCAGCGTGCCGGAACGCTGGTATAGCCGCTCGCCAAGCATAGGAAACTGGTCGAGAATACCGTCCAGCACCGCCGGTTTGCTGGCCCGTGCCATCAATCCGATTTCCAGGTTTTCGCGTACGGTCAGTTCGGCAAAAAGTCGCCTGCCCTGGGGCACATAACCGATGCCGCGCTTGGGAATTTCGTGCGCCGGCAAATCGCCTAATTCTTCGCCGTTGAACATGATCGAGCCGCGCCGATCCTCGATCAGCCCCATGATCGCCCTTAGGGTGCTGGTCTTGCCGGCGCCATTGCGCCCGAGCAGGCAAAGAACCTCGCCGCCGTCAAGCGCCAGTTGCAGGCCGCGCAAGACCTGTACCGAACCGTAAAATGCGTCGAGTTGCTCGATCCTCAGCATCATGTTCCCAAATAGGCGGCTTGCACCCTGCGGTTTGCGCGGATTTCATTGGACGAGCCCTCAGCCAGCACTTCGCCACGATCCATCACCGTGATGCGGTCGGCCAATTGCATCACCACATCCATATTGTGTTCGATCAACAAGACAGTGGTATTGTCGCTGAGCGCACGGATCAAAGCGCAGAAATCGTCGATTTCGCCATCCGACAGGCCCTGGGTCGGTTCATCGAGGATCAGCAGCTTCGGGCCCACTGCAAGTCCCATCGACACTTCGAGCAATCGTTGATGGCCATAGGCGAGTTGGCCGGCAATTTCATCAGCTTTGTCGGCCAAGCCGGTGCGGATCAATGCGTTTTGGGCGATTGTCATCGAAGCGGCGCCTGGCGCAGCTACCCCTTCGGCGGCGATCGCCACATTATCGAATACCCGAAGGCGCGGGTAAATGCTGGTGATCTGGAACGTATAGGCAATGCCAAGGCGCACCCGGCGGTGGGCGGCAAGGTGAGTGATGATGCGGTCTTCGAACGCCACCTCGCCTTGATCTGGACGCAGCCGGCCGGACAACAGGCTGACAAAAGTGGTTTTGCCGGCGCCATTGGGGCCAATAATCGCGCGAATTTCACCGGTTTCCAGGGTAAAATCAACATTACGAACCGCCTTCAGCCCGCCAAAAGCAATGCCGATCTTTTGCGTCGACAACAAGCTCATGGCAACCACCGCAGCCACTTTTCACGTACTGTGCCAAGTATGCCGCGCGGAAAGAACAATACCAACGCGATCAATACCACCCCGGTGACCAGCAAATGGGCGGAGGTATATGAGCTGGCAATATCGATCAGGTAGAACATAATAAAGGCGCCGAGCAGCGGCCCCAGCACAGTGCCGGCACCACCGAGCAGGGTAAAGAGCAATGCATCAATCGAATATTGAATGCCAGCAAATGACGACCCGATATAGGCAAACAGCAACCCATAGGCAGCGCCGGCTGATGCCGATATCGCCCCGGAGATCACTGTTGCCTTTAGTTTGATTGCAAAAATGTTGTAGCCAAGCATGGTGGTACGCAATTCGTTTTCGCGAATGGCGACCAACGCCCTGCCCCGCCTGCCGGTCGCCTGACGCAACACCACCGCCATGGTAACCGCCAGCAATATTAGTGCGAGATTGTAGCGAACCACTGGATTGGTGAGGTCAAAGCTAAAGCCAGCAATATCGAAACCGCGCGCATCTGCGCTCAAGGTTAGCCCCTCGTCGCCGCGGGTCCATTTGGTAAAATAGAGCGTTGCCAGATAGGCTACCTGGGCAAACATCATGGTGACGATCATGAACGCCACACCGGAGGTGCGCAGCGCTACCACCCCAATCACCAACCCTGCCACAGCACCACTGGCAATGCCGCTGGCAAACGCCATCGGCACGCTAAACTGCAAATGATAGGCGGTGAGCCCGGCGCCATACAAGCCGGCGGCGAAAAACATCGCATGGCCGAGGCTGAGTAATCCGGCATAGCCGAACATGACATTGTAACCCATGGCAAACACCGCCAGCACCATCACCCGGGTCGCGGTCAAATGATGGTAGTCCGGTAGCACGAACTGTAGAGCGAACAACACGCCGATCACCGCTACGTGCAGCGCCAGCACCCGCACCGAAGCGTTGTTCACCGCTGCTTCTCCCCGAACAATCCTTCGGGCCTAAGCACCAGCACCAGAGCCACTATCAGTGTGGAAGTCATTTTTGCCAATGTTGGAGAAAAGAACACCGAAATGATGCCGTCGCTGAGCCCGATCATTATGGCGGCGAGAATGGTGCCGCGAATGCTACCAAGCCCACCGATGATGACGACAATGAACGACAATAACAGGGGGTCCAGTCCCATCAGATAATGGGCCTGGCGGATCGGCACGATCAAAACGGCGGCAAGTGCCGCAAACATGGCGCCAACTGCAAAAACCACTGCGTAAACCCGGTCGACATTGATGCCAAAAGCTTTCGCGGTCTCGCTATCGAACCGGGTCGCCCGCATAATGATGCCGATACGGGTGCGGGTCACCACCAGCCAGGTGGTGGCCAAGATAACCGCAGCAAACGCAATTACCATCAATTTATAGCCGGAATAGCCGAACCAAGGGAACCTAATGGTAAAGTAAAATGGCGGCTCGACAGGTCGCGCGTCGGGACCGAACCCGATCAACGCCAATTGCTGGATGACGAACAGCATGCCGATGGTGGCAACGATCGTCGCCTCGGGATTGTAGTTTAGCCGCTTCAACACCAAGCGCTCGCCGCCAAACGCGACCGCGCCAACCAATGCCGGCGCGGCCACCACGGCGACAACAAAGCCGGATGCCGGTGGCAGGCCGGTGAAATTGGTAATGCTCCATGCCAGCACCGCGCCGAGCATGAAAAACTCGCCATGGGCAACATTGACAATGCGCATGACCCCGAAGACCAGCGACAAGCCAAGCGCGGTTAGGCAAAGCACGGCGGCCTGTACCAAACCCTCAAGGACTGCGAGAAATAAGTAAGGCCCGAAGTCCAATGGTTCCGCTATCCCGAATGTTTACCGCAAACAAGCCACCGCCAGCGAACCGGCGCAAGCGCCGGCCGCACGGTTGGCGTAATCAAAGCGGCATGGTGGTGTAGTCGCCTTCCGGCTCGTAAATGCCGTCTTCGATTGATGTGGTGTGCACCTTGTTCAAGCGCCCGCCATCCACCTTGGAAATGTATTGGTGGCCGAAACATTGGTGAATCTTGCCATCGTAGGTCTTGGCGCCTTGTGGATGGTCGCGGCCTTCCGGAAATTCGGTAAACGCTTCCATCGCCTCGACGAATTTTCCACGATCGCTGGTATTTTGATAGCCGCACGCCTCCATCGCTTGCTTGATGACAAACAAGGTTTCCCAGCAACTGAACATATGAGAATAGGTGGAAATGTCTTTGGCATCGTCGAGCGAGGCGCCATTGCCGTCAACACCTACCGCGGCACGATAGATCTTGTCCCATTTGCTCTGGTCGGCTTGCGCGTAACGCGGATTGCCTTCCCAGAAATATGTCCCTTCCAGGAACTCCAATTGCGGAGTGGCAAGATTGACCGCTTCAAGCGAATCGATGAAGCCGAAAATCTCCGGTCGATTGGCACCGAAATGCTGGCCCAATTCGCGCACAAAGGTCAGTACCCCCGGCCCCACCATCACATGGTACAACACCTCGGTTGCCGCCGGAATTTGCGGGAAATAGCGGGTAAAAGAAGATTCGGTCGGCGGTATCGGGATCAATTGCAACACTTCGCCGCCCTGGGCCGCGATCGCCTGGGAAAAATAGTCCCGGTGATCATGGCCGAAAGCGAAATCGGGATAGATCATCGTCACTTTTTTGCCGAGGTTGCTGGCAATCCATGGCGCCATCGAAATCACCTGGGATTTCACATCGGTGATGCCCGGTTGGAACACATAGCGGTTAAGCTTGGTTGAGGCCACGTGATGGCCTTCGGAGCACACCACATAAGGCAGTTTCAGTTCGCCCGCACGCGCCGACGAACCGATCACCACGTGGGAAAATAGGGTTCCGAACGCCACATCCGCCTTATGCTGAGTGGCGAATTTTTCGACCACCTCAGCACCGCGTTTAGGATCGGTACCGTCATCTTCCACGATGATCTCAACCGGCCTGCCGCCAATGCCACCCTCGTCATTGATAATTTTGGCAGCCGCAGCCGTTACCCGGTCATACCAGCGCCCATAAGATGCGCCGATGCCAGTGCGGTGGAGCTGCATACCAAGCCGGATCGGCGCGGAGGATTGCGCCTGCGCATAGCGAACAAAACCTGGCGCGGTGCCGATGCCGGTACCGATTGCCGCAGTTGCGGCCATACCGCCAAGTGCGGTGCGTCGATCGATATTCATCTTATTTTTAATGCGCTTGTCTGCCATGCTACGCCTCCCAATATAGCGTGAGTCCATTGAAAAATTGTTTGTAGACCAACAAATCATAACATCCTAGGCTTTGCAAGCGAGCCCGGGCGAACCCGGGCCGCCAAAGCCTTGCGCGCGTCCTGCGGTCAATTGCGCACCAGTGGCGTAGAAAT
Organism: Rhizobiaceae bacterium; assembly: GCA_965248715.1. GTDB lineage: Bacteria > Pseudomonadota > Alphaproteobacteria > Rhizobiales > Rhizobiaceae > CBDFKB01. The sequence continues at coordinate 1,673,277 of CBDFKB010000008.1, forward strand.
CGCTGCATGCTCTGTTATAATCATGGACTGGTAACCCGGTTCCATAAATTTCGCAGGACAGTTGAATATGCAATGCAATGCGCTGGTTTTAGCCCTTTTCTCGATTGCCGCACCTATGGGTGCATTTGCGCAATCCGCCGCGACGGTAAACGAACCAATCACCCAGGTTCGGCTTTGTCCAGCGACCGATTGCGCCCGCATGGCGATCAAAACTATTAAATCGGGCAATCTGGTAACGGTCCAAGAGGTTCGCGACAATTTTGCCCGGGTGTCTACCTTTTATCCGAAATCGCGATTTGCCGCAGTTGCCAGCGGCGGGCGGTTGAGCGACCAGGTGGCGATGTGGGTGTCGCTTACCAGTTTGACCCTGCAGGCTGTAGCTGATCAAAATAATTCGGCCAAAGAAGCACCAAAACCTCCCGTCTATGTGGCGTTGCCCAAGGTTGCACCATTGCCGCAGTTCAGGCCGAGCGTTGGCACGGTCCCGGCACAATCTGGCCAAATCACCAGCAGCAGCACCAGCGCCGCCGATAACACCGCCGATCCGGCAACCACAACAGTTGGCGAGACTACGGTTGATACGGCTAGTGCTGCAACCAATGAAACTACAGTAGTTGCAGTTGACCAGGCGCCAACCCCGGTGGTCGAGGAAATCGACGCCAGCACCAATGTTGCCGACCAAGCCGCTGCATCCGATCAAAAGGCTACGGTTGTCGCCAAGCCGCTTGACCCCAGCAAGACACAAAAGTCGGCTGCCGAAATATTGGCGAACAAAGAACTTGAGGCGGCTTCCGCCGCATTGGCCAAACAAGCATTTGCCGAAGAAACGGTGATCGAGGAAGTGGCGAGCGCCGAGGTGCCGGTTGTCGACGACAGCGGGGCGATTAGCGAAAATACTACTGGGACGCAAACTGCGGCGCTGGAACCTGAGGCTGAAACCATAATCCAAACCCCTTCTGCCGACAAACGGCCCAAAAAGCTAACGAAGGAATTGATGGACCCACGCCTAGCCGACCTGCCTGACAAACCAGGGTTTGGCATCACCAAAGACGATATCATCGCCTTGCGCCATTATGGTTTGCAACTGGTGAACAACGGCACCTGTGATAGTATAGCCGAGGGCGGGTTAAGCCTCAGTCTGCAGGGTTGGCTGTATGTGCGTTGCAGTGACGATTATCAGATCTGGCAGTTCGAGAAATAGTACCTCGGATCAGCACTGGCTCTGCGGCACAGCCGGGCGTTTTCATCCCAAGACCAATACCTAGAGTTTCGCGATTTGTGAATCGCAAATAGTGCTCTATCTATTTGTTTTGGAGCACAATTTTTCTGAAAACCGGCTACCACTTTTCAGATTGCGCTCTAGATTCATGGCAGGGATTTTACCGATTGTCGTAACATTTTCTTATCCTTAACAATTTGCTGGCAACCTGATCGCGTCGCGTTTGTATTGAGTAGCGGTGCTGTGATGAAAATAATTTATGCCCAAGATCGGCTGCGGGTAACGAAATTTGCGACCGTATTGGTCATTTCCACCACCCTTAGCGGCTGCATGTCGTCGGACTGGGCGGAAATCTCGTCCGAAACCACTGGCAGTATAAGAACTTCCACGACATATCGACCGGCGCCGGCCGCCAATAAAAATGCAATTGCCCCACTAAAGGCCTATGCGCCGATTGTCGCGACCAACAAGGTTGTGAATTTGGGTGCTGCGCCGGGCAAATTATCCAACAGTAATGGCGTGCAAATGGCTAACCTCGCCAATATTGCGGCCGATCCGTTGGGCGCTGAACCACCTACTAGCCAACCGGTATATGTACCCACTCCCCCCAGATCGCCCAAACTGCCCAGCGCCGCCGAACTGGGCAACACCATCAAGCACGATGCCTGCGAGAAATACCCCAAGCAGCCGGTGCCGAAAGCTACCGCCGCGCGAATTACACCAGGTCACCCCTATTATATCGAGATCAGGATGCGCGACACGCCGATGTTTCCGTCGGGCCATACCTATGTGACATACGGCGATCTGAACCAAAACGGCCACCCGGTCACGACCTATTACACCGGGCTCGGTCCGCAAGGCAGCTTTGTCGGCGGTGGCGCCAGTTTCGCTTTACCGGTGCCTGGCAAAACCACCCCGCACGCCAATGATTGTATGCTTACTCCAGGTGCCGTCTACCGGGTGTCACTCAACCATCAGCAGTTCGAAAAGGTGATGACCAAAATCGTGCGCACGAAAATCCGTCCGCCGGTTTACAATATCTGGGCGCACAATTGTAATCACTACGCCCTGGGTTTGGCCGAATTGGCCGGCCTGAAACGTCCGCGCAACCCCAATGTCGCCGCGCGGCTGTTTACCGGGGCCTTAATCAAAGCCAATGAAGGTTAGGAAACCCTAGTGCTTGTCACCAAGCGTAGGATTTGCTTCGTCGCGCTATCTTCTTGTTTATGCGTATCATTTTTCCCAAAACCGGCGCCCACTTTTGGGTGACACGTCTAGCGCTTGTCACCAAGCGTAGGATTTGCTTCGTCGGGCGCTCTCTTTGTTTATGCGTGTCATTTTTCCCAAAACCGGTGCCCACTTTTGGGTGACACGCTCTAACAGCGAAACGTCGTGTGATTCTCGCTTAGTTAGCTGATTATAGATAGTTAGTGATGTTATTTAAATCTTTGCCTTAGCAAGGAGCTGTTTGGCGCCTGCTGCTAACATATTAAGATCGGTGGTGAGCGCCAGGAACCGATACCCCAAACCTTGCCAGGCAACCAATTGCTCAGGCGTGTTGCAGAAAATGCCGGCAATCTTGCCGCTGGCATTCGCCCGCTTGGCAATTTCGGCCAGCACATCGTCGTTCGGCAAAGTCAAAGTAGCACCTTTGCTCAAGCTGATCGCCAAGTCCGACGGGCCAACGAATATTCCATCGATACCATCAAGACCAAGAATGTCGTCGAGGATCTCAACCCCGAGCTCGGTCTCGATCATGGCAAACGCCAAGGTGGCTTGGTTGGCGGCATGCAACCAGGCTTCGTTGTCACTAAACCCGTGCAAAGGCATGGCCGGCCTTGGTCCCCATGACCGGTCACCAAGGGGCGGATATTTGCTCGCGGCGACGAAGGCATTTGCTTCCGTCTTGGTATCAATCATTGGTGCGATGATCGCCTCGGCGCCATAATCCAACAGCCGTGAAGCCAGATCATTGCTGCCGACAGGGATGCGCACTACCGGGCTGCCGCCGGCCAACACGATTGCCGAAATACCCTCGCGCAGGCTGCGTTCATCATGCTGACCATGCTGGCCGTCAAGGGTAACCGCGCCAAACCCGCAATTCGCCAGTAATTGATGGACCACCGGTTCCGGCACTGCCGACCAGGCGGTAATCACCGTTTCGCCAGCGCCGAGGCGCTTGGCGAGCGTCAGCGCCACCGATCAGACCTCAGTACGGATTTGGTCAATCGCCTTTTCCATTAACTCCTCCATAGTGCGGCGAATTTGATGGTCGGACTGATCAACATTGCTGGCGTCGAAGTCGGCCCGAATCTTGCGGAACACGTCCTCTTCGCCGGGTTCCTCGAAATCGGAGCGGATTACCTCTTTCGCGTAAGCCGCAGCATCATCCTCGCTTTTGCCCATTTGCCCGGCCGCCCATAAACCCAACAATTTGTTGCGCCGCGCCTGGGCCTTGAATTTCAGTTCCTCGTCATGGGCGAACCTTTTTTCAAAAGCATCGCCGCGTTTGTCCATAGAGCTCATAAATTCTGCCTCCGCATGCACCGTTTAGACTGACTGACATCTGTTTGAATATAAGCAATCCACTGGCGAAAGGAATAGGTGGCAACCTAAATCACGAACAATGATTGCGTAAAATCGCGAATTGACCTACACGCCATGTCCGCGAGTTGAATGCGCCACCAAACCGAAGTAGGTTGCTGCGCATTCCATGTTTCCAGGTGTTTCCAATTGCGCCGCGCTATGACGGATCAACGGTGCATTTTTGTTGGCTCCAAGGGAAAATGCGTCCGGCCGACACCGCCGGGATCGTCCTGAAGGGAATTTCAGATGAGCAAGCGCCGCCGCATTTATGAGGGCAAGGCCAAAATCTTGTATGAAGGGCCGGAACCCGGCACCCTTTTGCAATTTTTCAAAGACGACACAACGGCGTACAACGCCAAAAAACATGAAATCGTCGACGGAAAAGGGGTTTTGAACAACCGGATTTCCGAGCACCTTTTCTCAGGCATGAACCGGATCGGCATTCCGACCCACTTTATCCGCCGGGTCAACATGCGCGAGCAGTTGATTAAAGAGGTGGAGATCATTCCAGTCGAGGTGGTGGTGCGCAACGTCGCCGCCGGCTCTTTGTCAAAACGGCTCGGCATCGACGAAGGCACCATGCTGCCACGCTCGATTATCGAGTTCTACTACAAAAGTGATCCGCTCGATGATCCGATGGTTTCTGAAGAGCACATCACCGCGTTCGGTTGGGCCAGCCCGCAAGAAATCGACGACATGATGGCGCTGGCAATTAGGGTCAATGACTTTCTGTCCGGCTTGTTCCTCGGGGTCGGCATCCAGTTGATCGATTTCAAGATGGAAACCGGCCGGCTGATCGAAAATGAAATGATGCGGATTGTGGTAGCCGACGAGATTTCGCCGGATTCCTGCCGGCTGTGGGATATCACCACCAAGGACAAAATGGACAAGGACCGGTTTCGCCGCGACATGGGCGGTTTGCTGGAGGCCTACCAAGAAGTCGCCCGCCGTCTTGGCATTATGAACGAAAACGATCCAAATCGCGGCAAAGGGCCGGTGCTGGTCAAATCTGATAAGAGCTAGGTTGCGATGTTATTTGGTGCACGCGTGACCGTGACGCTGAAAAACGGAGTTCTCGACCCGCAGGGTAAGGCGATCGAAGGCGGGTTGTCGGCGCTCGGCTTTGCCGGGGTAACCAAAGTACGTCAGGCCAAGATGTTCGAAATCAACATCGAAGCAAAGTCCGAGGCGGACGCCCGCATGCGCCTGACCGAAATGGCCGACAAATTGTTGGCCAACACCGTGATCGAGGATTATGCGGTGGAGATTGTCGATTGACCCCCATCGTAGTCCTTTTTCCCGGCTCGAATCGCGATCGCGACATGATCGCGGCGTTGGAAAAGATTTCTGGCCAGGCACCGGCAACGGTTTGGCATACCGAAACCGAATTACCGCACTGTGGCCCGGTGATCATCCCGGGCGGTTTTACCTATGGTGACTATCTGCGCTCCGGCGCCATAGCGGCGCGCGCGCCAATCATGGATGCGGTGCGCCGTGCAGCCGATGCCGGGGTGCCGGTGCTCGGGGTTTGCAACGGGTTTCAAATTCTCACCGAGGCTGGGCTGTTGCCCGGCGCGTTGATGCGCAATGCCGGGATCAAATTCGTGTGCCGCGAAGTGCTGCTGCGTGTCGACAATGCCGATACCCGGTTTACCAGCGCCTATCGGCCAGGCCAGATTATCCGGTGCCCTGTCGCCCACCATGACGGCAATTACTTTGCTGATCCGGCCACGCTTTCGCAGCTTCGCGCAGAGGACCGGGTGGTTTTTCGCTATGCGGAGGCAACCAACCCGAACGGCTCGGTCGACGACATCGCCGGCATCCTCAACCAAGCCGGTAATGTGCTCGGCATGATGCCACATCCCGAGGATTTGATTGAACCGGCCCATGGCGGCACCGATGGCCGTGGGTTGTTTGCAAGTCTGCTTGAACTGATAGACCGGGAAGCGGCATGATTTTGCCGATAAAACGCCCCGCAATCGCCTTGATTGCCGCGCTTGCGGCAATGCTGGCGCTCGCCTCATGCCAAACCTCCGGCCCGTCTGCCGCCCTTGATATGACAAACCAAAGAACGCCAACGGTGCTGATGCTGGCACTTGCCCGCAATGCACAAAAATGCTGGTTCAGCCGTGGCGAAACCGCCTTTGCCGCCTATCGGCTTGCCGACGAAGTTAATTCCTTGACCGGCCGGCCGCGCTTTTTGCTGGTACCGCGATCCAATCCCGCCGCCCTGCCCCTGCTGGTGGTGCAAGCCGAGCCGAGCACGGCTGCTGGCCCCGCCGGCGCGCGCTTGCAGGCCTATGGTCCGCTATTGTCGACCGCGAAAGGCCGGCGGATTACCGACGATGTCCAACGTTGGAGCACCGGAAATGCCGACTGCTGAGCCTTTGCAGCGCAACGAAATCGCGGTCGATGCCACTCTTGCCGCTGAACACGGCCTGACCGCAGACGAATTTGCCCGTACAGTCGAACTGACCGGGCGCACGCCGACGTTTACCGAACTCGGCATCTGGTCGGCAATGTGGAACGAGCATTGCTCGTATAAATCCTCGCGCAAATGGCTGCGCACCCTGCCCAGCGACGGCCCACGGGTAATCGAGGGGCCGGGCGAAAACGCCGGCGTGGTCGATATCGGCGACGGACTGGCGGTGGTCTTTAAGATGGAAAGCCACAATCACCCCTCTTTCATCGAACCTTATCAAGGGGCGGCAACCGGCGTTGGCGGTATTCTGCGCGACGTTTTTACTATGGGCGCCAGGCCGGTTGCAGCCATGAACGCCCTGCGCTTTGGCGATCCTGATCACGCAAAAACCCGCCACCTGGTTGCCGGAGTGGTGGCCGGGGTCGGTGGCTATGGCAATTCGTTTGGCGTGCCGGTGGTGGGTGGCGAGGTTGGTTTCCATCGCCGCTACAATGGCAATATATTGGTCAACGCCTTTGCCGCCGGCATCGCCCGCACCGACCAGATTTTCCGCTCCAAGGCCAAGGGGGTCGGATTGCCGGTGGTCTATCTCGGCGCCAAGACCGGTCGCGATGGGGTCGGTGGCGCCACCATGGCGTCGGCCGAATTCGGCGATGCGGTGGAGGAAAAACGACCGACCGTGCAAGTCGGCGATCCGTTTACCGAAAAATGCCTCCTCGAAGCCTGTATGGAGTTGATGCAGACCGGCGCGGTCATCGCCATTCAAGACATGGGAGCCGCTGGGCTGACCTGTTCGGCGGTTGAAATGGGCGCCAAGGGCGACCTCGGCATCGAACTTGATCTTGACCTGGTACCGTGCCGCGAAATTGCCATGACCGCTTATGAGATGATGCTGTCGGAAAGCCAGGAGCGCATGTTGATGGTGCTTAGGCCCGACAAACAGGCGGTTGCCACAGCGATTTTCGAAAAATGGGGGCTCGACTTCGCGGTCGTCGGCAAGACTACCGATGATCTTCGATTTCGCATCCTACATGGCGGGGAGACGGTCGCCGATCTGCCGATTAAGGAGCTTGGCGACGCGGCGCCGGAATATGACCGGCCCTATCTGGTGCCGCCCTCACCGGCAAAATTAGACCGCACTAGCCTTTCACCAATTGTCGACTGGAATTCGGTGTTGCTGAAACTGGTTGCCTCGCCGCAACTTTGCTCCAGGCGCTGGGTCTACGAACAATATGACACGCTGATCCAGGCCAACACCTTGCAGACGCCCGGCGGAAATGCCGGCGTGGTTCGTGTCGAAGGTGGGCAAAAAGCGCTGGCCTTTACCAGCGATTGTACGCCACGTTATTGCGAGGCTGACCCTTATGAAGGTGGCAAACAAGCGGTCGCCGAATGTTATAGAAACCTATGCGCGGTCGGCGCATTGCCGTTGGCCGCATCTGATAATCTAAATTTCGGCAATCCGGAACGCCCGGAAATCATGGGCCAGTTGGTTGCGGCGATCGGCGGCATTGGTGAAGCGTGCAAGGCGCTTTCGATGCCAATCGTTTCCGGCAATGTATCGCTTTACAACGAAACCAACGGAAGGGCGATTCCACCGACCCCGGTGATCTGCGGCGTCGGGCTGATCGATGATCACGCGGCCAGCGCCCGCATCGGTGGCGCCACTAAAGGTCAGGCGATTTATCTGCTCGGCGGCAATGGCAGCCAGCTTGGTCAGTCGGTCTATCTACAGGTAATCCACGGCTTGGAAAGCGGTGCCCCGCCGCCGGTCGATCTGGCCAATGAACTTCGAAACGGCACCTTCGTGCGCGGTGAAATCAATGATCGGCGGATCAAGGCCTGTCACGACATTTCCGATGGTGGCATGGCGGTAGCTCTAGCCGAATTGTGCATCGCCAACCGGCTGGGCGCCAAAATCGCTCTGTCCGGCAACGATTGGGAAAGCCTGTTGTTCGGTGAGGATCAGGCGCGCTATCTTGCCGTGGTCGACTGCGCCGACCAGGAACAATTCACCGCCAATAGTGCCCGTGCCGGCGTGCCGATACAATTGTTGGGGCATTTTGCTGGCGATTGTTTGACGATTGACCAAAACATCTCCATACCTATTTCAGCACTACAAGAAGTTCATGAAGCTTGGTTTCCTACCTATATGAGCGGCGAAACCAGCGCGGACACGCAATATGGTTGAATGCCAAAAAGGGGCTTGAGCGATGCCGATGCAAGCCGGTGATATAGAACGCTTGATCAAAGAAGCGCTGCCGGATGCCGTGGTCACCATTCGCGATCTTGCCGGTGATGGCGACCATTACGCCGCCGAGGTGGTCTCGGCCGAATTCAAAGGCAAGTCCCGGGTCCAGCAGCACCAGATGGTCTATCAAGCGCTGCAAGGTAATATGGGCGGCACCTTGCACGCGCTGGCGTTACAGACCAGCGCGCCGGAGTAAGCCCGGTTGGCCAAGCGTAGCGGATTACAAGAGGTGCCGCCGATCTTGGACCGACCCTTGTGGAAAGACAAATTTGTGTGGATCACCCTTGCCAATATTGGCTTTTGGCTGGTGGTGATCTGGTTTGTATTTTTCCGCTAGGCCGTGTCAGCCAAAAGTGGGTACCGGTTTTGGGAAAAATGACACGCACAAACAAAAAGATAGCGCGACGAAGCTATTCCAACGCTTGGTGACAAGCGCTAGCGGTTCGATTCTAACATTTGCGTCCCGTTGCAACACTTAGGTTTGCAAATGTTGGAATCAAAAGAACCACTAGCAAGATATTGAATCTAGTGGAATTTTTAAATTTGACATTTGACAAACGACGATGCGGCAAATGGGCACCAAATGTCAAATTCATTCCACTAGAGCAAGTTTCGGCAATGGCTTTCACACATTTATGATCTTGAACCTGTGGTCGAATGGGATATCTATTATCGATAATCGGGCAATTCGCCTGGAGAGGAACCTCACATGACCGCGATCAATGAATTCATCGACCACGAGGTAAAGAGCAATCCGGTGGTTTTGTTCATGAAGGGCACGCCGACTTTTCCCCAATGCGGGTTTTCCGGCCAGGTAGTGCAAATTCTCGATTATCTCGGCATCGAGTACAAGGGTGTCAACGTACTTGAGGACGATGATATGCGCGAGGGCATCAAGCAATATGCCAAATGGCCGACCATTCCCCAACTCTATGTGAAGGGCGAATTCGTTGGTGGCTGCGATATCATCCGCGAAATGTTCCAGGCCGGGGAATTGCAAACCCATTTGACTGAGCAAGGCATTGCCCAGCACGGCCGCGCCGAAGCCTGACAGCCGTCGGTGCCCAGATCAATTCGAAGACAACCTGCCCTGCAGAAATTCAGCAGGGCTTTTTGTTGTTCTGCAATCAGTCGCCCGATGTAATGCCAGTTTTGTGGATAAAGCCACCGATTAACGGCGCGACGATGTAAAGCCACAACTGGCTCATCGCCTCACCGCCGGCAAACAGCGCCGGACCGAGCGAGCGCGCCGGAAAGCGCGATGCCGGCGAGATGGATTACTACCAACGTCAGACCGATGATCAGCCCTTCATTGCCGGTTGTTTTGCCGTCTTGGGTAGCGCCAAGAATGACAATCAGGAAAATTGCAGTGGCAATCACTTCGTATAAGAACACAGAAGTGACCGAATAGTCGGACCAACCGTTTTGCCCAAGCCCACTAACCGCCACATCATAACCGCCGGTTCGACCGGTGGCGATCACATACAAGACCGACGCTTCGATGATGGCGCCAATCAATTGGGCGATAACATAGCCGATGAAGTCTTAGGTATCGAGTTGGCCGGCAATCAGCGCGCCCATGCTGACCGCCGGGTTAAGATGGGCACCAGAAATGTGGCCGATCGAATAGGCCATCGCCACCACCGACAGGCCAAACGCCAGCGACACGCCCAAAAGACCCACATGGTCGACCATGAAGATGATCGTCGCGCAGCCGAAAAATACCAGCACGAAAGTTCCGATTGCCTCGGCAATATATTTTTTCATGATTGTTCTCCCAATAGGTCCGCGCGGCCACCCGCAGCCGGTCACCAGAATACTATTTTCGCCGATTCGTGCCTCGGGCAAAACCGAAAAGGTGGCGGTCTAGAGCAAATTTCGACCATACGGGATCACTTGATGGTGCCAAATCAGTCCACTCAGCGAGGCGAGCAGCGCACTGCGATACTGGTATCTCACAAGCTGCTCAACGAAACTGATGGGCTGATCTGGCCCACCGGAGGCCGATTTTTAGCGCCTTCGGAACTTTGTTGGGATTTCCTGGTGGTCGTCCAGACCAAGGCGTAAATCCCGCCTTGCCAGCAGACGCTAAAAATCGGTCAAGTGATCCCGTATGGTCGAAACTTGCTCAAGTTTAATCAGCAAGGGGTGCGGAAATGCACCGTGGAAATTTATAGCGCACAACGGTTTTTCGAAGCGGCTCCGGCCTCCTCCGGCCCTTATTACCAGACCGCTACGTGAAGGAGCGAATGGTTTTCAATGCGCCGTCGAGCGCCTCGCCTTTTTCGTCAGCCAAAGCCGCTTCACGCAATCGGCTAGCCCACTTGGCCGCGTCATCACGACCAGCGATCAGGGCGATGCCCTCCATCACCCGGTCAAATTTCGATAATCCGCGACTATGGGTGTCCGAATACCCTTTGATCAGGCGCCGACAGCGCAAGGTTTCGACAGCCAGATCATATTCTTCCGACGCATAGCCAAGCGCGGTTGCCAACCATTGGCGCAAATGTTCGCGCTCGATCGCGTGGCGCCAGGTGCGGCGACGATAATTCCGCAACCCGCCAACCACAAAGAGCTGCAAAAATCCCCATAATCGGTCACTGCGCTGCCGCCGGCCGCGATTAAACAGGGTGTCGATGCGCCTCATCCAAGTCGAACTTGCTTCAATCTTTCGACCGATTCCTGCCGGCAGCATGCCCACAATCTCTTCGGCCCTTGGATGCATGAACTCGGTGATGTGGAGCAAATTTTGATCGTCAACGGCCATTTCGCGGTTGATGCGGGTAACGCGGTCGCCGCGGGTTTTTAAATCGGCGACCCGGATACCATCGTCATAGGCCATGGCGTTGGCAATGTATTTCGCCGCTTCAACGGTCAACATATGGGCCCGCGCCGGGTCATCATAAATTGCCACGTCGCCAAGGTGATCGAGATAAGTATGCCCGTAGTCGATATCTTGAAAATCGACCACCTTGCGCAACCCCGCCATTGCCATATGGTGGACCGGCGCGGGCAATTGCTCGGCCCTTTCGACCAGTTCCTGCCATTGGGCGAGCAACCGATCGCTACCCGTAGCGCGGATATTACTCGACACGTAGGCGGGTTGGTCGACCGGCTCCGGCGCGGCGCCGCCATCGACCCTTGCATATGCGTGTGAAAAAGCGCGCAGGCTAGCATCCACCCCACGGGCTGAACTTCGGATCGCCGCCTCGAAACTGTCACGCGAAAACGGCAAGGTTTGCGACCCGGCCAGAGCGCCAAACAGGCTGGCCGAAATTACCGATCCTGCCGCAACCGCCATCGCCTCCATGTCAAAATGGATGAAACGCATGGCGGCATTGTCAACCGCGGCAATAACTTCCTTGGAACTGGCGATGCCATCGCCGGGCACGGTCTTTTCCGACACCGCCAGCGCGCGATGGCTCGAGGCGATCAATGTGGTGCGGTTTGCAGTCACAAACCCTCGCATCACCGCTCGCCCGGCTTCCATCAATTCCGCAGCGATCAAAATGTCGACATCTCCGGCCGCGGGCATTAGCGAGAATACCGGCGTTCGCTCGCTCTTGGGCGCCATTTCAATATAGTAGATCGTGGCGCCGGTGCGCTGGGCAACACCGGCCACCGAAGTCGCCTGCACCGCATAGCCGTTCAACCTGGCGCAATTCTCGATCCAGTTAGCCAGTACGCCGCCGCCCTGGCCGCCGACCGCCATGATCGCGAGCTTGATCACGGCGTTGGTATCGCCATCCACCGCGCTTTTACCAAGATCGAGCGGTTCGGTGCTCATTGCTTAGACTACCGCAAACAAAAGACGCGATTTTTGCCGGCGCCTTTGCAGCCAGCCGATTATGGCAGTCCTGAACCGGGCCAAGAACCGCTCGGCGGAGGTTGGATTGTGGATTACATCGGCGCGGTAAAAGGACGGGCACAATATGGCCGCATCCGCCACCTCGCCGCAATTGCCACAGCCGACGCAGCTTTGATCGATGGCGGCGATCGGGTCATCGCGCAACGGGTCGTCTAGGGGTTTGAGCGACAACGAAGGACAGCCCGACAAGCGGATACAAGCGTGATCGCCGGTGCAAATGTCTTGGTCGACACCAAAGCGCGGTATGTCGACCCGACGCCCCTGTTTGATTGCCGCAATTCTAAGCGGTTTCTCGCGTCGCTGGCGATTGAGCATGCACTCCGACGAGGCGACGATAACTTTTGGGCCACTGTAATCGGTGGTCAGCGCCTCTTTGAAAGTTTTGCGCATGCGCCCGACATCATAAGTGCAATCGATCTCGCGAACCCATTCGACACCGACGCCCTTCACCGCCCCGGCGATTGTGTGTTGGGTCGATTTCGATCGGTTTTTGGCCCGCGACGATAGCAGATCCTGGCCGCCGGTTGCCGCTGAATAATAATTGTCTACTACGACGATTACACCGTCGGATTTGTTGTAGACCGCGTTGCCGAACGACGACGAAAGGCCATTGTGCCAAAAGCCGCCGTCACCGATGATCGATATGGCTCGCTTGTCGCCACCGCCGTCGAAGGCGCCGTTGGAGGCCGGGCCCAGGCCATAGCCCATGGTGGCACCACCGATTTCAAACGGCGGCAGGCTGGCAAACAAATGACAGCCAATATCGGCGGCGATTTGGTGCTTGCCAAGTTCGCCTTCCACAAGTTTCAGGGCCGCGAAAATTGGCCTCTCTGGGCAACCGGTACAAAATCCTGGCGGGCGTATCGGCACGGTTTTCGACAGATCAGGCGGCGGCGAGGTTTCCTTTGCGTTCGGGGAACGACGCTGTGCCGGCAAATGGCCGGGAGCTACCTGGCGCAAAAACCCTTCCATACCGTCTAGCATCACCTGTCCGGTGTATTCGCCAGCCATCGGCAGCACATCCTTGCCAAACAATCTGGTTTTTCGTCCCGCACGAAACAGCATCGAACCAAATGCCTGTTCAATGAAATCGGGCTGCCCCTCCTCGACCACCAGCACCGCGTCCTTGTCGGCGCAAAAATCCAGAAACTCTTCGACAATCAGCGGATAGGTGACGTTGAGCACGTATAGGTCAATGTTAGTCTCCCCATACATGTCGGCCAGGTCGAGCTGTTGGAGGGCGCGTATCACACCATTATACATACCGCCTTGCATGACGATGCCGATCGCCGCATCACCGGGACCGAATTGCTCGTTGAGGCGGTTTTCGTGAATATATTTTTGCGCCGCAGGCCAGCGATTGTTAATCTTGTCTTGCTCTTGCGCATAAGACATCGGCGGCAGCACGACCCTGGAAAAGTCGCTGCGAGGATTGGCCAACGCGTCTTCGACACTAAACTTTGGGCGCTTGTTGTCACGGGTAGCAAATTGCCCGGTAACATGGCACGAGCGAATGCGCACCATCAACATTACTGGGGTATTGGTCGCTTCAGACAAGTCAAAACCCTGACGCACCGATTGCACAATCGACGGCAAATTGGGGCGCGGATCGAGCAGCCAGATCTGCGACTTCATGGCAAAGGCATGGCTGCGCTCCTGCATGATCGAAGAGCCTTCGCCATAATCTTCGCCGACCACTACCAAGGCGCCACCATTGACCCCTGACGAGGATAAATTGGCTAATGCGTCGGACGCGACATTGACGCCGACCGGACCTTTAAAGGTTACCGCGCCGCGAATGGGGTAGTGCACCGAAGCGGCAAGCATGGCCGCAGCCGCGGATTCCGAGGCATTTGCCTCATAGCGCACGCCCAGGTCAGACAAGATATCTTCGGCATCCGCCAATACGTCCATCAAATGGCTGATTGGCGCACCTTGATAGCCGCCCACATAGCCGATGCCGCACTCCAGCAACGCCTTGGTGATGGCCAAAATGCCCTCGCCGGTGAAAGTGTCGCCTTCGCCGAGCTTCAGTTTCTTGACTTCTTGTACAAACGAGCGTTCGGCCACCTTAAGATCCTCAAAAATCGTGTTTGCGGACGTTCGCCAGGATCTTGTGCAGGGTCGCAACAAATGCCTCGCGTTCCTCGGGCGAAATCTCGGCAAACATCTGCGCGTAAGTCTCGGCCATCGCTGGCCAAATCACTTCGAAAGCGTCGCGACCGGCGTCGGTGATATAGACCCTAGTCGCGCGGCTATCTTGTAAATCGGCTTGGCGGCGTATCAGCCCTTCCGCCATCAAGGCGTCCAGCGCCCGGCTCAGGGTCGATTGTTCCACCACCGCATAGACCGCCAGATGGCCGATCTGCAGCCCGCCAATTACTGACAGCACCGCCAGAGCGCGGATTTTCGCCGTCGTCAGACCGACTTCCGCCATCCTTTCCTGGATGCCGGCATTGTAGCGGTCCATGATCCGGTTCATCAGATAGGGTGCGAAGTTCTGAAGGCCGATTTCTCCGAGCCGCGGCATATCTTCCAGTTCGCCATCAAGGGTTCTGGGTTGTTGGTTCATGCGCCCAGCCTTTTCGCCAACAAAAACCCGGAGCCGCCGCCAAGACCAGGCCCAGGATGGGTAGAGGCGCCGATGTGGTGTAAATTGCCGATAGTAGTGGCATGGTTTACCGAATCTGAGAACGGGCGCCAGATAAAGAACTGATCGATCGAGCAGGCACCACCATACGGGTCGCCGCCTACCAGATTGATGTTCAGCCTTTCCAGATCCGCCGGTGAATAAGCGCGCCGCGCAAGCTTTATTTTCTGAAAATCGGCGATGTGGTTTTCCAGTATTTTTTCCAACCGGTCGGCGAAAGCTTCGCGGATGTCCTCGTTCCATTCGGAACCGGTTTTAATATCTCCGGCGGCATCGCCCTTAATGGTGCGTGGCGCGTCTGGAACTTGCAGCCACAAAATTGCCTGGCCATCTGGACATCTGGTTGGATCGAGGCGGTGGGGTTGGCCAACGCAAATCGTCGGGGTTTGCGGCAGCATGCCACGCTCGGCCTCGTTTGAGGCTTTCGACACAGAATCGATCCCGTCGGCAAGGTGAATCAACGCCACCTGGTCGAGACCATCGCTCAACCATTGCGGCGGGCGCTCAAGCGCATAATGAAGTTGGAAATTGCCACGGCCGTGGCGATACGAACTGGCGCCATGGTTCGGCTTGGCCCCGACAATATCCACATCGCGTAGCAGCCGGGCATGCAATTGCCCCGGCGCCACCGAACAAACCACATGGTTGGCGGCAATTTCCTCCCCGGAATTTATAACCACACCTTGCGCGCGATTATCACGAACTAAAATGCGGTCGACATCGGTGCCGGTGCGAATGTCGCCGCCATTTTCCTCGATCAGTCCACGAAACGCTGCTGCCGCTTGTCCGGCGCCGCCCTTGACTACCGGTGCTCCGGCAGCCTCAAGCGCAAACGCGATCACCTTGCCCATCTGCCCGCCATAGGCCGCGTCCGGCGTTAACCCCGTATGCAATACCCAAGGCGCCCAAAGCGCCTGAATGAGCTCGCAACGATAGCTGGTTTCCAGCCAACCACGGGCCGGTATCAACCCCTGGCCAAACCATGCAGCCAAATTACGCGGACCGCGTTTCCACATTTGCCGCGCCACAAGCTTGAGGGTTTGCCAACTCCACAACGATCCGCCAAGCAAGGCAAACAGGAACGGCGCATCCGCCTCGACATTGGCCACATCGATCCCGTGGCGATCACCATCACCTGGCGACAAGGCGTTGAACGCGGCGATATTGTTCCCCCGGTCGGTGGTCAAAACCACGCTGGAACCATCCGGCCGCAACACCGCGGTTGGGTGCGGTGTATGGCAAAATTCCAACCCGTGACGGGCCAAATCGGCACCAAGGTGCTCGTATGCCGGCGAGGTCACAAACAACACAAAGGTCGCGGCCATCACATCATGATGGAAGCCAGGCAAGGTGATCTCTTCGGTGCGCATGCATCCGCCGAGCACGTCTTCGCGTTCCAGCAACAAGACTTTGTTGCCAGCCGCCGACAGCATCGCTGCAGCGACCAGCCCATTGATGCCGCTTCCGATAATGATGTGATCATAACCCATGGTCGCAGGCCGGCTCTCATCCACGCGGCACCAGTGCCAAGGCCCTGATCGGACTGCCGGTGCCGTTGGCGATCTTCAGCGGAGCGGCGAACAAAATGGCCCCCTTGGGCGGCAATTTATCCAGGTTGGCCAGACTTGCCAGACCATAGCGGTTGGCTTTGTGCAACAGATTGTGGGCAGGAAATGGCGGCTCCATGCCCCCGGCGCTTCCGGCATCGGTGCCGATGCATTCATTGCCCCAACCGACAATGCCTTTGGATATGATATATTCGAGGCAATCAACGCTCGGGCCTGGCGAATGCGGGCCGTTTTCATCGGTATTTAGAAAGGCATCCTTGTCATCGGCGCGTTTGCACCAGTCGCTACGCATAACTACCCATTCGCCGGCACCGATTTCGCCATAATCGCCTTCCCAGGCTTTTACATGATCGGCTGTAAGCAAAAAGTCGGCATCTGCCGCCACTTCGGTTGAACAATCGATGACGTTGACCGGGGCGACGAATTTCTGCGGATTGATGGTATCGGTATAGCCATCCGCATAATCCTTGCCGGTAACCCAATGGTGCGGGGCATCATAATGGGTGCCGGAATGCTCCCCAAGAACCAGCCAATTCCACGCGAAAAATGGGCCATCTTCGTCATATTCGGAAATCTTATGTATTTCTACGTCCGGAGTGTTCTTAGCGAAATCCGGCGGCAATTTCAGAATCGGTGTGTCTGGGCCAAGGCGACCGGAACAGTCGACCACTTCGATTTGTCCCGACAACAACATGCCTGCCAAATTCTCCAGCGTATTTGCAGCGGTCATTTATTAATCCTCCCTGATGCGAGTCGCGGCGGAACGCCCCGGCAATTAGAACGCGCAAACAACAAGCTAGACAAAATTATATGAATTTGCAAATATATCGATGACGATCTGGGGGAAGAAATTTGGCCGCCGATTTTGACGCCGTTATTATAGGGGCCGGTCACAACAGTTTGGCCTGCGCCGCCCATCTGGCGTTGAAAGGCTGGAGCGTCGCAATATTCGAGATGGCTTCGCGGCCAGGCGGCGCGATAAAGACCCTTGAATTGACCGCCCCCGGGTTCCGCCATGATTGGGCGGCAATGAATTTGAGTTTGTTTGCTGGATCGGCGTTTCATAAGGCGAACCAAGCCGAATTGGCCCGTCATGGCCTAGAATTTGTGCCGGTATCGAATTGCTTTGCCAGTGTATTTCCCGACGGTAAATGGTTGGGTGTTGGAACCGATTTGCCGCAAACAACCGCCCGTATCGCCGAATTTTCCGGGCCGGATGCGGAAACCTGGCAAGGCTTGGTTGATGAGTTTCCTGACCGTGCGGAGTATCTCTTCGCCCTGCTCGCCATGCCGATGAAAAAGCATGCGATTGCATTCTTTTTTCTGAAAATGCTGCGCAAAAAGGGCATCAGCTGGACTACCAAATTTGTCCGGTTTCTGCTTTCCTCACCACGTTCATGGTTGACCGAAACATTTCGTAGCCAGCATGTGCGTGCCACGCTTGCGGCATGGGGTATGCACCTTGATTTCGCCCCCGATATTGCTGGCGGTGCCCTGTTTCCTTATCTCGAGGCGATGACCAATCAAAGTTTCGGCATGGTGCTTGGCAAAGGCGGTGCCGATACTGCGATCACCGCGCTGACCGGTATGATCGAGGCGCATGGCGGCAAGATCATCTGCGATCAAAAAGTCGCCGCGATACGCTACCAGGCTAAACGGGCGGTCGGCGTTGAGTTGGCTGACGGAACCGCGGTAACTGCCAAACGTGCGGTGATCGCCAACACTGCACCTTCCGCATTGTTGGACCTTCTTCCTGGCAATACCTGCGGCGATGTGGGCTTCGATGTTGCGATGCAAAAATTCGCCCACGCGCCAGGCACGATGATGATCCATCTGGCGATGGAAGATTTGCCCGCCTGGTCGGCCGGCAATCAACTGCGCGAATTCGCATACGTGCACCTTGCGCCTTCGTTGGACCAGATGGCCCTGACCTATGCCCAGGCTAAAGCTGGCATATTGCCCGATGAGCCGGTGATTGTCGTTGGACAGCCAACGAGTGTCGACCCGACCCGGGCGCCGAAGGATAAGCACGTATTGTGGCTGCAAGTGCGTATGGTGCCAGCCGAAATCAAAGGCGACGCGACTAAAAAGATTTCCGCCCGCGACTGGAAAGAAGTAGCACCAGCATATGCCGACCATGTCTTGGACATCGTCGAGAGTTACGCGCCAGGGACCTTGGCAAATATCATTGCCCGGCATGTGGTTTCGCCGCTCGATCTGCAAGCCGACAATCCTAATCTGGTCGGTGGCGACCAAATTTGCGGCAGTCATCATCTGGCGCAGAATTTCCTGTTTCGGCCAGTGCCGGGCTATGCTCAATGGAAAACGCCGACCCCATCTCTTTATCTGGTCGGAGCAGCGACCTGGCCTGGCGCTGGGGTTGGCGCCGGTTCCGGTTACCTGCTCGGCCGCGAACTTGCCGGAGCTTAAATTACCTATCGATCAATCTAACTAAACGGAGGAAACATAATGTCACATATCAGTCGCAGAAGCGTGTTGCAGTTATCTACTGCTGCGGCGGCCATGGGAACGCTCGGCATTCCCACCGGTGCCAAAGCAGCCGACGAATTGGTCATCGCCTACAATGTAAATTTGCCATCCTGGGACCCGACCGTTGGCCCCTCGGCGGTAAACCCGACCATCCAGGGCATGTATCAGTCGGTCTTCGATCAATTTATTCTCCAGCAACCAGACCTGACCCCCGCACCCGGTCTATTAACCGAATGGGGCTGGAACGACGACAAAACCAAGGTGATAATGAAGGTGCGCGATGGTGTAACCTGGCATGACGGTTCGCCATTTACCGCCGAGGATGTGGCATGGTCGTTAACCCGGGCGGCAGACGAGGCGACGGGCAATCCGATCCAGTTCATCTGGTCGACACTTGCCAACATCAAGGCCGAGGGCAACATGGTAACCGCCGATGTGGCCAGGTTCGAACCGACCATCTTTAAGTGGATGTATTTCCTGACCGGCTATGTGCTGCCGAAAGCCTATTATGAGCGGGTTGGCGCCGAAGGGTTCGAGGCAGCCCCGATTGGCACCGGTCCCTATATGGTCGAGAAATTCGAACGCAACGCCTTCATTCGGCTGAAAGCCAACGCCAATTATTGGGGCGGAAAGCCGGATTTCGAAACCGTTACCATCAAGTTCGTAACCGATTCTGCATCGCGGGTGGCCGAGATTGAATCCGGCAATGCCCATGTCACGTTGGAAATGCCTTATGAGGAATTTGACCGCCTCAAGGCAAGCCAAGGATTGTCCGGCACCGCCAGCCCGATCTCGGACATCGGCATGATTTTCCTCAACGACATCGACGTCATGCTGGACAAAAATGTGCGACTTGCAGCCCATTACGCGATCGACAAGAAATTGATTATCGATCGCTTGCTGCTGGGCTATGGGGTGCCACTAAACACCCTTCAGACCCCGGACTATATCGCCTTTGATCCGTCGATTACGGTTCCCTACGATCCGGATAAAGCCAAGGAATTGCTGGCGGCATCGGGCCACGGACCTGATAACCCGGTCCGGTTCAAGATCCAGACCACCCGCGGCTTTAAGGCCAAAGACTATGAGATGATCCAGGCCATTATCGGCCTATGGCGCAAGGTCGGAATTGAAGCCGAAATCGAAGTCTACGAAATTGCCAAACATTATGAATTGCGTGCCGCCGACCAATTAGCACCGGCTGCATTCTACAATTGGGGCAATTCGGTTGGCGATCCGACTACGTCGACTGGTTTCGCCATGTTCGGGCCAAGCCCGCATTCGGTTTGGGATGGTGAGGACCTGATCGGCATGATCGGCCCGCTTTGGGGCGAAGGCGACGAGGCCAAGCGGATCGCTGGCTGGAAGGAAGTTGATCGATATATTGCCAATGAGGGATTGGTCATTCCGCTGTTGCAATATGTACAGCCGATCCTGCACTCTTCGTCTGTGTCGGTAACCCCACACGCGTCAGGCGCCTTGTTACCGCATTTGATGCACCGCACCTGATCATAGTAATTTTAGGTTGGGGGCCGTCGGCTTGCCGACGGCCCCCGCCGATTGAAGGCAACTTTGATGTTGTTGCTGCGCGCGATCGTCTCCCGGTTGTTAACCACATTGGTGACCCTATTTGGGGTTGCCGTGATCGTGTTTGTGGTCATTCGGGTGGTGCCGGGAAATCCGATCGCAATGATGTTGCCGCCGGGCGCAACCGAAGCGGACATCGCGCGATTGCAGGCGCTCTACGGGTTTGACAAATCGATCCCCGAACAATTCGTCATTTGGCTAGCGAAAGTGCTGACCGGTGATTTCGGAACTTCGATATCATTGCGCCAACCGGTGCTTTCATTGGTGCTAGGACGGCTGCCGGCAACCCTGGAATTGTCGATTTTCGCGCTCGTTATTGCGGTGGCGATGGGTGGCGTGATGGCGCTGATCGGGACCCGCTATCGCGGCACCAAAACCGAGGTCGGTATCGATGTTACCAACGGCATGGCGTTATCGGTCCCGGACTTTTTGTGGGGATTGGTGCTGATCTTATTGTTCGGCGTGTTGTGGCCAATTCTTCATATTTCCGGGCGGGTGTCGCCGTCACTGGACCTGCCGTTTTCCAGCCAATTCTACTTCTTCGAAAGCCTATTGCGACTGCGGCTCGATCTTACTGCCGATCTTTTGGCCCATATGTTGATGCCGGCGTTGGCGCTGGCGATCCCGCTTACTGCGATTATCGGCCAGGTGCTCAAACAGTCACTCAAGGAAACCATGCATGCTGATTATGTGCTGCTTTCGCGCACCAAGGGCTATGGCGAAAATCATGTGATCCTGCGCGAAGCGCTGCCCAACGCGGTGCTCCCGACCCTGACCCTGATCGGGGTGCAGTTCACCTTTTTGATCGGCGGCACGGTGATTATCGAGCGGCTGTTTTCCTATGAGGGGCTGGGCAATATGGCAATCGATGCGGTCATCAACCGCGACCTGCCCCTGATCCAGGGCATCGTCTTGCTGTTCGCGCTCCTGTTCACAGTAGTCAATCTTGTCGTCGACATGACTTACGCGCTGCTCAATCCGAAGTTGCGCCATGCTTGACGGTAGAGCAAAAATCCGCCGAGGTTTGGGGCTCAGATTGTGGCTGTCGACTGGCTGGCTGGCGGTATTGATCCTTGCCGCAGCCTTTGCGCCGTTGATCAGCCCGCAGGACCCGCTTGCGCAGGACCTTTTTGCTGGCCGATTGCCGCCGTTTTGGATCGATGGCTCGCAATCTGGATTTTGGCTTGGCACCGACAGTCTTGGCCGCGATGTGTTGACGCGAATTATCCACGGCGCCCGCATTGCCGTGATCGTCGCTTTTGTTGCCGGTATCTCCACCTGCCTGCTGGGTTCGGCCCTCGGACTGATTGCCGGATATTTTCGCGGCTGGCCCGACCGAATTATCTCGCGTCTGGTTGATGTATGGATGGCGTTTCCCCCCGTGTTGTTCGCGATTTTGCTGATCGCGGTGTTGGGCACCGGTTTGACATCGATAATCATCGCGATCACCGTCATCGATTGGACCCGGTTTTGCCGGGTGGTGCGGGCGGAAGCCATGAACCAATCCCAGATGGACTATGTCGCCTCGGCCCAGGTGGTCGGGCGCACCCGCATCGATACCCTGCGGCGTGAAATCCTGCCCAACGTGCTGCCGACAATCGTGGTGCTGTTGTCGCTGGAGATGGGCATCGCCGTCATCGTCGAGGCGATCCTGTCTTTCGTCAATTTGTCAATTTCGACCGACGCACCGACCTGGGGCGGTATGATCGCGGAAGGGCGAATATCAATCCACCAGGCCTGGTGGGTGTTGGTGTTTCCACTGATTGCTTTGTTTTTTACGGTGTTGTCGTTCAGCCAATTCGGTGAAGGGTTGCGCGACCGATTTGATCCGGTGCTGCGATGACGGTTCCGTTTTTACGCATTCAAGGTTTGAGCGCCGCCCTCAAGGCAACCGGCGAACGGATATTGCGCTCGGTCTCGCTCGATCTCGCCGCAGGCGAGGTTCGCGGCCTGGTCGGCGAGAGCGGCGCCGGAAAAAGCATGATCGGTAAGGCAATCCTCGGCATTTTGCCAAACTCGATCGAGATCGTTGCCGGGCGGATTTTGCTTGGCGAAGCAGATTTGCTGCAATTGACACCGGCAAAGCGGCGCCAGATCATCGGTGCCACCGCCGCATTAATCCCACAAGATCCTTTAACCGCGCTCAACCCGTCGCATCGGATCGGGCCGCAGATCACCAACCGTCTGGTGGACATTTTGCGCTGGCAACGAAAGGACGCCGAACGCCGTGCGCTCGAGTTGCTCGATGAGGTTGACATACCCGATCCGTCCCGGGTGATGCGCGCCTACCCGCACGAACTGTCCGGCGGCATGCGGCAACGAATATTGATTGCATCTGCTTTTGCCGCCGAACCCAAATTGATTATCGCCGATGAACCAACAACCGCATTGGATGTAACGGTGCAAAAGCAGATATTGGGTTTGATCAAGGACATGCAGTCCCACCACCAGACCGCACTTTTATTTGTAACTCATGATCTCGGTGTGGTGTCGAAAGTATGCCAAAACATAACGGTTCTTTATGCCGGGATGGTGGTTGAGGACACGTCGGTCAGCGCCTTTTTCGACGGGCCCGCCCATGATTATTCGGCCGCCTTGCTGGCGGCGACACCAAAATATACCGATCCCGACCGTTCCCTGATGCCGGTTAGCGATCATGTTATTGAAGCAGTGCAGGCGCAAGCAGCAGCGGCTGACAAGGGGTGGCGCGATGAACGCTGACTGCCCGATCCTGCAAGTTAGCGATCTTCGTGTGTCGTTGCCCGATATGACGCGAAAACCGCTGTTTGGCGCCGCGCCAAGGATTGATATCTTAAAGGGCATTACTTTTGATGTCGCCCATGGCGAAGTGGTTGGTATTGTCGGCGGTTCCGGGTCCGGCAAGACCACGCTCGGCCGTACTTTGTTACGCCTTATTGAACCCACCACCGGTTCAATCACATTTTGCGGGCAGGACATTACCCATCTTTTAGATCGCGAAATGCGGCCGGTTCGCCGGCGGATTCAGATGATTTTTCAAGACCCAATGTCTTCGCTTAATCCCCGCCATCGAATTGGCTACATTATTGGTGGACCGTTGGCGCTGCACGGCCTCGAGCGGGTCGATCAACGGGTGCAAGAAGCGCTGGACCATGTCGGGTTGCCGACTTGGTTCGCCAAGCGTTATCCGCACGAGATTTCCGGCGGCCAAAGGCAACGGGTCGGCATCGCCCGCGCCATCGCGCTCGAGCCTGAATTTATCCTCGCCGATGAGATCGTTTCCGGCCTTGATGTTTCGTCCCAGGCGCAGGTGTTGAACTTACTGGAACGCCTGGTTGCGGAACTTGGCCTGACCCTTGCCTTCATCAGCCACGACCTTTCGGTTGTGCGTCGCTTGTGTGATCGTGTCCTGGTACTACAGCGCGGGGAACTGGTTGAGAACGCCACCGCCGAACAATTGTTCGCCAGTCCGGCTGATGCCTACACCAAGGAATTATTAGACGCGATCCCCCTGCCCGACCCGAAGCAGGCCAACTGGTAATCGGGCAAATGCTACCTACCGGGATTTGCTAGAGCGTATTCCCGAAAAGTGTGTAGCGGTTTTCGGACAAGAATACGCGACAAAACAAACAGATAGCGCGACGAAGCAAAAATCCTACGCTTGGTGACTAGCGCTAGAGCGTATTCCCGAAAAGTGTGTAGCGGTTTTCGGATAAGAATACGCGCCAAAACAAACAGATAGCGCGACGAAGCTATTCCAACGCTTCGTGACAAGCGCTAGGTTTCACATTCGTCTCAGCCATCGTTGGTACAACTCGCGTCAAGTCGCGAAAAATCAAATAGTTCGCGGTCGAGCAGATGGCTCGGGCGCACATTGGCGAGCGCGCGGATCATGATGTCTTTTCGCCCCGGCATACGGGTTTCGATGTCGCTTAGCATCCGCTTCATCTGGTTGCGCTGCAGGCCGTCCCGGCTACCGCACAGATCACACGGAATGATCGGAAAAGCCATCGCCGCAGCGAATTTGGCCAGATCCGCCTCGGCGCAATATGCGAGCGGGCGCAACACCTGGCAATCACCAGCGTCATTAACAAGGCTCGGCGGCATTGCGGCCAACCGGCCGCCGTGAAACAAATTCATGAAAAAGGTCTCAAGAATATCCTCGCGGTGGTGACCGAGCACCAACGCATGGCAGCCTTCCTCGCGGGCGACACGGTAAAGATGGCCGCGTCTTAGCCGCGAACAAAGCGAACAATAGGTGGCGTTTCCTGCCAGCTTTTCAGTAACAATCGAATAGGTGTCGCGATATTCGATCCGGTGCGCAATGCCGATCTCGGCCAGATATTGCGGCAAGATCTGCTTGGGAAAACCGGGCTGACCCTGATCGAGATTGCACGCGATCAATTCAACCGGCAACAGGCCGCGCCATTGAAGGTCGACCAACAGTGCCAGTAGAACGTGGGAATCCTTGCCACCGGAAATTCCGACCAGCCATTTTGCACCCGTCTGAACCATGGAAAATTCATCGATCGCCTGGCGGGTCAGCCGCAGCAGCCGCTTGCGAAGTTTGTTGAACTCGACACCCTTTGGCGCAGTCTTAAACATCGGGTGCGCGCCGGCACCTATATCAGATTTCGCGGAATGCTGGTTCATGGCCATATCCAGATTATCCGGTCAGGCGCGAAGTGCGCGTGAACCGCCTGAGCACCTCTAAAAACCCTTCTTTTGGGTTCTGGGAGCAATTTTTTGTTTTTGCGTTGCTCAAATATTTCAACATATTATCCGGTACTCAAAACTTCAAAATCACCCCCAGCCCAACAAAATTGAGGATTTTTAGAGGAACTCGCCTGATCACACAGGTTTATACCGAATTCCTTTGGTGTCGCTTCGCCTCGGGCGGAAAATATCGGCTACTATCCATCCTGTCAGCCACAAAAAAAGCCCGGGCTTGCCCGGGCTTTGCTTTCGCCATCTGGCAAACGATTAACGCGAATAAAATTCGACCACCAGGTTCGGTTCCATGTGCACGGGATAAGGCACTTCGCCAAACGCCGGTTGACGCAGATAGGTCGCAACCATTTTCGAATGGTCCACATCCACATAGTCCGGCACGTCGCGCTCGGCCAGTTGCACGGCCTCCAGCACCAGACCCATCTGTTTGGAGCGCTCGCGAACCTCGATCACGTCACCGACATTGCAGCGATAGGACGGGATGTTGACCTTCTTGCCATTGACCATGACATGGCCGTGATTGACAAACTGGCGGGCAGCAAACACCGTCGGTACGAATTTGGCGCGGTAAACCAGGGCATCGAGCCGGCTTTCCAATAGACCGATCAGCAGTTCCGAGGTGTCGCCCTTGCGGCGCACGGCTTCGCCATAAATGCGCCGGAACTGTTTTTCGGAAATATTGCCGTAATAGCCCTTGAGCTTTTGTTTGGCCTTGAGCTGATTGCCGAAATCAGACAATTTGCCCTTGCGCCGCTGGCCGTGCTGGCCAGGGCCGTATTCGCGGCGATTGACCGGGCTTTTTGGCCGGCCCCAGATATTTTCGCCCATACGGCGATCAATTTTATATTTGCTGCTGTTGCGCTTGCTCATCGCTAATTCCATCAGGTTAGGCCCGCCGGAATTGTTCCAACGGTCCGGTGTGGAGTGCGCCCTCCTTTGCTCCAGACCAGGTCTGGCGCCGACAGACATCTTGCGGCAAGGCGCTCGATATCGCGGGTGACACAGAAAAAGGCCCATGCGGGCCAAGAGCGGTGATTTAGGCGGGCGGGTGGTGAAAGTCAATGGGCGCGCGTGCAAAGCACACCACTTCGTAAGCGAATGTCATTTGCGTATGAAATGCAGCGTGTCGAATGTGCTGCGAAATTCACGCACCTGTTGCGCCATCGCTTGCGGATCATTGGCATTTAGGGCCCGCGCGATCAGTGCCGCAAGTTTCGGCATATCGGCGACTGTCATGCCCCAGCGCACGATCTCCGGTGTGCCAAAGCGCAAGCCGTTCATATCACCCTTAACCGGCGCGCTCGGCAATCCGATACCGCAGGCTAAAAACCCTGCTTGGCGCAATTTCTTGGCGGCAGCCTGGCCGCCGCCATAAGGTGCGGCAGTAACCGCAAACTGATGCGAAGCGGTAAAGCCGCGCTCCGTGGCAAATATCGGCACCCCCTCACTGTCTAGTGCGTTGGCCAGGGCTTGGGCGGTATCGACCATTGCCGAGCCATAGGCGGCACCATGTTCGCGCCAGTCCAGCAGGCTTAGCGCCAATGCGGCTGATTTGGCGACGTCAAAGTTCGCGGTCATGCCGGGAAAAGCAATTTTATCGAGTGCTTCGGCGATTGCGGAATTGTTGGTGACGATCAAGCCGCCGGCCGGTCCGCCCAGGCTTTTATAGGTACTCATGGTCATCAAATCAGCGCCGGCATCGAGCGGATTGGGCCAAGCGCGGCTGGCGATCATGCCGCATTGATGGGCTGCATCAAATAACATCTTAGCGCCAACCATATCGGCGATCTGGCGGATTTCGCCAATCGGATGAGGATAAAGGTTCAAACTGCCGCCGATGGTAATCAGTTTCGGTTTGATCTTACGCGCCATGGCGCCAAGCCGTTCGATATCCACCGTGTAACCGTCGGCAGCGACCGGGGCAAAATGAATGTCGAGGCCATAAAGGCCCGCACAACCTGGTGCATGGTGGGTGACG
Source organism: Rhizobiaceae bacterium (assembly GCA_965248715.1). Classification (GTDB taxonomy): domain Bacteria; phylum Pseudomonadota; class Alphaproteobacteria; order Rhizobiales; family Rhizobiaceae; genus CBDFKB01. The sequence goes on from CBDFKB010000008.1 coordinate 1,700,606, forward strand.
TGGCCTCCAATATCGGCCGGCGGGACGATGATCGTATCGCCGGGCCTGCAAGTTGCCATAAAGGCGTAAAGGTTGGACATCGCCCCCGACGCAACGCGGATTTCGGCGTAACGGGCGCCAAATAACTCGGCCGCCAGTTCGGCAGCGATGACTTCTATTTCCTCAATCGCCTCCAGGCCCATTTCATATTTGTCGCCGGGATAGCCGAGCGAGGGTCGTTCGCCGAGGCCAGCCGAAAGCACCGCGGCAGCCCGCGGGTTCATCACATTGGTGGCCGGGTTAAGATTGAAGCATTCACGCTCATGAATGTCGCGATTTTTCGCAACGAGCGCGTCGATCCGCCCTGCATTGGCTGCACTATTTCGCGCGGCGGTCGCCTCGGCAATTTCGCGTACCCGTTCCTCGCAATGTTCCGGCACCCAATTGCGGTGTGTCAGTGCGGCCATCGCCACCTCCCTTGTAGATTTGCCCCACCATCATCAAAACGTTTGAATGGTGCAACGCAAAATTGGTAAGGGGCGTGACTTTGGCGCCAAAAGATCGGTTCGGGCCCAGGGCCTGTGGATCGCTTAGCCATATCGAAACTTCAATCCCTCCCCGGTTCCCTTCCCACCGGTTCTGTGCTTGACTTTGGCCATAGGAGAAGAGTGGGACATTTGCATGAATACCGTCGCGATTACCGGCACCGGGGTGTTTACGCCCGAGCAAACCATCACCAACGCGGAGTTGGTCGAAAGCTACAATGAATATGCCAGGCGCTATAATGCGCGCCACGCCAGCGAAATCGCCGCCGGCAAAACCAAAGAGCTGCAATTTTCCAGCGAAGAATTTATCATCAAGGCGTCCGGCATTCATCAGCGCTACGTGATGGATAAAACCGGCGTGCTCGACCCGGACATCATGTATCCGATCCTGCGCCAACGGGCCGATGATGAACCCTCGATCATGGCGGAAATGGCGGTGGACGCCGCCGGCAAGGCGCTTCAACAGGCAAAACGCGAGGCCAAGGATATCGACGCGGTGATCGTCGCCGCCTCAAACATGGAGCGCGCCTATCCAGCAATCGCGGTCGAGGTGCAAGATCTGCTCGGCATCAACGGTTTTGGCTTCGACATGAACGTCGCTTGTTCGTCGGCGACATTTGGCATTACCGCCGCCGCTGACATGGTGCGTTCGGGCAGTGTTCGCTCGGTGCTGATGGTCAATCCGGAAATCTGTTCCGGTCACCTGGAATGGCGCGACCGTGACTGTCATTTCATCTTTGGCGATGTGTGCACCGCAGCGGTGTTGGAACGGGCCGAAAATTCGGCTGCCGACGGCCAGTTTGATATCGTCTCAACCCGCTGTTTGACTAAGTTTTCTAATAATATCCGCAACAATAATGGGTATTTGCGCCGCTCGCGTGATCCCGACCTGCCGGACCGCCGCGACATGCAATTCATGCAAGAGGGCCGCAAGGTCTTCAAACAGGTAGTGCCGATTGTCGGTGATCTGATTTTGAGCCATTTGGCTGACGAAGGCATCGCGCCCAGGGAAATTTCCAGGCTATGGCTGCACCAGGCCAACAAGGCAATGAACGATCTGATCGGCAAACGGGTGCTTGGCCGGGAGCCACTTAACGGCGAACAACCAAATATTCTGCAAGATTATGCCAACACCTCATCGGCAGGATCAATCATCGCCTTTTCGCACTTTAACGACGATCTGGCCGATGGTGATCTTGGGGTAATTTGCTCGTTCGGCGCCGGATATTCAGTCGGCAGCGTGATCGTGCGCAAACGGGCCTTTAGTTAAAACCCGCGCCGGCATCAAGTTGCAGGCCGAACCCGGATGTCAGGCGTAAAATTCCCGGTGCCGGCATCGCCGAGGTGAATGCAACCAAATCTTTGCCCTGTAGACTGCGTTCGGTGCCGGCTTTTAGCAAGGTCAGCGCGTGACGTGCGATCGCTTCTGCCGGGTCGAGCCAGTCGACCGGCCAGGCTGCGGCAGAGCGCAAGCGGTTGATCAAAAACGGATAATGGGTGCAGGCGAGGACCACAATATCGGTCCGCTTGTCGCCCGTTTCGACAAAACAGGGTGCGATTTCATTGGCGATTTCTTCCTCCTTGGGCTGCACACCGGCCATATAGGCTTCGGCAATCGCGGCTAGCGATGCGCTGCCAACCAGGGTTACCTGTACATCGCCGGCAAATTTGTCGATCAGCTCACGGGTATAGTCGCGCTTGACGGTTCCAGGGGTCGCCAAGACTGAAACCAGACCGCTGGCGGTATGTGCTGCCGCCGGCTTGATCGCCGGTACAGTGCCGACCACCGGCACCGAAAATTTTTCCCGTAACGCCTCCAGCACCAGGGTCGAAGCGGTGTTGCAGGCAATGATCACCAGGTCTGGGTGGTAACGCTCGAGTGCCCGGCCAAACAATGCGACGAGGTGTTCGACCAACCCATCCTCGTGCCAAACCCCATATGGAAACGCCGCGTCGTCGGCCAAGAGCACGAATTGGTGGTCCGGCATTAACATGCGTGCCTCGCGCAACACGCCAAGCCCGCCAACCCCTGAATCGATCACCAATACGGTCATTGCGCGTCCTGCCCGCTCTTATGGCGTTTGACTTTAGCCCAGCGCCGCTCCAGCGCCGCAATGGCGCCTCTAAGTGTGCGAACCTGGGCTTCGCTTAGCCCGGCTCCGGTGAAAATATTGTTTAGCGCCAACGCCATCCGCTCGCGTTTTTCCTGGGGGTAAAAATAGTCCGCCTCGTCCAGGGCGCGCAGCAAATGCTCGTTGAGGCGCAATACATCTTGCTTGCTAGCCGGTGCCGCTTCGGGCGGTTCAAAGGGTAATGCGCCGCCGCTTGCAGCGTTCATCCACTCATAGGCCATCAACAGCACCGCCTGAGCGATGTTCAGCGAAGCGAAAGCCGGGTTAACCGGAAACGTGACCATTTTGTCGGCGATCGCCACTTCGTCATTGTGCAATCCCCATCGCTCGCGGCCAAACATCATACCGCAAACCTGGCCAGCGTCGATTGCGGCCCGCATGTCGGCCACAGCCGCTTTTGGTCCAACCACCGGCTTGGTCATGTCACGGGCGCGGGCCGTGGTTGCCATCAGCAAATGCAAATCGATTACCGCATCGCTAAGCGCCTCATAGACCACAGCACCGTCGATCACATGATCTGCTCGGCTTGCCGCCGCGCGCGCCTTGTCACTTGGCCAGCCGTCACGCGGGTTGACGATGCGCAGTTCGGAAAGGCCGAAATTAGCCATCGCCCGCGCCACCATTCCAATATTTTCGCCAAGCTGCGGTTCGACCAAAATAACCACCGGCCCGCCGGTGATCAATTTGCGTGTTTGGTCCGTACCAGCCATCAGGCGCCTTTGAAAAATGCCGAATTTGCGGTTGTGCGGCATTAGTGTTTGAGTCTAACCAAGCAATTTGGGCGGAACTTCGAAAATCGGCTGCTCGGTGTCAAATCCTTTGGTCATTTATCCCCCAAACGGTGCCTGATCTTCCCTAAATGGCTCGGCCTTTGATAACCGGGCGAATGTCGAGATGAACAGGAAAAAGCATCGCGATTGGCGCCGTCCGTGGTTTACCGTTTGCGGAGCGCGGCGACGATATCGGGCCCATCAACGACCAGTAAACGGTGACGCCTGCGATCAATTTTGCGCTAATTCCGCGCGGTGTGCGTCGGCAAATTCCGCCATCGAATGGAAACGGAAATCGATTTGCGGCATCGCCCCAGGGTTACGGGTGGCGCCAAACCCCTCTTCGCCGTGCCGGCGATAAATCCAGCAATTGGCCAGACCGAAGCGCTTGGCCGGCACATGATCATGGAACAGGCTCTCGGCCGTGTGCAATATCTCCGTCGGCTTGGTGCCAAGGTGCCCAAGTTGCGCAATCATATATTCGAAATTGGCGTCCGCCGGCTTGTAGGAGCCGATGTCTTGGGCGCTATACACCGCATCGAAGGTGACCTGCAGCCGCCGATTGCTGGCCGCGAAACTAGCATTGTCAATATTCGACAGGACCACCAGTTTAAAATGTTGTTTCAAATAGATAAGTGCCGCCACCGAATCATCGAAGGCTGGCCATGACGGTACCGAAAGGCCATAGGTCACGCATGCTTCGTGGGTAGCATTTACCCCCCATTGTTCGGCCAACCGTTTGTAGACTGTGGCCAAAACGTCAAAATAGGGTTTTGCCGGGGTTTGCGCCTGCGCAGAACTTTCGTGAAAAGCGTGCGCCTGCAAGATTTCATTGCGGGTAAGCGGGCGCGCAACCCGCGAGATCAACGGGGCAAGCGCGCCAACCATGCCGCTTTCCCAATCGATCAACGTGCCGTAGCAGTCAAACGTAAGCGTGGTAAAATCAGACAAATCCACCGACAATAATCCTTTCAGACAAGGGAGCAGCTTTGCCAGGCATGGCGGTTTTACGTCATCGAACCTGAGGCGGCACTGCCCGGTTGTGAAAGTGGCGACCCTGGACAATGGGCCGCAATATCGCATGCACTATGGTCCATTGGGTCAATTGCATGTTCCAACCAGTTTGTTAATAAGGACCAGCGCCGCATTCTTTCCCCTTCGACAGACAAACGAGGCCAAGTTTTCATGGCAAAAATCAAGGTTCAAAATCCGGTAGTAGAGCTCGACGGTGACGAGATGACACGGATCATCTGGCAGTTTATCAAGGACAAACTGATTCATCCCTACCTTGATATCAACCTACAATATTTTGATCTCGGCATCGAATCCCGTGATGCGACATCCGACCAAATTACCATCGATTCCGCACATGCAATTCGCAAAGTCGGAGTCGGTATCAAATGCGCGACCATAACCCCGGACGAAGCGCGGGTCGAGGAATTCAATCTAAAGAAAATGTGGCGTTCACCTAATGGCACGATCCGCAATATTTTGGGCGGGGTGATTTTCCGTGAACCGATCATCTGCAACAACGTTCCGCGTTTGGTGCCGGGCTGGACCCGGCCGATTATCGTCGGCCGTCACGCATTCGGCGATCAGTATCGCGCCACCGATTTTCGCTTTCCCGGCCCTGGCAAGTTGACGATCAAATTCGTCGGCGACGATGGCGAGGAAATTGAGCGCGAAGTATTTCAAGCTCCAGGCAGCGGCGTGGCGATGGCCATGTACAATCTCGACGATTCAATTAGCGATTTTGCCCGCGCGTCGATGAACTATGCCCTGCAACGCAAAGTGCCTTGTTACCTGTCGACCAAGAACACAATTTTGAAAGCCTATGACGGCCGCTTCAAAGATTTGTTCCAGGAAATTTATGAGGCGGAATTCAAGACCAAGTTCGAAGCGGCAAATATCTCCTACGAGCACCGGTTGATCGATGATATGGTCGCGGCATCTTTGAAATGGTCCGGTGGCTATCTTTGGGCCTGCAAGAATTATGATGGCGATGTGCAGTCCGACACGGTTGCTCAGGGCTTCGGTTCGCTGGGCCTGATGACCTCGGTACTGATGTCCCCGGACGGCAAAACGGTGGAGGCGGAAGCCGCGCACGGCACGGTTACCCGCCACTATCGCCAGCACCAAAAGGGCGAGGAAACTTCGACCAATTCGATCGCATCGATATTTGCCTGGACCCGTGGTTTGGCGCACCGCGCCAAGCTGGATGACAACGCAGATTTGGCAAATTTCGCGACCACTTTGGAGCGGGTATGCGTTAATACTGTCGAAAGCGGCTATATGACCAAGGATTTGGCACTTTTGATCGGCCCCGACCAACCCTGGCTATCGACCGCCGGCTTTCTCGACAAGATCGACGAAAATCTGCAAATCGCTGTGGGATAAGGCTAGGGCCCCAAATCTGAAGTTCGTCGCGCTATTTCTTTGTTTATGCGTATTCTTATCCGAAAACCGCTACACACTTTTCGGGATCACGCTCTTCGTTTACGCGTGTCATTTTTCCCAAAACCGGTGCCCACTTTTGGGTGGTACGCTTTAGTTAAGATAGAGACGCTCCGATGTCACATTGGGCGCTTCGTGTGACAATGGTGATAATATCAGGCGTCTTATTCGCTTGAATAAAGTACGGTATCGTACTTGATTTTAATACTATATCGTATTATATAGTGCGATATCGTATTAATGGAGACGTGTCATGACACTTTCAAGACGTAAAATGATAGGCTTAGTAGGCGGCGGCGTTGTACTGGCGGCAACGGCCTCTGCCGGCGGTTTCCTGGCTACCCGTCGACCTAAGCGCGCACTCGCCCCTTGGTCGGCGGCGGGCAACTATACCGAACCACGGATGCGTGCACTTTCCTATGCGATCCTCGCACCTAACCCGCATAACCGACAGCCGTGGGTGATTGAATTGCAAGGCGACGATCAGCTGATCATCCACCGCGACAAAACACGAAACCTGCCCAAGACCGATCCGTTTGACCGCCAGTTGACCATCGGCATGGGTTGTTTTCTTGAACTGTTGCGGATGGCTGCCGCTGAGGATGGCTATGGGTTAGAAACCAAATTATTCCCGCAGGGCACTGACGGACCGGTCGCCATGATCCAATTTGCACCGGGGGGTATGAAAGACCCGTTGTTTACCCATGTTTTTGACCGACATACCAATCGTCATGGTTATGAGAACCGAGCGATTGCAGCGCACGCGCAGGTTGCCTTAGCTGGATTTGCTACGATCAAAAGCGATCAAGCAGACGTTGACGCATTACGAGCCCTGACATGGGAGGCAATGGAAATCGAAATGACAACCAAGCATGTCATGATGGAAAGTGTCGAGTTGATGCGATTTGGCAAAGCTGAGATTGAGGCCAATCCCGATGGAATTTCACTGGGTGGTCCATTTCTAGAAAGCCTGATGTTGGCCGGGATGCTCAACCGTGAAGATCAGGCTGATCAAACCAGCGCCAGTTTCAAGCAAGGACTGAATATGATCCAAAAGGCGATGGAGGCCACCAATGCCTATGTAGTCATCACCAGCAAAGGCAATGCCCGGGTTGATCAAATCAACGCAGGGCGCGATTGGATCCGATTACACCTCGCTGCCACTGACCACGGTCTGGCGATGCAACCTGTCAGTCAGTCGCTACAGGAATACCCTGAGATGGCGGCACGTTATACTCAAGTTCACGAAATGCTTGCAGCACCCGGAGAGACGGTTCAAATGCTTGGGCGACTGGGCTATGGCCCGGTAATTGACGCCAGCCCGCGCTGGCCATTGGAAACACGAATCGCGCATGGCTGATGACAATCTAGGTTGCTATTTCGCACTGATCTACGAGGTGGGAATCATCAATCAGATCGGCACCGCCTTTCTTGAGGCCCGCTTGCCGGGTGGTTTGCTGGTTTCACATTTCGGCGTCATCAGCCACTTGATCCGAGTTCGAGACGGCGCGACCCCATTGGAATTGGCCCGTGCCTTTCAAGTGGCCAAAACAACAATGACGCACACATTGGCTGGGCTTGAGAACCGTGGATATGTTGAGATGCGATCCAACCCGAGCGACAAACGATCCAAACAAGTTTGGTTGACGCCGGCTGGGAAGCAGTTCCGTGATGATGCGCTGGTAAAATTGGCACCACTGTTTGAGGTGCTAGGAGAGCGATTTTCGTCCAAGCGGGTCACAGCAATGCTGCCTGATCTGGCCGAGTTCCGTGCAGTGATCGATCATTTGCGAGATGAGATGAAGTAGCCAAATTGACATTCGCGTGGGCCTCGTCAACCAAAGCTAACAATTTGTGTAATCTGGTCCATTGCGGGTCGGTAGCTCGTCGTTGATTTTCAACCAGGAAAGCTTTTCTTCGTGAGCAACATGGAGGGTCGGTTTGAATGTTTCTGGATCATCCAAAGCCGCAACATACAAATGCATAACACCTGACATTTTTTCGGACCTGAATGAAAGTGGCGTGCCGCAGTTTTCACAAAAGGTTCTCTCGACTCCTGGAGAGGAATTGTAAACTTTAGGCGCTTTCGTCGTCCAACGCCAATGCGAGTCTAGCACGCCGACATACGTTGTCATCGGCGCAGAACATTGTCGCCGACAACTTTCGCAATGACAGTTTACGCAAGTTTGCACAGGCGTATCGATTTCGAAACCAATTGCTCCGCACAGACATCTGCCACGCATTTTTTTATCTCCATCATAAACAACACAAGTGTCACTCAAGCAAGTGAACTGGTCGCAACCAAAGACGTAATATTTGTGGCCATTGGCGACGTCCGCTATGCATTGCAGTCTCAAATTAAATTCGCCCGGCTTTGGTAAGCTAACGGCAGACAGGCCAGCACAGCCGATATTTGTCGCATAACTGAAGTATGGAACATTTGTCAATTAGCGATAGGGCTGGCTTTGTCGGTTTGTCCGCACAACTGCCCTTAAATCCAACCGGATATCGGGTAGGTCCTGCGCGGAAGTGCCAGACGGCGGCTTGGAGCCTTTACTGACATTTTGCCACGGGTTTGTGACCAGTAGGTTATGGTAAGGGACTATTGTCCGCTGCACGCCGCAAGGCCATTATGGACTTGTTACAGTTTTGTTGCGGATGAAAAATGGGGTGAGGTCATCGCCGCCTTCCTGCTAACGGCGGCAGATCCGCACGTTGACGCGCTATAGGCCCACTGCCGGACGCATTTGTGTCCGCAGAAAACACCATCCGTTTGGGTGCGCGTGCCGGAGTTTCCCTTCACCGGGTCCGGAAAGGTTCAGAAATTCGCGATCCGCGAGCAGTTCGTGTCCGGCGGATATGGGGAGGTGATGGATGGCAGTCAGGGTTGAAAAGAACGGAGCCGTCTGGACCGTGATTCACTCACGTCCGGAAGCACGCAATGCCATGGACCCCGATAGTGCCACAGCGCTCCATGAAGCATTCAGCGCATTCGATGTCGACGACAGCGCACATGTGGCGGTGTTCTGGGGAGAAGGTGGAGCGTTCTGTGCGGGGTGGGATCTAAAGCATGCTGCTACCCTGTCTGGTGCAGGCGCGCTCGATCGGTTCGATTTTCCCGAAACACGGGAACCGCCGATGGCGGCGATGGGACCCAGCCGGCTGGAATTGTCGAAACCGGTAATTGCCGCGGTGGCCGGTCCGGCTGTTGCCGGTGGCATGGAACTCGCGCTTTGGGCCGACATCCGCGTCATGGAGGAGAGCGCCTTCATGGGTGTTTACTGTCGCCGTTGGGGCATTCCGCTGATCGACGGCGGGACCGTGCGTCTTCCTCGACTTATTGGCGAAGGGCGCGCGATGGATCTGATCCTCACGGGGCGCAAGGTGGAGGCGCAAGAAGCGTTGCGGATCGGCCTGTGCGAATACGTGGTGCCAAAAGACACGTCGCGTACGAAGGCCGAAACGCTGGCGCACGATATCTCCCGTTTCCCCCAAAGCTGTGTGCGCGCCGACCGCCGATCTGTACGGGCACAACACGGTCTGAGCGAACGCCAGGCATTACGCCAGGAATGGTGGAACAGCAAAGCAGAGGTCACAAAAGGTGTCGAAGGGGCAGCCCGTTTCGCGAGCGGCAAAGGACGCGGTGGGGATTTCACCGATATATGAATTGGATCTGAGGCTGTCTCATGTCCCGGCACAAACCGACATGATCATCCCCGAAATAACCATCGGCGGACTGCTCGCTATGTTACAGCTAAGCGTCGCGACGTTGAGGCGCTTCCCAACTTTGACCGATAGGACTTCCCATGCAGGACGCACGCAATCACTACATCAACGGCCGGTGGGTCGCCTCGATCGATGGAAGTGACATGGCTGTCGAAAACCCTTCAACCGATGAAAAAATCGCTACTATCTCGCTCGGCTTTCATGGCGATGCCGATGCAGCTGTATTAGCGGCGAAGGCCGCCTTCCCCGCATGGAGCGCTGCCCCGAAAGAAGGTCGGATCGCCGCGCTGGAGCGGCTGATGGCAGCATTGACTGGCGCACCCCAGCCTTCATTTTAGAGCGAATCATCGCCTATGAGGCGGTGCATGAAATCAACCGATGGCCCGATCTCAGGCGCTGGTTGGCAGAAGACCGCCGGTGTTTTGGCTTTTTTCATTCCGCACTTGCCGATGATCCACTGATTTTGTGGAAGCAGCGTTAACCAAAGGTATCGCCTCTTCGATCCAAGTTTTGCTTGCCGATTTCGAAGACACTGGCCGTCCGCGCCCCGACACAGCGATTTTCTATTCGATCTCCAATTGCCAGGGCGGATTGAAGGGGGTGGGGTTCGGAAATTTCTTGATCAAGCAGGTGGTCAAGGAGTTGCAAAAGGAAGTGCCAAGCTTACGTCTATTCTCAACCCTATCGCCTGTCCCGGGCTTCCGGCAATGGCTGGCAACGGCCGATGAAGAAGCGCTCGGCTTCGCGCCCGATCAAGTGCCAATTCTCATCGATCAGGAGTTGGATGCAGCAGCCGTTCAGGCATGGCGACCGGTACTGGAACATCTGTGCGCACGTTATTTACTGACTGCAAAAATGGGCCGCTATCCGCTTGATATAGTTGCTCGATTTCAACTGCGAAATGGCGCTCGTTTACACCGGTTGAACTGGAACGGCGACGTTTCATCGCGTGGAATTGGCCAATCAGGCGGAATACTGGCCAATTATGTATATGATTTGAAGCGGGTGGTACGCAATCACGAGGAATTCGTAATGCAGGGCAAAATTGACGCTTCGAGTGCGGTTATCAACCTGGCGAAAATACCGCGCGCTTAAGAGCGAATAGTATTTCCGGCCAGGCCATCCAATATCGGGCAATCGGGACCATCATCGCCACTACAGCTATCGATCAGATGTTCGAGCTCTTGGTGCAGGGCGCCCAATTCGTCCAATTTCGTTTCGATCTCAAAGATGCGTTCTTTGGCGATACGCTTGACGTCACGACAGTGTCGCGACTGGTCCTCGTAGAGACTTAAAAGCTCCCTGCATTTAGCGATCGAGAAGCCAAAACTGCGGGCCCGGCGCACGAAGCCAAGCTTGCAAACTTCCTCTTCTCCATAGCTGCGATAGCCGCTATCGGTGCGCCCCAACGGCACCACCAGGCCGATATCTGCGTAGTAACGCACCGTCTTCACCGGCAAGCCGGATTTCCTAGATGCAGTTCCGATATTCACAATAAGTACAAACCACCATTGACCCTCCCGGGGGGGGAGATGTTTTCTGCATCTGTGACGCGTCTAGTAAAAATGACCGAATGTCCTGGGAGGGAACATTGAGGCCTATTGATCAGAAATATCTTCCATTGATCACGCTTACCATGATTATAATCATCGCGGTCTGGATGTTCCTGATCTAGCACAAGCAAACGATATTGGTGTGTGGTTGCGGTGCCTCAACCAACACTATCGGGCATGATCCTGCAATAGAAAATGCGCTTGTACACGTGCAATATCACCAGCTTCAACAGCAGTATTGCAAACAGTGTACGTAATTATTTGCCGAAATTTGTTCGCAAATCGATGTTATAAGTTTAACTGTGGCCCTTTGAGTGCAAGCGGCACCAGCCGGTGGAACCCTGTACGCCGGTACCGGCATTGGCCATTGCGGTGGCATGAACATGCAGAAATATATGACAAATATGTATGCCGGTCGGCCAGCGACCGATGCGAAACATTTTCGATATATACCGAAGGTCCGTGGGCTATATTTGTACTCAAAGAAACCAGACTGCGGCTCGCTCAGCCGACAATTTCGGTTTCAGAAAACCAGTAGGCGATTTCCTCGGCCGCTGTTTGCGGAGCATCGGACCCGTGTACCGAGTTCTCGCCGATCGAATTGGCGTACAATTTGCGGATCGTCCCGTCGGCGGCGTCGCCCGGATTGGTTGCGCCCATGATTTCGCGATTTCGCGCAATTGCGTTTTCGCCTTCCAGAACTTGAACTACCGTTGGCCCAGAAGACATAAATTCTGTCAATTCTGAAAAGAACGGGCGATCCTTGTGAACCGCGTAAAAGCCTTGTGCTTGGCGCAAACTCATCCACACCCGTTTCGACGCGATGACCCGTAAATCCGCCTCTTCGAAGATTTTGACAATACTGCCAGTCAGGTTGCGGGCGGTGGCATCAGGCTTGATCATGGAAAACGTGCGTTCAATCGCCATGGCAATTTACCTCAGATAGGATGTTTGGAAATTTCGCTGGGTTTTGATGCTGTATAACGGTGCCGTTGCCTACCCGCAAGCGATCTTCGGCAATCGCTGCTGCCGGGAGTTTTGAACGCTCAGGCGCCACCTTCGGGCACAGATCGCGCCAACGCGCCGTGCAGGTCGAGACAACGCTCGATCCATTCAGCGACCGGATCATCTTTCGGCATCATCGACAGGCCAGACGCCACCCTTAGCCACTGGAACCGGCTGAACACCAGATAGTCGGCGAAACGCGGGCTGTCGCCACCGATGAACGGTTGGCGCTGCACGGTCTGGCGCAAAGGCGCAAGGCCTGCCAAAAATCCTTCAACCTGCTCTTCACGGTCAGCCACATAGGCTTCAAGGGTAGTGCCGATCCGATGCTGCCGGCTGTCACGAAAATAGATTGCACTTTGCGGTTCCAGCATGTTGTGGATGTCCAGCATCGCCCATCGGCCAACAAACGGATGCACGCTGGCGAGCGCCCAGGCTTCGATAAACCGGCATAAACGGGTAGCTCCAATGCCCTCGAATAATTTGCGTGGATTATCTGGATAGGAACGGCGCAAATGCAACCCGATATCGAACGAATCGGTCACCACCTGTTCGCCGTGGCGGATTACCGGCACGGTATTGCAGGCACCATTTTCAACGTCAGCGATGTCAACAAACCGGGTCGGGATTCGTTCAAAATCAACCCCGAGATGGGCAAGCGCCATCACCACCTTCCAGCAATGGGGGCTGAAGGGGCGTTCCAGGTCCGCGCCAACGAGTTCGTATAATTTGATCGACATGCTGCTATTTATGCGAACCCCAAATTTTTCCCGCAAAACCTATTGCCATGAATGGTACGCAGATGCCATGGCAAATCGCGCCGGTAGCGATCACACATGGTGGACCGGATCGGAAACGCGCGCCGCATTTTTCTACAGCCGGTTCTATTCGCCGGCTCGAAACGGCCAACACCCTTGCGCCAAATCAACCATTGCGCCAGTACACTGGTTTGTTTTGGCGCATATTCTTATTCGACCCCAGCGGGCTTTTTGGGAACACGCATTAAATGCTCAAAGTCACCAATTTTTCGCTCCGCGTCGCCGGCCGGCTACTGATCGAAAATGCGTCATTTTCCGTGCCATCTGGCGCCAAGGTGGGGTTTGTCGGCCTAAATGGCAGCGGCAAAACTTCGTTGTTTCGCGCGATCTCTGGCGAACTGACCCCAGAAAGCGGCGGCATTGAAATCGCCAAGGGGCTGACCCTTGGCCAAGTCGCGCAGGAAGTCGACATATCCAATGCGCCTCTGATTGACATTGTGCTTAGCGCCGATAAAGAACGCGCCGAACTGCTGAGCGAAGCCGAAATTGCTGGCGACCCCATGCGGATTGCCGAAATCCAAACCCGGCTTGCCGATATCGACGCCCATGCGGCCCCGGCCCGCGCCGCCGCAATCCTGTCCGGGCTTGGCTTCAATCACAGCCAGCAAAGCCTACCGGTCAATTCTTTTTCCGGCGGGTGGCGTATGCGGGTGGCGCTGGCCGCAGTGCTGTTTTCGCGACCCGATATTCTGTTGTTGGACGAACCAACCAACTATCTCGATCTCGAAGGGGTGTTGTGGCTCGAAACCTATGTGGCCCGTTACCCAGGAACCGCGATCGTTATCAGCCATGACCGCGATCTCCTCAACAAGGTGGCCGACACGATATTGCATTTGGGCCACCGCAAAATCACTGTCTACCGCGGCAATTATGACGGCTTTGAACGCGCGCGCGCCGAAACCCTTGATTTGGCGCGCAAATCTGCGGTCAAGGTAGAGGCACAGCGCAAGCACATGTCGGCCTTTGTCGACCGGTTCCGCTACAAGGCATCCAAGGCGCGCCAAGCCCAGTCGCGTCTAAAGGCGCTCGAACGGCTAGCGCCACCAGCACTTGCCGGACAGGAGGCCAGCGCTGGAATTTCGTTTCCTGCGCCGAAAAAACAGTGCGCCTCGCCGATCATCCGCATGGAAAGCGGCAATGTCGGCTATGAGCCAGGCAAACCGGTGCTGAGTGAACTTGATTTCACCATCGACGCCGACGATCGCATCGCCCTGCTTGGTGCCAATGGCAACGGCAAATCGACTTTGGCCAAACTGATCGCTGGCCAGCTTTCGGCTGAAACAGGAACTTTGACCCGGGCGCGTAATCTGTCCACCGCCATGTTTGCCCAACACCAGATCGAGGCCTTGGACGGCAAACGCACCGCGCTCGATCATGTGATAGCGCTAATGCCGAGAGAAAACGAAACCAAACAACGCGCACGGGTTGCGCAAATGGGGCTGGGCCGGGAAAAAATGACCACGGCGGTCGACGATCTGTCGGGTGGAGAAAAAGCGCGGCTGATGCTAGGGCTGGCCACTTTCGAGGGGCCTGGGCTGCTGATCCTCGATGAACCGACCAACCATCTCGATATTGATAGCCGGCGGTCCTTGATCGACGCGCTTAACGACTATCAAGGCGCGGTAATCTTGATCAGCCATGATCGCCATTTGCTGGAAGCTACGGTCGACCGGCTGTGGATTGTGCGCAACGGTACGGTTTCGCGTCATGATGGCGATCTCGACAGTTATCGCCGTGAGATTTTGGCGCCGGTTAAACGCGCGTTGGGCCCATCGACCGCGACCGCCGACACCCGAACCTCCCAGGCAAAAAAACGCAAGCAAGCAGCACAATTGCGTCAGCAATTGGCGCCAATGGCCAGCGAAATCAAAACCCTGGAGCAGGAAATCGCCCGCCTGTCGGCGACCATCGAACGGGCCGAGCGGGACCTGGCAAAACCGGGATTGTTCGAAAATGATCCACAACGCGGCGCTAATTTGTCCCAGACACGCACCGCCATTATCAAGCAAAAGGCGCAGGCCGAAGAAAAATGGCTGGCGCTGTCGGCCAGCTATGAGGCGGCTTTGAGCAAAACCGGATGACGACCAGCATTGCGCTGTTTGGGCATCTAGGGCGCGTCACCCAAAAGTGGGCACCGGTTTTGGGAAAATGACACGCTATAGGACCTGCTTGGTGAACTCGACCAGGAGATGGGGGATCGTGCGGTCGGTGCGCTCAACCCCGAAGGTTGTGCTTTTTGCGATTTCAAGCCCATGGTCGCCAAACAGGGCGATTTCGCTCGGCGCCAGTGGCCAGGGCGGCCCATCGGGTTTAGTCACCTCATCGCGGGTGCGGGTGTAAACCAGTACTGTGGCGCCGGGTGCTGCAAGGCAGGCGACTGCGGCAATCATGCGGCCATGCATGGCAAGTGGCACCGATTGCACCGTATAACATTCGAGCACCAGGTCGAACCCACCGATCCAGTGCTCGGGCAACTCCAACAGATCGGCAATTTGATAGTCGACTGAACTTTGCGGGAACCTTTTGGTCACCCAAGCGATCGCCTCGCTTGAAAAATCAAACCCGGTGGTGGCGAACCCGGCTGCCGCCAGCGCTTCAGCATGGTCGCCAAGCCCGCAGGCGATATCGATCGCGCGCCGGCCATTCGCATTACTCTTATTTGCCGGATCGGCTAGCCATGCGGACAGTTCCGGTTTGGGCGCCAGATCGGCCCACGGCACTTCGGCTGGATCGCTGTTAGCGGTCGCATAAACCTGATCAAAAAACTCATGGCGCTGGTGGCCTGCATCCGAAATTTTTGCCTCGATGGCGGCGAGGCGTCGCTGCAATTGAGCACGGCGGGCCACTTCTGCACGCTGTTCGAGGCTCATCGGCTCAACGCCCCTCATGCTTTTTTCTCCCATTTGCCGCTCGGCGATTGCTGCCAATAGGTGACATCATGACCGTGTTCTTTTTCCTCCGCCCAACACCGGCGCGCCCATTTGAGCGCTTCTGCGTCATGGCCGTCGAACATGTAGACCGCGCGCTGATAGGCGGCCAAATCCGGCGCCTCGGCGCCATCGATCAAAAATCGCACTTCGGCCTGGTTCGGATTTTGTTGATCTGTGGTTAGCCACACCGGTTGCAGGGATTTGGTGTCGCCGGATGCCGCTGAATGGGGTAAAAAACTTTCTTCGCGGTAGGCCCACAAATGATTATCGAGATGGGCCATGCGCTCTTGGTCGCCAAGTTGGACGACCACGCGCCAGTTGCGCTCAAGGCATTTTTCCAACAGGCCGGGCAGTGCCCGCTCAAGCGTGAATTCGGTCAGATGATAAAACAGAACTTCGGTCATCTGCCGGTCACCGCTCAGCCCTCATAATAATCGCGTACCAGTCGCTCGAGCAGGCGCACGCCGTACCCGGACGCCCACGACTGGTTGATTTCCGTCTTGGGTGAAGACATCGCTGTACCGGCAATATCAAGATGGGCCCAAGGCACATCGTTAACAAACCGTTTGAGGAATTGGGCGGCGGTGATCGACCCGGCGTTGCGCCCACCGATATTCTTCATGTCGGCATTTTTCGAATCGATCAGCTTGTCATAGGCCTTGCCAAGCGGCAGCCGCCAAACCTTTTCACCGGTCGCTTCACCGGCAGCGCTGATCCTGGCCGCCAGTTCATCATTGTTGGAAAACAACCCGGCATGCTCGTTGCCAAGCGCCACCAATACCGCACCGGTCAATGTCGCCAGATCAATCATCAATTGTGGCTTGAACCGGTCTTGACAGTACCAAAGCGCATCGCCCAACACGAGGCGCCCCTCGGCATCGGTATTGATGACCTCGATGGTCTGTTTCGACATCGATTTTACGATATCGCCAGGGCGCTGGGCGCGCCCATCCGGCATGTTTTCGACCAGACCGACAATGCCGATCACATTGGCCTTGGCCTTGCGGGACGCCAGCGCATGCATCAGCCCGGTAACCGCGGCTGCCCCACCCATGTCACCCTTCATGTCCTCCATGCCAGCCGCCGGTTTGATCGAAATGCCACCGGTATCGAACACTACTCCCTTGCCGACAAACGCTACCGGCTTGCTGTTGGCCTTGCCGCCCTTCCACTGCATTACCGCCAACCTGGGCGGCCGCTCCGAGCCAATGCCGACCCCTAACAGGGCGTCCATTTTCATACGCTTCATGCGCTTTTCGTCAAGGATTTCGACCTTAACCCCCAACTCCTCCAGCTGCCGGCAACGTTCGGCAAATTCACTCGGGCCCAATATGTTGGCCGGTTCGTTGACCAGATCACGCGCCAACATCACACCCTCGGCGATCCCTTCCAACCCCTTCCAGGTCTTGCGTGCAGATGCTGCGGCGGCGCTGGCAATGACCAGTTTCAGCGATTTCGCCTCGTCCTTGCCGGTAGTTTTGTAGGCATCGAACCGGTAGGCTCGCAATTTCGCACCCATGGCGATCGCGGCTACTTTTTCGCCGTCCAGCGTTGGGTCGCTGCCGGCAATGTCGGCCATTATGGTGGCGGCACCCGCCTTGGCCACCGCGGCCACGGCAACGCCACCGAGGCGGGTCCAGTCCTCGTCCGACATTTCCGCGATATCGCCGAGCCCGATCAACAAGATCCGGTCGAAGGGATGGCCGGCCGGCGCGATCAAGTTGAGGGTTGTGCGCGCTTTGCCGGTAAATTCCGCAACGCCGATCGCGCGGGTAATCAATCCATCTTTGTCGAGCGCTTCGGCCGATGGCGACAGGGCGCCATCCTTAGCGATAAAAATGACCACAGTACCTTTGTTGGGTAGGTCGGGCTTGGCGAAACTGATCGTTAGTGATTTTGGCATGGAATGAATTTCCTGAGAGGTGTTCCTAAGTTAGGAATTTGTTGAAGCGGCGGCGATTTGTCGAAATTCGCCGGTTTCGGCGCCGATGGTGGTCGGGTATGACGATCATGTCTTTCCTGCTTGCTACAAAAGCCGCACGAATTTCTGCTAAACTTCCGTCAAACCCCAACTTGGGCGCACTCTTTGCCGGGTTGCTGCAACCCTTGATGGTGATGGCTGCGCTTGTTCTGGCGTGAACAGTTGAAAATTCAAGAGAAAGTTGTGACCGAAACGATAATTCCTGCGTCATTAGCCAATGCGTGTCAATTTTTGGCCATTTGCAAGCCGCATGCTCTTGTTTGTGCGGCGAACTGCTAGGGTAATTTCATCATGCTGATTCTCAATTGCCGAGATGGCTGGGTGGGTAAAAAGTGAAGCGAATTGAAATTTCATGCATTGCGCCAATACAGACAACCTTCCTATCGCGGTTGGGGTGGTAATTGATGTTCGGCCAGATTGAACGATATGTTTTTCGTCGCGCGGCGGTCGCAACCCTCGTGGTTGCGATTTCCCTTACCGCAATTGTGTGGATAATCCAGGCTTTTAAGCAACTCGATATCTTCGCCTCCAAAGGGCAGACTGTCCTGGTCTATCTTTACGTCACCACCCTCAGCGTGCCGGTATTGTTGCTGGTAATTTTGCCGATCGCGTTGTTGCTGGCGGCGATTTACACGGTCAATTCGCTGAATTCCGATTCCGAACTGGTAGTTATCAATGCGTCCGGCGCTTCGTCCATGGTGCTGGTAAAACCGTTCATGGCTCTAGCTTTGATCTGCAGCGTAGTCGTCGGTCTGATCGCCCACCAGATCGGTCCGCAATCAATCCAGGAGCTCAAAAGAGTTGGCACCAAAGTGCAGGCGGACATGGTGGCGCTGATCGTGCGCGAGGGAGAGTTCAACGAGATCAATGAGGGGCTTACGTTTCACGTCGCAAAGCGCGGCATCGGTGGCTTGTTGAAAGGCATAGTGGTCTCGGACACCCGCGATGAAGACACGGCGGTTTTGTACACGGCACACGACGGCATGGTCGAACGTAGTGGCGAGATGGCCTATCTAGTAATGGAAAACGGCGAAATCCACCGCTCTAATGTGGACGGCACCAGCTCGGTAATATCCTATGCTACCTATGTGTTCAATCTGGCGGATTTTTCCGGCGGGCCGGGGGGAAAGAAAGATATGGTGCTGCGCCCCAAGGAGCGGGTTTCCAGTGAACTGATCTGGCCCGACCCCGAGGACCCCTTTTTCAAGAAACATCCGAATTGGTATTCCTCGCAATTGCATTTGCGTACCTCGGAGACCCTGTACCCTTTCGCCTTTGTGTTGATCGTATTGGTTTTCGCCGGACAAGCGCGCTCGACCAGACAAAACTACACCGCCGCGATCAGCCTGGCGTTGGCTACCGCTGCGATTGCGCGCGGGATCGGGTTTTGGGGAGCAAATTCATCGCGCAATGGCGATTTCTTCATTTTTTTGATGTATGCTATTCCGATTACCAGCATTGCCACTGCCGGCCTGGTGCTGGCAACCAATCGCCAATTACGTATGCCCAAGACAATGGCGCAATACATCGAGCGCAACAATAAACGGATTGCGGCGATCGCGGCGCGCATTGGCCGCGCACTGCCGATATTGGTGCGAGGACGATCATGATCGGACGCACATTAGCGCTCTACTTCACGCGCAAGTTCATATTTGACGTCTTGCTGGTGGTCGCTACCCTATTCATCTTGATCGCGATCGTCGATTTGGTCGAGCAATTGCGCCGCGCTTCCAAACGGCCGGACTATGAATTATGGCCGGTAGTTGAAGTGGTGCTGTACCGCACTCCGGCATTTGCCCAGCTAACGATCCCATTTGCGGTGCTGTTTGCCGCCATGGCCACACTGACCAAACTGAACCGCACCATGGAACTAGTGGTCTCACGCTCGGCCGGCGTGTCGGCGATGCAGTTCGTCATGCCGATCTGTTTGGCTGCGGCGGCCCTTGGTATTGCGGTAATATTGATCGTCAATCCATTTACGATCTGGGCGGAGGAAAAATCGAAGGAATTGGTGCCAAGCGCAATTTGGGGCGAAAACGGACCACCAGGCGATGCCCGTAACAATTTCTGGATCCGCCAAGTAGACCGAACCCCGCACGGGGAAGTTGGTACCGCCATCATCTATGCGGTGGCCACCCGTGAGCGCGGAAAAGTGCTGGACGGGGTACGGGTCATCCGCTTCGACGCCGAAGAAAATGTTATCGAACGCATCACTGCGCGAAGTGCGGTCCATTTGGGCGACCAATGGCTATTTTCCGACGCTATGGTTAACGCCCGCCAGGGTGTGGCCACGAAACACGAAAACTATATCCTGAAAACCAGCATCACCCCAGAATTGCTGTTGAACGCGGCCGGCCTGCCGGATTCGATTACGATCTGGGAACTTCCGCAAACGATTGAACGCATTGAAAAATCCGGTAAGAACGCCGACCGCTATGTGGTTCGCCTGCATGAATTGCTGGCCATGCCGGCAACCTTGATTGCGATGGTATTGATTGCCGCAACCGTAACATTAAGATTTGTTCGAATGGGCTTTGCCGGACAGGCAATTCTTGGTGGCATTGCAACAGGCTTCGTGCTTTATGTGGCGGCAGAAATGGCTTATTCTTTAGGGAGTAGCGGAATCGTGCCGGCCGTCCTGGCCGCATGGTCTCCGTCGCTGGTGGCGATCTTGATCGGGACGAGCATTCTTTTGCATCAGGAGGACGGGTAGGCATGCACACGCCCATGTCGGGCAGAATGCGGCTGCTGGAGCTAGTTTCTCCGGCGGCGACACGACCGTTGTGCATGGCGCTCAACGGCAGTTTTCGTTCGCGTGCATGGTTCGGTTTTTTGACGGTTATGTTGCTGGCACTGGCAGGTCCCTCGACCTCTGCGCTCGCCCAGATTAGCCAGGAATTCCTGGAAACCGGTCAGATTACACCGAACTCACAAATGCTGCTCGAAGCCGACGAGCTGGTTTACAACAATGACGATGGCAGCATCGCAGCGGTTGGCAATGTCCAGATCGACTACAACGAAAACAATCTGGTCGCGCGTGAGGTTGTCTATTACCAAGAAAGCCGCCGGCTGATTGCGCGCGGCGACGTTGAAATTCTGGAATCGAACGGCAACCGTATTTTCGCCGACGAAATCGATATTACCGACGATTTCGGCGATGGGTTCGTCGATGCATTGCGGGTCGAAACACCGGAAAACACCCGTTTTGCTGCCGACAGCGCCGAGCGCCGCGACGGCAATATCACCGAGTTCCACAATGGTGTGTATACCGCCTGTGAACCGTGCCGGGACGATCCGAGCAAACCACCGATCTGGCAAATCAAGGCCAGCAAGATCATTTTGAACGGTGAAGAAAAGACCGTTTCCTACCGCAATGCGCGCTTTGAATTTTTCGGCGCGCCAATCGCCTATCTGGCCTATTTTGCCCACGCCGACCCGTCGGTTAAGCGCAAGAGCGGATTTTTGACCCCGGAAATCGAAGGTAGTGACGCGCTGGGGACCGGGTTCAAGAATTCCTACTTTTTCAATCTCGCGCCAAACTTCGATTTGACCGTATCGGGCACCTATTTTACCCGCCAAGGCTTTCTCGGCGAGGCGGAATGGCGCCACAAAATGGCCAACGGGACCTATAATTTGCGGTTTGCCGGCATCCAACAGCAAAACCCGGGTGATTTTAATTCGACCAGCTTTCCGATCGATTCGGGCGAAGACAGCAGAACCATGATCTCGAGTGCCGGCCTGTTCGAAATCAATCCGCGGTGGCGATTCGGCTGGCAGTGGATGGAACAGTCGGACAACATGTTTGCCGCCACCTACAATCTGGCCGGATATGATACGGTCGACGTCACAAATGAGGTCTATTTGACCGGGCTAGCCGGGAAGAATTATTTTGACCTGCGCACCCAGCAATTCTTGGTTCAAAATCAGACCAACGATCAGGCAAAACAGGCCAATAGCCGCCCGGTGCTTGATTACAATTATGTGTTTGCCGACCCGGTCATGAACGGCCAATTGTCATACGATTTCAATGTGACCAGCATTGGTCGGCATAACCCAGACAATACCCGCGTGCGCGGCGCCGGCGGACTGCTTGCCGATATTGACGCGGTCGATGACCGCTACTATGGCATCAATGGCGAAACTACCCGCGCCAGTCTGCAAACCGAGTGGAAATCTTCCATCATCACCAACGGCGGTCTGGTTGTGACGCCTTCCGCCTCGCTACAAGCCGATGCGATCTGGCATGACAGGAGTGACCTTGGCGGGGAAAACAACCCGCTTTTATCAAACCAAAGCATCTATCGCACAATGCCGGCTGCTGGGCTTGAATTGCGTTATCCGCTGGTCGCGCACTTTGCCAATGCCAGCCACATATTCGAGCCGATCGCGCAGATATTTGCCCGCCCTGACGAAGAAGAAATCGGCATGTTTGCGAATGAAGATGCACAAAGTCTGGTGTTCGACACCACCAATTTGTTCAAGCGCAATAAATTCTCCGGCTACGACCGGGTTGAAGGCGGCACCCGGGCAAATGTCGGGTTTCGTTATTCCGCGAGCTTTAATAATGGCGCCTCGTTCAATTTCGCCGCCGGCCAATCTTTCCACCTGGCAGGGCGCAATTCGTTCGCGGCCAATGGCGGTGTGGTTAATGCGGGCGAGGAATCAGGCCTGGAAACCAATCGTTCCGACTATGTGGCCGGTTTGCAGCTGAATACTGGCGGCGGCATTTTGCTATCGGCCGGCGGCCGTTTCGACGAAAAGGATTTCGGCTTGAAGCGTGGCGAAATATCCGCTTCCAGTTCGTCGGTTTCCCATTCGGCGTCAATTGGTTACGTATACATCGCAAAACAGCCCAATTATGCGTTCAAGACCGACCGGCATCAGATCAACGGTTCCGCATCGCTTCGGCTTAACGAGAACTGGCGGGTGTTTGGCGCCGCGACCTATGACCTTGAGCGCGACACCCTAGTCTCAGATAGCATAGGGCTTGGATATGACGACGAATGCTTCTCGATTTCGGCTACCTTTGCGCAAACCAGACAAGCGTATACCGACACTCCCAGCTCGCAGGAATTTAGATTAACCATCGGCTTCCGCACGATCGGCGATTATGGATACATCCATAAATTGGATAATGGCACAAACTAGGGCCTGTGGACATTTATGGTTGTAGTGCCGGTTTGGTAGCTAGCGCCATCACAATGGCTCCGAATTCATCAATAGGGCTCCAAATAAAATAATGACCGAATTTCCAAGCCTCACCCACCAGAAGCAAATTTGGCGGTGCCTGCCAATATGGCTGATGGCTATTGTGCTGGCATTGATGCTTTCGGCTTGCAATCAGTCGACCGGCGCCTTGAGCAGTGCCAAGGAAGCCAACGAAAAAACCGAGGCAGAAACCGCAGCAGAGCAGGAAAAGGATGACATTACCCGCCAGGCGCCGACGGTCACCCAAAAAGGCACCACCATCAAGGCGATCGTCAACGGTACCCCGATCACCAGCTATGACGTCAAACGCCGTGCTGCGTTCCTCCGCCTACGCCGGGCCGGCAGCAACCGAAACGAAAAAGCGCTGGAGGAGTTGGTCGAGCAGGAATTGAAACTGCAGGAAGCGCGCCGGATCAATACCATTGCCGATGATAAATCCGTTGACGTGGCATTCGCCAATTTCGCCAAGGGCAACAAAAGCAACGTCAAACAAATGTCCGGGATTTTGAAACAGGCAGGGGTCGGCACCGATCATTTCCGCGAATTCTTGCGTACACAACTTAGTTGGCGCGATACCATTTCACGGCGCTACCAGGCCGAAGCCGGGCGTACCAGCGAACGTGACGCGGTGTTGAAAATCAAACGGGCAGGCGGACAAAAGCCGAAATCGACCGAATACAAACTGCAGCAGTTCATTTTCGTTATTCCCGCCGCTCGTCGCAAAGCGGTACTGGCGACCCGACGCAAAGAAGCAAATGCAATGCGTGAACAGTTCAACAATTGCAACCAGTCGGTGGCGCTGGCCAAGACCGGTAGCGACGTAACTTTCAGGCGACTGGGCCGGTTCTTGGAACCAGAACTGCCGTTGCAGTGGAAGGAATATGTTATCGCCACTCCGGTCAATCAGGCCACGCCGATTGTCGAAACCGCCAAAGGGATTGAGTTCCTTGCGGTTTGCTCGAAAAATTCCATATCGGACGATCGGGTAGCGGCAATGGTAGAGCGAGAAAACAATTTCTCGGAAATTGACACGGCGGGAAGTGATGTGGCGCAAAAATATCTTATAGAGCTGCGCGAACGCGGGCAGATTGTCTATCGGTAATCGCAATCTGCTGCCGACGATATTTTGCGTCCACCCATAGGCGTATCCATGACCCAAACAAACGCACCGCTAGCGCTCAGCATCGGTGAGGCTGCCGGTATCGGACCCGATATCGCGCTTGTTGCTTGGCGCGATCGCAAAGCGCTGAATTTGCCGGCATTTTTGGCGGTCGGCGATCCGGTGATGCTCGCGGCTCGGGCTAACGCGCTTGGCATTGCGGTGCCGATCAAACCCGCCATGCCTAACCAGGCAGGAGCGATCTTTAGCAAAGCGTTTCCGATTTATGCTGCCGGTGGCCAGGTTCGCAGTATCCCCGGCATGCCCCACGCCGACGACGGCAAGGCGACAATCACCGTGATAAAAACTGCGGCTGAACTGGTAATCGACAAGCGATGCCGGGGGCTGGTGACTTGTCCGATCGCCAAGGAACACCTTTACAAAAGCGGGTTCCGTTTTCCCGGCCACACCGAATATCTGGCCGATCTCGCAGCAAAGAGAATTGGCACAGTGTTCCATCCGGTAATGATGCTGGTGGGACCGCAACTGCGCACGGTGCCGGTAACCATTCACATACCACTTGCCAAGGTGCGCTCGGTGCTGACGCGCGCGCTGATTTCCACCACTATTGCTATTGTGGAGCGTGAACTAAAGACCCGGTTCGCAATCGCGGCGCCGCGCATTGCAGTATCGGGATTAAATCCCCATGCCGGTGAAAACGGCACCATGGGCACAGAAGAAATTGAGATCATCGCGCCAGCAATCGAGACCGCGCGCAACGCTGGCATAAACATTGTTGGCCCTTTGCCGGCGGATACGATGTTTCATGGCGCTGCACGGCAAAACTATGATGTCGCGGTGTGCATGTATCACGATCAGGCGCTAATTCCGGCCAAAACTCTTGCCTTCGACGATGCGGTCAATGTTACCCTTGGACTACCCTTCGTACGCACCTCGCCGGACCATGGCACCGCATTCGACATCGCCGGCAGCGGCAACGCGGTGGCATCAAGCCTTGTCGCTGCAATCAGGCTTGCCGACCAGCTTTCACGCACCGACATTAGCGACTGAACGGCGATGGGCCAGTTCGACGAATTGCCACCGCTACGTGACGTGATCAACCGGCATGGCCTGCGTGCTAAAAAGGCGCTTGGCCAGAATTTTCTACTCGATCTCAACCTGACCGCTCGCATTGCCCGCGTGGCGGGGTCACTTGATGGCTACACGGTCATCGAAGTCGGTCCCGGTCCGGGCGGTTTGACCCGCGCCCTGTTGGCGCTCGGAGCAAAGCGGGTGATCGCCATCGAACGCGACCAGCGCTGTCTGCCAGCGTTAGAAGAGATTGCGACACATTATCCAGGTCGGCTCGAAATCGTCGCCGCAGATGCGTTGAAAATCGACTATTCATCCCTCGCCGACGGCCCGGCCAAGATCGTCGCCAATCTGCCGTATAATATCGCCACTTTGCTGGCGGCACGGTGGCTTTCGGCCGAGCCATGGCCACCATTTTATGTCGCCATGACCCTTATGTTCCAAAAAGAAGTGGCGGAACGCATTTGCGCGGAGCCAGGTTCAAAAAGCTATGGTCGGTTGTCAGTGCTGGCCGGGTGGCGTGCCGATGCATCAATCGCATTTACGCTATCACCATCAGCGTTCACGCCACCGCCCCTGGTAACATCCGCGGTGGTCCATTTCATGGCGCGCCAAACCCCACTCGCCTGTTTGCCAGAGCGACTGGAAACGGTTACCCGCCACGCATTCGGCATGCGGCGCAAGATGCTGCGCACCAGCCTAAAGGCGCTCGGCGGGGCGCAATTGCTGGCAAGAGCGGAAATCGATGGCAGCAAACGGGCCGAGGAACTGGATATCGCTGCATTCGTCAGATTGGCGAACGCCTTGTAAGCGTAAACCAACCGCTTAATCGGCAGCCTCTAACACTCTTTTGCCAATTTCTTCGGGCGAGGCGTTGTTATCGACCAGAATATGTTTGCCCGCGACCCGGATATCAATTTTTCTGTCTGCCAGGTGCTCAGATTTCATTTTGTTTTGATAGGCCGTGAAAGCCGCAACGAACGAAGTGATGCCGGCAAGAATTCCCAGCAAAGCGCTGACGCTTATCAAGGTTTCCATGTCACATATCTCCGAGCAAGATGCTTGCACCACCACTCACAACAGATACACCATACAATAGTGTGCTGATTTCGGCAATTGCACCACCATTGGGATCGGGGGATGCCGGCAGCGACGCAAACAACAAGGAACATAGCATCAAAATCACAACTGCTGATCCGCCGGCAATGTAGGCGGCTATCGTCGTGCCTTTTCTTTGATGGCTTGTTCCAATAAGATCGCCAAGTGCTGCCGCACAGATCGATGCACTAATGAGCAACAATTCACCTCTTCCCACGATGTCGACGTAAGACCTTTCGAGATTATTAATATATGAATAGATCCAAGTAAATGCAAGCGGCAGCAACGCTATTAATATACTGAAAAATAACCACTTGATCAATCTATCGAGCATCATCAATCCGCCTAAATGCATCGAAAGTATGCAGTATAAAAATCAACCTATCAAGCCTTTCTCGAAATCAAATAGGCCCGGCCGGCGGTCGCGCTTGTGCCGCTCGGCGGTCAAAATTGCGCACACCACACCAAAGGCGCGGCCAAGGTCATCATTAACGATCACGTAATCATATTCACGCCAATGGCGGATTTCCTCGGCGGCGTTCGCCAGGCGATTTTCAATGATTTGCGCGGTGTCTTCGGCGCGCCGTTCCAGCCGCCGTTTCAGTTCATCCATCGACGGCGGCAAGATGAAAATGCTGACCACATCGACCGGGGCTTTTTCCATCACTTGGAGCGCGCCCTGCCAGTCGATGTCGAACAGCATGTCGCGACCCTCGGCAAGCGCTTTTTCCGCCGGGTCGCGCGGCGTTCCGTACAAATTGCCGTGCACTTTAGCCGATTCGAGCAGCGCATCGGTCTTGCGCAAGCGCGCAAACTCGCGGGCCGACACAAATCGGTAATGGGTGCCATCGATCTCGCTGGCGCGGCGCCTGCGGGTGGTAACCGAAACCGACAGTTCAAGCCCCGGTTCGTCGCGAAGCAAGTGGCGGGCAATGGTTGATTTGCCGGCACCCGATGGTGACGATAGCACTAGCATCAGGCCGCGTCGGTCAATGTCTGTGCGCTCCTGCACCTGCCCTACTCCAGATTCTGCACCTGTTCACGCATTTGATCGATCACATGTTTTAAGTGTAATCCGCATTCGGTGATGGTTATAGCGTTTGACTTTGAACAAATTGTATTAGCCTCGCGATTGAATTCCTGGACCAGAAATTCCAGCTTGCGGCCAACAACTCCACCACCGGACAATAGATTGCCCGCAGCCACGATATGGGCGCGCAGCCGATCAAGTTCTTCGCGAATATCGGCTTTGGTGGCCAGCAACGCAACCTCCTGGTGCAGGCGCGCCTGGTCGAGACCACTAACGGCAGCATTAAGTTCCGCCAATTGCCGCTCGATACGGGCGCGAATATGTTCAGCCGATTGGGAAGGGTCGCTTTCGATTTCAGCGGTGATCTGCTCGATTTGCGAAATTTGCGTGACAAGGGTTTCGCTAAGAAGTCTGCCTTCGGCGGCACGGGACTGCAACAGCCCCAACAATGCATCGATGAGCCCCAATTCGATATCCTGATGCAGGGCGCTTTCAGCTTCAGGATCGACTTTGGCGTTGGTAAATTCGACGATGCCGCGAACCGCCAAGACGTCCCCGATCACCGGTTTCGGTAATTTTGCATGTTGGGCGCAAAACGCTTCGATTTCCGATAGCAATTGGGCTGCCGCTTTGTGGTTGAGTGCCGGGCTTTGCCCGCCAAGGCCGTCCTCAAGCGTCAGAGCTACTTGGACGTTGCCGCGCGACAAACTGGCGCTGATGCGTTTGCGGTAAGAACTTTCCTGCGCTTCGAAGCCCGGTGGAAGACGTAGCCTAACTTCAAGCGACTTACCGTTTACCGAGCGCATTTCCCAAGTCCACCCGACATTATGGGTGTGGCCCGATGCCCGTGCGAATCCGGTCATGCTGTGGATTGGTGCCCCGCCATTGCCGGCAAGGGTCGGAGAACTAGGGTCTGTGGACATTTATGGTTGTGGCGCCGGTTTGATCAAATTGCCTAGTTTCGTGGTGCGAGAAGGAAGGACATGTTGGGCATATTCGATGGCGAGCGGCGCGAAACTGGACCAATTGGCGGCAAATCCCCCGGGGACGCGGCTAATTTGGCCCCCTGGACTTGGTTGCGAAAGGCTTGCAGTGGCCAAGATTACCGCGCCTTTCGCGCCTTGCCAGCGACCAATTGGGCCACGCCGGCGCCACAACCATAATTGTCCACAGGCGCTAGCGCTTGTCACCAAGCGTAGGATTTGCTTGGTCGCGCTGTCTGTTTGTTTTGTCGCGTATTCTTGTCCGAAAACCGCTACACACTTTTCGGGAATACGCTTAGCGCTTATCACCAAGCGTAGGATTTGCTTCGTCGCGCTATCTGTTTGTTTTGTCGCGTATTCTTGTCCGAAAACCGCTACACACTTTTCGGGAATACGCTTAGCGCTTGTCACCAAGCGTAGGATTTGCTCCGTCGCGCTATCTTTTTGTTTATGCGTGTCATTTTTCCCAAAACCGGTACCCGCTTTTGGATGACACGCTCTGGAACCGGACACCGCCTTATTCGCCGCTTTGTAACGTGGAACCATCTAATTTGTTCGCAGCAGCCGCAGCGGCGGCTTTTGCTTCCTGCTGGCGCTTCTTCTTGATGATGCGCCAACGAACAACATTGGCTTGATGCTCAGAAAGCGTACGGGCAAACACATGGCCGCCCGTACCATCTGCCACGAAAAACAGATCTTCGGTAACCGACGGATTTGCCACCGCGCTAAGCGCCGCACGACCGGGATTGCCGATTGGTCCAGGCGGCAGGCGTTCGATGACGTAGGTATTGTACGGCGTCGGCTTGTCGATGTCTGAGCGGTAGATCGGCCGGCCGGAGGGCCGACCAGCGCCGCCGAACAAGCCATAAAGGATGGTCGGATCCGATTGCAGCCGCATCCCGCGGCGCAAGCGATTGATGAAAACAGAAGCCACATGCGGCCGCTCGTCGGCACGACCGGTTTCCTTTTCGACAATCGAGGCCAGGATCACCAATTCCTCCGGCGTGCTTATCGGCAAATCCTTATCGCGTCGGTCCCACACCTCAGCCAAAAACTCGGCCTGGTTTCTTTGCATCTGTTCGACAACTTCGGACCGGGTGGTACCGCGCTGGAACGGGTAGGTATCGGGCATCAACGTGCCCTCACCGGGCATTTGCGGCATATCGCCAACCAGCACTTGGTCGGCTGCCAACCGCTCAAACATCTTTTCGGTGGTTAGTCCTTCGGGAAATGCCACCTTGTAGACTACGCCCTTGCCTTGGCGGATAGTCTCCATGACCTCACGCATGCTCATTGCCGGCTTGAAGGCGTATTCTCCGGCTTTCATTTGCCGTTGCGCCTCGTAGGCCCTAACACCCAGTTTAAACACCAATTGATCGGTGATTATTCCCCTGGATTCCAGCCCCCTGGCTATTTGATCGACACTTTGACCTTCTTTGATCAAATAGGTTGCAGCATTGGCCAGCGGACCCTCGGTTTCGAACACCGATTTGCCATAGAAGAACACCAGGATCATCACCACAAACACCAACATGACGCTGGTCATCATGAAATTGGCGAAAACAATTAAGCCGTTCCTGGCATGCCTGGAACGCACCGGCGGTGCGGGCACCTGTGACGGCCTGATCGCTTCTTGCGGCGAACGGGCAATATAGCGGCTGCCATCGCTGCGTAAGAAATTGCTGCGTGAATCCAACTGCGCTTCGTTCACAGCATTGGCCCTTTCATGTTCGATATGGCCACCAACCGACTTGGGTGATATCGCCTGACCGGTTCGAAATTATGGCATCGCGGATCACTCTATTGCGATTCGCCCCTTGATCCACAATTTGCCGCGATATTCGCTCAAATAGTCGGGCGCGATTCTCTAGACCCGGCGGAAAATAACCGAAGCATTGGTGCCACCGAACCCGAATGAGTTGGAAAGCACGATGTTGACCTCCCGTGATTTGGCCTTCAGCGGCACCAGGTCGATCAGCGTATCGCGTTCCGGGTTCTCCAAATTGAGGGTCGGCGGCACTTTATGGTCGCGAATCGCGAGAATCGAAAAAATCGCTTCGACCGATCCAGCAGCACCAAGTAAATGGCCGATCGCGGATTTGGTCGACGACATGCAGGTGCGATCCACCGCATCACCCATCAGCCGCTCCACCGAACCAAGCTCAATCGTGTCGGCCATGGTCGAAGTTCCGTGGGCGTTGACATAGTCGATGTCTGAGGGGTCGATGCCCGCGTTAGCAATTGCGTGCTTCATGCAGCGAAAGGCGCCGTCGCCATCTTGCGAGGGTGCAGTGATATGGTAGGCGTCGCCCGACAAGCCGTAACCGATGATCTCGGCATGAATTTTTGCGCCGCGCGCTACCGCGTGTTCATAGGCTTCCAGCACCACTATACCGGCCCCCTCGCCCATCACAAACCCATCGCGATCACGGTCATAAGGTCTGGAAGCGGCCTTGGGATCGTGATTGAATTTGGTGGACAAGGCTTTGCAGGCGGAAAACCCGGCCATGGCAATGCGGCAGACCGGCGCTTCCGCGCCGCCGGCGACCATAACGTCGGCATCGCCGAGCATGATTAAACGCGCCGCGTCACCGATCGCGTGCGCACCGGTCGAACATGCGGTAACCACAGCGTGGTTTGGGCCCTTTAGGCCGTAGCGGATCGATACCTGGCCCGAGGCAAGGTTGATCAAGCGGCCAGGAATGAAGAACGGGCTGACCCGGCGCGGTCCACGCTGCTCTAAAAGCACAGCGGTCTCGGCAATACCCTGCAAGCCGCCAATGCCGGAGCCAATCAGCACTCCGGTCATCTCCTGTTCGTCGGTGGTTTTTGGATGCCAGTTTGCGTCTTTGATCGCTTCGTCGGCAGCGGCCATGCAAAATATGATGAACGGATCGACCTTGCGTTGCTCTTTGGGCTCCATGCAATGATCGGCGTTAAAGGTGCCGTTCGAGCCATCACCGAGCGGTACTTGGCAAGCGATTTGCGCTGGAATGTCATCCACCTGGAAGTTTTCGATCCTGCCGGCAGCATTCTCGCCGTTCAAAATTCGCTGCCAACTCGCCTCGACGCCATTGGCCAGCGGCGATACCATTCCAAGGCCGGTTACAACAACTCGTCTCATGGGAACCTCACATCACGGATTGATAGATTGCGCGATCCGGGTACAAAAGCGCCACCGGCAAATTTTTTCAGGGCATATTTGTTGTGGAATACGACCGTTTTGCCGCCATACGGTAAATCACGAACCACCCCAACCAGCCATTATTATCCGGTAAATGCGGTGATTGATAGCAAAGAGCGCCAACGCGCCATGGCAACTTTTGCCAGAAAGCCGGCAATCCTTTAAACCCCGAATAGCCATGAGACTTGCAAGGCACCATGCGCGGCGATTGCGAAATTTCGCCTGCGCTAGTGGTTCAGTTCCAACATTTGCGTCCCGTTGCAGCAGGCGAATTTGCAAATGTTTGAATCTAAAGAACCACTAGCAAGATATTGAATCTAGTGGAATTATTTGAATTTGACATTTGACAAAGGATAAGGCCGCAAATGGGGCTCAAATGTCAAATTCATTCCACTAGAGCGTTTCAGGCTTACTGGGAAGCGTATCCGGCGTTTTTGATATAGTTTTGGCATTCCTGGGCTGTGATTGTATCGATCAGGTTACCCACCGGTTTCCATGTAGCGTCGACAGAGCGTTCGGCGGCCATTCGCATCCTGTGTTTGATTTTGGCGAAGGTCTGTTCGATTGGGTTCAGGTCAGGCGAGTAATACCAAGGGAAGCTAATATTGACCCATACGGCGGCCCATGAAGCTCTTCCAGCGCCGTCGCTTGCGGGCTACATCGCTACGCCCCTGTTCAAGGCCGAACAGGGTTTTTTTGAAGCTGAGCCCCTCGCGGCGCAGGAAACGCCAGACCGTGTCGTGGGACACTTGCACACCGCGCCCGGCCGCCATGTCCTTGAGCTTGTAGAGGGTCAGGTGCGGTGTCCGCTGGATGGCATCCAGGATAAAATCACGATGTGCTTGGAGGATGACAGGGCGATAGCCCCCATCTTTGCAGGAGCAACGCTACTGGTCTCGCGATAGCGCTGATGCCATTTGATCACCGATGATACGGCACGCCGAAACGCTCAGCCACCGTCCGCGTTGGCTCTCCTGTAACGACAGCAGCAACAACACGTTCTCGAAGGTCATTGGAATATGGCTTGGTCATGCATGCCGGCCTCCTTTTCCAGCATGCAGCTCGAATCACAAATCAGACAATTTGGGAATCCCAAAACGATTCAGTAAAACCTGATCCGCGCTAGGTGCTGTTTATAGCAAAGGCTCCAAGCCTGCCCTAAACGAAAGGTTTCCACACGTCGATGCCCACACTATGCTGGCAATTATGAGCACTGGCGATCAAGCAATCACCGATCCCAAACTTTCGCAAACCGAAACCAACCCGGCTGGTGATGTGAATGACGAACAACAATGGCGCATGTTCAGCGCTCAGGTGCAAATTTTTCTGCCCACTTTCGTAATCGCGTTTTCCTACACAATTGCCTGGCTGGCGATGCTGGTGGCCGGAGCCACGGGATTGGCAATATCGCGTATGCTTTTACTGGTGCTGGCAACCGGCGTGCCACTTTTGTTGGTACACGCATTTTGGCGCTACCAAACCATTCGCCTTGAAATCGGCAAAACCGCAGTTCGTTACCATCGCGGCTGGCCGCAGGAGTTTCCGATTGAACTACCCTACCCGCTGATCGAACGGGCTTATGTCCGACGCGGTCTGTCGGGCCGATTGTTTGGCGGCGGTACGGTGGTGCTACGCCTGATCACCAGACAACGGGTGGCGATAACCGATCTGCGCAGCCCCGATGAGGCGGCCAAATTAATCAACCATGCGC
The DNA here is from genome assembly GCA_965248715.1 of Rhizobiaceae bacterium. Lineage (GTDB taxonomy): Bacteria > Pseudomonadota > Alphaproteobacteria > Rhizobiales > Rhizobiaceae > CBDFKB01. The sequence continues at coordinate 1,733,904 of CBDFKB010000008.1, forward strand.
TTGCGCCTAAAGGCTCTGTCGATCACGGTGATGCCAACAGCGCAACCGGCGCGGCCGCACCTTCACCGGACAGCATTTCGGCTTCGACGATATAACGCAATTCAGTCGCTCCGCTGGCGTCGAGCGGATAACAAGTGGTTAGTGCGAGGAAGGAACCCTCAGCATCAACATCAATGCCGTTTTGGTCATATCGCGCAACCCGTGCGCCGGTTACCGAGTAGTGCAAATGGTCGCCATTGGTCATTGCCACGCTAATGCGGTCGCCGGTTTTGAGGTGGCCAATCCAGCCAAAATGGGTGTCGCGGTGGCCGGCGAACACTGCGGTTCCTCGTTCACCAGGTAGCGGCGTGTTTGGCAAATGGCCAGGTCCAAATGCCAAGGCCTCGGCGCTAGCGTCGGCAAGCGTGATTGCGTGCTGTCCAAGATCTGGCGCCGACAGGCGGGCAAGCGGCGCCATGTCAGCCCAGGCCCACGGCCTTTGCGCGACACCTGCCTCAAGCGAGCGGGCAAAGGCCTGCTCCAACAATAGTTGCGAAACCAGCGCCTTGCCCTTGATCCAACCGCCGGCCGCAAGCAGCGACACACCGGCAATGGCAATCACGATGGCAATCACCCGAACCGTAATAAACATCGCACCCGGTCGATCGGTGCGGTGATATTGCGACCCAATTGCCATCACGACGGCCTCGCCATCTTCCGGGCTGCGTTGCGCCACAACCTAGCGGTCAGATACACCATGGCCGCAAACATCAGCAACAAGAAGCCAAGGGTCAGATAACGTTCGGCCGGGGTCGCGGTTTGCGGCAAACTAAGCGCGACACGATTTTTCAACGCTACCACGGCAGCAGCTTCTGCACTCGGTGCAGCAGCCGTCAACATCGCCACATTTGCCATCGCCTGTTTCAGCATTGCTTGGTCACCCGTAATATCAAAGCTGATATTCTCGTCGAACACTTTGTTGAAATCCCAGCCATCGGGAAGGTTGAGCGGCACGTCGGCGGTATTTAACGCCTCGCCTTGCGGCCTCGACTTGTTGATGTCGAGCGCCACCAAACTGGTCATGCGCGAGACCAAATGGTGGGCGAGCGCCACCTTCTCGACCGCGCGGTCGGCACCGTCATAGTCGCCGGTAATCGACTTGCGGGCCTCGATCGAGGCAATCTTGCGCCTTGCCCATAATTTGCCGATGCCCTCGCCCTGGGCGGCTCCGGCCAGGTCGAGATCGACCTGCCAAGGCTGGTCGCCGAACATACCGGTGAGCATCAGTTGGCCTTCGGCCTTCGGCATCAACGCCGCCAGCACCACCGGTTCACCAAAATAAAGATCGGGCAGCGGATCGGGGCTCATTTCCATCAACTGGCCATTGGCGATACGCACATTGAGGTTGGTCACCACCGGATTGCGCAGCTTTTCGAACAGTTCGGTCATGCGTTCGAGGACCTGCACTTCGGAGCCAATATGGGTGAACGTGCCACGACCGATTTCGGCAGCTCGGTTCATGAAGAACGAGTTTGGTGCCGAGCCGATACCAACCGTAAATACCCGGCTGCGCCCGCGCCCGCGGGCGATCTCATCAAACAATTCCTGTTCATTGCCAATCGCGCCATCGGTCAGGAACACAACCTGGCGCACGTGGCTGGTGTTGCCCGCATCGGCATCGGCCAGCGCCATTTGAAGTGCTGGCAACATCATGGTGCCACCATCCGCCGTCAACCGGCTGACGAAACTTTGCGCGACGCTGGTATTGACCAAATTGGCCTCGACCGGCAGCGGAAACAATATCTCATAGGTATCGTCAAAACGAACGATATTGAAGCGGTCAATTGGCTCCAAGTTCTGGATCGCCAAAGCCAGGCTCTGTTTGGCCTGCTCCATTGAGGGTCCCGCCATCGACCCAGAATTGTCGATGACGAATATCACTTCCCGGGGAATTTTCTTGCGCTGGTCCGGTTTGGTTGCCGGTGGGGTTACAAATGCCAGGATATAGTCGCCATCGGGCCCACTTTCCTTAAACAGCGCCGCTGAAGGAGACTTTCCCAACGCCTTCCAGGAAAGTTCGAAATCCTTGTCGGCCGGCACCTCGCCCTTAGCCAAGGTCAGCACACGGGTCTGCCGATCCTCTTCCCGTTCGACGATCGCATGGTGATGGCTAACCACTTCGCCCAATCGGAATCCAGCCGCCAGGCGGACATTAAGAGCGATCGGATTGATCTTTCCGTAAATCTTTGGATCGAGCACTGGCGGCTCGATTTTGTCACGGTCGGGAACCGGATCGGTGGTTTGGCCCCATCCGGTACCGTTTGAGAAATCGACGTTTTGTACGATCGGTTTCGGGTTAAAACGCGGTGCCACCACCATGGGAAAACGCAACGAGAATTCGCCACCCGACTGGTGCACCGCTTCTTGATATTCGATCTGCACGATAACGGTTTCGCCAGGGCCGATATTAGCGACCGAATTGGTAAAAATATTGGCGCGCTCCTGTTCGAGCAATGCTGCCTTCCTGCCTTCGCGCTTGGCCTGCTCGTAAATCTGGCGGGCCTCCTGGCGAGGCTTAATGATACCTTCTATCAGCCGCGTGCCGATCTGCATTTTCAGCCGGTCGACCGCCGCCTGTTCGGGCAGTGGAAACACATATACGCCCTCGGTCCAGCCATCGCTTGGGTTTTCAAAGCGTTGGGTAACTTTGATACGGGCGATCGGGCCAGAGATACGAATGTCCACGTCGGTGGCAAGGCGCGGCGCTTCGACATACCAGCCTTCGCGTTTCGATGGCAGCAGCAAGCCGCCCGAATTCATATCGTTGGGCCTGACCAGCGCGGCGCTGACCAGCGCAGTGCCGTCGGGAGCCGTGGCGGTCTGGGCGACAGCGCTCGACCATACGGCAACGCCGGCCAAAATGGTCGCGAGCAGCACCACTACTAGAACGGATTTCGGCCAGCCATTCTGCTGCGCCAAAACATCGTTGTTGAAATTACTCACTTGATCAATTCTTGGGTGAAAAGACATGGAAATCCCCTACCATCGTAATTTTAAACGGTGTTCCACGCAAACCGGGCCGGGTTATGCCGAAATTGCGGCTTTCCACGACATTTGTTGTGGTTAGAATGTGGCGGGGCCATTTACGATCACCTGAGCACCGCTAAAAACCCTTCTTTTGGGTCCTGGGAGCAATTTTTCGTTTTTGCGTTCCTCAAATATTTCAACATATTATCCGGTACTCGAAACTTCAAAATCACACCCAGCCCAACAAAATCGAGGGTTTTTGGCAGGTGCTCACCTGCTGTCAGCAAGTCGGCGCAGTTTTGCCAACGCCGCTTCGCGCGCCTCGCCCCAGGCGATGGTGCTGGCGAGATGGCCCTTTGCGTCTATCAAAAAGACCGTTGCGGTGTGGTCGACGGTGTAGTCGTTGTCACCGGTCGCAACCTTGTCGACATAGACGTTGTAGGCCAAAATGATCGCATTAATCGCTTCAGGGGCATCAACCGGCGCGGTGATAGCGGTGATCCGTGGGTCAAACGCAGAAAGATATTCGGCCAACACGGTTGGCGTGTCACGTGCCGGATCCACGGTAACAAAATAAAAATCAATATTGCCCGCCAGTTCGCCTAAATCGGCCAGCCAACCGCTGGCTTCATACAAGGTTGTCGGACACACTTGCGGGCAATGGGTAAAGCCGAAAAACAACACATGGGAACGACCGAGCAAATCACCATCGGTAATCGGCGCACCGTGCCCGTCGATCAGCTCGAACGGGCCACCGAGGCTGATCGCGCTGCGATTTGCGGGAAATTGAGCCGATCGTGTTGACGCATAAAGCACCCACACTGTCAGCACCGCCGCCGCAATCCATAAAACTATTCGCAGATTTCGCATCAAGATGGCCGATCGTCGTTATACAACGTCACCGTTTCTTCGAAACGCTACCCGCTCCAACAGTTTTTTTTTGACCGATTTCCTCATCCTTTTGATGGTGTCATCAATAGGAAAAGGCTCAAATGCCAAAGGAATTGCGGTGAACATGTAGTAGCCCTACCAGTTGAAGGTAGCGCTGGCGCTGAAAATGCCAAGGTCGGAATCGATCGAGCCGGCAAAGGTACCGGTCGTGCCGCCGCCAACCGTCAAATCCGTATCTTCAAAGAACACATGGGTATAGGCGAGATCGATGGTCACCGCGTCGGAATGACGATGGCTGATGCCGCCGGAAACCGTAATCCTGGCACTGTCGGGCTGGATAGTGGAACCAGCGCCATTGTTTACCGATTGAGTATACCCGCCACCAAATCCGATGGTGGTGCGTTCGGATACCGCCAACGATGCGCCGCCAAAAAACGACCAGGTGTCGCTCCAATTTTGCGGGCGCACATCATCCGGCCTGACAATGGTTGGAAACTTTATCCGCAATTCGTCGAACACGCTCCAATTGGCCCATTCGAGTGTACCGTGCAGGGTCAGCGCTGGGTTGAGCATGTGTGACACGCTTGCGGTGATGATATCCGGCGTGGTGATTTCATAATTCACCGCAACCGACGGGATACCCAAAAGTGCCGCTCCAGCGGTACCGTTAAAGGTGTGGCGCATATGCGAACGATATCCAACCCCCAACGTGGTATAAGGCGAAGCTTCGAACAACAACCCGGCGGTAAAGCCGGTTGTGATGTCATCGCCTTCAGCAAACCCTTCCGCCGGAACAAACGGGCCGCCGGTTGGGATCAACTCGAATTTCCTTAAATCCGTATCGAAGCTTTGGATTTGCAAGCCACCGGCCACGGTCCATCGATCACTTAGCCGTACCGCCAACACCGGGTTGATGTTGATCGCGGTCATTTCCGACTTGGTTAGTTGGAACCGTCCGAGCCAGTCAAGCGGGGTAGAAATGTCAGAGCCAAACGGTCCCGAAACACCGATGCCGAGCGAAACCCGGTCGCTCGCAGCAAATGATGCAAACAGACCACCGGCGAGCGCCGTATCTGCTATATTGCCGGTTGCAGATCTGCCAACCACTGGCAGGCCAAAAATATTGGTCGCGGATGCACCTTCGATTTCAATGTGGGGATCAAACACCCGCAGACCGACGGTCAGCGAGTGCGGGTCATTGAGGACGATGGTGGCCGGATTATAAAACAAATGGCTGGCATTGTTGCCGCGCGATGCGGCGCCAGCAAATCCGGTTATAGCAGCCGAGGTTGACTGTTCGCGCACATAAAACCCGGAAGCGTTAGCGGCTTCGGGCACAATAAACGTCGCGCCAACAACAGCTATTATCCCAACAATGGGTTTGGCGCACCGTTTGCCACCGACAATTATACGCCCCATCAATCTCTCCCAGCAACTTGTTCGCTTCCCGACATAATACCGGGACTTGTTTCAGCCTAAACTTTTTGCCGGGCAGTGCACAAGCCATTCCACAAGTTACCAAAAGAAGTTTTGAGAATTCGTGGGAACCGGACCGGCTTGGAAGATGAACCCAAAATGAACGCGTGGTTGCAGCGCGGTTCAGGCGCCATCGTTTATCGTAAATCTAATCCGGCGTGACTGGAGAAACTGACACAGCAGCAAGGACCAATCCCATGAGAAATTCTGCCAAGACCCTTGTGGTCGGTGCGCTGATCGCAATTGCCACCGCAACCGCCATTCCAGCCACTGCCAATGCCGGAAAAATCAACATCGGCATCCATGTCGGTCACACCCATTCATCGTCTGGTGCGGCGCCTTGGTATCCGCAGGACCAATGGAATGCTCGTCCCCGTCGGCATCGTGACCGCCACCATTCCAGGCATCACAATCGCCGTTGTTCGCCGCCGCGGGCGCTCAACAAAGCATCCAAAATGGGCGTCCACAATCCGTGGATTAAACGCATCAACAACCGCAAAATCGTGGTTGCCGGCTACCGGTGGGGCCATCCGGTGAAAATCAAATTCGCCCGCCAACGGCATTGTCCGGTGATTAATGTGCGGGGTTTCTGATCACCATTCACCAGTGAGCCTCCAGCCTAATCAAACTTAGGGCCGCACAATGCGGCCCCACTTTTTGTTGCAAACCGGATTGGCCCTGGTGGAATGATTTTGACATTTGAGCCCCATTTGCAGCCTCACGCTTTATCAAATGTCAAATGTCAAATTTAGAACTTCCATTAGATTCAATGTCTTCTTGGCGGTTCTTTTGACCCCAACATTTGCAATTCTAAGTGCTGCAACGGGACGCAAATGTTGGAACTGAACCGCTGAGAAAAACTACTGCTCGAGTTGCCATGCCACATTCACGGTAACCCGGTAAGAATTTTGTCCGGCTTCGACCGGCACCGCATCCGCAGCCGCCATCGACATTTCCATGCGCGCATGCGCCATCGGCATCGGGGGTGGGCGGTTGCTGGTTTCGCTGATTTCCAGAATCCGACCGAGTTCGATACCGGCGGCCTCGGTCAATGTTTGCGCCTTGGCAATCGCGTTGGCCATCGCCGCCCGGCGAGCGTCGCTGATCGCGCTTTCGGGTTCGGCAGTGGTAAATTGGATTTGGCCGCCACTATTAACCCCTAGGCTAACCGCAGCATCGAGCACCTGGCCAACATTGCCAAGCTCGCGGACAATGACGGTCAATTGGTTGGAGACCCGGTAGCCAACGATAACTGGCTGCGGCTGTTCGCCATTCGCGTGGCGTTTGGGATAATGATAGCGCGGCGAAATCGAAAAGCCCGAGGTTTGCAAATCTTTGCTCTCGATATCACGGTCGCGCATGTCTGCTATCACGCCATTCATCGCCTGATTGTTTGCATCCAGCGCCGCACGGGCCGTATCGGCTTCACGCAACACGGCGAAGGTGATTATCGCCATGTCCGGTGCGACCTGGCTTTCCCCGCTTCCCGTGACACGGATTGTACCCTTTTGGTCGGCATCGTCGCTTGCAATACCGAGGGGCGCTGATATGGCGATAATCACCATTGCGACTAGCATTGTCATGGTGGATTGCATGGAAATTCCTTTCTTGGTTCCAATGCGGACCGTGCCAGTACAATGTGCAAGCAATACGGCGAACGGCGCCAGTACGATTTTGACTACTCCGGCAGTTCAATCGGCGCGATGGCATCGAAACAATCTCCCGGGCCAGGATTTTGCTCATGGGTGGCGCCGCCGAAATGGTTGACGATGCCCCAAACCGCGTTCAGGCCGGTCTGTACCGCACCCTCGACCCACCCAGGGGTCCAGGAAATGTCGTCGCCGGACAGGAAGATGCCCTTTTCGGATTTAGGCATTCCGTCCTGCATGAAATGGCAATACATGCGCCGATTGTAGCGATAATGGCCTGGCAACGAGCCTTTGAACGCGCCAAGGAAATTGGGATCCGCCTCCCAGGAAACCGAAATCGGATTGCCGATCACATGGCTGGCGATATCTACCTTGGGGTAAATTTTCTTCAAGGTATCGAGCGCCAATTCGACCCTGTCCTCGGTATCAAGCGGCAGCATTTTCAGCGCGTCACTCATCCAGGCATATGACAGGCACATCACCGCCGGTTTATCTGGTCCGTTGTCGAACAAATAGGTGCCGCGGGTCACCCGGTCGGTTAGGGTCATGCTCATTTGTTCGCGGCCAGTCGACGGGTCAATGTCCTTCCAGAACGGCCGGTCGACCAGGACAAAGGTTTTCGACGATTGCATGTAGCGTGTGCGGTCAAGCGCCATCCACACTTTTTGCGAAAACAAGGTTTCCTCGCATTCAATGTTGGTGGTCAGCATCCAGGTCTGGCAGGAAACTAGGGCCGCATCATATTCAGCAATATGGCCCCAGCGATCAGTGATCTCGATCTTGCCGCTCCGGTTTCGGCGCAAGCCTTTTGCAGCAGAGCGGGTAGCCCCGTTATGCAGCGCTGCCAAGGATATGCCATTTGGCCAAAAGGTGGGGTTTTCCGGCACGTGATGCCACAATCCGCGCGGTACTTGTTCAGCGCCACCGACAATCAACCATTGATTGTCATCGCAAGCGGTCATCACCACACGCAAGATTTCCAGCATCGAGTTGGGAAAATCAGTGTCCCATCCGCCGGTGCCAAACCCGACCTGGCCAAAAATTTCGCGGTGGCGGAAAGAAAGTTTGGAAAACGCCTCGGAGGTGGCGATGAAATCATAAAACGTGCGGTCATCCCAATCTTCGACCAAACGGTCCCAGATCGCTTTTACCGCCTTGGCATCACGGTTGCGGATCGCCTCTTGCATGGCCGGCAGATATGCGCGGCGCTCCAGTGCACCGTTCCATGCCTGTGCCACCTCTTTAAACAGCTCCGGCAAATCTTCGCTGGTGCGGGCAAAATGGCTGACCCCTTCAAGATCAATCACGGTACTGCCGGCAGCCTCTGTCAAAGGATTGGGGAACGGCTTGGTTTCCAGCCCCAGCATTCGCACATAATAAAAGAACGCGGTTGAAGAGATCGGAAACCGCATACCCCCCAATTCGGCGACCACGCCCTCGGAACCCTCAAACGGTTGGCTGCGTAGCCTTCCGCCCAGTTGGGCCGATTCGTAGACTACCGGTTTCAGACCGAGCTTCATTAATTCATAGGCTGCCACCAAGCCCGACACACCGGCGCCGATAATCGCTACTTCGCTGCCGTGATATTTGGCCGGTATGGTGCCTAATCCCGCTTCATGGGAGATCCATTGATCGAAGGCGAACGGAAAATCCGGCCCAAACATAGTGATCTGCGCGTCTATCGATATTGGTTCGCTCACCGTTTTTCCTCCACTTTGTCATCGCCCGCCCTACAGAGCGAACCGTAAATATCCGCGCGCCGATTGGCCAGATACGGCACGGCTTTTCGGCATTCCATCATGGTTTTGCGGTCGAACTCAGCAAATATCATCGTTTCGTCGCGACCGGCCAGCGCCAGGTGCGCACCGTCGACGCCAGCGATACAGCTAAGCCCGGCATAGGTCATGGTGTTTTCCATGCCGCAATAATTGGCGTACCCGATGAAGATTTGATTTTCTGCTGCGCGCGCCGGCACCAATAGTTTCGAGACCATGTCGTATGGCACCATATTGGCGGTTGGTACCAATAATAGCTCGACGCCGGCAAGGCTTTGCATGCGAACCATCTCTGGAAATTCAACATCATAACAGATCAACATTCCAAGCTTCCAACCGGAAAAGTCGATTGTCGGGAAGGCACCGTCGCCAGGGGCAAACAATTCACGGTCAATGGCACCATACAGATGGTTCTTGCGGTAATTGCCAAGCCGGGTTCCATCGCCACCAATCATCTGCGCCGAATTATAAACCGTTCCGCCGTAAAGCTCCGGGTAGCCATAAACGATCGCGATATTGTACTTGGCGGCGATCTCGCCGAGGGCAGCGGCTGAAGGACCAGCCATCGGTTCAGCCAATTTACGGGCGGCATCGGCACCGATATCATATCCGCTGAGATACATTTCCGGGGTCACCAAAATATCGGCACCACCATCGGCGGCTTGCTTCACCGCCGCCGCCAGGCGCTGCAAATTGGCCGGTTTTTCAAGCGGATTGGACGGACATTGGTAGAGGGCGATTTTCATCGAAATTTTCCTCAAAAACCGATCGTATTATTGGCGCCACAATCGCCGGGCATTGCACGTTTGTAAACGCCGGATCGCTATTTACCGCGATTGGTCGCGCCCACCTCCATTCCTGCCGGCGATGCGGCATGTGGCGCGACGTAACCTTCGAATCGTGCAACAATCTCATTGTCGGCCAACTGCTGACCCACCGCCGATGCGCGACGGTGAAAGCGAAAGCAGATGTAATGATCGGATCATTCCTTGCTCAAACCACCCTGTTTTTGGCAGCGGCGGTGTTTGCAGCGCCAATAGCCAAACGTTTGGGGATCGGTTCGGTACTTGGTTATTTGTTTGCCGGCATCGCCATTGGCCCATACGGATTTGGCCTCATTTACTCGGTCTACCAGGTCGACAGCATTTTACACTTTGCCGAATTTGGTGTGGTCATTTTGCTGTTCCTGATCGGGTTGGAATTGCGGCCAAAGCGACTGTGGACCATGCGCGGCGCGCTGTTTGGCGCCGGCGGCGCGCAATTTGCCATTACTGGCGTGTTGTTGTGCCTGCTGGCAGTACTTGCCGGGCTCGAGCGTCACCATGCATTGTTGGTCGGTTTGGCGCTAGCATTGTCGTCGACCGCGTTCGCGATCCAGGTGCTGGAAGAAAAGCAAGAATTGCGTCGGCGGCACGGGCGCCTCGCGCTGTCGGTGCTGATCTTTCAGGATATTGCGGCGATCCCGCTAATCGCTTTGGTGCCGATATTCGCGGCCGGCGCGATTTCGGGCGAAGAGATGTCCGCGCCTGGCGCATTTCGCATTCTGGCGACCGTTGCGGTGGTGATCCTAGCCGGCCGTTATTTGGTGCGCATGGTATATCCGCTGGTGGCCGCCACCGGCGTTCGCGAGGCGATGACCGCTTCAGCACTTTTGATCGTCGCCGCGGTGGCATTGGTGATGCAGAGCATTGGCCTGTCGCCGGCGCTGGGCGGATTTCTTGCCGGGGTATTGTTGGCAGACAGCGAATTCCGCCATGAGATTCAGGCTGACATCGACCCGTTCGGCGGCTTGTTGATGGGGCTGTTTTTTACCGCTATTGGCATGTCGCTGAACCTGCAAATAGTGCTCGAACGGCCACACTATATTCTTGGCGCGGTCCTGTCGCTGATCGTCGTCAAAGCCGGGGTGCTCTATCTTATCGGCCGCTGGCAAAATCTGCCACCAGCTTCGTCGCGCCGGTTTTCGATTTCGATTTCCCAGGGCGGTGAATTTGCGTTTGTGATCTTCACCGCTGCGTTTGCCGCCGGCATTTTGAGCCGCGATCTGATGGAGTTCCTCACCGTGGTGGTGACGCTTTCGATGATCGCGACGCCGCTATTGTTGCTGGCCGACGAAAAATTCGTCAGCTCCCGTAATGCCGAAGAGCAGGATTTTGACCAGATGCCGGATGAGGTTCGGCCTGTAGTCATTGCCGGTTTTGGAAGGTTCGGGCAGATTGCGGCACGGATTTTCCGGGCCAAGAAAATTCCGTTTACCGCGCTTGATTCCAGCATCGCACAGATCAATGTGGTGCGGAAATTCGGCGCCCGGATCTATTATGGCGACCCGAGCCGGGTTGATATTCTACGCGCTGCGCAAATTTCCAACGCCAGGGCCTTTGTGCTCGCGGTCGACGATGTGGAAGCGTCGATACGCATCGCATCAGTGATGCGCAAACACTTTGCCCATGTGCCGGTGTTTGCCCGTGCCCACAACCGCAACCATGCGCACCGGCTGATGGATGAAGGGGTCAAAGTGATCCTGCGCGAGACATTTTTATCCGCGCTTGACTTGACCGGTGATGTATTGCGCGACCTCGGCATCTCGGAACGCGAGGTGCGCCACACCCTTGAGACCTTCAAAGAGCATGATCAACGCCTGCTTTATGAGCAATATGAACACTACACCGATGATGAACGGATGCGGGCCAGAACGATGAAAGCAAACGAGGAGTTGGAAGCGCTGTTTGCCGAAGACGCTCGCACCCATGTCACCGAGACCGAAAAAGAGGAGTAAACCGCCGGCAGCGGCGGGTTCTGCGAAAATTGCAAGCCTGAGGGTGATTGGTGCTATATTGGTGGCCGCTAGCGATTCGCGGGACGCTTTTTTAAGGGTAAGTGTTTCGCTGGTGATAATTCGGCGGAATTCTTGGAGCTTGTTATGAATCTCAGCGCACCCACCAATATCGTATTCATCATTTCTGTTGTTTTGGCGATTCTTGCGATACTCGCAAGATATGCCGGCATCGGCATCGGCCCGATCGAAGCCGTTCACTGGGCGCTTTTGGCCTATATCGTGCTGGCGGCCGGTTGCCTGTTCAAAGGCGTCTGATCAGCGAAATAGCCAATATTCCGGCCGGGCACAGCTCGGCCGGGAGTTATTTACCAAAAATCTGGCCCGAGTAATTATTTGCTAACCATTTTGGTGTGCGGATCGACGGTTTTTAATGCGAAATTTCAACGGCTAGAGCGTGTCGCCCAAAAGTGGGTACCGGTTTTGGGAAAATGACACGCATAAACAAAGAGATAGCGCGGCGAAGCGAACCCAACGCTTGGTGACAAGCGCTAAGCGTATTCCCGAAAAGTGTGTAGCGGTTTTCGGACAAGAATACGCGACAAAACAAACAGATAGCGCGACGAAGCTATTCCAACGCTTGGTGACAAGCTCTAGCGGCGCCTCTTCGCAAATCATCCAACAATTCATCGCCTCCACATAGCCATCCGGCAAGGCTTCGAGCACATTGTGGCGCACTTTGCCAATCATCTGACGATGGTCTTCGGGCAGCCCCGCGAGGTAATTTTCGCTGCTCGCAGCGGTGGAATGCACACGATTATCCCTTCAGATGAGAGTGCGTATGACTTTCCAGAGAATAAATTCGTTCGCGCGAGGGGAGTTCAATCGCCTTAAGGAACGACAATAATTTGGCAAACGGAACGAATTTATATTGTTTACCAACGGTTTGCTCCAGGGTTTGGTAAAATTACCTCCCCAACTAATTCAAAATTGAAACCAATATGTTGTGCACATACAACAATAATCGCTAACAATAGGCGCACGCACTGTGGATAACTGCCTGTGATTAGCGGGAATAACGGGGATAAAGTTTCGATGTAGATTTTTCAATCCATCAATTTATTTGCTAATGAAATAGTATTGATCTCTAATGACAGATTAACTCGAGCAATATCTAGGGTTAAGTATTAATGTTAGTGGTTTCCTTATGAAGCATCAGCCGTATTTTCTCGCGGTTATCGCCGGATTTATTTTGATATTTTGTGGGCTTACAGGCTGTGATAGAAATGAGTACAGCCTAGCAAGACACGGTATCGGAGCAGCATTGTATGCACCCGACGCCGATAATGTATCAGAACTCCAAGACATGTATTTCGACTATCTATGCCAGCAATCTGGTGTTTCTGTGTATCACGGAAACCAGTTTGATGGTGCTTGCCAAAACGCAAAGCATGTCGACGGTTTTTGGACCCTGATTGTTCATCAAGGCATGAACGATATCGATCGGCGTTGCGATCGATACCTAGAATGGTTGGATGACAGGAAGCGCTCCCAGGGGCCAATTCTTGCCCAAATCGGCACCATTCGCGACACCACCAACGCCATTTTAGGTTTCGCTGTGCCTGGCGCGCGTGCGATCGAGGTTGTGGCCCAGGGTTTTGGGCTGATCACCAAATCGATTGAAAATTACCACAGCAGACTAATCTTGGAAATTGAAAGCTCGACGGTGAACGCGCTGGTGTTAAAGCGGAGGGACAAGTTCCGCATTGATACCGCCAAATTCAACTACCGGACCAAGCCGGCGGCCGAATACATCCTGCGTCGTTATCTGCGCATATGTTTACCGTTTGCGATCGAAACCGAGATCAATGATTTTTCAACACTCGGCGCCAGCGGTGTTCTGAACCCAAGCCTGTTTTCGATCCATAATACGCCCCCGGAGGAAACGGTGCCGGGGGTGGAGGTTGCCGGCAAAGAACGGCAATTCGGTGCTATCGACGCTATACCTGAAGACCCAAGTCTACCTGAAGATCGGGTTCCTGCCGGCGCCATTTCCAATTGGGAACGCAATATCCAGAAATCTGACTTGGCCATTATCCAACGCTACATGTGTATCGCCGATCCAGCCTTTGCATTCGGCCCGCGAACCAGAGCCGGAATAAAAATGTGGTCGGCACAATTGGGTGGCGATGGTGACAGCCAACTGACCAGCCGTGAAGGCGCGAAGCTTTTGAGTGAAGCCAAAAAGTTAGCGGATTGCAAGACACAGAAATTCAAGAATATCTATGAACGCATAATATTTTCATCCCCAGAATTGGAACGCGAGTTCGTCGCGAATTTGCACAAAAAATTGGGTGTGCAGGACCTGCTCGGTGGCGACGGCACCTTATCCAGCGTCAGGGCAGACATCGCCAGATACACCCGGCAAAATCCGACGCTACGGCTGATCGGCGTGTCTGATGATGAAGTTACCAACGCCAAGTACAAACAAATCTTGTTTCTGTAGCCCCAACGTCATTTCCGACTGTGATGGATGGCGATCGACTATAACGAAAATGGAGTAAAGCCATGCCAGAAGTGCGGGGGTTTTTCCGAACCAAAGATCATACCAACACATTGTTGTTCGCCGCAAAGCCAAGCAATCCGCCGACCGCTACTGACGTTGGCAATGCTCACGTCATCACTCAAGCTATTGTGCTGGAGGCGATCAGCGAGGACGAAACCAAGACTTATTTCGACGTGGTCGCCAAGCTTGGTTTAAACGACCGGCGGGGGTGGGTGAAAGCCGAAGATGTCGAGCCAACCGAACCGCCAGAACCCGAACCGCTTGATCCGTGGTCATTTGTCAAGAACTGCACACTAGCGGCGCGGCTGACAAATTCCGAGCTACCGGATAAAGAACATGGGATCAATCGCGATTTCATGATCGCATATGCGCTTCAGGAAACCGGGGCGGGTACTCCGATTAACCCGCAAAACCGAGTTACCGGTTCAGGTCATGATCAACTAACTGGTCCGTTTGAACTGACCGCGGCGCAATGGAATTCCTTTATCGACAGCGAAGCCAATGAAGATGGTTTTGTGGCCAGCGACATCGGTTCACCAGTATTTCAGTGCTATGGTTTTGCCCATTTGACCTATTTGGCGACCAAGGCGCTGGCTGAGAAATTTACCCCGGATGATGCCGGGGAAGCCGACGGCGCCTATATTCCAAATTCGATCGAACTCTATTTGTATCTCGCACTGGGTGAGGCGAGCGCATTTGCCATCATCAAAAAAGAAAAAGCCAGTGAAGGTAATGCGCTTGTAGAGGCGATTATCACCGAAAACGCTGGCACAAATGCGCAGTCACTCCTCAAGCGCTTCAAGCGATTGACCCACACCGCCGGCCAGGCGCTCAAGCTATCCAACATGTATGCCAAACTCGAGCTAGCGCTGGATCGGTCGATTAAACGCGCGTTCACCATGGTGCAGGAGCTAACACCGGAAGACATTATTTATTTCAGATCGGGCGAATTACCTTGGTTCGTGAGGGCACAGGAAGAACTGACCAAGGGGATTAGAGAAACCGGTGTACCACCCAATCCGGATATCATAAAATACTTTGGGGCCACCGGATATGACACCGATCAGGAAGACCCGTGGTGCGGTGCTTTTGTTGCCTGGTGTATGGTGAAATCAAACGATGAGCGCGCAGTCGTATCGGTAAACAAGGCAACCGCAGCGCGTGCAGCCAGTTGGAAGACTTGGGGCGATGCTGAAGTGCCGATCGGCGCCCATGACCAGAGTGCGGTGCCGCAGGGCGCGGTAGTTGTGTTGAAACCGAGCCCGGGCACAACCGGATCGAGCGGCCATGTGGGTTTCTTCGTCGAACAGGATGGTTCAAGCATCAAGCTGCTCGGTGGCAATCAGAGCAAACAGGTCAAGATCAGCACCTATCCGCGAAGCCAAGTGGTGGCCATGCGCATGTTGCAAGGTTTCGATGCCGATCCGGCGGTATCAGGCGGGATCGGCACAGTCGACCCCAATTTCGAGGAGGGCACGATCGGGCCATTTACCGCAGAGGATTGGGCAAACTATACTCAGGTACTGGGGCATCGTGAATCGAGAAACAAATACCGCGCGATCAATCGGTTCGGCTATTGTGGGCGCTGGCAGTTTGGCGCACTAGCTCTGATTGACGCAGGTTATGTTAAACGTCGTGCGAAAACCAAATTGTTGGCACAAAATAGGTGGTGGACCGGAAAAAATGGCGTGAGCTCAAGGAACGATTGGCTAACCAACAAGAACGGCTGCCAGGATTCGGGGATGATTTCCTATACCAGCCGTAACCTAAGGAGCCTGCGAAACATCAAAATCACACGTCGAGCAATTGTTAATAGCGGCAACGATAAAGCCGTGATTGCCGGCTTATTAGCTTCATCCCATTTGCTTGGAACCGGAGGCACTCGCGACATGCTACTAGGCGGCAATCGGACCGATGCCAATGGGGTGACCGGCAAGAAATACTACGCGATGATGGCAACCGCATTTAACGGCAGCACAAATTTGCCAACCATATAGCGCGAGCCCTCACAGCCTTCCCAGTCGCTCCACTAGCAGCGCAAAAAATGCGTCAGCGTTGACATCCTTGACCCAAAAAGCGTTCTTGGGCCGGTTCGTCACTCCCCACCAGTCGGCAACGGTCATGCCCATGGTCAGTTCCGAACCGGTTTCGATCTCCACATTGATTTTGCGGCCTGTATAGATCTCTGGGCGCAACAAAAACGCGATCACGTTGGGGTCGTGCAACGGCCCACCGTCGCTGCCGTATTTTGCCAAATCGTGGCGCTCGTAGAAGTCCAGCATTTCGGCAACCGCCTGGCCGACATTGGTGCCAAGCGCCCGGAACGCTTCCACCCGGCTGCGGGTCGATAGCGCCTGATGGGTGCAGTCAAGCGGGATTACAGTCAAAGGAACTCCAGCGCTAAACACCGCTTTGGCCGCGTGCGGGTCCACATGAATGTTGAATTCCGCCGCCGGGGTTACGTTACCGCCCTCGAAATAGCCGCCGCCCATCAACACGATCTCACGGATCATCGGCGCGATTTCCGGCGCCCGGTTGAATGCCAGCGCAATGTTGGTCAGCGGTCCGAGCGCGCATAGGGTGACATCACCGGGCCGCGCCTTGATGGTTTCGACAATGAAATCGACTGCAAATCGCTCCTGCAACGGCATTTGCGGCTTGGCCAGGTCAGGTCCGTCAAGGCCGGTCTTGCCGTGCACCTCTTCAGCCGTCACCAAGGTTCTGGCCAAAGGTCGCGGTGCGCCGGCAAACACCTTAATATCGGTGCGCCCGGCCAGTTCGCACACCTTGCGGGCGTTTTCTTGGGTGCGCCATAGCGGCACATTACCGGCGACCGTGGTAATGCCAACCACATCCAGTTCCGGGCTCCCCAGCGCCAGCAAAATCGCCACCGCATCGTCTTGGCCCGGATCGGTATCGATGATGATCGCTCGAATTTGATCGGACATGATTGTTCCCAAATTTGCAGCCCTTAACCACCCATCGTAAACAGCGCCAACCCCACCACGGCCAACATCGCCACTGCCATGGCGATGTTAACCGCAAACTGCACCCGGGGCGCCAGATCGAGCTTGCGTACCATGATCCCGGTCGCCATCCAAAGGAAATGCAGTGGGATCCAGATCGCATTCATTATCGCCAATTTGATCCCGGTTTCGAACAACAGACTGTCTGGCCAAAACGGAAATCCGGTAAATAGTGCCGTATGTACCGCATAGGCCTTCGGGTTGATGATCTGAAATACCGTACCGGTGGCAATTCCGGGCGGGCTTGCCATGTGGCGAAAAGCGATTTTAGAGCCGGCAAAGGCAATTTTTACCGCCAGATACGCCAAATAGGCGATTGAGGCGGCAAACAACACACTGCGGATCGCGTTATGGGCGAGCACTGCGGCGGCCAGACCGCTGATGACGGCAAGCGCCACTAAATTATTGCCGAGCCAAAGGCCGAGCAGGAAAATGGTTGCCGCACGTTTGCCATAAGCGGCAGCGACACCGGCCAGCGATAACACTGCCGGTCCGGGAGTGGCGATCAGGAAAAATACTGCGGCGGCAAAGACAATCATGAACGATTCATCAAATTGTAGCACAGGTTGGATGGCACAAACAGAAATCGCAGGCGTACGCCACCGCAATCAATCCGCATACTGGTTTACAACACCGCCCGCACAGGGTTACAAGCTTGCATATGGGACGCGAACAATATTTTGACGCCGGAAACTATGCTCGGGCTCTCACCGGGGCGGCACTACTACTCGCGCTCGCGCTTATTGGCGACCGCCGGCCTCGCTGAATATAGGGGCGTCCGGCGGTCGAATTTCCACCGATTGCGGTGGTTGCCCCTTTCAAATCAACACAAATTGACTTAGCCAGACCCGGGCTGCCGCAAGGCGCCGGCATGGCGAACCTGCAAAGAAGGAACGAGTGCAATGTCTGCAATCATGCCGACTGCTGCTGATAAATACGAGCCCTATGCACCGGTCGCACTGGCCGAGCGCACCTGGCCTGGCAACCCAATCACCAAACCACCGGTGTGGTGCTCGGTTGACCTGCGCGATGGCAACCAGGCCCTGGTTAATCCAATGGGCCACGAGCGCAAGCTCAGGATGTTCCGCCTGTTGGTCGACATGCAGTTCAAGGAAATCGAGATCGGATTCCCCTCGGCCTCCCAGACCGATTTCGACTTCGCCCGCTGGGCAATGGAACAAGGCGGTGTGCCGGACGATGTTTCGTTGCAGGTATTGGTGCAGTGCCGCCCGGAGTTGATCACCCGTACCTTCGAGGCGCTTGAAGGTGCCAATCAACCGATCGTGCATTTTTATAATTCGACCTCCGAACTGCAGCGCCGGGTAGTATTTGGCCTCGACCGTAACGGCATCCGGCAAATTGCGGTTGATGCGGCCAAGATGATCCGCGACATGGCGGAAAAAGCCGGCGGCGGTTTTCGGTTTCAATATTCGCCGGAAAGCTTCACCGGCACCGAGCTCGATTTCGCGCTGGAAATTTGCAACGCGGTCTGCGAAGTGATGGAACCGACCCCAAACAACAAGCTGATCCTCAACCTGCCGGCAACTGTGGAAATGTCGACGCCGAACATCTACGCCGATCAGATCGAGTGGATGCATCGCAACCTCGACCGGCGCGATGCGATCACCTTGTCACTGCACCCGCACAATGACCGCGGCACCGCGGTGGCGGCGACCGAATTGGCGCTGATGGCCGGCGCCGAGCGGGTGGAAGGCACCTTGTTCGGCAATGGCGAGCGCACCGGTAATGTGGACATCGTAAATTTGGCGCTGAACATGTTTACCCAAGGCGTCGACCCAATGCTCGATATTACCGACATCAACCGGATCAAAGACGTGTACGAATATGCCAACCAGATGCGGATCGGCGAGCGCCATCCGTATGTCGGCGAACTGGTCTACACCGCGTTTTCCGGCTCCCATCAAGATGCGATCAACAAGGGCATGACCGCGATTGAGAAATCAAACAAGAAATTGTGGGAAGTGCCGTATCTGCCGATCGACCCGCAGGATGTGGGGCGTGACTATGAAGCGATCATCCGCATCAATTCCCAGTCCGGCAAGGGCGGCATCGCCTATGTGCTGGGTGCGGACTACGGTCTGCAATTGCCGCGCAATTTGCAGATTGAAATGCGCGATGAGGTGCAACGCATCACCGATGCCGAAGGCAAGGAGCTACCATCGTCGCGCATTTATGAGCGGTTCCTGGAAATTTATGTCGATCAGCCGGGCGCCCGGTTCCAATATAGCGAGCATCACACCTTCCCGGACGAAGAAGTGCCAGGTCTGCGGGTAATCGAAGCGGAAATCACCGATAATGGCGCTGAAATCGCGGTTTCCGGACGCGGCAATGGTCCGATCAGTGGTTTTGTCGACGCTATCGCCACTCATACCGGGCTGGCGCTCAACATAATCGACTATTCTGAACACACGTTGAGTGTCGGTTCCGACGCCTCAGCGATTTGTTATCTCGAAATCGAGATCGATGGCCGTCGCATATTTGGGGTTGGCATCAATCCCAACATTACGGCAGCGCCGCTGGAGGCAATCATGTCGGCGGTTAATCGGGCGATCGTGAACGGCAGCGCCAGCGGATAATTTCGCGTATTGAAGCAACGTTTGGCACCAAAACCCGCCCAATTTCCGATAAATCTTGCTAGCATATCGCGGCCCGCGCCAATTTCGGTGCGGGCTGTCGCTGGCGGTTCGGTCAATTTACCAACAAAACAGTTGGTTATTCCAAGGGATGCACAATCCTGCCCTATTTGCTAATAGAAAGTTAACGGATAGGTTAAAATACCTGGGACCGGAGATTGTAATGAGTGATAAAGATATTAGCGCCGAGGAAATCGAGGCCAAAGTCCACGATCTCGGTGAGGCGATGCTGCGGATGAAAAATGCCCAGGCCGACCGCGATGATGTGGTCGTCGACATGCGCCAGGCACAGCGCGCTAGGCTCGAACTATTGGCCCATGACCTGCAGCCGGTATTCGACAAGGTTCCTGGTGAACATGGCGAACAGTTCGAATTCGCACTGACCAGCGGCGAGGCGCCACGGCTGTGGGTCGACATGACCTCGTTCGTGACCATGGGAGCGGACCGGCGGACCTACATCTTCAGCAAGGACACCCGGCTCGGCCGCACTATTTTGGCCGAATCCGATAACAAGGGTACGGTCGCTCAATTGGTAACCGACTATGTGGCGCAGCGTATCATCGAGCGCGAACAAGCGGTCGAAGGCGAATGGGTGTCTGCGCGCAGCGGTGAAACGCCGGAGGTCGACATGGTAAATCCCCGCCCGTCCCGCGCCGCAGGTTTCGCCAAGGCGCTGTTTTGGTTTGTACTTGGATCAGCGGCCGGCATCGCCGCTTTGATCGGATGGGTGTGGTACGACATGCCGTTGCCGATTTAGGGCCGTCTACTTCGAAAGCAATAGCTGGATTTGGCTTGCGCCACCATCTAGAGCCCGCGATCGGTCGGCGTCGAACGGGACCCGTGCCAGGGTGCATGACCAGGCTTTTGGTCCACCGGCAACCTCAATCCAGTTAAATGCCGCCGGGGCTTTGTGGCCGCCGGGCGCCTGGCCTGCCGCCGCAACCCCAACCACCGGCACCGATTGTTGGTCGGGTCCGGCGATTTCGGCAAGGCTCGCTACATGAGTGTGGCCGTGCAGCACTAATTCGGCGCCGGCATTGCGGATAATATCACGGAACCGCGCGGCACCGGTCAACCGCTTGTGCCATTTAGTCACGCCGGCAAAGGGCGGGTGGTGGATCAAAACAGCACGAAACAATCCCTGTTCGCCGGTCTGGCGCAACAAGGCCTCCAGGCGTTTTGCCTGGGCGCGGTCAAACGGTCCGGTGGCCATGAAAGGCGCGGTCGCGGCAGCGCTGCAACATCCAATCAACGCCACTTCGCCACGTTGACGCAAAAATGGAAACCCACCCTCACCCGCCTCGTCCCCGCACACATAGGGCCGCCAGCGCCCCAGCGCCCTGGCCAGCGCACCGGGCACATAAGCGTCATGATTGCCTGGGATCACTGTAACATCGCTTGGCGGGCCGAGTGCCTCAAGCCAACCCCCGGCATTTTCGATCTCGGCGTCAAGCGCGATATTGACCAGATCGCCGGTGACGATGATGTGGTCCGGTTTGCGTACTTTGATCTCGGCAACCAACCGCTCGAGAATTTCCGGCTGTAGGCTTCTTGCCCGGTTAAGCCGGTAATTGACATATCCGGTGATGCGTTTTGATGCCAGTTCGCGCCAACTGGGCTTTGGCAACGGCGCTAGGTGCACATCGGAAATATGGGCAATGCGGAACATATATTCGGTTACCGTCAATGCGGGCTCATCGTCAAACCAAACCGTTGCTGCAAATTACCACAACCGCCGATCAACCGCCGCCAAAGCGATCGCGATCGTGGGGCGCCATATAGTCAATCTGCGGGCCAACAGGCACGATGCGGGTCGGGTTCACTGTTTCATGACTACCATAATAATGCTGCTTGATGTGGTGCATGTTCACGGTCTCGGCGATCCCCGGCTGTTGGTACAGATCGCGCACATAGTTCGACAAATTGGCATAGTCACAGATGCGCCTGAGATTGCATTTGAAATGGCCAACATAGACCGGATCAAAACGCACCAGGGTGGCAAAAAGGCGCCAGTCAGCTTCTGTAATGCGGTTGCCAACCAAATAGCGCTGGTTTGACAATCGCTGGTCGACTTGGTCTAGTTCGGTAAACAGGGTGGCAAAGCCTTCCTCATAAGCCTCCTGGGTGGTGGCGAAACCACACTTGTAGACCCCGTTGTTGATGTTGGAATATATCGGCGCGTTTACCGCATCGATTTCTGCACGCAATTCGGCGGGATAATAGTCCAAATTGTTCCCCGTCAACCCGTCAAAGGCCGAATTGAACATGCGGATGATTTCCGACGATTCGTTGGAAACAATGGTATTTTGCAACTTGTCCCATAACACCGGTACCGTGACCCGGCCGGAATATTCGGCATCAGCCACAGTATAGACTTGCCAAAGCTTTTCCTTGCCGAGCACCACATCGTTGGTCGCCCCGTCCTTGCCGTGCAAGGTCCAGCCGTCGGCCCCCATGAAATGATCGACAACCGACAGGCCGATCAGCTCTTCCAGCCCTTTGAGGCGACGAAAGATTAAGGTGCGATGCGCCCACGGACAGGCATAGGAAATGTAAAGGTGATAGCGCCCTGTTTGAGCTGCGAAGCCGCCAACGCCAGATGGGCCAGCGCTACCATCAGCGGTGATCCAATTGCGGAAATGGGATTGGTTGCGCTTAAACCGGCCCTTCGAGTTTCCGGTATCGTACCACACGTCCTGCCACTTGCCGTCGACCAGCATGCCCATGCCGCTTACTCCTGTTCCTACAAATTACACTCCAGATATAGGGATGATTTGTAGGCGTCCATGGCGCTGTCGGAAACGATCCGTCAACAAACTCTGGACCGGCACCATGAGCTATGTTATCGGCACGGTCGGCTCCATGGGAACGGTGGCATGTTTGATCCCGGCACATTGCGACGACGAACGGTATGCTGTGCATTTGCGCACACCCTTATCCGCATGCCGGCAGGAAGGCTGATGCCAAATTCCATCCGGTAACCCAGCCTGTCGTTACCGGTAATCAGCTATGAACCCCGAAAATTGCATATTTATTCCCGAATCCCCTTCTCACGCGGCAATGGCCGAAGCTCTGGCGCTCAGCGTATTTGGCCCCGGCATGTATTCCCGTACCGCCTTTAGGTTGCGCGAAGGGGTCGCCCATGACCCTGCACTATCATTTGTGTGCGATTGCGCTGGCGCCCTGATCGGTAGCGTGCGACTGACACAAATCCTGATCGGCGCCAAACCGGCTCTGTTGCTTGGGCCGCTGGTAGTGTCAGTCGACTGGAAGAAAAGGGGTATCGGCCGCCAGCTGACCAACATGGCGGTCAATGCCGCGCGCGGCAATGGCCACGGCCTGGTGATATTGGTCGGCGACCTGCCCTATTATCAACAAATGGGTTTTCGCCGCGTTCCGCATGGCCACATCACCTTGCAAGGTCCAGTCAACCCGCAAAGGTTGCTGGCGTGCGAATTGTATGATGGCGCACTTGCCGACTATCGAGGAACCGCTGCCAGGCAGGACATTGCGGCGGCGGTTGGCTGACAAAAATTAGTGACCCTCGCGGGCCCACATCGCCGCTACAGCCGCCAACAGCATCGCAAGACCGAGAAAACCCGCAAACAGCGGCTGACGCTCGATACCGATCAAGATGCTGGCCTGGCGGTCGATCAGGCCGATCCAGTTGCGGCCCGCATGGGTGGCGCCAAGGCGGGTAGCGACAATCGCAGGCAATTTGCCGCCTTCGGCGCGTATAACGGTGCCACCGGTTGCTGCTATTACCGGCGCGATACGATTTGGTGTACTGACCACGTCAGCGATCTCTCTGGGGCTGGGCGGACCCACATTGGCAAACGCTGACAATTCGCCGGAACTGGCCCGATAAAGCCCAAGTGGCCCGGTTTTAACTTCCGCGCGCCACAGCCCGTCATCGACCTGTTGCAACCGCACTTCGAGTTCGCGGTCAAGCGGCGTGGTAACCGTTACAGGACCGGGATTTTCTCCCAGTGTCTGGCGTTCAATCACCAGTTTCCCGGATGCCGAAATCGCCTGCAAGCGTTCCTCATCAAGTTCCGGCTCCTTCATCAGCCAATGGGAAAGCCGGCGCAGCAGGGCAACATGGGGACCGCCGCCCTCAAACCCTCTGGCCCACAACCACACATGATCGGACAACAATAGCGCCACCCGCCCCTGGTCCGCGCGGCCAAGAACCAGCAAGGGCCGATCATCCGGCCCGGTAAGGACCGTGTGCCCCTGGCTGACCTCGGCGCCAACAATGCGAAACCACCGGCTCCAATTGTCGCTGTTGCCGAGATTACGGGTTACCGGATGTCTGGCACCGACCTCGGAAATAGTGGCCCGATAAGGTTGCTCCATGGTGCTACCGGCCGGGCGCGCCGGTATTACCGGCCCAAGCGGCGTATCGGAGATGCCGCCGATCGCGCTGAATTCGGGACCAGCGGCAACCAAAACAGCACCACCGTCGCGGATGTAGGTGGCGATATTGTCGAAATACAACACCGGCAGCACGCCACGACGCTGATAGCGGTCGAAAATGATCAGATCGAACTCGCTGATCTTTTGGACGAACAATTCCCGGGTCGGAAATGCGATCAGCGACAATTCATTGATCGGGGTGCCGTCTTGTTTTTCTGGCGGCCGTAAAATGGTGAAATGCACCAAATCGACACTCGAATCCGATTTCAGCAGATTGCGCCAGGTACGCTCACCAGCGTGTGGTTCGCCAGACACCAGCAATACCCGCAAGTTCTCGCGAATGCCGTTGACGGTCGCCACCGCGCGGTTGTTGGCCAGGGTGATTTCACGGTCGGCGGCTTCAGCGTTAAATTCCAAGATCGACTTGCCACCATGGGGCACTTGGAAGACGAAGGTTTCGGTTTCACCGGCAACTGCGGCGATTGAGTCGAGATCTTCGCCATTGGCACGCACATTTACCGCGACAACCCCGTCGCCGCCAAACCCGGTGTCAACAATTTTAAACGAAAATTCAAGAGTTTCGCCAACTACGCCGAATTTTGGCGCGTTGACCAGTTCAATGCGACGGTCGATCTCGCCTTCGCTGCCACTCAACAGGGCATGCAAAGGCGCGTCGAACTCGAAGTCGTCCGGCGCCGGCACATCATGCACCTGACCGTCGGTAATCATGATCGCCCCGGCGATGCGGTCGTCGGCAACATCACCAAAGGCACGATCAAGTGCCGCAAACAATGCGGTCGAGCGATCATGGGTGTAATCGAGCTGGTCTTCGACCACCACCTCGCGCAGCTCGAACCGGCCGTCGGCGTTGATGCGCTCGGCGATGTCGGTGTGCAACGTTTCGGTCTTTGCTGCGCGGTCGTTCAGGTTTTGGCTGGTGGTTTTGTCGACGATCAACGCCGCCACCGATTTTAGCGGCTCGCGTTCTTCGCGTACCAGCGATGGATTTAGTAGCGCAAAAGCCAGCGCGAGCGAGGCAAGCAACCGAAACCAGCCACCCCTGACGCCCTGAACAATGCCGAAACCCGAAAACACCACCAGCGCCAAGATGAGCGCCGCCAGCAATAGGATCGGCAGTTGCGGTTCAAGGATGATCCCACTCGGCATGCCTATTGCCCCAACCGTTCGAGTAGTGCTGGAATATGCACTTGGTCGGCTTTATAGTTGCCGGTCAGCGCATACATCATCAAATTCACACCGACCCTAAATGCCATTTCACGCTGAAATGGATCGGGGGGCAGGGTCGGATAAAGTGGCCGGAAATTCTCATCGACCGCCCATGCGCCGGCAAAATCGTTGGATGTGATTATGATCGATGACACCCCGTCACCGGCACGCGCCGGGCGTTGCCCATCGCCGGCCACGTCGGGCAGGGCTTCGACCCACAAATCGCCCCCCGCATACCGGCCCGGAAACGTGTCGAGCAGGTAAAACGCCTTGGTCAGCACATGGTCGGCGGGTGCTGGCTCAAGTGTCGGAATATCAAGGGTAGAAAGGATCGTCTGCAATCGGCGTGCCTCTTCGCTCGCCGCAACACCAACCAACGAGCCCGACGCCTGGTCGCGGGTATCAAACAGCACCGTTCCACCTTGCTTCATGAAGGCATCGACCCGCGCCATGGCCGCCGCATCCGGGATCGCCGCGTCGCCATGCATAGGCCAATAGATCAGCGAGTAAAACACCAATTCGTCACTGCCAAGGTCGACTTCGACCGGCGGCCCGGGTTCGAGCGCGGTACGCACAGCAATGAACTCAGTCAGCCCACGCAGGCCGGCTAAGGTGGTTTCGTCGACCTCGCGCACTCCGCTCGCCACATAGGCGATGCGGGTTTTCAGGGTCGCCGAAAAGTCGATGTCGGCGTGCTGGGCGAAGGTCGGTTGGGGCATGCACCATATGCCGGCGGCCAACCATGCGGCAAAGATTGTGCCAAGCGCCGAACGGCGCGCCAACGCGCCGGCCATCCACAACACGATCAGACAATCGAGCGCCAACAATAAAGCGGCCAGCGCCAACAACCACGGCGCCAGATTAAGCGATCCGCTTTGCGCATATGCCTCCAGGCGGGCACCGCCCGGCAACATGTCATCGTCCAGGGTCACCAATCGTACCGGACCGGAAAATAAATTAAGCGCCACATGACCGTCCGCAGTGCCGTAAAAGCCGGGCGGATTGTCGCGGCTAATCTTAGGCTGGCGACCTGCTTGGATGGTTAGCGGGCTGATGTTGGAACCGGGTGCGGTAAGCCGCCCGGCGCCGTCAAGCACCTCAATAGGCGGCAAGCGCAGTGGTTCGTCGGCAACGGTTTGTGGCACACCCGAAGACCGCGACTGGCTGACGATGCGACGCAGCATTTCAACAAATGTGCCCGACAAAGGCAGGTTTGACCACGACGCATCGGAACCGACATGAAACAACACGATCTGGCCAGTGCCATAGCGGGTCGCGGTTACCAACGGTGTGCCGTCCTCCAGCCGGGCCCAGGTCTTGGTGTCGAGATCGATTTCTTGCAGGGCTAATACCTGGCGGTTGACGGAAATTTCATGCGGCGCGGCCAGGCCGAAAAACGGACTGTGGCGCTCAAACGGCGCCACCGGCTTGGGGCGATCCCACGACAATGCGCCCCCAAGAGCCCGGTCGCCGTGGCGCAATTTTACCGGCAGCAATTTAGAATCGGTTGCCGAAGCCAATCTGGGGCCGGCAAATCGGATCAAGGTGCCGCCTTTCTCAACCCAAGCGCTCAGCAAACCAAGCGGCGCCTCAGGCAAGGTGCCAATATCGGCCAACACCATAACCGAAATATTTTGCCCGATCAGTTCGGGAATGGCGATCGACAGATTGGCCTGACCGGCCGGCCGCAAATCGGAATAAGGTTGCAGCGCGCGCTGGATATAATAAAGCGGTGACAATAATGGCTGCGCCAAATCACGAGCCTTGCCGGTCACCAGGCCTATTAGCCGGCGTCGGTTGCTGTCGTCCAAAAGCCGCACCGCGCCGGCATTACGCGCCTCTTCAATCACGACACGAGCAATCTCGTTGCGCAGTTCGACTGGTTCGGTGAAACGAAACGATGCGGTGGTTTCATCAGTTGCAAAGGTAATCGTTGCGGTGGCAATTACTCGGCCTTGGCCATCAAGGCCAGAGATTGTCACTGGTACCGATTGAGCGGCAACAGCGCGCACCAGCCGCCCAGTCATCGCCTCCGGGTCGTTGGTCAGCGCGTCGATTGCCAGGATTTTGGATGCATCTGGGCGCAATACGCCGATTTCGCTCGCACCGGCATTGGCAATCGCTGTCGCAAGTTGTTTGGTTCCGGCTCTCACAAGGCCATCGGAAAGCCAAAATAAGCTGCTTGGTTTCAACCGCGCGGTCGCACTTTCAACCGCATTTGCGGTAGCCAGATGATCCGGCCGGGTTGACAGATTGCCGTGCGATTGCAACATCTTGCCGGCTTCTACGGCGCTGATCAGGCCCGCGTCTGGCAACAGCTGCGACGCCCCTAAGATCAACCGCACCGAACGATTTGCCGCCTCTGCCTCACCCAACAGCCGTTCTGCGGTCGCCATTTGTTGGTCCCAAACCCCACCGCTTGCCCACCCATTGTCGATGACCATGAGCAAGGCCCCCTGCCCGCTTGATAATTGCCGATCTGGTTTCCAAACCGGACCGGCCAATGCTGCGATCAGTGCGCAACAAAGCACAAGCCGTAGCAAAACCAGCCACCATGGAGTTCTAACCGGGGTCTTTTCGCGGTCGATCAAACGGGCGAGAATACGAAAAGGTGGAAACGGTTCGCGGCGCGGCTTTGGCGGGGTTATACGCAGCAATAGCCAGATTAATGGCAACACCAGCCCGGCAAGCAGGACCAGCGGATTGGTCAACGCAAGCGGCAGGACCGACAACATTACATCGCCCCCCGGTGGCCGGCGTTCATGGCGCCGTCCAATGCCGCGAGCGCGCGCGAAGCCGGTGCGTCTGTGCGATGCAGGTTGTGGCTCCAACCGAACCGGGTCGCCAATCGTTTCAGTTCGCGACTGCGCTCGGCAAACAGGCGTTCGTAATCCAGCTTCATCGACTGGGCGTTCGATGCGGTCAATTTGGCGCCGCTTTCCGTGTCGAGAAAATCTATTCGCCCGGCATAGGGAAATAACTGTTCGGCCGGGTCGACGATTTGCACCAGATGGCCGCGCAGGCCGCGCCGGGCGATTTCGTGGATGCGGGCCTTCAGTTCCTCCATCGGGTCCAAGAAATCACTCAATAGCACCAATTCGGAATGGCGACGGAACTGAACCAGGTCGGGAAAGCGGTCCTGCGGCGGGCTTTGCGCGATCGCCATGCCGATCCGCTCGGCAGCGTTGCGGGCGACAAATGGCGGCAACAATTCGGGCCATCCGATGCGCTCACCGCTGCGCGACAACAATTCCGCCAGCGCGAGCGCTACTACCAATGCTCGCGACTGTTTGGATGCTGTGCCGAATTTCGATTGAAACAGCATGGAAGGAGTTTCATCAACCCAAATCCACACCGTATGGGCCGCCAGCCATTCCTTATCCTTAACGTAGATATTGTCGTCGCGGGCCGAGCGGCGCCAATCGATCGCCGCCATGGTTTCGCCATGGACATAGGGCCGAAACTGCCAGAAATTCTCGCCTATGCCGCGTTTACGCCTGCCGTGCCAGCCGGAAAATACATTGCTGGCGACCCTTCTCGCCTCGACGATAAGGTCTGGCAGCAAAGCGGCCCGAGCCCGGGCTCTGGCAAGGATTTCTCGGCCAACATCGCGCGGCGCTACCACACCAATGGCGCGTTTCGGCAATCTCGGGGATTGTGTGCGGGGACCGCTATGTTCGATTTCAGTCAAGGAAGCGGGATTTCTCGATTGTATCCAAAGGGTGTTGCTAAGCTAGTGGTTCGATTCCAACATTTGCGTCCCGTTGCAACACTGTGGTTTGCAAATCTTGGCAACAAAAGAACCACTAACAAGATATTGAATCTAGTGGAATTTTTAAATTTGACATTTGACAAACGACGAAGCTGCAAATGGGTACCAAATATCAAATTCATTCCACTATGGTTCGTTTCAGGCTATCGATCACTTCAAGCACGGTGATGTTCTCGGCCCTGGCGGCAAACGACAATTGCATTCTGTGCTGCAATACCGGTCGCGCTAGATCGATTACATCGTCCACCGATGGCGCCAACCGACCGTTCAACAAAGCTTTGGCGCGCACCGCCAGCATCAATGCCTGGCTGGCCCTTGGTCCGGGCCCCCAGGAGATGAATTCATTGTATTTGTCATCGCTGGCGCCTGGTCTTGCCGAACGGGTAAGATGCAATATCGCATCGACCACGCTTTCGCCGATCGGGATCCGGCGCACCAGCGCCTGCAATTCACCCAATTGCTTGGCTGTTAACACTTTGACCGGTTTTTTCTGTTTGGTGCCGGTGGTCTCGAACAAGATCCGCCGTTCGGCCGCCAAATCCGGATAGCCAACGTCGATCTGCATGGTAAACCGGTCCAATTGGGCTTCCGGCAGCGGATAGGTGCCCTCCTGCTCCAGCGGGTTTTGGGTTGCCAATACATGAAACGGCGAAGGCAGGGCATGATGCTCACCGGCGATGGTGACGTTGTATTCCTGCATCGCCTGCAGCAAGGCGGCCTGGGTGCGCGGGCTGGCCCTATTGATCTCGTCGGCCATCAGCAATTGGGTAAATACCGGCCCCTTGAGGAAACGGAACGAACGGGTGCCGTCCTCGTGCTGCTGGAGAATTTCCGAGCCGAGGATATCAGAGGGCATTAGATCGGGGGTAAACTGGATCCGCGCTTCTTCCATGCCGAGCACCGTGCCAAGGGTTTCCACCAGCTTGGTCTTGGCAAGCCCCGGCAGGCCGACCAGCAAACCATGGCCGCCGGTCAAGATGGTGATCAAGGTCTGTTCGATCACGGTTTCCTGGCCGAAAATGATCTGGCCGATCGCGCCTCGGGCTCTGGTAATCGCGGCAACCGCCTTTTCCGCCAAGGCGATGATTTCCTTGTCATCGGCGCTCGAAACATTTCCAGGATGTGCGCTCACGTCAATTTTTCTCCAATAACTAGGTCGGGGTTGTTTTGCAGGGCACCGGTATTATCATCTATTCCACTTCGAAATCTAAGCGCAATTTGTGGCTAATGCGAGCCCCGTACCGGAAATCACAATCACGGTTTTCTTAAAATAGGTTATCACGCTAGAACAACAAGCGGCGATGAGTTTTGTTTAGTTGCCAAGGTCCAGACCGCTGGGCTCGGCGCAACCAATGTTGCCGGCAATTTGGCTTCCAGTGTGGAGATTTATTTGGCAAGGCAAAAACCAGACCGGTTGCAGGGATTGGCGGCACTGCTGGAACGTGCCGGCGCGGCCAACCGCCGTGTGGCGCCGGTCGAGCTATGGGACCCAAATTTTTCCGGCGATCTTGAAATGGAAATCCTGCGCGACGGTACCTGGAACTATCTGGGCGGGCCAATCACCAGGCCAGCGATGGTACGCTTGTTCGCCTCGATTTTAAAACGCGAAACGGACGGTGAAACTTATATGGTGACCCCGGTCGAAAAATTTCGCATTAAGGTGGCGGACGCAGCATTTGTCGCCGTCGAAATGCATGCACACGGGGGTGGGCAAAATCGTAAGATTACAGTCAGGACCAATACCGGCGACGTGGTCGAAGCCGGCGCCGAACATCCGCTTCGCTTTGCCATCGACCGCGCAAACGGCGGCACCAAACCCTATATCTTGGTTCGTGGCCGGCTTGAGGCGCTGTTTACCCGCGCCGCCGCGGTTGAACTGCTAGCCCTTGTAGAAGCCGGGCAAAGCCAGGCCGGCACAAGATATTTCGTGCGTTCGAACGGCGCTGAATTTACGGTTGGCGAAACCGGCAATACGGCGATCGTGTAACGGAACCGATCCAATGAACCAATGGACAGACCACACCGGCCCGTCTGGCCCGTTTTCGCGGGTCGGGTTCGCGGCGTTGGTGCGCCAGCGTCTGGTCACCGGTGGGGGTCCGGACGGCGATCATTTTCTCAATCCCGAATACGAACAGTTTGTGGTCAAGAACGCGACCAAGGACGCCGCTGTGCTCATTGGCATGGTCGACCGGTTGCAAGGGTTGTCGGTACTGCTGACCGAGCGTTCGCACCATCTATCATCCCATTCGGGTCAGGTCGCCTTTCCAGGCGGGCGGATCGACGCCACCGATGCCGGCGCGGTGGCGGCAGCCTTGCGTGAAGCCGAAGAGGAGATCGCGCTAGCGCCCAAACATGTGGAAATAGTCGCCAGTTTGCCAGACTATTTTACCGGTTCCGGCTACCGCATCGCGCCGGTATTGGGTTTTGTCGATACGGCTGCAAAGTTGAAACCCAATCCGGACGAGGTCGATGCGGTATTTGAAGTGCCGCTTGCATACTTGATGGAGCCGGCGAACTACCAGACCGAATCGCGAATATGGGATGGGCTGGAACGCCACTATTATACTATGACCTATGACGGACACTTCATTTGGGGGGTAACGGCTGGGATATTGCGCACCCTGCACCGGCGGGTGTTTGCGTGACCAAACCGGTACGCATCACCGGCCACGGGTGGCTGTCGGACCAAAGACTGCAAACCCTGTTGGATTTGCTATCGCGCGATGGCGAGGAAGCAAGGGTCAATGGTGGCGCGGTACGCAATGCATTGTTGGGCGAGCCGGTTCGAGACGTGGACATTTCCACAACTTGTTTACCGGCCCAGGTGATCGAACGGTTGAGTGCGGCGGTGATAAAGACCGTTCCAACCGGTATTGAACATGGCACGGTTACCGCAGTATTTGATGGCAATGCATACCAGATCACCACCCTGCGCCAAGACATCGAAACCGACGGGCGTCGGGCATCGGTTCGCTTCGGTCGCAACTGGCAGCGCGACGCTGAGCGGCGCGACTTCACCATGAACGGGTTGTATTGCGATAGCCAGGGGACAATCTTTGATCCGCTCGGCGGCATGAACGATTTGCTGCAGCGCCGGGTCCGGTTTATCGGTGAGCCTAAGGCACGCATTGGCGAGGACTATTTGCGCATCTTGCGATTTTTCCGGTTCTTTGCCTGGTATGGGGTCGGGCGGCCGGATGCGGATGGGTTGCGGGCCTGCGCCAAATACAAGAGCCGCCTGACCGATCTTTCTGCCGAACGGGCGTGGAGCGAATTAAGGCAAACCCTTGCCGCCGCCGATCCACGGCGCGCGCTATTGTGGATGCGTACCTCCGGCGTGTTGGCGATAGTGGTGCCGGAAAGCGCGAAATACGGCATCGATGCCATTCATCCGCTGATCGAAAGCGAACAATCTTACTCATGGCTGGCCGATGCCATGGTCCGGTTGATGGCAATCGTGCCCGATGACCCCAAGCGCATCAAGCAATTGGCAAAACGCCTGAAGCTGGCCAATGCCGAGACGAAACGATTGTTGGCCTGGGCCAAGTGCAAATTGCCGGCAATCGCCGACGGACCGCACGGGTTGCGTGAAGCGCTTTACCGCGGATCGCGGACCGGGATCGCCGACCGGTTGAAATTGGCCATCGCCAGCAAAAGCATTGAAAATGACGCCGATGCCGCGCAGATTGGCACCTTGGTCGAATTCCTTACACTGGCCGAGACCTGGCGCAAGCCAAAGTTTCCGTTGCGCGGGCGCGACTTGATTGCAACCGGGATGCGACCTGGACCAAATATTGCCAAACGGTTATCGGACCTAGAAGAGCGCTGGATCGAAAGCCGGTTTGCGCTCAGCCGCGAGGCACTGTTGGCGTTGATCTAGAGCGTATCACCCAAAAATGGATACCGGTTTTGGGGAAAATGACACGCATAAACAAAGAGCGTATTCCCGAAAAGTGTGTAGCGGTTTTCGGATAAGAATACGCGACAAAACAAGAGATAGCGCGACGAGCCAATTCCAACGCTTGGTGACAAGCGCTAGGTTCAAGAACCATTACGGCCATTTTACTTCTGGTGGCATGGAGGACAGGATCGCTTCAATATTGCCGCCGGTTTTCAAACCAAAGATCGTGCCACGGTCGTAGAGCAGGTTGAACTCCACATACCGCCCGCGCCGGATTAATTGTTCCTCGCGCTCGGCA
This sequence comes from Rhizobiaceae bacterium, assembly GCA_965248715.1. Taxonomy (GTDB): domain Bacteria; phylum Pseudomonadota; class Alphaproteobacteria; order Rhizobiales; family Rhizobiaceae; genus CBDFKB01. Next base: position 1,767,337 of record CBDFKB010000008.1, read on the forward strand.
ACATTCCACGGCTGGTTGAAATTTACCCGCACGATCTGCGGATAGGAAATGGCGAAGCCACGGCCGACCTCTTTGACGAAATCGAAGTCTGCCAGCCAGCCGCCGGCATCGTCGCTCGAATGTAAATAGTCAAAGAATATGCCACCGATGCCGCGTGGCTCATTGCGGTGTTTGAGGAAAAAATACTCGTCGCACCATTGGCTGAGAGCTTGATAGTCGGCCACCTGGTGCCGGTCGCACACGAATTTCATCGCCTTGTGGAACATCTTGCTGTCTGGATCATCCTGGGTACGCCTGCGCTCCAGCACCGGGGTCAAATCAGCGCCGCCGCCAAACCATTGGCTGGTGGTCACCACCATGCGGGTGTTCATGTGCACCGCCGGCACATTGGGGTTGTGCATATGGGCAATCAGCGAAATGCCCGAGGCCCAAAAACGCGGATCGGTATCGGCACCGGGAATTTGCGCGCTGAAATCCTCTGGGAATTCGCCGTGCACGGTAGAGGCGTGGACGCCGACCTTTTCAAACACCCGGCCGCGCATGATCGACATCACACCTCCACCGCCTGCCCCTTCGTCGCGCTGCCAGGGCGTGCGTTCAAAGCGGCCCGGTTCACGGTCCGCTAACGGCCCTTCCAACTCGTCCTTCTAACACCTCGAAGCGATTGCAAATATCGTCGCGTAGCGCTTCGAACCATGCCTGCGCTTCTTGCTTCTTATCTTCGATGTTGTCCGGCAATCCGGCTGGTAGATTTTGTCTTTGGTCTCGCACCGTTTTTTTCCTGTTATTTCGTGTGTCGTGGCGAAAGCTGACACGCTCTAAGTGTTCAACAACACCGAGGCGCAAACAAATGCAATCGCATCAGGTGAGATACGTGGTCGCGACCATGTTGCTAATGAAGGGTTATACCAAAGGAACTTGGTTTTGACCCATTTGACCACAACAATTTTATCTTCTGACAAGGCGGATCGCGCAACCTGATGCCAACCCACCACAAGCGTGATCCAACAAAGTCAAAAGGGCAAAATCGTGTGGCCGTTTTATTCAGCAATTTTAACGCACTGGACCTTCCCAGGTGGGGCAAATCGGCCCACCGGCAGCGTTGCAAAGCTTGCCCGATACCCTGGCCCAATACCCTGGCATCGCGCTGCACTATGCGCCTTGCCGGACAAACCGATTTGCCGCCATCAAATGAGTCAAAACCAAGTTCCTTTGGTATTATCCATTCTTGGACCGATCTTTTGGCCAACCGCCGATTTCGGTTAGCGCGTTGGCCAGGCCAAGGGCCGCCGCAACTGCGATATTAAACGAACGGGTGTCTTCGACCATGGCAATATGTAGTGCGCAGTCCGCCGCCTCGTGCACCTTGTTCGGCACCCCGCCGGATTCGCGACCAAACAACAATATATCATCCTGGCGGTAGCAAAACCCGTGGCTCGGCTGATTGCCGGTGGTCGAAAATAGGACCAGCCGCCGGTTGCTATCGACCTGCCAGGCGCGAAAATCGGCCCAGCCATCGTGCCGAGTAATGGTGGCGCGTTCCACATAGTCCATACCGGCGCGAACCAGTGCCTTGTCGTCAAACCTGAATCCAGCCGGCCCGATAATGTGCAAGCCAACACCGAGACAAGCACACAGGCGCATGATGGTGCCGGTATTGCCGGCGATGTCCGGTTGATAGAGCGCAATTTCAAGCATCATCAAACCCTTACAGTTAAATTGCGGACCGGATAATGCGCAGGTAGTAAGCGCAAGGTGCCGTTCCAAATAATGCCATTATGATGTCCCTTGACTTGGCTGCGCCAAGCCAGCATCTAGGAAGGTTGCCAATCTGGGATCCAGAGCCCTTTTAATGAATTCGGAGCCATTGTGATGGAGCGATTTTGTGACAAGATCAACTAGCGGCGCGCGGCCATACCTTGTGGTACGGTCAAGCAGCGATGCGCCGATATTGGCGCAAAAGCGCCCATCCTTTCAGGTTTCAGATTGGCGGGCATCCGGCGCCGAATCGCACTTGCCCGATGGTCCGACTTCAAGCCTTTCGCGCCTTGCCAGCGGTCAATTGGGCCACGCCGGCGCTACAACCATAATTGTCAACGGACCCTAGCAAATGTTTTCGTTCTTCGAGAGCCTGATCAACCCTTATCCACCGGAGCAGCCGGCAGAGCCGCCGCACAGCCTGTTCGCGTTCGTGTGGCATCATTGCCGCGCGGTGTGGCCGGTATTGTTGGTGATTTTCGCGCTGGCAGTCGTGATTGCCCTGTTGGAAGTATATCTATTCGCATTTCTCGGCACCATCGTCGACTGGCTTTCCGAGGCCGACCGCGCCAACTTTTTGCAACTCGAAGGCCGCAAGCTTGCCATGATGGCGTTCGTGATCATGGTGGTATTGCCTGGCTTCATTTTACTGCACTCGCTGTTCACCTTCCAAGGCATGCTGGGCAATTTCGGTATGCAAGTGCGCTGGCGCTCACACCGTTATCTGCTGCGTCAAAGCATGGCGTTTTTCGCCGATGAGTTCGCGGGAAGGGTAGCAGCAAAGGTAATGCAAACCTCGCTCGCGGTCCGCGACGCGGTGATTTCGATCCTCGATGTCTTTACCTATGTGTCGATCTATTTTCTCGGCGCGCTGGTGCTTGTCGGGTCGTTCCATTGGTTGCTGGCGGTGCCGTTCTTCGCCTGGCTGGTGTGTTACCTGTTGGTGCTACGTAGGTTTTTGCCACGTATGGCGCTGATTTCGCGCCGCCAAGCCGACGCCCGCTCGTTGATGACCGGACGGGTGGTCGACAGCTACACCAATATCAACACCGTCAAACTGTTCTCGCACGCGGCACGCGAAGAAAGCTATTCGCGCGAGGCAATGGACGAATTCCTAATGACCGTGCACCCGCAGATGCGCTTGTCGACCCAATTGGAATTGATCATGCAATTGCTGAACGGCGCCTTGCTGGTCGGCGCTGGTGCTGCCGGAATTTGGCTGTGGATGGGTCAAATCGCCGGCATTGGTGCGCTGGCGGTGGCGGTTGGCCTGGTGCTGCGCCTTAATGGCATGGCGCATTGGGTAATGTGGGAAACCGCCCGCCTGTTTGAAAATATCGGTGTGATCCATGATGGCATGACCATGCTGGCGCAACCGCATCAAGTTACCGATCCCGTCGGTGGCAAGACATTGAAAGTACCCAAAGGCCGGATCGAGTTCGACAATGTTCGCTTCCACTACGGCAAAAAGGAGGGGGTGATCAAGCAATTGTCGCTTGCCATCAAACCTGGGGAAAAAGTCGGTCTGGTCGGCCGTTCCGGCGCCGGCAAGACCACGCTCGCCAATCTATTGCTGCGCTTTTATGATCTGGAACGGGGTTGCATCCTGATCGACGGGCAGGATGTGGCCGATGTTACCCAAGACAGTTTGCGCGCCAATATCGGTGTGGTGACCCAAGACACTTCGTTACTGCATCGCTCGGTACGCGAAAATATTTCCTACGGCCGGCCGGCGGCAAGCGACGAAGAGATCATCGAGGCGGCGAAACGCGCCGATGCCTATGAATTCATCGCCGGCTTAGAAGACCTTCAGGGTCGTCGCGGACTTGACGCCCATGTCGGCGAGCGCGGGGTAAAACTATCCGGCGGCCAGCGCCAGCGGGTAGCAATCGCCAGGGTGTTTCTAAAAGACGCGCCGATCCTGGTACTCGATGAAGCTACCTCGGCGCTCGATTCTGAGGTAGAAGCGGCGATCCAGGAGAACCTGTTTGCGCTGATGAAAGGTAAAACCGTGATCGCTATCGCCCACCGGCTTTCCACCATCGCCCAGCTCGACCGCTTGGTGGTGCTGGACGCGGGCGCGATTGTGCAAACCGGCACCCATGATCAATTGGTCGCCGCCGGCGGGATTTACGCCGATTTGTGGGCGCGCCAGTCCGGCGGATTCATCGCGGTGCCGGAATTTGTCGACGATGCAGCGCAATAGGGGCCGATAATGGCCAACCCTTTGGAAGCGTTGCTACGGTTGTTTGAAGGCTGGATCGACCCGTTTGTAGCGACGGCACAAGACGACCTAGAACCGCCGGGCAATGTGGCCGGCTATATCTGGTTTTATGTTCGCCAAGCCAAATGGCCGTTCGCTTTACTGATGGTATTCGGCTTCGCCAATGCAATTGTCGAGGCGGCGCTGTTTTGGTTCGTCGGCGATCTGGTGGACATATTGGCAGTGTTTGACCGGCAACAAGGCTGGTCCGGACTGATCGGCCAACATGGCACCTATCTGTTGTTCATGGTTGTGGTGGTGGCACTCGGCCGCGCCGTACTCATCGCCGTCGCTGCGTTGGTGGAGGAACAGGCCGTTGTGCCGGGTTTCTTCACGTTGATGCGGTGGCAAAACCATCTGCACGTGTTTCGCCAGTCGGTGGCGTTCTTTCAAGATGATCTAGCCGGGCGGATTGCTACCAAGGTATTTCAGTCCGGTCACGCCGCCGGCGATGTGATGATCTCCTTATTGCAGGTGATCTGGTTCATCGCGGTTTACGCGATCACCACGTTGGCGCTGCTGACTATGTTGGATATCAGGCTCGGCTTGTTGGTGGCCCTGTGGATCATCATATTCGTCGTGCTGGCGCGGCTATTTGTGCCAAGGGTGCGTCATCACGGCGAGTTAACCGCCGAATCCGCATCCCTGGTTTCCGGTCGCCTGGTCGATGCCTATTCCAACATTACCACCATGAAGATGAACGCGGCCCACTGCGGCGAAGACGGTCGCATGCAGGCTGATTTTCGCGCCAATCAGCACGCGCTTAGCCGCTTTACCCGAGTATTGACGGTGATGCGGGTCACCCTAGCGCTCACCAGCGGACTGTTTATTACCGCAATCGCGACGCGCTCGATCGGCCTTTGGCTCGGTGGCGAACTGACCACCGGTGCCGTGGCCTTTACTCTGGCGTTGGTCTTGCGGCTTAATTTGTTGCTCGGGCGGCTGATGGCTAACCTCAATGGCCTGTTTCGCAATATCGGTGTCGCGCAAAATTCGATGAAACTGGTGGCGCGGCCATTGCAGTTGCAGGACCGGCCCAACGCGAGCCAATTTGTCGCCGGCCCCGGTACCATCACCTTCGACAAAGTGGAATTCAGTTATCGCCCCAACGTGCCGGTTATCGATAATTTCAGCCTTAATGTATCGGCCGGCGAAAAGATCGGCATTGTCGGGCCGTCCGGCGCCGGCAAATCAACCCTCATGAGCCTGTTGGTGCGGTTTCGCGATGTGGATAACGGTGACATTTTGGTCGACGGCCAAAATGTCCGCGAAAGAACCCAAACGAGCCTGCGCGCAGCCTTCTCGCTGGTCCAGCAAGAGACCGCCTTGATGAGCCGATCGGTGCGCGAAAACATTCTGTTTGGCAAAAAAGAAGTGGGCGATGACCAGGTTTGGGCGGCGCTTGAAAAGGTCTCGGCCGCCAATTTTGTCGCGACGCTAAAAGACACCAAAGGCCGCAGGGGCCTTGATAGCCATATCGGCGAGCGTGGCATTCGCCTGTCCGGCGGCGAGCGCCAGCGGATCGCGCTGGCTCGGGTATTGATCGGCAAACCGGCAATCGTGGTATTGGACGAAGCGACCTCTTCCCTCGATTCGCGGACCGAAATGCAGGTATTGCGCGAATTGCTGAAATATGCCCACGACCACACGATGATTGTGGTCGCTCACAGATTATCGAGCGTCGCTGCGCTTGACCGCATCATCGTGATGGATAACGGTGCCATTGTCGAAAGCGGCAGCCACCAAAAATTACTGGACCGCAAAGGCATTTACGCACAATTGTGGCGGCGGCAATCGGTTGGTGACGAAGCAACCGATTGTGCCGATGAAGCCGTGCCGGATAATCAATGAACGAAAAAATACCGGCAAAACCAAAGGGATCATGGATGCAGCGCTATATTGCTGTTTGGTCGTGCCTGTTGTGGGCGCTGGTAATACCGGGGATTGCGGCCGCGCAACTATCAATCGGCCAGCTTACTTCCGATGCAAGCGAAACCGGGCAAAGCATCGAACTGCCCGAGCCGCTGACACGCGAAGCCGTGCGCCAATTGTTAGCACGGCTTTCTGACCAGGAAGTGCGCGCATTGTTGCTACAGCGCCTCGACGCGGTTGCCCGCTCCGAGCAACAAGCACAGGCGCAGGAACAATCCCTGTCTGAATTTCTGGGACGGGCTGTGCTTGGGGTTTATCAATCGGTCGCCCAGGCAGTGGTTCGGGTTCCGCTGTTGTGGCAAAGTCAGGCCGAGAGTTTTAGCAGTTTCCACGCCCGGCTCGGCACTAACGGCATTTTGGCCTTATTCGGTTCGCTGATTGCCGCCATATTGATCGGGCTGGCGGCAGAGCTGGCATTTAACCTCGTCACCCGAAGATGGCATGACCAGGAACTGGCCGAACGCCAGCCGGATACCTTGCGCGAGACGCTGAAATTCCTGTTCCAGCGCTTTTGCCGCGATGTGTTCGGGCTGATCGTATTTTTTGTCGTGACCCGGATTGCCGTCACCCAATTGGTGCGCAATGAAATATTACCATTTGCCGAGGTTTTCATGGTCAACTTGGTAGTGTTTCCCAGGTTGGGTGCAGCGGTTGCCCGGTTCTTGCTGGCGCCCAATCGGCCCGAGTTCCGCCTGATCCATACCGATAACTGGACCGCGAAATATCTGCACCGTAACCAGATCGGCCTGATTGCGTTGATGGGCTTTTCGATCGCCATTGTCGGTTTCAACGACATGAATGGCGTCACCATGGGCCAATCACGCCTAGGCTTCTGGCTCAATCTCGCGGTGCATTTTTACATTATTTGGATCGCATGGCACGCCCATGACGGCCTGGTGATGATGATGCGTGGCGCCGATCCAGAGGTTACGCCAGCCGACGAGCGGGTAGCCAGGGCCTATCCGTGGTTTGTGATCTGGGTATCCATATTCACCTGGATCCTGGTCAACATCCTGGTCAGTTTTCAGATGTTTGAACTGCTGCAATCGGCGCCGCATTACTGGATGATGACCCTATTGGTGATGGCTCCGGCGATGGATACCATGGTGCGCGGCCTGGTGCGCCATCTATTGCCGCCGATGACCGGCGAAGGCCTGATCGCCGAACAGGCGCATTTCGCCACCAAGCGCAGTTATATTCGGGTCGGCCGTGTGGTCATGTTCGCCATCGTGCTGACGATGATTGCTCGTATTTGGGGCATCGATTTCACCAATTTGGCGGCGGCCGGCATCGGCGCGCAGTTCGCGGCCAGGTTGATCGAAATGATCATGATTTTGGCCACCGGTTATTTGGTCTGGGAGGTTGTAACTTTATTGATCAACCGCAAACTGGCAGCCGAGCAGTCGGCCGCCGGCTTTGATCTTAGCGCCGATGAGCCTGGCGGTGGCGAAGGCGGCGGTGCTGGCGGATCCAGGCTTTCGACCGTGCTGCCATTGCTGCGGTTGTGTGCGCAATCGGCGATCATCGTGATCACCGTGCTGGTCGCGCTCGGCAATGTCGGCATCGACATCACGCCGCTATTGGCAGGCGCCGGGATTGTTGGCCTGGCGATCGGTTTTGGCGCCCAGACTTTGGTGCGCGATGTGGTCTCGGGCGTGTTTTTCCTGATCGACGATGCCTTTCGCGTCGGCGAATATGTGGTGATCGGTGACACGGTTGGCACGGTGGAGAAAATTTCGATCCGTTCCCTGCAACTGCGCCACCATGAGGGGCCGGTTCATACCGTGCCGTATGGGGAAATTCCCAAGGTCACCAATAACAGTCGCGACTGGGTGATCATGAAGCTGAAATTCACGGTTCCCTTCGACACCGATGTCAACAAAATCAAACGCATATTCAAGAAGATCGGCAGCGATATCATGGAGGCCGACTATGCCGACGGCATCATCCAAACCTTTAAATCCCAAGGGGTTTATGACGTTGATGATGTGGGCATTATCGTGCGCGGAAAATTCATGACTAAGCCGGGCGCGCAATGGGTCATCCGCAAGGATATCTACACGCGGATCCAGCAAGCTTTCGATGCCAATGGCATCGAGTTCGCCCGCAAGGAGGTCAGGGTGAATATTCCAGGCTCCCCAGCCGCCGATCAATTGAGCAGCGAAGAAAAAGCGGCAATTGGTGGCGCCGCCGCTGATGCGGCAGAAAAGCACGAAAAGAAAGCCGTGCGCCCTGATCAGCAGTAATTTCGATCGCGACGGCGGCTGGCTGAATTGCGAACCGGTTCGAGTGAGGTTCGTGTACATTGCAGATTGGCGGGTGGGTGGCGCCAACTCCATCTATCGCAAGCCAGCCCCGTCTATCGCCAGCCAGCCCCGTCTATCGCCAGCCAATTGCCCACCCAAATCAAAATTAGAGCGTGTCAGATAAAATGAAACCATTTTGACCGAGTGGTTTTGTGACAAGGCCAAGCTGGCGAGCGTTCTCCTTGTCAATGTTCCGAAAACGTCACATTGTCCAATTTTGCGGCGCTCAGACGAAAGTATAACGAGCCGACTTCGGGTCGAGTGGAGTTTCAGCGGTTAAGCGGCAACAACCGCCCAATGGATAATGGGGAGGCAATTTATGTCTATTGAAGAAGTTGACTATGAAACGGGCCAAGACAATGTCCAAGGCAATGTTGGTCCGTTCGGATTTGATATTCACAACCCGGTATTTGTAATCTCCGGTTTGTCGGTGGTTCTGTTTGTCGCCTATGCGCTGATTGCGCCGGCCCACGCGACCGCGCTGTTTGGTTGGCTCCGGCCGGCACTGACCAGCACTTTCGATTGGTTTTTCCTTTGGTCGGCCAACGTTTTTGTAATTTTCGCACTATTTTTGATCGTCAGCCCCTGGGGAAGGGTCAGGTTGGGCGGAAAAGACGCCAAGCCTGACTTCGGCTATCCAGGCTGGTTTGCGATGCTGTTTGCAGCCGGCATGGGCATCGGCTTGATGTTCTTCGGCGTGCTTGAGCCGGTATACCATATGGCGATTTCCGAACCGCTCGGCGTACCCTCACCGATTGCCGCAGACGGAACCATCATTGCCGAAAATGTGGCGGCAGCCAAACGCATGGCCTTGGCAGCAACCATTTATCATTGGGGCCTACACCCGTGGGCGATTTATGCAATCGTCGCATTGGCACTGGCGCTGTTTTCGTTCAACAAAGGTTTTCCCTTGTCGATCCGCTCGGCATTCCACCCGATCTTCGGCGACGCGGTTTGGGGTTGGGTAGGCCATGTCATTGATACTTTGGCAGTTTTTGCCACTCTGTTCGGCCTGGCCACTTCGCTTGGGATCGGTGCCCAGCAGGCGAATGCCGGCCTGGAGCATATCTATGGCGTGCCAAACAACGTCACCGTCCAGGTTATCTTGATCGTCGTGATTACCGCGATCGCCCTGATTTCGGTGCTGCGCGGACTGGAAGGCGGGGTCAAGGTGCTGTCGGAAATCAACATGGTAATCGCAGCCCTGCTGTTGTTATTCGTGCTGATCGCCGGTCCGACCATGGTGATCTTTTCTGAATTTTTCACGGGACTGATGGCCTATGGCAGCGAATTGGTGGCGCTATCCAACCCGCATGGCCGCACAGATACCGGCTATATGCAGGGCTGGACCGCTTTCTACTGGGCTTGGTGGATCTCATGGTCGCCATTTGTCGGCATGTTTATTGCCCGCGTCAGCCGCGGCCGCACGGTGCGTGAATTCATCATCTGCGTGCTGATTATCCCGTCGCTGGTATGTGTGTTGTGGATGGCGGTATTCGGCGGCGTGGCAATTGAACAGGTATTGACCGATCCAGCCGGCAGCGCGGTAAAAGCACAGGTGATCGACAGCTACAATCCGCCGATCTCGCTGTTTGCCATGCTCGATGGCCTGCCGTTGGCGGCAATCACATCGACAATCGGCATTGTGCTGGTAATCGTGTTCTTCGTAACCTCGTCGGATTCCGGTTCTCTGGTGGTCGATACCATCACCGCTGGCGGCAAAATCGATGCGCCAATTCCGCAGCGGGTGTTCTGGTGCACGTTTGAAGGCCTAATCGCAATCGCGCTACTGATTGGCGGTGGATTGGGGTCGCTACAGGCGATGGTAATATCGACCGGGCTGCCCTTTACCGTCATACTGTTATTGATGTGCTGGGCGATCTTCAAAGGCTTACAAAGCGAACCGCGTTAATCTACGCAGTTTAGCAAAATTCAGCTTATGGACGGGGCCTTCGGGTCCCGTTTGTATTTGGCCAATGGCCACAAAACATCAATAACGGAAATTGTTATACCACCCTTGGTATTATCCCTCGATCTGCTCGCGCAACATTTCCAGTTCAAGCCATTCTTGCTCCGCGGTGGCCAAAAGCTGTTCGCGTTCAGCCAAGGCATCGCTAAAGGCGGCGAACTTCTTTTGGTCTTGTGCGTAAAGGGCGGGATCGGCGAGCTTGGATTTAATCCTACCGATCTCGAACTGGAGGCGTTGCAATTCACCGGGCAGGATTGCAAGGGCGTGTTTTTGCTTAAACGAAAGTCGCGATTTCGATGCTGTTGCTCGCTCAACGGTGCGCGCGGAAGCATTGCGTTTGCCTTTTTTCGGCGATGGTGGTGAAACCGGTTGGACCACAGCAAACTTTTGCGCCAACATGTCTGAGTAGCCGCCGGCATATTCGACCCAAATGCCACTGTCCTCGGCCGCTACAATTGAGGTGCAGACCCGGTCGAGAAAGTCGCGGTCATGGGAAATTACGATCACCGTACCTGGATATTCGGCGATCGTTTCTTGCAACAATTCCAAGGTCTCCAGATCAAGATCGTTGGTCGGCTCGTCCAGCACCAACAAATTGGAGGGATGGCGCAGACCGCGCGCAAGGGTCAAGCGACCGCGCTCCCCGCCGGACAATGCGTGCAGCGGGGTGCCCGCCTGTTCGGGAGTAAACAGGAATTCGCCCATATAAGTCATCACGTGCTTGTGTTCATCGCCAACCGCTACCATGTCACCAGCGCCATCGGTCAGCGCTTCGCGCAAGGTCCATTGCGGGTCCAAGGTTTCGCGTTTTTGATCGAGATGCAGGATTTCGAGGTTAGTGCCATGTTTGAGCGTGCCGGCATCCGGGGCCAGGCGTCCGGTCAACAGATCAACCAGGGTGGTTTTGCCGACGCCGTTGGCACCGACAATGCCCACTCGCTCGCCACGGCCAATGATCGCGGAAAATTCTTTGATGATCACCCGCTCGCCATATGCCTTGGTAATGCTGCGCGCTTTTAGGACCAGTTTTCCCGATGTTACGCCCTCGGCGACGCTGATGCGCGCTTGACCCTTGGATTTGCGGTCGCGACTACGGGTATCCTTCAACGTGCTGAGTTCTGCCAACCGGCGGATATTACGCCTACGCCTACCCGACACTCCGTGGGTGATCCAATGTTCCTCACGAACAATCTTGCGGCCAAGCTTGTGGCGCTCGCTTTGTTCGTGGTCCAACAATTCGTCGCGCCAATTCTCAAACTTGGCAAAGCCATAATCGAGCAATCGGGTGCGGCCACGGTCGATCCAAACCGTTTGCCGCGACAGGCGCTCAAGAAAACGCCGGTCATGGCTAACCATCACAATTGCCGAGCGCGCCGCAGCGAGAACCGCCTCGAGCCATTCGATCGCCGGCAGATCAAGATGGTTGGTCGGCTCGTCGAGCAGCAAAATGTCGGGTTGCGGCGCCAAAGTACGCACGATCGCCGCCCGCCTGGTCTCGCCACCGGAAAGCCGGCTGGGGGGTTCATCGCCAGTAAGCCCAAATTCATTGAGCATCCTAGCCGCGCGGCGGCGGTCATCAATTTCGCTTAGACCCTCCTCAACATAGTCGAGTACGGTGGCAAATCCTCCCATGTCTGGTTCCTGCGGCAAATAACGCAACGTAACCCCCGGCCCGATAAAGCGCTCACCGTGGTCAATCTCGACCATACCAGCGATAATTTTCATCAATGTCGACTTGCCAGATCCGTTGCGGCCGACCAGACAGATCCGACTGCGGGAAAATACTTGAAATTCGGCTGATTCGATCAGCGCTTCGCCGCCGAACGTCAGCGCGACATCTCGAATGTGCAAAATCGGTGGTGACATCTAATGTTGCGGTGCTTGACACGGTTGTAAAAAGCGTTGAAGCCATGCGATAGTTCGCCTGCGCCAATTGCGCAAGCGGCTGGGAAATGCCAGTTGGAAACGGGTTCCGCGACATTGTGCCCGTTTTTGGCCGGTAAGGCTGGACAACCACCGTTGAGCACGCATAAGAAAATCGCGTAACTTGCGGATTTGACCTAGCATTGCAGCGGGTCGTCCGGTGCGGGAAAGGAACACTCGTCGTGAGCGCCAATTCTACCACAGCCAGCGATCCAAATCGCCGCGATTTTCTCTACATTGCCACCGGCGCCGTGAGCGCTGTGGGAACTGCTGCGGTGGCCTGGCCATTCGTGGCCCAAATGAACCCGGATGCCTCGACCAGGGCACTGGCTTCGATCGAAGTCGATGTGTCGGCGGTAGAGGAGGGCCAAGCGGTTACGATCAAGTGGCGTGGCCAACCGATATTTATTCGCAACCGCACCGAGCACGAGATCCAAGAAGCGCGCGCGGTCGAGCTTGGCGATCTGAAAGACCCGATCGCCCGCAACGAAAATCTTGCTGGCGCGCTACCGGCGACCGACGAAAACCGGGCTGGCGGCGAAGGCCGGGAAAACTGGCTGGTGATGAGCGGTTCCTGCACCCATCTGGGCTGTGTGCCAAAAGGCCAGCTGGCGAGCGACAATAAGGGTGACTATGGTGGGTGGTTTTGCCCCTGCCACGGATCGCACTACGATACCGCGGGCCGCATCCGCAGGGGTCCGGCGCCTGAAAACCTGCATGTGCCAACCTTCAGCTTCATCTCCGATGACGTGATAAAAATCGGTTAATTCGGGATAATCGAGGAGAATTTCATGAGCGCAGGACATTCCACCTACGCCCCGAAGTCGGGTTTCGGAAAATGGATCGACGCCCGCCTGCCCTTGCCGCGGCTGATGTACGACAGTTTCGTCGCCTATCCGGTGCCGCGCAATCTCAACACCTGGTACACCTTTGGCGGCATCTTAGCCTTTATGTTGGTAGCACAGTTGGCAACCGGCATTGTGTTGGCGATGCATTATGTCGCCAACACCGCGCTGGCTTTTAACAGCGTCGAGCACATTATGCGCGATGTGAACTATGGCTGGTTGCTGCGTCGCATGCACGCAACCGGCGGATCAATGTTTTTTATTGCTGTCTACATCCACATTTTCCGCGGCCTCTATTACGGTTCCTACAAGGAGCCGCGCGAAGTATTGTGGATTCTCGGCGTGATCATCTTTTTGCTGATGATGGCGACCGCGTTCATGGGTTATGTGCTGCCTTGGGGTCAGATGAGCTTTTGGGGCGCCACTGTGATCACCGGCTTCTTCACGGCCATTCCCTTGGTTGGCGAGGGCCTACAGCAATGGCTGCTCGGCGGTTTTGCGGTCGACAATGCAACGCTGAACCGCTTTTATTCGCTGCATTACCTGCTGCCGTTCATGATTGCCGGCGTTGTTGTTCTGCACGTTTGGGCGCTGCATGTGACCGGCCAGACCAATCCGACTGGGGTTGAGGTCAAGGACATGAAAAAGGAGACCGTTCCCTTCACCCCGCACGCATCCGCCAAGGACGCGTTCGTGATGGTGGTCTTCATGATCATTTTCGCCTGGTTCGTGTTTTACCTGCCGGACTATCTTGGTCACCCGGACAATTATATCGAGGCCAACCCGCTCAAAACCCCGACCCATATCGTGCCCGAATGGTATTTCCTGCCGTTTTACGCGATCCTACGAGCGATAACGTTTAACATCTCGATCCCGTTTACCGACATTGTGCTAATCAACTCCAAACTGGGCGGCGTGATTGCCATGTTCGGCTCGATCTTGGTGTTGTTCTTCCTGCCGTGGCTCGATACCTCCAAGGTGCGCTCGGCCAATTATCGGCCCCTGTACCGACAGTTCTTCTGGATCTTCGCCATTGTATGTATCGGCCTTGGCTATCTCGGTTCACGCCCGGCCGAAGGGATTTACACCACCTTGTCGCAAATCCTGACCTTTTACTATTTCTTCCATTTCCTGATCTTGCTGCCGATCCTAGGCCGCATGGAGACGCCCAAGGAAGTGCCCGCGAGCATTGCCGTTGCCGTGCTCGGCGAGACCGCGAAACGGAAACGCAAATCCCAAGCAGCCACACCGGCGAAATGAGGACGAGAAGGTAGAGATGATGAAAACGTTTTTGCCCATATTGGCCGCAGCCACGATGTCGTTGATGCTTGGTGGCGCCGTGCAGGCGTCAGAAGAAGGCGGCACGCCGCACTACCCGTTAAAACACCCCAAGCATGTCCATTGGAGTTTTGCCGGGCCATTTGGGCACTGGGACATCGGCATGTTGCAGCGCGGCTTCAAAGTCTATGTAGAAGTGTGTTCGGCATGCCACTCGCTTGATCTAGTCGCGTTCCGCAATCTGAGCGCCCTTGGTTATTCTGAGGGTCAGATAAAAACGATTGCGGCGGAATATGAAGTAACCGACGGTCCTGATGCCGATGGCGAAATGTTCGAGCGCAGTGCGGTGCCGTCCGACCACTTCCCATCGCCTTTCACCAACATCCAAGAAGCGGCCAGCGCTAACAATGGCGCGGCGCCACCGGATTTCTCCCTGCTGGCCAAGGCACGGTCGCCGGAACGTGGATTTCCAACCTTCGTATTCGACATCTTCACCACCTATGCCGAAGGCGGACCGGACTATATTTATTCGCTGCTGACCGGTTATGAAGATGCGCCGGCGGGGGTTGATGTCGGCGAAGGCAATTACAACCCTTATTTTGTCGCAGGCCCGGCGTTGGCAATGGCGCCGCCCTTGGATGACGAATTGATCACCTATGATGACGGCGCGCCGGAAACCCTCGATCAGTATTCCAAGGATGTGGCGGCGTTCATGATGTGGGCAGCCGAACCGAACCTGGTCGAACGAAAATCCCTAGGCTTCAAGGTGATGATCTTCTTGGTGCTGCTGGCGGCGCTGGTCTATCTGGTCAAAAAAGACATCTGGCGTGAATTGAAAGCCCACTAGAGCGTGTCACCCAAAAGCGGGTGCCGGTTTTGGGAAAATGACACGCATAAACAAAGAGATAGCGCGACGAAGCAAATCCTACGCTTGGTGACAAGCGCTAGAGCTATTCGGACTACTGCGGCCAGAGCGGTATCCAGATATCTTAATTTACCAAGTGGCGGTTGACCGCGCTTGCAAGGTGGCGAGGGTTTTTGTTTAGTGCAGTCTCGGGCTGGACAAATTCCGGGGACATTTGACTATGGACACAACGTTGGGTCAGCAACTCGAAAACGCGATCCGCAGCATCCCGGATTATCCCGAAAAAGGCATCATTTTCCGCGATATCACTACGCTGCTTGGCGAACCGAAGGCGTTTCGCCGCGCCATCGATGCCTTGGTCCATCCATGGGCCGGCGACCGGGTCGACAAGGTGGCTGGGGTTGAAGCCCGCGGCTTTATTTTGGGTGGCGCGGTGGCACATCAATTGTCGTGCGGGTTCATACCAATACGCAAAAAGGGCAAGCTGCCGCACGATACCGTCAAGATCGCCTACAGCCTCGAATATGGGCTCGACGAAATGGAAATGCACTCCGATGCGGTACGGCCCGGCGAGAAGGTTATCCTGGTTGATGATCTGATTGCCACCGGCGGTACCGCTGAAGCGGCGGTCAAACTATTGCATCAATTGGGCGCCGAAGTATTGGCAGCCTGTTTCGTGATCGACCTACCCGATCTTAACGGTCGGGCCAAGATCGAAGCACTTGGTGTACCGGTGCGCACCTTGATTGCCTTTGAAGGGCACTAGAGCGTGTCACCCAAAAGTGGGTACCGGTTTTGGGAAAAATAACACGCATAAACAAAGAGATAGCGCGACGAAGCTATTCCAAAGCTTGGTGACACGCTCTAGAAATAGGCCGGCACAGCGATGTAAGCCACCAGCAACAGCGTCAACACCGCCCGCACCCAAAACGAGCGAAAGCGTATCAATAACGCTACCAGACAAATGATCGCCAATAGAAATTCCAATGGTTGCACCCAATTGGCGTGGTGACGCTGATCCCAATAGGAGATCATGGAGACAAATTTCCATTCACTGATCGGCCAAAAATGGCTGTGGGCATCGTCCACATGTAGCGGAAAGTCGGTCGCCACATGCAGCAGTGCGGCGACCGCAAATCCCATGATCAGGGCGCCGGTCCACACCAACCGGCCACCAGGCCGCATCATTGCATAGGCGAGCATAGCCAGCAGCGCGTAAAGGATGAAAGAATTGCCCGGCGACATCGCCGTTTGCCAGGTTGGCGACCAGTAAAGATCGCGGAAAATTACTCGGTCCGAAATCCCCTGAAACCGAGCAATTGCAAACAATATATAGAGTGCCGCATCAGGCACCAGACTACCGGTTAAGACCGCAATATTAAGTGCTGGACGGTTGGCCCGGGCCAACAGCGCACCGGCAAACAAAGCGTGGGTCTGGGTCATCATGGCAAGGCCGACTGTGCTTGCGGTCAACTCTCAAGGCAAGAAAATATTAGCCATCGTTGGTATTTGAGCATCTTCACATTGTGAACAAAAGGTGAGGAGCAACACGATTGGTTGTATTCCAATATCTGCGGTCGTCGTATAGGCATGGGCATGGCAAATCATCGGGATTGCGGCAAACAGAGAGCGTTTCATGGACATGATAATGCCGGACTATGTGGCCGAGGGCTTGCGCCTATTGGCGACCCTTTTTTTGCTCTCGGTGGCGCTGCTGGTATTGGTCTGCATTGTCCTTTTCATCATCGACATCAGCCAGACCCATGACGCGATCCGCCGCAACTACCCGTTAATTGGCCGCTTTCGCGGTTTGTTCATCAGCCTTGGCGAATTCTTTCGACAATATTTCTTTGCCATGGACCGCGAGGAAATGCCATTCAACCGGGCCGAGCGCGAATGGGTCAAGCGCGCGGTAAAGAAAACGAAAGGCAATATTGCCTTCGGCTCGACCCGTATGTTGACCTTGCCGGGCACGGCGATTTTCGTCAACTGCCCGTTTCCGACCCTAGAGAGCGACCATGCTGACGCGCCCAAATTGGTGATCGGACCCAACTGCCCGCAACCGTATGAGGCTCGATCGTTCTTCAACATTTCCGCCATGAGCTATGGCGCGCTGTCACAGCCGGCGGTCGAGGCGCTGTCACACGGTGCCGCCAAGGCCGGGTGCTGGCTCAACACCGGCGAAGGCGGACTGGCGCCGCAACACCTTATTAGCGGCTGCGATATCGTGTTCCAGATCGGCACCGCAAAATATGGCGTGCGCGACGCCACGGGCGCTATCGATGACGGCAAGCTGGCAAAGATCGCTGCCCGGGACCCGGTAAAAATGTTCGAAATCAAGCTCAGCCAGGGCGCCAAACCCGGCAAGGGCGGCATTTTACCGGCCACCAAGGTGACGGAGGAAATCGCTGCCATTCGCGGTATTCCCGCGGGCCAGGCCTCAATTTCGCCCAACCGCTTTCCCGAAATCAACAGCGAGGAAGACCTGATCAATTTCATCAACCATGTGCGCGATGTTACCGGCAAACCGACCGGGATCAAATTCGTGGTCGGCGGTTATGGTTGGATCGGCCGGCTGTGCGAGCTGATCAATAAGCGTGGCGCTGCCTCAGCACCGGATTTCATCACCGTCGATTCCGGCGATGGCGGCACAGGCGCGGCACCAATGCCGCTTATGGACAATGTCGGTCTGCCGATCAAGGAAAGCTTGCCGATGGTCGCCAACATATTGGCTGAACACGGGCTACAGGATCGTATCCGGTTGATTGCGTCTGGCAAGTTAATCACCCCGTCGGAGGCGGCGTGGGCGTTGTGCGCAGGGGCCGATTTTGTTTCCTCGGCGCGCGGTTTCATGTTTTCGCTTGGCTGTATCCAGGCCCTTAAATGCAACAAGAACACCTGCCCGACCGGAATTACCACCCACAATAAGCGTCTGCAGCGTGGTCTCGACCCGGCCAACAAGGCCACCCGTGTCGCCAATTATCACCGGCATATGGTCAAAGAGGTCGGCATCATTGCCCATTCCTGTGGCGTGCCGCACCTGCGCCGGCTCAAACGCATGCATGTGCGTATCGTCCAGCCCGACGGTCGTTCGCAGGCAATGGACGATATTTGGGGGTGATCGGAAATGACGTTGAAGCAAACCGAACCTATCAACCAAAGTGACATTTCATGAACTATCAGCGCGCGCGGCCATAGCTTGGGTACGCGCAAGCGGCACTACGTCTGGCCCCCAATCTGATCCACTAAACTGGCCTAGCAAACTGGTCCACTAGCGCTTGTCACGAAGCGTTGGAATGGCTTCGTCGCGCTATCGCTTTGTTTATGCGTGTCATTTTTCCCAAAACCGGTACCCACTTTTGGGTGACACGGCCTAGATCTGACGGGTCGGAAACATCCGAACCACCAAACCGGGATGTTTGCCGGTTTGCCATCTTTAGATCTGACGGGTCGGAAACATCTGGCCTACCAAACCGGGATGTTTGCCGGTTTGCCATCTTTAGATCTGACGGGTCGGAAACATCCGACCCGAGATGTCTTGAATTAGCGGGCGTCCGCCATCGAATCGCACTTGACCGGGATTTCACCAAAAAGGCCCCAAGGCGAACAAATGCCTTGCCGAATAAGCCTGCACAAACAAAAAAGGCCCGGCAGTCGCCTGCCGGGCCTTCCTGTAATTTCGGTCCAATCAGATGATTAGAAGTCGCGGCGAACCGTGATCGACCAACCGTCATATTCGACGTTACTACCTGCAGGAGCACCAATTCCGGTGACGCCTGTTGCGGTGCCGTTAGCTTCGCCGTTCAGGTACGAAGTCTTGATGTGGAAACCAGGCGCAGCAGCCGGATACCAGTTCAAGCCAACAGCAAAATGCCGTGCATTACCTTCGTCAAACCCAGCAGCTCCAACATAACCGCCTTCAGCATGCCAATAGTTACCCCAAAGCTGTACTTCGCTCGAAAGGTTCATGCCAAGAGCTACACCCCAGATGGTTTCCGGGTTGCCGAGGATCTGCACATTGTGCACATAATCAGTGTCGTAATCGCCATCATCTGCATAGTACACGGCAATCGAACCACCTGGCAGGAAGCCGCTCAGATCAAGGTTAGCGCTAACCTTATAGGCCCAGCCGCCCACATCGCCAGTCGCGCCGGCCGCAGTGACTTCCGGAGCGATCGAATCATGAACCGCAGTAAACGCAACGCCACCCCAGGAATTGGACCAATTGAAGCCGGCATAGAAGTTGGCACGGCCATCAGCACCACCACTGTTGGTTGCGTTACCGAAGCCCTGACGACCATAGGAAATGCGCGGGTCTTCAACACCAACCGTTACCGCAAAACCGTTCGCGGCAAAAGTGTAGTCGGCAATGGTGGCATCATCGAAGCCATACCAGCCGTCTTCAGCAATACCGCCACCGAACGGGCCGATTCCTTCTGCGTTAACCCAGCCATAACCATGGTTGGTTGCCCAGTAGTTATCGGTGAAACCAAAACGGAAACCGGCGATCGAAATCAACGCCCGGTCCATGTCGATGTCGGCATCAGTGTTCGAATCGCCGCCTTCAAGACGATACTGAGCGCGCAAGGTGCCCCAATCGGTCTCGTTGCGAGTATCCACATTCAAACGAGCGCGCTGACCCCAGTGGGTTAGGCTACCGGTGGATTTGACGCCAGCATAATCCGCATCCCAGTACAATTTATGGTACGAGGAACGTACATAACCGCCAAAGCTGATGCAGGTTTCGGTGCCCGGGATATAGAAGAACCCCGAACCATACGCGTCACAAACGCGTACATATTCCACCGGCTCGGGCTCGACTATTACTGCGTCGGCCGCTTGGGCGCCGGTTACAGCGACCATGGCCGCTGCTGAACCCAATAGTAGGCTCTTGATTGTCATTGGTAGGCCTCCAGTCAAAATTTCTGTCATTAGAGCCGGTACGCTTATCCAACCCTGCCTCGTCAGCTATACTATGCAGCAGATTGGAAATACCGACCCAGAACCAACAAGCACAAGCACCAAGTGCCCTTGCCTTGGTCTGACCATTGAGAAAACGTTTTATAAAGGCAATCGAAAATCGCTGATTTATCTGTTGAACAATATCGATCATTGAATGCTGTTGTAATTTTGCCACGGTTATAGGTCGCAATTCCTACTTTTCCGAGATTTCCAGTTTTCTCGAAGTCACGGCACGGCTGCAGTAAACGACAGTTGTGGCGCATGTATAATGAATTATGATGCAGTTAGGGCGTTGGTGTCATCGATTCTCTAACCGGTGTTTTTGAACCAATATGAGCAACAAATATGATTTTCCCGGCTGCCAGCACGGTTTGCATCAGCGCTTTTTGCCTTACTTTGATTGTTTCCTTGCTACTTGCATCCTTGCTACTCTCAATTTTGCGCGCCCACAGATACATGTTGGCCGGTTGAAGACATCCGGTAGCTAGTGGAATGAATTTGACATTTGGTGCCCATTTGCAGCGCGCATCGCAGCGAATTGCAAATCCCAAAACCAACTTAGAATCATTGACTTGCTAGTGCCGCTTTGAATCGGAAGCTCGTTTTGAGGTTGCAGAATAATACATCGAACTTTAGATTCGAGACGCTAAGACCCGTTGATATTTATGGTTGTAGAGCGGGTTTGATACCATTGGTAAAATTTCGCGGTGTGGGGAGGAAGGCGACGCTGCGCAAATTCGACGACAAGCGGTGCGAAACTGGGCCAATGGGATCAAATTCCTTCGGGACGCGGCCGATTTGAAGCCAGATATTCTCCGGGCCCAGCCAAATCCCCCTACCCAATTCCCCATCATTGCAGGTATGGTGTCGCGCAAATTGACCGGCGCGCAGGGTTGGCGCAGGGCCAACGTTGAACCATGGGAACAAGCACGATGACGTTTTCGATGCCGGACGCTGCCGGCGCATTGGCATGTTCGGGGTTGCAATCATTGCCGGGCGCTGCCGGCGCATTGGCATGTTCGGGGTTGCAATCACCACCTCGTCGATTGCAGTCGGCGCGCGCTGCCCCCACGCTCGCGCAGGGGTTGGCGCGGTAGCAACGCAAAACATCACCGACCCGGCGCTGGCCGGCCTAATACTTGACGCAATGGCAGCAGGCAAAAGTGCCAGCGATGCGGTGGCAAGGGTCGCTGGCGGGCGCGAACATATCGACTACCGACAATTGACCGCAGTCGACGCTGATGGCGGTACCAGCCATTTCACCGGCGACCACATCCTTGGCATCCACGCGGTCGCTACGGCGGCTGACTGTGTCGCCGCCGGTAATTTGTTGGCGAACCAAGCGGTGCCAAGCGCAATGACCCGGACCTTTGCCGAAACCCCGGACCTCCACCTGGCCGAGCGCCTGCTTGGTGGGTTGGAAGCGGGGCTCGCAGCCGGTGGCGAGGCCGGCCCGGTTCATTCGGCCGCATTGCTGGTGGTCGATGATACGGTATTCCCGCTGGTCGATCTTAGGGTCGATTGGGACGATTATGACCCGGTCACGGCACTGCGCATGTTGTGGCGCGCCTATCAACCGCAAATGGCGGCCTATCGCGAGCGCGCTATCAACCCTACTGCGGCGCCTAGTTACGGCATCGCCGGCGATCCTTAATCGGGATCCAAAATCCCAATTGACCGCCGCATGATGATCGGGCAAGCCATTAGTTTCACCAACCATGGATGGCATGATGGGCGAAGAAGTACTCACCGAACACCGCGACCGGGTCGCATTTATCACCCTCAACCGGCCGGCACAGCTAAATGCATTCAACGAGGCGCAACATATCCTGCTGGCGGCGGCGCTGGAAAAGGCCCGCGACGATGACGACATCGGCGCGATCTTGATCACCGGCGCCGGGCGCGCCTTTTGCGCCGGCCAAGACCTTGGCGAACGCGACCCTTCGGCGATGGACGGGCCGCCGGACCTTGGTCTGACGCTGGACAAATACTACAACCGGTTGGTCCGCTTGATCCGCGCGATCCCAAAACCGGTAATCACCGCGGTCAACGGCGTCGCCGCCGGCGCCGGCGCCAACATCCCGCTCGCTAGCGATATCGTGCTGGCTGCCAGATCGGCGCGCTTCATACAGGCGTTTATCAAGATCGGCATCATTCCCGACAGCGGCGGCACCTGGACCGTTACCCGGGCAATTGGCGAAGCGCGGGCGAAATCAATCATGATGACCGGGGACCCGGTTTCCGCCGAACAGGCCGAGGCTTGGGGGCTGATCTGGCGCGCGGTCGACGATGATGGCCTAATCGACGAAGCAACCGCGCTGGCGACCAGGCTCGCCGCCGGCCCCACCTTCGGCATCGGCCTTATCAAACAGGCGGTCCATCAGGCCAGTGAAAACACAATCGACCAGCAGCTAGATCTGGAACGCGACCTGCAGCGCTTGGCCGGCCACTCGCGCGACTATAGGGAAGGGGTAACGGCATTCTTAGAAAAACGCCCGCCGAAATTCACCGGCCGCAAGGGGTAAATGTGATGACCCCGGACGAGATGGCGCGCGCCTGCGCCGACAAAATGTGGGCCGACGACAATGCATCGCGTGCACTTGGCATGAAAATCGAGGAGATCAGCGCCGGGTGTGCGAGATTGTCGATGCCGGTGCGTGAAGACATGACCAATGGCCAGAAAATCTGCCATGGCGGGTTCATGTTTCTGCTCGCCGACAGCGCGTTTGCTTTTGCTTGCAACGGATATAATCAATACACGGTGGCGCAACATTGTTCGGTGACGTTTCTCAAGCCGGTCTATCAAGGCGATGTACTGACGGCGCGAGCGCGGGAGATTCAGCGCCAGGGCCGCAGCGGCATCTACGACGTTACCGTCATTGACCATGACGGCGAGCTGGTGGCGGAATTTCGCGGCCATTCGCACTCGCTCAGACGCGCGATCCTGGACGGGGCGCCGTAGCAGCAAGAAGGTACACCGCGTAACATTGCTTGGTGTCGGCTATCTTTGGTGCGATCATCGCGATGTGTCGGCTGAGGAAGCGCGTGCCGGCAACAGTGCGAATGCGATCACGCACATCACCACAATAACGCCGCCAATTAGCACGTTGGTGGCCGGTGTTTCGCCAAACAACGCCCACACGAATATCGGTCCCAGGATCGCTTCCAACAGCACCAGCAAGGTTGTCTCGGTCGCGGTAATGCGTTTGGCGGCAAGGGTAATGAACGCGAAGCCGCCGCCCACCTGCACCGTGCCGGAAAGCACTGCCAACCCAAAATCCGGCCAGGCAATCACCAGCATGCCGCCGGCCAGCATACCGGTGATGGCGGCACCGAGCAGACCGCCCACAGCGCTGGCAGCAAAGGTGTCGACACCACGGGCATAGCGCATGAGCATGACATATGCGACATACGCACAAAGCGCACCGAGCGCATAAATTTTGCCGGCAAGCGCGCCGCTGTCGCCTCCAGCAAACATCAGCGCGATACCACCCATCGCCAAGGCCAAAACCGCCGCACCCTTAGCCGACACCCTTTCGCCAAGCAGCAGCCAAGCAGCCACCGCCATCACCAGTGGTGCTGATCCAAGGATGAACAATGCGCTAGCGACGCTGGTATGGATCAACGCCAGCACATAGCAAATTTGGCCCAAGCTAACCGCCAGCGCGATCGGCACGATCAGTCGCCGGTTGCCGGTGGTCGCACGGACCGCATTTGCTATGGAACCGTTGCGGTACGCGGCAATCGCCATCATCAGCGCAAAGAACGCCAGGCTACGCCAGGTCAGGAACTGCCATGAATTGGTAGTATCGCTCACCAAGCGCACGATAGCGCCGCCGAAACTGAGGCACAGACCACCCATGAACCCGAAAAACACGCCTATTGCGTGATCTCGACGTGACGATCCGGTCAAAGATATATAGCCGTCAAACTGCGGCGGGGCCCGGTGGACCTGGTGACGCTTAAATTGAGATCAGTACCAGGCATCGGGCAATTCCTCTTTGCGTTTGGCGACAAATGCCTGCAATTCCTCGTCAATTGCCGGGTCGACCGCCAGACGCTGGTAATCGGCCAAAAGTTGGTTCCAGCGCTCATAGGCGCGTTGCCGGGTGTCCTTGGAGCCGCGCTCTTCCCATTGTTCGAAGTTCTCGCTGTCCGCCAGGATCGCTTCATAATACGCGGTCTCATAATTAGCCATGGTGTGGCCGCAACCGAGGAAATGTCCGGCCGGTTCGACCTCGTCATATGCAGATACCGCAAGAGTGTTGTCGTCAAGCGGCAGGCCAGCGAGGAATACTTGATAGGCGCCCAGGCGGTCGGCATCGATCACCAACTTTTCATATCCGGTGACCAGGCCGCCCTCAAGCCATCCGGCCGATTGCAATACGAAATTGGCACCGCCGAGCATGGTTGAAAACATGGAATCGGCGCTTTCGGCGGCGGCCTGTGCGTCTTCGATTTTTGACGCGGTCAACGATCCGCCGCAGCGCAATGGAACCCCAAGCCGACGTGCCAATTGGCCGATGATCAAGTTCGACATCACCGGTTCCGGCATGCCAAAGGTCGGCGCGCCTGATCTAAGGCTCATCGACGACAAAAAATTGCCAAGGATGAATGGCGAGCCCGGTTTTACCAGTTGCGAGAAAGCACCACACATCATCGCTTCGGCCAGCGCCTGGGCGATCGACCCGGCAGTCGTCACCGGTCCCATCGCCCCGCCGAGAATAAATGGCGAAACGATCATCCCCTGACCAGCGCTCGAATAGGTCCGGATTGCTTCGGTCACCACCTTATCAACCAATAGCGGGGAATTGGTATTCACATTGCCCATGATGGTGCAGTGTTTGTCGAAAGTTTCCGCGCCGTGCAGGATACGAGCCATGGCAATCGAATCTTCAGCACGCGATTTTTCGGTTATCGCACCGAGATGAGGCTTGTCGCTAAGGGTCATATGCCCGTACAGCATGTCGAGATGGCGTTTTGAGACCGGTACATCGCAAGGTTCGCAGGTGACAAACCCGGAATGGTGCAGCGTCGGCAACCCTTGGGTGATCTTGATCAAATCGTAGAGGTCATCCATCGTGCCGTAGCGCCGGCCGCCTACAAGATCTCGCACGAATGGTGAACCATAGACCGGGGCAAACACTTGTGCATTGCCACCGATCAACACATTGCGGTCGCGATTGCGCGATATTTGTACGAATTCAGTTGGAATCGTTGAACATAATTGCCGCGCCATGCCCTGCGGTAAACGCACCCTGGTTTCGCGCACGTCGGCGCCGGCTTGGCGCCAAATATCCAGCGCCACCGGATCATCGCGAAATTCCAGGCCGATTTCGCGTATGAGCCAATCGGCCTGATCTTCGATGCGCACCAGCGCTTCTTCATCCAGCATCGCATAATAGGGGATTTGCCGGGTAATATAGGCAGGTGCAGCAGGTCCCGCCCCTCCACCAGCCCTTCGGTTCCTGGCGCCGCTTGCGGCCCGGCCGGATCGTTTGCCCCGGCCTGCTTTTTTACCGATTTCACCCATGCTTTGCACTGAACATTAGAATTCTTGCTTGGCCGCAGAGCCTACGCCAAATAACCGCAACCCTGTATCCCAAGCACGCCATTGCTGGCGGCAGCGCCCGGCCATTTGCGACACTAGCGCTTGTCACGAAGCGCTGGAATAGCTTCGTCGCGCTATCTCTTTGTTTATGCGTGTCATTTTTCCCAAAACCGGTGCCCACTTTTAGGTGACACGCTCTAGTGGAATGAATTTGACATTTGGTACCGATTTGCAGCTTCGCCGTTTGTCAAATCTCAAATCTAAAAATTCCACTAGATTCAATATCTTGCTAGCGGTTCTTTTGAATCCAAGATTTGCAAACCACAGTATTGCAACGGGGCGCAAATGTTGGAATCGAACCACTGGGTTCCGGCGCGATTTATGGTCACCACGTAAAGGGAATGTTCATGGTAGCTCGGTAATAATTTGTGATTAGACACGCGAAATGAGAGCCAATCATGAAGTTCGCGAGCATCATTGATCGTATCCGGCAGGGACAGAAATTGCCGGAAGAGATCCACGGTTCTATTATCGCGTCGCTTTACAGCGATTTCGTCTCCATGACCGTGGGCGGTGGCAGCGCGTTGGCTGCAACCCTTGTGTGCTATGTTGTCACCCGCCATCCTGCGTTTCTAGTACTTGCCTGTGCATTTTTGATGATCTTGATACTGCGCATCGCCGGCTATCGGCGCTTCCACCGCGCCCAAGCCGACAAAAACGACGACGTAACTACCGCAACCTGGGAAATGCGATACACTGTGGCAGCGGCAACGTTCACCGCACTGCTCGGGCTTTCTTGCTACGCGGCGTTCGCCTTGTCCGATTCTCGGTTCCTGTATTTGCTGACGGTGTCCATTGCCATGAGCAATCTGGTCGGCATTGTCGGACGTAATTTCGGCAGCCGCTTGCTGGTACAGCTTCAACTTTTCACGGTCGCAGCGCCGATGTGCGCCGGATTCCTATTTCATGGCGGTTGGGAACACTCGGTTCTTGGCTTATTTTTCTTGCCGTTTTTCGTCAGCGCCCGGTCGATATCGGAGCGGCTTCGCAAAATGTTGATCGGTGCGCAAATCAGTGCCAGGGACAATCGGGTTCTTGCGACCCAACTCGATAACGCGCTCAACAACATGTCGTATGGATTGATCATGTTCGACCGCAAGATGCGGCTGACCGTCGCCAATGCGCGAAGTCAGGAATTGTTGGCGGTCCCCGCCGACATCGCTTTCCAAGGCCGTGAATTGCACGAAATCGTTGCCGAGTGCTCGGACAAAACCCGGTCCTGCGGCGAAAAGATCAAGATTTTCGCCGATACCCTATGCTCGCCCGATGCCAATCGCGGCGGCAAGCGGATTATCGAAATCGGCAGGGCCGAATACCTCGAAATCAACTTCCAGCAACATGGGTCCGGGGATTTAGTAGCGGTCATCGAAGACGTCAGCGAGCGGCTGAAAGCTGAAGCCAAAATCCATCACATGGCCCGGTTCGACGAATTGACTGGCCTTCCCAATCGGTATCATTTCCAGGAACAGGCAGCCCAAATCCTGGAGCAATGCACCCTGGAAACACCGACCGCGCTGATGTTCCTTGATCTCGACAATTTCAAACAGGTCAACGACGCGCACGGCCACCAAATCGGCGATAAATTGCTTTGCATGGTTGCCGATCGGTTAAGCGAATGCTTAGGCACAAGGGCGATCATGGGCCGTTTTGGCGGCGACGAATTCGTGGTCATGGCGAAAAACATTCATACCCGCAAAGGAATAGATAAATTAGCCCGCGAAATGATCGAACGTATCGCTGAACCTTTCAAACACAACGGCCACATCCTCAATATCGGTTTGAGCATTGGGGTCGCGATTGCCAATGAGCGCATGCATACGATGGAACGGCTGCAAAAGCAGTCCGATCTTGCGCTGTTTCGAGCCAAGGAAGCCGGCAGAGGTGTGGTGGTCTTTTTCGAGCCCGCTTTCGATTGGCAGTTAAACAAACGTATCAAGCTGGAATCCGATTTGCGGTCCGCGGTTGAAAAGGGCGAATTCACGATCCACTATCAACCGCTGATCAATATCTCGAAAAACCAGATCGGCACTTGCGAAGCGCTGGTTCGGTGGCAACACCCTACCCGTGGGCTTGTATCGCCGGGCGAATTTATTCCAGTCGCGGAGGAAATGGGGCTGATCAGCAAGATCGGCGAGTGGACTTTGTATGAAGCCTGCCGTGAGGCATCCACCTGGCCCGGCAACATTCGGGTAGCTGTCAATTTGTCGAGCATCCAGTTTCGCAATTCAAATGTGGTGCAATCGATCAAAGATGCGTTGGCGCGCTCCAATCTGGACGCCGGCAGGCTTGAAATCGAGGTTACCGAAACCGCTATCCTTGATGACATGAATCAGGCGAACATGATCCTGTCGGAACTCAGCGATATCGGCGTTCGAATCTCGCTCGACGATTTCGGAACCGGATATTCGAGTCTGAGCTACTTACACAATTTGCCCCTGCACAAAGTAAAAATCGACCGTTCTTTTGTCAGCGATATCGGGACCAATGAACGTTCGATGACCCTATTAATCGGCATTACCAGCCTGGCCGCCGCTTTAGGCCTGAAAATTGTCATCGAGGGCATAGAAACCGAGGATCAGCTTGCATTGATCACAAACAATGTGACTGTCGACGAACTGCAAGGTTTCTACTTCTCGCGACCGATACCCAGCGACCAAATTGTGCCGGTTTTGCACCATGCTGGCATGGGCGTAGATCATGCAGACACCAGGCACAATGTAGCCGCTGCATAGATCAACTATGAGTATGCACTCGGGCTGATTAACCATAATTCTGTAAAATTTGAAATTTCCTTTGCACATTGAGGCGTCGCCTATACTATAGTTAACGTAAAGTTAACGGCATTTATTGCCGTGCTTGGGTATTAAGGCGGCGGAAAATGACCAAAAACGAGGATATGTCCACCGATAGGTTCGCCGAGCGTTTAATCCAGTTTCTTGAACGCGTGGATTTTAAACTAGCGGTATCGCGCGAGGAGCGCCGTGCGGTTTTCAAACTGCGCCATCACGCTTATATGCGTGAAGGTGCCATCTCCCCTACTGCCGACGGATTGTTGACTGATCCGCTGGATGAACTCGGCAATTGCTGGATTGTCACCGTCCATGTCGATGGCGAACTTGCCGGATCGGTGCGCATTCATGCCGCCTCACGCGGGTTCCCAAATTGTCCGAGCTCCAGCGTATTTCCGGAAATAATTTTACCGATGATTGAGGACGGCAAGACATTTGTCGACCCGACCCGCTTTGTCGCTAATCCTGATTTTGCTGCTTCGTTGCCGGAATTGCCTTATCTGACTCTGCGCGCCGCCTGTATGGCAAGTGAGTATTTCGGCGCCGATTTTTGCCTGGCATCGGTGCGTGAAGAACACCGGGCATTCTACCGCCGGGTATTTGCCGCCCGCTCGCTGGCATCAGCGCGACCGTATCCGGGTTTGGCCAAGCCGATCTGCTTGTTGAGCGCGGACATCAACCACATTCGTCATCGTCTGTATGAGCGATTTCCATTTTTCGACTCAACGGTTTACGAGCAGTCGGCGCTGTTTTCCTGGCAGCCGAATTCCCTAAACCAAGTCGAGGATCAGCCAACCAGCAGCATCCGACCAGAGGTGGAAATCGACAGGTTTTAGGCGACAAATTGCGGCAAATTCATACCTGTCCTAGATCGCTTGCCCAACATGTCCTTCATTCTCGCGCCACAAAGCTGCGCCAATATGGTCAACCGGCACCACAACCAAGCATGTCAACATACGTTGTGGAATGAATTTGGCATTTGGGCTCCATTTGCAGTTTCATCCTGTGTCAAATGTCAAATTTGAAAGCTCCACTGGGTTCGCTATCTCGTTAGTGGTTCCATATTTGGGCGCAAGGAGAATATGATGCGGAAAACACTGGCCGCCATCCTCACCATGGCATTTTTAGTTCCCATTAGCGCGTACGCACAACGTGCCGATACCCGCAATCTGACCTGCAATCAGGTGACCGCCTTAGTCAAACAGCGCCGGGCGGTGGTATTGTCGACCGGCACTCATACCTATGATCGCTATGTTTACAATCGGCGCTCCTGTGGGCTGGAAGAAAGCCTCAAGCAACGTTTCGTCGACACAAAATCAGGCAAGTGCCGGGTCTTTATCTGCTATTCGCTCGGCCGGCTCGGTAGCTAGGGTCAGGCCCCATTAATCTGGCTACAATGGCGTTCGATATGACAAGAATTCTTAGGAAAAGCTCGAAAAGCGGGTCTTTGCCCCGGTTGAGAGGTTTGACGCAGGAGTTCGCTGTCATATCGAACGTCCTACGGATAGGTCCTATTTGCACGGACTATGTCGTCGCAAGCCTTTGAAAACCAGGCAGGTTACCTGCAGGCTTGCTCCTAATATCCGTACAAATAGGACTTACCATTGCAGCCAGATTAATGGGGCCTGACCCTAGGGTCTTTCCTGTTTAAATCGGCGCCGGCTGACCCTTGAGATCTGGACTGGATCGGTCCGGGCAAATCTGTCCTGTTATCCTTGTTTGATAGGGGCAAGGCGTAAACCAACTTGTCTTGCGCCGTGCCACCGTTATGGTGTGGTCAATTTTGCGGCAGGATCGCCGCTGGAACCCATTGCGGCTGGAGGACGTTGCCATTGGATATGAATGATTTTGCGGGCCAAATTGTCCTGATAACCGGCGCGGCGCGCGGTTTCGGGCTTGGGGCAACAAAACGGCTGATGGAAGCCGGTGCCAAGGTGGTAATGAACGACCGCGAAGAAAATTCGCTGGAGGCGGCGTGCGAACAGGCCGGCTTTTCCACACAGCAGGTCGCGCTTCATGCCGGCGATGTTGCCGACCCGAAAACCCACGAGGCGCTGGTCGCCCTGGCCGCGGATCGTTTCGGTGGCCTTGATATCGCGATCAACAATGCCGGCATTGGTCAAACCCAGGTCAGGCTTGAGGGTATTGATGCTGCGGAAGTGGAGCGGGTAATAGCGGTCGATCTTCTAGGGGTCATCCACGCCATGCGGGCGCAATTGCCGGTTATGGCCGCTGCCCACCGCAAGGATGGCCGCCAGCGCACGATTTTGAACGTGGCGTCGGTAGCCGGGGTGATGGCGGCGCCTACATTAGCAGTCTATGCGGCCGCCAAGCACGGGGTAGTTGGCCTGACCCGTTCAACCGCGATTGAATATGGTCGGCGCGGCGTTCGGGTAAATGCACTTTGCCCGGCTTTTACCCGCACCAATATGGTTATGGACAGTTTAAACATGGCGCCGGACGGTGTCGAGGAAGCGACCAAACGGCTGACCGAAAATAATCCAATGCAACGGCTCGGCGAGGTGGATGAAATTGTGCAGGCCATGTTATGGGCGGTCTCGCCGCAAAACAGTTTCTACAACGGCCAAACCGTTGTGGTTGATGGTGGTCTCAGTGCTTTTTAGGCGCCCCATCACCGCCTGGCGGCTGGCTGAACCAAGCCGACTTGGGCTTGCAATGGCGCTGGTGATCGCCAGCGGGTTTTTGTCGGATGCCGTGGCGCTGCAACAAGCAACCGATAATGTTCAACCGGAGATTACCACCGAGCGGACACAAAAACCGTTGGTCACCGCCCGCAAACATATGGTGGTGGCGGCCAACCCTTATGCCACCCAAGCCGGCCTCGACATTTTGCGCCAAGGTGGCAACGCTGTCGATGCCATGGTCGCGGTGCAATTGGTACTCGGCCTGGTCGAACCACAATCTTCCGGCCTCGGTGGCGGCGCTTTCCTGTTGTACTTCGATTCCAAGGAAAACCGGCTGACCACCTTCGATGGCCGCGAAACTGCACCGGCGGCAGTGGATGGAAATCTATTTCTTAATGCCGATGGCAGCCCGATGCAGTTTTTCGATGCGGTGGTCGGCGGCCGCTCTGTCGGCACCCCTGGTACGCTGCGCCTGCTGGAAGAAGTGCATCGCGAGCATGGCCGGTTGGCTTGGAAACAATTGTTTGGACCCGCGATCGAACTGGCCGAAAAGGGGTTTGAGGTTTCACCGCGGCTTAACGCGCTAATCAGTTACGCGGCAGAACATTTGTACCGGTTCGAAGCCACGCGGAACTATTTTCTCAGCGAAGAAGGAGTGCCGCTTTTCCCAGGGACAATGTTGAAAAATCCGGCTTATGCACAAACCCTGCGGGCGATCGCCGATGGCGGCGCAGATCGGTTTTATACCGGCCCTATCGCTGCGGATATCGTTGCTGCGGTGACTTCTGCGCCTGGCAATCCAGGCTTCTTGAGCGCCGAAGACTTAGCCGGTTACAAAATAGTAGAGCGCGAACCGGTGTGCATTACCTACCGCCAATACCAAGTGTGCGGCATGGGACCGCCATCGTCTGGGGCGCTCACGGTCGGGCAAATCCTGAAACTGGCCGAACCACACCACCTCGACCAACTTGGCCCCAACGACCCCAATGCATGGCGGATCATTGGCGACGCCTCGCGTTTAGCATTTGCTGACCGTGGCAAATACATGGCTGACAGTGATTTCGTCGCCATGCCGGGCGGTTTATTGGATGATATTTATATGCGCGAGCGGGCTGCAATATTGTCGCGCGAAGACGCCCTGCCCGACTACGCGGTAAACCCCGGCGACCCACCGAGCGATCATAGCCTGTTGTTTGCCCCCGATAGGTCGCTGGAGCTGCCGTCGACCAGCCATTTTTCGATTGCCGATGGCGACGGCAATATTGTGTCAATGACGACAACCATTGAAAATGGCTTCGGGTCGCGGTTGATGGTGCGCGGCTTTCTGCTCAACAATGAGTTGACCGATTTCTCGTTCTTACCTGTCAGCAACGCCAAACCGGTCGCCAACCGGGTCGAACCTGGCAAGCGGCCGCGCTCGTCGATGTCACCGACCGTGGTTTTCAAAGATGGCGAACCCCTGCTGGCGATCGGTTCGCCTGGCGGCAGCCGGATCATCGGCTATGTTGCCAAAACGCTTATTGCAGTGCTTGACTGGAATATGGACATTCAAGCAGCGATCGAACTGCCGCATCTGGTCAACCGCTGGGGGGTTTATGATCTGGAAGCCGACACCGGTGCGCAAACCATGCAAGACGCACTGGAAGCATTGGGATTTGAGACCCAAATCCGCGATCTAAATTCGGGTCTGCACGGGATTGCCTTTAAGGATGGTGTGCTTTTGGGTGGCGCCGACCCGCGCCGCGAGGGTCTGGCGGCCGGAGATTGATACTATAGAAACTCGACCAGCCTATTGGACAGCAGCAAATCGGCCCGCCAAAGACGTTGCCAAACTTGCCGATACCCAGGCAGCGCACTTCGCTTTTACCTGGCTGGACCAGCCAAAATGCCACCATCGCTTGGGCCCATATCGAGTTGCTTAGAGCGTGTCACCCAAAAGTGGATACCGGTTTTAGGAAAAATGACACGCATAAACAAAGAGATAGCGCGGCGAAGCGAACCTAACGCTTCGTGACAAGCGCTAGCCCTGGCAGCTATTCCTCATCGTTAAGCAGTATCCGCATGCGCTCGAAGATGCGCACCTGCTCGGCAGACAATTCTTCGCCCCGGGGCTCGGATGCATCTTGTTCAGCACGGATGCGGCTAGCGATCATGCAGATCAATGCGCCGTCACCGCGATTAAGCGCTTCCATACGCGCGATCATGGCCGACTTGGCCCGCGTGGTGTGTTCGGGTAGGTAAACGATTTCACTAGTCGGTTTGAGCATGGCGCACCTCACATAAATTCGGTTTTATGACCGAAGGCGGTAGCCGGCAATTGCAACCAATTTCAGGCGATGGCCAGTGCCGTGCTGCGCGCCCGCAGAACACCGTTCAATTTATCGGTGATTGGTTTCCGATTGATTAACCATACCCGCACGTGTTTGCCGTTTGCGCGGCCGACAATTGATTCAGAGCGTATTTTGACTAATGCGACATCAGCACCGGCACGGTCATATGCAGTAAAATGTCACGGGTAACGCCGCCGAACACATATTCACGCATGCGCGAATGGCCGTAAGCGCCCATCACTAACAAATCAGCACCGACATCCGAGCCGTGATTGAGCAGCACATCGGCCGCACCGATCTGGCGGTTGCTGGCGGGTTCGGAAATCGCATTGATTCCGTGACGGGCAAAGCTGGTGGCCAGTTCTGCGCCAGGAAGACGTTCGTTGAAATTGTCTTTGGTGTCGGCATCGACCCACACGATGCGGGCGGTTGCGTCCTTCTTAAACAGGGGCAGCGCGTCGAATGCGGACCGCGCCGCCTCGCGTGAACCGTTCCACGCCACTATCACCTCGCTACCAACGTCCTCATAGGTGCCAATATATGGCACTACCAACACTGGCCGCCCGGCATGCATAACCACGTCTTCCACGAAGTCGGGCTGAATAACCGTATTGCTCTCTGGATTAATCTGCCCAACCACCACCAAATCCGCCTGGCGGGCGTGGACCGTGACCGCATCGGCAATATTCGACGAAATCGCATCGATTAGCCGCCATTCGCAGCGCCGTCCGGCCGCTTCCATGATTTTTTCAAATGTAGCACGGACTTCCTCGGCAGCGTCGGTATAAAACCGTCGACCAGCATCGATTACTTCGGGTGAAACGTGCATGGAAATGCCAGGATGAATGACAATCGCGGGAATGACATATAGCCCGATAACATGGGCGTCATGACGTTCCGCGAGCTTTGCGGCAATACCGGCAAGTTGCTCAACGCGGCTGATATCATTTAGCGCTACGAGAATTGTTTGAATTGTCATGTCGACACTCCGTTATTATCATGGGCACCTATTATTATTGGCGCTCGATCGCGGGCTGCTGGTATTACTTACACCTATCTTGGTGCCTGGTGTTGACCTAGGTCAAACGAACCTTCGAACCGTTGTTCGGGGGTAGAACATACTCGCACTACCATTGCGAGCATACTTGCAAACCACAAGGCTCGTCCATACAGTCGCTGCCATGTCAATGGTAGCCGATGATCGGAAAAATCCATGAGAATTCAAGCCCTAACAAAATTGGCCAGCGCTTTGGCGGCGGCGGCAATATTTGCGGTCATGATGCCGTTTGCCTCAGCCCAAGAGGTCGAAACCTGGGGTACAGCTGGCCCTTGGGATATCTTGATCGATCATTCGGTCGGTTCCGGTTGTTTCATTCAAGCCGAGTTCGACAATGGTTCGCTGGTTCGCATCGGCCTCGATCGCGAAAAAGGTGAGGCATATATGACCGCATTTCACGACGACTGGCAGGGTAT
Organism: Rhizobiaceae bacterium; assembly: GCA_965248715.1. Taxonomy (GTDB): domain Bacteria; phylum Pseudomonadota; class Alphaproteobacteria; order Rhizobiales; family Rhizobiaceae; genus CBDFKB01. The sequence goes on from CBDFKB010000008.1 coordinate 1,802,286, forward strand.
CGAAGAGGGCACGACCTATGGTATCGCATTCGATATCGACGGCGCCAGCTATGATGGCGAAGCGGTTGGCATTTATCTCAACGGGGTGCCGGGTGCGGACATATATTTCGACAATGAAGAATTTTTTCTCGACATCATGGCCGGAAATGTGATGACCCTTTACAACGAGAACGGTGAGGTGATGGCAATTTCATTGGCTGGCACCATGGCCGGGCTTGATGGCGTGCTTGAATGCCAGGATGAAATTGACGGCTAATACTGAGACTGATCAAGCGCGGACCGATGAAGCTCGCCTTTTTGACCAATGGCACCGAGAGTGCGACAAAAGCCGGTGCAAGGCTCAGCGCGCGTTATAACGCCTGTCAGCTTGAAGATGCCGACGTCATCGTCGCGCTTGGCGGCGATGGCTTCATGCTGCAGACCCTGCACGGCTTTATGGATAGCGGCATTCCGGTTTATGGCATGAACCAGGGAACCATCGGTTTCCTGATGAATGAATATCGCGAGGACGGGCTGGCCGAACGTATTAAGGCGGCCGAACACAACATTATCAAACCGTTGGAAATGAAAACCCGCGATGCTAGTGGGGTTAAACGAACCGCATTGGCAATCAACGAAGTGTCATTGCTTCGCCAGTCTTATCAGGCGGCGCGGCTGAAAATCTCGATCGACGGCAAAGTGCGCCTTGGCGAACTGATCAGCGACGGGGTGCTGGTGGCGACGCCCGCCGGCTCGACTGCTTATAATTTGTCCGCGTACGGGCCGATCTTGCCGCTAAATGCACCATTATTGGCGCTGACACCGGTTAGCCCATTTCGGCCCCGGCGCTGGCGTGGCGCGCTTATTCCCGACCATTCCAAAATCGCCATTGAGGTTTTGCAAGCCGACAAGCGGCCGGTCAACGCGGTCGCCGACCATAATGAGGTGAAATCGGTAGTATCGGTAGAAATCCGCGCTCGTGAGAAATTCGGCTGCACGATCTTGTTCGATGCCGACCATAGCTGGGACGAGCGCATTTTGGCCGAACAGTTTCAGTACTGAAATTTTATGATGGTGCCGACGCGCCGCTATGTGCGGGTCACCCAAAATTAGATGCTGGTTTTGGGTGACAAGCACTAGCGCTTGTCACGAAGCGTTGGAATAGCTTCGTCGCGCTATCTCTTTGTTTATGCGTGTCATTTTTCCCAAAACCGGTGCCCACTTTTGGATGACTCGCTCTAGGTTCGGCGAATGCCGAAGTGCTGGAAACCGGCGCGCATTTGCGGCTTTTTCGACGATATCAGCCGCCGGTTGACACCGGTCCAACCAATCTCTCCGGACAGACGGCCGTATTCAATCTTCGGACACCGGTTCATCACCACCTGAATGCCGGCCGCCTCGGCCTTTTTCGCTGCCTCTTGATGGCGAACGCCTAGCTGCATCCAAATCGTGTTTGGCAATGGGGCAAGCGTCAGTGCCTCATCGACAATGCCGGGTACCGCTTCAGCGGCGCGGAATATATCGACCATATGGATCGGCACTGAAATATCGCCGAGCGAAGCATAAGCCAACGCACCACAAATGGTCTTGCCGGCCTCGCGCGGATTGACTGGAAACACCGTATATCCCTTATCGATCAGATATTTGACAACGAAATAGCTTGGTCGTACCGGATTGGCACTGGCACCGACCACCGCGATGGTTTTGGTCTCATTGAGGATCGCGCGAATATAGGCTTCGTCATAATTGTCGTGTTTCATTGATCTTGCCACTCGGGATCACGCTTTTCGATAAAGGCGGCGATGCCTTCTTCGGCGTCGCGGCACAGCATGTTGTCAACCATCACTTGGCTGGCGTAACCATAGGCATCGGCAAGCGGCATTTCTGCTTGCGCGTAAAACGCCTGTTTGCCGACTTTCATCGTCATTGCCGATTTCGAGGCGATTGCACTGGCCAGTTCGGCGACCGTTGCGGCCAATTCGCTTTTCGCCACCAGCCGATTGACGAGACCGAACTGGAGCGCTTCGGCAGCGGAAATTGGCCGGCCGGTTAATAACATGTCCATCGCTTGTTTGTGGCCAACTGCCCGCGACAGGGCAACCATTGGGGTGGAACAAAACAGACCGATATGTACCCCCGGCATACAAAATGTCGCCTGCTCGCTTGCCACCACCAAATCGCAAGACGCCGCCAATTGCAAACCAGCGGCAAAAGCTGCCCCGTCAACCTCGGCAATGACCGGTTTGGGATGGTTGACTATGGTTTGCATCACCGTGGCGCACAGCTCAATCACCGACGTGAAGTAGTTCCGGCCACCATCACCATTTTCGCGGTTGGCGGTCATTTCCTTCATATCATGGCCGGCGGAAAACAATTTGCCACTGGCGGCAATTACGATCACCCGAACTTCCTTATTGTCAGCAGCGCGGGCAAGCGCATCGGCCAAGCCGGTCAATACCGCTTCCGACAAGGAATTGGCCGGTGGGTTAACGATGACAAGGCGCAATATGCCGGCCGCGTGGTGCTCTTGGCGAAGCGGTGCTGGCGCAGTATCAACGTGCTTGTTCATGGCGCATGCTCCAAATCAATCCGCTCTTATAGCCATGGATGGCATCTAACGCCAAACCCAAATCGGTCCGGAAAATGGAACCGCGGTTACTGAATTTAGCATGGTAGCTATGGAAAAGTTCTGCGCAATTTGTCTGACAGCGCTGTGACCGGATATGAGCGCCCCATGGCAGGTAAGAGCCCAACCGAATATTCCTGTGAGGTTTGATTTTGTCAAAATTGTTCAATATCAAGGATTTACATGCCGGAACGGTCCCCGACCATTGCAAATGTAGAGCCGCCGATAGTGGGCAATTTTGCCATAACCCTTCGGGCGGGGCATATATTGGCTGTTTTTGTGTACAATCAAAACTAAAGGGCAGCACCCTATAGCCTTGATTTTACTTCAAAACATCTCAAAATCTGCCTCCGTCAAACCTTACGGGAATATTCGGTTGGGCTCTAACAAACATTTCTTTGCTATAAGTCTCACCCGGGGCCGGCGGTATCAACGGTACAGGCAAGCGCGTTATGGCGTTCAGGGTCCATTGGCAGTCTTGGGTTGGGTCGACATTGAGGTACGGTATAATAATACCGTATTTGTATGCGCTTGAAAAACAACACTTAATTGGATATTGGATACCATTTTTCCGCTTGACCTGCCAAGCCTCTTGGCCTATTGATCGCACTCGATTGGCCCCTGATACGGGGCCGGTTTCATTTAGCGCTGACGGTCGACCGGCATTTTTGCCTATCGACACTGCCGAGCGCCAAGATATGCCGCCTTTGGATACCGTCGGTGGCAGGTGCACGGGAAAATTTTGTTGAATCTGGCACCGATATCAAGGATCGAAATGATGAAAACCTTCTCGCAGAAACCTGCCGAGGTGGAGAAGAAATGGGTGCTGGTGGATGCCGAGGGCGTGGTGCTCGGTCGGCTCGCCTCACTCGTTGCCAACCGCCTGCGCGGCAAACACAAGGTGACCTTTACACCGCATGTTGATGATGGCGACAATGTCATAATCATCAATGCTGACAAGGTACATATGACCGGAAAGAAATATTCCGACAAGATATATTACTGGCATACCGGCTATCCTGGCGGGATCAAAGAACGCACCGCGCGGGCGATCCTAGAGGGCCGGTATCCCGAACGGGTGATACAAAAGGCAATTGAACGCATGATGCCAGGCGGCCCACTATCGCGGCGTCAGTTCAAGAATTTGCGGGTCTATGCCGGCTCAAAACACCCCCATGAAGCGCAACTGCCCGAAACCCTTGATCTCGCGGCCATGAACCCGAAAAACAAAAGGAGTGCCTGACGATGGCCGATTTAAGTTCGCTTGAGGAACTCGGCACCGCCATCGAAGGCGGACAAGCCGAAGCAGCAATTATCGAAGCGCCGGTTTATGTACAAAAACTTGATGCTAGCGGGCGCGCCTATGCCACCGGCAAGCGCAAGGACGCGATCGCCAGGGTTTGGATTAAACCGGGCGCGGGCCGGATCATCATCAACAAAAGAGACATGGATGTCTATTTTGCCCGTCCGGTGTTGCAGATGGTTTTAAAACAACCTTTGGTTGCGGCTGGCCGCGAAACCCAGTTTGATGTAATCGCCACGGTTGCAGGCGGTGGGCTTTCGGGCCAAGCCGGCGCAGTGCGCCACGGCATTTCCAAGGCTTTGGTCAATTATGAGCCGGAATTGCGCGCGGTATTGAAGCGCGGTGGTTTCCTGACCCGCGACAGCCGCGTGGTTGAGCGCAAAAAGTATGGCCGGCGCAAGGCGCGCAGAAGCTTCCAGTTCTCCAAACGCTGATATTGCAAATATTTCAGGTTGCCGATCCCGCCAGCCTCACAAGACATTTGCCCCATCGCGGTTAGCAACCATGGTGGGGCAATCATATTTGTGCGCTTACAGACAGCAGCCGCGGCGCCAAATCCATGATTGCCAACAGGCTATAACGGTAAAGAATATTCATTCTCACTATATTATCGTTGTACCGCATGGCGATTCGCTAGCGAGAACGGAACAATTACCCATGACCCAACATGCCAAGGTGCAGCGCTCGAACAACTGGGTTATAGAAGAGCTTCAAGACAGCTTCGACGAGGAATTGGAGTTGGAACTCGACGACGAGCGCCTGGTCAAGGAACTGAGCGCAATCTACCCTTATGCACCCAAGCAATCGATGGACCGGCGCCTTTATCTGCGCGAATTGCTGCGATTGCAGGCCGAGCTGGTTAATCTGCAAGACTGGGTAGTGCATACCGGCCAACGGCTGGTAGTGATCTTCGAGGGGCGCGATGCCGCCGGCAAGGGCGGCGTGATCAAGCGTATAACCCAGCGGCTTGATCCAAGGGTATGCAAGGTGGTCGCCCTGCCCGCGCCGTCGAAACGCGAAGAAAGCCAGTGGTATTTTCAGCGCTATACACCGCATTTGCCGGGCGCCGGCGAAATCGTGTTGTTTGATCGCTCCTGGTATAATCGCGCCGGGGTCGAGCGGGTGATGGGTTTTGCAAGCGCCGAGCAGGTTGAACAGTTTTACCGCGAAGTGCCGAATTTTGAGCGCATGCTGACAGGCTCGGGCATCATGCTGGTAAAATACTGGTTTTCGATCACCGATGAGGAACAGCAGATGCGGTTTTTGATGCGCATTCATGATCCGCTAAAACAGTGGAAACTGAGCCCGATGGATTTGCAATCGCGGGTGCGTTGGGAAGGTTACACCATGGCCAAGGAAGAGATGTTGGAGCGCACCAACATTCCCGAGGCACCGTGGTGGCTGATCGAGGCTAATGACAAAAAACGCGCGCGGCTCAACTGCATCAACCATCTTTTGACCCAACTACCCTATGACGAGGTTCCGCACCAAACCGCCGACCTGCCGCAACGGGTGTTCAACCAAAGCTATGAACGCAAGGTGCTGCCCGACGAATTGTACGTGCCGAACAAGTATTGAGGGGACACTCCCTCGGCATAATTTCGTTGAGCGCCAGAAATAATGCCGCAAAAAACATGTTCAGCTTCGTCGTACAATATTAATTGTCGGCAGGTGGTGCACGAACTTGTTGCGTTTCGTGAGGGCACTATTTTGATCCTGCTGAGCGTCTGGCGCGACATCTCAATGCCCCGTCAACACCCTCTTTGCTGCGCAATTTTCTGGAAAAGTTATTCACCACTAATATTGTATGTTGTTTGAATAATTTGCCGGAGCATAATCATGATCCAAGAACATTCCGCGCGCACCCTAAGCGAAGCAATCGCAAAATCGGTGGCCGAGGATTACGCCACGCGAGCGATCAAACTTAAACACCGTGTGCACCAGCTTGAACAAAAAAAAGCTGTTTAGTGTGTGGGCACCGCCGCTTTTTTGGGGACCTTGGATTGGGATATTTCATGTTTTTGGTGTTACCGGGCCAAATCGTGATAAACATCGAATTTTGAAGCTCGTATCTTATTCGTCTATTTCCCAGGCTAAATCGAGTTTTGATGTAGAGATTAAGGGATGAGATCGGTTCGTGCGCGATATTGGCCCGAATTCTTCTCTCATAACAATAATCAGCAATGTGTCTACAACTGTATCCATTCGCGCAAAAAGCCATTCAATTGGGCAAAAGCGTATTCGTGTCAATGTTAGCTAAACGAACCATCGTTCAATATTTCCGTTTGATTGCATTTCTACCAAGGGAACTTGATATCACCTAGCCAGATGGGAGATAGATGTGAAATTGATAATATTATCTGTTGTCATATTGCAAATAACCTTCCTATTCCCGGCCTTAGCCGGTGGCGACAAACCGCTTTTCACGCTAATTAATCGCGGCATTACGGTTAGATTCTACGCGTCAGATATCGTCTCCACTCAGTATCTTGGCGACCAAGCAACCGGGAGCGCCTTCCTAAAGATTGCCATTACTTCAGAAATGTCGAGCCGACTAGCTGCGTATACAACCGGGCTTGTGGGCCACAAGATCGCCACCATTATAGGTGGCAAAATCGCGACATGCGGCACGCTGGTACGAACACCCATCACCGGGACTGAGCTGCACATATTAGGCCACGCCCAAGAACCGTTCCGCCAAATTGCCGAAGGTTTGGAAATGCGGCGTCAAAACGCGGAAAACGACGACGCCCTAATAACAACCCTGGAACTGTTGCAATTTCTAACGATTTCCGGTTCGCAGATCGAGACAATCCAGTTTAATGGCCAGCAGGCGCGTGTGATCATCGAGCAAATATCGGCAGACAAATTTTTCGCCTTCGCCAGCACGAGCAAGAAGGATAATTGGCTGGTTGTCTTAAATGGGCATGTCGTAAGAAAATGGCGGACAATCTCTCACGATGGCACGTTTGCGCTGATAATTGACCAATTGTCCCGATCGCAAATCGATGCACTTCGTCAAAGGATTTCGTCGCGATCAAATGATTGCCAATAAATGATTGCGAAGCGGCGCCTTCACCTTACCGCCTACCACCCACCACCACCACCGCCGCCACCACCACCGCCGGAAAACCCGCCACCGCCACCGGAAAAGCCGGAGGAAGATGATTTCGGCGCTGGCATCGATGCAGTAAAGCTGGAGGCCATATCGTTGGCCATATTGCCGAAATTGTCGCCGATGCGGTCGGTCGAAAAATCGCGACCACGGTACCAGCGCGGCACATAATGCGCCGCCGCCGCAGCGCCGGCCGCGGTCAGCAGCCATTTTTGAAAGGAACTCGACCACGGTTTTTCGACCTTGAGCGCCACCGCGTAGGGCAACAACGTCTCAAAATGTTTTGGCGACATTTGTGGTGCGCCGGCCAAATTCATCCGGTCCTGCTCGGCCAGCACCAGATATTGCTTCAACCCGGCTATTGCATCCATCTTCTCACGGCCAAGCGGCGTCGGCGCGCCGATCAAAAAGAAAAAGGTCAAATTGATCATCAATATTCCGGCCACGGCAGCTATCAGCACCGGCTGGGTCAATGCGTCCATGAAAGAGGCATATACGGTCACCGCTACGCTAAGCAGGGCGATTGCTGCCGGAATAAACACCAAAATGGTGAGGATTTTACGCCACAAGCTGCGCCCGGCGCCAAAGGATTTGACGCTCGACACAATCAATACGGTGACGATGATGCCAATAATTACTGTCGGTATCAGGACCCCTAACATTGCCGGGTCCAAATTGCCGAAGAACAGCAATATCGCGACCCCAATAATGGTGATGGCAAGGCCGGCAAACACATAGCCATAATTGCTGAGGTAAAATACTTGGCGGTGCTCACGCTCCATCGCGCCGACGAATTTGCGTTGTAGTTTCTGCACTTCGGTGCCATTTGCCTTGTTGACGATCAGCGGGCTGCCATATCGCGACAAATCAGCGTAAATTACCCGTTCACCAACCGGCAAGCTGGCGCCTGCTTTAGAGCGTTTGGGGTTGACGGTAAGATCTGAATCCAGCCCGGAAAGGCTAAGCCGTCCTTTAACGGCGAGGTTGAGGATGGCAGAGGAAATCGCCCGCCACGAATTGCCGCTGAACCCCTTGTTGACGATGTAATTGGCCAATGCCGGTGACACATTTGCCGGCGGGTGCCATTGCGGCACGATGATGCCCTTGGGCGGATCACGGCCAACCGCAGCCAGGCCCACAGATAATACCAAAATGCGATAGCCAATGTCATAAGTGCAATGATATGGCCGGCAAAGTCACGCCAGAACCAAGCGGCGCGGGTGGCGCCATCGGGCCCGGCAATGCTGCCTTTCGGCATTCTTACCCCGACAGTCAGCCCCTCATAGGCGCTAAGCGGCGTGGTGGTTTGAAAATAGATTTCCGCGCCATCTTTGCGCACTTCGGCACGGGCATTCGACTGGGTAGACCCAAACGAGCCGGTATAGGCTACCTCGCCGCTCGACTGGACCCCCGGCGGCAGGATTACGAGCGCGCTGGCGCGCTCAATGGGAAACACCCAGCCATTGCCGGTGGCGTTCCATGACAGTTCGTCGTGATCGTCGAAAAACCGGATCTGCCGGTCGCTACGGTAGCGAAATACGTACTCGTAGACGCCGAAATCCAGGTACGCGTCTTCATCACCGGCATAGATACGCACCATGCGTGGCCCAGACTGGGTGAAATGCGGTTCGGCCTTGCCGTCACGGGTAACTGACAGGAGACTAAATCCAACCCGGCGTTCTTTGCCGGACCCATCTTCGAACATCATCGGGAAATCTCGGTAGATGCCGCGTTTGATCTGATCTCCCTCGGCGCTTACGCGAACTTTTTCGGTCACGGTCAACTCACCGCTCGGCGCGATTTCAACCGTGACATCATAATCATGGATGATCTCGGCAGCCCGCAATGGGTTGATCACGCTCAACTCAAAGGCAAGGACTAACCCGGCGATTACAAGCGCGGGAAAAACCCCGGTTAATCGAGGCAGGGTATCGGGTTTAAAATTGCACATCGGGAACGGCCCGGTCAGTGGGATCGTCGACCTCGAAATATTCCTCCTGGGCAAAACTGAACGTGTTGGCAATCAAATTGGAGGGGAAACTCTCTACTTTGACGTTCAGATTTTTGACAGCACCATTGTAATAGCGCCGCGACATCTGGATTTCTCCCTCGATGGTTTGCAATGCGTCCTGCAACTCAGCGAAATTGTCGCTTGCTTTAAGATCTGGATAAGCCTCGACAACCGCGATCAGCTTGCCGAGCGCGCGCGACAACATGCCTTCGGCTTGTGCCCTGCCAGCTACATCACCAGGTGGAACCGCATCGGCGCGGGCGCGCAATTTGGTCACCTCAGTAAGTGTGCCGGCCTCGTGTTTGACGTAACCTTTTACGGTCTCGATTAAATTGGGGATCAGGTTCGAGCGGCGCTTTAACTGCACATCAATGCCGCTCCAGCCTTCGCGCACCATTTGCCGCGCCTTGACCAGGCCGTTGTAGGCAAAAACGCAATAGGCCGCGAGCGCAACCAAAATCGCAATGCCGATCATGTCCATGGTATTTCCTCCGAGCATTGGGGTAATGTGTCAGCAATAAGCGGATTCGCAAAATTTGGAAAATCCGCATCCCAATTTTACACGGTAGTTTGTTGGCTGGGTACTGTGCACCGCCGATTTTGCTCCGGTTAAAGCGGAAATTGCCATTGCGCCCGGCCAGCAATTTGTCGGCGGCCGGTTTTAAACCTACAGCACGGTCACCCCTTGCTTCTCCACCAAAACCCTTCCATCTTCCTGCCAACAGTTGGATTGCAAGCAAAGGATCAATGTGATGGCGTATGCGATGGTGGCGATAAGGGCTGGCGGGCCGGAAGTATTTGAAAAGCGCGAGTTCGAGCCACGCCCGCCTGGACCTGGCGAAGCGCTGGTGCGCCATACTGCGATCGGCATCAACTTCATTGACGTCTACCAACGCACCGGCCTTTACCCGGTGGCAAGCGGCATGCCGGCCACTCTTGGCCTGGAGGCTGCCGGGGTGGTAGAGGCGATCGGCGCCAATGTCAGCCAAGTCAGCGAAGGCGACCGGGTGGCGTTTACCGGTGCACCTGGATGTTACGCAACCCATAACACGCTTATCGCCGACAAGCTGGTGCGCCTGCCGGACGAAATTTCCGACGCAGAGGCTGCCGGGTGTATGTTGAAGGGATTGACCGCCCAATATTTGATCTTTTCCAGTTACCCGGTCAAATCCGGCGAAACCGTTCTATTTCACGCCGCTGCCGGTGGGGTGGGACTGATCGCCGGCCAATGGCTGTCGGCGCTTGGGGTCCAGACAATTGGCACCGCCGGCAGCCCCGAAAAGGTGCAATTGGCGCTGGATAATGGCTATGCCCATTGCATCAACTACAGCGAGGATTTTTTCGTCGACCGGGTGATGGAATTAACCGACGGAGCCGGCGTGCCGGCGGTCTATGATTCGGTCGGCAAGTCCACCTATCCAGGCTCCTTGCAGGTGTTACAGAAATTCGGCACCTTCGTTTCGTTCGGCCAGTCATCCGGCATGATTGAGGATTTCAAGCTAGGCGATCTGAGCGCCAACGGCTCACTTTACGCCATCCGGCCGACGCTTTTTCATTACATCGATACCCGTGAGGAATTGGAAAAACGCTCTGCTATGTTGTTTGACGTTATGGCTGCTGGCAAGGTCAAGATCGCCGTCAACCAGACGTTTGCGCTCGAAGACGTGGCCGACGCGCATCGCACCTTGGAGAGCCGCCAGACCACCGGCCAAACCGTGTTGCTTCCGTAATCTTTTGGCCAAAAAAGAAAAACCGCAGGCTCCAAGCAAATGAGCGAAATCGAATGGGGTGAATTATCACCGCCAATTCCAAAAACAGACCAGGAAAGTGGAGCCAATCACCCCTTCAGTCACCTGCAATGGTATTTGCATCACTCAAAGAACACGGTCTACCTCGCCGCCGAAAGTGAGCACGAACTATCCAGCGATGACCTTACTCATATCGCCAACCTGTTCATGACATTGGCACCGCAATTAAACTATCGCGCGGATCGCGGAAAAGATCGACATGTTTTGGTTGGTGTAGGTCCCAAGGCGATTTGCCACCACGCAACCACAAACAATCTTGGAAAGTCGATAGTTGAGACAATACAGAAATATGGCACGATTTATTTAGACCCGGCATTGCCGAATTTTCGTGCCTATTCCTTTTCACTACCCAAGCCCGACAAACATGGCATTAGATCAGCCTATGTTTGTTTCTCGTCCCACGCCCTGATGGAAGGTTCGGAAAGCGCGCGAATCATGCGTTTGGAACCCTCGGTTCACCACGCCAGCCAGCTTCCGGCGAAACTTGGCGCCCTCAAACGGATGACGATTGCGGCAGCCGGTCTGGTATTGGCGCCGCTTCATCTTTTGGCCGCCACGTTTAATCGCAAAAGCGTTCAGGGTGGAAAATGGGTGATTATCGATATCGATAGGAAGGCAATCAAACGTTTGGCGAACCAATTCGGTGTGCGACAGCGAAGCGTGCTGTTCTCATTGCCGCTTTTTGGCTTGCACCTGGCCGCGAACCTGCCGCACCCAAGCGCCAAGAAAAAGCAGTTGGTCAGTTACTCAACCCTTCCCGACGCCCGGACCAATCTGGAGGACAGCGCGCTAAATTTGCGCATGCAGGTCGGCAACATCGCGACCGCTAATGACTACGAGACATACCTACACCAGGTCGATCAGACCCTAGACCGCGAAAACGTCACGGAAGTTTACAGCCAGGCATTTTACAACTCGATATTGGGCATGCACCGGGTTTTGCAGAAACTGTTTCCGTTTTTTTACGGGCAACGGTTTTTCACCTACATCCCCTATGATTTCGTGTTGTCGCTGCTGCCGCCGCATATTACCCGTGGAGTTTTTCGCAAGGTTTTCAACCGCTCGATATTTTGCGGTTCCTACACCCCTGGGGTCAACAATTGCGTTTTCGTCCCCTATCGCAATGGGGTCAGCATGAACCTGTATTTGACACCGCCGGTGCTGGATAATGTGGACGCATTTGTCGAGTTTGTTGCCGAGCTTGGCATTGAGTGCCGGGTGATGTCGTAATACCAAGGGAAGTTAATATTGACCCATATGATGGCTCAATATTAACTTCCCTTGGTATAAATCGGTGCCGATATTTGGCGACTCGAACAAACGCAGTAGTCAGGCGGCTTGGTTGGCGGAAATCTTCGCGCGAATTATCCCCTTCGGCCGAAGCGTGCCGTGAAAGTCCAGCGCCAGCGGATCGTTTTCGCATAGTTCCCAGTTGAATTCCCGCACCAACAACGCGGTGGCGATCACCATCTCGACCATGGCAAAGTTCTTTCCCAAACACATGCGCGGCCCGGCACCGAAGGGGGCAAAGGCGCCCCGGTGCTTGAGCCGTCTCGCCAACGGTTTCGAAAGTGAAGGCGCGAACTCGGCACCGGATGCCCAATATTGTTCATTGCGCTGGGCCAAGAACGGGCACACGATCACCATGGAGTTGGCACGCACTTCGTAGCCGTCGATCAGACAATCGTTGTTTGGTTGTCGAGCCATCATCGCGACAGGTGGGTAAAGCCGTAATGTTTCGTTGACCACTTCGGTAACCAGCGGCAATCCAGCAAGCGGCGCCTCACGCGCAACCGCCGCCTCCAGGCGTTGCGCCTCTTTCCTCAACTCGGCCAAAATTTCCGGGTGATCGGGCAACAGATGCATCAAAAACGTCATGCTGCGCGCGGTTGTTTCAAACCCGGCGAAATATAGGCTGAGCACTTCGTCGCGAAGAAGTTTGCGGTCGATGCCGGCCAGCGCAGCAAAAATTTCCCTGTTCATCGCCTGTTGGCCGCTGGTCGACATTGATTGGTCAATCAACTGATCGATAAAGCCGTCAATGATCGCCAGTGCGCGGTTGAATTTTCGATTGCTCGGGATTGGAACAAATAACGGCGGCCGGAGCGGCTGCACGGTGATGTCGGCAACGAAAGCAAATGCGAATTCAAACGCTTCGACAATTTCATCATGGCCCGAAGTCAGATCTACACCAAACGCTGCCAACGAGATGATGCGCATGGTCAACCGGGTCATGGAGTGACCGGCATCAATTACCCCATCGCGCTCGGCCTGCTCGCGGATCTCATCAAGGCCGGCGCGGGTCGCCTCATATACCGAGTTCGCATAGGCATTCACGGCCGCCGGCGTAAATAGCGGGTTCAGCCGCTGGCGCTGGGAAAGCCACTGATTTCGATCGGTGGTAATTAAGCCTTCGCCAAGAAGCTTGCGCAGTCCGGAATATCCAATGCCTTTGCGCATGACCCGGTTTTGCGTCACCAAAACATCATAAATCGAAGTGGGCGAAGCAAAAAACCAGATGTCGACCGGCCACATGTTGAACTTGATGGTGTCGCCGTAGATTTGGTGCGCGTCGCGCCAATATGTCAGCGGATCTTTTTGACCCATGGCGAGCACGCTTTTTACAGCGGACAGCCCCTTTGGCCCCGGCGCCTGCTTGATGGTCAAAATTTACTCACTTTTGATCGCTTGAACTCAATTGCAGCCATAGCAGAAGGCGGCTTCCAATTGCCGAATTTTTTCGCAGCAATGGCATATCACGCCAATCCACGATTAGATTATTACGAGCGATATCGCTGATTGGCGCCCACGAAAATCATTGCTTTGACAACATCTTATTGGCGCCACGCGGTGACGGCAACAGGGGCTGCAAATATTCCAATTGCCGTTCGTTGGCAAAATGCTCCGACACCAATCGCTTCAATAGTACCATTAATTGGGTAGAATTCGCCGCATTGCACTGGAATTTGCTGGCTGGCGTATGAAGAATGATGTTTAGACAAATTATCGATTAAGCAAAGCCAGAACAACCATCCTGGGCCATTTGGCGGGCAAGCTTGCGTGCCAAATCGCGCAATTCCTGTGCCTTTCTCTTTGTCGCTTGTATCTGATGTTTCAAATTTGTGATGTTTTCTTTCGCGCGTCGGATATCAGATGCAAATCCCTCATGGTCACCTGTACGTTCCGCCTGACTCAACAAATTTTCGTGTAAGCGACTTTCTGCGCCTGCTCTGCTTACTAGACGGGACACATGATCGCCCTGGCTTTTTGCTCGCCTTTTTAAGTTATTCAGTTCGTCCTGACGTCTTTGGCAATTGATTCCTTTCGCCACATTTTGGTACTGCATAATTTGTTAAATCCATCTGTAGACATGTTTCATAAAGGAATATGCCATGGGCCACTGTATGGTGAATAATTTTTTGTTCATTTGCGGAAGAATTACATCACCTTTATTAGCATTCGCTATTGTATTGCATTGGGTTTTTACAGTTGGCGCGGTGCAGGCCGACCAGCGGCTTGATTTGTTTTTACAGCGCTATGAAGCCATGAAAGGCCGCAATCTGGCGCCTTCGCACCCAGAAAATCCATTCCATCCCTATCTGGCAAAGCATTTTGAGGACGGACTTGATGGGGAAAACAAAGCCGAATTAACGCACGCGCAAGAAACCGGCGATTGCATTACTGTCGAAAACCTCGCGCCGAAGGGTTTTCTAAACCTATACCCATTCCTAGCGCCCGCCTTTGAAGATGGCGAAAGGGGGCAAGAGTTGTGGAGTATGTTGACGCTGCAGGGATCAGCCGCAATTAATCGCTGTTTCGACCACAAGGAACTCAGTGATTTGGCGTCTCGACGCGATCTTTCAGAATTTCCACCGATCGATATTGCCGCTGATATCGCCTATCGGCAGCTACATGGCTGGGGTGATCCCAAGACCGATCGCGACCTCCTTTCTTCGATTTATTTCAGTCTCGGCAAGGCAGCCTTTTGTCATGATTACCCGGCATCGATCACAGATGTCATGTCGAGCGCAAACCGACACGGCGGCATGATCCTGACGCCGCACGAAATGCTTTATCTGGCCGAACGGGCGCAGGCCCACAGCTTGCTCGATTTATCCACCTATCAGCAAACACTAGCAAAAATCGTGCACGGATTTTCCTCAATGCGCGAATTCCACCAGGTTCGCGAGGCCAGCCGCTGGTACAAATTACGCAATATCAAGGCTGTGACCGGCTTCTGGCAGTCGGCCTGTGATGAAATCCACAAAATCGATCGGCGCTGATTGATTTGGCAAAACCGTCGAATGGGTAGATTTGGCCAAAAGCGCTTATGATGCGCTGGAATTTCCCGATACTGCGCCCTTCAGCCGCTCATCAACGTCATGATCAAATAGGCGGGGCCGAACAGCAGCAATACGAAGGCGGCGAAAAACAGTGAGAATATCAAGATGTCGCGAATTTTGCTGGAGTATCTCTCAGACATTTTTCTCAGTAATTTTATCGCATATACAAATACGATTTCCATCAATAATACGGCTATAGAAAACACAATTATGACAATAATAATAGTAGCTATATCTGCCATTTTTCTCTTTCATTGCATATATTCACAATAAAAAAAACAATTATCGGAAATAAAATTCATTGATCCAAATTCAACAAAATTTACAGCCATTTATAATTAGTAACAACTGATTTTGCACAATAATGAAATTATGTTATCATTACACTAGTTTATTTGTTGAGGGGTTTATTTATGGCCAAAAATAATGAAGCTGGATTCCTGAATGCGGGGATATCTGCACCTCGGGATGGCGACTATGTGATCGTTGAACTACGTCATGACAGCAATGTCGGCTTTGCTCCCAGCGGATTTGGCGGGCCGGCCAGTGTAAAATCTGCGACCAGTATGTTGAACGAAACCCTGTCGAGCTTTGACTGCAAACGCATACATTCACATTTTGACATGAAGAAATCCGCAATCCGGCGACGGGTCACTACGGCGCCAATGTCGTTGGACGTTCCGGTCAATGCTGAGTTCGCACACAGCGGTTTCGTCCAGGTTCACCCTCGCCGTAAACGCGATGCAGCGATGCTGGCAGAACGGCTAAATGGCCTGGATAGTGTTTGGAAAGCGGTAGTCGCGCCGCGCCCTGTGCCTGCTGCAGCGGGAACAGGATCGAGTGCCGCCAGCCGAAATTTTGAGCCGGCTCAAGGATATCTGTGCGACGCGCCAGATGGCATCAGCGCTATGCAGGTGTGGGACAAATTCGGCGCTCATGGTAAAGGAGTGACGATCTGCGATATCGAAGGCAATTGGAACTTTGCTCACGAAGATCTGCCGAAAATTACCCATATCGGCGGAGATCTCATTCCCGACATCGGATGGAAAAATCATGGAACTGCGGTGCTCGGCGAAATGGTCAGCAAACCAAACAAAGCAGGAACCGTTGGCATCAGTCACAAATCAAGGGCATATGTTCATGCCGCGAAGATCAATGGGGTTTGGAATGCCGCCGGTGCGATTGCCGGCGCGACAAAACGGCTTGGCGAAGGCGATGTAATATTAATTGAGCTCCAGGGCACCGGCCCGAACGGAAAATTCGTTGCCATGCAGTATTGGGATGATGTCTTTTCGGCCATCCGTGCCGCGGTAGAAAAGGGCATTTGCGTGGTCGAAGCGGCAGGAAATGGCAACGAGAATTTCGAACTGCCGATCTTCGCAAACACTGGCCTGCAGAAGGATAGCGGTGCAATTGTCGTTGGTGCGGGTATTCCACCCACCAACCGGTTCGATTTTTTTGGCAATGAAAAGGGTTTCACAAAATATGGTCAAATCGGCACCCCGCGCTCGCGTATCTGGTTTTCCAATTACGGCAAGATATTAAATGTCCAAGCCTGGGGTTGGAATGTGGCTTCCACGGGCTACGGCGATGCCCAGGGCGGTCCAGACGAGAACCGATGGTATTCAATGCGCTTTTCGGGCACATCAAGCGCTTCGCCAATTGTGACTGGGGCCGCAGCGGTCATGCAGGGTTATGCAAAAGACAAGAGGGGCGCACCCTTGAGTCCAGCGAAGGTTCGCTCTATTTTGATATCCACAGGAACGCCCCAGCAAAGCGGTCCAAGTGTGCCACTATCCCAACATATCGGCTCGCAACCCGATCTTGCAAAAGCGTTGGCAGCAATTTGATTAAGGTACTGCTTGTATTGGCAATGGTTATGGCACCGGTCATAGGCGCGGAAGCAAACGGCACGCCGAAAGGCGTGCTGCCCCACGTAGATGTGAAGCTCAAATCGGGCTGGCGCTACAACGGATCAACCGGCAATTTTTGTACGCCTGGCGGCGAAATCTTTTCCCCCGGCAAGCAATTACCGAAAGGTACAAAAATCGTCGCTACCGTGCCCGCACTGGCACAAGCGGATCCAAAGAGCCTGAGCGAGCATGAATTAAATCTGGCACATTACGTTCAGATCATTTTCAGCAAGCGCTCAAAACCGGCAAGCTATCTGGAGCAGATCGCCAATTGGCCTAGCGTCGAAACCGCTCGGCCAGCACCAGCCATTTCTCTACCGTAATTGTAATTTCGTGCGCGATGCAGGCGCTAATTTGCCCCTCACCCTTGTGCCGGCAGACCCACCACTTCGCCCTCGCGGATAATCTCCGGATCGTAGGCTTTGCGGGCGAAGACTTCGCGCACCAGCGGTTCGAAATGCTCAAGCGGTTGCATCGGATAGTCGGGGTCGAACGAGGACTGGTCCCAACGCTCGCAAAAATCGGCGCAGGACTGGAAATAGCGATGGTCGCGATGCTTGTCGCGCTCGTTGCGGTCCCAATCTAAGTGGTGGGCGTAATAGAGCATTTGGAAAATGCCGTGATGCTCGACCACCCATGAAACCTCCTCGCGCACGAACGGGCGGATGATCTCGGCGGCGAACCGGTCGTGGTTCTGCGGTGCCAGGCCGTCGCCGATATCGTGCAGCAAGGCACCGACGATCCAGTCGATGTCAGCACCGTCGTTTTCGGCCCGGGTCGCCGATTGCAGACCGTGCTCAAGGCGGGTGATGCGATAGCCGGCCAAGGTTTCCTCGGCTTGGCTACCTAATTCACGCAGCAATCGATCGGTGGTAGCCGCGTGGTGCGGCTTTTCCGCGTCACGTAGGAACAGATAATCTTCCTTGGTGCCGTCTTTCATCTGGGTAAACGAAACCGTGCGGTCGTCCATAGCATGCTCCATACCTATGTTTGCGGGCGGCTCGCCGGATGATTGCCGGCACTTGCTTGCAAGATAGCTCCCGAACCGTTAGCCGAAAAGACATTGCTGCGACCAAAACGTCGAAAATCGGATACCTACCCATGTCAAACAAGAAATCGATCGACCATGCATTTACCGCCACCGGGCTTAGGGGCGCAGCAAGCGACCCGACTTATGCCGGCGCCCTGTCGTTCATGCGGCGAAAATATACCAAGGACACCGATGGGGCCGATCTGGTGGTATGGGGCATTCCTTTTGACGCGGCGGTTTCGCACCGGCCCGGTACCCGGTTCGGGCCACAAGCAATCCGCGCCGCCTCGGCCAGCTTCGACAATGACCGGCAATATCCGTTTCACCTCGATTTGTTCGAAGAGATGGCGGTGATCGATTATGGCGACTGTTTACTCGACTATGGTCGGCATTGGCAGACCCCTTTGGCGATCCAACAACAGGCGAGCGCGATCCTCGACAGCGGCGCCTATCTGCTGTCGCTCGGCGGCGATCATTTCGTCACCTGGCCGCTGTTGCAAGCCCATGCCAAACGTCATGGCCAGTTGGCTCTGGTGCAATTTGACGCCCACCAAGATACCTGGGACGATGATGGCGAGCGCATTGACCATGGCACCTTCGTTGCCCGCGCGGTGCGTGATGGGGTGATCGACGCCAACCGGTCGATCCAGATCGGCATTCGTACCCATGCGCCGGCCGATTTTGGCATTGAAATCATCTATGGCAATGAACTTGAGGAAACCCCGATGCGCCAGATTGCCCAGCAGATCGCGGCACGGGTCGGTGACGGGCCGGTCTATGTAACCTTCGACATCGACTTTTTCGATCCGTCAACCGCGCCCGGCACCGGCACCCCGGTCGCCGGCGGGCCAAGCAGCGCCAAAGGGCTCGGCATTTTACGGCGATTGTCCGATCTCAATATTGTCGGTTCGGACGTGGTCGAAGTATCTCCACCCTATGACGGCAGCGATATCACCGCCATTGCCGCGGCAAATGTGGCGATGTATATGGTTGGCCTGAGGGCGGAGAAATTTTCCAATCGGTAAGGCCGGGTCGGCTGAGAGAATAAATCAAGCGCTTAAGACTTTGATTCAAATTCCCGATAATCTGATACTCCCTTGAATTAATACCGGAAAATAGGTTTGATATGGCTCAACCGGACATCTTCATCGATGGCGAACACGGCACCACTGGTCTGCAAATTCGCGAGCGGCTAGCGGCGCGTGATGACGTGCGATTGATCTCGATCCCCCATGCAGAACGGCGTAATCAGACGCTGCGCGAGCAGATGATCAATCAGGCCGATATCGCGATTTTATGTCTGCCGGACGACGCCAGCCGCGAGGCGGTGCAGATGCTGGACGCAAGCGGCAGCAACCGCACCCGGGTGATTGACGCCTCGACCGCATATCGCTGCCATACGGACTGGGTATACGGCTTTGCCGAACTGGAGCCGGGCAACCGTCAACGCATTGCTAAGGCAAGGCTCGTTACTAATCCTGGCTGCTATTCCACCGGCGCAGTCGCCCTGTTGCGACCGTTGGTGCTGGCCGACCTGCTTGGGGCTGACTATCCGCTCACCATTAACGCGGTATCGGGCTATTCGGGCGGCGGCAAACAGATGATCGCGCAGATTGAAGATCATTGCCGCGACGACCACATCGCCTATCCGTATTTTACCTACGCCCTGACCTTGCAGCACAAACACGTGCCGGAAATTGTCGCTCGCGCCGGCTTGACGCGGGAACCGGTATTTACCCCCAGCGTTGGCCGATTTGCCCAGGGCATGCTGGTCAATGTTCCGCTGCATCTCGACTTGATGCCCCATGCTTCGATGGCGTCTATCCACCAATGCCTTAGCGACCATTATCGTGGGCAGGACGTGGTGACCGTGGCACCGCTAGCCGCGATTGGCGGTGGAACCCGGCTGACACCGGAAGAAATGGTCGGCACCGACCGAATGAAGCTTTATGTGTGCGGTACAGATGGCGAAGGCCGGGCAAACCTGATCGCCTCACTCGACAATCTTGGCAAAGGCGCCTCGGGAGCGGCGGTGCAAAACATGGACATCATGTTGCGGGGCTAAACACCTAGAGTACTTTTCGCGATTTGTGAATCGCAAATAGTGCTCTATCTATTTGTTTTGTCGCGCAATTTTTCTGAAAACCGGCCACCACTTTTCAGATTATGCTCTAATGTTGCGGGGCGAATGTCAGTAACCGGCAGATAACCGCCTTTGATCGCCCGCCAATGGGCAACTGCAAAGCCAAGCAAGAGGATTGCGCCGGCCTGATGCGCCAGTGCCCAATGGATAGGTACCTGTGCGAGCAGTGTAAATATGCCGAGCGCCGCCTGGACTAAGGCCAGCGCCAACAACAAAAGGCTGCGGCGGATTGGTGCCCGGCGCCCGCCACCCAGCCAGCACATGGCGACATTCACCACAACCAACACCAAAACCAGATAGGCGGCCATGCGGTGCAGGAATTGGACCGTCTTCGGTGTCTCGAACCAATTGAGCCAAAACGGTGACAATATATGCAGACCGGGAGGAATGAACGAGCCGTCGATCAGCGGCCAGGTATTAAAGGCCATGCCGGCATCAAGGCCAGCTACCAGCGCGCCGGCGAAAATCTGTACAAACAGCACCAACACGATCACCGGTGCCAATCGCGCCACGGCGCGCGGCACGATTTCCGGCCGGTGCGGGGTCAAAGCACGGGCCAGCCACAGCGCATAAGCAAATATCAGGCTTGCCAGGGTCAGGTGGGTGGCTAGGCGGTACTGGCTGACATCGACCCGTTCCACCAACCCGGAAGCCACCATCCACCAACCGATTACCCCCTGCAGGCCACCTAGAAATCCGAGTAATACCAGGCGTGGTTTGACCATGGCCTCCAGCCGGCCGGTCGCCCAAAACCAGATCAGAGGCAAAAAGAACACCAGACCCACTGCCCGGCCAAGCAAGCGATGGGTCCATTCCCACCAATAGATCACCTTGAATTGCCCCAGCGACATGCCCTGGTTGATCTGGCGATATTCGGGGGTGGCTTTGTATTTTTCGAATTCGATCAGCCAATCGGCAATACCGAGCGGCGGAAATACCCCAACAATCGGTTTCCATTCGGTGATCGACAGGCCAGAATCGGTCAACCGGGTGGCACCGCCAACCAAAACTATCAAAAACACTAGAATGCAAATCGTGTACAGCCAAATCCTTACCGATCTCCGGTTCGCATTCTCGACAGCAATCTGTTGGCGGATTTTATCAGGGGTTATGTCGGTCAATTCGCACCTGCTGCGCTTCCGCCTATGGTAGAATTTATAACAACGGTGGATAATATTGACCGATTTGATGCGCAAGACAGCATTTGCTGACATGTCCAATGACCGCGCGACATCGGGTCGCGTGACCCTTCCAAGCCGGCTGCTGCTACATTACAAATTTGGTATCCACCAGGAACCCTCACCATGACCGTACGCGCCCGCAAACTGCTTGGCATGCTCGCCCTGGTGGCGCTGGTGGTCATTTACGCGCTGGTGGCGACCGCGATCGCAACGGCCAAACTGACGGAATTTGGGCCCGCCGGCCATCTTGCCTATTTTTTTATCACCGGCATGTTGTGGGTGATCCCGGCCATGGTGATCATCAAGTGGATGTCAGGTCCAAGCGGCGACCCTGGTTGACGATCCGGGTCGGCAGCCCTGAAAGCAGGGTCGAGACATGGCGCGCGGTCTGGAACCGACCGTTGAGTGGCAATCTCGGCAGCGCCAGCAAATTGGCGCCATGTCGCGGATGGATCACGTCATGAAGCGTGGTCACCGCGGTGGTAAATCCAAGCTTGCGGGCAATCTTAATTTCCCGTTCGCCAACCGCACTGGCATGACCATAAGGATAAGCGATATGGGAAGGCCTTTTTCCCAACTCTGCTTCCAAAATTCGACATCCTTCGCGGATCTCGAACCGCACTTGCTCCTCAGTCATGCGGGTTAAATTGTAGTGATTGATGGTATGGCCGCCAATGGTGCACAGTGGCTCCTTGGCCAGCTCTCGAACATCGGCCCATCGCATCATTGAGGCGCGGGTGTGGGCATTGATGTCGACCTTATAGCTCCAGGCCAGTTCGCGCACGAAACGGCGCTGTTCGGTTTCGCTATATTGGCTGGTCAACAATCGCATGAGCTGGTTATAGGCATTGGTTTTGTGCGCCGGCGTGGTCAGATCAAGTTCCACTGTCTCATTGGCCAGCGGCAACAGGATCCGGTCCATACGGGTCAGCACCAACTCCAAGATTTCCCACCACAAGAAAGCCTCACCTTCGATCAAGCCGGTGGCGAGATAGATCGTAAACGGCACCTGATGTTTGCGGAATATCGGAACCGCCTGTTCGATATTGTCGAGATATCCGTCATCAAGCGTCAAACAGACAAAACGGTTGCCGGACGCCTTGCCGGACAGGCGGGCATGAACCTCGTCTATTGTGATGAAATCGACATCATTTTGGCGAAATTTCCCCAGCATTTGATCCAAAAAAGCTGGCGATACCGAAAGATGAGCATTCGGCGAAAACGCTTTGTAATTTTCGTCGCGCACACGGTGCATCATCAAGATTGAGCCAAGGCCAGCCAGCCAAGGTTTCGCCAGCGCCTGCGCACCCGAAAAGTACAGCGCATCCAAGGTCGCCCGCATCAATCCTTCAAATGCCATTTTCGTCTCGCCGCCTAGATGTTGTTCAAATCCAACAACCGCTACTGAACGCCGACCAAGTCGGGTACAGACATTTTCAGAAATACGTGCTGGTTTTGGCCAACGCACGGCCATATTGATCGATTTCGTTGCAAAACCGCCACCTTTCGAAGAAAAGCAAAAATGCTGGATGTTCTGGCCGCGAGATCTTGACCATGCTTACCCCTAACGGACGATTTTGCTACAATTCCTGTGTCGTTGTTGCCCATAACATATCCCTGGGTCGGCATAAAAGCCGTTTATATTCGCCACGATATCGGTGAGCATACTCACTCAATGTTTAGACTTTGTTTCTAAATTGGCCTTTGTACGCTTAACACCGCCGACCGCTAATTTGTGGTTAACGAATTATACAACCTGGTAGGAACATTGTGGATGTGGGAAATTGTGGCAAGAAAGAACCTGCGATTTTCTGCTAGCGCTTGTCACGAAGCGTTGGAATGGCTTCGTCGCGCTATCTCTTTGTTTATGCGTGTCACTTTTCCCAAAACCGGTACCCACTTTTGGGTGACACGCTCTAGCGCTTGTCACGAAGCGTTGGAATGGCTTCGTCGCGCTATCTCTTTGTTTATGCGTGTCACTTTTCCCAAAACCGGTACCCACTTTTGGGTGACACGCTCTAGTCCCAGGGCCTAGGAGGGACTGCTTGCACGCTCCAGTTTCACCGAGAACCATCGACACTCCCGCGATTACCCGCGTTGGATGGCAAGCATCGGCACGTCGATCGTTGCTCGCCAAGCGGCTGGAAATTGCGGTTTACGATCGCATGGCGGCAGCGGAAGAAGCGTGGCGCCAACTCGAAAGAGGCGCCCATTGTAGCGTCTATCAGCGGTTTGAATGGTCCCAATGCTGGATGCGCACGATCGGCGAGCCTGACGGTTGCGAGCCCCGCATTGTCGTTGCGTGGCTCGACGGGGAACCGGCATTCTTACTGCCGACCATGCAAAAAGGCCGATACATCCGCGAATTAAACTGGATCGGCGGCAGCCATGCCAACTTCAACATGATGCTGTGCAGTTGGAAATTTCTGGCCAACGCCCATGACCGCGATATCCGCGCAATTATACGCCGGGTATCGAAAATTTTGTCAGGCGTCGATTTGTTACGGTTTTGCTGCCAACCGATGGAATGGATCGGCCGCCGCAATCTACTTGCCGCCCTTCCGCACCAGGTCTCGATGAACCCGGGCTTTTGTATGGAATTGGAAGGCGATTTCGATGCGGTACTCGCATCACACAACGCCAAGCGCAAACGCAAAAAATTTCGCAGCCAAGAGCGGGCCTATAACAGGATCGGCGGCTATCGTTTTATCATTGCTGAAAGCCGGCACGATGTTAGGCGTATCCTGGACGTGTTTTACCAGCAAAAAAGTCGGCAGCTTGGCATTCTCGGGATCAAAAACGTATTCGCCGACCAGACAACTGACAATTTCCTGAAAGCACTGGCTGTGGATTCGCTTGGCCTAGCGGAACCGTTGCTGGCATTGTTTGCTCTCGAAGTTGACGGGGAAATCCGCGCGACCTATGGCGCCGGCATACAGGACGACAGGCTTTCCGGATATTTCAACTCGATCTCCTATGATGAAACCACCCAACACAGCCCAGGCGACATGCTGCTCTATTTGTTGATCCGCCATTGCTCACAACAAGGCATGACAATGATCGATCTTGGCTGCGGTGACGAGCGCTACAAGCGATCTTGGTGCGACAAACAGATCCCATCGTTTGATGTTATCATCGCCAACAGCATTCGCGGCTTGCCGCTGAAATGGATGATGATGGTAGTTGGCGCAATCAAGCGGGAGCTTCGAAAAAACCCGCGAATGTGGAAATTTGTTCGCAAATTGCGATCACGCAAAGCCAGATTGTTGGGTGATAGTACCTAGAGCTCTTTTCGCTTAAATTGGTTCGTTTGAACGCAGGAATTTTGTGTTCTGGCAAGGAGTGAGAGGCGAAGTGGTGCAAGCACCATAAGCTTTCTCATGACGGCGTCCAGGGCGCAAAAGATCAAGTTCATATGATTTATTTTAGCTTGTTTTCTCAATAGGTTAACCGGTTCATGCTTGGTGATCTTCTTTGCATCAAATTCGTTAAAATCCTCGCACGATAATAATATCGTTCTGCGGTATTTTCCTCGTTGATACAAACAATCTCATCCATCAAACCGCTCCAATTGGAACGAAAAGGGCTCTAATACCAACGGTGGTTGATCTTGGCGCAATGCCAAATCCTTTTGATAAAAATCAACAATGAAAGAAATTATACCACTCCCATTCAATATTTAGGACGCTTGTTATTAGGCTGCAGTTTCGACGTGGGAACCATGCGCGTGTCGCGAAATGATTGCGACTTCGCTGTAGCCAACTGCTTCCAACTCCGCCGCCAGGTAGAAGACGGCCTCCATATCGGCACCATCGGCGTCAATGAGTACGAAGCCATCTTTGCTGGCGATCGCGTTCAACACCGGCGCCGAAACCTGACCGCAATCCGTAATCAGATAGTCGAAACCTTCGGCCAACACGTCGGCAATTTTGAGTACCTGGGCGCTGCTGCGTTGCATTGCCCGCGGGTCGGCCTTGCCACTAGGCATGACATAGGCTGGTGAACAGTGATCGAGGTGGATCACGTCCTTGAGATCGGCAATCCCTGCCAGGATGTCCCACAACCCGCTTTGCTGGTCGCTATCGGTCATTTCGCGGCCCGGCCTACCATCCCCCGACAAATCGAGCACAATCGCCTGCTTTTGCAAGCCGACAAGTCCGCGTGCGACAGCAACGCTCAACGGGACGGCGTGGTTTTTACCCGCACTCAGTACGTAAACCCTACCATTGGCGAACGCTCCGATTGCCCGTGTTGCCAGGGCGATATTAATAACTTCTGCGCCTTTCGTTGGCACAGCGCCGCCTAGATTGTCCGGCACCGGATCGAGCAAATATCGATCGGCCGAAAAGGCGGAAAGATCGCCGCCCAGGTCAGGATTGATCCTTGGAGTTCCGGCCCGGACATCGTTGCCAGCGAACCCCGGATTGGCCCGCTTTTGCGTGCCCATGCCGGTTCCCCTGCTTTGCCGCGCGCGATCATATTGTGCCGATTGGCCTTCCGGCGATATGTGCCATGGCAAATGGTCGTTGGTGGCAACATTGGTATTGGAAGGATTTGGTGGTTCCGGCCGATAGGCATGCGGATAACCATCCGGCCCCACCTTCTCACGCCCAGAGGACTGGTGACTAACACCTACTCCCGACAACAGCAACCAACCCAATAGCCCGATCAGCCACAGGAGCACCACCGCGCTGGTGCCGGCCAGCGTGAACGGCAGCACTTTGGGAAAATAGTGGCTGGCCGCCACTATTGCTCGCGAAATTACCCGTGCGTCCACCGGCAGGTAGTCGCGCTCCTGGCGGGCCGATATCTCCCGGAACCGGGTCAGGTAGCTCGACAGCAGATCACGCTGTGCAGCCGCTTCGCGTTCCAACGCCCGCAACTCGACTTCCGCTTCGCCCACCCGTGCCGACTCCGCCTTCACCCGGTTCAATTCCTGGCCTAATTGCTCTTCCTGCTGCCGGGCGATATCAAGATTGTTCTCCAGGCTGATCTGGATATTGCGAGCCGCCGATGCGATCTGGCGATCGAAGTCTTTTACCTGTGATTTTAGCGCTATGAGCTGTGGATGGGCCTGCAACAGGGTGGTAGAAAGTTGGGAAATCCGACCCTGAAGCGCGGCTCTGCGCTCAAGAAATCGCTGCACTAGCGGTGATGCTACCACTTCGGGAACCGCTTCAAGCGAGGCCCCGTCAGCGAGCGCTGCTTGTATCGAACGCACCTTGGCTTCGGCAACCGAGCGCGCCGCTTTGGCCCGTGAAAATGACGTGGAAATCTCCGACAATTGCTGGGTCGCCAGTGCCGCGTTGTTGGCGCCGATCAAAATGTCCGAGTTGGAGCGGAATTCCGCCACCTTGCTCTCTGCCTCTTTGACCTTATTGCGCAGATCAATGATTTCCGGCTGCAACCATGCGGTGGCGTCCTCGCTGGAACTAAGCTCGGTCTGCTTCATCGTGCTCAGATAAGCCCGCGCTACACCGTTGGCGACCGAAGCGGCAAGCGTGCGGTTGTGGGACCAAAACTGGATTACAATGACCCGTGAATCCTTGACCTGAAAGACCTTCAAGCGTTTCCTAAATTCTTTCAGCACCCGTTGTTCCGCCGAAATCGCCAGCTGATCGGCGCCAATGCCCAACAACATTTTGAGATCGGCAAGCGCCGACGGTTTCGTCGCCGAATCAAATTCGGCCATTTCCGCCAGGGCCAAAGTTCGGATCACTTCCAGTGCGATATCGTCCGAATTGATCACCTGCACCTGGCTGCCTACCGCTTCTTTGTCAAAGCGCGAGCGGCTCACTTCCAGATTCTGGTTTGGCTTGGTGAATACGGATTCACGTTGCTCAATCAACACCTTGGTGGATGAACGGTAGCGCGGATCAATGCTCGAAAACAGCGTGAACAGGCCGACAGCCGCTATCACAGTGATAATTAGCAACAGAAATTTGCGATGCCAGGCTGCCGCCATCAGCGACTGAATGTCGATGTCTGCCGGCGGCGCAGCGTGGGAATTGTCAAACATGGCGCACTCCTAAATCCAAATCTGATCTAGGCGACCTTGGTAACCATCTAGTTAATTTCGTTAATGTATATGGTTGATGCCGGGTTAATTGCTTTTTTCTTGATTATCCAGGCTTGGTGATACCTTAACAACATTTCGCCACACATTCCGCACCCGTTTAACGTGAAATTAACCACGCTGTCGGAAATTTGCCTCGAATTCATTACTTGTCGCTCGGTAAAATTGCCGATGCGCGTTGAGAGTTGGTTGCGATGCGTGCCGTAAGAATAATCAACGTTTTGCGTCACTCAGCGATCCTATTTTCGCTGGGTAGTTTACTTTTATCGGGCTGTTCTACCTATCGCCCGGCACCGGAAGCGTTTCATGCGGCAATCGCCCAGCCATATTTATTGGACGCGGGAGATCGGCTTCGCATAACCGTGTTCGAGCAAACCGGGCTGACTGGAACCTATTCGGTCGACAAAGCCGGGCAAATCTCATTTCCGCTGGTTGGTAACGTCAATGTTCGACACAAAACCATCGCACAAACCAAATCCCTGATCGCACAGCGATTGCGCAACGGCTACATCCGCGATCCGGATGTATCGGTGGAGGTTGATCGCTATCGGCCATTTTTCATTATGGGCGAGGTCGGCACCTCTGGACAATATACCTATGTGCCAGGGATGACGGTGCAAAACGCAATTTCGGTGGCAAACGGATTTACTCCGCGCGCCAACCAGGAAAACGTCGACATTACCCGGCACGTGACCGGCAATATTGTCACCGGCCGGGTCGAAATTAGCGATCCGATCCTACCCGGCGACAATATCTATGTCCGAGAGCGCCTGTTCTGACGCTAGGCTCTAAACCAAAAATGGCAGATAAACCGCTACGTATCGTACACTGCTTCCGGTCATCGGTAGGCGGCATCTTTCGCCATGTGCGCGATCTTGCCCAAGCCCAGGCGGCCGACGGGCATCTGGTCGGCATCGTTTGTGACGCGAACACCGGCGCCGAGCATGAAGACCGATTGTTCGATGACATAAGGCCCAATCTGGCACTTGGCATGAAGCGCGTTCCCATGCGCCGTGCAATCAACCCCGGCGACCTGTTGGCATTGTGGCGAGCCTACCGGGAAACCAGCACCCTGGCGCCGGATATCCTGCATGCGCACGGCGCCAAGGGCGGGGCCTATGCCCGCCTGATCGGCACCGCCATGCGGTTTTCCGGGCATCGGGTGGCGCGGCTCTATTGTCCGCATGGCGGCAGCATCCACTATGCGCCTGAGGCATTGAAATCAAAGATTTATTTCGCACTCGAACGATTACTGGAACCCATGACCGACCGGTTGCTTTTTGTCAGCAAATATGAACGCGACGGATACGCGGCCAAGGTCGGAGTGCCAAGATGCTCCCAAGGGCTAATCTATAATGGCCTTGCCGATGATGAATTTGAACCGATTAGCCTGGAAGCCGGCCATCGCGATTTCCTCTATATCGGCATGATGCGTGATCTAAAGGGGCCGGACCTGTTTATCGCTGCGCTTGAAATTGCTTCCCGCGATCTTGCGCACGAATTGACCGCTCACATGGTCGGGGACGGTCCAGACAAAGCCAAATATGTGGCTGACATTCGCAATCGGGGCATGGAAAACCAGATTATGGTCCACGACGCCATGCGCTCCCGCGAGGCTTTTGCCAAGGCGCGAACCGTGGTGGTGCCGTCGCGTGCGGAATCCATGCCCTACATTGTGCTCGAGGCGATCGCCGCGGCTAGGCCGATCATCGCCACCAATGTTGGTGGTATCCCGGAAATTTTCGCGAACGAGCCGGAAATCCTGGTAACCCCCGACAATCCGGCCGCATTGGCAAAGGCGATGGTGGACGCTTATGCGGACAAAGATTTTGGTTCGATTGCCAATCAACGTGCTGCCGCGCTCAAGAAGCGGTTCGGCGTAGCTCAAATGGCCCAAAGCGTCCTAGATCATTATCGCCAGGTCCAGGCTGAACTGGAGCGATAATTCCCCAATTTGGTCGGTAATTTTATTGCTCCAGCGCAATTCTGCCACTCGTAAAAACTTTCTTAGCTAATCGCCTATATTATGATGCAATCTGTAAAGTTGTGTCCCGAGTACTGTGATGGCTATTAAGAGTGTGGACCCCAAGGAAAAGTTTTCGCTGAAATCGGTTCGTGCCGCGCCGGATGATATGCGCCACAACAAGCGCAAGGTCGAACTGAACTCGCTGGCGCGCCAAGTAGCGGAACAATTTGCCGCCGATGCGGTCTCGCCGAACATTATTATCACCGCCGTGCGGTTGATCGAATTCTTCGCGATCACGGCGATCAGCATGATCATCTACCTGTTCTACGTATATCCTTTTTCAGGATTGACACTGGGATATTATGTCACCGCCTCCTTGTTGGGCGGGGTTCTGACTTCGGGTGCGGCCCAAGCACTCGATAGTTATCAAATCCACACCTTCCGCTCATTTATCAGCCAGTCGAGCAAGGTCGTCGCCGCCTTCATTTTCGCGGTCACCGCGCTTGCCATTCTCGGCTTTATGACCAAACTTTCGGTTGAGTTTTCGCGGGCATGGCTGAGCTTGTGGTTCGTTATTGGCGTCACGTTCCTGATTACCTTCCGCGTGCTGGTATGGCACTGGGTGCGCAAGTTGGCTGGCGACGGACGCCTGGAACGCCGCGCAGTTATTGTCGGCGGCGGTAAGAACGCTGAAGATCTCATTCGCTCGCTTGAGGCACAATCAGACAGCGACATCCGTATTTGCGGTATCTTTGATGACCGCGCCGGTACCCGCTCGCCACCGATTGTCGCCGGATATCCCAAACTCGGCACAGTGCCTGAATTGGTAGAATTCGCCCGCGTCGCGCGCATCGATATGTT
This sequence comes from Rhizobiaceae bacterium, assembly GCA_965248715.1. Taxonomy (GTDB): domain Bacteria; phylum Pseudomonadota; class Alphaproteobacteria; order Rhizobiales; family Rhizobiaceae; genus CBDFKB01. The sequence continues at coordinate 1,832,641 of CBDFKB010000008.1, forward strand.
GATTGTATCGCTACCGCTTTCGGCCGAAAATCGCCTGTTGCAAATGATGAAGAAATTATGGGTGCTACCGGTCGATATCCGGCTTTCCGCCCATACATACCGGCTGCGCTTTAGGCCGCGCTCCTACAGCTATGAAGGCTCGGTGCCACTCCTGGATGTGTTCGACAAACCGCTGGCGGATTGGGATGCATTTATGAAACGCGCCTTCGATTTGGTGATGTCGGTGATCGCATTGGTGGTTTTAGCGCCGGTGATGGTGGCAACGATGGCCGCGATCCGCATCGAAAGCGCCGGACCGGTGATTTTTCGCCAGCGCCGTTATGGCTTCAACAATGAGGAAATCGAAGTTCTGAAATTCCGATCGATGTTTCATGAGTTCGCAGATCCTACTGCAAAATTTGTGGTTACCCGCAACGATCCTCGGGTAACCGCGGTTGGCCGATTTATTCGCAAGTCCTCGATCGATGAATTGCCGCAATTGATCAACGTCATCAGGGGTGAATTGTCCTTGGTCGGCCCACGCCCGCACGCGGTCAATGCCCATACCTCGAACCGGCTATGGGACGAGGTTGTCGACGGCTATTTCGCCCGCCACAAGGTCAAGCCGGGTGTTACTGGATGGGCGCAGATCAAAGGCTGGCGTGGCGAAGTCGACAGCGAGGACAAGATCAAGAACCGGGTCGCCCATGACCTTTACTATATAGAGAACTGGTCGCTGATGTTTGATTTCTACATCCTGGCGATCACACCGTTCCAGTTGTTCAACACCAAAAACGCGTACTAAAATTTATGGTGATGGCACAAACATTGGCCCCTGGCGCCCGGCCGGTGACCGGGCTGCCCACCGCCCTGTTCGCCAATGCCATGATCGCATTAGCGGTATTTCTCGGCGGTTTCGTTATCCGCGAACCGGCACCCTATGAATTGTTTTTGATCGTAATGATCATAGTTTGGTATTCGATGGGATTGCGCATCGCCCGCGCCGTGTTGCCGCTGATCATTTGCTATTTCGCCTACAATGTCGGCGGCGTGCTCGCTTCACTGCAAATGGAACATTACGGCCGTGGCTTGCTTTATGTAGTTGTGTCCGTGTTCTTGGCCCTGTCTTCGGTGTTCTTTGCTTCGGTGATTATGCTCGATGCACGGCGCTTGCGGCTCATCATGCGGGCATATGTGGTTGGCGCCATGATTACGGCGATGCTGGGCATTTTGGGCTATTTCGGTGCCATTCCCGGCGCGGCGTTGTTTACCCGCTATGACCGGGCGATGGGCGCCTTTCAGGACCCGAACGTGTTTGGTCCGTTTCTGGTGATGCCGATCCTGTATCTAGGTTGGCGGTTGATAACCTGTCCACCGCTCACCAGCCTACTGCGAGCAATCGGCATGCTGATCTTGCTTTTGGCATTGTTTCTCGCCTTTTCACGGGCCGCATGGGGGTTGATCGTTGTCACCATGGTCGGCATGTATTTCTTGTCATTGGTGACGACGCATAGCAATCGCGACCGGTGGAAGCTGGTATTGGTCGCCGCGGTTGGCACCATATTGCTGGCACTGATGCTGGTGGTGGCCCTGCAATTCGATGTGATTTATGATATGTTCGCCCAGCGCGCGCGCATCGTGCAAGACTACGACGCCGGGCATTTCGGGCGTTTCGAGCGATATTCTCTCGGCTACCAATTGGCACTGGAACACCCGTTAGGCATCGGCCCCTTGGAATTCGGTTTCCTGTTTGGCGAAGATACCCACAATAATGGCCTAAAGGCGCTCATGGCCCATGGCTGGATCGGATTTGTCTCCCTGATGATCTTGTTCGTTTGGACATTGGTCGCTGGCTTCAAACCACTATTTCGCCCCCGCCCCTGGCAACGTTATCTGCAGATCGCCTATGTGGCATTTGCCGGCCATTTGCTGGTCGGCATGGTCGTCGACACGGACCATTGGCGGCATTTTTATTTGATGATTGGCATTATCTGGGGCTGCATTGGCCTGGAACAGCAATGGCAATACGCCAATGCAGGCCGAGTTGCGCCGCTTGGCAATTCAAGGCGACTGCCCGGTTTGGCATAATTCCATCACCCTTCATGCGCCGACAGGGCTTGACAAAAGAACCTGGAACACCTGCCCCACAAATTATTTATAGTTTTAGGACCTGTGGACATATTACCAGCGCGGGACACTTGGTTGTTAATATGAGCACCTCTAAGAACCCTTCTTTTGGGTCCTGGGAGCAATTTTTCGTTTTTGCGTTCCTCAAATATTTCAACATATTATCCGGTACTCAAAAACTTCAAAATCACACCCAGCCCAACTAAATCGAGGGTTTTTAGAGGTGCTCATATTATTGACTTTTTCAGGACGATTGGCTCCCCGGGCCGGATTCGAACCAGCGACCGATCGGTTAACAGCCGATTGCTCTACCACTGAGCTACCGAGGAATGCCTAGGCCGGCTCGTATACCAAAGCCGGTACCGATTTGCCAAGCCTTTAGTGGGATAATGCTACACAAGAAACCGCATACACAAGGCGCGTTTCCACCGCAAGACGATTTCACACGTTTGCCATGGCGATTAAACCGCATCGAGTGCCAACAAAGACGCGCGCAAATGTTCGCGCAGATGCTCGTGCTGGGCTGGCAATTTCAGTTCGCGACCCATGGTGGCACGGTCTTCATCGTGATCAAAGCCCGGCTCGTCGGTGGCAATTTCGAACAGCACCCCGCCTGGAGTGCGAAAATATATCGACCAAAAATAATTGCGGTCGATTACCGCAGTAACATTCCAGCCTTCGGCCACCAAGGCATGGCGGATCGCTAATTGTGCGGCACGATCGTCAACTGCGAACGCCACATGGTGCACGCTTCCGGCCCCCTGTTCGGCGCGATCAAACCCCGGCCGGGTTTCGATGTCGATATGGTTGGCGCCATTGCCACCGGCCACCGTATAGCGGGTGACATGGCCCCAATGTTCGCCACGCTCATAGCCCATGAATTCGAGCAATTCAGCGGTCGCCATGCTGTCGGCAAGCCGCAAGGTCACCCCTGAAAAACCCAGGATCGCGGTTTCACGCTCATCGATGTCTGCTCCTGCCGGGGTCGGCGGGATGTTATTGTGCTCGATCAACAAAAAGCGGTCACCGTCTGGAGCCGCGAACCCGACCGCCTTGCGGCCGAACCACTCGGTCAGTTCCAATTCGCCCACATTATTTTCCCCAAGCCTTGTCATCCAGTAGGCGGCCGACCCGGCAGATACTGAGAAATTGGTAACGGCGACCTCCGCGGTGCCGCCGCGACCCCGCGCCCGCCCGGGAAACGGAAAATAGGTCATGATAGTGCCCGGCGAACCCAATCGGTCACCGAAATACAGATGATAGATTTCCGGATTATCGAAATTGACGGTTTGCTTGACCCGTCTTAGCCCGATCACCTGGCGCCAGAACCGGTCGCAAATGTTGGGGTCGCCGGCAATCGAGGTGACATGGTGCAGACCCTTGACCGGTAGTTTTGCCATCGGCTTCTATTCCAAGTTGCAGCTTTGTTGGCGCAACAAGATAGGAATGCGCCAGCTTGGGCAATCATTTGACCTCAAACACACCGTTTCCGGTTCGTGAACGGTTTTACGTTTGGGCGGTCAGGATTTCCGCCAGCAACGCCGGATCGATATTGCCACCGGTCAAATAAACCAGCACGGTTTCGCCGGCAAACCCGCCATCTGCCTGACGCAACGCCGCCAGCGCGCAGGCGCCGCCCGGCTCCAATACCAGTTTCAATTCGTTGGCGGCAAACCGGATTGCTGCTCGCGCTTCGTCGTCTGAGACCACCAACCCTCGGGATAGATGATCGCGGTTGATCGCAAAGGTCAACACCCCAGGGCTTTCCACCAGCAGCGCATCGGATATCGAACCGGCCGCACGCTGATTGCGTTCGCGTTTCCCCGATTTGAGCGAGCGGGCATGGTCGTCGAATTCGGCCGGCTCGACGGGATGAATTTTCGCGGTTGGAAACCGGTCGTGGATCGCAAGCGCCACCCCGGCGCTCAGCCCGCCGCCGCCGGCACATACCAGCACCCGGTCGGGCTCCACACCCAGTTGATCCAGATCATCTGCCGCTTCCAACCCGGCGGTGCCCTGACCGGCAATAACCAACCGATCATCGTAAGGATGCACCATCAGAGCACCGGTGCTTGTCTGCAATTCTTTTAGCACCTGGTCGCGGTTTTGCGGTCCGCGTTGATAAAACACGATCTCGGCGCCACTGCGCCTGGTGCGGGCAATTTTGATCGCCGGCGCATCGTGCGGCATTACAATAGTTGCGGCAACTTTGGTCAGGCGCGCCGCTTGCGCTACCCCTTGCGCGTGGTTGCCCGAGGACGAAGCCACAACGCCACGCGCGCGTGCTTCGCTCAACTGGGAAAAAATCGCGTTATAGGCGCCACGTATTTTGAACGAACCGGTGCGCTGCAGGCATTCCGGCTTCAGGTACACTTTGGCCCCAGTTTCCGCATCGAGTTGCTGATTGGTCAATAAAGGCGTGCGCACCGCAATCCCGGCCAAGCGGGTCGCCGCCTGGCGAATATCGGCAATTTCCGGCAAAGATTTGCTCATTTCCATTCACACCTATGATGCACCGGTGCGCTTATTGGCGTTGCGCGCGCGAAGCCAGTCGGCCAGTTTGCGTTTCGCCGGTGAAAGATCGTCAGCCCCATCTAATGTAACCCCAAGCAGCGCCAAGTCTTTAGCAGTGTCGACATCAAATGCTTGATCAAGCAGACGAACCGGTATCGCGTGCCGGTCGAGCCGGTCAAGCAATTGTTGCCGGGTGGTGTCCGCACTGTAGGTAATGCTGGTCCAAATATCGCGCTCAATCACCGTTTTGCCGGCAAACATATAAAACCCACCATCGGCACAGGGCCCAATCACACAAACTGCCGGATCCCGTTCCATTTCCCGCAACGCCTTGATCAAAATCTGCGGCTCAAGCTGCGGACTGTCGGTACCCATCAACATTACCGCGTCGTGGTCGGCCATCAGGGTGCGGTAAACATGGTCGAGACGCGCGCCAAGGCCGCCGTCGCCGGTCCAGATGGTGTCAAACCGGTCCCATTCGCCGTCAATAACCGCTTCTTGCTCGGCCACTGCCCAATAAGGGCACAGGGTGCCATTCGACAATTCACCCGCAGCAGCGGCCCACTCCTTTGTCGCCGCCACACTTAGCCGATAAAATGCCTCGGCTTGCACGGAACCGATATCAGCCGCCAGCCGGGTTTTGACCGGCGACAGACCGGCGGTCTTGGCAAAAATGGCGACGGCAACGGTCATCTCATCCGCATTTTCATCAATGTGACAAATTCCGGCAAAGCCTGCTTGGCCCATAAATATTGGTGCGCCAATGTGGTTTTCAGCCAACCATGTCGGATATATTTTCGCGCGCTGGTCTTGAGGGTCGCGCCAACCGGCTTCAGCCTTACACCATGCTGGCGCGCGTGCCACACGAACAAATGGTCTTCGCCATATTCTGATCCCTCGGGATAGCCGCCAATTTCATCGAACAAGGTCTTGGCTATGCAAAGGCCCTGATCGCCGTACGGCATTTGCAGAACATGGGAGCGAAACTGTGCACCCAATTGATTTAGTACCATCAAAGCAGTTTCCCGATCATGGAAAACCAGATCGAAATAATAGAGCCGGTCCGGGTACTGCGCGATCGCTGCAACCAATCGCGAGACCGCTTGCGGCGGCAATTGGGTATCGGCATGTAAGAACCAAAGATATTCGCCATTGGCGCGCGCCGCGCCGGCGTTTAGGCTTCTGGCCCTATCCTGCTCGCTGGCGGTGATAACTTCCCAATCATCGGGCAGGGCTGCTAGCAGATTATGATGTTCGCTCTCGCCGGGCGCTAGCGGTATGACAACCGAAATGTTCACATTTAGGCTCTGAGTACGGAAAGCAGGTTTCGCTTGCCGTCGGGGATTGCATCGTCGGGTGTCAACACCGCGAATTGCAATGCCTCGCGATAGGTAGGGTTGATTGTCGGCAATGGGGTTTCCAAAAGCGCCAGCAGCAGCGCCTTGGCCTGTTCCAGGCTGGCGCCAAAGCGTTCGATCACCGCGGCGACGCTGACATGGTGGGCAGGATCTTCCATCCAGCAATCATAGTCGGTAACAACGCCGATGGTGGCGTAACAAAGCTGCGCCTCGCGAGCCAAAAACGCCTCCGGCACGTTGGTCATGCCTACCAAATCGCACCCGACCAAACGCAGAAAATGGCTTTCCGCCCTAGTGCCGAGCCTGGGGCCATCAACACAGGCATAGGTAGCGCCGGTGTGCAGCGTTATTCCCATCTCACCTGCCTTGTCGACAATCCATGCGGTCAGGTTGGGACAAGTTGGTCGCGCCATCGAAACGTGGGCGGCGACGCCTTCGCCGAAAAATGTGCGTTCGCGATTGCCCTTGATGAAGTCGAAATATTGCGTCGGAATGGCAAACTCACCTGGATGAATGTTCTCGCGCAGGCTGCCGGTGGCGGAAAAGCCGACCACCTGTCGCGCACCTGCCTTTTTCAGCGCGAAAATGTTAGCCCGGTAGTTGATTTCATGGGGCAGGAATTGGTGGTTTTGCCCATGGCGTGGCAAAAACAGTAGTTCGCGGTCCTGGTAGGAGGCTTTAACCACCGGCGCCGAAGGTGGGCCGAACGGAGTATCGATGGCAATCTCATTGATCACTTCCAGCCCGTCGATCTTGTACAGACCGGTGCCGCCAATTACCGCCAACATCTATCAATTCTCCGTAAGATCCGTGCCCGGAAATGGTTACAGCAATGCCCCGCCGCAAGAACTGCCGGCACCCGCCGTGCAACCATAGCAGTGATTGGCGAATGCGACCCCGGTGCCGATGTCACTTAGCCGCTCAATATCCCAGATGTCGCGGGATTGCCAGTTCTGTGGAATTTCCAGCATCTGGTTAAAATCGCAATCATAAACCTTACCATCCCAACCGATCGACACCAATTCGGTGCACATTACTCCCAATGCTGCCTGCGGATTGAAATTTTCGATCAGCAATTGCATGTATTCCTGCATCATGCCATCTCGGGTAAGCGCATGGGCAAACCGTTTGATCGGCATGTTGGTAATGGTGATTAACTGGCTGAATTCGATGCCGAATTCATCCTCTAAGTGGGCACGGTATTCATTTTCCAATTGTGTCTGGTCCGGCGGCAAATGATGGCCGACCGGATTATAGACCAAGGTCAGCGAACGCCGATCTTCAATCCCGTAGCCAAGGCCGTTGAATTTCTTGAGCGCATCAATGCTCTTGCCGAACACGCCCTTGCCGCGCTGGGCGTTGACATTGTTTTCCATGTAACATGGCAGCGAGGCAACTATTTGCACGCCCTGTTCCGCCAGGAATTCCGCCGTGTCTTCCTGGTTGGGCTCAAACAGCACGGTCAAATTGCAGCGGTCGATTACCTGCTTGCCGATGGCGCGGATTTCGCGCACGAAATGGCGGAAATGCGGATTAAGCTCCGGCGCGCCGCCGGTAATGTCGACCGTGTGGATTTGTGGATCGCTGCGCAGCAATTCGATCAACCGCTCGACGGTTGCCAATTCCATGTTTTCGGTCCGGTTAGGACCCGAATCCACATGGCAATGGTGGCATGCCTGGTTGCAACGCTTGCCGATATTCACCTGCAATATTTTGATCGCCTGGCGCTCGATTGTGACACCGTGCTGGCGCAACGCTTGTTCGAACGTTTGTATTTTTGCATTAGCGACACCGGGCACCGACTTGTTGCTGTTGGGAGCACGAGATCGTCTAACTTCTCGTTCCTGGTCCAACTCGACCTGCTCGACCTGCTCTGAAGCAATTTTTTGCTCGGCAATATTCAGGTGGTTATCATCCATCGCTTGTTGCTATCTTTCTGTTATCCAAGGATTTGGTTCCAGTCACACCCGATCATATTGCAGAACCAACCACCGACATATATTCGACATCGACGGTGATGCCAGTCACTTTCATGCTAGTGGTTCGATTCCAACATTTGCGTCCCGTTGCAATACTGTGGTTTGCAAATCTTGGAATCAAAAGAACCACTAGCAAGATATTGAATCTAGTGGAATTCTTAAATTTGACATTTGACATTTGACATTTGACATTTGACAAACGATGAAGCTGCAAATGGAACTCAAATGTCAAATTCATTCCACTAGCACCAGGGCCTGCGGACATTTACGGTTATGGTGTAGGCGTGGCCCAATTGACCGCTGGCAAGGCGCGAAAGGCACCGTAGTGTTGGCCACTTCAAGCCTTTGGCTACACGGTCCAGGAGTCAAATCGGCCAAGGCCCAGGGGGATTTGACCCCATTGGCCCTAGGCCGTGTCACCCAAAACCGGTACCCACTTTTGGGTGACACGGCCTAGGGTCCAGACTCAATCATAACCAGAAGGCGACGAGTGTTGCCAGCGCTACGGCGGACAGGAAGTTTCTTGCGAGTTTGTCGTAGCGGGTTGCCACTCTTCGAAAGTCCTTGAGACGGCAGAATGCATTTTCGATGAGGTGGCGTTCTTTGTAGCGGGCTTTGTCGTAGATGATTTTGCGTTTTCGATTGCAGCGGCCGGGGATCACAGGAACCATGGCCGCATTGCGCAAAGCTTTTCGAAGCGCATTCGCATCGTATCCCTTGTCGCCCAGAACATATCGTGCGCCCCTCAAACCTGTCAGCAAAGTGGGTGCGGCTTTGGTGTCCGATACATTGCCTGCTGTGAGCATGAAGGCAAAGGGGCGGCCTATGACGTCTGTGAGGGCATGGATTTTGGTGGTTTGGCCACCGCGCGAGGGGCCAATGGCCTGGATTTTCGCCCCCCTTTACCGCCATGTGCCGAACGATGCGCCTTGATATAAGCATCGGCCCGGCAATTCTTGAAGCTATGTTAGATTGTTGGAAAACGTCAAACAGATGGGGTTCAATCACCGCCCATTGGGCGTCAGAAAGCCAAAACAAATGAGCCATCCAGATCTCCAATCCTTTGATCGTTCAATCTCAATCTGATTTGCTACAGAAATTCAACAAAATGATTGAGTTTGGACCCTAGCAAAACAATGCACCATAGCCATGCGCACAAGCCAAAAGCATCGGCCCGGCAATTCTTGAAGCTATGTTAGATTGTTGGAAAACGTCAAACAGATCAATCACATTTATCAGTAAGGAATGGCATGGAACTGGGGATAACTGGAAAAAAGGCAATCGTGTGTGCGTCAAGCCGTGGTCTTGGCAGCGGTTGTGCCATGGCACTGGCCGAGGCGGGATGCGAAGTGGTGGTCAATGGCCGTAACGCCAAAACGACCGAGCAAACCGCCCACAAAATTTCAAATGCTACCGGCGCTATTGTCCATGCGGTTATTGCCGATGTCAGTAGCGCCGAAGGACAGCAGCGATTGTTCGACGTCTGCCCCGAGCCCGACATTTTGGTCAACAATAATGGCGGCCCGCCACGGCGCGATTTTCGTGAACTAAGCAGAGACGACATGATCGAAGGTGTGACGCAAAACATGATCACACCGATCGAGTTGATCCAACGGGCCGCCGATGGCATGGCGAAAAAGAAATTCGGCCGCATTGTCAATATCACCTCCCTGTCGGTCTATACGGCTATTGCCGGGCTTGACCTATCATCGGGTGCCCGTGCCGGATTGACCGCCTTTCTCGCCGGCATCGCCCGCAACTATGCCGCCGACAACGTTACTATCAACAATATCCTGCCCGGCAAAATGGATACGGATCGGCTGCGGTCCGGTTTTGCATTTGCGGCAAAAAAATCTAACCTGGCGGTCGATCAGGTCCGGCAAAACGAAATCGCCGGCATTCCGGCCAAACGTTTTGGCAATGTGGAAGAATTCGGCAATGTCTGCGCGTTTTTGTGTTCCGTGCACGCAGGCTACATCACCGGACGCAATATCCTGATCGATGGCGGCCTTAACGCAAATGCTTTTTAGCAGAGCGTCCCCAAATTAGCGATTGATGAGCCATTGGCGAAGCTACCGGGCGTTTTAGGCCACGTGCATCAAACCGACACATTTGTTTGCAGTTTGGGTTGTGGCACGAGTCAGCTATCACCTTTGGCATCTTGAGCATTGCCGGCGCTGCCGCTGTCGCGCTGACGCGACACGGATCGCACCGAAATTCACAGGGCAGAGACCATTTCGCGGATGTTTATCGCCTACCCAGGACGAATTATTTCAGCCGCCCGTGCGGCCCGACCTTTGTTGCCGCGTGTAGCCGTATTGGGGCTGCTCGCCTCGGTTTGGGTGTTGGGCTTTATGCCCGAAAGCCACGGCCAGTCACGGCTATGTCGCCAGATCGATGCGGAACTCGCCGCCCTGAGCAACCGCCGCGATGTGCGCGGCTCGCTCAAATACCGTCGCTATGTCAAGGCGGTTCAGGACCAAAAAATCCAGATCAAGAAAACCCAACGCATCGCACGGCGCAGCGGCTGCCGGGCCGGCGCGGCATTTTCGGCGCCGCGCAATTCAGGCTGCAAGCGGATTTTGCGCACCCTAAACCAAATGCAGGCGAACCTGGAAAATCTCGAAAGCGGCCGCGATCAATTGGCACCCAAAGCCGGCACCCGTTCGCGCGAGCGCCGTCGCTTGGAGCGGGCGCAACAGTTCAACAATTGCAACTCGGCACAAACCCAAATCGCCGAACGGCAGACCAACAACAAACCGCGGCGGCGCACGCTAATCGAACAGATATTCGGCGTGCGGACTTTTCGCGAGGATGGTAATCGTGGTCACCGGATTGATCCAACCGCCGACATGTTGGATCGGTTCTCCGGCACCTATCGCACATTGTGTGTGCGCTCCTGCGACGGCTATTATTTCCCAATCAGCTTTTCCACCGTGCCGGACCGTTTCGAGCATGATGACGCAATCTGCCAGTCCATGTGTCCTGGCACGGAAGTAGCGCTCTATTTTCACCAGATCCCGGCGCAGGACAGCGAAGACATGATTTCCTATCGCACCGACCTGCCCTATGCCAACATGGCCAATGCGTTTTCCTATCGCAAGCAAGTCAACAACGAATGCGGTTGCAAATTTTCTTCCGCTATTTTGGATGGTCATGGCGATTATCAGGTAACCGAGCCCATCGACAAAACCGAAATCAAGCCACAATCCGAAGAAAAACCGGTACCACGACCGACCTTTCGCATCGATCCGGCGATCGACCCCGAGACCTTCCGTAACCGGCGCGGCCGGTTGACCGAAACCGTGGTCGCTGGCCTGTTGGCAGATCATCCAGATCAACGGTTGGCCGATGCCCCCGGCGGGCGCAAAATCAGGATAGTCGGTCCAGCGTTCTTTGCCGTCCAATAAGCGGCAGCAATTGCGCCAGTTCGGGCCCGTGATCATGGCCGGTCAGCGCCTTGCGGATCGGCATGAACAATTGCCTTCCCTTGCGCCCGGTTTCCGCCTTCAATGCGTCGGTCCAGGTCTTCCAAATGGTTTCATCCCATGGTTCCAGCGGCAGCATTGCGGCAGCGCGCGAGATAAATTCCCGGTCGTCGGCATCGATTTCAGGCTTTGCTGCTTCAACCGCGCGGCGCCAGATTTCCGCGTCCTGGACTTTTTGCAGGTTGCCGCGTACCGCATGCCAAAATTCAGCACCTGCATCGGCGCCGACTTCTTTGAGCGCCGGGCGCGCTTGATCATAATCCATGTGGTGGACCAGCCGCGCGTTGAGGTTTTCCAGTTCCGATACATCAAAGCGGGCCGGCGATTTGGAAATCGCTCCCAAGCTTAGCCTGGCGGCCAGCGCATTCATATCAGCAAGTGCTTCGACCGGGCCCGAAGTGCCGATTAACACCGCCAGACTTGCAACCGCCATCGCTTCGAAACCGTCCTTGCGCAATCCTTGCAGTGACAACGACCCGAGCCTTTTCGACAATCCTTCGCCGCTTGCGGTGGTCAGCAAATTGTGATGGCCAAACTCCGGCGGCGTTGCGTCGAGCGCCTTAAACAGCGCGATCTGCACCCCGGTATTGGTGACATGATCGTCGCCGCGAATAATCGCGGTCACACCGAATTCAACGTCGTCGACTACGCTCGGCAATGTATAGAGATATCCGCCATCGCCTCTCACCAGCACCGGATCGGACATGGAAGCAAGGTCAACCGTCTGCGGGCCGCGTACCAGGTCGTGCCAATTTACCTCGGTGCGCCTGGTATGGAACGGGTCACCATCATGGTTCGGCAACATGAAGCGCCAATGGGGCGTGCGGCCCTGGCTTTCTAATTCCTTGCGTTCTTCATCATCTATGCGCAACGCCGCACGGTCATAGATCGGCGGCTTGCCCTGTGCCATTTGTCGCTTGCGCCGGCGCTCCAGTTCGTCCGGGGTCTCATAGCAGGGATATAGCAATCCCTTGGCACGCAACCGCGCGGCTGCCGCATCGTGCGCACTTGCACGCGCCGACTGGTGCTCCAGCCGATCAGGCTTAATCCCCAACCAGGCCAGATCGGCAATGATCGCGGTGGCGAATTCATCGGTTGAGCGTTGCGCATCCGTATCATCGAGCCGCAACACGAACTGGCCACCACCCTGTTTGGCATACAGCCAATTGATCAGCGCGGTTCTGGCATTGCCAATGTGCAGATAGCCAGTAGGAGAAGGGGCAAAACGAACGATTATGGTCATGGTATGGTTCCGTTAGCGCGATTGCGTTTCATCGCGGCCTGCGCCGCGAATGTCATGACGATCACGGCAGCGATGCAGTAAAAGCCCATTACCGTGATCTGGAGCGGGTATGGCACACCGAAATCAATTAAATAACCGGTGACGCCAGGGCCAAGCGCGGTGCCAAACACCATGACTGCGATGATAAAGGAGCGGATCGCGCCAAGATGGGCCGTGCCATAGAGTTCCGGCCACAAGGCGCCAAACAGGGTGGTGGAAAATCCGTAGGAAATTCCCAACAGCGCCATGAAAACAAAGGCGCCCCACTGACCCTCCACGTTACCGAGCACCAGACAGGCGGCACCGAGCGGCACCAGATAGACCGGCAGCAATTGTATAGCCGAAAATCGGTCAACCAGATAGCCGGCAAGGAGCGCACACAAGATCACCATGACCGACATGGCAGTAAACGAGGCGACGAAGATTTCCACCTGCCAGCCACGGATTTCCACCAGATGGATTTGATGAAAAAATATCGTGGTGCCGATAAACGACGGCGCCATCACTCCGGCCAACATTACATAGAACAAGGGGTCGCGAAATACCTCAGCCCGGGTCCGGTCCGGAACGTTCGGCTTTGTTGGCAATGGATCGGAAGCCCGCGGACGCCGTTCCTCGGCCATGGCGCCGACAATCGCCGGCAGCGCCAGCAACAATAGCGCCGCTGCACCGGCAATCCACGCATTGCGCCACCCGAATGCGGCGACAATCAACACAAACAGGATCGGCATGCTGGCTTCGCCGAGATTAACGCCAATCGCGGCAATCGAGACCGCCCGCCCCCGGTTGGCAGCATACCATTTGCCCATCGCCGTCATCGCAATGTGGGTCATCATGCCCTGACCAAACAGGCGCAACATATAGACCACCACCACCAAGCCAAGGATGTGGGTCGACCATGCCATCGCCAAACAGGCGCTGGCCAGCAAGGCGATGGTTACCGCGCTGACCTTCCACACCGCAAAGCGGTCGACAACCTGGCCGACAAACGGCAGCGAAAGGGCGCTGGCCAGGGTCGACAACATGTACAACAGGCCCCAGTCGCCATGGGTCAGCCCGTATTCAGCGCGGATGCCGCCGGCAGACAGGGCGATGAAAAAAGTTTGCCCAAAACTGGAAAAATATGTCAGCAATATTCCGCCGGCGAGCCAGCGGGCATTGTCGCGAAGAAAGAAAATGAATGCGGGCATAGGAAACAGGGCTCACGCGGGTTTCCTCGCGCACTATAGGACTGGGTGGCCCGGCGCAAGCACCGCCCGAAATGCCTGAATGTTAGGGGTGAGCAATTACATCACCGCTGCCAATCTGTGCTCATCATTCCTCTTCGTAGCGGCTGCATGTGATTTTAGCTTTGCGACCCACTGCATGAGTGAATCATCGTCTGGTCGGCTGGCGTTTACTATCAATAATATCGAGCTAAACAACGCCAGTAATCTCACGACCCCTTATACCTTGCGCAGCAGATAGATCCTTGATTGGATGCTACGGGCGGGCAGGTGGTCACCATATTCGTTGAAGACGATTTTGATCCGGCCGGATTTTAACAATGCTTCTACTTGGCGCTCATAGGCCTCTTCTGCCAGCGCGTGATCGTTGAGGGTGAATGCGAAACACCCGCCCCGGGGCAACAACTCGACCACCGTGTCGATCATTTCCGCCGGCGCATGGGCTGGGCTGAACACCCCGACTGCGGCAATGTTGGCGTATTCGCCGGGTTTTGCCGGGATCGGCTCGTTGAAGTCGCCCGGCACCAGCTTGCGATAGATGTTTTTGGTCTTAGCCGCCGCCAGCATTTCCGGCGAAAAATCGCTACCGTCGATGGTGGTGAACCCGGCCGCCGCGAACGCTTCACCGGAAAGCCCGGTGCCGCAGCCTAGATCAAGCAGCGGCGCGGTTTTGTCGGCCACATGGTCAGCCATCGCCTTGGCAATGCGCTGCGGCGAGGCATAGCCGTTGGCGCGCACCTCGTCATCATAGGTCTTGGCCCATTGGCGATAATATTCACGGGTCCTATTTGCGTCAGTGAGTACGTAGACATTATCGAGAAATATTTTCTTATCACCCATTGTCAAAATCCTGCTTACCTGCAAGCGGCAACCGCCGCGCGGTCATAAATCATTACGTGAAAATTCTTTACGCATTGTTGTTCGCCACTATCAATATTGGTTGGGTGCCAGCAACATCGACAATTTCCGGCGGATTGGGGAACCATCCACAAATTGTCGGCTGGATCATCGTTGCATTGGCCCGGACGGCAAGATTGTGCGGCCACAAGCGACCATGCGTCAAATGGCCAACACTACCGCGCCTTTCGCTCCTTGCCAGCGGTCAATTGAGCCACGCCGGCGCCACAACCATAATTGACCACAAGCCCTGCGGCCAAAATTCCTACGGGTGATATTGATCCCGGGCGTCGCTTGGCAGTGTTTATATTCCCGGTTGCGCAAAATGGCCGCATCGCCCACTCCCAGACAGCTCGATCAGCGCGCTCGCCTTTCAATAGAAAACGATTTTGCTCATGACCCGTCTATGCCGGGAGGTGGCTTTCTCAGCCAATCCGACTTCAAAGCCTCATTGCGTACAGACTTCAACCGGAAGTCCTGTTCCCTTCCATTGGGGGAATCCGTCTTCAAGACGGCGCGCAAGAAAACCGTGTTGGCGCAGTTCGGCAACCGCTTCGAAGGCGAAGACACAATAAGGGCCACGGCAATAGGCGATGATTTCGCAATCTTTCTTAAGCTCGCCGATCCGTTCTTTTATTTCTTTGTACGGTATGTTGAGAGCACCAGGTACGTGCCCAACCGCGAATTCGTCGTACGGGCGCACGTCAATCAAAATAACTTCACCCGCCTTGGACCGCTCGATAAACTCTGCCCGTGATACCGGCTCGATTGTGTCCCGATCCGCAAAATAACCGGCCAGAATCCTATTTACGGCGGCAACATTTCGTTCGGCGAACTTATAGAGCTGGCCAATCAGATCCATAATCCCATCATCAGCCAGTTGGTACAGAACATACTTTCCGTCCCGGCGCGAAATCACCAGGCCGGCGCGCCGCAGGTGCTGGAGATGTTGCGAACAATTCGCCGTCGAAATGCCGATCTTTTCTGACAGCGCATCAACACCACGCTCGCCCTGGGCAAGGCTTTCGAGAATGTCTAGCCGGTGAAGGTGACCAATCGCGCGGGCTACCACGGCGAATTCGGCGAGCAAGGCTTGTTTCGGTCCACTTGACACGTTGGTAATCCTCATTCAATAATTCAATTGAATAATAGCCTAAAACGATAAGGCGCGTAAACCATGTCCGAAATTCTGTTTGCAAATGAATCTGCTGTCAGACTCTCAGTATTTCTGGGAGTGCTGGTGATCATGGCTGGCTGGGAGCTGGCGGCACCAAAACGTCGCCGTGAAATTCCGCGTCTCCTGCGTTGGACCAATAATCTCGCGCTGGTGGCGCTGGACACTATTCTTGTCCGCCTGCTCTTTCCGGTGCTGGCGGTTGGCTTGGCACTGATGGCGCACGAACAGGGCTGGGGCTTTTTTAACCTTGTGGAAGCACCGGCGTGGATTGTATTCGTCATTTCCCTGCTACTACTCGATTTTGTAATTTATGTTCAGCATGTGATTTTCCATGCGATTCCGGTTTTGTGGCGACTTCATCGTGTTCACCATGCGGATCTGGAATTCGATGCTACGACAGGCCTGCGATTTCACCCGGTTGAAATCATCATTTCTATGGGGATCAAACTGGGTGCAATTGTCTTACTGGGGCCCCCGGCGGTAGCGGTGCTTGTCTTTGAAGTGGTGTTAAATGCCAGCTCGCTATTTAATCACGGCAACGCGAAAATTCCCACCAAGCTCGAGCAAATACTACGCCTGGTCATCGTGACACCCGATATGCACCGGATACATCACTCAATTCACCAAACCGAGACCGACAGCAATTTCGGATTTAATTTTCCTTGGTGGGATCGCCTGTTTGGCACCTATATTGCTAAACCCAAGGATGGCCATGCCGATATGAAAATTGGTATCGAGCACTTTAGAACGCGCCGTGATCTGTGGCTTGACCGCATGCTGATCCAGCCCCTGCTCCGAACGACCAACGAGCCTGGTGCTGATCCAAACAGAGACCAAGCCCAGTGATAGCGTTTCTGGTTCCGGCCCGGTTGCAGGTCTTGACGACCATCCGCGCGATGGTGTTCCGCAGTGCGAATTTCCTCGAATGATTCGGCCTTGAGAACTGGCGAGATTGGCTGTCGTGCCGGGCGGCGGCGACACTTAGGCGTTTAACGGCAGCGTTGGGAGCAAATTGCTCGGTCGAATTATTAAGGGGTAAAACTAGCATGCTGACAGCTAGCTTTCCAATGTACAACATGCCCGAAATCTGGGACGCGCAATCGGCGTTTTGGAAAGGGATGGCAACCTATCTTGGGCGCGAGGGCATACCTGACGTACCCAAGGAGCTGGCCCATGGACATTCATTGACGAAATTGCTGGCAGATGAAAATATGCTCATTAGCCAGTGCTGTGGTTATGACGTCGTCTCGGGGCATCGGGAAACTTTGATCCCGGTCGCTACCCCGATATTCGATGTGTCGCAATGTTCGGGGCATGAATATTCCAGCCTTATTGTTGTCGCTGAGGATAGTCCGTTTCACGATGTCCTTGAAATGAAAGGCTGTGCCGCAGCAGCCAATGGCCCGCAATCCCATTCCGGCATGAGCGCGCTTCGTCATCTGGTCGCACCGAAAAACGTGGACGGTTCGTTTTTTGGTTCGGTGAAGTATAGTGGTGGTCATGCACAAAGCCTGAAGCTGATACAAAAGGGCCTTGCCGACGTGGCGGCGATTGACAGCGTGACATATGCGCTACTCGAGCGTTACCGCCCACAAGCCGTTACCGGTATACGGATACTCGGCCGTACATTCTTTGCTCCAGCTCCACCCTATGTCACCCATGTCAGTCGCGGCAATGACATCGTACTTCGCATGAAAAACGCTTTGCTAAGGGCGTTTAGCGACCCGAACCTCGGTTCCTGCCGTAATGATCTTCTGCTCAAAGGGGTCAGTGATCTGGATCAGACGATTTACGAAAAGGTTTTGGATTTCGAAACCTACGCAGCAAAACTTGGTTATCCGGAGCTGAAATAGTCCACAATTGCTCCGGTCGGAACGTATAGGTGGATTACCGGGGGTGCCCCCTTACCTGTCCCGATACCTGTTCGTGATCGGATAGCGGCGGTCACGGCCAAAATTCTTGCGGGTGATTTTAACCCCGGGCGCGGCCTGGCGGCGTTTATATTCGGCGATATGCAATAGGTGCTGCACCCTGACTACGGTCTCTGCGTCATGGCCACGTGCGATAATGTCTTCGACCGCCATTTCCTGCTCTACCAGGCACTCCAAAATGTCATCGAGCACCGGATAGGGAGGCAGAGCATCCTGGTCGGTCTGGTCCGGGCGCAATTCGGCCGACGGCGCCTTGTCGATGATATTTTTCGGGATCACCTGGCCGCCCGGCCCGAGCGCGCCTGGCGGCACATGGTGGTTGCGCCATTTAGCGAGGCGATAGACCTGCATCTTGTAGAGGTCTTTGATCGGGTTAAAGCCGCCATTCATATCGCCGTAAAGCGTTGCGTAGCCGACCGACATTTCGCTCTTGTTGCCGGTGGTCACCACCATCGAGCCGAACTTGTTTGAGACCGCCATCAATATTGTGCCGCGGGCGCGCGACTGCAAATTTTCCTCGGTCACACCCTCATTGGTGCCGGCAAACAGTTCCCCAAGGGCATCGGAAAACGCTTCCACCGGGCCAGCAATCGGCACGGTGTCATAGCGGATACCGAGCGCGGCGGCGCATTTGGCGGCATCATCATGGCTCTGTTTGGAGGTATAATGATAGGGCATCATGATCGAGCGCACCCGCTCTTCGCCGAGCGCGTCGACGCACATGGCAGCACATATCGCCGAATCGATGCCACCAGACAGCCCTAGCACCACATTGGCGAAACCGTTCTTGTCCACATAGTCGCGCAGACCCAACACACAGGCGCGCCAATCGGCTTCGTCCCGGTCGGGCAAATTGGCCTTCACCCCGTCCTCGCAGTGAAATCCGTCCTTGCCGCGCCGCCACACCGTGGTAACTACGGCGTCCTCGAACAGGCTCATCTGTACCGCCAGGCTGTGGTCGGCATTGATGACGAAACTGCCACCGTCAAATACCAGTTCGTCCTGGCCACCAAGCTGGTTGGCGTATGCCACCGGCAGCGCGCTCTCGATTATTTGTTTCAGCACCACCTGGTGACGCACTTCGGTCTTGTCGCGATAGTAGGGCGAGCCGTTCGGCACCAGCAAGATTTCTGCGCCGGCCTCAGCCAGGGTCTCGCCCACACCGAGATCGCCCCAAATATCCTCACAGATCGGAATGCCGAGCCTGACACCGCGAAAATCTACCGGACCCGGCATATCGCCTTGGTCAAACACCCGCTTTTCGTCGAACACGCCATAGTTGGGCAGATCGACCTTTTTGCGCCATCCGGTGATCTTGCCGCCGTCAATCACCGCCACCGCGTTAAAAAGGCCGGCTTTATCGCGATAGGGAGAACCGATCACCATGCCCGGCCCACCATCGGCGGTTTCTACTGCAAGTTCGGTTATCGCAGCCATGCAATCATCGACAAAGGCCGGTTTCAGCACCAAATCCTCCGGCGGATAGCCGGCGATAAACAATTCGGTAAACAATATAAGATCGGCTTTTTGCCGCGCAGCGTCAGCCCGGGCGTGGCGCACAAGCGCCATGTTGCCAGCGATGTCGCCGACGCTTGGGTTTAGTTGCGCGATCGCTATACGCATTGTGTCAGTTGGCTTCGGCATGGCGCTCATTATTGTATTTGACAGGCAGCTTCGAAATGCCCTTGGCGGCAGGTCCCGTCAACCGGCAAGGTAAGGAAAGCGTCGACACGGTGCATAGCTTGTCGCGGCTTTATGTAGGAAAAAGCCCGCTTTGGGCCAACCCATCGAGCATGAATTGCACCGCCAGCCCGGCCAACACCACGCCAAACACCCGCGCGATCACCTGAACACCGATGCGCCCCAGCAGCCTTTGTATCTGGGAGGCCAGCAACATGAAGATCAACGTCGCCCCAAGAACTGCAAATATTGCGCCGATTACCAAGGCGATCTCAGTAGGATCGCCACTGGCATCCGCCATCAGCAGCACGATGGCGCCCATGGCACCTGGACCGGCGATCAACGGTGTCGCCAATGGAAAAGTGGAAATGTCGGACTTTTGGATCGCTTCCTTGTTTTCATCCTTGGTGGTGCTTGAGGCGCCGGATGGTCGCGCGAACACCAAATCGATCGCGATCAGCAGCAATAAGACCCCACCGCCAATCCTGAGTGCTGCCAACGAAATGCCGAACAATTGCAGCATCGCTTCGCCGAACACTGCGAAAATCAGCATGATCACCAAGGCAATCGTCGTGCCTTTGAGTGCGCAGGAGGTGCGCTCACGCGGGGTTAGATCG
Organism: Rhizobiaceae bacterium; assembly: GCA_965248715.1. GTDB lineage: Bacteria > Pseudomonadota > Alphaproteobacteria > Rhizobiales > Rhizobiaceae > CBDFKB01. The sequence goes on from CBDFKB010000008.1 coordinate 1,852,896, forward strand.
CCGGTCAGGGTAGCAAATACGATCGCCACATCCAACGGGCCGATGGTGGCAAATAGCGTAGCAAACGCAACCAGCGCGGTTTCCGCCAACAACAATTCCAGCAATTTCCTGCTCCCCTACGTCTTTGAAGACGGCTCCAGCGAATTCTAAATCAACCCGAACCACCAGGCTGCCATGCCCAAAAATGCGAAAAAACCAACCACATCAGTGACCGTGGTGACAAACACGGTGGAGGCGATCGCCGGGTCGGCCCCGAACCGGCTAAGCGCGATCGGTATGGTGAACCCTGCTGCCGCAGCAAAGAACATATTGACGATCATGGCAGCGGCGATAATCGCGCCAAGCTCGATCTGTGCGAACCAAATGATTGTCACGATACCGGTGATCAGCGCAAACGACAGCCCGTTTAGTAAGCCTACCGCCATTTCGCGCCTGGCGATGCGCAAGGTGTTGTAGGCGTCAATCTCACGGGTTGCCAGTGCCCGAACGGTCACGGTCATGGTTTGTGTGCCGGCATTGCCGCCCATCGAGGCGACAATCGGCATTAGAATTGCCAGCGCCACCATTTGCTCGATGGTGGCATCGAACAAGCCGATCACTGCCGACGCCATCACCGCCGTACCAAGGTTGACCAATAGCCAGACAAAGCGCGAGCGGGCTGCTTCCATTACGCTGTCGGACAATTCCTCGTCGCCGACACCGCCCATGCGTTTGATATCCTCATCAGCCTCTTGATGGATCACATCGACCACGTCATCAATGGTCAAGACACCTACCAAGCGCCCGCTTTCATCGATCACGGCGGCCGACACTAGGTCATAACGCTCAAATACCATGGCCGCATCTTCCTGGTCGGTCTCGGCGGTAATCGGGGCTACCGTGTCCTGCATAAGGTCGCGAATTTTTATCTCGCGCCTTGTGCGCAATATCCTATCCAGTGCCACGGTGCCGATCAGTTCGAACGACGGCTCGACTACGAAGATCTCCAAAAAACGGACCGGTAAGTCACGCGCGTCACGCATATAGTCGATGGTCTGGCCAACGGTCCAATATGGCGGCACCGCGATGAATTCGGTTTGCATCCGCCGCCCGGCGGTTTCTTCCGGATATTCCAGTGCGCGGCGCAGGCGAATGCGCTCAAGAAACGGCAATTGTTCGAGGATTTCATTGCGGTCGGCGGTTTCCAAATCTTCGAGGATGAACACCGCGTCATCGGAATCGAGTTCCTGGACCGCAAGTGCTACCGCCTGGTTGGGCAAACCTTCGACAATCTCGAGACGGATCGCCTCATCAACCTCAGTAAGCGCGGCGAAATCGAATTGATCGCCGGCAAGGCGCACGATCTGCGAACGCTGATCTCTGGCGACCGCTTCCAACAGATCGCCTAACTCGGATTCGTGCATCGGGCCGATCAGCGCCAGCAATTCTTCGCCGTCATCGGCTTCTAGCGCGACCGCCACCGCATCGATGAATTGCTGGCGTACGGCGCCCTCGGCGTCATAAAACACGTTCTCGAGCGCCGCCTCGTAGGTTTCTTCGATGATTTCGCTGTCCGCTTGCATCGAGATTGCCATGTCCGGTTGACTGGCGCGAACCGCCGATTCGCGCCTTTCAGGGACGCTAGAGCCGTTTGCGATCAAATGAAACCATTGCGAGGGTTGGCGACTAGAGCACATTTCGCGAAAACTGAATCGCTCAACGTGCTCTATCTGTTTGTTTTGGCGCGTATTCTTATCCGAAAACCGCTACCCACTTTTCGGGAATACGCTCTAGACCCATCGACCGGCCGCACCTGGTACCGGCGAAGAAAACACTTGGCAGTAAACCGAAAATCCGATTTGCTGGACGAGTTCACGAATTCCGGCGGAAATGGCAATGAACAACCAACAACGCATGGACCGATTTCCAATGATTGAGGATCTGGCGCGACGCGCGGCTAAGCGCGTACCCCGGTTTGCCCATGCCTATCTGGAAGGCGGCACCGGCGAGGAGACCTGCCTTTCGCGCAACCGCGAGGCGTTTTCAAAACTGGAATTGGTGCCGCGCTACATGGCCGGCCCGTTTACCCCCGATCTAACAACACGCTTGCTTGGCCGCGAATATGCCCTGCCGTTTGGCATCGCGCCGGTCGGTCTGTCCAGCGTCATGTGGCCGGGTATGGAACTGGCGTTGGCTGCCGCCGCCAAACGGGCCAACATTCCTTATGCGCTGTCGAGCGTTGCCGCCGAATCCATTGAGGCAATAGCGACAACGGCACCGGACCATGCCTGGTTCCAACTCTATCCGCCCAAGGATTTAGCGCTCCGCGATGATCTGATCCGCCGCGCCCATGACGCCGGCAATTCGGCCCTGCTGGTTACCGCTGACGTGCCGACACTGTCGCGGCGCGAAAAGATGCGGCGATCCGGCTTGCAAGTGCCGCCGCGCATCACCCTTGGTTTTCTGGCTGAAATTTTAACCTGCCCAGCTTGGACATTTGGCACCCTAAAGCGCGGCCGACCCCGGTTCCTCACCCTGGAAAAATACGCCACCACCGCTGAGCTTGCCGATATTGCCGCCTTCGTTGGCCAACAATTATCAAACGTGCTCGATTGGGAATATCTACGCCAAATCCGCTCCCAATGGGATCGGCCACTGATCCTCAAAGGCCTGCTGCACGCTAACGACGTTAAACGTGCGTTCGACGAGGGTTGCGACGCTGTGGTGATTTCCAACCATGGCGGGCGGCAACTCGACGCGGCTCCCTCGCCGGTCGCCGTGCTGCCTGAAATACGCAACACTGTTGGGCCGCAGGCCTGTCTCATTCTTGACAGCGGCTTTCGCTCAGGCCTCGATATTGTCAAGGCACTGGCGGCAGGCGCTGATTTTGTTTTGCTCGGCCGCGCCTTCTTGTATGGCGTGGCCGCGCTTGGCGATGACGGCGGCGATCACACGGTGGCGATCCTCAAGGAAGAGATCACCAATGTTTTGGGCCAAATCGGCGTCAAAAGCGTTTGCAAGCTGAACGCTAACATCATCCAGGCTAGATAGTCTGGTCGCAAACCTTGTGACGCGATCGCAGTTGCTATTTCTTCTTGGCGCGGAATGCCTCATGACAGTTGGTGCAGGCTTTACCAACCGCTCCAACCCCGGCGCGCAGCGCTGCCAAATCTGTGCCGGCGTTGGCGGCCAGTGATGCGGTAGCCGCAGCAAATGCTTTGCCAAGTTCAGCCACCTTGGGATAGGTGGTCCAAATTTCCAAACGCGCTCTACTAACCCCAGGCATCGCGACATTATCGCTGCCCTGTGGCCACAGACCCTTCTGGTTCAGCCTCGATAGGGCAGCAAGGTCGTTTGCCACTGCGGTGGCGTTTGCAGCATCATATTCAACCGAACCCTTGGCCATCGCACCCAACTGTCCAAGATTGAACGTGCGCAATACCATCAGCGCCTGGCGCGCCTTAACCGCCTGTTCGAAGCCAGCGGCATGGCTGTCGGCAAAAGCTGTCGGCGCACACAAGCCGACCGACAAGACGACAACAATAGCAAATGGGTTCAATTTTTTCATCATCACTGCTCCGTTCTGGTTCGAAATAACATGGCCGATGTCAGTCACGTGCGTGATAGTTGATAACCATTCGATACCCATTTGCCAGTAACGTACAGGTGAAATAGCGGCCCAGTATGTTCACGATCCGTGACCGATGCCCGCTACCGAGGGCTTTGCTTGCCCACCAAGGCTTGGGCAAACGCGGCCGCCTCAACCAATTTATCCGGGACAATGCCGGTCACAAACCCTTGTTTTACCAACAGATCGGCCACCGCCAGGGTATCTACATTACCGCTCGCACCAGGCGCATAAGGACAACCGCCAAGCCCACCAAGTGCAGCATCAAAGGTGCGTATGCCTTTTTGCAGGCTGGCTAAAATATTGTCCAGCGCCCTGCCCTGGGTATCGTGAAAATGTCCGGCCAAACGCTCGGCCGGCAGCACTTCAAGCACCACATCGATGAGCCCGATGACCATTTCAGGGGTTGCATGGCCAATGGTGTCGCCGAGCGAAACCTCGTAGCAACCCATTCGATCGAGCGCTAATGCCACCCGGGCGACCGCGCGCGGCATCACTTTACCCTCATACGGGCAATCGGTGATGCAAGAGACATAACCACGCACCGGTACGCCAGCAACTGCCGCACCAGCCATCACCGGAGCGAACCTTTCCAAGCTTTCATCGATGGAACAATTGATGTTTTTTTGGCTGAATGCCTCCGACGCGCTAGCAAAAACCGCGACCTCGTCGGCGCCTGCTGCAAGCGCCCGCTGAAGCCCTTTCAGATTCGGCGTCAGTGCCGCATAGGTGACGCCGGGTTTACGGACAATGCCGGCCATCACATCGGCCGCGTCGGCCATTTGCGGGACCCATTTCGGTGAGACAAAACTGGTGACCTCGATTTTATCGAAGCCACACTCGGACATCATGTTTACCAGACGGATTTTGTCAGCCGTGGCGACGAATTGCTGTTCGTTCTGCAAGCCATCGCGGGCGGCGACTTCAAATATCTGGACCCGGTCAGTCATTACTGGTCAGTGAAATCAGCACCGCCCCCTCCTCTACTTGATCACCCTCAGCGACCAGAACTTCCGCGATTACTCCGTCACGCGGCGCGTTAAGCGTGTGTTCCATCTTCATCGCTTCCAGCACCACCAGCCGGCTGCTGCCGTTGATCGTGTCGCCGGATTTGGCCGCCACCAATTTTACCGTGCCAGGCATCGGCGCGATCACCAGATCGCCGCCGGATAATTCGTCAGCGCTTGAGGTGAGCGGATCGGGTATCTTATAGTCGACTGTGCGGCCGCCGATGATGATCGCAATTTCCGAACCGAACCGAACAATTTTCGCCGCAATAGTATGGCGGTTGACCGTGACCCTCACCTTGCCCTCGGTGGTCGCAAACAGCTGCAATTTGCATTGCCATTGCTTGCTCCACACCTGATATTGATCGCCGTTCACATGGGTGATCCGGGCAACAAACTCGCCGTATGGGCCCACCAGTTTGATCAAGCTTTCGGCGGCGGCCCATAAACGGAAACTGTGCAATTGCGCCTTATCCGGCAGGTCGTTTGATCCCAACCCGTCAACATATCCACCAGCTGCAAGCGCCGCAAGCGCATGAGAAACCGGCGCCGCACTGTCGCGCGCTATCAATTGCTTGCGATGGCGCTCAATTAAGCCGGTATCGAACTCGCCGGCGGCAAAACCGCCATGTCCGACCAGCCGGCGCAAGAAATCAATATTGGTGACGGTGCCGGCGATTTCGGTATTTTCCAGCCCACGCGACAAACCAGCAAGCGCTGCTTTTCGCGTCGCCCCGTGCACGATTATTTTGGCGATCATCGGGTCATAATGAGGGGTGATCACATCCCCCGCCCGCACCCCGGTATCGACCCGCACATTATCGGGAAACACCAGATGCTTCAATTTGCCGGTGGCCGGCAGGAACCCAGCCGGAACATCTTCGGCATACAATCTGGCCTCAAATGCCCAGCCAGAGAAATTCAACTCTTTTTGGTTCATGGGCAGCGGTTCTGCGGCGGCGACGCGCAATTGCCACTCCACCAGGTCAATCCCGGTGATCATTTCGGTCACCGGGTGCTCTACCTGCAGGCGGGTGTTCATTTCCATGAACCAGAACCCCGCGCGCCGCAACGGACCCGATCCATCAACGATAAATTCAACCGTACCGGCACCGGAATATCCGACAGATTGCGCAGCGCGAACCGCAGCACCTCCCATGGCAAGACGCAGTTCTTTGGTCATGCCTGGTGCCGGAGCTTCCTCGATCACCTTTTGGTGGCGGCGCTGCAGCGAACAATCGCGCTCAAACAAATGCACTACCTGGCCGCTTTTATCACCAAATACCTGGATTTCGATGTGGCGCGGATTGGTGATGAATTTCTCGATCAATACCTGGCCGTCGCCAAAACTGGCCAGGCCCTCGCGGACCGCGCCTTCCAACGCTTCGGCAAACTGACTTTCCTTCTCGACCAGGCGCATGCCTTTGCCGCCACCACCGGCGCGTGCCTTAATCAGCACTGGATAGCCGGTCTTTTCCGCTTCACCTTTCAGGAAATCCAGGTCTTGCTGCTTGCCATGGTATCCCGGAACCACTGGCACGCCAGCGCCTTCAACCGTCCGCTTGGCCTCATCTTTTAGGCCCATGGCGCGGATCGCTGCTGCCGAAGGGCCGACAAAAATCAGCCTAACTGCTTCAACCGCTTCGACAAATTTCGGATTTTCCGACAGAAATCCATAGCCCGGGTGGATGGCGTTGGCGCCTGTGCTAAGCGCGGCGGCAATGATTTCATCGCTTCTCAAATAACTTTCTGCTGCTGGCGCCGGGCCAATGCGTACTGCCTCATCGGCCATTTCCACATGCATCGCCCCGGCATCCGCATCGGAATGAACCGCGACCGTTGCCATATTCATGCGCCGGGCGGTGCGGATGATCCGGCAGGCGATTTCGCCACGGTTGGCAATCAGCAATTTGGTGATCGGCATGTTAGAAACGTTCCAAATCTTGATGAAGCGTTTCGAAGGAAATGCGGCGCATCATCTTATACCTACGGTGGCTAATATTGAACATTTTGCTTCCGCTGCACAGGCGATATGGATCGTGTCGGACAATCGGAGATTTTGCAACGCCCTGATTTCGGGCATCCAGATAAGCACATTTCCACCATTGCGCACCAATCGAAGATTTGCACGGTCATCGAAAAATTTGAGGACGGCATCAATTCCGGTTTTGTGGGGTTTTCGTTTGGCCCGCATCAATCGGTATACAGAAGAAAATTGGTCCCATGCCATAAACTACATCCTGAACAGGCCGAATTTGGTTTCGCAGATCGGTGCATTGAGTGCGGCGGCGAGCGATAAGGAAAGCACCTGCCGGGTTTTGCGCGGATCGATCACTCCATCGTCCCACAGCCTGGCCGAAGCATAAAGCGGGTGCGATTGCTCCGCGAACATTTCCAAAGTCGGGCGCTTGAATTCAGTTTCTTCGGATGCCGACCATGATCCGCCGCCGCGCTCGATCGCGTCACGACGCACACTGGCCAATACGCCGGCTGCCTGTTCGCCGCCCATCACCGAAATCCGCGAATTAGGCCAGGTCCACAAAAACCGTGGAGAATAGGCGCGGCCCGCCATGCCATAATTGCCGGCGCCAAACGAGCCGCCGATTATCATGGTAATTTTCGGCACCGCCGTGGTTGCTACCGCGGTCACCAGTTTGGCGCCGTCCTTGGCAATTCCGCCGGCCTCATATTTACGCCCAACCATGAATCCGGTGATATTTTGCAGAAAAATCAAAGGAATACGGCGCTGCGAACACAATTCAACAAAATGCGCACCCTTTAGCGCGCTTTCCGAAAACAGTACCCCATTATTGCCGATGATTCCGACTGGCATGCCGGCGATTTCGGCAAATCCACACACCAAAGTGGCGCCATAGCGCGGCTTGAATTCATCGAAACGAGAGCCGTCGATCACCCGGGCGAGCACATCGCGCACATCATAAGGCGTCTTGGCATCTGCCGGCACGATGCCGAGTAATTCCTCGGCGTCGTAAAGTGGTGCTTCGCTACTGTTAAGCGCGGCCATCGCCGATTTGGACCCGTTGAGATTAGCTACCGCCCGGCGCGCCAGCGCTAAAGCATGGGTATCGTCTTCGGCCAAATGATCAGCGACGCCGGATAATCTGGTATGTAAATCGCCGCCCCCAAGGTCCTCGGCGCTGACGGTTTCTCCGGTTGCCGCCTTTACCAGCGGCGGGCCGCCAAGAAAAATCGTCCCCTGCTCCTTGACGATGATGGTCTCGTCCGACATCGCCGGCACATAGGCGCCGCCAGCGGTGCACGATCCCATCACCACGGCAATCTGGCCGATGCCCTTGGCCGACATGTTGGCCTGATTATAAAAGATCCGGCCAAAATGTTCGCGGTCGGGAAATACTTCGTCCTGGTTCGGCAGATTGGCACCGCCGGAATCCACCAGATAGACACATGGCAGATGGTTCTCAGCGGCGATTTCTTGGGCGCGCAAGTGTTTTTTCACCGTCATCGGGTAATAGGTGCCGCCCTTGACGGTGGCATCGTTGCACACGACCATCACGTCGCGCCCGGACACTGTGCCAATACCGGCAACCAAGCCGGCGGCTGGCGCCGCATTGTCGTACATGCCATGTGCAGCGGTCGCACCGACTTCGAGGAACGGCGAACCGGGATCAAGCAGCTTGGCAACCCGGTCGCGCGGCAACATCTTGCCCCGGCTGACATGGCGTGCGAGCGACTTTTCGCCACCGCCCTTTAGCGCTGCCTCCGCTGCCGCCTCGATCACAGCCAGTTCAGCGAGATTAGCTTCGCGGTTCTTGGCAAACTCAGCTGAGCGGGGAGATAGTTTTGAAACAAGAACGGTCATTGCCCCATCAAGCCGGATTCACCAGCATTGGCAAGCCCCGGCGAAATTTATCGCAGCATGGTTGACCAACCCGCCCTACCACCATCTTTCGGGCGCAAAATGCCCGGCCGCCTGTTCGATCACATGAGCGGTTTGGAACAATTGCGCTTCGGCGAACGGCTTGCCGATCAATTGCAGGCCAAGGGGTAATCCTTGTGCATCGAGCCCGGCTGGCACAGCAATTCCAGGCAAACCGGCCATGTTCACGGTCACGGTGAAGATATCGTTGAGATACATTTTCACCGGGTCGGCGGCTTTTTCCTCATCGCCGACCGCAAATGCCGCCGATGGTGTCGCCGGGGTCAAAATAGCTTCGATACCGGCAGCGAATACCTGTTCGAAATCGCGCTTGATCAAGGTGCGGACCTTTTGCGCGCGCAGATAATAGGCATCGTAATAGCCGGCTGACAGCACATAGGTGCCAATCATCACCCGGCGTATGACCTCGGCGCCGAAACCAGCGGCACGGGTGTTTTCATACATGCCGGTGATGTCATCGCCATTGCAGCGCAGCCCATAGCGCACCCCATCATAGCGCGCCAGATTGGACGAAGCCTCGGCCGGCGCGACGATGTAATAAGCCGGCAGCGCATATTTGGTATGTGGCAGCGAGATGTCGACGATTTTAGCGCCAGCATCACGGTACCATTCGATGCCCTGGAGCCACAGTTTTTCGATCTCGTGCGGCATTCCGTCCATGCGATATTCGCGCGGAATACCGATCTTCATGCCCTTGACCGATTTGCCGATCGCTGCCGCATAGTCGGGCACCGCAACGTCAACGCTGGTGGTATCCTTGTGGTCGGTGCTTGCCATCGAACCCAACATGATAGCCGCATCGCGCACGTCGCGGGCGATCGGCCCGGCCTGGTCGAGGGACGAAGCAAATGCGACAATGCCCCAGCGCGAGCAGCGGCCATAGGTCGGCTTGATGCCGACGGTTCCAGTAAATGCTGCCGGTTGGCGGATCGACCCGCCGGTGTCGGTTGCTGTTGCGCCTGCGCACAAATGTGCCGCCACCGCAGCCGCAGATCCACCCGATGATCCTCCCGGCACCAGCGCCCGGTTGGAGTCTTTTGCACGCCACGGATTGGTGACTGGGCCGTAATGACTGGTCTCGTTCGATGAACCCATGGCGAACTCGTCCATGTTGAGTTTGCCGAGCATCACCGCGCCGTCAGCCCACAAATTGGCGGTAACGGTAGATTCGTAGCGCGGCTCGAACCGGTCAAGAATGTGGCTGGCTGCTTGGGTATGCACGCCCTTTGTGGCGTACAAATCTTTGATGCCGAGCGGAATGCCCTCCAGCGCGCCACCCTCGCCTTTCGCAAGCCGGGCATCGCTTGCCGCCGCCATAATCCGGGCCTTGTCACCGGTCACGGTAATATAGGTATTTAATGTGGTATTGGCCTGGTCGATCGCCGCCAGATAAGCGTCAGTCAACTCGACGGCGGAAATCGCGCGTTTGGCCAATTGCTCGCGTGCTTGGGCGATTGTTAAATGGGTTAGCTCGCTCATATCGGGGAGACTTCCTCCAAAAGGCGCAATTCATAATATTTCGAATAGTTAGACGCCGGATAGTCGAGAAACCGGCCGCGCGCAACAAATCCGGCACGTTCATAGAGCGCGCACGCCGCAGGATCGACGCCGGTTTCCAACATCAAACAAGTCAAGCCCTCGGCGCGGGCCAACTCACAGATACGCCGCAAGATCGCCATGCCAATACCCATGCCGCGGGCCTCGACACGGGTGTACATGCGTTTGATTTCGCCAAGGCCATTGCCGTGGCGCCTGAGCGCACCCATCGCCACCGCCCTGCCGCCTGCTAAACGGGCAACGAAAACCGTATTCTTAGGCCCGGCCATTTCATCGGCGGTCAGGTGAAAACAATATTCCGGCGGTGAGCGTTCCAATAGATGGGTGTTTAACTCGCCGATCATCTCTTTGACCGCCGACTGCAACGAATGCTCCTGGTCGATCCTGAAGGTTTGCGTCATTGGCAAAGCGCGAACGATTTCTCAACGATGCCGAATTGCCGCGCATCCTCTTCTTGATGATAGGATGCCACGTAATCGTTTTGCGAGGTCGCGTAAATAATATTGTCGTAGAACGACATATTGATCAGATCGGGTCGCGAAATGCCGGAATCATCACCGCATGACGCAATCGCCACATGGCCGGATACATTGCCGGGTTGCGAATTCATCCGCACCGGCAAAAATTCGACGAAGGTGCAGCCAAACTCGTAGCCCCATATACCCTCGGCGGTGATTTGCAGCGCGTCATCCGGCGCGTCGCTGTCGCCAAACCCCGCACACCCGGCAGGTGTGGTCGCATAGGTCTTGCCGTTGCTGAGAAAATCGGGAATTTCGCCGGCTACCGCGACACCAACGCTCGCGTGGGTTTCGGCGGCAAGGATAAAACCGGTCAATACCGCACTTTTATAAAACAAACCCATTGTCGGAACCTGGGTCATTCGACCACCTTCGGCACCATGAAGAAATTATCCTCGCTAGCTGGTGCATTGGCTAAGATTTCGGTAGCCTTGTCGCCATCGGTGACCAAATCTTCGCGCTGCTTTATCGCCACTTCGACCACCGATGTCATCGGCTCGACCCCATCGACATCGACCTCGTTTAGCAGTTCGACAAACGACAAAATTGTGTTCAATTCGCCTTGCATGGTTTCGGCTTCGGTATCTGTGAGCGCAATACGGGCCAATCGGGCAACACGTTTGACGGTGGCTTGATCAACAGACATGGGCAAGCTCTGCTTGGTAGGGGGAAATTGTTGCCCCGCTATAGCGCCGCCAGCAACAGCATTCAATGGCCGGCCGGGCAATTTGCCGAAGGTCGAAGGCCGACAGTCAATAAGATGGCATTGTAGTACATAAGGTGGAAATGCGAGAAATCGTTGTTGTCGACGACCGCAACATTGCCAATCGTGTTTAGTTTGGCGGCAATCCTGGCAGCCATAACAATTGTGGTGACAAACCCGATGCCGGCATACGCGGCGTGTAAGCCTGCCGATGCAGATCATTGTGGGGCCAAGACTATTGGCGGTATGGCAAAGACAATGCATCGTGGCCTTGCTCGCGTTGATTGGCGGTTCGCCTTCACCATGGCCGCCAACAATCTGATCCGGTTGCCGAAGCTACTGGCAGCAGTGCCGTGACTGAGTAAATATCGACAACCGCCAAGGACAATCGGCGCAAAGATGCCGGCAACGCAAAAGAACCGTGATAAAACGACTGCAAATCAGTCAAAGTGAAGTGCAAAAATGACTAACCAATCAAATGCGCCTGTCCGCAAAACTTTTTCAGCAACCTGCTAGGGAAAGATTCCTAGTTTCAACATTAATTCTGGAATATGAAATTTTTGAACAGTCGGCTCCAATTATGGTGCGACTAGTGGGAACAGAGAGTAGAATAACACAGCTAGCTGAAGAGCAAATATTGCAAATATTAACGCCACCAATTTGGAGATTCTTTTTTCCTGTTCATTTTTCCAATTTAGCATAATGCTTGTTTCGTCTCTAACCCGCCCAATGATGTTGGAAAGTCGGTCAAATTCAGCACTGGTTCTCATATCGAATTCCTCAATATGCGGCTCTTGTTGAATAGGCTGCAGAGCCAACCTTGGGGGACCTGATTTACTTTGGATGCCATCTTCTAAAAATTTGGTAAACTCAAGACTGATTAAATCGTCCGGGGTTAGTAATTTTGATCGACCCTTTTTCTGTGTTGCTCTCGCCACCTCTTCGTCAAAGGTAAAAATTATACTTGGAGATCCTCGGAAAAAAACTCTAGATACTATGTAGTCTCCTATGAAACTTTGCATATTTTTTGGCAAATTTAACAAAGAATATAGACCACTGTCCGGGATAATCGAACAGTTTTCGCACGTTTTCATTTTTTCGAAAGTAAATGATAAGCTTTCCAAATTTCTCAATTCATCAAATAAAAACTTTTCACATGATTTACTGATTGAAATTTTAGGAGTGACAAATTCACCATCATCACGTAACAATTCAGATGCCACATATTCAAGAATAGATCTTGTTGAGTGGCGTAAATCTTCGAATCTATATTGTGATCCTCTAAATAGAATGCTAACAGAAATAAAGCCCCCGGATCTTTTTCTCTGCATTTCATGAGCCAATGCAAATATAGAGAATATGGAAGTCTCCTCTTTATCCTCAGAAATGGCCATTTTGTATTGATATATATACTTCCCACGGCCGGAAAATTGAAATCTAGAGGTATCGATAGAGATCTGAGGCGATTGAAATTCTGAGGAATCTTCATCCCAAGCGAATTTGATTTGTTTAAAACCGTCCGGTATTCCAGAAACAACCAGCCCAACCAGCATTTTATGCATCCAGCTTTAGTTGGCGCCGAGCCAGTATCAATCCATACAAAAGCCTCTCGAAATTTCTTTTCAATCCAACACTTTTGAGCGCTACCTCCGGAAACAATTCCGTCCGTTGCTGACCTTCTTCTGAAGAATTCCCATAAAGCCAATTCGCCAATATTTTATTGTATCGTGATTGTGCAACCAACAGATGTCTGTCGGCGGGATTCTCCAAAATTTGACCATTCGGGAACTCCTCATTTTGCCCATGGTCATATGAAATAGCCTGCTCTTTATCAGCAATGCTGGCCGCCGTATGTGGCATTGCGTTCAACGTGAGATCAGTGTTTCCAGTGACAGATGAGAATGCGCTCCAAGTTTGAGAATATGGAGAGATAGCTGTGACCACTTTCTCCCGAAACGCTTTCACTTGATTTCCCCGCAGCCAATTGCCCAACTCTGTTTTATTTGCGCACAACAGATCCCACTTGCTAATTAGCAGCAGCAACCGGTCATTGTCTCGCGGCGCCCCACGTACCAAATGATATTGGTCAATCAACCTAGACATTGAAAAGTCTATATCGCGCTGATTGCTACGTTCCTGCCTCTTGGTTTGAGCAGGCACAATAAAAATTGTAGAAATTCCTGCTGGGTAATCAACGAGAACGTCACGAATTTCGGTTTTGAAATCCGGAAGGACCGCATCATCCAAAGACCATTGTGTCCATTCACCCATTCCATCAAACAGGGCCAGCCTTTGTGGTAGAGAATCATCGTTTGCTTTCCTAATTTCTATTGGAACAAAGAATGGATATTCTTTAGTAGTTCTTTCAGGAGGATAGCCAAGACCCCAACGACGGAGTCCCTCTCCAAAAAAATACTCTGCGTCCTCAACCCTTTTGCTGCGGTCTGGAAATGATCCAGGAAGCGGGTTTTGCCCTAGAATAACGCTTGCGTCATTTTGACTCGATCGAAGGTATGCTATTAGGCTTTGAATGAGAACAGTTTTCCCCACTCCCTTGCCACCTAGGATCAGAACGGGATGATAGTTTTGTACAAACAAAGCTTCTGACATTTCGCCCATTTATCGTTCTCCCTCAAGATACCAGATACCGAACTTGGCCAGATCTGCTGGAATTGGGGTTCGTAAACAAGTAAGTTCTGCGGCGCAAAGATGCACGAATCACACCAATAATTAGCAGGTCGAGGCCAATTGGAAATAGAAAATAGACGAAAACTGTTAGGAGTGATGAATAACCCGTGTCTGAAACTCGTTGAACCAGTGATGAAAAAGTCGCAATAAATGATCCCATCGATCGAGCATTTGTTAGGTTCAGGTTATTGTCCAATTCGACATCACCTTCAAAAAATGTTGAGATATCAGTCCTTATGGACCGATAATTGGTATCAAGAGCCTCAAATTTCTTGATTATTGATCCTGTAGCAGGAGAAGCGCCATGAAAATTCAAAGTAATCCCAGGTATTGCGCTGGATATGTCAGTGAAGACTCTTTCAGAATCCGTTTCAAAATCGTGAACATTTGACAAAATACGTTCCCGCTCCGCAACTTTCAAGTTGACGTAAGCTGAAGATTTTCGGATCTGGTCAATTCCTGTTTTTCGGTATTGATCACCCAGCGTTGTCAGCAATTCTGTATTTTTGCAATCCAAGGCACTAGATTCAGTTCCTCTTAAAATTCGAAAGTCGGGAAGATCGTCGCTAAGCTCTTTTATGATGTTCCGACCAAATTTTCCAATTCCGCATGAAACCGGGTTTTTAAATTCGCTAACCAGTGAATCAATCTTCGCTGTTAGTGACTTCTCAAATTGTTCAAATTCCCCTGATGGCAAATTTTTATTCGCAAAGGAAATCAATTGGGAGGTTGAATCTTGAGCATTTCTAAGAGTATCATTAAGTACCGCTCGGCCTTCAAAATAGAAAAATGTCGCGTTGATCATCCCAAGTGCGCTAAAAAACAATAGAAATATCGTCAAAATTGTAGAAAAATAGAAACGAGCACTAAATGTACCTACTTCAGACCTAATAAACGCGATAAGAACCGCGAGAAACCAGAGCGCGAACGCAATTATCAACGATATAACGGTTAGCGAGATCGGTCCAAATCCCTCAAGTGAGTCCTGCAATCCTATTGAGTAACCGAATGTCAAAAACATAATATAAATTAGGAATAGTGCCGGAAGACCGATAAAAAAAGCGATATTGCCTAGACGCTTGTTCATTAGTCACATTCCTCACGGTTTACCAATCACCACTAAAAATGAGATCACGATAGCAATGGATTAGTCAATATCTAATTTTATTTATATAATGGTTGAACTGTTACTATGCTTTCATCCAATCCGCATTAGAGGCTAATTGTTGATGCTCCGCTCTACCAACACCAGTGGCTGATACCAAATGAGATTGATATAACCGGAGAACAACGATGAAATACCTAATTGTGACCCTGTCGCTATTTGCGAGCGTTTTGGTGTTGACAGGTTGCGCCAACCAGCCACCGCCGTCATCCAGTTACGCCGCGCCGGGATTTTTCTACGGCCTGTTTCACGGCATCATCGCCCCGTTTTCCTTCATTGTTTCCCTATTTGTCGACAACATCCGAATGTACGCCTGGCCCAATTCCGGGCGCTGGTATGATTTCGGTTTCGTGATTGGCATATTCGCCTGGGCCGGTGGCGGGGCGGCGTCGACATAAGATTGCCACCACCCAGGTCGGTCGCTGGCAGAACCGATCGGTTTCACACCAAGCCATCGATCAAGACCAGATTGGCGTCAGCGGTTTGTTCGTAACTGGTTCTCAGAAATCATAAAAGGATGGAGCGGTCCGATCAATTGGACACTTCTAAAAACCTCGACGATGGCACCAATATGCGCTCGTCGGTGCGAACAGGTCAGATTCGAATAGTGAACAAACCAGAATCAAGCGGCCTGGCGCCTCGACGCCTTGAATCGGTTCAGGGGTTTTTAGAAGTGTCCAATTTGTAACCGGTTCATGCAATCCTCATGATCGGCAACACAACGAAACCGGTAGGTTGAGCGCAATAAATGCCGGCAAACCCGCCGTGAAACTTATTTTGAACCGTTCGTACAATCATCCTATTATTGTGCTGTGATTGTCCGAGTGGCGATTCGTAGGTAAAATTTGCTGGCGGTTAGCAATGGTATCGTTTGCGGAAAGGATAATCATAATGCGCAGGCCGTCACAAGCGAAATGGCCTGTCGGCAATCCAGCCCCTGAAGGGGGATAGTTTATGGCGACCTGCGAATGATCGGCGCCGAATTCAGACCAATGTTGCGGCCATTAGTGGCGCAATCAACGAGCCTATGGGCGTACCTACAGCCAGGCGAAACGCCGCTTGTTGTCGAGCATAGCCAAAATAGCCGACACAATTTTATCGGAGCCCATTGGTTATGAAAAAAGTTCTGGTGACATTGGGTCTGGTGCTCCTTGCGGTCATTGCAACCCTGGCCGCAGTGCCGGCGATGCTGAACACCGAAACCCTGCAAAAAGCCTTCGCCAGACAAATTTCATCGGCCAGCGGCGCGACGATTGCGCTCTACGGCCCGGTCAAATTCTCGATTATCCCGGATTTCGGCATTGTTGCCGAAGATTTCTCTATTTCGACCAAGGACAGCAAAACAGCAATCTCCGTGCAAAGAGCGGTCGCCGGAGTTCGGCTTCGCGGATTATTGTCGGGTCAGATCGACATCACCGGTATCGAACTGGAGCAACCGACAATCACCTTGTTCGACGACGGGGCGCCGGTGCCCAAGACAACCAGCGAACAAGCGTCAAATGGTGACATCTTCCAATCGGCCTCCGGTCTATTGGAGCGGCTGACGATTGACCAGATATCGATCCGCCAAGGGGTGATCCAGCGGGTAACCGTCGACCAGGTCAGTGAAATTGGCCGCAATATCGATCTGGAATTGACGGTGCCAGACCCTAGCCAACCGATTTCGGCCACTTTTAGTGGCGATTTGGCTGGCAAGACGGTCAAGGCCAATGCGACCATCCAATCCCTGCGGCAATTGCTGCAACGCCGACCGACGGCTATCTCGCTCGACTTTGGCGCCGCGCCGGCTCCCCACCCCGCCTTGCGGGAAGTGGCCGTGAACGGCGATATCCAATTGGCAGCCGACGGCAGCTACCGTATCGAAGGCGGCAAGATCACTTCCCTTGGCCAACCGATGCAGTTCAATGCGCTCTATGTGCCTGGGCAACGACCTTATGTGAAGGTTGATGTGGACGCGGCCACCCTAAATTTTGCTGAGCTTTCGCCATCTTTGAGCGGCAAGGTTTCAGGGCCACAATCCGGGCCGGCGCAGGGTCCTGGCGTCAATCTTTCATCACTGGCCGATTTCGACGCAGATATCGCGGTAACCGCGGATGCGCTGACGGTCGGTGAGGCACGGGCACGCGGGCTGGCATTCACAACCCGGTTGAAAAATGATCGTTTGAGTATGAAGCTGAATGCCCAAGAGGTCGCTGGCGGAACCCTTGCCGGCGATCTTGGTGCCAATCTGAGCGAGACCGACCCGGAATTTCGCGGCCAACTAAAAATTGCGTCGGCACGCCTCAAAGACCTGGCCCAACTGGCCGGTATGGTCAGCCCTGCTGACGGTGATATTGCCACCGATCTGGCTTATGCGTTTCGCGGCACCAGCGCCTCGGCGTTGCGTGACACCATCAATGTGGTCGGCAAATTCCGTCTAACCAATGGCGAGGTGCGGGTTCCAGCGCTCGGCGAATTGGCAGGCACCGGCGCGGAAACCATAACCGAGCTCGACGTAGCCGGCAGGGTTGAAAATATCGAACAGCCGATCGACCTTTCCGGCGCCATGGCGTGGAATGGCGAAAAAATCGATTTCACTGCCACCATCTTGCCGCTGGAGATTTTGTCAAAGAAATCCGGCCCGGCAAAAATATCCGTAGTCTCCAGGCTGCTGCGCGGCAAATTCAATGGCAAGCTTGGGCTTGACGGTGCCGTCAATGGTGCCGCCAATTTGACCTCGCCTTCGCTGTCTAAACTACTTGCTTGGCTTGGCCAGGATGCAGCAATGCCACTTGGCCAGTTCTCCTATTCGGGCGACCTATCCGCCGCGAATGGCAAATATAGCATCGAACGCGGCAAAATCACCCTGGAAGAGATCACGGCAAACGGTTCGGCCTCGCTTACCACCTCACCCAAAACCGATGTCCGCGCCACTCTTTCACTCGGCAAACTCGACCTCGCCCGCTTCACTGGTGGCGCGGATCGAGCCGGAGCATCAAATGGTGGTCAATCCGGCGATAGCCCGCTTGACCTGTCGGTGCTGCGCAAGATCAACGCCAAGATCGATCTCAGCGCCCGGCAGATCGGCTATGGCAAGATAGTCGCCGGACCGGCCAAAGCGTTGATTTCCATCAAAAACGGCATCGCCCGGCTGGAATTGCCACAAGCCGGATTTTACGGCGGGCAGGTGCGGGCAGAAATTCTCGCTGATGGTTCGGCTGCAATTCCTGCCATCGATCTCCGTGTTACCATGGACAATGTGGACGCGTTGCCATTTCTGGTCGACGCGGCGGAATTTAACCGTCTTGAAGGCCGGCTTAACGCGACAATCGCCACCAAAGGCGCCGGCACCACCACAAAAACATTGGCGCGATCGCTAAACGGAAATTCCGATATCCATTTTGCCAACGGTGCGTTGCGCGGCATCGATGTGGCCAAGATCATCTCCAATCTTCAGACCGTGTTGACCAGCGGTTTTCAGGAAAATGCGGCTGACCGCACCGAGTTCACCGAAATGTCGGTGACTTTCGACATTGGCCAAGGGGTCGCCGCCACTAACGATCTAACCTTACTTGGACCGTTGGTGCGCATGGACGGCGCCGGCCAAATTGATCTCGCCGACCAAACCATCAATATGCGCCTGAAACCGAAACTGGTCGGGTCGCTCAGCGGCCAAGGCGGCGAGTTCGATATTGCCGGGCTGGCCATGCCGGTAATCGTCACCGGACCGTTGTCGGGCCCAAGAATTTATCCGGACCTGGCCAATTTGCTGGCAAATCCGCAGGCGACCTTGCAACTCCTGTCGAAACTGAAACTCGGCATCCCATCGCTCGGCGAGGGTAAGTTGGATGCCAAGAAAATCATCGCCGAAAAACTCGGCCTCGACAAACTTGGCGGTGAAAACGCCATTACCAACGTGCTCGACCAAATTGGTGGCAACACCGATAGCGAAACCGGCGGTGCTGATACCCTGTCCAATGTGCTGAACCAGCTTGGCGTTAATTCAGGCGACGGCACCGGCGGAGATGATACCAAGATCGATGCCAAAGATGCAGTCGGTGCGGTATTGCAGGGTTTATTGCGCAATAAATTGCCGCCGGCACAAGATGGCCAGGATCAAGGCGGATTGGGCGCCGAACCGGTTACCGGGCGCAGTCTTGACAACGTCACCATCCCGTTGCCGGTGCCGAACCCGAGAAGGCAAGCCAACACAGGCAGCCAACCAACCCAACCGACCGCAATTGCCGAAACCCCGCCGACCATCACCGACCAGCTAGTTGACCAGATAGCGCCCAAAGTGTTGTCCAAGGATCAGCAAGACGCCGCCTCTGATCTGCTGATAGGGGATACTAAATTCGGCACCCTATAGCCTTGATTTTACTTCAAAACATCTCAAAATCTGCCTCCGTCAAACCTTACGGGAATATTCGGTTGGGCTCTTAGGCTGCGGACGATCATGGCTGTGATTTTATAATTCCACTGTCTTGCCGACCTCCATCACCAGCACCCGGTCTTTGTCATCCTGCATTGCTTCGAGCAGTTTGTCGGCGGTTTGGTCGATGATCGGGAACGAGCCATAGTGGCTCGGAATGATGGTTTCAAAGGTAAAATAACGCCTGCAGGCCAATGCCGCTACTGCACCGCCCATGGTGAAGCGGTCGCCAATCGGCACGATGCCGATATCAGGCCGGTGTAGCTCCTGGATCAGCGCCATGTCGCCAAATATGTCCGTATCGCCCATGTGATAGAGGGTCTTTTCGCCGTCAATGTGGATCACGACGCCGTTTGGATTGCCGAGATAAGCGCTCACGCCATTATCGTCGATCTGGCCGGAAGAATGATGGGCCTGGGTCCAGGTTACGGTGAACCCATTGTGGGTCACTGTACCGCCGGTGTTACCCGGGTCCATCTTATCTACCCCCTGGTTGGCAAGCCACATTAACAAATCGAAATTGCCCAGCACCGTCGCGCCGGTCTTTTTATGGATCGCCACAGTATCGCCAACATGATCGGCATGGCCGTGGGTTAGTATGATATGGGTGCACCCGGCCGCAGCCGCTTCCGCGTCCTGACCCTTAAAACCAGGATTACCGGCCAAAAATGGGTCGATCAGGATTACGTTGTCGCCGAATGCCAGCCGATATGCCGAATGCCCAAGCCATGTCAGTTTCATGTTCCATCCTCCTCGTCTAGGGTGCCAATTGTGCAGGGATTGCCGTGCGGTTTGCATGGTAGGCGATCCATGCAGCCACGCGCAAATAGCCGGAATTAAGGCCGGGAGGAAAGACCGGGAATTGTGGATGCCCAAACCAGGCGACGGAAATCTGTTGATGATCAATGAATTGGCGCGCAAGGTCATTCCGCCGGCGCGCCTGATCGGTATCGATCTTGGTACCAAGACCATTGGCCTGGCCCTAAGCGATGTGGAGCAGACCATAGCAGGACCGCTCACCACGCTCCGGCGTGGGAAATTTACCATCGATGCCGGGCGGTTGTTGGAGCTAATCGATACCCACCGGGTGGGCGGCCTTGTGGTCGGCTTGCCGCTTAATATGGACGGCTCACACGGGCCGCGGGTTCAGGCGACCAAAGCATTTGTGCGCAATCTTGCCAGCCATATCGCACTGCCGGTAATTTTGTGGGATGAGCGACTTTCCACGGTTGCCGCAGAACGGGCAATGCTGGAAGCCGATCTGTCACGCGCTAAACGCGCGCAACGCATTGATAGCGCCGCAGCCAGCTTTATTTTGCAGGGCGCATTGGATCGTATTGCCCGTTTGCGGCGTTCAGATCACCCGGCATTCGGCTGACGATTATGTTTTTGGCAATCATCGGACCATAGACCCGGCCGGCTGGCCTAGCGACTTGCAATTGCAGCCGTTGGCCGGTTTCGGGATCAAACACCATCGCCTGCCCCGAGGTTGCAAGCCGTTGCGCCAGTGCATTTTTGAGTTTTGGCAGCCAACGCGCCCGATAGCGAAAGGCGACAATCGCCATTACTAGCAAACTGTCGAATGCAAATGCCGATGCCAAAAGGCCCGGTATGCGTTCGGCCGGCTGATGCAACACGTTGGCGTATATCGCAAATACCTGATCGTGTGCTGGGCGCGAGAGGATTGGAAAGCCAAAATTGATGTCGTTCGCACTTAGCCCGTACCAGCCCCAAAACAGCGCCAGCGGCAAAACCCAAAGTGCAAGCAGTAGCCGCATGACGGTCCAGCCTCAATTTACCGAAACTATGCGCCCGTTTCGGCAGGAAAATTCTGACAATCGGCGGTATACGTAAGCCGCCTCTGGTAAGTGTGGCACAATGCTGCAGTCGTCGATGCCGCGCAACGTAAACCAATTGTTAAGGTTAACAGGCACGCTGCGCACAGCGGGTGCTGCGGTGTGTGATTCTCCTGCATTTGTCGCCAAATGGAACCGAAACCGCCATGGCCGACTATTTGCCGAACTCGCGGCCACCGCGCCAAATTTCCCCTCGCTGCCCCGCGTCATCGCGCCCCATCCCCTGCCGATATAGAACAAGCGAAATGGCAATTTTTGCAAAAAGCAATTGAAATTACTGCGGTTTCCAGCCTGGAGCGCATCCGGTAGTTTCAATGCCACTGGCACGGTGCGATTGGCGCAGAGGCGCAAATTCAACTGTGTATGGAATCCCATTGTGCAACGTATTGTTACGCAAAGGCTTTTGTTGTGACCAATTATCGGATATGCTCCTTCACTGGATACAGATTTTCAAAAGAGGAGGATATCCATGGACCTTCAAGCTCTCATTATCATGATCATCATTGGCGCGGTGGCCGGTTGGTTGGCTGGAATGATCATCAAGGGATTTGGCTTTGGCCTTATCGGCAATATTATTGTCGGTATCGTCGGCGCATTTCTTGCCAGCCTGATTTTGCCGGCCGTCGGCATTTCGATCGGTAGCGGCATTGTCGGCGCGATTATCCATGCCACAATCGGCGCGGTAATCTTGCTGTTTGTCTTAAAGCTGGTACGACGCGGTTAGCGATACCCGCCGAAATTCAGTTAATTAGATCGTCAGCCGGTGCTATGTATCGGCTGACGATTTATTGTTGCGCCGGGAACGATGCTTCGATCAACCCAGCTGCGTTGTAGCGATTGTCGAGCATGCCGTATGTATTGCGCCAAAGCCCGCCAAGCCTGGTTTCGATAAACGCATCGGCAATTTCACCGCCGCGCACCTTGCGCAATTCCGCAGCCGCTGCGGTCAACGCTAATTGTTCGACCAAAATCCGCGCCGATCCCTCGTCTTGAAGCGCCATTTCGGCGGCGGTGCGAATGACATCAACCAATTTCGTGGTGGTATGGCCGAGGCTGGTGCTCAAATCGTTGAGGACAATTTGCAGCAATTCCGGGCCCCTGGACATGACCCGCAATACGTCTAGGCACATGACATTGCCTGAACCCTCCCAGATCGCATTGACCGGCGCCTCGCGGTAATGGCGCGAAAGCGCGCCGTCATCAATGTAGCCATTGCCGCCAAGGCATTCCATCGCTTCATAAACAAAGGCCGGCGCGATTTTGCAGGTCCAGTATTTGACCACCGGGGTCATTAGCCGCGCCCAGGCCTGTTCGGCTGGATCGCTGGCCGCACGGTCGAATGACGTGGCAAGCCGCAACGAAAGCGCCGTGGTCGCCTCCACCTCCAGCGCCATGTCGGCCAGTACCCGGGTCATCAGCGGCTGGTCAATCAGTTTGCGGCCGAAGACTTCGCGGTGGCGGGCATGGTGCACTGCATCACCAAGCGCCGCACGCATGATGCCGGACGATGCAACTGCGCAGTCGAGCCTGGTCAGCGTGACCATTTCCAAAATGGTGCGCACCCCCTTGCCCGGTTCGCCGATCATGTGCGCCAGCGCGCCTTGAAACTCTACTTCCGATGACGCATTGGAACGGTTGCCGAGTTTGTCTTTCAGCCGCACAAATGACAGCGCGTTGCGGCTGCCGTCCGGCAATATTCGCGGCATCAGGAAGCAGCTTAGCCCCTCGCCGGTCTGCGCCAGCACCAAAAATCCGTCGCACATCGGTGCTGACATGAACCATTTATGGCCGACCAAACGCCACATGCCGTTGCCGTCGGGTTCGGCGGTGGTGGTATTGGCACGCACATCGGTGCCGCCCTGTTTTTCGGTCATACCCATGCCAATGGTGAGCCCGGATTTCGCCGCCGGCGGGCGCTGGCTCGAATCATAATTGCGGCTGCGGATCGGTTCCAGCCATTGGCCCAGCACCTGCGGCGCGGCATGGAGTGCTGCAACCGAAGCGTTGGTCATGGTGATCGGGCACAAATGACCGGTCTCGACCCCAGCGGATAAATAAAACCGTGCCGCGCGGGCCAAATTGCGGACGCCGTGTTCGTTATTAACCTCTTCCCACACCGATGCGTGCAGGCCAATCGACACGCTCTTGCGCATCAGCGCATGGTAGGCTGGATGATACTCGACCAAATCGACCCGGGTGCCCTTGGCGTCGTGGGTTTTGAGCACCGGTGTGTAGAGGTTGGCGAGCCGCGCCAGTTCCTGCACCTCGCCTACTCCCGCCCAAGCACCGTGCGCGACCAAGCCTTGTTGGGTTTCCTGGGCCAGGCCAGCGGTCAGCATGCACAGCAGCGGATCGCCCAGATAGGCATTGTGTCCTGCCTTTGGCGGCGACTGGTTGGTCACCGTATGGGTAGCGAAATGGGAATCTGTCATGGCTTATTATAGGGCCGGTTGCGGCGAATTCCATCTTAGGGTCTGTTGAGTTTCATGATTGTAGTGCCGGTTTGATCAAATTGCTCCAGTTTCGTGGCGGGAGAAGGAAGGACATGTTGGGCATATTCGACCACGAGCGGCGCAAAGTTGGGCCAATCTGGACAAATCCGCCGGGGACGCGGCCGATTTGGCCCTATCCCTTTCTGGGTCGGCGGCAAGTTCGCTTCCATTGGTAGAAAAGCGTTTGAAAACCGCCAGACCTGCTTGCAGAGGTGGCGGGCGGGGCCTATAGCAGCGGTTTTAATGGCTCCATCAAAATCCCCCCCATCTATGGCATTCAGCCACCGTCATCTACTCGGTATCGAGGATTTGTCGCCGCACGACATTGAGTACCTGCTCGACCGCGCCGACGAGGCGGTTGCGGTAAATCGCCAGGACGAAAAGAAAAAATCCACCCTGCGCGGGCGCACCCAGATCAATTTGTTTTTTGAGACCTCGACCCGCACCCAATCCTCGTTCGAACTGGCAGGTAAACGGCTCGGCGCCGATGTCATGAATATGTCGGTCGCCTCGTCGTCGGTCAATAAGGGAGAGACCCTGATTGACACCGCGATGACGCTGAACGCCATGCGACCCGACCTGTTGGTGGTCCGCCACCGTGCGGCAGGCGCTGTGGAGTTGTTGTCACAAAAGGTCAGTTGTTCGGTGATCAATGCCGGCGACGGTGCCCATGAACACCCGACCCAGGCGCTTTTGGATGCCCTGACCATCCGCCGCGCACGCGGCCGGTTGGCCGGTCTGACTGTGGCGATTTGCGGCGACATCTTGCATTCCAGGGTCGCGCGCTCCAACATCTTGCTGTTAAACGCCATGGGCGCGCGGGTGCGGCTGGTAGCTCCTTCCACCTTGCTGCCGGCCGATGCAACCAATCTCGGCGTGGAGGTGTTTAATGCCATGCCAAAGGGCTTGGCCGGGGTTGACGTAGTGATGATGCTACGATTGCAACGTGAACGCATGGCCGGTGCCCTGGTGCCTTCGGCACGGGAATATTTCCGCTTCTTCGGCCTCGACAAAAAAGCTTTGGCCAATGCGGCGCCGGATGCACTGGTCATGCATCCTGGTCCAATGAACCGGGGGGTTGAGATTTCAACCGCGATCGCCGACGGGCCACAAAGCGTGATCGAGCAGCAAGTCGAAATGGGCGTTGCGGTCAGAATGGCGGTCATCGAAGCGCTGGCAAGTAGCGGAGCGCGGTCATGAGTGGTGTGGTCCTTATTCGCAACGCACATTTGGTCGACCCGTCGCAAAATATTGATCAGCGCGCCTCGATCCTGATCGAAGATGGCGTGATTTGCGATATCGACACCGCCGGCGAACCGGGCACGCCTGACGGGGCAACGCTTATTGTGGCCGATGATCTGCATGCTGCGCCTGGCCTGATCGACGCCCGGGTCTTTACCGGCGAACCGGGCAGCGAGCATCGTGAAACCATCGCCTCGGCAAGTGCCGCGGCCGCGGCTGGCGGGGTTACCGGTTTCGTGATGATGCCGCAAACCGACCCGGTGATCGATGATGTGGCTTTGGTCGACTTTGTGCGTCGCGAGGCGGCGGAAAACGCCATTGTGCGGGTCCACCCGAGTGCGGCGGTAACTAAGGGTCTAGCCGGCAGCGAATTGTCGGAAATTGGCCTAATGGCCGGAGCTGGCGCGGTGATGATTTCCGAAGGCCGCAAAACCTTGCGTAGCAGCTTGCTGGTGCGCCGCGCGATGAGCTATGCGCGCGATTTCGGCGTGCGCGTCGCACTCGAAACCCAGGACCCGGATCTGGCCGCTAATGGTGTAATGAACGAAGGCCTGACCGCGACCCGCCTCGGCCTGCCCGGCATACCGAGGGAAGCCGAAACCATTGTGTTGGAACGGGATCTCAGGCTGGCGAAACTGTCCGGCGGTCTTTACCACGCAGCCCAGGTTTCCACCTCCAGTTCGGTCGAAGCGCTTGGCCGGTTTAAGAACGACAGTCCGCAGATTACCGCCGGGGTATCGATCAACCACCTGTCGCTCAACGAAAACGACATCGGCCGCTACCGCACCTTCTTTCGCATGTCACCACCGTTGCGCAGCGAAGATGACCGCCAGGCGGTGATCGAAGGCCTGGCGAACGGCACCATCGACATCATCGTTTCCAGCCACGACCCCCATGACGTGGACACCAAGCGCCTTCCTTTCGCGGAAGCAGCAGCCGGCGGGATCGGTCTCGAAACCCTGCTCAGCGCAGCGCTCAGGCTCCATCACGATGGTCTGGTTCCGCTTGGCCGGTTGATCGACGCCTTGTCATGCCGGCCCGCCAAATTGTTTGGTCTGACCGGTGGCACACTGAAAAAAGGCGTCGCGGCCGATCTAGTGCTGTTCGATACCGGTTATCCATGGATCGTGCGGGAACAATCGATCCGTTCGCGGTCCAAAAACACCCCATTCGAAGGCAGCCGCTTTTCCGGCAAGGTAATGCGAACCATGGTTGCAGGACACACTGTGTTCGCCCATGATGAGAACGCCGAGTGATCTAATTCCCGGAGCCGTGCCTATGCCTGATCCAATCAGTTGGAGCATCGCCCTGCCCTGGCTCTTGGCGGCGCTGTTGCTCGGCTATTTGTTAGGCTCGATCCCGTTCGGCCTGATCTTGACCAAACTAGCCGGCAAAGGCGATGTACGCGAAATCGGTTCCGGCAATATCGGCGCCACCAATGTGCTTAGAACCGGTTCGAAAGCCCTTGCGGCAGCCACTCTTGCTGGCGATCTGGCCAAGGGCGCGCTTGCGGTCCTACTTGCCGCTCGCTTTGGCCCCGACCCGGCGCTCGCCGCCGGTTTTGGGGCATTTCTTGGCCATTGTTTCCCGGTCTGGTTAAAGTTTCGTGGTGGCAAGGGGGTGGCGACTTTTCTTGGCATCGCGCTAGCGTTCGCAGTTTCGCTCGCAGCAGTATTTGCGGTGATCTGGTTGGTGGTGGCAACAGTCACCCGGTATTCGTCGCTTGCCTCGTTGTTGGCCTCGCTCGCCACCACCGTGGCATTTTTTGGTTTTGGCTATCCGCAAGTCGGTGAGTTATTCGTGGTGCTAACTGCGATCATGTGGGTCAAGCACCGGCAAAACATTTTCCGGCTAATCAAGCGCGAGGAAAGCGCGATCAATTTCGGTGGCGCAAAGCCGAGTGTGAGCGAGGATGGGAAACTCCCCGATTGAGCGGTTCCAAAAACCGCCCGCCACAACCATAATTGTCCACAGGCCATAGAGGGCGTTGACCAGTTAGGCGGCCTTCGGGTCAGCGGCCGGGCGCACTTTGCCGTTGGCAATATGAATACCGCATTCAGTCTTTTCCGATCCGCGCCAGCGCCCGGTCCGCGCATGGTCTCCGGGCGTTACCATAGATGTGCATGGCGCACAGCCGATTGACTGAAATCCGCGAGAAATCAGCGGGTGTTTCGGTAATTTGTGCCGTCCCATATAAGCCGCCACCTCATCCGCACTCCAGCCGGCCAGCGGGTTGATCTTGACCGCAACGCCATCGGCTTCGATCTTCGGCAATTGGCTGCGGGTCACCGCCTGGAAACGCTTGCGCCCGGTGATCCATGCGGCGAACCCGGCGAGCTCCAGTTTCAACGGCACCACCTTGCGAAGATCACAGCAGCCTTCGGCGTCGCGGTGCCACAAATCACCAGTTGGGTCCTGGTGTGCCACATCGGCTGGTGCCGGCCGCAACACCCGCACATCACTCAATCCAAGCCGGTCAACCAGTAAATCACGATAGGCGATGGTTTCCGGGAACAGTTTACCGGTGTTAAGAAACAGCACCGGGGTCGCCGGTTCGATCGTCGATACCAAGTGCAACAGCACCGCTGATTCCGCGCCGAATGACGAAGAAATCCCGATTTCACCCGGGAATTCACGTTCGATCATCGCCTGCAGCAATTGCCGCCCGTCGAGATCGCCATAACGGGCAACAAGATCGCCGATGTTGGTTTTGCTATTCGGTTGGGCGAGCGCGAGATCGGCACCGATGGTAGGCAACATGACAATTTCGCTCCGCAACCCAATTTGAAAACGAATCAGCCGAACCAAATTCGGGCCAGCGCCGGCTTTCCGCTAACATTCAAGGAATATGTGAGAATGTCATGCTACTGGAATTCAACTTGTATCAATATATTAGAAATAAATTCTACAAATTATGCAGACCTCAGAACTCGTGCGTGTGCATTGAAACCGACATCGCCGCACGCTAACAAGCGGCACCGCTCACAACCTTCCGGTGATTAACATGTCCGATGCTGCCAACAAGGCCTTCCCGGTTTCCTGGGACCAATTCCACCGCGACTGCAAGGCGCTGGCCTGGCGTCTATCGGGTATTGCCGAAACAAATGGCGGCTGGGATGCAATCGTATCGATCACCCGTGGTGGCCTGGTGCCAGCGGCAATTATTGCCCGCGAACTTGGTATCCGCAAAATCGAGACCATCTGCATCGCCTCCTATCACGAGTACAAAGATCAGGGGGACCTGGAGATCATCAAATCGGTTTCGGCGGACCTGATCGCCCAATCGGGGGATGGCGGCACGAAAATACTGGTGATCGACGATTTGACCGACACTGGCAAGACCGCGATGGTGGTGCGTGAAATATTGCCCAAAGCGCATCTGGCTACTGTCTACGCCAAGCCGTTGGGTCAGCCGACCGCCGATACTTTTGTCACCGAAGTCTCCCAGGATACCTGGATCTATTTTCCCTGGGACATGGACCTGGCCTACGTAGCACCGATATCGGGCCAGCGCGACGGATAGCTACTGTTTGCCCTTGCGCGCGCCCTACTCCACGCCCCAGCAAAAAACGAACTGCTCCAGACCTTGCCCAACGCCAGTTTGATCATCGTACTCGTCACCGTCATGATCAACATGATCGGGGTTGGTTTGATGTGGCCTATCCTGCCGATCCTGGTCCAGGAATTAACCGGCGGGTCGGTGGCCGAGATTGCCGCGCTTTACGGGGTGACTGCGGTAGTGTTTTCCGGCATGCAGTTCCTGTTTGCTCCACTTATGGGCGCGCTTTCCGACCGCTATGGCCGCAAGCCGGTTATGTTAATCGCATTGGCGGCGCTTGGTATGGACAATATCCTGCTCGCCTTTGCACCGACCATCGGCTGGATGATTTTCGCCCGTGCAATGGGCGGTGGGTTTGCCGCCACTTTCTCGATTGCTAACGCCTATGTCGCCGACGTGACCGAACCCGACAAACGGGCCGCCGGCTTCGGGCTGATCGGCGCCGCATTCGGTGTCGGATTTATCATCGGACCGCTGATTGGCGGCGTGCTGGGCGAAATCGATATCCGCTATCCGTTCTTTTTCGCCGCCGCGCTGTCGTTCATCAACGTCTTGGTCGGCCTGAGGTTTTTGAAAGAAACCCTGCCACCGGAGAAACGCGAGGCCAACAATTTGTGGCACGCCAATCCGTTCAGCACCATCGGCTGGATTTTCTCCCGAAAGGGATTGGCGATTTTGGCTGCGATCATTTTCTTTGCCAACATCATGCAGCGTGGCCTGGAGGCCATGTGGGTGCTGTTTACGCAAATCCAATATGGCTGGGGCATTCGCGAGGCCGGCTATTCGTTGGCGGTGGTCGGCATTTCGTTTTTTGTGGTTCAAGGCATCTTGGTTGGGCGCGTGGTGGGCTGGTTGGGCGAGGTGCGAACCATGATCATCGGATTTTGCCTGAGTGCCGCGATGTATTTAGTGCTCGCTTTCAACCCTTATGGCTGGCTCGCCTATTGCGGCATCATTCCCCATGTGCTCGGCATTGGCTGCGCGGTGCCGGCACTACAGGCGCTCGCCTCCAAACAGGTCGAGCAGTCGCAACAAGGCTATTTGCAAGGATCATTTACCGGGCTGGCCGGGCTGTCGGCAATCATTGGCCCGGCGGCCTCCACGGCAACCTTGTCCTTGTTCACCAGCACAGCCGTGCCGATCTATTTTCCAGGTGCGTTTTTCCTATTTGGTTCGGTTATGCTGTTGGTCTGCGCAACCATGAGCAGCCAAGCTCGCCAACCGGCCTAGCCATAACCAGTCAACATTTTTGCTTAGTCATACCCCGGCGGCAGCTGGCCGGCTCCAGACCTTGATCGGCACTTTAGTGCCATCCTCGACCTCATAGAATGCTTCGCTGATTGCGCCATGCTTGCCTAATGTGATCATGGCAAAACCGTTGCGCACCCGGTTGGAAACATCGCTTGGCGAAGAGATCCGGGTCTGCGGATAATAGTCGATATGCGGTACGTCCTTTAGCCCCCAAGCATTGCCATAGGGGATTGCACCATGACCAACACAACGCAATTTGGCGCCTTGTGCCAACGGCAAGTCGTCGCCATAAACAATGCCGTTGTGGATGTGGCCCCAGTACCAATAGTCGGGCACATCGCCAAACGCTGCTTTCATCTGCGCCCAATAATCTTCGACCCGCTCGCGGCCATCATAATTGACCCCATTGTGATGGGTCATGGCGATAATCTTTTTGCCCCGCCGCTCTCCATAATGGCGCTTGACCCAATTGACCTGAACGCTGGCCATGCCGCCTAGGTCACCGCCCAAGAACAGGTCATGCGGCGATGAATAATAGGCAGAATCCAGGCCGACAATGGCCCAGTCTCCGAATTCGGCTGCAAAAAAACTTGCCTTGCGTTGGGCCCAAAACGGGGTGCGGCGTTGCTTGAGCGCTACCCCGAAATAACCGTTGGCGCCATCATACATCTCGTGGTTGGAGTTGAGGGTGAACGAAGTTTTAGCCCTGTCGTTGCCGCCGGAACGCCGTGCCGGCCATTTGTCCATCAGGTGATTGTCTTCTTCACCCAGCGCACGGACAAAACCTTCGGTGCCGGCATAATAAACGTCGCCCAAATGAACAATGTAGTCCGGATCAAGGGTCTCGATCGCCGCCATGACGGCGAGCGCTGGTCCGCCGGCATGGCCATATTCACCGGTGCCCCAGTCACCAAGAATGGCAATCTTGCAATGTTTGCCGTCGGCCGCCGTGAGCTGGACTGGCTTTGCCGGGGTGTTGTTGAATGGAAAAATCTTTTCGGGGAAAACCCGATAATAGAAAAAGTACACCATGCAGAACAGCCAGCCGGTATCCAGCAATTCGTATTTACTGGTTCCAGCCAGCGAACCGTCTTCGGTAACTAGCCCCGCGGTGGCTGCAATCTTCAATATTTCGTCGAATTCCGCGCCGGTAATTTGCGACGCCGGCAGCGGCTTTCCTTCGATTAGGTTCAACACCTTGACGATCACTTCGACTGCCGGTTCCATCAGCAATGGCGGGTGATTAAGCCAATGCAGGATCGGGCCGAATTCCAACGATCCGCCGGTGGTATTGGGATGGGACGCCGATGTCACCTTGACGTTTGCGGCCCGTCGCGAGTTTTCAAAGGCCTCGATCAAAAGATTTTCCGAGGCAATCAGCTTGGCGTAGAATTTGCCGCGCATTGACGCCAGGTGCCCAGTCGGTGCCCGTTCCAGGCGTTCTTCCAATTCTTTGGCAATCCGGCTCCACAATTTGTAATGCATGGTGAGTATCCTTAACGCCGCCTAGTGGATCGGCCGAAACATTTGAGTCCGTCTTTGTTGCACTCCGATTATGTATAATGCACTCAAATGTTTCGATAAGTTGATCCAGCAGCGAAAAAAACTAGGGGATCGATTTGTTGGAATCGAACCACTAGATGCCGAAGATCGACGATTGTTTTTCTAAGCAAAGTCGATGATAAAGAAAAAATATTGTTTCAACAAGTAACGCTACTATGAATTTTGCCCATACCACGATTGCAACTGTATCAGCGCCAGATTGCAACAAGCGGCGGAAATTATACCAATGGCGGCTAATACTGACCTAGCGCTTGTCACGAAGCGTGGGATAGCTTCGTCGCACTATTACTTTGTTTATGCGTGTCATTTTTCCCAAATCCGGTACCCACTTTTGGGTGACACGCTCTAGAATATCCGTATTAATCAAGTGATGTTTTTGTTCCACATTCGCTGGTCCCTTAGGAGGGCATTTGCGAGTACGATAAGTTTTCGCATGACAGCGATTATGGCGACTTTTGACGGTTTTCCTGCTGCTTTGAGCTGATCATATTTGGCCTTCATATCTGGATTGAACCAGGTTGCCACCAGCGCCGGCATAAAGAGCGCCTGATGCCTCGGCTTAGGCGGCCATCGCACCTGGCAAACCGACCGGTTTATCGAGAAATTCTTTCAGCGCATCGCCAACCAACGGCCGAGAATAATAGAATCCCTGGACTTCATCGACGTGATAGCCGGTGGACAGCAGGTCGAATTGTTCTTTGCTCTCGATGCCCTCGACGACAATACGCAATCCCAACGCATTGCCCAGCGAAGTGATGCCGGCCAGCAAGGTGCGTGACCGCATGTTGTTGGAAAGATCATCCACAAACGTTTTGTCGATCTTGACCTTGTCCAGCGGCAATTTGTGCAGATAGCTCAGGCTCGAATAGCCGGTTCCGAAATCATCTAGCGATATCCGTACCCCAAGGTCGCAAATTTCCCGCAGCACCTGGCTGGCATTGTCCATGTCGCCCAATACCGCAGTCTCGGTGATTTCCACCTCAAGCCTGGAAGGGTCGAGCCCCGAACCCTGCAAGGCGTTGCGCACCAATTGAACAATATTGCCAATCCGAAACTGGACCGTCGAAATGTTGACGGCAACACTGATATCGCCCGGCCAGGTGGCGCATTGGCGGCAAGCCTCGTTTAAGGTCCACTCACCGATTTTCTCGATTAATCCCAGTTCTTCCGACAGCGGAATGAATTCGGTCGGGGTGATGATCCCTTTTTCAGGGTGCATCCAGCGGATCAATGCTTCGCAGGTTTTGATGCTGCCGTCGGCCAAGTTCAGAAGCGGCTGAAAGTGTAGGACAAACTCTTCTCTTTCGATCGCATTGACCAGGTCGGTTTCCACCTGCAAGCGCTGCTTGAGGCGCGTATCGAACTCTTGCTTAAAGAAACTGTAGCTGTTTTTGTCAATCGATTTGGAGTAATAAAGCGCCATGTCGGCCTGCTTCGACAATTTGTTGAGCGATGTCGCATTCTGCGGATATAGGGCAATGCCAATGTTGATACTGATCCGCAACGGCTGATCGCCAAACGTGATGCCCTTGGGAACCATAGATACTAATTTGTCGGCCAAAAACGCGACCTCGTCATTGGATTTTATCTTCGGCACCAGGGCAACAAATTCGTCGCTGCCGGAACGGCACAATAGGGTGTTTATTGGCAACGCCGCACGCAGCCGTTCGCCGACCACGCCGAGCAGATGGTCGCCCGCCTCATGGCCAAGGGTATCGTTGACCCGCTTGAAGTCTCCCAGATCGATGAACAAAAGCGCCGCCGCCGACTTATCTGCCAACCGGCTGAGCATTTGGGTCGCCTGCTGGCGGAAAAACGTCCGGTTCTGCAAGCCGGTCAATTCGTCGAAGCGGACCAATTGATCAATTTTTGCTTCTGCCCGCACCCGTTCCGACACATCTTCGATAACCGCTACCATGCCGCCGGTCATCCGCGCCTTGAAATTGACCTCGACATGCAGCCCGCCGCCCAAATCGATCAACCGCTTGCGACCTTGATAGCGTTCGCGTTCGTCGATTGCGGCGGCGAATGTATGTACCTTATTCGAACTCTGGCTCGAATCCATATCAACCTGCTGGGCGATTTCAAGCAGGCTTTGATCTTCGCAGGCCGCGTCCACGCTAATGCCAAGAATTTCACGCGACTTTCGGTTGGCAATCACCACCTTAACCTCGGAATCAAACATGATCAGCCCATGCGACATATTGTTGAGCGCTGATTCCAATTGTTGGGTGATCCGCTCCTTTTTCTCGCAATGGGCCTTTGCACTGGAAAATAACTCGCGCAGCCGGCCGGACATGTCGCGCACGCTGGCAAAAAGCGGCAAAAAGAACGCGGCCAAAATCATACTGCGGATATCACCGAATTTCATCATCCCCAGCATCATCGGAAACGCGACCGCCAGAATTTGCATCGTGATGATCTTGTCGCTGGAAAAATTGCGCACGACCACACTAAGAACGTTGCCGAGCACAATGGCTACGCACAACAAATGGATAAATGGATCAGCCGATATCGTGAAACAGAAATAACCCCAAAGCCCCAGCAACAACGAATAACCAACAGATAGAAAAATATAATGACGTTGCCAGGAATGGTATTGGGTGGTGGTGGGTATGCCGACCTTTTTGTAGGTCCTAATATTCCCAATCTCAGCAATCATGATGGCGATAAGGCCGATCACTATGTTGAAAAAGATCGTGTTTTCAGTAAGGTGGTAGGTAATCAAGGCGCCGATTGCAGCGCTGATTCTGCCATAGAAATAGGCGATGTGGTCGTCAAAATATTTGACCGTATCCTCGGATGTGTCTTGCGCCATTGTTGGTTTTTTCTTTAAAGACATAGGCCAGATCCTGTTTTCCCGGGTAGAATAGAGGGTTGAAGGCAAGAATATTTTCGCTATCGCGGCAATACTGGCACTTTGCAGTTTACCGGAGGTAAATATGCTCAACAAAGAATAAGCATGGCGCGTTAGCGGTCCGGATTTCGACCGGTTCCCCCGGTCGTCGCGATGGAGTACGATCTGCTATCCAGTCGTGTCGAATCGAGCGGAGCAAGCATTTGGAAGAAAGCGGATTGTTGCTGCGGCGGCTGCGTACCGAGGCCGGCAAGTCGATTAGCCAGTTGGCGCGCGCCGCCAAATTGCCGGCCGATACTGTGCGCCGTATGGAGGCGGGCACACGGGAAATCGATCGAAGCGCTGCCGAACGGTTAGCCCCGCACCTTGGGGTGCGGCCCGTGCAGTTGCTTTATCCTAATGAGTTTGACGAGCTCGCAGCTCAGGTAATTGAGATAGCTGAGGGAATGGAGCCTGAAAATCGGGATCGGCTGGTCGAGATTCTGGGCGCGCTTGGCTATCGTCCACAATCCCCGCAATCTTGTTCGCCAGCAGGCCAGGCTGCTCGTGATCACAAAGAAAGCCGATAACCAATAGCCGATCATAGGGTGAGAGGCTGCAAAATGCGCGGCCAATTGCCAGGGCGTATTTATTCATCACTAGTTTCCTATTTACCAAGCGTCACCCATGGCGCACATTTACAGATGTAAAACACAATACCTATTAGTGCAAGTTTCACGGCTTACACCTTGACGAATGACAAGGAAATATCATGGATATCAAGACGCTGGAGGGATACAGGGAAATGCACGGCGCCGAAACCGCCGACGAATTATTGGCAGCATTTAATAGGGTAGCGCACAATTTAGGGTTCATTGGTTTAGCAATCGGTATAGATTTCGTGACCAAAGATAACTCAATGATTGCTAATCAATCGTTTATTACCTTGCCCACCGCCTGGACCGAGGAGTATTTGAGCAATAATTATCAATCCAGGGACCCTTTGATCCATTGGTGCGCGAAATTCGCCTACCCGACGACCTGGCGCCGGGTGCGCAAATGGGCAGAAGATAAATATGTGTTCGAGCAAGCGGAGCGCTACGGGTTGGTTGACGGGGTAGCGATCGCGGTTGGCATACACAAACAAGGCATGGCGATCATTTCCGGCGGCGCGGCGCGCGAGGTCGATAACCCGATGTTCAGCGCTTTCACCAAGATGGCGCGTTTTGCCGGTACCAAACTCTATTTGTTGAGCAGGCAATTACCCATTCCCAAGGCAGATGACATTCCCTTCGATGAAATCGATATGACGATTATGTCGATGATTCTCGCCGGCCACACGATGCATGACATGGAACAGGCAACCGGGATCTCTCGCCAAGCAATCAATGCACGTGAGCAAAAACACAGGAGGCTAACCGGCACCAGCACCAAAAATGGGCCGGCACTGACCTTGCATTGGCTTGATCTGTTGTAATTTATCGCAGCTCCCTCACCAGTTGAGCAATTCGCAAACCCACTCACAATCCGAATCGGATGCGGTGGCGTAATGTGCATGCGAGAAAGGAAAACCGCCTGAATTCCGGGCTTTGTCGGCATCAATGGAATTTTTGCATTATGAATTTTGCTGCGATGCGGCCCACATGCACCATCAACCGCGCTTGCCAAGTCTTTTGTGGCAACTTCAACCACCGCATCCACAGCAAATTCAACGGCCTTTGGCAAAAAAGCTTATAGCACATTGTTTTCGAATGATTCTTTTATAAAAACTCGATTGTCACTGTCCACAGTAATCCACTGTATTTTGCGAATAGTGAAATATTTCAATCAACATCTTGACGGGAAATTCCGAGTCATAATAGCTTCTGCCAGTGAAGAATGGGTGTTGAGGTATCAAACTGTAACGAATGCAGGTCGGTTTGATATCCAGCGTCGACACCAAATTTCCGAGACTGAAGTTGAAGCGGTTTTCCTGGCGGCGTGAGTGCGTCTCTGGTTTGATTATGTGTTGCTTTGGTGTGGGTTTTGGCTCACGTGAAATCAGGCCAAATTGCCGGCATTAACCCATTATTTAGTATTTGCGCGCAGGCTGCATACCATATATAGTTATCAGTTGGGACTTCAAACACAGCCATTAGTTCGTTCAGTGTGGCTCTGCGGTCGCAAAAATTCGTAAATGGAAACCGGGCGCTACGATCCGGTGACACGGGCGCGCATCGTGTGTCCGCAGGGTGGTGGTGCGTACCGAAATTCGGACCTATTATTCGAAGTCGGTGAACAGAACGGGGGTACGGAATTCATAACCCGTACGAATATAAAGAAGGCAGACCAATATGCGCATCGAGCGTCATTTCACGACCAAGGGGCAGGATCCATACGGAAAAATTGAATTTGGCGTCGCTACCAGCGAAATTCGCAATCCTGACGGATCGATCGTTTTCCGCCTAGAAGATATCCAAGTGCCAAAGTCCTGGAGCCAGG
The DNA here is from genome assembly GCA_965248715.1 of Rhizobiaceae bacterium. Classification (GTDB taxonomy): domain Bacteria; phylum Pseudomonadota; class Alphaproteobacteria; order Rhizobiales; family Rhizobiaceae; genus CBDFKB01. Next base: position 1,889,751 of record CBDFKB010000008.1, read on the forward strand.
TGGCAAGTGACATTCTCGCGCAAAAATATTTTCGCAAGGCCGGGGTTCCTGCGCGGCTAAAGCGTATCGAGGAAACAACCGTCCCCTCTTGGCTCTGGCGCAGCGAACCCGACCGGGCGGCGATTGATGATCTGAGCGAAGACGAGCGCTTCGGCCCGGAACGCGACGCACGCCAAGTCTTCGATCGTTTGGCTGGCACCTGGGCCTATTGGGGTTGGAAAGGCGGCTATTTCGACAGCGAAGACGACGCCCAATCTTTTTTTGACGAAATGCGCTACATGCTGGCTACCCAGCGCGCGGCGCCGAACAGCCCGCAATGGTTCAACACCGGACTTTTTTGGGCCTATGGCATCGACGGACCGGCCCAAGGCCATTTTTACGTCGATCACGAAACCGGCCGACTGACGAAATCGAAATCGTCTTACGAACACCCTCAGCCGCACGCCTGCTTTATCCAATCGATCAAAGACGATTTGGTTAATGATAACGGCATCATGGATTTGTGGGTGCGTGAAGCGCGGCTGTTTAAATATGGCTCCGGTACCGGGTCGAATTTCTCGCACTTGCGTGGCGCCGGCGAATCGCTTTCCGGCGGCGGCAAATCGTCGGGCCTGATGAGCTTTCTGAAAATCGGCGACCGAGCGGCCGGTGCAATCAAATCCGGCGGAACCACCCGCCGGGCCGCAAAAATGGTGGTGGTCGATGTCGACCATCCGGACATCGAAGCCTATATCGACTGGAAGGTGCGCGAAGAACAAAAGGTCGCGGCGCTGGTAACCGGATCCAAAACCGTTGCAAAACACATGAGCGCGGTTATGCGCGCCTGCGTTAATTGCCAGGGCACCGGTGATGATTGTTTCGATCCCTCCAGAAACCCGGCCCTTAAGCGCGAAATCCGTGCTGCCAAGCGGGCCCAGGTGCCGGAAAACTACGTCAAGCGGGTGATCCAACTCGCGCGCCAGGGCTATATTGATATCGATTTCCCGGTCTATGATACCGATTGGGATTCCGATGCCTATTTGACGGTTTCCGGCCAAAATTCGAACAACTCGGTGCGTGTGACCGATGCCTTTTTAGCTGCGGTGGCAAACGATGACGACTGGGATTTGGTGCGCCGTACCGACGGGAACGTGCACAAGACCATGCCGGCGCGGCAATTGTGGGAAAAAATTGGCAATGCCGCTTGGGCATCAGCTGATCCCGGCGTTCAATTCCACACCACCATCAATGACTGGCACACCTGCCCGGCGTCCGGGCCGATACGCGCCTCCAACCCGTGCTCGGAGTACATGTTTCTCGATGACACGGCATGCAATCTGGCATCGCTGAACCTGATGCAGTTTAGCCATGCGGCCAGCGGTGCGCTCGATTTCGATTTCGATATTGAGGGGTTTGAGTACGCAACCAGGCTGTGGACCATCGCCTTGGAAATCTCGGTGCTGATGGCCCAGTTCCCGTCGCGCCAGATCGCCAAACTGTCCTACGAATACCGCACACTTGGGCTCGGCTTCGCTAATATCGGCGGCTTGTTGATGACTTCGGGTATCGCTTACGATTCGGCTAAGGGACGGGCGATCTGCGGCGCGATTTCCGCCTTGATGGCCGGCGTTGCCTATTCCACATCGGCCGAGATGGCCGGTGAACTGGGCCCGTTTTCTGGATATCAGCCGAACGCCGATCACATGGCCCGGGTGATGCGCAATCACCGCCGCGCCGCTAAGGGCAAAGATAGCGGCTACGAAGGCTTGTCGATTGCACCAGTGGCACTGGACCACGCATCCTGCCCGCAGCCCAAATTGCTCGAGCATGCCTGCAAGGCTTGGGACCGGGCGGTGGAATTGGGCACCGAACATGGCTATCGCAATGCCCAGACCACGGTAATTGCACCGACCGGCACCATCGGCCTGGTGATGGATTGCGATACCACCGGCATCGAACCTGATTTCGCCCTGGTGAAGTTCAAAAAACTGGCCGGCGGCGGCTATTTTAAGATCATCAACCGCGCCGTGCCCGCTTCGCTCACAACCCTTGGCTATGACAAGGGCGAGATCACCGAAATGATCGATTATGCGCTCGGCCGCGGCACATTGCTCGATGCGCCAGGCATCGACCATGCGGCACTCAAAGCCAAGGGCTTTACTAAAGAAAAGATCGATACGATCGAGGCCGGTCTCGCCACCGCCTTCGACATCAAATTCGCCTTTAACCGGTTCATCCTTGGCGATGATTTTTGCCGCGACGTGCTCGGCTTTAGCGATCAACAATTAGACGACTTCACCTTCGACGTGCTGGCGGCGCTCGGTTTTTCCAAAAATCAGATCGGTGAAGCCAACATCTATTGCTGCGGGGCGATGACACTGGAAGGTGCGCCGCACCTGAAAAAGCAACATCTTGCGGTGTTCGACTGCGCATCGCCATGCGGCAAGATCGGGGTCAGAGCACTGTCGGCCAACAGCCACATCCACATGATGGCGGCGGCACAACCGTTCATCTCCGGTGCGATTTCCAAAACCATCAATATGCCAAACGACGCTACGGTCGAAGACTGCGTACAGGCCTATGAATTGTCATGGAAATTGGCGCTGAAAGCCAACGCGCTCTACCGCGACGGCTCGAAATTGTCCCAGCCGCTCAACGCATCTTTGATCGTGGATGATGATGACGAAGACGCCCTTGACGAACTGATTGACGCGCCGATGGCGGCACGGGTGCCGGCAATAACCGAACGCATTGTCGAGCGGGTGGTTGAAATCGTCGCCCGCGAACGCGAAAAATTACCTGACCGGCGCAAGGGCTATACGCAGAAATCAAATGTCGGTGGCCACAAGGTTTACCTTCGTACTGGCGAATATGATGACGGCCGACTGGGTGAAATCTTCATCGATATGCACAAGGAAGGTGCCGCCTTTAGGGCGATGATGAACAATTTCGCAATCTCGGTATCGCTCGGCCTGCAATATGGCGTGCCGCTGGAGGAATATGTCGAGGCATTCACCTTCACCCGTTTTGAACCGGCCGGCATTGTCCAGGGCAATGACGCGATCAAGAACGCTACTTCGGTGCTCGACTACATTTTCCGTGAATTGGCGATCTCCTATCTTGGCCGCCATGACCTTTCCCATGTGGATTTGTCCGACTTTTCCAATACCGCGCTTGGCCGCGGCGTGCGCGAGGGCCGTGCCGAGCCGGTTTCCAAGGGCCTGACCAGGGGCCACAATCTTAAAGTAGTTTCCGCTGGCGATGAAAATCGGCCGCCGGCGGGCGAACCGGCGGGCAGCGCTTCCTCCCCTGCCCCCGGTTCTGGGGCGCCGGTGACTGTCATGTCCGCTGCCGCAGCTACCGGTGGCATTGCCGCCCTTGCCCCGGCGGCGATTGCTGCCAATTTCAACGAGCAACCGACCGCGTTCAAACGCGATCTTACGCCGCAAATAGCACCTTCCGCTGTGCCAGCGTCGGCAGCCGAGGTCAACAAAGCCACGCCAAAAACCGAAATCGACAGCGCCCAACAGGCAGCACTTGCCCGTATGAAGGGTTATGTAGGTGAAGCCTGCGGTGAATGCGGTAATTTCACCATGGTGCGTAATGGCACCTGCCTAAAATGCGATACCTGCGGCGGCACTAGCGGCTGTAGCTGAGCAAATCTTGTTGTACCAAAGGAAATTTGATATCGCCGAGCAATTCTCAACCTGTTCGTAGAAAATTTATTGCACCCTCGACGAACACCTTGTCGCCGACCGATTTCATGTGATCGCGCCCGGGGATTGGCAAATGGCGGCCTTGTTGCATTAGATCAGCTAGCGCGGCGCCATCTCCAGCGATGTCGTCGGCGGTGCCAACCGCAACCAGCACCGGCACCGCGATCGCGCGGAAATCAGCATCGCAGAAGCGGTGACGGGCACCGGCCAGACATGCCGCAAGCGCCTTGCGGTCGTTGCCGGTCTGATCGGCAAAGGCGCGAAACGCCTTAGCCCGTGGGTCGATAATCGCGTCAGCTTTGTCCGCCAATAATCCAGCAACCACCGCCGACCAGTCGCCAGCACCATGGATCATGGCAATGCCATTGCCGCCAATAACCAGCCGGCGGGTCCGCGCCGGCGTTTGCATGGTGATCAGCGAACATATCCGCGCGCCCATCGAATAACCGATCAGATCACAGCGTTCGATCTCCAGATGATCGAGAAGGCCGACCGCATCGCCGGCAAGGGTGGCCAGCGAATAATCTTCGCGCTGATAGAATTTCTCGCTTCCGCCATGTCCACGATTGTCATGGGCGATTACCCGAAACCCTTGCGCCAACAGCCGTTTGACCCAACCGGTGTTGACCCAGTTTACTTCCTTGGTGGAGCCAAAACCGTGCACCAGCAGCACCGGTGGACCGCAACCCTGATCTAAATAGTCGATGCGCGCGCTGGCAAGTTCGGCAACCGGCATAATTTTGTTTCCACATTGGTTGAGCGCTATGCTGTATTGCGGCCAGGCCAGCGACACAAGCGCGATAAACCACCTATTTGCCGATATGGCCGCACTGATCGGCAGGTGATACAGAGCAAGTAATGTCTATGATCAGGAAAACCCGATGTCGGCAAAGAAAATCTTGATCGTCGCCCACGCGCCATCGGCCAATACCCGGGCGTTGCTTGACGCGGTAATCGAAGGTGCTAACCACCCGGAAATCGGCGGCGTTACGATAGAAGCGCTAAGCCCCTTCGACACCACACCCGAACATGTTAAGAGCGCCGATGCGATCATTCTCGGCACAACCGAAAATCTCGGTTACATGAGCGGTGCGCTGAAGGATTTCTTCGACCGGATCTACTATCCCTGTGTGGAGGAAACCCAGGGCCTCGCCTACGCCTTGTACATCCGCGCCGGCCATGACGGTACCGGCACCAGGCGTGGCGTGGAAACGATTGCAACCGGGCTGCGCTGGCGCGCGGTGCATGATCCGGTGATCTGCCGTGGCGAATTTTCAGACGCATTCGCACCACGTTGCAAGAAGCTTGGTCAGTTGATGGCGGCCGGCCTCGAAGCCGGAATATTCTAGAGCGTATTCCCGAAAAGTGTGTAGCGGTTTTCGGATAAGAATACGCGACAAAACAAACAGATAGCGCGACGAAGCGTATCCAACACTTGGTGACAAGCGCTAAACAAATTTCCTTTGCCGCACCTGGATGCAAATGCAGCACGGGCGAGGTCCACAATAGTGGAGCTGGCATGCCACCAAGAGCCCCGTAGCTGGCGCTGGAAACAGCCTCCAGACGGTGTTATTGGCCCCGATTGTCGATACTTCAGCACCACATACGACCTAGCCTTCAATTGGTAATATAAACTTACCATATTGTCCAATGGATGTCACTTGGTGTCACTTATGGGTGCGCTTGGCGCTACCTACATTGGCGCGCGCGGGAGGATGGGGTACGGCGTTATCTTTGCAGCTGTTTATTAGGCGATGACGGTTGCATAGTTTGGGCGGAACGCTGCCGGGTGTTTTTTTGAAATTCGGGAGAAGCGATTGGCACAAGCAAGCATGGCCAGTTGGATAACAAAGCTCGTTTAAGGCATCGGTTCTGTTGCCTACAGCATCAAGGACAACGGTTTTTCAAGCAGTTTGATTTCAGTTGGTTAGCCGTCGCAAAAACCATCCAGACCGTGTGGAAACACCTTTTGAGATGACCAATTTAATATTGCGGCTGTTTATTTTCAGATATTGACCTTCATGCAAGATTTCGATTTCAATTGTCATGATTACGCGATACCGGGCGGTATTTGGGTTTTATCGATTGATATTGACTGATTTTGGCCAATGGCGCCTCCTCAAGCCCGTATTGCCACCATCAATCCTTTTACCCCGACGAGATTGAGCGCCCGGCGGATGTTGTAGGCCAATGCGGTAAGCGAGAACTCGGCGCGGACGTTTTCCAGACGTCGCATCAGGAATGCACCCTGACCCATCCATTGTTTGATCGAACCAAAGGGATGTTCAACGCTGTTGCGGCGCTCGTTCATTATTTCGGGCTGGGCTTTCACGCGCACTGCCATACGATCCAGAACCGCTTCATTTTCCAGTCGAGATACCCGTCGAAAACTCTTTGTGCATTTTGCTTTCAGATTACAGGTACGGCAGGCCTTGCGGTTACAATAATCAATCTTCCTGTTGCCTCGCACTTTGCTTTCATACATTGGCAAAAGAACCGCACCTGCCGGGCAGATATACTGGTTCTTGTCCGCATCATAGCTAAACACATCCTTGGCAAACAAACCTTCGCGCACCGCTGAACCACGCTGCGGTTTGGCCACAAAGGGTACAAGCCCGGCTTTCTCACAATCCTCGATATCTTCAATCTTGAAGTAGCCCCGGTCAGCCACAACATTGATTTCTTCAACACCAAGGATCGTGCGGGCTGGTTCCGCCGTTTTGGCCAGCAGGCCCAGATCGCCAACCTGTGTACAAACTTCTTGCGCGACGATCAGCTTGTGTTTGCAATCAACTGCAATCTGCACATTGTAACTAACGCCTGCCTTGGACTTGCCCGCTTGATACCGGCTGTCCGGGTCGCTCAGCGATATCTGGCTTTCGCCATTGCACTCCATTTCGCCAAGCAGGGCCTTGTGGCGGCCTTGCCTGGCCTGAAGTTTGGCGATCTTTTCACCAAGCTTGGGATCACCACCTGAAGGGCGTGAGCCATCCTCGCCATTATCGCCGTCATCCATATCACTCAGATATGCGGCCAGACGCTCGTCTGCCTCTTTGATGGTTTTGGTCAATCCGGTTTTGGTAAAGTTCTTGTCCTTGGCGTTCACAGCCTTGATCCGGGTTCCATCAACGGCCAGCAATTCCCGGCCAAACAGATCAAGTTGGCGACACAATAACACAAACTCCCGGAACACATGTTTGAAGGCCGCCCGGTTATCGCGTCGGAAATCAGCAATCGTTTTGAAGTCTGGCTTCAAATGCCGCAACAGCCAGATCACTTCAATATTGCGGTAGCACTCCACCTCCAACCGGCGGCTTGAGCGCACCCGGTTGAGAT